>NZ_JAHUWU010000001.1:0-1066530 GCF_019218845.1 Aeromonas sp. sif0611 | reverse complement strand
GCATAGGCTTGCCAGCATTGGGTTTTTCTCAGGCGTGCCAATGGCGTCTTGGTCAAGGTAGAGCAGGTCCGCAAGCATTGTTTACAACGGTAACGCCGCAACCCCCGAGTCCAGCCCCAAGGAGCAAGCTGGTCTGGCTGTGCATGACAATGGGGACAAGCAGGGCAATCCGGTAGCAAGGCGTTAATGCGAGAAGGCAAGCTGGGTTGCTGCAACTCACGCTGAGCGATATGTCGTTGTCGGACAGAGAGTTGCGGGAACAGGGTAAGGAGATGTTGGAAGGCTTGGGTATCCATGATGGAGGCCCTCAAGGTGATGACCTACTCCAAGGTTAGTCTTCCAACACGTAATTGGGACAGCGCCTTTTTTATGGCCCTCGTTTAGACTTTCCGTGGCCGACTCTCTATAGTGTGGCCCCCTTCGATCCTCGGCAGGCCCAGCATGAAGACCCAGCACAAATCCGGATTGCACCCGCGCAATCGCCATCAGACCCCTTACGATTTTGACGCCCTCTGCCAGCGTACCCCCGAGCTGTTGCCCTTCGTGTTCGTCAACGAGCATGGCACCCGGACCCTGGATTTCGCCGATCCGGCCGCCGTCAAGGCGCTCAACCGGGCACTGCTGGCGCTGCACTATGGCATCCAGCACTGGGATCTGCCGCCGGGCTACCTCTGTCCCCCCATCCCGGGCCGGGTCGATTACCTGCACAGAGTGGCGGATCTGCTGGCCGAGAGTGCGGGGGAAGTACCAAGAGGCAAGGGGGTACGGGTGCTGGACATCGGCGTCGGGGCAAACTGCATCTATCCCCTGCTGGGGGCCCGTGAGTATGGTTGGCGCTTCGTGGGATCGGACATCGATCCTGTGTCGGTCAAGGCGGCGGCCCTGCTGGCGGTGAGCAATGGCCTGGGCAGCCAGATAGCATGCCGCCATCAGGACAACCCCAAGCAGATTTTTCGCGGCGTCCTGGGTCCGAAGGAGCGCTTCGCCCTGACCCTGTGCAACCCGCCGTTCCATGCCTCTCTGGCGGAGGCGAGCAAGGGGACTGAGCGCAAGCTGCGCAACCTCGGCAAGGTGGTGACGGGGGCTCCCGTGCTCAACTTCGGCGGTCAGAAGGCGGAGCTCTGGTGCGAGGGCGGCGAGGCGGCGTTTCTGGCCGGCATGATAGAGCAGAGCAAGGCGTTTGCTGGCCAGTGTCTCTGGTTCAGCTCGCTGGTGTCAAAAAAGGAGAATCTGCCTGCCGCACGAAAGGCGCTGGCTCGGGTGGGGGCTCAGGATGTCAGGGTGATCGACATGGCGCAGGGCAACAAGGTGAGCCGGATCCTGGCCTGGAGCTTTCTGGACGAGGCGAGCCGAACCGCCTGGTGGTCTGCCCCCGGCCGCTGAGGAAAAAAGGGGGGGACCAAAAACCCCCAAACCATGCTCTTTGCCAGTTCCGAGGTTTTCCGTCTCGTTGCCGTCACGGTAATCGTTTTTCCGTTTTATATCTGCCCGTTTTTCCCTGGGTGTTAGTGACCACTTTCATCCTCGGTACAGTTGTACGCCGAGATTTTTTTGTACTTACCTGTGAAACTTTCATAAAATGGGACTGGTTAGACCTCTTTACAGGCTTAGAATCGAATAGGGATCGGTAGATGAAAGTTGTCGATTTTCTGAAGCACAAGCGCGAAATCCTGGCGCAGCACCCCTTTGAGCTCAAGGATTGGCTCTCTCCGGCGATCCGTGACTACTGGCGTGAGTTTCAGCAAAAGGCACACCTTCACCCTTTGCTGGGGCGAGTGCTGGATCTGCAGGCCGACCAGTCGCTGGTGCGGCAGCAGCGCGCATCCCAGGCTCAGGCGGTCAACAGCCAGCCGACCCTGATCGAAGAGAACCCGGTAGAACTGAGTGGCGAAGCTGCCACCCTGTACGTCGAGCTGCTGGCCCGGATCGGGGAAGAGACCCATGTGGGTGAGTGGTTACAGATAAGCCAGGGGTTGATCGATCAGTTCGCGGCGGTAACCGGGGATCATCAATGGATCCACACCGACCCCGAGCGTGCGGCGGCCGAGTCGCCGTTCAAGACCACCATCGCCCACGGTTTCCTGACCCTGGCGCTGTTGCCCCAGCTGACCGGCTCGGTGGATGAGGCGACGCCGGAATTCCCGAGCGCCCGCATGGTGGTGAATTTCGGTCTGGAGCAGGTCCGCTTCCCCTATCCGATCAAGGTGGACAGCAACATCCGTGCCCGTACCAAGCTGTCGAGAGTCACCCCTATCAAGGGTGGAATAGAGCTGCTCAAGGAGATCAAGATAGAGATCGAGGGGATCCGCCGCCCGGGTTGCGTCATCGAGTCGGTCACCCGTATCTATTTCTGACGTCCGTCCCTCACGGCGATACACAGGCCCACTTCGGTGGGCCTGTGTCGTTTCTGGGGGCTAGAAGCTGGCGCCCAGGGTGATGATGTGACGCCACTCCTTCTCGCTCACATCCATGTCCAGGCCGTGGTAGTCAAACCAGACATCGTCCCAATCCAGCTCGCTCGACCAGGAGAGACGCAGGTGATCGTTGAAGTAGTACCTGAGCCCCAGGCTGCCGCTGACGGACTGTTTTCTGGTTAGATAGGGGGAGGGTTGATCGACGAACTTTTCATAGCTCCCCTTGCTGAACAGCTCAAACTTCTCCTGCCACAAGTCGAGGGGCTGGCGGTAGTCCCACCCGAGGCTGATGAAGGGATAGTTGATGATCCGTTCGTTGAACAGATCAGAGTTGCTCCACACCTCGGGGGTGAAGTAGGCACGCTCCAGACCGAGCTGACTGATCAACTCCAGGCGGCGTCTCTTGTCATTCCAGAAGCGGTAGCCGGGGCCCGAGGCGTAGTCTATTTCCAGATAGCCTGCCTCTATCAGGTTGTAGTCGATGTCGACGGAGGAACGCAGAAACCAGTGATCGTCGAAGAAGAAGTCGAGCTTGGGCTTGAGCTTGTATTCGTGGCTGTCGGTGACGTTGTTCGCCGTCTCGTAGATATATTCGCCATCCAGACTGTAGCGCCAGTCCAGATTGGCCAGCTCGGTGGAGACCTTGAGGTTGACGTTGTTGGTCTTCTTGGTGCTTTCCTTGAGCTTGATGTTGAGATCGCCGGTGCCGGTCAGGAGCCAGGCATTGACTTCGTCAGGGGAGTCCAGCAGCGGGATCCCCGTCTTGGTCAGCGGTTTCGGCTGCTCCTGTTTGTCCAGCCGCCAGCGTTTGATGGCATGGCGCTGGACGGTCAGGACTTCGCTGTAGGATGGCTTGATGCTGATCTGATCATCCGTGATCTCTTCTATGGTACCGGTCAGGCGATCGCCGTTCTGCATCCACAGGATGTCTGCCATCGCGGCGGAGCCGGGCAGCAGGGTCAGCAGGAGCGTCAGCAGCGGAAGGCCGCATTTCGTCATGGTCATCTCCCGGGAGGGCACTTAGCCACTGACGGGGCGGGGCAGCCCGTTCTTGTCGTCGAGCAGGGCGGTTACCCGGGCCCCGTCTATCTCCGGGGCCGCGATGAACTGCTCGACCTCGGGGGAGAGCACCAGCGGGGCACCTTCGGACATCTCCTCCTCGGTACGGGAAAGGGGGGAATGCACTTCCAGCCAGCGACGGCCATCGGGTTCGACCGCCATCTTGACCGGCTGGTTGATCACCTGCACCCGGGTACCGACAGGCACCAGGCCGAACAACATCTCTATGTCGTCGGGGCGCAGCCGGATGCAGCCCGCGCTGACCCGCAGACCGACTCCGAACTCCTTGTTGGTGCCGTGAATGAGGTAGTCCTTGTTGCCATAGCCCAGGCGCATGGCGAACTTGCCGAGGGGATTGTCCGGGCCCGGGGGCACCACGGCCGGCAGGTCTATGCCCTTTTGCTCCAGCCAGGACTTGCGCACCATGGGACCGGGCACCCAGGTCGGGTTCGGGTTCTTCGCGATGACGGTGGTGGTCATCTCCGGCGTCTCGCGGCCGATGTCGCCGATGCCGATGGGCAATACCATCACCTCCGCCTTGCCCTTGGGGAAGTAATAAAGCCGCAGCTCCGGCAGGTTGATGACGATGCCTTCCCGCGGCACATCGGGCAGCAGCATCTGGGTCGGCAGGGTCAGCCGGGTGCCGGGGGATGGCAAATAGGGATCTACCCCGGGATTTGCCTCGAGCAGCGCCAAAAAGCCAATCTGGGTATGTTTGCCGACCAGTTCCAGGTGATCGCCAGGTTGGACTATGTAATCTTCCAGCTCACCGATGAGACGGCTGCCCGCCGGTGGAAGCGGATAGGTTTTCGACCAGGCCGGTGTGGTCCAGAGGCTGGCAGCGGCCAGCAGCAGTGAGACGATACGGAGATTGCGCATGGTTATTCCTATCGGCAGTTCTCGAGGGAAGCGCTTCCCTCCCAAAAAATGAGCAGAGATTGTCAACCAATCGACAGGGGATTACCAGCGCCAGACCGCGTCTCTCACGGGCCGGATGGAGGCATGTTGAGAGGCATTTTCGGCCCTCAGCCCCCTGTTTTTCAGGAAAAGGCGGATAATCCCGCGTCGGCGCCGAGGGAATAGGCCAAGAGACCACTCCTGACACTGAGGGAGCCGCTAGCTGTCTCAGCCAGCCTGGGCGTAGCAAGGGAAGGGGGTGCGATTCGCCACAGGTTGACGGTTTAATAGCCAGTTGTCTGATCTGCAACGAGATTTACGTTGATTTCCCGCTTACGGTTGGGTCAATATGAGGGCCCGTGGAGAGATGCCGGAGTGGCCGAACGGGATTGACTCGAAATCAATTGTGGCAGCAATGCCACCCAGGGTTCGAATCCCTGTCTCTCCGCCACATATCAAACCCAACCTGTTGATTAGGTTGGGTTTTTTATTTTATCTATTTTTTTGGTATGCAATCCTGATGGATTACCTTGGACACCGACCCTGCCAGGCATCCACGGATTGTTGATACTTCTCTCTAGCAATCATATCAACCAAGGCAACGTAGCCTTGGCGCTATCCGAGATGGCTCCCGCCTAATTTCCAATAGTTGTTGGCTCAACAGCTCGATCACCAGCATGGCGCTTATCTTTGAGTGAAATGAACCCGCTGTCAGCGGTCCTGCCGCTACCAGCAACTGATCTGCGAGGGTGGCGAGCGGGCTGCGACGGGTATTGCCGAGCACTATGATGCTTGCTCCGTGTTCTTTGCCCGGTTGCACCGCATGCAGCAGATCTTTGGTCGAGCCAGAGCTGGAAATCGCTATTACCCCCAGTTTCAGACGGGTGGCATTCATCACAGCTCGATGCATATCGCTGAACTGTTGAGCTGAAATTCCCATACGCAGTAAGCGATAGGTCAGGTACTCCCCGATAATGGCATTCGCGGCAACACCACAGACCTGGTGGACCTTCTCCAACAGTTCGGCACTTTGCACGAGAGCGTCTTGCTTATCAGGGCGCCAGTATCACGCAGCGCCGCCACACTCTCCTCAATCTGTCGTGGTCAACTAAATCCGGGCACGGGGTTAGGCCGGTTTTCGGCTTTTGCTGGCGGTATCCCGTCATCGTCGATATGGGGGCGGATCGGACATAAGTGTGATGGCGATTTAAAATGGGTAATTCATTTGACTATTTAGGTTGACCTGCACTGACCATGAGATTTAAATGGTCACCATTGGCTGTCAACCTGCACTCAGCGGAGCGATTAGGGATGCCATGCCAGGTGGTGTTCCACTCATATTATTGCGGGAAGCAGGCATATGAAGTCGATGATGCGGTCAGAACCTTATCCATTGCTCTTGTCACACCGATTCTGGGGATTGCTGTCGATGGTCTTGCTGCTGAGCTTCTTCAGCACGGGCCTGCTAGCGAAAACCTATCCCGTTGAGCAGACTCGCATCGAGCAGTTTTTTCCGGGCGTCGTTATTTCCAAGGCCACCGGTCCCTATCAGGTTCGCACCCTGAGCAAAGAGGGCAAGCCGATAGGCTATGCCTTCCAGACCATCGATGTCGTGAATATTCCCGCCTACTCGGGCAAGCCCATCAACATGCAGATATTGCTCGACCCCAAGGGGGTGATTGTCGATGCCTATGTGCTCGAGCACCATGAGCCCATCCTGCTGATTGGTATTCCGGAAGCGAAGCTGCATGGTTTTAATGCCAGATATGCAGG
The DNA here is from genome assembly GCF_019218845.1 of Aeromonas sp. sif0611. NCBI lineage: Bacteria > Pseudomonadati > Pseudomonadota > Gammaproteobacteria > Aeromonadales > Aeromonadaceae > Aeromonas > Aeromonas sp. sif0611. Next base: position 1,060,387 of record NZ_JAHUWU010000001.1, on the reverse strand, counting down.
CGTTGGAGTGAATCAACGAGTGGTGGTCGGCCACTCTAGCGATCCGGATGCGGTCACGATTGATGCCATCACCGGGGCGACAGTCACCGCCATGGTGGTCAACGAAATCGTCATGCACGCTGCGCACAAGGTGGCGCTGTCACTGAGTCTGGTCGAAGAGAAGAGCGGTGCGAAACCCAAGCCTGCCATGGTGCGCACCGATCGCTATGAGCCCGGAAACTGGGCGACGCTCACCGGCAACGGTGCCATCCGCCGATTGCATCTGACCCGTGGTCAGGTCGATGCGGCGTTCAAAGGGACCGAGGCGCAAGACGTCGGCACTGCAACGGCCGAACAGGTTGATGATACCTTCATCGATCTCTACGTCGCGCACCTGAATCCCCCCTCCATCGGCCGCAATCTGCTGGGGGACAAACAGTTCCAGGTGCTGATGCAGACGCTCCAACCCGGCGAGCAGGCCGTCGCCGTGCTGGGCAGGGGGGAATACTCCTTCAAGGGGTCGGGTTATGTGCGCGGCGGCATCTTCGACCGGGTGCAACTGCGCCAGTTTGGCGACACCATCAGTTTCCGTGACTCGGATTTCCAGCGTCTCGACGATGTCTATGCAGAGGGAATGCCTGAGTTTGACGAGATGGCGATCTTTACCATCCGTGCCCATGCGGCATTTGATCCCGGCTCGCCCTGGAGCCTGGAATTGCTGGTGCGCCGCCAGACCGGGCCGGTCAAGGGGGTCTTCAGCAGTTTTGAGCTTGCTTACCAGTTGCCCGAATCCTATCTGACACGCCCCCTGCCGAGTGCCGAGGAGCTGGCCGCGGCCGAAGAGGCCGCGCGACCGCTGTGGGTGAAGATCTGGTACCAGAAGAGCGTGCAGATCGGCATCATCGGGCTTGCGCTGCTGCTGCTCACCACCATCCTGTTCTTCCAGGACAGGTTCACCCGGCGACCCCATTTTCTGCACTGGCTGCGCCGTGGATACCTGTTGTTCACCGTGACCTACATCGGCTGGTATGCGCTGGGACAGCTCTCGGTGGTCAATGTGCTGACCTTTGTCCATGCGCTGTTCCAAGATTTTCGCTGGGAGCTGTTCCTCACCGATCCCATCCTCTTCATCCTCTGGACCTTCACAGCCGCCACCATTCTGCTCTGGGGCCGTGGCGTGTTCTGTGGCTGGCTCTGCCCGTTTGGCGCGTTGCAGGAGCTGATCAATGAGGCGGCGCGAAAACTGAAGGTCCGCCAGTTCGAACTTCCCTTTGCGGTGCACGAACGGCTTTGGGCCATCAAGTACATCATCCTGCTGGTACTTTTCGGCATCTCGCTGGAGTCGATGCAGATGGCCGAACAGGCCGCCGAAGTGGAACCCTTCAAGACGGCCATCATCCTCGGGTTCGATCGTCAATGGTGGTTCGTGTTGTACGCCGCGCTCCTGCTGGTGATCAACCTCTTCACCCGCAAGGTCTACTGTCGTTACATCTGCCCGCTGGGGGCTGCGCTGGCGATCCCCACCAAGCTACGCCAGTTCGACTGGCTCAAGCGGCGCAAGGAGTGCGGCAGCCCCTGCCAGCTCTGTGCCAAGGAATGCGAGATCCAGGCCATCCACCCGGATGGGCGGATCAACGCCAACGAATGCCACTATTGCCTCGATTGTCAGATGACCTATCACAATGAGCGCAAGTGCTTGCCGTTAGTGATGAAAAACAAACAGGCCAAACGTGGCGGCCAAGGACAGGTTGGTATTGAACGGATACCTGTCACCTCAATTGAAACCTGAACAATCAATAACCCTCGTGAGGCGAGTCCGTTCGCCCCGTCAAAAACGATAAAGGAGTCGGTTTATGAGTGATAAGTATCCTGAGAATGCCGAGCAGGAGTTGAGTCAAGGCGGCCTCAGCCGTCGCAGCTTCTTCAAGGGGGCAGGTGCCCTGACGGGGGCCGCGCTGGCTACCACGGCCTTTGGTGGTGCGGTGATGAGCCGGGAGAGCTGGGCCGCGGCCGTTTCCGAGGCCAAGCAGAACATTCATGTCGCGCCAGGGGATCTCGATGACTACTACGGCTTCTGGAGTGGTGGTCATCAGGGCGAGGTGCGGGTCCTGGGCATCCCCTCCATGCGTGAATTGATGCGTATTCCTGTGTTCAACGTCGATTCCGCCACCGGCTGGGGGCTGACCAATGAAAGCCGCCACATCATGGGCGAGAGCGTCAAGTTCCTGAACGGTGATTGTCACCACCCCCACATCTCCATGACCGACGGCAAATACGACGGCAAGTACCTGTTCATCAACGACAAGGCCAATAGCCGGGTGGCCCGCATCCGGCTGGACATCATGAAGTGCGACAAGATGCTGACGGTGCCCAACGTCCAGGCCATTCACGGCCTGCGCCTGCAGAAGGTGCCGTACACCAAGTACGTGTTTGCCAACGCCGAGTTCGTCATTCCCCATCCCAACGACGGCACCACCTTCGATCTGCAGGATAAAAACAGCTACACCCTGTTCAACGTCATCGACGCGGAGAAGATGGAGATGGCCTTCCAGGTGATTGTCGATGGCAACCTGGATAACACCGATGCGGACTACACCGGCACCTATGCGGCGTCTACCTGCTACAACTCGGAGAAGGCCTACGATCTGGGCGGCATGATGCGCAACGAGCGTGACTGGGTGGTGGTATTCAACATCCCGCGTATCGAGGCGGCCATCAAGGCCGGCAAGTTCGTGACGCTGGGTGACTCCAAGGTGCCGGTGGTTGACGGGCGGGAAGGCTCCGAACTGACTCGCTATATCCCGGTGCCAAAAAATCCCCACGGTTGCAACACCTCGTCCGACGGCAAGTACTTCATCGCCAACGGCAAGTTGTCACCGACCGTGAGCATGATCGAGATCGCCAAGCTCGACGATCTGTTCGCGGGCAAGCTCAAGGATCCGCGCGAGGTGATCGCGGCCGAGCCTGAGCTGGGTCTGGGTCCGTTGCACACCACCTTCGATGGCCGCGGCAATGCCTATACCACGCTGTTCATCGACAGCCAGGTGGTGAAGTGGAACATGGTCGACGCGGTGCGTGCCTATCAGGGCGAGAAGGTCGACTACATCAGACAGAAACTCGATGTGCAGTATCAACCCGGCCACTTGCATGCGTCCCTGACGGAAACCAGCGAAGCCGATGGCAAATGGTTGGTGGCGCTGTGCAAGTTCTCCAAGGACCGTTTCCTGCCTACCGGCCCGCTCCACCCGGAAAACGATCAGCTGATCGACATCTCCGGTGAGGAGATGAAGCTGGTGCATGATGGTCCCACTTTCGCCGAGCCCCACGACTGCATCCTGGCCCGCCGGGATCAGATAAAGACCCGCAAGCTGTGGGATCGCAAGGATCCTTTCTTCGCACCCACCGTAGAGATGGCGGCAAAAGACGGCGTCAAGCTGGAGACCGATAACAAGGTGATCCGTGATGGCAACAAGGTGCGGGTCTACATGACCTCGATGGCCCCGGCCTATGGGATCACCGAGTTCAAGGTCAAGCAGGGGGATGAAGTCACGGTGGTGATTACCAACATCGATCAGATCGAGGATGTCAGCCACGGCTTCGTCATGGTCAACCATGGCGCCAGCATGGAGATCAGCCCGCAGCAGACGTCCTCCATTACCTTCACCGCCGATAAGCCGGGCCTGCATTGGTACTATTGCAGTTGGTTCTGTCATGCACTCCACATGGAAATGGTTGGTCGCATGCTGGTCGAGCCAGCCTAACCATAGTGTCGGGTGGTGCCGATGGCATCGACACCACCCGAATATCCAGGATCCAGGACATGAACCCTCTATCGGTATTACCGACCTTGCCAAGGCAGGTCCGGAGCACTGTTGCGCTGTTGGTGCTGGGATGTTGCTGCATTGGTGCGGCCTTTGCGGCACCTCAATCCATTCGTTCCCTGCCCCTGCAACCTGATGGAGAGGCGCGTTGGCGTCTGCCTGCCGGAGAGTACCGGGGGCAGTTCCGTATTGAAGAATCCCTGATGCTCCGTTGCGAGGCGGGGGCGGTGATCAATGCTGAAGGGGAGGGCAATGCCCTCACCATCGCGGCGCCGAACGTGACGGTGCAGGGCTGCACTCTGACCAACTGGGGTAGCAACCTCACCAAGCTCAATGCCGCTGTCTTCATCCAGCGGGAAGCCAGTCACGCCAAGGTGCAGGCCAATCGGATGCAAGGACCGGCCAGCGGGATCTGGGTGGATGGCACGAGCAACGTCAGCCTGCTGGATAACGTGATCGAGGGAGAGCTGCGACTGCGTTCGCAGGATCGTGGCAATGGCATTCATCTCTATGCCGTGCACGGGGCGCGGGTCATCGGTAATCGGGTACGCCACGCCCGTGATGGCATCTATATCGATACCTCCAACGGCAACAGCCTCGAAGGCAATCAGCTGGAAGATCTGCGCTACGGCATTCATTACATGTTTTCCAATGACAACCGGGTGATCGGCAACCTGACCCGCCGCACCCGCACCGGTTATGCACTCATGCAGAGTCGCAAGTTGACCGTGATCGGCAACCGTTCCGAGCAGGATCAGAACTACGGGATCCTGATGAACTACATCACCTATTCTACCCTCAGGGACAATCTGGTCACGGAGGTTCGTGACGGGGGCGCGGGCGAAGGCATGATCTCCGGTTCCGAGGGCAAGGCGTTGTTTATCTACAACTCGCTCTTCAACCGCATCGAGCACAACCGTTTCGAGCGCAGCGCGCTGGGAATCCATCTCACTGCGGGATCGGAAGACAACCTCATCAGCGACAACGCCTTTATTAACAATCGGCAACAGGTCAAATATGTCGCCTCCCGGCGGCAGGAGTGGTCGGTGGCGGGCCGCGGCAACTACTGGAGCGATTATCTGGGCTGGGACCGTAACAACGACGGGCTGGGAGAGGTGGCCTACGAACCGAACGACAACGTGGACAGGCTGCTCTGGCGCTACCCACAGGTCCGACTGCTAATGAACAGCCCCGGCATCGAGGTGTTGCGCTGGGCCCAGCGCGCCTTCCCCATCATCAAATCTCCCGGCGTGCAGGATAGCTACCCGCTGATGCAGCCTCCCGCCATCGCCCCTCATCCACAGGAGAACCCCTCATGAACGCGGTCGACATTCAGGGCGTACACCAGCGCATCGGTGGCATGACCATATTGCAGGACGTGAACCTGAGCCTGCAGGAAGGTGAGGTGCTGGGGCTGTTCGGCCATAACGGTGCGGGCAAGACTACCAGCATGAAGCTGATCCTCGGCCTGTTGAGCCCGAGTGAAGGGCGGGTGCAGGTACTCGGCGGTCAGCCACAGGATCTCAACGTGCGCCGTCAGCTCGGTTATCTGCCGGAAAACGTAACCTTTTATCCACAGCTCACTGGGTGGGAGACCCTCGCCCATTTTGCCCGTCTGCGGGGTGCGGCCTCCCAGCAGGTAGTGGAGTTGCTGGACCAGGTCGGGCTCAGCCATGCGGCGGCGCGTCGGGTGAAGACTTATTCCAAGGGGATGCGTCAGCGGCTCGGTCTGGCCCAGGCACTGCTTGGCGAGCCGCGTCTGCTGTTGCTCGATGAACCCACGGTGGGGCTGGATCCCATCGCCACCCAAGAGCTCTATCAGCTGATCGATCGCCTGCGCCAGGGGGGCACCAGCATCATCCTCTGCTCCCACGCGCTTGCCGGGGTGGAGGCCCACCTCAATCGTGTCGCCATTCTGGCCGGTGGCCGCTTGCAAGCCGTGGGTGATCTCGCCCAGTTGCGCGCCGACACTGGCTTGCCGGTGCGGATGCGCATCCACGGATTGGAGGATGGCAACCATTGGATTGGGCGCTGGCGGGAGGCGGGCCACCAGGCTCGCTTGCTCGATGCACAGAGCGTGGAAGTGGTGGTGCACAACGGCCACAAGCTGGCGTTGCTGCGCGAGTTACTGGGGGAATGCGAGCCCGGTGACATAGAGGTGCATCAGCCTTCGCTGGAAGATCTCTATTGCCACTACATGGCGCGAGCCGATCAGGCGAACCGGAAGGAGGTACGGCCATGAATCAGGTCTGGAACATTGCCCGCAAGGAGTTCAGCGATGGTCTGCGCAACCGCTGGCTACTGGCCATCAGCCTGCTGTTTGCGGTGCTGGCGGTCGGCATTGCCTGGCTCGGTGCTGCCGCCTCCGGCCAGCTGGGATTTACCTCCATTCCCGCCACCATCGCCAGTCTGGCGAGCCTTGCGACCTTCCTGATGCCCCTCATCGCCTTGCTGCTGGCCTATGACGCCATTGTTGGCGAGGAGGAGAGCGGCACTCTGATGCTGCTGCTGACCTATCCCCTCGGCCATGGCCAGATCCTGATGGGCAAGTTTGTCGGTCACGGCCTGATCCTGGCACTGGCGACCCTGCTCGGTTTTGGCTGCGCCGCCCTGGCCATTGCCGTGCTGGTGGAGGATATCTCCCTCTCCACCCTGGTCTGGGCGTTCGGCCGTTTCATGGTGTCATCCACCCTGCTGGGCTGGGTCTTCCTCGCCATGGCCTATGTACTGAGCAGCAAGGTCAGCGAGAAGTCCCGTGCCGCCGGGTTGGCGCTGGGCGTCTGGTTCCTGTTCGTACTGGTGTTTGATCTGTTGTTGCTGGCACTGCTGGTGCTGAGCGAGGGCCATTTCAGCGCCACCCTCTTGCCCTGGCTGCTATTGCTCAATCCGGCCGATATCTATCGGCTGATCAACCTCTCCGGCTTCGAAGGGGAGAGTGGCGGGTTGGGGGTGCTCTCCCTCGGGAGCGAATTGCCCTTTTCTACCGACATGCTTGGGTTCTGCCTGTTGTTGTGGGTCGGCGTGTCGCTGTGGCTGGCTTATGCCGTGTTTCGTCGTCGCTCGGTCTGAGCCGGGTATAACAAGGATAGTAATATGCTGAATTCAAATAAATTTTATCTTAAAGGCAGCCTGATGGCCCTGCTGCTGGCGCTGGCCGGTTGCAACGATGTCGACTCGAACCCGCATGTTTATGATCCCGTTGCCTTTCACTCCGGCGACGAGTGCCACATCTGCGGCATGGCGATCACCGGCTTTCCCGGCCCCAAGGGCGAGGCAGTGGCTAAACAGGGTGCGATGAAATTCTGCTCTACGGCCGAGATGTTTGGCTGGTGGCTGCAACCGGAGAACCGGGAACAAGATGTCACCCTGTATGTGCATGACATGGCACGCTCGACCTGGGAAAAACCGGATGATGATGCCCTCATCGATGCCCGACAGGCCTTTTATGTCGTCGGCGCCAACCTGAAGGGGGCCATGGGGGCTGCACTGGCCTCATTCGCCCGCGAGGAGGATGCCGAAAGGTTTGCAACCAGCCAGGGCGGCAGGCTGGTGCGGTTCGAGCAGATAGATCTTGCCTTGCTGCAACCTGATCCCCAGTCCCATCCAGCTGAACCGCACGGCAGCCCGGCGGCCCATTGATAGGCTTTTTCATCCTTTATCACTCATTACATCGCAGGAGGATGCTCCCATGATGGGGATCAGCGTTTGGAAGCTATTGATTATTCTCGCCATTGTCATCGTGTTGTTTGGTACTGGACGCCTGAGTGGCATCGGTTCTGATCTGGGCAAGGCAGTGCGGGGATTTCGTAACATGCTGGGCGAAAAAGAGAGCCAGTAAGAAAACACCATCCGGTTACCTCCAATCTCTGCAGCCCTTGGTCGCGTCGGGCCGTCAGCATGACGGAGTGCGGGATGCGAGTAGCCGGATACCAAGCGGGGCATTGCTGCCTCCATCAACATAAGGAAATACCAATATGAAAAGAAACGTGTTTTCACTGCTTGTCCTGGGGGCTGCTGTTTGTCTGCAACCGGCCATGGCCACTGACGGCGAGACGTTATTCAAGAGCAAGCCTTGCGTGGGTTGCCACATGGTGGATGCCAAGCTGGTCGGCCCCTCATTCAAGGAGGTCGCGGCCAAGTATGACGGGCAGGCAGATGCGGCCACCCTGTTGGCAGGCCGCATCAAGAACGGTACCCAGGGCACCTGGGGGGCAGTGCCCATGCCGGCCAACGCCGTCACGGAAGAGGAGGCCAAGACCTTGGCCGAATGGGTGCTCAGCCATAAAAAATAACAAGTCGCTTGCACTGAAGTTCGGTGTGAATGCTGGCGTGATTAGCGATACCTCAGTTGAATGCTGATGGTGGTATCGGGCACGTTGTGGTGGCGGTGTAGCTTGGCCAGTGGTTCCGGGAGTCCGGTCGGGTTCGCTTGCCGACCCCGATAGCGCCGGGCGTGCTTGATGCAGTCGGGGGGCTCACGGTGATGCATCACTTGAGACTCTGTCGGCCAGTGGCCAAACAGCCGGCCTGACCCTACTTGATGTGCGCGATGCGGTGCGCAGGCAACACGTGCCGTTTGCACAGATGCAGCCTGTTGAGTTCAGGAGCATAGCGATGTACCTCGAGCCTGGTGATAAGACGGCTCCTCCTTTGATGCCAAGGGCCGGCGCTGAGCGCGCTGGCCCCTTATGCTGCTTGTAAATGAGCGTTCTAGGTGTAGGGAGTTGCGCTGCAACGAGCAGAGTCGGTTATCTGATTGATAAAGGGCATGGCATTGAGTCGCACCGGCAGCGAACCGTATTCTGCCACCCGCCGAACGGCGTGATGCGGTAGCCACTTGGGATGTGGGTGAGCGAGGTACCCATGTCCCTCCCATAAATGAGAAAGGGCATTGCCAGTTTGTCGATATCAATGCGTTGGCCTTTGAACTCATTGGCGCCGTACTCACCGGTTTGCTGGTGCTTGCCTGGCACCTTGATGGTGATGTTCTCCGCCATCCGCACCTCCGGTTTGGCTTCAACCTGGTGAGTCACGACACCGGCTTCAGGGTCGATGTGCCGTGGTCAACGACATCCAGACACCCGGTTGGGCCGACTCTCGGCGGTATCCCGTCATGGTGCTGATGTGGACGTCGCCAGTGGTAGTCATCCATCAGGTAATAACTGCTATTCCGCTTCACCTCCCGCAGGTTTATATATCCCGTTGTCGGGAGCCACTCTGACTTGAGGCTCCTGAACAACCGTGCCATGCCATCGAGGCGTTCCCAGCCGTTGCCACGCCAGCCCATGCTCTGGGTCATGGGACAGCGGGCTGCCGTCGATACGGTCGGGGCGGTGTGAGTCACGGTTGCGCCGTAGTGCCCTCTTTGCACGCCTCGCCATGACCGCAGGCGTCCACCATGCAGCCGACCCCGCCCCGGTCGCCTGCCTTGAATCTGTTGACCTGACAGCTGACGACAACCATCCAACCGATGATTTCATGGCCCGGCACTATGGGATAGCGGGTTCAGCCCCCGTGATTGTGGGCGGCGTACAGATCCGAATGGCAGACGCCGCAGCAGAGAGTGTCGATCTCCACATCATCGGGGCGTGGCCGTCGGCGAGTGATGGAATGGCATGCCAGTGGTGCCGTGGCCGGGGTGGCAGCATGAGCGTTGACTGATTTAATCATGATGTTCTCCCCGATGAGCTGGCCTCAGTTGCCGGGGAATATCGGTGCAACACATGGGCGGCGCAGTGTCTTGGGCGGTTGAGTCACGAGATCGGATCATCATGCGTTCACCCGGGCGGGTTGCAGCCGCTTGCCGTTGCCCACCACCAGGGTGGCCACCATCAACAGCGCGGCACTGCCAGTCAGGGTGGCGCCTATGGTGTAGTGATCGAGCAGCCAGCCTCCGATGCCGGCTCCCAGCATGATGGCGAGCTGGATGGCGGCCACGATGAGGCCGCCGCCACTCTCGGGGGCATCGTGGATCCCCCGGGCTATCCAGGCGGACCAGACAACCGGAATGGCGGCATTGATGGCGCCCCACAGGGTCAGCATCAGTGCGACGCCCCAGAAGGAGCGCTGCATGGCGAGCAGGCCAAGGGTGATGAGCGCAAGGATCAGGGGCAACCATCGCAGCAGCCGATAGAGGTGGCGATGCAGGGTGGCGCTGGCCGCAGTGGTGCCCACGAATCCGGCCATTCCGAGTGCCAACAGCAGGGAGGAGAGCTCCGGCAGGCTGGTTTGGGTACGGGTCTCCAGAAACGGCCGGAAGTAGGTAAACGCACAGAAGGCGCCTGCAAAGGTGAACATGACGCCGAGCATGGCCATCGCCACATTGGGCCGCTTCAGCAGTCCCAACGCTTGTGTCACGGGGCGTTCGCTTCGCATCGAGGGCAGGCTGACTGCCATCCACACCAGGTTCAGCACCACCAGCGGGGCCAACAGCCAGAACACGCCCCGCCAGCCGATGATGCCACCCAGATAACTGCCGAGCGGAGCGGCAAAGGCGGTCGCGACGGCATTGCCGGTGTACATCAGGCCGAGGGCTCTGGGGACCGAGTTGGGGGCCACCAGCCTCATGATGGTGGCGGTGGCCAGAGCCCAGAATCCGCCGACCACCACCCCCAGCAGGGCCCGGGCCAGCATCAGCAGCGCAAAGTTGGGGCTCAACGCGATCAGGATGAGGGAGAGCAACATCATCAGTGCCAATCCCATCAGCACATGGCGCCGCTCATGGTGGGCACAAACCCGGGTGACCAGCAGGCTGGCGATGACGGCGAAGAGACCCGAGATGGAGATGGCAAGGCCCGCCAGGCCATCGCTGGCACCGAGATCGCGGGCGATCGGGGTCAGCAGGCTGACCGGCATAAACTCGGCGGCGATCAGCAGGGCCACGCAGAGGGACATGGCTCCCACGGCCCCCCAATGTTCTTGTACCACGGGGAGGGGTTCGACAGCGGCATGGTGAGTCTTCATTTCACGACCTGATATTGAAAGGGGGCTGAGTCATTTGACGGCTTCAATGGTGAGGGTGCCCGAGGGTTGGGCGGTCAAGGCATCCAGACCCGATGTAATGCGCCCCAGGCGGATGAGGCCGCTCGAGTAACCGAAGTCCCTGTAGTAGATAGCCAGGTTGCCCCAGGGGGCGTAGTAGGCGATGTCTCCGACTTGCGGGTCTATCCCCTCTGGCGCCGTCTGGGTGGTCAATTTGCCCGGCAGATAGGCAATCTTCTCGGTCTCGGCATAGTCTTCGAACGGCAATGTCAGGGGGAGCATGGCGAAAAAGTCCCGGGCGCTGTCACTCTCTTCCAGGCTGGCCGTGATGATCTTGCCAGCCATTGTCATCCTGATTTTCATGGTCTCTCTCCTGCTATGACTGACCTCGTCTGTGGCTGCGACCGCGCTGGTCGCCACCAGCAACAGGACCATAGCGCGGGTCAATATGCCTCTGGTCATCACTTTTTTCCTGACATGGTGCCATTGCACAGACTTGCTATCTCGCGTGGCCACCGATGAGAAAGACGCGGCGGGATGGCCCGCCGCGTTCCCGGCCCCTACTTCAGGTTGGTCTTGAAGAACTGCTCGAACTGGTCGAACGGGATCTTGCCTGCCTCGTTATCGTAGAGATCCACATGGTTGGCGCCCGGCACCACGACCAGCTCTTTTTGCTGGCTGCCTACCGCCTTGAAGGCATCTTCGGCAAAGTAGCGCGAGTGGGCATTCTCGCCGGTGACGATCAGCGCAGGAATGTTGATCTCGCCGGCATAGCTAAGCAGCGGCATATTCATAAACGACAGCGGCATGGTGGTGGTCCAGGCACCATTGGAGTTCACCGAACGCGCATGGAAACCGCGCGGGACTCGGTAGTAGTCGAAGAACTCCTTGAGTACTGGATGTGGATTGTCCGGCAGTGCCTCTGGCAGGGTCCGGTTGGCTGCCGTGACGTTACCCTTCTGGTCGACATAGAGATCGTGATTGCTATGGGCAAAAGAGCCACTTTCTGCGTCTTGCCAGCGTTGTTCGTTCAGGTGTTTCAATATGGCGCGGCGATCGGCAGTGGTGTAACGATCCTTGCCATCGCCGACGCCATGCCCCATGGCTCGACTCATGTCATACATCACGCTGGTCGCCACGGCTTTGACCCGGGTGTCCATGGCTGCGGCATTGAGGGCCATGCCACCCCAGCCACAGATGCCCAACAGGCCGATACGATTGCGGTCGACCTCTTGTTGCAGACCGAGGAAATCGACGGCGGCACTGAAGTCTTCGGTGTTGATGTCGGGGGAGGCCACGTCGCGCGGTTGCCCACCACTCTCGCCGGTATAGGAGGGGTCAAACGCCAGGGTGACGAACCCGTGCTCGGCCAGGGTCTGGGCATAGAGACCGCTCGACTGCTCCTTCACCGCGCCAAAGGGGCCGCTCACGGCAATGGCCGCCAGCTTGGCGTTTCCCCGGTTCTTCGGCAGGTAGAGGTCGGCGACCAGGGTCAGGCCGTAGCGGTTCTTGAAGCTCACCTTGCGATGCTCGACCTTGTCGCTCTGGGCAAAGGTCTTGTCCCACAGTGTCACCATGGAGACGGGTTCAGTGGGATGGGTGTTCTGGGCATGGCTCATCGTGGAGACTCCGGTCAATGCTGCGCCCAGCAGCAGGGCAGACGCGATAGCGGTCAGCTTCTTGGGGAGAACATTCATGGCAACGCTCCTTGAAATCGGATTTCTGATCCGTGGTTCTGGGGGGGGATGGTGTTGTGAACCATGAGCTGCATTCTAGTTAGAACCATTGGTGATGATTAGATCGGTTTTTTTGATAACATTAATGTGTATGGGTTCTTAATGTGGGCGTCCAAAGGGCGTTGAACAAACCATGGCTGGCTGAAAAAAATCTGGGTGGAACAAGGTGACAAGCCGCGAGAATTACAACGATCTCCACGTCTTCATGCTGGTCGCCCGGGAAGGCAGCTTTACCCGGGCGGCTGCCAGGCTGGGGCTGGCCCAGTCCGGGATCAGCCGCACCATCCGGGATCTCGAAGCCCGGCTCGGGGTGCAACTGCTGGTGCGCACCACCCGCAGCCTGTCACTGACCCAGGCTGGCGAACAGCTGTACCGCACGGCACTGAGCAGCTTTCAGTCCCTGGATGCGGGGCTGGCCACCCTCGCTCACTTTCGCGACACCCCTTCCGGCACGGTGAGGATCAATGCCAGCCAGCACGCCATCGACAAGGTGTTGCTGCCCAAGCTGGCCATCTTCAGGCAGCACTATCCTGATATCCGGCTGGAACTCATCAGTGAGAGCCGCTTCGTGAACATCATCGATGAGCGCTTCGATGCTGGCGTGCGCCTGGGGGGCGAGGTGGACGAGGGGATGGTGGCCGTGCGCATCACCCCGGATATGGAGATGGTGATGGTGGCCACGCCGGATCATTTTCTGCAATACGGCTTTCCGCAGACGCCGGCCGATCTGGCGCTACACCCCTGCATTGCCTACCAGTTTGCCGATGGCAGCCTCTATCAGTGGGAGCTGTGGCAGGAGGGCAAACTCGTCAAGCATCGGCCGCAGGGGCAGTGGGTCTTCTCCGACAGCTACATGGAGGCGGCGGCAGCAAGAATGGGGTTGGGGTTGGCCTATGTCCCGGAGGAGCTGGTCACCGATGAACTGGCGCGCGGAACCCTGATCCGGGTGTTACAGCGGTTCAGCCATCGGCTGGAGGGCCTGTATCTCTACTACCCCCATCGCAACGTGTCGCCCGCCTTGAGAGCCCTCATCGACACGTTGAGACTGTGAAGCTGAAGCCAGATGCCTTTGCATATGGCGCCGACAGCGGGAAGCACCATGATGACCCGCCCCCGGGGGAATGGGGCGCAGGAAAGCGACCATCGAGGGCGAAACGGGTAAATACCAGAGGAAACAAGCGTCTGAACGCGGCCAATGCCCCTGGATAGCCCAAGGATTCAGGCCAAGTTCAGCGCTGCCCCGGTATGGTGCTCCGGTGTTGATGCGGAGCTGCGAATGGCAACCAGAGGTGGCTGCCGGCGCAGTCATGCCTGTCCATCTTCCATCCCGCCGAGACGCAGAGGGACAGCGACATGGGGTGACACTCTGGTCAGGGCTAGCTCTCACGGACGATATCAATTTCCTGCCGTATGAGCTGCCGGCCCCGATGCCGGTCCATGATCTCTTTCTGCCGCATCGGCGCCCCCATTCTCATGCCGTCCTGGAGGACATGATGACCGAATGCCATCTGAGCAAGTGCAATCCCTCTTCTCTCATTCGCCAGATAGTCATTGGTCTGGCCGCCGGCGCCCTCTGCTTGCTGATATTGAGCTATGTGAGCCCCACGGCTCGGCAGGACGAACCCGAGGTGGGGGAGGCCGCTCCGGGTCAGGTCAGTGGCGCCGTAGCGACGTTGATCCCGCCGGCTGAGACCGGGTTCCTGCCTTCTTCTCCCGAGTCGATCGAACGGCAGGCCGACGGTACGGCCGGCAAGCTGACCCCCATGCTGGATGTGCCGGTCAGCGGCGCCCTGCCGATCGTGGCCGAAGACGTCGTGCAGACTGAGCCGCCAATACCTGCCCCCTCGGCGCCTTTGGTTGCGATCGAGCCTGCCGCAATCCCCGAGCCCGTGTCCACGCCTGCCCCGGAGCCTGTGTCCAAGCCGGCAGCGAAATCGCTGTCTAAACCAGCCACCGTGCCCGAGCCGCAAGGCAAGGTGTCCGGCAAGGTCAACCTGACGCCCGCCAGCGTCCTGCACCAGAAGAACATCAACCACCTCAGCATCCAGCTGATGGGAGCGAGCAGTCTGGATACCGTAGCGCAGTTTGTGCGCGTCAATCGGCTCGCCGACCAGGTGTGGATCTATCGCACCACATACCATGGCAGTCCCTGGTATGTGGTGCTGAAAGGGGATTATGTCGGCCTGAGCCAGGCGCAGGCAGCCATTCGTCAGTTGTCGCCAGCCCTGCAGAAGGCGGATCCCTGGCCCAAGTCCTTCGCCCAGGTGAATAGAGAATTGAAGACATAAGCCGGGTGACAGGGGATAGGCCTGAATGAACAGGCCTATCCCCTGGGTGTTGGGCTACCGGCGCCCTTGGGGGGAGGTGAGCGTTGGCTGACATGGGGTAGGCTGTATGCGCGCCGGGCCGCTTGCTGAGTCGCACCGCCGGAGCATCCCCTTCGCCCCAATGGCACAACTTCTAAAACACCACACCCGCGTCATTCGCGGGTGTGGTGTTTTTGGCATGTCATCTGCTCGATGTCTCAGGCTCATTTCGTCAACGGAAGAGAGGCCACCCGAGATCGCAGCGGAACCTCAGCCTTTGCGGCTGGCGAGCTGGCGCAGCAGCTGGGTGCTCTGGTGCAGGCTCTGCTGCTGCACTTCGCTCAAGGGGCACTGCTTGAGCACGTATTCGGCGCTGGCCACCACCGTCTTCCAGCGCGGCGCCTTGGGCAGGGTGTCCAGGCTCAAGTATTTGTCGAGGGTGCGGGTCTGGGGGCTGGATCTGTCCATGTAGACCCGCCACAGCTTGCTCTTCTCCGCCAGCACTATCTTGCCCTTGCCGGTGCTCTGCTGCCAGGTCTCCAGGGTGAGGCGCATGGTGTCCACCAGAGCACGGCGCAGGGGCTCGTCATCCTGCTGGCGAATGAGGTTGTCCGCGAGTGATCTGAACTCCCCTCCCAGCCGGCTCAGTTCCCCCAGCAACTGGCCATCCTCGATGATGGCCTGGCGTGACAGGCTCTTGAGGGCGTTCTCCAGCGCCATCACCCGGTTGTCGTCCTGACGCTGCTCCGTGCTGAGGGTGAGGGCGAAGGCGTGCTGGCCCCCCAGGCTGATGGGCAGGGCCCGGGCATTGAGCCCGTCCTTCTGGCCCGCCACCAGGAAGCTCAGATCCTGCTCCGGTCGCGCCACCATGTCGGGCCACTGGCTCGCCAGCGGGGTCGCCAGCCACTCGTCCAGCGGTTGTCCTTCCATGGCTTCCGGCTCCTGGCCCAGCAGGCGGGCCAGGGCGCGGGAGGCAAACAGCACCACCCCCTGCTCGTCGATGAAGACCATAGGATCGGCCCCTTCCCCGAGCAGCGTCAGCAGCCGCTCCTGATCCTGATGCAGCTGGGTCTGCAGGCGCAGGCGGTGCTCTATCTCCTGCTTGAGCAGGTGATTTTCCACCAGGGAGGCGCGGCCGGCGCAGGCCTCCAGCAGGGCCCTGACCCGGGCAAACAGCTCCTCCTTGCAGAAGGGTTTCACCAGGTAGTCGTTGGCCCCGGCGTTGAAGCCCTCTTCGATGTCCTTGGGCTGGTTGAGGGCGGTGAGCAGCAGCACCGGCAGCTTGTCCTTGGGATGTTGTTCCCGCAGGCGGCGACAGACGTCGAAGCCGGAGAGCGTCGGCATCATCACGTCCAGCAGGATGAGATCCACCGGCTCCTGGGCCAGCTTGGCCAGCGCGTCGTGGCCGTCGCTGCTCGGCAGGATGCGATAGCCGCAGGGCTGCAGCAGGTGGCGCAAGATGTGCAAGTTGATGGGCTCGTCATCCACCACCAGGATGAGGGGCGCATCCTCGGGGGGAGGGGGGAGGTCATCGCTCTCCCAGTCCGGCAGTATGAGCGGCTGCTGGCGCACCAGCTGGTGCTCGATCTGGCGGCTGTCCAGCGTCAGGCTGCCCGCCTTGCCGCTGGCGAGCGGCAGGGTGAAGGCGAAGGTGGAGCCGACGCTCGGCTCGCTCTCCACAAACAGCTCGCCCCCCATCAGGTGCACCAGCTGGCGGGTAATGGAGAGGCCGAGGCCGGCCCCCTGCTTGCTCACCTCCGGGCTTATTTGTACCAGTGGCTCGAAGATGTGCTCCAGATGGTCCTTGCCGATGCCTATGCCGGTGTCGGTCACCTTGATGCGCAGGAAGTTGCCCTCCACCAGGGCGCTCAGCACCACCTTGCCCTGAGGCGTGTACTTGATGGCGTTGCCCACCAGGTTGTAGAGCACCTGTTCGAGTCGTTGCTCGTCCGCCAGCACCGGCGGCAGCTCCGCCGGGCTGATGTCCACCAGGGTGAGGGGCTTGGCCTGCACCAGGTGCTGGCAGAGATCCAGCACCAGCCGGATCACCCCCTTGGAAGAGACGGGCTGGGGGTGGATCTCCAGCTGGCCGTAACGCATCTGGTGGTAGTCAAGCAGATCGTCCACCAGCCGGGCCAGGCCGTCGGCGCTCTTGATGATGAGGCCGAGTTGTTTCTGCTGTCCCTCGGTCAAGTCCTGCTGGCTGGCGAGCATGGACTCGGCCATCCCCTTGATGCCGTGGATGGGGGTGCGCAGCTCATGGGAGGTGTTGGCCAGCAGTTCGTCTTTGAGCTTGTCAGCCTGCTGCAGGCTGAGGTTCTGCTTGTGGGTCAGCTTGACCTGCTGTTGCAGCTCCTGGGTCTGGCGCTCGATGAGTTCTATCTTGTCTTTCACCGAGCGCTGCATGTGGCGAAACGCCTGGGCCAGCCGGTCGATGTCGTCATCGGTGCGCGGTATGGTGATGGGGTGTTCCAGAGCGCCGTCGGCCACCTGCTCGGCGGCGGCGGTGAGGGAGCGCAGCGGCGCCGTGATGGAGTGGGAGAGCCAGCGGGAGAACAGGATCAGCAGCAGCAGGGAGCCGGCCCCCAGCAGGATCACCAGGGTTTCCAGCTGACGGATAGGGGCATAGGCCTCGCGGGTGGAGATCTCGGCGATGAAGGCCCACTCGGTGTCGAACACCTTGACCTGGGTGTAGGCAGCCAGCACCTCGTCATCGTGATAGGAGAGGAAGGGACCGACCCCCTGCTCGCCGGAGAGCGCCTTGATGACCAGCGGCGTCTGCAGTGGCCGGAAGTCGGGGCTGAAGCTGTTCTCGACGCTGAATTCGGGGGCCAGCGAGGCGTTGGCGCGCATCCGCTTGTCCGGGCCGATGAGGATGGTCTCGCCAGTCTCGCCGAGCCCCTCCCGCTCCGCCATGATCTGGTTGAGCTTGTCCGGCAGCAGTTCGAAGATCACCACACCGCGCACATAGTCGTACTGCATCACCGGGGCGGCCAGATAGGCGACCACCTGGCCGGTCAGTTCGTTGCGGCCAAAGTCGGTGAACTCGAAGATCTGCTGGGGTTTCTGGCCGCCATCGAGGCGCCGCTTGATCTTGGCGAAGGTGTTGCCAAGGCCGCTCGACTGGTAGGGGCCGGAGAGCAGGTTGGTGGCGAAGTTGGCGTGCTTGGTGACCGAGTAGACAACGTCGCCGTTGAGGTCCACCAGGAAGATGTCGCTGTAGTTGGACTTGCGCACCATGTCGGCATAGCCACGGTGAAAACGCTGGTGCACCCGGCCATACATCTCGTCGGCGAGGATCAGGGCGCTGATGGAGGGCTCTATCTCCACCTGGCTGTCGGGTTGTTGCAGCTTGTCCCAGGAGCCGGGCACATAGCGGGCCTGGGCGCGGGCGCGGGCCTCCTGTGGTGTGGTGCCGAGTTTCTCGAAGGCACCGGTGAAGCCGTAGAAGCGACCGATACTGTTGCCGGCAAAGTCCTGCTGGGAGAAGTTGATGATCTGCTCTTTGAGGTTGCCGAAGTAATCTTCCAGCTGGCTCTTCTTGATGTTGCGCACCGACACCAGATGGTTGGAGGTCTGGGTGGTGAGATCCTTGCCGTGGCTATAGAGGAAAAACAGAGTGACGACCAGGAAGGGCACCAGGCCCAACATGAAGAAAGCCAGCATCAGCTGCGGTCTGAGCCCACGAGGCCTGAAGATCCATTTCATGGTGTGAATTTCAATTGAGAATCCAGTTACTAAGCGGCATGAGTTTCTGATTAAAGACTAACTATTTCAATGGCTTTATCTTGAATTCGCTCGTCGGGTCACAGGGAGTGGCAGGAATTTTGACCAAGGCGTTTAAAGCCTGAGCAAACGCGCCTAAAAAGCGCGTAAAGTCATAAAAAAGGGTTGTGCCCGCGCTCGGGGGACGTATAATGCGCCTCGTTGTCGGGTAACTGACATCATGCAGTCAGGCGGGAATAGCTCAGTTGGTAGAGCACGACCTTGCCAAGGTCGGGGTCGCGAGTTCGAGTCTCGTTTCCCGCTCCAATTTTCCATCGCACCAACGATGGATATCACTTTCAAGACAATCAGTCTTGTCAGCATGGCGCGTTAGCAAAGCGGTTATGCAGCGGATTGCAAATCCGTTTAGTCCGGTTCGACTCCGGAACGTGCCTCCATCTTCTTCCTCGTTTTCATCCTTGTTCCATGCCAGGTTTCATTCCAAGAACCTATTTCGGCATATCCCCTTGCGTTCAATATCCTTGCTGGGCCAATAACAGCTCGCAGCCCTGATGGCGCCACTCTCTTTGCAGATAGTGACTTATGTCGTCGAGAGATTGTCCCCGGTACTGAAGTTGCAATTCGGCGGCGTGGTCGGTCAGATCGGCCATCTTCTGCTTCAGTTGACCGCATTGCCACAGACTGACGACAGGCACTCCCTGGTACGCCAGCGTGATAGCGTCATTCCGATTGAGCTGCCACTCCTGCCACTGTGTCCAGGCGAGCAGACCGAGCACGCTCAGAATCGCGATGTCTGCCAGTTTCATTCCCTTCTCCCCCCATTTACCTGCCCATGTTCTAACTCTTGTCCAGGGAGTGGTTTTTGCCAGTCTTGTTGCTTTTTGGTTAAATAATGTAACTCGGTTTCACTTTCTGGTTTTTAGGTGGTTTTTTTATAAAAAAACGGGCTTATTGGTGTAGTAATCCTACAAATTGTGGAGTAATCTTTGCTCAGTGGTCTTACCAGTGAGGCGTTAAATCATGTTTCATCCCTTCTCTCTGACTCAGATAATCCTTCGCCGCATCTTCGTATTGATGGTGGGTCTGCTCGCCTTCCCGGTGATGCTGTTTCGCCGCGATCGCGCCCGCTTCTACAGCTACCTGCACCGGATCTGGAGCAAGACCAGCACCAAGCCGGTGTGGCTCAAGATGAGCGAACGGGGTGAGCGGATCTTCTACTGATCCCTTGCCCACAGTGAAAAAAGACAGCCAAGGCTGTCTTTTTTTATGGCCGGCAACCCGGCATGGGCGTCTTGCCTGCATGGCTGAGGAGCCCGCCCTCGCGATCTTGTCACAGGGTTGACCTCCTCGTTCAAGAGATCCCCTTTCCCACCATTCCCGTCCGTTCAAACCCGCGACTCTCTTTTGTTCCGCCCCGTCATGCTTCCCGGTTCAGATCGGCCAGCGCCGCGCGCAGGCGGGCGAGACCGATGGGTTTGAACAGGCAGTCGTTCATGCCGGCGGCCAGGCAGAGCTCCCGCTCCCGGGGCAAGGCGTGGGCGGTAAAGCCCCAAACTGGCAGCTCATGGCCACGGGCACGCAGGTTGCGCGTCAGGTCGAAACCATCCATCACCGGCATCTGGCAGTCGGTGATGACGAGATCGAAGGGGTGACTGCCGACGGCGCGCAGGGCCTCCAGCCCGTTGCTGCGCACGCTGACGTCGTGTCCCAGGCGCTTGAGTTGCTGGCGCAGCAGGATCTGGTTGGCATGGTTGTCATCCACCACCAGTATCCGCAGCCGGGGCCCCGGCTCCCGGGGAGGGTCGACGGGGGTCGCCATCACCAGCGGGAGACCCGGCGCCGCCAGCGTCAGGGGCAACCTTATCTCGAGGCGGGTCCCCCGTCCCGGCTCGCTGTCGACACCTATCTCTCCCCCCATCATCTGGCACAGGATCCGGGCGATGTTCAGACCAAGGCCGCTGCCCGGGTACTGCTCGGGGGAGTGCGCCCGGTAGAAGGGGGTGAACAACCGGGGCAGCTTGTCCGCCGCAATGCCGACCCCGGTATCTGCAATGACGAGGTGTAGCATGGGGCCGGGCAGGGGGTCTTCCGCCAGGGTGGCGCTGATGCTCACCTCCCCCTGCTCCGTGAACTTGATGGCGTTGCCGATCAGGTTGAAAAGGATCTGGCGCAGCCGAAGGGCATCGATCATCACGGTCGGCAGGGGGGCGTCGGGCAACTCGACGCGATAGCGCACTCCTTTCTGCCCGGCCATGCCCCGGAATACCCGGGTGACCGATTCCAGCAGTGGCGTGAGTTCGCAGGGGGTCGGGGTCAGGGTCATCTGGCCCGCCTCTATGCTGGCGATATCCAGGGTATCCCCCAGCAGATCCAGCAGACCGTGGGCCGAGTCCGCGGCGATGCGCAGCAGCTCGGCGCTGTGACGACTGAGGGCGGGATCCTCGGTGGCCAGCTCCAGCATGCCGAGGATGGCGTTCATGGGAGTACGGATCTCGTGGCTCATGGTGGCGAGGAAGTCGCTCTTGGCCCGGCTGGCGCTGTCGGCCTGCAGCTTCGCCTGGCGCAGGGCTTCTTCCAGCTGCTTGCGGCCCGTGATGTCGATCCAGCCGTCGATCACCCCGCTGATGGCGCCCTCGGCATCGAAGTAGGGCACCATCCAGTGATAGATGTCGATCTGCCTCCCTTCGCGCTGGAAAATCCGATCGGCGAAGATGGGCTGGCCTTGCTGCAGCACCTTGGCGAAGTCCCGCTCCAGGGCGGCGATGCTCTGGGGGTCGATCCGCCCTTCCAGTCCCCGGGCGAAGGGGTGCCCCATGACGTCCTCCGGGCGGGCACCTAGCTGGGCCAGGTATTTGCTGTTGCACAGCAATACCTTGCCGCCCTTGTCCCGCACCACTATGGGGTGGGGCTGGCTCTCCCCCAGCGCCCGGATGAATCTCACCTGGGCCTCCAACTGCTGGCGGGAGGCCTGCTCGGCGCGGGCCAGCCGCTTGAGCATGAGGTTGCGATAGAGCAGCACCAGCGCCAGGGCGAAGAGCACCGCAAACAACAGGTAGAAGGCGTGGGCGTGGCGCTCCATGAAGCCGGGCTTCGGCAGTTTGCGGTTGCGCCACTCGTAGCTCACCATGGCCAGCTCGTTGGGCGGGATGGCGAGCAGGGTCTTGTCGAGGATCCCCATCAGCATCTCGTTGCCGGGCAGGCTGGCAAAGCCCATCCGGATGGATTCCTCATCGGCGGGGCCGGCGATGCGCAGCCGGGTTTGCGGATCGTTGTCCAGAGCATGGCGGGCAAAATAGAGCGGGACTATGGCGGCGTCCAGTCTGCCTCCCTCGACGGCCTGCATTGCCTCCTCGGCGCTCTCCATGGTGATGAGCCTGCTGCCCTCGAGCTCATCGGCGAGCGGGTTGTAGCGGGTCATCCCTACGCGCCTGCCCGCCAGATCCTGCAGGGAGGCAATGCTCTCCTCGCCCTGATGGGTGAGGATCACGTAGATGTCGTCCGTGGCATAGGGGACCGAGGGGCGCAGGCCATAGCGCTCGGCCACGGGCCGGGAGATGGCACCGATGAGATCGAGCCGCCCCGAGCGGATGGCCTCGTCCCGCTGCCGGTCGGAGTCGAAGCGGATGAACTCGAAGGAGAGGCCGGTGCGCTTGCTCACCTTGGCCAGCATGTCGACCGTCATGCCGGTGAGCTGGCCGTCGTGATCCAGGGCGCCATAGGGGTAGAGGTTGTCCATCAGCCACACCCTGATGGGGAGCGACTGGCGCATCCAGGCAAGCTCCACGGCGTCATAGCGCTCGCTCGCGCCGTCATTCATGTCACGAATGGGCCCGTTCCACTGGCTGAAGATGGCATTGCGGGTTCCCTCGTCGATGGCGTCCAGACCGTGATTGATGAGGCCGAGCAGCGCCGGGGAGCGGGTGGAGAGCGCGAAGCGAAAGTCGGCTGGTGCCAGGCTGGGCGGTGCCTCGCCACGTTGCCTGAGGTGGTCGAAGCGCTCGCTGTTGAGGTAGTGCATGGCGTGGGCGTCGCTGAGCAGTATCTCCTGGCGGCCGAAGAAGACGGCGTCGAAAGCCTCCGCATTGGAGGGATGGGTTACCAGGGTGAGAGTGGGGTAGTAGAGCCTGAATCGCTGCGCGTCTATCTGGCCCTTTACGGCGGCGACGCGCTGGCCCGGTGTCAGCAGGGGGCCCTGGTGCGGCTTGGGGGCCGAGAAGACGAGGGGGCTGCTGAAGTAGGGCCTGCTGAGCCGAATCCCGGAGCCCTCCGTGTCCGCCAGGGTCAGGTTGCCGAGGTTGACCAGATCGATCTCTCCCCGGCGCAGGGCAAGCAGGGCGCTCTCCTTGTCGGCGAAGGGGCGCAGCGCCAGTGGCTTGTGTAGCATCTTGGCGAGGATGCCGAGGTAATCGGCGGAGATCCCCTCGAATCGACTCTGGGAGACGATCATGCTGAAGGGGCGATAGTCCTGCTCGAGGAGGCCGACTCGTAGCAACTTGGCTTGCCGCAGCCAGTCTTGCTCGGCCTTGGACCAGCGGGGAGGGGCTATCTCGGAGTCGTGACGGCTGTGCAGCGTCAACGCCAGCGCAGGCTGGATGATCAGCAGACAGAGCAGGATCAGTGATCGATAGAGATTCATCATGCCACCAGGAACGGGGCAGCCATCCTTGCCGCATTTCACCCAAAGGCGGTCATTCTACCGGAAAATGGCTATAACGAGTCCCCTGTTTGGACACGGCAGGCATGAAAGGCACAAAAATGGCGGCCTGATCCGCCATCTGTGCCCAGGATCTGCCGCCCTGGGCGGTGCCGGGATCAGCCGAACCGATAGGCACCCATGTAGAGGCTGCCATAGTCCCAGCTCTGGTGCAGTCGAGTTGGCCTGTCGCTTCCCGCCGCCCCGAGCGCCACGAACAGCGGACGCAGGTGATCGTCGTGGGGATGGGATTCCACCGCGCCCGGGGCCCGGGCCCGATAATCTTCCAGCGCCGCCCTGTCCCCCTGCTCCATGGTCTGCTCCAGCCAGCTGACGAAGGTGCGGGCCCAGCCCGGCACCGGGCTGTCGTCCGGCCCGAGTGCCCGCAGGTTGTGGGTGATGGCGCCGGAGGCGAGGATGCCTATGCCTTGCGCGCGCAGGCCCTGCAACGCCTCCCCCAGTTGCCACAGCTGGGCCGGGGTGAAGTTGGCCGGGATGGAGAGCTGCACCAGGGGGATCTCGCTCTGGGGATCCATCAGGGAGAGGGGTGACCAGACTCCGTGATCCAGCTCGCGATGCACCGGGGTGGCGGGCAGGCCGGCCAGCAGCAGCTGATCGCCCACCGCCTCCTGCAGCCACTGGGGACTCCTGGCCGGCCAGCGGATCTGATAGAGGGGCTCGGGGAAGCCATAGAAGTCGTACATCAATGTCGGGCTCGGCTCGACGTTGATCTGCAGCTCGCTTCGGCTGAACCAGTGAGCCGAGATCACCACCAGTCCCTTGATGCCGCCAAGGCGCAATGTCGCCAGAAATTGGGTAGCAGGCTGATCCCGCAGGACCAGATCCGGGGCGCCGTGGGAGATAAACCAGACGGGGGCGATAGCCATAGCGAGACTCCTATCAATGATGCCGGCACGCAGCGCATGGCCGGGTCAGGGCAAGGGGCCACTGACGATGGGGTCATTATCTGCCTCGGCTAGGAAGTTAACAATGTGGCTATATGTATAAGCACTGTTCACTATGAGTTGATAGATGAAGGCGGGAGATGACCCTAAAAAAACAGGGCCAGCATCGCCATGCTGGCCCTGTTTTCTTCATGTGCCGGGTATTGCAGGATGCCCGACGGGAGCTCGTCTGTTGGTACTCGAGCCAGAAACCTTACTGGATACCCAGCAGCTCCACGTCGAAGATCAGCACCGAGCCAGGTGGGATTTTACCGGCCGCCCTGTCGCCATAGGCGAGATTGGCGGGGATATAGAAGCGGGTCTTCTCCCCTTCCACCATCAGCTGCACCCCTTCGGTCCAGCCCTTGATCACCTGATTGAGGCCAAACTCGATGGGCTCGCCGCGGGCGACGGAGCTGTCGAACACGGTGCCGTCCAGCAGCTTGCCCTCGTAGTGTACCTTCACCTTGCTGGTGGCGGTGGGGTGAACCGTGCCGCTGCCCTGGGTCAGCACTTCGTACTGGAGGCCGGAGGCCGTGGTGGTCACCAGCGGTTTCTCCTTGTTGCTGGCGAGGAACTCGGCGCCCTTGCGCACGTTCTCTTCGGCCAGTTTTTTGTTATTGCTGCTGGAGTAGAAGTAGTAGGCGGCGCCGGCGATCAGCAGGGCGATCAGAATGAACTTCATCGGGTTTTCCTTAAATGCAATGAAGGCGGCATCTTATCCCAGTCGGGGAGGGAGGGCGAGTCGGGACGCAGGAGGATGTGACGGGGCAGACAGACGACGAGGGGCCAGGATCTGCCCCCTCGTCTCATGAGGGCGGATTACTTCACCGCCACCATCATCAGGGCGGGCAGGGCGAAGAAGAGCCCGCCCACGTAACCCAGCGCCAGCAGCTTGTTCTCGCTGCCGACCCGGGCCAGGGTCTCGGCGGCCTTGATGGGCAGCTCGCGCAGGAAGGGGACCCCGTAGATGAGCACCACTGCAAACAGGTTGAACAGCACGTGGACCAGGGCGATGGTCAGTGCCAGCTGGGCACCGGCACCGCTGATGGCGGTGGCGGCCAGCAGGGCGGTAATGGTGGTGCCGATGTTGGCCCCCAGGGTGAAGGGGTAGAGCTGACGGGTGTTGAACACACCGCCACCGGCCAGGGGGATCATCAGGCTGGTGGTGGTGGAGGAGGACTGCACCATGACGGTCACCAGGGTGCCGGAGGCGATACCGGTCAGCGGACCACGGCCCAGTGCCTTGTGCAGCAGCTCCTTGGCGCGGCCCACCATGACCCGCTGCAGTACCTTGCCGAGGGTGGTGACGCAACCCAGGATCAGCAGGATGCCGATGCAGATGGTGGCGATGGCGGCGCCCTTGCCTGGCAGGAAGGCGACGGCTCCATCGATGAGATCCAGTGCCGGCGAGATGATGGGCTTCATGAAGTCCATGCCTTTCATCGACATGTCGGCGGAGCCCATCAGCAGGCCGGAGACCCACTCAGCGCTCTGCTGCAGCAGGCCGAACATCAGCTCCAGCGGCAGGAAGATGAAGACCGCCAGCAGGTTGAAGAAGTCGTGCACGGTGGCGGCGGCGAAGGCGCGGCGAAACTCCTCTCTGTCCCGGATGTGACCGAGGGAGACGATGGTGTTGGTGATGGTGGTGCCGAGGTTGGCACCCATCACCATGGGGATGGCCATCTCCATAGGCAGGCCCCCCGCCACCAGGCCGACGATGACCGAGGTGACCGTGCTGGAGGACTGCACCAGGGCGGTGGCCAGGATGCCGAGCAGCAGGGCGACGAAGGGGTTGTTCGCGAAGGCGAAGATCTGGGCCGCGCCCTCGGCGCCGCCGGAGAAGCCCTTGAAGCCGTGGGAGACGGCACCAACGGCGACCAGGATCAGGTAGATCAGCGTGATCACCGCGAGCCAGTTGAACAGGGGGCCGGGACGGCGGGTCTGCTGGGGTGCGGAAGATACGGTGCTGTGCATATGGCCTCTTGGGGTCGTTCTGCGTTGAAATGGACGGGCGCATTACAGCAGCGCTCCATGACAGAAATATGACAACGTGACACTTTTATGATGTTTTGGTGACAGGGCGGCAGGGGGTGCCGCAGACAAAAAGTGTCGGAGCAAACGCCGATATGGTGTCATCCGGCTCATAACCGGCTTCCCGTCTTGCACTGGGATCCCAGGGTTATATGCTGCCTCGCTTTCCTGTCTTCAAAATGAGGAAGCGATGATGCGTGCATGGGTTTTGTGTCTCTCCCTGGGGTTGTTGTCTGCCGGTGCGCAGGCCAGCGTGTTCAAGTCCGAGTGCAACCTCGACAAGGCGGCCAGAAACGAGGCGATGAATGCGACCCTGGGGGTCAAGGGCAACTGCGATGCCGACAAGCTGGTGCACCAGCAGAAGGAGAAGGCCAGGGCCGAGGTGAAGAAGAACACCACGGACGTGCTGGACAAGAAGACGGCGGGTCTGAAAGAGGCAAAGCAGAACACCAATGCGACCCTGGGCAAGCAGAGTGCCGAGCTGAAACAGGCGCAAGACAAGGTCAATCAGACCCGCAAGGATGTCAACGCCGTGGCCAGGGATCCGGTCAAGGCGGCCGCCACCGCGGTGATCAACCAGGGCTGAGGGATAGCCCGCCACAGGTCTGCATGCAAGAAGGGGAGCCCATGGCTCCCCTTCTGTTTGGTTGTCGTCCGGCCGTGCTTACTGGCCGTCGGCCGCTTCCTCGTACTGACGGAAGGGAATGCGGAACACCGCCAGGCGCAGGAAGAGGTAGGTGACCCCGATCCCCGCCCAGATGAGACCGAGCTCCAGGGAACTCTGCTCCAGGTTGATCCAGAGTGCCCCTATGGTGGCGGCGCCCAGCAGCGGCAGCACCAGGAACAGCAGGTGCTCCTTGAGGCTCTTGTTGCGCTTCTCACGTACCCAGAACTGGCCGATGACCGACAGGTTGACGAAGGTGAAGGCCACCAGGGCGCCGAAGTTCACCAGCGCCAGCGCCATGTCCAGATCGAACGACACGGCGGAGAGGGCCAGGGCCCCCACCAGCAGCACGTTGATGGCCGGGGTGCGCCAGGTGGGGTGGATGTAGCCGAACACCCGCTCCGGGATCATGCGATCGCGCCCCATCACATAGAGGATGCGCGACACGCCGGCGTGGGCCGCCATGCCGGAGGCGAGCACGGCCGCGGTGGTGCACACCAGTACCACGCTCTGGAACAGGGTGCCGCCGACGTAGAGGGCAATCTCCGGCAGCACGGCGTCCGGCTCCTTGAAGCGGGCCAGATCCGGGAAGAAGAGCTGCAGGCTGTAGGAGACGGTGACGAAGATGATGCCGCCGATCAGGGCCGTCAGCACGATGGCGCGGGGGATCACCTTGCCGGCGTTCGGGGTCTCCTCGGAGAGCGAACTCAGGCCGTCGAAGCCGAGGAAGGAGAAGCAGAGGATGGTGGCGCCGGTGAACAGCGGCAGCATGCTGGCGGACTCCACGTGGAATGGCCGGCTGCTCATCAGGGTGCCGGCCCCTTCACCGTGACTCAGGCCCCAGGCGATGAGGCCGAGGAAGGTGAGGATGATGGCGATCTGGATGAACACGATGAAGCCGTTGAGGTTCGCCACCAGCTTGATGCCACGCAAGTTCAGGAAGGTCATCACGGTCACCAGGCCGAAGATGAAGATCCAGGGATCGACGCCGGGGAACATGGCGGTCAGGTAGATCTTGGCCAGGAGGATATTGATCATCGGCATGAACATGTAGTCGAGCAGGGAGGACCAGCCCACCATGAAGCCCACATAGGGGTGGAACACCTTCTGGGCATAGGTGTAGGCCGACCCCGCCGAGGGGAAGCGGCGCACCAGATGGCCGTAGCTGAAGGCGGTCAGCAGGATGCCGCCAAGGGCCAGCAGGTAGGCGGTGGCGACGCGGCCGTCGGTGATGTCGCCGACGATGGCGAAGGTATCGAATACCGCCATGGGGGTGAGGTAGGCCAGACCCATCACCACCACCTGGAACAGGGTGAGCGTCTTGAGCAGCTTGGCACCGGCCATCACGCTTTCTCCTCTGCACGGGCCCCATGGGCGAAATGGGACGGGCTCAGGGACGCGGCAGCGCGTCGCTGGACACAGGGGACGCCACTCTGTTGCACAGAGGGATGGCGTACGCCGGCGGGGACCGGCAGAAAAGCAGTGAAATGCCCCATGTTTTTCCTCACAACGTCGGGAGATTGTTTGGCAATCTCGGTATCAATTCCGGCACAAGGTCCGGCCTCTTGGTGAATGGTGGTTTGCCCCACAAAAGCAAAGAACCGATGCTGTAAAAACATCGGCTCTCAAGGGGCGCGATATTGTGCCCTCAGGGGGGGAGGGAGACAAGCTAAAAAGGCCCCCAACGGGGATTTTGTTGCCCGGGTAAGGAGTCATGTCGGCCGCGCCCTGCGGGCCTCGATGACAAGCTTGTCATCGAGGCCCGCAGGGCTTGAAAAGGGGGGCGACATCAAGACAGAGCCCGCACGGGGCGGGCTCGGGGGGAGGTGTCAGGAGGCGTCACCCTCGGGGCGGCGCAGCTGGACCCGGAAGACGGTCAGGCGCAGCAGCAGGTAGATGGCGCCGAGGGCGGCCCAGATCAGTCCCAGCTCGAAGGAGGCCGGCTCCAGATTGAGCCAGAGCACGCCGATGCAGGCGGCTCCGCACAGGGGGAGTACCAGGAACACCAGGTGCTCCCGCAGGGTCTTGTTGTGACCGAGCCTGACATAGAAGTGGGCAATCACCGCCAGGTTGACGAAGGTAAAGGCCACCAGGGCACCAAAGTTGATGAGCGCCAGCGCCATCTCCAGATCGAATGACACGGCGGAGAGGGCCAGGGCCCCCACCAGCAGCACGTTCAGGGCCGGGGTCTGCCAGGTCGGGTGGATGTAGCCGAAGAAGCGGCTCGGCAGGGCGCGATCCCGCCCCATCACGTAGAGCAGGCGCGACACGCCGGCGTGGGAGGCGAGCCCGGAGGCCAGCACCGCCACCGTGGTGCAGACCAGCACGACGGCCTGGAACAGCTTGCCCCCCACGTAGAGGGCGATCTCCGGCAACACCGCATCCGGCTGCTGGAAGCGGGAGATGTCCGGGAAGAACAGCTGCAGGAAGTAGGAAACGCTGATGAAGAGCACGCCACCGATGAGGGCGGTGAGCAGGATGGCGCGGGGGATCACCCGATCCGCGTTGGGGGTCTCCTCGCACAGGGTGCTGATGGCGTCAAACCCCAGGAACGACAGGCAGAGGATGGAGGCGCCGGTCAGCAGCGGCGTCAGGGCCATCTGATCGGAGAAGAAGGGGCGGCTGCTGGTGACGGTGCCGAGCCCTTCCCCCTGGTGGACGCCCCAGGCGATGAGACCGATGAAGACGGCGATGATGCTGAACTGCATGATGACGATCAGGCTGTTGAAGTTCGCCACCAGCTTGATGCCGCGCAGGTTCAGGAAGGTCATGATGGCGGCCAGCCCCAGAATGTAGATCCAGGGATCAACCCCGGGCAGCAACACCTCCAGATAGATCTTGGCCAGCAGCATGTTGATCATCGGCATGAACATGTAGTCGAGCAGGGAGACCCAGCCCACCATGAAGCCCACATAGGGGTGGAACACCTTCTGGGCATAGGTGTAGGCAGATCCTGCCGAGGGGAACTTGCGCACCAGGTGGCCGTAGCTCATGGCGGTAAACAGCATGCCGATGAGGGCGAACAGGTAGGCGGTCGGCACATGACCTTCGGTGATCTCGGTGACGATGCCGAAGGTGTCAAACACGGCCATGGGGGTCAGGTAAGCCAGCCCCATGATGACCACGTGCCACAGCTTGAGGCTCTTTTTCAGACCGGTGGGATGAGCATGCATCATGCTGTCTTCTCCATCCGGGCCGAGGGGATCAGGGTGACGGTGATGTCAGCCTGGGCATTGGGGGCGCCAATGTGTAGCACAGACGGCTGGCGCAGACCGGCGCGGGCCGGCAGGAAAGCGGTGATATACCCCATGGTGTTCCTCACTAAGAAGCGGGTGTCGTGAGATGGCTGTCCATCTCGTTATCATTTCCGGTCTGTTCCGGCCTCGTTATGGATTTATTTGACGCAAAAAAAGAACCGGGCTGCGATGAGCGGACGGTCCTTGAATACGGCGGCGCATTGTGCATTCGTGCTGTCCCCTTGACAAGCATATCAAGGGGACAAAAACGCATTTTTTTGCACTTGATAGGCGAACGCTTTCTTCCGGATCAGGTCAATGAGGCCACCAGGGATTGCTCGAGCAAGAGCAGCCCTTCATCGATGATGGCCGCCGGGGCGGTCAGGGGGGCGAGGAAACGGATCACGTTCCCGCGTACGCCGCAGGCCAGCAGCACCAGGCCGCGCTTGCCCGCCTCGGCCACCAGCCGCTTGGTGAGGTCCGGGGCCGGCTGGCTGGCATCGCGCCCCTTGACCAGCTCCATGGCCACCATGGCCCCGGGGCCGCGGATATCGCCGATGCAGTCAAACCGCTCCGCCAACTGGTGCAGGCGCGCCTTGATCTGCTCGCCCTGGGCCAGGGCCTGCTGATTGAGCCGCTCCTCCTCGATCACCGTCAGTACCGCCAGGGCGGCGGCGCAAGCGATGGGGGAGCCCGCATAGGTGCCGCCGAGACCGCCTGGCTTGGCGGCGTTCATGATGGCCGCCTTGCCCACCACGGCGGAGAGGGGAAAACCACCCGCCAGGCTCTTCGCCAGCGTCATGATGTCCGGCTCGACGCCGCTGTATTCGATGGCGAAGGTCTTGCCGGTGCGACAGAAACCGCTCTGGATCTCGTCACAGATGAGCAGGATGCCGTGCTGGTCGCAGATCTTGCGCAGCGCTTGCAGGAAGCTCGGGGAGGCGACATAGAAACCCCCTTCCCCCTGCACCGGCTCGATGATGATGGCGGCCACCCGGGCCGGTTCGATGTCCGAGCTGAAGCAGAGATCCAGCGCCGCCAGGGCATCCGCCTCGCTCACACCCAGGTAGTCGGCCGGGAAGGGCAGGTGATAGACCTCTCCCGGGAAGGGGCCGAAGCCGGTCTTGTAGGGCACCACCTTGCCGGTGAGCGCCATCCCCATCATGGTGCGGCCGTGAAAGCCCCCCTTGAAGGCGATGGTGCCGCTGCGACCGGTGTGGGCGCGGGCGATCTTGATGGCGTTCTCCACCGCCTCGGCGCCGGTGGAGAGGAACAGGGTACGTTTGGGGGTGGGACCCGGCATCAGGGCGTTGAGCTTCTCGGCCAGCTCGATATAGCCCGGATAAGGGGTGACCTGGAAGCAGGTGTGGCTGAACTTCTCGAGCTGTTCGCGCACGGCGGCGACCACCTTGGGGTGGTTGTGGCCGGTGTTGAGCACGGCGATGCCGGAGGCAAAGTCGATGTAGCGGTTGCCCTCCACGTCCCACAGCTCGGCGTTCTGGGCCCGGTCGATGAAGACCGGCAGCAGGGTGCCGACGCCCTGTACCACGGCCGCTTCACGGCGGGCCTGCCAGGATTGGTTACTCATCTCTATTCTCCCTCTGGGGCAAGCCCCTCAATTCACTGTGATGGGCCGGCAGCCTGGCTGCTGACCCTCTCCTTGTGGTGGTGCCATGGGATGGACGACGCGAGACACCCCAGTCACTTAAGATTTTATATTTACAATAAATGAATATTTAAGCAATGGAGCCGAAGCAGAGATACTTGGTCTCCAGATACTCTTCCAGGCCCTCGCTGGCCCCTTCCCGACCGAGCCCCGACTCCTTGATGCCGCCAAAGGGCGCCAATTCGGTCGAGATGATCCCCTCGTTGATGCCGACCATGCCGTATTCCAGCTGCTCGGCCACCCGCCAGACGCGGGCGATGTCGCGGCCATAGAAGTAGGCGGCGAGGCCGTAGGGGGTGTCGTTGGCGATGGCGATGGCCTCGGCCTCGGTCTCGAAGCGCACCAGAGGGGCCACGGGGCCGAAGATCTCCTCCTGCAGTATGGGGTTGTCCGGGGCCACGCCGGTCAGGATGGTGGGGTGGTAGAAGAGCGGACCGGCGGGATGGGCTTGCCCCCCCACCAGGACCCTGGCACCGGCGGCCTCAGCCTGGTTGACCAGGGAGGCAACCTTGTCGGCGGCGGCGGCATTGATGAGGGGGCCAATCTGGGTACCCTCACCCATGCCATCCCCCACCTTGAAGCTGCGCACCGCGGCGGCCAGCTTCTCGGCGAAGGCGTCATGGACACTGGCCTGCACCAGGATGCGGTTGGCACAGACGCAGGTCTGGCCGGCGTTGCGGTATTTGGAGGCGAGCGCCCCGGCCACGGCGGCGTCCAGATCCGCATCGTCAAACACGATGAAGGGGGCGTTGCCGCCGAGCTCCAGAGAGAGCCGCTTCATGGTGTCGGCGCACTGGCGCATCAAGAGCTTGCCGATGCGGGTGGAGCCGGTGAAGGAGAGCTTGCGCACCGTCTTGTTGCTGCACAGCTCGTTGCCCACGGCGGCCGCCTGATGGGAGGTGACGATGTTGATGGCCCCGGCGGGGATGCCCGCCTGCTCGGCCAGGGCCGCCAGCGCCAGCGCGCACAGGGGCGTCTCGGCGGCGGGCTTGATGACGATGGTGCAACCGGCGGCCAGCGCCGGCCCCGCCTTGCGGGTGATCATGGCGATGGGGAAGTTCCAGGGGGTGATGGCGGCCACGACCCCAACCGGCTGCTTGATGGTGGCCAGACGCCTGTCACCGCTGAAGCCCGGGATGGTGCGGCCATAGGCGCGCTTGCCCTCTTCCGCGAACCACTGGATGAAGCTGGCGCCGTACGCTACTTCCCCTTTGGCCTCGGCCAGGGGTTTGCCCTGCTCGCAGGTCATGATGCGGGCCAGTTCATCCTGGTTGGTCATGATGAGCTCGAACCAGGCGTAAAGCTTGTTGCTGCGCTCCTTGGCGGTGAGGGCCGCCCAGGCGGGCTGGGCCCGGTGAGCCGCCGCGATGGCGAGCCGGGTATCCGCCTCGTCCATGTCGGGTACCTGAGTGATGAGCTGGCCGGTCGCCGGGTTCAGGACCTCGAACCGGAGTCCGCTCCGGGCCTCGCACCAGCGGCCATCCATATAGGCAAGGGATTTGATCAGGGAGAGTGCGGGTTGTGATGCTGACATAGATAGGAAGCCTCGATTGTGGGTCTGGGTGGCCAACTCATCCCGTGGTGCCACCGTATAGAATAATAAGCACGTAACGACCATAAAGTGAGCCGAAATGTTTTTCAAGTGTTAAATATATTTGAGTGAACGGCACGCTACATGCTAGAAATGGGGCTGTCAGGACGATTCTTGCGTTCCTCATCGTGTGGGGTGTGCAAAATAATGAACGCTCTCGGCTGTGCAGGATAACGAACAGAGGGCCGAGGTTGACGTATTATTCTAACCAGTCGTCACAAGGTATTCGAATGGCCATACAAGGAGGTGGGGATGCAGCAACCACAAGGCGAGGTCCAGTGGCAGACCATGACGGATAACCCCTTGTCTGACAAAGGGATGGATAAAACCATGGGAGAGCGGCTCGCCCTCCTTCGCCGTAGTCTCGGGCTCTCCCAGCGCCGGGCCGCCGAGCTGAGCGGGCTGACCCATGGCGCCATCTGCATGATAGAGCAGAACAAGGTGAGCCCCTCGGTCGCCTCGTTGCAAAAATTGCTCTGCGTCTACGAGCTGCCGCTCTCCCGCTTCTTCGCCGAAGAGGAGGCGCGGGCGCCGAGCGTGGTGATCAAGGCCGATCAACTCATCGAGCTGGGCAGCCAGGGGGTCTCCATGAAGCTGGTGCACAACGGCAACAATCGTCGTCAGCTCGGCTTCATGCTGGAGACCTATGCCCCCGGCACTGACACCGGGGGACAGGTCAAGCATCTGGGGGAGGAGGTGGGCACCGTGCTGGAGGGCTCGGTCGTGCTGAGTCTGGCCGGGCAGACCTATCAGCTCAGCGCCGGAGACAGCTATGTGATCGATACCGGCGAGCCCCACAGCTTCAGCAACCCGTCGGGGCAGGTCTGTCGCATCGTCAGCGCCCACACCCCCGCCAGCTTTTGAGATTGAACAGCGCGAATATTGGAAACGAACCGGTAAGGAAACAGGGATCATGACCGAACATGTAAAGAGTTACTACGCAGCCAGCGCCAATCAGCACGCGCCCTACCCGACACTGACCGAGCAACTGGAGTGCGACGTCTGCGTCATCGGGGCGGGCTATACCGGCCTCTCCAGTGCGTTGCATCTGGTGGAGAAGGGCTACAAGGTGGTGGTGCTGGAGGCGGCCCGGGTCGGCTTCGGGGCCAGCGGTCGCAATGGCGGCCAGATCGTCAACTCCTACAGCCGCGACATCGACACCATAGAAGCGAATTGCCCGCCGGATCAGGCCAGGCTGCTCGGTTCCATGCTGTTTGAAGGGGGCCAGATCATCCGCGAGCGGATCAAACGCTACAACATCCAGTGCGATCTGCAGGAGGGCGGGGTCTTTGCCGCCGAGACCGAGAAGCAGCTTCACGAACTCAAGGCGCAATATGAGCGCTGGCAGAAGTGGGGCAACGACAAGCTGGAGCTGCTCGATGCCGACGGGGTGCGCGAGGTGGTGGCAAGCGATCGCTACGTCGGCGCCCTGCTCGACAAGAGTGGCGGCCATATCCATCCCCTCAATCTGGCACTGGGGGAGGCCGAAGCCATCCGCATGCAGGGAGGGCAGATCTTCGAG
This sequence comes from Aeromonas sp. sif0611, assembly GCF_019218845.1. Lineage (NCBI taxonomy): Bacteria > Pseudomonadati > Pseudomonadota > Gammaproteobacteria > Aeromonadales > Aeromonadaceae > Aeromonas > Aeromonas sp. sif0611. The sequence goes on along the minus strand of NZ_JAHUWU010000001.1, from coordinate 1,025,488 downwards.
CAGTCCGCCGTCACCAGCATCACTCCCGGTCAACCTGCTCTGGTCAAAACCGCCAAAGGGGCGGTGAAGGCGCGCTTCGTGGTGGTGGCCGGCAACGCCTACCTCGGCAACCTGGTGCCCGAGCTCGCCGGCAAGAGCATGCCTTGCGGCACCCAAGTCATCGCCACCGAGGTGCTGGGGGAGGAGCGGGCCCGTTCGTTGCTGCCGCAAAACTACTGTCTGGAAGATTCCAACTACCTGCTCGACTACTACCGCACCTCCGGCGATCACCGGCTGATCTACGGCGGCGGCGTGGTCTACGGGGCGCGGGATCCGGCGGACATCGAACGGCTGATCATCCCCAAGATGCTGAAGACCTTCCCGCAGCTGGCGGGGGTCAAGGTGGAATACACCTGGACCGGCAACTTCCTGCTCACCCTGTCGCGCCTGCCGCAGTTTGGTCGCATCGGCCCCAACATCTACTACATGCAGGGTTACAGCGGCCACGGCGTTACCTGTACCCATCTGGCGGGCAAGCTGCTCTCCGAGGTGCTGAGCGGTCAGGCGGAGCGCTTCGATGCGTTTGCCAAGTTGCCGCACTACCCCTTCCCGGGTGGCCGCCTGCTGCGTATCCCCTTCACCGCTGCCGGCGCCGCCTGGTACACCTTGCGAGATCGGCTGGGGGTATAAAGTCACTCCGTTATCAATAACGGGACCAGCAGGGGCTGCTGTCACCTGGCGGTCATCAAGATGAGTGAACATGGGAGCATGCTGGGGATAGAGGGGATCCTCTTCCCAGTCAGGATCCACACTCTCTTGGAGTCTCCCATGCGCTGCTATCTGGCGAGCCTGTTTGTTCTGTTGCTGACGCTGCCTTGGTGGACGCCGCCCGACTGGTCAGTGACGCCTGCCAGCAAGATGGAAGTGCAGGCCGCACGGCTGGAACGGATTGAACGCCAACATTGGCGGTTGGCTCGCCCGGCAGTGCAATCTCATCCCTGAGAGTTACTGCCAGTCGCAATCAATCAGGCCGCCCACGGGCGGCCTGATTGATTGGGCAGGCATGGCGCCTGCCTGCGGGCTGAGGCGTTTGTCCTTACTCAATCACCTCTGGCAACTCCTTCCCGGCGCGGATCGGCGGCGCCAAACCAGCCGCCGGCATTGCGCTGTACCCCTTGCAACCCCGAGGTCTGCTCGCTGAGCACTATCTCATGACCCCTGGCCTTGAGCCCCTGGATCACGGCCTCGGGCGTGCGCCCCTGCTCCAGCTCGGTGGGGCCGTTGCGGCTGCCAAAGTTCGGCAGGTTGATGGCCTGCTGCAGGCTCAAGCCCCAGTCCTGGGTGCCAAGCAGCGCCTTGCCTACGTAGTTGATGATGGCCGAGCCACCCGGGGAACCCAGGCTCATCTCCAGCTGCTTGCTCTGCTTGTCGAACACCAGCAGGGGCGACATGGAGGAGCGCGGGCGCTTGCCCGGCTCCACCCGGTTGGCCACCGGCAGGCCGGCGGCATCCACCGAGGTGAAGGAGAAGTCCGTGAGCTGGTTGTTGAGCAGGTAGCCGTTGACCATCAGCCGGGAGCCGAAGCCGTCCTCGATGGAGCTGGTCATGGAGACCGCCATGCCGTCTCCATCCACGATGGAGACGTGGCTGGTGGAGGGCAGCTCGGGGGTGGCATCCTGGCCACGGGCCAGTGCCCGCGGCGGGGTGCCCGGTTGGGCGACGCCCATGGATGTCTCCCCGATGAGGCGACCCCGCTCGGCGAGATAGCCCTTGTCCAGCATGCCGCGCACCGGCACCGAGACGAAGTCGCCGTCGGCCACGTACTGGTTGCGGTCGGCGAAGGCGAGCCGCGCCGCCTCGCTGTAAAGGTGGATTGCATCGCTCGACGCCGCCAGCTGGCCGTCCGCCCCCTGTACCGGCCTGAGGGCCGCCATGTCGCGGCTCTCCAGCATGCCGAAGATCTGGCCGAGCGCCAGGGTGCCGGAGGAGGGGGTCGGGAAGCCGCATACCTCGCTCTGGCGATAGTCAAAGCAGAGGCCGTCCCGCAGCCTGGCGCTGTAGCTGGCCAGATCCGCGGCGCTCAGCACCCCCGGATTGGTGGGATGGGCGTGCACCTTGGCCACCATGGCCTCGGCAATGGGCCCTCGATAGAAGGCATCGGCACCGTCCCGTGCCAGCGTCCTGAGTACCCCGGCCAGTGCCGGGTTGGTGAGGCGGGTGCCCGCCGTCTTGGGGCTGCCGTCCGCCTGATAGAAGTAGGCCCTGGCCTCGGGGTCTTTGGCCAGATAGGGATCCTTGGCGAGCAGGGTGGCGAGGCGAGGGCTTATCACAAAGCCCTGCTCTGCCAGGGTGATGGCGGGTTCGAACAGGCTGGCCCAGGGCAGCTTGCCATAGCGCTCGTGAGCCAGGGCCAGGGCGCGCACCGTGCCGGGGGCGCCGACCGAGCGGCCACCTACCACGCCGTCGTAGAACGCCATCGGTTTGCCATCCTTCATGAACAGTTGATCCGTGGCCGCTGCTGGTGCCGTCTCACGGCCATCCACGGCCGCCACCTGCTTGCCATCCCACACCAGCATGAGGGAGCCGCCGCCGATCCCGGAGGATTGCGGCTCCACCAGAGTCAGTACCAGCTGGACGGCGATGGCCGCATCGACGGCGCTGCCTCCCGCCTTGACGATCTGGTAGCCCGCATCCACCGCCAGCGGGTTGGCCGCGGCCACCATGAAGTCTCGCCCCTGCCAGCCCGGCTTGTCGGTCCAGCCGCTGGCTGCCTCCGGGGCGATCAGTGTCTGGGGAGGGGGGACATAATGAAAAGCACTCTGGGGGGCGCAGCCGGTGAGCAGGCCGAAGGCGACCAGCAGGGCGAGGGGTTTGAGGGACATGACAGGCTCCTTGTCGGTTTCTTGTTCACCCGTCGAAATGTGGCACAGTTGGAGCCTGATTGAAAGATTGTCTTTATACTCATGTGGTTACAAAAATATCAAGGAGGGGTCCAGGATGCACAAGGAGAGTCTGGTGAGGCGTTGCGTGACGGGGCTGCTATGCCTGCTGCTGGCCGCCTGCGGGGAGCCAGGGTTAAGACCCCTGGCGGCGGGGGAGACCATATTGGCATTTGGAGACAGCCTGACCGAGGGACGCGGGGTCAACCCGGCCCAGAGCTACCCCAGCGTGTTGGCGAGCCTGAGCGGTCACCCCGTCATCAATGGCGGGGTCTCGGGGGAGTTGAGCCGGGCCGGGCGGGCCCGCCTGCCCGGGTTGCTGGCCGAGCACAGGCCCGCTCTGGTCATACTGCTGGAGGGAGGCAACGACATACTGCACGGCAGCGGGGAGGGGGCGCTCAAGGCCAACCTGGCCGCCATGATAGAGGCGGTGCAGGGCAGCGGTGCCCAGGTGCTGCTGGTGGCCGTGCCTCGCAAGTCCCTGTTTGCCGACGGCGCCCCCCTGTACGGGGAGCTGGCAGAGCAGTACGGGCTGGTGCTGGACAACGACAGCCTTGGCGAGCTGCTGCGCACTCCGGGGCTCAAGTCCGACGCCGTGCACTTGAACGCGCAGGGATATGGCGCCCTGGCCGAGCGGCTGCACCGGCTGCTGCAGGCCCGCGGCGCGCTCTGAGGCACTGGCTCTCACCGTGTCGCCGCCGCCGCCCGGGATCAAAAAAACCGCCATCAGGCGGTTTTTTTACAGGCAGGAGACAACTCAGAGGGACTGCTCTTCGCCACCCAGGGCGGCAAACAGCGCCGGGATGAACTGGGCCAGCTCGGCGGTCACCAGGGCGAAGTCCGCATCCAGGCGGGCGGCGGGATCCTCGCTGGTCACGTCGTCGTTCTGCTCGCGCAGCTCCTCGCTGAACTTGAGGCGCTTGATGGAGAGATCGTCCCCCAGCACGAAGCTCAGGGTCTCGCCCCAGTTCAGGGCCAGCTTGGTCACCAGCTTGTCGTTGGCCAGGTGATTCTTGATCTCGTCGCTCATCAGATCCTGCTGCTTGCAGCGGATGATGCCGCCGTGCTCCATGGCACTGCGCAGCTCGGCCTCGTCTTCCAGGGTGAAGCTGGCGGGCAGATTACCCTCGTTCAGCCACTCGGTCATGGTGATCTCTGGCGGGTTCTTGAGGGCCACCGGCACCACCGGCAGGGTGCCTATGCTCTTGCGCAGCAGCGCCAGCAGATCGTCCGCCTTCTTGGCGGAGCCTGCGTCCACCACCATCAGGTTGTCGGCGGGACTTATCCAGGCGAAGGTCTGGCTGGTGCGGCTGAAGGCGCGGGGCAGCAGGGTGTGCATGATCTCCTCCTTCAGCGCCTCCTTCTCCTTCTTCTTGAGGGCGCGGCCCTGCTCGAATTCGATCGCTTCCACCTTCTCCGCCAGCATCTCCTTGACCACGGTGCCCGGCAGCATCTTCTCTTCCTTGCGGGCGCAGAGCAGGATGTGGCCGGAGGCTGAATGGGTCAGGGTGGAGCCGAATTTACCGAGGGGCTTGACCCACCCGAACCGGGAGATGTCCTGACTGCCGCACGGGGTGAAGGCACAGGCCTCGAGCTGGGTTTCCAGCTGATCCACGGTCAGGTCAAAGGGGCGGGTAAAACGATAAATCTGCAGGTTTTTAAACCACATGGCGTCCTCGGTCTCATAGATTGTCCGGCGGGCATTGTACTAGAGAGGCGCTTTGTGATCAGCCAATCATTCTCGCTAAATAAAGGGCGATCGACTTCACATGGCCTCATCTTGACCGCCCGTCTTGTCATCGAACTCCCCTAGACTGCGAGTGTTCAGATTGTTAACAAGGATGCGAATATGTTGAGAGCGAGCCGGCCGGAAGACATGGAAGAGATCGTCGAGATCTGGCTGCTGGCATCCTTGCAGGCCCATGATTTCGTTGACGCTTCCTGCTGGTGGCAGGCTCAGGAGGAATTGCGTACCCGCTACCTCGATCACGCCCGCATCTGGGTGTTCGAGGAGCGCGGCGAGCTGCTCGGTTTCATGGCGCTGGTGGATGACTATCTGGCCGCTCTCTTCGTGCGACCCGACCGCCAGGGGCGCGGGGTCGGCCATGCCCTGCTGCAGGAGGCCAAGCAGCAGGGGGGGGCGCTCCATACCCGGGTCTTCGTGGAAAACGAGCCGGCGGTGCGCTTCTATCGCCGCCACGGATTCAGGATCGGGAATGAAGTATCGGATCCCCTGACCGGCCATCCCCAGTATGAGATGCATTGCCAGCCCGTCTGAATCTGACGTCAGCGGCCTGTTTTGCTTGAAAAAAGAGGGGCGTATCCTCATCTTGTCCTCATCGGGTACCACTGGCACCTCCCCTCTTATCTTTTATCTTTCGAGCCGTTTTTCATGAAGATCCTGCACACAGCCGACTGGCACCTTGGCCATCAACTCCATGGCCATGAACGCCGCTTCGAACACGATGCCTTTCTCGACTGGCTGACCGACACCATCAAGACGCGGCAGATCGACGCCCTGCTGGTAGCAGGGGATCTGTTCGATACCGCCAATCCGCCAGCCAGCGCCTGGCAGCAGCTCTATCGCTTTCTGGCCAGGCTGCGCGCCGAGATGCCTCACCTCAACATGGTGCTGATCGGCGGCAACCACGACTCCCCCTCCAAGCTGGACGCCCCCCACGAACTGCTGCGCGCCTTCGACCTGCATCTGGTGGGCAGCATCAGCCGGGACGGGGAGGGCAAGCTCGAAACCGATCGCCTGCTGGTGCCGCTGCAAAACAAGGAGGGCAAGGTGGCCGCCTGGTGCGCTGCCGTGCCTTTTCTTCGCAGCAGCGATCTGCGGGTGGAGCCGCTCGAAGAGGGGCAGGATCGGCTGATCGAGGGGGTTCGCCAGATCTATCAGGAGGTGTTGGCGCAAGGCCGCACGCGCTGCGAGCCCGACCAGGCCCTTATCGCCATGGGCCACGCCTACCTGGCGGCGGGCCAGCTCTCGGAGCTCTCCGAGCGGCGGGTGCTGGGGGGCAACCAGCATGCCCTGCCTGCCGACATCTTCGCCGCCGCCGACTACACGGCCCTTGGCCACCTCCATCTGGCCCAGAGCCCGGCCGAGAGGGTGCACTACAGTGGCTCGCCGCTGCCGCTCTCCCTCGCCGAAGCCAACTACAACCACCAGGTGCTGGAGGTCAGGTTTGAGGGGGGCAAGCTGGCGGGGCTGGAGCGGATCCCCGTGCCCCGTGCGGTGGAGATGATCCGCCTGCCCCAGGGCACACTCGAGGAGGCGCTGAACGCCATAGAGGCGCTCTCCCTGCCCGACTGTCCCCAGGAGGCGCAGCCCTTCCTCGAGGTGCGGCTGCTGCTGCCCAAACCCGAAGCGCGCATCCGCGAGCGCATTCTGGCGGCCATGGCGGGCAAGCCGGTGCGCCTCGCCCGCATCAGCACCCAGTATCAGGGCTCGGGGGCGGGGCTGGCCGATGGTCGCGAGCGGCGCAGACTGGATGAGCTCGCTCCCACGGAGGTGTTTCGCCTCTGCTATCAGCGGCAGTTCGAGGGGGAGCCGGCGGCCGAGTTGGTGGCGTCGTTTGAAGAGATCCTGGAGCAGGTGAAGGAGTCCAACTCATGAAAATCTTGTTGCGCTCCGGTGAGGGCCAGGCGGGAACAAGCCGCCCTGAGCATAAAGAGATGCGGATGAAGGAGTGTCATTCATGAAAATCTTGTCTCTGGCAGGGGAGAACCTGGCCAGCCTGACCGGGGCTTTCACCATCGACTTCACCAAGGGGGCGCTGGGCGCCGCCGGGCTCTTTGCCATCACCGGCAATACAGGCGCGGGCAAGAGCACCTTGCTCGACGCCATCTGCCTCGCCCTCTATGACGAGATGCCGCGCTTTATCGCCAATCGCAAGCACGTGGCCGAAGTGGGCAGGGCGGATGACGAAGAGAAGCTCAGGGCCAACGACGTGCGCGGCATCTTGAGCCGCGGCCACGCCAGTGGCTGTGCCGAGGTGCAGTTTCGCGGCTGCGACGGCCGCATCTGGCTGGCGCGCTGGGCGGTGCGCCGTGCCCGCAATCGCTCGGAGGGGCGCTTCCAGGCCCAGGAGCGCAGCCTGACCGAGGTCGAGTCGGGGCAGGTGTTCAGTGGCAGCAAGCGGGAGCTGCAGGATCGCATCGACGAGCTGGTGGGCCTCTCCTGGGAGCAGTTCCGCCGCGCCGTCATCCTGCCCCAAGGGGAGTTCGCCGCCTTCCTCAAGTCGAGCGCCGATGAGCGCTCCGCCCTGCTCGAGCGGATGACGGGCACCGAGCTCTACTCCGCCATCTCCATCCAGACCCATGAGCGGGCGCGGGCCGAGCAGCAGGCGCTGGCGACCATACAGCAGCGGCTCGGCGACGTGGCCCTGATGGACGACGAGACGCGCGAGCATTGGGTCGCCCAGCAGCTGAGTCTCTCCACCAGCCTCAAGCACGAGCAGCAGCAGCGTCAGCTGTTGCAGGACTTGCGGGATCTCAACGGACGGATTGCCGCCCAGTTGCAGGCCTGCCGGGAGGGGCAGGAGGCGCTTGCCGCCGCCGAGGCGGCCCATGGCGAGGCGGCGCCCGGGCGGGAAGAGTTTGCCCGCGCCGAGCAGGCCCAGGTGGCCCGCGCCGATCACGACGAACTTGCCCGCCTCACCCTGGAGGTGCAGCAGCAGGAGCAGCAGATAGGCCAGCTTGCGTCCCAGCTGGAGCAGGTTGAACCTGTGTTGCAGCAGGCCGCGCTGCGCGAACAGCAGCTGCTGGCCGACAAGATTGCCGCAGAGCGGGAGTGGGGCGCCCTGCAACCCGAGCTCAAGCGGGCGCAGGAGCTCGATACCCGGCTCAAGGAGAAGAGCCAGCAGTTGCAGGAGACCCGGCAGCAGGGGACCCAGGCACGCGCCCTGCAACTGGAACTGCAGCAGGAGTGGCAGCAGCAGGCGAGCCGGGTCGAGGCCCTGACGGTGCGCCGTCAGCAGTGGGCTCTGTGGCTCGAGGAGCGCAAGGCCCTGGCCCCACTGGCGCGCCAGTGGCAGCCTTTGCTGGCAACCATCCAGGACTGGGCGGCGGACAGGGAGCTGCTACAGCGCGTGTTGCAAAGCCGCGAGCACAAGGGCCATGCCCTGCGGGATCTCGCCAGCCGGCTGGCGCAGGGACAGCAGGAGCGCGACGACTGGCAGCAGGAGCAGGCGCGATTGCAGCAACAGCAGCACGAGTTGCAGGAGCAGCAGTGGGAGATCCGCCTTGCCAAGGCGCAGGAGCAGTGGCAGCAGCAGACCGAACAGCTGGGCCAGTTGCATCAGTTGTTGGAGCTGGCTGATTATGGTCGCAATCACGGCGAGCAGCATGGCCGTTTGCAGCAGGAGATCGCCCAGCTGGAGCAGGCCCTGAGCCGGCTGACCACGCTCGGCGGCGAGCTGGCGCCGGCCCGCGAGCGGCTCGCCCTGCAGCGAGACGAGGCGCGCCACGCGCTGGAGCAGTCTCGCGCCATCGCCAGTTTCGAGCAATATCGCCACATCCTGAACGATGGTGAACCTTGTCCCCTCTGCGGCGCCGAGGAGCACCCCTACAGTCAGAGCCAGCCGCAGGTGGCGGGCATTCTGGGTCAGCTGGCGGATCGATCCCGCAGCCTCGAGCTCGAGTGGGAGCGACTCAATCATCAATACATCCAGTGCGAGAGCGAACGCCAGGAGCTGGCACGCCAGCTGGCGGCGCGCCGCCAGCATTTGCCGGAGCTGGATGCCCGCGCCGAACAACTGACCTTGCGTTGGCAGCAGCTCGGCGGTGCCAAGTTGCTGGGCCATCCGTTGCCACTGAATCAGAATCAAGCCGATTCCCTGACCAAGTGGAGCGAGCTGAGGAGTACCCTGCTTGGCCGTGGCCAGACTCTGGAGCATGGGCTGGCCCAGAGCCAGCAGCAACTGCGTGAGGCCCAGTTCGGCCAGCAGCAGTTGCAGGCCGTGCGCCAGCAGCTGAGCCAGCTGACCGCCCGCCATCAGCAGTTTGAGCAGCAATGGCAGGAGGCGGAGCGGCAGAAGGTTGAGTGGGAGGCCGAGCTGAAGGCACTGGCCGAACAGGAGGCATCCTTGCGTCAGCGCCTGGCACAGGGTGAGGCCCGTCTCGATCAACAAATGGGGGCTGAGCCCTGGCGCCAGTGGCTTGGTAGCCAGCAATGGCTGGCGTGGCAGCAGACCTGCGAGGCGTATCTGCACGGACAGAATGAGTGGGAGCAGCTTGGCGGCGAGCTGGCCACTCTGACCCCGGTCTTGAGCGCCCAGGAGGCGCGGCTGCAAAGCCAGAACGAGCTGCTGCACAAGCTGGAGCGCGACTACAAGGAGGCGGAGCAGCAGCGTCAGGGGCTGCTCGCCAGCCGGGAGGCCTGCCTCGGGGGCCGCGCCATCGTCCTGATCGAGCAGGAGTGGCAGCAGCGATTGCAACTGGCGGCCAGTCAGCTCGAGGAGGCGGTGACGGCGCTGCGGGTCGCCCGGGAGAAGCAGACCGAGCTCAAGGCGAGGCTAGCCCATCTCGAGCAGGACAGGCAGGTGAGCAGCCGTCGTCGCCGCGAGGCGCTGGGGCGCTGGGCGGCCCATGCTGGCACTCTCGGCATCGCCGAATATGATCTGCGTCGGCTGCTGGCCATCACGCCGGATGAGCTCAGGGCTCGCCGTACCGCCTTGCAGCGCCTGGATGATGCCCTGGCCGAGGCCCGCACCCGGTTGGCCGAGCGTCAACGGTCGCTGGCCCAGGAGGAGGCCAAGCTGGCGCGCTATCGGGAGCATCATGGGGAGCTGACCGCCCTCACGGCCGAGGCCCTTGCCGAGCGTCTGGGCGCCTGCGAGGCTCGCTGTGGCGAGCTGGAAGAGCAGCTGTTCCAGTGCAAGAGCACGCTGGCCCAGGCCGAGGCGGCGGCGCTGAAGGCGGGGAGCCTGCAGGAGGATTTGGCGGCCCAGCAGGCGGTGGCGGATCACTGGCTGCAACTGTCCGAGCTTATCGGCTCCGCCAGCGGCGCCAAGCTGCGCACCTTCGCCCAGAGCCTCACGCTCGAACGTCTATTGTTGGAGGCCAACGCCCAGCTCGGCGAGCTGTCGCCGCGCTATCGACTGGAGCGGGTGCCCGGCACGGATCTGGCGCTGCAGGTGGTGGATTTGGACATGGGGGACGAGGTGCGCTCCGTGGACTCTCTCTCCGGCGGCGAGAGCTTCCTGGTGTCGCTGGCGTTGGCGCTGGCGCTCTCCAGCCTGTCGTCGCGCCAGACCCAGGTCGAGTCGCTCTTCATCGACGAGGGATTCGGCACCCTGGATCCGGACAGCCTGGATCTGGCGCTCTCCAGCCTGGACTCCCTGCAGGCGGCGGGCCGCCAGATCGGGGTCATCTCCCACGTTCAGACCTTGGTGGAGCGGATCGGCGTGCAAATAAGGGTTGAGGCCCTCGGCGGCGGCGAAAGCTGGGTGGTGCTGCCCTGAGGATGATATGCGTCCATGACAAAAGGCCCCTGTCAAAGGGGCCTTTTTGCTGGTGTGCAACCCGTCGCCGGTTATTTGCGCTCGGGCAGCATATTGGTCAGGGTGCTGTCTTTGAGCACGTGGTGGTGATAGAGGGCGGCCCCTGCGTGCAGGGCAATCAGGGCATAACCCAGGTTGGCCAGCGTCTCGTGCAGATCCTTGATGGTCCCTTTCAGGCCATCATCCGGTCCTATCAGCGCGGGCAACTCAAATCCGAAGAAGGGGATGGGCTTGCCACCTGCACTCAGCAGCAGCCACCCCAGCAGCGGCGTCAGGATCAAAAAGCCGTAGAGGGCCAGATGGGCGAGGTGACCGAGCTTGAGCATCAGGGGTGAGGGGGCGGGCAGGATGCGCGGTGAGGGGCTGCCAAAGCGCACCAGCAGCCGCACCACCACCAGCGCCAGAATGAGCAAGCCCACCATGAAGTGAAACTCCTTCATCAGGTCGCGTCCGGTCGAACCCTTGGGGAAAATATCCCTGAACTCCATCAGCCCATAGACGGCCATCATCAGCAACAGGGTCAGCCAGTGCAGGCCGATGCTCAGGCTGCCATAACGTTGTTCCGTATTCTTCAGCATCTTTATCTCCTTGCGGAGGGCGCATTCCATCGCCCTGGTCCATCCCGTCACGCATGGCGCCGGGATCCCGTGGTTTCCACACCCATGCTACAAGGCTTGTCGGGCAATGCCTTGATCTCGACCGCGCTTTTGCATCGGAGTGCCCTTGCCCGGTCAGGGAACTAGCTAGCCCCTGATGGTTGAGAGCAGGCGGACCTAAGGTGTTGCCCATAAAAAAACCGAAGCACATGGCTTCGGTTTTTTGTTGCAGCAGCTGGCACCAGCCAGCGGCGCATTATTTCTTGATGCGGATAACCGGGGTCTCGCCCACGGTCACGGCGCCAGTCATCTTGATCAGCTCTTTGATCTCGTCCATGTTGGAGATGACGACCGGAGTCAGGGTAGACTTCGCCTTCGCTTCCAGTACGGCCAGATCGAACTCGATGATGGTGTCGCCGCGCTTGACCTTCTGACCTTCCTGGGCGATACGGGTGAAGCCTTCGCCTTTCAGCTCGACGGTGTCGATACCGAAGTGAACGAACAGCTCGATACCAGAGTCGGATTCCAGAGAGAACGCGTGGTTGGTCTCGAAGATCTTGCCGATGGTGCCGTCGCACGGGGCAACCATCTTGTTGCCAGCCGGCTTGATGGCGATGCCGTCACCGACGATCTTCTCGGCGAAGACAACGTCAGGCACATCTTCGATGGGCACGATTTCGCCAGACAGCGGTGCAAAAATTTCGATGCCGCCGGTGTCAGAACTGTCATCGGAAACCAGTTTCTTCAGTTTATCAAACAGACCCATAGTAAAAGCTCCTAGAGATGATTGTCGCTGTTTGCAGCCGATCTTAGCAGACTGCCTTCTGCTTAATAAAGTTATCTACACAGGCTTCGATTTCGGCGGCGGTCGCATAGCTCAGTGCCTGGTCTGCCATTGCCTTCACATCTTCGAAGTTGGTGTTGCGGATAAGCTTCTTGATACGCGGTACAGAGATGGCGCTCATGGAGAACTCATCCAGACCCATACCCAGCAGCAGCAGGGTGGCGCGTTCGTCACCAGCCAGTTCACCGCACATACCGGTCCACTTGCCATTGTCATGGGAAGCGTCGATCACCATCTTGATCAGGGTCAGGACGGAGGGTGACAGCGGGTTGTACATGGCGGAAATCATCTCGTTACCACGATCGACGGCCAGGGTGTACTGGGTCAGGTCGTTGGTACCGATACTGAAGAAATCCACTTCCTTGGCAAGATGATGAGCCATCACGGCAGCGGCCGGGGTCTCGATCATGATACCCACTTCGATGGATTCATCAAAGGCTTTGCCGTCGGCACGCAGTTCAGCCTTCAGCTGCTCTACGGTGGCCTTGAGGCTGCGGAACTCTTCGACGGAGATGATCATCGGGAACATGATGCGCAGCTTGCCGAAGGCAGAGGCGCGCAGGATGGCCTTCAGCTGGGCGTGCATGATGTCTTCACGATCGAAGAAAATACGCACGGCACGCCAGCCGAGGAAGGGGTTCATCTCTTTCGGGAAATTCATGTAGGGCAGTTCTTTGTCGCCGCCGATGTCCATGGTACGGACGATGATCGGCTGATCCGGCATGGCCTCTGCCACTTCTTTGTAGGCCTTGAACTGCTCGTCTTCGGTCGGCAGCGCATCGCGGTCCATGAACAGGAACTCGGTGCGGTACAGACCCACGCCTTCGGCGCCATTGCGGATGGCACCCTCGGTATCCTTGACGGTACCTATGTTGGCGCAGACTTCGACCTGATGACCATCCAGGGTGATGGCGGGCAGGTCTTTCAGCTTGGCCAGTTCGTCCTTCTCGGCCTGGAACTGGGCCTGGAATTTCTTGGCTTCAGCCAGCTGTTCGGCGGTCGGGTTGATGATGATCTGGTTGTTGATGCCATCCAGTATCAGCATCTCGCCATTGTTGACGCGCGCGGTGATGTCGTTGGTGCCCACGATGGCCGGCAGCTCCAGGGAGCGGGCCATGATGGAAGTGTGAGAGGTGCGGCCACCGATGTCGGTGACGAAGCCCAGCACATATTTCAGGTTGATCTGAGCGGTTTCGGACGGGGTCAGGTCTTTGGCGACCAGAATGACCTCTTCGTCTATGGTGCTCAGGTTGACAACGGCGATGCCCAGCACGTTCTTAACCAGACGGGTTCCGATGTCACGGAAGTCGGTGGCGCGCTCACGCAGATAGGGGTCGTCCAGCTCGGCCATCATCTTGGCGTACTGTTCGATCACTTCATAGATGGCTTTGTCGGCGGACGCCTTGTTGTCTTTGATGAAGGATCTGATATCCCCTTCCAGCTCCTCATCTTCGAGCAGCATGATGTGGCCTTCGAAGATGGCCTCTTTTTCTTCACCGAAGGTACGACCGGCCATCTCTTTGATGGCTTCCAGCTGTGCGGCTGACTTGGTGCGGGCTTCGAGGAAGCGGTTGATCTCGGCGTCAATCTGGTCGGCAGAAATCTTGCCCTGATTGATAACGATTTCATCTTCTTTCAGAAGAAGCGCCTTACCGAATGCGATACCGGGGGACGCAAGAATGCCAGATATCATAATCCTTCCTATTAAAACGACTGTGGGGGAGGAATAAAGCTGGATTACTCCAGCTCGTCCATCAGGGCAACCAGCTTCTCAACGGCTTTCTGAGCGTCCGGGCCGTCGGCCTGGATGGTCACGTTGGTGCCTTTGGTCAGGCCCAGGGTCTGCAGCTTGAACAGGCTCTTGGCGCTGGCGGATTTGCCACCGGAGACCACAGTGATCTCGCTTTGGAATTCTTTGGCTTCTTTCACGAACTGAGCTGCGGGACGGGTGTGCAGGCCGTTTTCAGCAGTAATAACAACAGACTTCTCGTACATGGTTTCACCCCATATTATTGATATTGTGTGGAGAGATGGTCGCTAATGAGGCTTCCTGTCTCACCGTGTCAGTATGGATATGTTGTAAAGTAACGAAATCAGACCTGCAATGGTTTAATCCAGGTCAATTTTCTGTGCAGTATTCGGCGCCCTGGCTAAGTCTTTTTCGTCATCGGGCTACAAGCCGCGTCAGGTCTGGCCTGAAATTAATTTATAACGAAAAATAACACTTTGTTACCTTGTGATACCTAGCCGGTAAACACCTCGTGACGCCGCACAGGATATGAGATTTATCACAGAATGTCTGCTTTTTTTGTCACACCCAAGTTTGTTATTTTACCCCAAAAAATAAGGGGTCGACTGACACTGATGGCTACTGAGTTTAGCGCATAATGAAAACGGCGCCCCCAGAGGCGCCGTTGTTTTGGTGTAATGCGATCAATTACTGTTGCAGTTCCTGTTCGCTGAACACGCCGGCGAAGAGGGCACTGGAGAGATAACGCTCGGCAGCACTCGGCAGCACGACGACGATGGTTTTATCCGCAAATTCCGGCAGTTCGGCCAAACGGGCGGCAGCCACCACGGCGGCGCCGGAGCTGATCCCCGCCAGAATGCCTTCCTCTTCCATCAGGCGGCGAGCCATCTCGATGGACTCCTCGCTGCTCACCTGCTCGACGCGGTCCAGCAGGGCCAGGTCCAGGTTGCCCGGGATGAAGCCGGCGCCTATGCCCTGGATCTTGTGGGGACCGGGCTTTATCTCTTCGCCCGCCAGTTTCTGGCTGATGACGGGAGATTCGCTGGGTTCGACCGCCACGGAGACGATGGCTTTGCCCTTGGTCTGCTTGATGTAGCGGGAGACACCTGTGATGGTGCCGCCGGTGCCGACGCCTGCCACAAACACATCCACGTCACCGTCGGTGGCATCCCAGATCTCGGGGCCAGTGGTCTGCTCGTGGATCTCGGGGTTGGCGGGGTTTTCGAACTGCTGCAGCAGCACATACTTGCCCGGCTCGGATTCCAGGATCTCGTTGGCCTTGGCGATGGCGCCCTTCATGCCCAGCGGGCCTTCGGTCAGCACCAGGTTGGCACCAAGCGCCTTGAGCAGCTTGCGGCGCTCCAGGCTCATGGTGGCCGGCATGGTCAGGGTGATGGGATAGCCACGGGCCGCAGCCACGAACGCCAGGGCAATGCCCGTGTTACCGCTGGTAGGCTCGATGATCTCCTTGCCCTTGGTCAGCACGCCGCGTTTCTCTGCATCCCAGATGAGATTGGCGCCGATCCGGCACTTGACGCTGAAGCTCGGGTTGCGGCTCTCGATCTTGGCCAGCACGCGGCCCTTGGTAACACGGTTGAGACGAACCAGCGGGGTGTTGCCTATGGTCTGGCTGTTGTCCTCAAAAATTTTGCTCATGGTGCTATCCCTGTGTTTGTTAAGGCGATGAAACAAGATTACCCTGTGGTTTCTGAATGAGAAGTGACGAATCGTTATAACAATATGTTATTACAACATATAGAACTTATTCTCTCTCGCCGAAGGGCCCCTGGGTTCTCCTGCGACCAAAGGAATGGATCTCATGGGATTTGCAGGAAGCGATCGCTATCTCGCATCAAAGTCACTGAGTATGGCCGTCAATGCCGCCATCGTGCTGGAGAAGCCGCTGCTGATCAAAGGTGAGCCGGGCACCGGCAAGACGGTGCTGGCCGAGGCGGTTGCCGAGTCGCTCGGTGCCGACCTCATCAGCTGGCATATCAAGTCCACCACCAAGGCCCAGCAGGGGCTCTATGAATACGATGCGGTGGCCCGGCTGCGGGACTCCCAGCTCGGGGATCCGCGGGTCGGGGACATCAACCACTACATCCGCCGCGGCAAGTTGTGGCAGGCCTTCGCTGCCTCGCAGAGGCCGGTACTGCTGATCGACGAAATCGACAAGGCGGACATCGAGTTTCCTAACGATCTGTTGCTGGAACTGGATCGGATGGAGTTCGATGTCTACGAAACCGGCGAGCGCATCAAGGCGCGCCAGCGTCCGGTGGTCATCATCACCTCCAACAACGAGAAAGAGCTGCCGGACGCCTTCCTGCGCCGCTGTTTTTTCCATTACATCCGCTTCCCCGACAAGGCCGAGATGCAGGCCATCGTCCAGCTGCACCATCCCAACCTCAAGGAGGGCCTGCTCGGCGAGGCGATGGATCTCTTCTTCGAGCTGCGTAATGTGGAGGGGCTGCGCAAGAAGCCCTCCACCTCGGAGCTGCTGGACTGGATCCGCCTGCTGCTGGCCGATGACATCGCCCCCGAGGCGCTGCGCAGCCGGGAGCCTGGCAAGCTGGTGCCCGCTCTCTATGGCGCCCTGCTCAAGACGGAGCAGGACTTGCACCTCTTCGAGAAGCTCGCCTTCCTGGCGCGTCGTGGCGGCTGAATGCTCATCGACTTCTTCCTTCACCTGCGCCGTCACAAGCTGCCCTGCAGCCTGCGCGAGTTGCTGGATCTCCATGGGGCCCTGGCGGCCGGACTCGCCAGCGTGGACATGGACGACTTCTATCGCTTGTCCCGCAGCCTGCTGGTGAAGGACGAGGCTCACTATGATCGCTTCGATCGCGCCTTCGCCGAGTACTACCAGGGGCTGGAGGCCATCCCCTTGCTGCCCGAGACGCTGCCGGATGACTGGTTGCGCCAGGAGTTCGAGCGGCTATTGAGCCCTGAGGAGAAAGCCTTGCTCAGATCCCTCGGCGGGCTCGACAAGTTGCTCGACACCCTCAACCAGCGCCTGCGCGAACAAAAGTCGCGCCACGCCGGCGGCAACAAGTGGGTAGGTACCGGTGGCAGCAGTCCGTTCGGCCATGGCGGCTTCCACCCCGAGGGGATCCGCATGGGGGGAGAAGGCCAGCATGGCAAGGCAACCAAGGTGTGGGAGGCGCGCCACTATCGCAACTTCAGCGACGACTCGCCGCTCGGCCAGCGGGCTATCCAGCTGGCGCTGCGCAAGCTAAGGCGTTGGGTGCGCAAGGGCAATCCCTCGGAGCTGGATCTCGACGACACCATCAGCAGCACGGCCCGCCAGGGCTGGCTCGATGTGAAGCTCAGACCCGAGCGCCACAACGGGGTCAAGCTGCTGGTCTTCTTCGATGTTGGGGGGTCCATGGATGCCCACGTGGCCGAGGTGCAGCGGCTCTTCTCGGCGCTGCGCCACGAGTTCAAGCACCTGGTGTTCTTCTATTTTCACAACTGCCTCTACGACTTCGTCTGGCAGGACAACGCCCGCCGGGCCGAGGAGCGTTTTGATACCTTGCGGCTGCTGCGCACCTACGGCAGCGACTATCGGGTGATCCTGGTGGGTGACGCCAAGATGGGTCCCTACGAGATCACCTGGCCCGGTGGCAGTGTGGAGCAGTGGAACGAGGAGTCCGGCCAGGTGTGGCTCGGGCGCCTGCAACAACATTTCCCCAAGATGGTGTGGATCAATCCGCTGCCCAGGCAGGAGTGGCTCTGGCACCCCTCCATCAAGTTGATGAATGACGTGATCGGCGGGCGTATGCACCCGCTGACCCTGGCTGGTCTCGCCGGAGCGATCGATCAGCTATGAATCTCTGAACCCTAAAAAACAGACAAGCCGGGATTGCACCCGGCCAGGAGCAAAGATGACCTCTATCGTAATCAGTGGCTCAGGCCTCTATACCCCACCCTTTGCCGCCAGCAATGAAGAGCTGGTGGCTGCCTTCAACCAGTTTGTGGATCTCTACAACGAGGAGAACGCCTCCGCCATCGACGCTGGTCAGCTGGATGCCAAGCAGCATTCGAGCTGCGAGTTCATCGAGAAGGCGTCCGGCATCAAGAGTCGCTATCTGGTGAGCAGGGAAGGGGTGCTGGATCCGGACATCATGCAGCCCCTGCTAGCGGAGCGCCCCGATGACCAGCCCTCCATCATGGTGGAGATGGCGGTGGCCGCCGCCGAACAGGCGCTGATCGCCGCCGGTCGCGAGCCGGGGGAGATAGATCTGGTCATAGTGGCGGCCTCCAACATGCCGCGTCCCTACCCGGCGCTGGCCATCGAGCTGCAGCACTATCTGGGGGCGAGTGGCATGGCCTTTGACATGAACGTGGCATGTTCCTCCGCCACCTTCGGCATCAAGACGGCGGCGGATCTGCTGGCGGCCGGGACCGCCAGACTGGCCCTGGTGGTGAACCCCGAGATCTGCTCGGGGCATCTCAATTTCCGCGACAGGGACAGCCACTTCATCTTTGGCGACGCCTGCACAGCCGTGCTGCTGGAGCGGGAGGCCGATTGCAAGGTGGCCAACCCCTGGCAACTGGTGGCGAGCAAGCTGGTGACCCAGTACTCCAACAACATCCGCAACAACTTCGGCTTCCTGAACCGATTCAGTCCGCGCACCCGCTACGGGGATGACAAGCTGTTCCGCCAGCAGGGGCGCAAGGTGTTCAAGGAGGTGCTGCCTCTGGTGTGCACACAGATAGAGGAACAGCTGGGGGAGCAGGGCTGGCAGGCGGGGGAGCTGAACCGTCTCTGGCTCCATCAGGCCAACCTCACCATGAACCAGTTCATCGGCCGCAAGCTGCTGGGCCACGACGCCAGCCAGCAGGAGGCGCCGGTGATCCTCGACAGCTATGGCAACACCAGCTCGGCGGGCTCCATCATCGCCTACCACCTGTTCAACCAGGACCTGCCTAGCGGGGCCCGTGGTGTGCTCTGCTCCTTCGGCGCCGGTTATTCCATCGGCAGCCTGTTGTTGCAACGCCTCTGAGTACCGCCATCCGGCGGTGGCAGCAAAAAACCACCCGAGCGGGTGGTTTTTTTATTGGCCGGGGCCGGTGAAGATCAGGCGGGCTCTATGGCCGACACTAGGCAGTCGGGCTCGCTGATGTGAAAACGCACATTGAGGTCGAACAGCCTGACACCGTACTCCTTGTCGTCCGGTTTGCCCTTCTTGTAGGCGGGACGGGGATCCTGGGCCAGCACCTCGCTCACCAGCTGGCGCAGCTCGGGGTGGGCCTTGAGCCAGGGCATGAGCTGCAGCTCCGCCTCGGGGGTGAAGCTCACCATCAATGGCGGGGTTGGAGCCTCGGGGGCGAAGCCGCCCCGGGCGTGGGGCAGGCTGTCGGCATAGGGAATGTAGGGCTTGATGTCGACCACAGGGGTGCCGTCCAGCAGATCCACGGCGCCGAGGTCGAGCCACAGCTTGCCACGCTCACGGCCCACCCCGTGCAGTTCGACCACGGAGAGGCCGAGCGGGTTGGGGCGGAAGGTGGAGCGGGTGGCAAAGACCCCGACCCGCTCGTTGCCGCCAAGGCGCGGCGGACGCACCGTCGGGTGCCAGCCCTGGGCCATGGTCTGGTGAAACACGAAGCTGAGCCAGAGGTGGGAAAACTGCTCTATGCCGCGCAGCACGTCCGGCTGATCGTAGGGAGGCAGCAGCTCCAGGCGGGCGCGGGCCGATTTGACCAGGCCGGGCTGGCGGGGGATGGCGAACTTCTCCTTGTAGGGAGAGCGGATGATCCCGAGTGTGTCGATGTCGAACTTCATGGCGGATCCTGGCTGAAAACCCCGGCAATGTAGCACAGGCGGACCGAAAACGCAGGCGTC
The DNA here is from genome assembly GCF_019218845.1 of Aeromonas sp. sif0611. Classification (NCBI taxonomy): domain Bacteria; kingdom Pseudomonadati; phylum Pseudomonadota; class Gammaproteobacteria; order Aeromonadales; family Aeromonadaceae; genus Aeromonas; species Aeromonas sp. sif0611. Next base: position 1,006,033 of record NZ_JAHUWU010000001.1, on the reverse strand, counting down.
GCCACAGTCGTGGCCCCCTGTGATCCCGGTCGCAGAGCGCGGCATCCGAGGCTGTGTCCTAGCGTCAACTTGCGTAGGGTGGGGGAAGAACAGGGATTGGCCGGGGTCATGGCACCGCGGCGCACAGGAGAGACAGGGATGAAACTGCTGATTATCGGCGGCACCGGTTTTTTGGGCCGCCACCTCACCTCGCTGGCCCTGGATTGGGGTCATGAGGTGACGCTGTACAATCGGGGTCACCGCCAGCACCCTGACTGGCGCGAGCTGACCCAACTGCAGGGGGACAGGGATCAGAGCCTGGATCCCTTGCTGGGGGAGGGACTGCACTGGGATCTGGCCATAGACACCTGCTGCTATGACCCAGCGCAGGCGGCCAGCCTATCGACGGCCCTGCTCGGGCGTTGTGAGCGCCTCATCTTCATCTCCACCATCAGCGTCTATCGGGACTTCGCCCGGCCCGAGATGGACGAGTCGGCGCCGCTGCACCAGGTGGCCCCCGGCGAGTCAGCCAGCGGCTACGGTCCGCTCAAGGTCTTGTGCGAGGCAGAGTATCGGACCCGCTGGGGGGAGCGGCTCTGCATACTGCGCCCCGGCGTGCTGTGCGGCCCCTTCGACCCGACCGGTCGTCTGGCCTGGTGGGTGCAACGGGTGCAGCAAGGCGGATCCTGGCTGCTGCCGGGGGAGGGGCAGGACAGGCTGCAATACCTGGACGTGCGCGACTGCGCCGAGTTCGTGCTGCGGGCCGCCGAGCAGCGACTGGAGGGCTGCTTCAACCTCGTCAAGCCCGGCATCGCCCTGGTGGACTGGGTTGAGCGTCTGGCGGCCCGCCTGATGCTGGCCTCCCCCCTGCAACCGGAGTGGATCCCCTGGCCAGCCCTGATCGCGGCCGGGGTCGAACCCTGGCAGAGCTATCCGACCCTGTTGCCCAATGAGCAGCCCGAGTATGCCGGCTATGGCCGCATCAGCGCCGAGGCGGCCATCGTGCAGGGCCTCAACTTTCGGCCGCTGGAGGAGACGGTGGCGGATGTGGCCGAGTGGCTGGCCGGCGCGCCGGACGCTGCGGTGGCCGCCGGCATCACAGCCGAGCAGGAGACGCGGCTGCGTCAGCTTGTCCGGTAGCGTGGCCGGCAAGTGCCGCAGCAAAGCAAAAGGGCATCGAGAGATGCCCTTTTCTGTCTAGTGTGAGCGCCGCTACTCGGTGCGCATGGCGGCGCCGGCGGCGATCAGCAGCTCGCGCAGGATGGCGCGATGACAGCGGAACTCCTGCTCGCAGTAGCAGCCCACTGACAGGTTAGTGGTGTGGGAGAGGGCTGCCAGCAGCGCCAGATCGTGGCGGGCAGCTGGGCTTGCCATCTCGGCCTTGTACTGCTTGCAGAAGGCGGCCCACTGGGCCGGGGTCTCGGCGGCCTGACCGAGCTTCATGGTCTCGGCGCAGGGGGCCAGGTTGGGGAACCAGACGTCGTACCAATCCTGGCTGGCAAAATCGCTCTTGGGCACGCCGCGAGGCGGGCGGCGCACTGTGCCGATGCGCAGTCCCTCATCGGGGAGACGGGGGCTGCCGAGGCGGACGATGGCGAGTGCCATGCCGAGACCTTACTTCTCTTCGGCCACTTTCAGCGCCTGACCGTAGCAGATCACCTGCTTCAGGCAGCCCGGCACATCGCTGAACTCGGCGCACTTGTCGAAGCTGACGCCGTTGCCGCCCATGTCGGCCACGCGGCGGCGGGCCAGGGTGCGGGCTTCGCCGGCATTGGGCACCGCCTGATTGGCATCGGCCTGGCAGGACTCACCCTCGACGGTGCCGAGGTAGAGGTAATTGAGGTCGGCGAGCTGGTTCTGCTCATAGATCCGGACGCCGCCCGGCTTGAAATACTCGTCGAAGTTTTCCTTGTCCAGATTGCTGTTGAAGGCGAAGTCGGCACAACCGGAGGCAATCAGGGGCATCATCAGGATCAGGCGTTTCATGTCGAGGTCTTGTTGAACAGTGAGGGGGCCATTATAGGGGTCAGTCGCTGCCTGCGACCAGCCCCATTTTTCGCCCGGGAGGCGAGCTGTGACGGGGATCTTGGCACTATCAACAAGACAAGGGGCAGATCCCTGCCCCTTGTTCATTGGCTGTCATCAGGCGGGAGCCAGCCGCTGGTGCAGGCTGCGGTAGTAGTCATCTTCCAGCAACTCCTGGTGCGGTGCGCAGAGGCGGATCTTGCCCTCTTCCATCAGGGCTACCCTGTCCATCTGCTCCAGCCCCAGCAGGCGGTGGGAGATGAGCAGCAGGGAGCGCTTCGCTCCCAGCTTGAGCAGCAGGGCCATGATCTCCCGCTCGGTCTGGCTGTCGAGGCCTTCGGTCGGCTCATCCAGCAGCCAGAGCGGGGCGTCGTGCAGCAGGGCGCGGGCTATGCCGATGCGGCGGCGCTCGCCGCCGGAGAGGGGGCGACCGCCATCCCCGAGCCAGGCGTCCAGTCCGCTCTCGGCCTCTTCATCTTCGTCTGCCAGCAGGGTGGCGAGACCCACCTGGGTGAGAACCTCGGTCAGCCGCTCGTCGCTGGCGTCGGGGGCGGCCAGCTTGAGGTTGCCGCGCAAGGTATCGGCAAACAGATGCACCCGCTGGCTCACCACCGAGCAGGAGGCGCGCAGGGCCCCTTCGCCATACGCGGTCAACGGCTTGCCATCTAGCAGTATCTCGCCGCTCTGCGCCGTCCACTCCCGGGTCAGCAGCCCCATCAGGGTGGACTTGCCACAACCAGTCTGCCCCAGCAGCGCCAGCTTCTCGCCGGGGTTCAGTTGCAGGGTGCAGCCTCGCAGCACAGGAGCATCCTGGCCGGGATAGGCAAAATGGAGGTCCCGTATCTGCAAGGTGCCTTGAGTCGCAGGCGCTTGCTCCTCTCCCCACTCTGGTGCCTTGGCCTCCTGCAGTATCTCGTTGAGGCGACGGGCCGAGGTGAGGCTGGTGGAGAGGTGCTGGAAGGCACCCGCCAGGGGCAGCAGCGCCTCGAAGCTTGCCAGGGTGGCGAACACCATGAGCGCCGTGATGGGATCCGGGGTGCCACCACCGACGCCGTGACCAGCGAGCCACAGCATCAGGGTCAGGGTCCAGCCGCTGAGCAGCTGGACCGAGAAGCTGGCGAGGCCGCTCACCCTGGCCATGCGGGCCTGGGCCTGGATCAGGGCCTGCTCGGCCTGTTGCAGCTCGGCCAGCGCCTTGGGGGCGGCGGCGAACATCTGCAGCTCGGCATGGCCGTCCAGATAATCCACCATGCGGGTGCGCATGGTGGATTTCTCGGCGATGAGTCGACGACCGGGGGCCCGGCCGGCGAAATAGAACACCAGCGGCAGAGCCAGCATGCCAAAGAGCAGTATGGCCCCCAGGGTCAGCGCCAGGCGGCTGTCGAAGAAGGAGAGGAAGAATACCAGCCCGGCACAGCTGAGCAGAGCCGCTCCTATGGGAGTGACGAGGCGCAGGTAGACGTGATCCATGGCGTCGATGTCGGCCACCAGACGGTTGAGCAGATCCGCCTGACGAAAACCGGCCAGGGTTCCGGGGGAGAGGGGGGAGAGTCTTTGCCAGAACCAGACCCGCAACCGGGTGAGCACCCGGAAGGTGGCGTCGTGGCTCACTACTCGCTCACCCCAGCGGCTGGCGGTACGCACTATGGAGAAGAAGCGCACGCCGCCGGCCGGGGTCATGTAGTTGAAGGTATCCCGGGTGGCGACCGCCAGCCCCGCCACGGCGGCGGCGGAGAGGAACCAGCCTGAAAGAGAAAGCAGCCCCATCCCGGCCACCAGGGTGACCAGGGCCAGCAGCAGGCCGAGGGAGAGGCTGAGCCAGTGCTGGCGGTAGAGACGCAGGAACGGCAGTAGATCAGTCATCGAGAGAATCCCCTGAACGTTGGGACAGCAGACGGGCGAAGGGCCCCTGTGCCTGGCAGAGTTGCGCGAAGTGGCCTTGCTCCACCAGCTGGCCGCGCTCCAGCACCAGTATGTTGTCCATCTGGCTGAGCTGATCGAGGCGGTGGGTGATCATCAGCAGAGTCTTGCCTTTCGCAGCGTCTTCGAGCGTGCTCATGATGGCGCGTTCGGAGTGGCGATCCAGGCTGGCAGTGGGTTCATCCAGCACCATCAACTGGGTGGACTTGAGCAGGGTGCGGGCCAGGGCGAGGCGCTGGGCCTGACCGACGGAGAGGCCACCGGCCTGATCTCCGACCGGATAGTCGAATCCCTTCTCCCTGGCAAATTCCCAGGCCTGGGCCCGCACCAGGGCGGCTTCCAGCTCGGCGTCGCTGGCCGTGGGCCTGGCCAGCAGCAGGTTGTCTCTCAGGGAGGCGTGGAACAGCTGGGGGTTCTGGGAGAGCCAGCCCAGTTGCAGCCGCCACTGGCTCATGTCCAGCTCGGCGAGTTCCTGGCCGTTGACACGGAGCGAACCGCGATAGGGGGCAAAGCCGAGCAAGGCGTTGACCAGGGAGCTCTTGCCGGCCCCGCTGATCCCGACCAGGGCAGTGCGCGTGCCTGCCTCAAGGGTGAAATCGATGGGGCCGATCAGCACCTTGCCCTCGGCGCTCAGCACCTCCAGGGCGCGGGCCTCCACCCTGATGGGGCCATCGGCCTGGAAGGGGGCACTCCCTGAAGCCGGTTCGCTGACTTCGGCCTCGAGAAACTCCAGCAGCTGCTCGGCGGCGCCTATGGCCTGCGCCTTGGCGTGGTAGTGGGCGCCGAGTTCCCGCAGCGGCGCGTAAAACTCGGGAGCGAGAAATAGCACGAACAAGCCGGTAAAGAGCGTTACCTTGGCGCCATAGTTACCGAAATTGAGGTGATCTATGTAAGAGAAGCCGAAGTAGACCGCCACCAGGGCCACCGCGATGGCGGCGAAGAACTCCAGCACGGCCGTGCTCAGGAAGGCGAGCCGCAGCACCTCCATGGTGCGCTCCCGAAAATCTTCCGAGGCGTCGCGAATGGCTTCACCCTCCGCCTGGGTACGCATGAAGAGCTGCAGGGTACGCAAGCCCTTGAGTCTGTCGAGGAAGTGGCCGGAGAGCCGCGCCAGGGACTGGAAGTTGCGGCGGTTGGCATCGGCGGCGCCGACGCCCACCAGGATCATGAAGAGCGGGATGAGGGGCGCGGTGCCGAGCAAGATGATGCCAGCGGCCCAGTTGACCGGGAACACGGCCACCAGGATCACCAGGGGGATGAAGACGGCTATGGCCATCTGGGGCAGATAGCGGGAGAAGAACTCCTGCATCTCTTCGATCTGCTCGAGCAGCAGGCTGGCCCAACTGCCGGCGGGGCGGCGCTGGATATAAGCTGGCCCGAGGCGGGCGAGGCGGGTGAGCACCAGCTCGCGGATGGCCTGGCGCACCGCACTGCCCGCCCTGAAGCTCGCCACCTCCCGGCCATAAGCCAGTGCAGCCTTGGTCAGGGTCACCAGCAGCAGGGCAATAAAGAGGGGAATGGACTGCTCGGGCGTGGTGCCTTCGATGATGAAGCCGTGGAGCAGGGTGGCCAGCAGCCAGGCCTGCATCACCATCAGTATGCCCTGACCCATGCCCAGACCGATGGAAAGACCGATCCAGCGCCGGCCATGGCCCGATTGTTTGCGCAACCAGCCATAGAGATGTTTCTGCTTGTTCTTGTCCATTACCACCCTCCTCGGTCGAGTGGCGCAAGACTATCGTCGCCCCCACGGCTTGGCAACCTCGCAGATCCGGGAGTGTGAACGTCTTTGTTTGAAAAAGCAGCTGCATGCTCAATAGTTGGCCGAACAGCTTGATTTATGGCAAAAAATACGAAGGCGGTGATTGCGCTCGCCAGCAAAATGCATATAGTAGAGGCCACTGACGCGGGTGTAGTTCAATGGTAGAACGGTAGCTTCCCAAGCTGCATACGTGGGTTCGATTCCCATCACCCGCTCCACATTCTGATACCAGGTATCTGTCCCGTCTCGTTGTTGCCTACTTCTGGCACGTCTCTTCAGACGCTGATTCCATACCTTGTATATGCTGCGTTCCTGATGCCTTGCGGGCATCGTATAATGGCTATTACCTCAGCCTTCCAAGCTGATGATGCGGGTTCGATTCCCGCTGCCCGCTCCAGTTTTCATGCAAAAAGCCCACTCGACTGAGTGGGCTTTTTGTTTTGGCGGACAGGCGACTTGCACCAGCCACAAGCAGAAGAGGCGCCCACAGGCGCCTCTCGCTTCACCGGGCAGGGATTATTCCTGCTCCAGCTCGCCACAGAAGCGGTAGCCTTCGCCATGAATGGTGGCGATGATCTCCGGGGTGTCGCCCACGCTCTCGAAGTGCTTGCGAATGCGGCGGATGGTGACATCCACGGTACGATCGTGGGGCTTGAGCTCACGGCCTGTCATCTTCTTGAGCAGTTCGGCACGGGTCTGGATCTGGCCCGGGTTTTCACAGAAATGCAGCATGGCGCGGAACTCGGAGCGGGGCAGCTTGAACATGTCGCCTGCCGGGCTGACCAGTGCACGGCTGTTGATGTCCAGCGCCCAGCCATTGAACAGGTAACGCTCCACCAGCTTCTTCTCTTCGCCACCGGCGGTCACGTTCATGGTGCGGCTCAGCAGGTTGCGGGCACGTATGGTCAGCTCGCGGGGATTGAACGGCTTGGTGATGTAGTCATCGGCGCCTATCTCCAGCCCCAGGATCTTGTCCACTTCGTTGTCACGGCCGGTCAGGAACATCAGGGCGATGTTGTCATCTTCACGCAGCTCGCGTGCCAGCAGCAGGCCATTCTTGCCCGGCAGGTTGATGTCCATGATCACCAGGTTGATGGTGTGGCTGGTCAGGGCTTGATGCATCTCGTCGCCATTGTTGGCTTCCAGCACTATGTAGCCTTCGGCCTCGAAGATGCTCTTGAGGGTGTTGCGGGTGACCAGCTCGTCTTCGACGATCAGAATATGTGGTGTTTGCATGAGTATTCCCAGATTCTTATCAGTTAATTATCGAAATTTTAACACTCTTTGGCGTTATCCGACCGGTCCTGAAAATTTATTACGTCATCCTGGGTATGAATGTCAGGTCGAATCATCGCGAATTTGGTATCTATGTTGGCAAACATCCCTGTGCCGCACATAGGCTCTCAACAAGTCTGATCGAGAGAAGCCTGGAAAGGTAGTCCATTACAAAAGTTGCTGCATTTTATCAGTTAACAGGCGCATAACAACACTCTTTGCCGTCAGATAGCAACTTTTTAACTCAGGTTTGATATAAGTCAATCCCGAGGTTCGCTGCATCATACGTGGGCTGGCCTGCTTTTTCGCCCTTAAGAAATGTAATGGGATGTAACATGTGGTTGACATGACTTTGTGGGAAAACTACAGAAATGTGTGTTTTATTGCCCCCTTCGCACCGCCAGTCTGGGCTGCCTATGCCATCGTCACGGCCTGGAATCCGGCCAGCCAGCAGGTGGGGATGCGCCGCAACGCCCGGCGTCAACGCGCCCTGTCACGCCACCTTGCCGATACCCTGGTGATGGGGCCCGTGTGGGGCAGCGATCCGGATGAGTGCTGGCAGGAGGCATCCCTGTTGCTGCACATTCCTCAGGGCGAGGCCATCCGACTGGCCGCCCGCTTCGGGCAGAATGCCTTCTACTGGGTGGTAGAGGGGGAGCTCTGGCTGGTGCCCGTCCTGCTGAAGGGGGCGCCATGCCATCTTGGCAGACTGACTTCCCGCTGGATGCTCAGAGCTTTCGCATGATGAGAGGCTGGACGGGAGCCACACCATCCGGGTATGTCGGTTGCCCGCTGGATTGTCAGCCTGTCCACATGATGAAAGAATGAGCGGACTCATTCACTCCATGGAAGGATGCTGACCATGCTGGATCTACTGCCCGACCTTTGCGATCAACATGGCGATGCCCTGCAGGTGGCTGAGCCGCTGTTTCACGATTATGGCGGCAAGCCGCTGTTTTATGGCGAGGCGGTCACTCTCTCCTGCTTCGAGGACAACAGCCTAGTGCGGGAGCTGGTGGCGAGCCCCGGTCATGGCAAGGTGATGGTGATCGACGGCGGTGGCTCCCTGCGCCGGGCGCTGCTGGGGGACCAACTGGCCATCAAGGCGGTGGAGCAGGGATGGGAAGGGATCCTGATCTACGGCGCCGTGCGAGATGTGGGCACCTTGGCGACGCTGGCGCTGGGAGTCAAGGCGCTGGCGGCCTGTCCGGTCAAAACCGAGAAACGCGGACAGGGCGAGCTGGATGTGGTGCTGTCCTTTGCCGGGGTCAGCATAGCGCCGGGGGATTATGTCTACGCCGATCTCAATGGCGTGCTGGTCAGTGGCGCCAGGCTCCTCTGATCCCTCAGAAGTTGAAACCTACCCCCAGGGTGAGGAACTGCTCGGTGCTGAAGGCACTGAGGCCGTAGTTGGCGGTGATGGCCAACTGCGGTGTCACCAGCAGGCTGCTGTTGAGCTCCACCAGGGTGCTGGGCTTGCTCATCTCCAGCTGTTTGAGTTGGCTGCCGATGTTCAGTGAGGGGGAGAGGCGGTAGCGCACCCCCGAGCTGATATTGAAGCCGGCCTGCTCGCTGTGGCTGCCCACCGCTGGTCCGGCCTCCATGTAGAGGCTAATATCATCCTCTACCGGATATTGGTAGCCGGTGTTGATGAGCCAGATATCGAAATTGTCGCCCGTATGGGCCTGGTTGCCGAGCAGTACGCCGGAATAGCTTTTCACGTAGAGCTGGCTGTCGGCTTCGTTTTTGAGGAAATCCCAGTCGGCGGCCTGGGCCGAAAAAGTGAGACCGAATGCGAGTGCGATGACGAGAGACTTGACCATTCGTTTCCCCTCCCTGGGTCCGGAACAGGACTACAAGCATGGCACATGCCAGCAGGGAGTAAAGGGAACCCCGATCACAATAAAAGAGTTTTGATGGGCGCCAGAGTCATGATAAACAGGCCCCTCACTCTGTGTCTTCACGACTTTCTCCATCACGAGGTGAACTCATGAACAAGAAACTGACCCTGCTGGCTGCGCTGGCCCTGGGAGGCTGCGCCATGGCAACGGGTTCTACCCTGGCAGAGCTGCAAGCATCGACCTGGCAGTTGCAAGGGGCGAGCGGTGATACCTTCACCCTGCAGGTCGCCGGCGACAAGGTGGCAGGCAAGGGCGGCTGCAACCGCTACTTTGGCGGCATCACAGAGCAGGGGGACGGTATTCTGGCTCTGGGCCCCATGGGGGCGACTCGCATGATGTGTACAGGGGATCTGGCCGGCAAGGAGATGAACTACCTGCAGGCGCTGGAGAAGGTGGCAAGCTTCCAGATAAGCGGCAAACAGCTGGTGCTGAAGAGTGCCGAGCAGGCGACGCTGCTGACCTTCGATGCGGTGAAATAAACGGGTATGTTGTCAGGGATTGTCGCAGCCTGACACCAGCCCCAAAGACGCCACGGCGTAATGCCAGTCAGTTAAGTTTGACTGGCATTTTTTTATTCGCTTTTTTCATATTCTCCTTCTGTGACCTTGCCTTCACACTGCACGGCCAATATCGCTCTCTTCTGATGGGCAGAACAAACAACCTCGCTTGTGGCTCAAGGTCCGCTCCCCGCCTTGGGAGATTGCCCGCTGACACATACGGCATGCAGCACCGTCATGGATGAGGAACGCCGACGCCATATGAAAACTCAGCTGACTCGTCGTGTCTCTCTTCAGGCTCGCCGCCATCTTCACCATCTGGCTGTGCGACAGGTTGTACGCTGGCAGTGCATCCATCGATCTTGCCTTATACCCACCGCCTCCTTGCTGTTGAGGGTGCGGGTCAGCAGGCGGGCCTCCGCGGCCCACCTGCCAGATAGTTGGGGGATGCATGATGTGAGTAATTGCAGCTCCCCCTTGCCCGTCAGGTGCGTCTGGTCGCCAGATTGACAAAGATCTGGGCGCCGATTAACAGGCAGTCATCGTCCAGGTAATAGGGATTGGCGTGCAGGTAGTTGCAGATCCCCTTGGCCTGATTGCCGCTGCCGAGGAAGAACATGGCCCCCTTGCGATCCGGTGTGGCGTTGATCATGTAGCTGAAGTCTTCGCTGCCGGTCATGGGTTGACCCTGTGCATTGATACCCTCGGCCGGCAGTACGTCTGCGGCGGCTTGTTGCAGACGGGCACAGGCCCCGGCGTGGTTCTCCACCGCCGGGTAGCCGGCATGGACCATGCTGGTCTTGAAGCCGCGCAGCTCGCTCTGGGCGATGATGTCCCTGAAGCTGTTTTTCAGGATCTGGTCGGTCTCGGCGTCCATGGCACGTATGGTGCCACGGGCCTGCACATGGTCGGCCACCGCGTTGGGAATGGTGCCGCCGTTGATCATGCCGCAGCCGAACACCGCCGGGCTGAACGGGCTGGTACGCTTGGCGACGATGTAGTCCATGTCCTCTATGATCCGCACCGCCTCGCGGATGGCATCCAACCCCTTGTGGGGGGTGGAGCCGTGGGCGGAGATGCCGTGCACATCCAGGGTCCAGGCCGAGCCCCAGGAGGACATCACGCCGCTGTTGAATTTGATGGTGCCCGTTTCCATGGCGCCGTCGTTATGCAGGGCATAGACTTCGTCCACCCCCTTCATGCAGCCGAGCTCCACCATCTTCTCGGCCCCCGGCACCCGCATGTCCTCCTCCGCCATCTGGAAGATGACGCGAACGTTGTAGCGCAGCCGCTCCCGGTGACCTGCCAGGAATTTCGCCGTGGTCAGGGCGATCGCCATGTGGGAGTCATGGCCGCAGTTGTGGGCCATCCCCTCATGGGTGGACTTGAACGCCACCTCGCTCATGTCATGCATCTCCAGGCCATCCATGTCGGCGCGAAACGCTATGGTGGGCAGGCTGGGGTCTATGTGCAGATCCCCGTGAAAACCAGTGAAGCCCGGGTAGTCGGTGATCCTGTAGCCGAACTCTTCCATCAATCCCCGGCAGTAGGCGGAGGTCTTGAACTCGGCCCCGGAGTATTCCGGGATGCGGTGCAGGTGGTGGCGCACCTCGTGGCTGAAACCGCGCAGAGCCAACAGGTCAGGTTCGATATGGTAGTGGTTCATTAGATGATCCCTTGAATGGAGAAACCGAGCTGGGCAACCAGGGAGGCGCCGAAGAAGCAGCAGGTGGAGACGATCATGAAGATGAGGATCACCTTCCACGACATCTTCTTGAGCTCCTCCAGCTGACCGCCCACCGAGAGGCCGGCGAAGGCCAAGAGCGGCACGCAGCAGGAGAGGAAGGAGATTTTGGCCACGGCATCGATGAAGAGGCCGCGCACCGGCGTCTCGGGCAGGCAGATGAGGATGCCGATGATGGTGGCATAGGCAAAGGCTGGCAGGGACGAGGGCAGGTAGCGCTTGGCCACCAGGGAGGCGAACACCACCAGGGACATGGCGATGAAGCTGTCACCCATGAGCCAGAGCGGGGTGCCTGTGGTCAGGGTCTGGGTGAACATGGCCAGCAGGATCGCCAGGAAGACGAAGCGCATATCCATCACGATGCTTTTCATGCTTTCGCTCCTTTGTCAGTCAGGGCATAGATCTTCTCGGCAAGGGGCAGCCCCAGATAGGTGAGGGAGAGGGCACCCAGGGCCGACGAGAGCAGGTTGGAGGCGGCGGCTATGCTCAGCACCTGCTGGGCCAGTGCCTCGTCGAGGCCGTTGATCAGGGCACCGGAGGCGGCGCTCAGCATGGAGCCTGAGCCCACGCCGGAACCGGCGGCCAGGGCCAGCGGATGCAGACCTGTGAGGGGCGCTATGCTGCCGAGCACGCTGAACCAGAGGGTGCCGATGACGGAGCCGCACAGGTAGATGGCGAGCACGCCTATGTACTCCTGGGATCCGGTGCCGAATCTGCCCTGGATCACCGCGACCGAGGGTTCACGGCTGATGGAGGAGCAGGCCCCGATGGCGCGGCGACCGAAGCCGAACTTCACCGCCAGCGGGATGGCGATGAGGATGGGCAGGAGGTTGCCTATCTCCTGCAGGAAGAGCGGCACGCCGACGCTCAGGATCATCTTGAGGTTGGGGATGATCATGCCCGCATACTGGGTACCCAGGATCAGCAGGCTGAAGCCCACCATCTTGCCGCAGAAGCCCTCTTCCTTATCGCCAAAGTGGCGCTTCCAGCCGGGGATGCGATCCTTGACGGGCTTGGCGGAGACGATCATGCCGATGATGACGGCAAAGAGCATGGGCAGTATGGGGATGATGGCGATGCCTATCCTGATCTCCTGTTTCCCGATGAGGTACTGGGCCACGAAGATCAGCAGGGCGGTCGCCAGGGTACTGACTAACACCGTTTTGAGTGGGCTGGTTTGCTGCATAGTGTGTTCTCTTGTTATGCGTTGTCATTCACGCGCGGCGCCGGCCGCAGCGAGATGGGGGCATGATAGGAAGGGCAGAAGGGCATTAATGTGACCGCCATCAAGCTGGCCATATGGCATTTTTTCATGGGGTATGCCGTTTAACCATGCTAAAGATATGGTTTAACAAACCATTAGCAGCCGGTTATGCTGCGCCGTTCGGCGGTCGCAGGGGGAAGCATGGAACTGTTGATAGAAGAGGCGCTCTGGCAGCCTCGTTTGCAGGGTGCGCTGCAGGCGTGGCAGGAGCAGGGCAACCGTTGGCAGTTGCTGCGCGGCAGGGGTAGCGAGCAGCCGGCAGTGACTCCTGCGCCTTGGGCCTGCTGCCCGCCCGACGGCATCCTCTCGGCCAGCGGCCTGCTCTCCGCCTGGCTTGGGGAGGATGAATCTCCCCTCATGACGGTGGACCCGAGCCGCCAGATCCTGATCTCTGCCTCCAGCGTCCTCCTGACCCTGGCCAAGGAGAGCGGCCTGCTCACCCTGGGGCCCAATGGCGCGGATCTGCGACTGAGCGCGGACGACGAGCTGGCTGATGTACTGCAGCGACTGCTTGCCCGGCGCCTGTACATCCCCACATTGCATGAGCCATCGTCCGAACCAGTCTCTTGCTTGGTGCTGCGACCACTGCGGGCGGAGGATGAGGCCGACATAGTGCGTTATTGCTCGGATGAGGCGCTTGCCCGCTACACCCTCAACATCCCCCATCCTTATCCGCTGGAGGCGGCCCGCGACTGGCTCGCCATGAGCGGGCGCAAGGCCGCCCTCGGGCTGGGGCGGACCTGGGCCCTGACCTTGCCCACCCGTGATGAGCCGGCCCCTCTGCTCGGGGTCATCTCCCTGCACTGGCACGGCGAGCTGGCCTGGTGGGTGGGTGTGCCCTGGCAGAATCGGGGGCTGGCCACCCGGGCGGCGCAGCTGGTCAGGGCCTTTGCCTTCGAGCAGTTGCGCCTGCCCGCCCTGACCGCCCGCCACATGCCGGGCAATCTGGCCTCCGGCCGGGTGATGGCCAAGCTCGGCATGCATCATTGCGGTCGGCGGCCCGGGTCGGCACGCCAACCCGCTGAACTGGATCATTGGCGGCTGGATCGCCCGCCGCACCTGCCGGACGGCCTCAAGGGTGCGCTGGCCCCCTGGCTCGAAGACGAGCGGGTGGCGGTGGCCATCCTCCATGAGAACGAGGCCGGAGGGCAGGAGGTGGCGCTCTTCATGGAAGGAACCGAGGCGGGCGGTGAGCTGCACCTCCCCGCAGGGCTGACGGTCAGGTGCCATCCGCTCGCCTGGCTGGCACCTGAGGTCCCCGGGATGCAGGCCCATGGTGGCGGTATCCTGCTCAAGGATCGGAAAGAGCTTGGTCTCGGTTATCTGCTGCGATTGCTAGGGGATCATCCTGGCGCTTGATGTTGACGAAGCCGGTGGGAAGGGGAGGTATTGCGACGTTTGGCGCACGGATTGCCACTCGTTTTCCTGAGTCAGCCCTCCCATTTTCGGATAAAGACGCTCAAGTCAGGAGCCACTTCTGTGAAATAATGGCGGCCCTGCTGTACGAGGAGTAACCCTGTATGTTGAGAACCGAGCGTCCCGGCGACATGCTGCCAGTCTACGAGCTGGTGAGCGCCGCCTTTGGTCGTCCCGATGAGGCCGAACTGGTCAATCGCCTGCGCGAGTGTGGGGCCGCCGTGGTCACCATGGTCGAGGAGGAAGAGTACGAGTTCATGGGGCACCTGATGCTGAGCCCGATCACCATTGACGGGCAGGAAGGTCCCTGGCTCGGGCTGGCTCCGGTGGCCGTCCATCCGGACTGGCAGGGGCAGGGTATAGGCTCGGATCTGGTGCGGGAAGGGCTGGATACGGCCCTCGAGATGGACTGGAAGGCGGTGGTGGTGCTTGGCGATCCCGTTTACTACGCCCGTTTCGGCTTCCGGCCCGCCAGCGACTTCGGCCTGCACTGCATCTACGAGGTGCCTGCCGACTGTTTCATGGCGATGGAGCTGCAGCCCGGGGGGTTGGCCGGTCTGCAGGGCGAGGTGCTCTATCACCCCCTGTTCGATGAAGAGTCGGTGGAGTGACCGCCTGATCCCTCATGAAGAAGGACCCGTTCAGGGTCCTTCTTCATTTCAATCGCTCCCTCACTGGGCGAGAGATTTCAACTGCGGCTTGCCCGGCGGATTGTTCCAGTCGATGGGGCCGTGGGTGAAGCGATACTGCAACCTTGGCAGGCTGAGCTCCAGCCACTCCTCCCGGAAGTAGGCATAACCCTGGTCCCAATCGGGATCCTGGGCCCAGCCGGTTTGCAGGAAGTGGAGCCGGGTACCCTGGCCTTCGGGCACGAAGCGCAGGCTGACCTGGGTCTTCTGCTGACGGATATGGGGAAACTGGGGAGGGAAATTCCAGCTGAAGCTGAGCAAGTCATGGGGCATGACCGCCATCACCCGGCACCCTTCACTGCCGCGTTCCCCCAGCGGGGCCTCTGGCCTGAAATAGATTTCGAAAGGACCGTTGGGTTCCGCCACCATCAGGCATTCGGGCGCCAGAAAGCTGCGCAGACCGCTCTCCGTGGTCCAGGCCCGCCAGACATCGTCGATGTGGGCGGGTACCAGAATACTGCCTTCTATTTGCTTGTTATCCATAAATCAGTGAACCTCAAACCAGTCATGGACGGGACCCAGGCAGTATAGCCCCTAAGGCGATAAAATAGGCAGCCCTGCATCACACCATCACGTATTCAAGGGGGTCCAAATTGCCGATTTGACAGCGCGGCGGGATCCATCGAGAGTGGGAGGCAGTGAGCAGGCAAATCAAGGATGTCTTCATGATCAGAATGATGCGAGATGCAGATGAACCCATGCTGGCGCAACTGTTCCTCAAGGGAAGGCGACAGGCATTCCATTGGGTCGAGCCCTCCCTGTTTAGGCTGGAGGATTTTGCCGAGCAGACCCAAGGTGAGCAGATCTGGGTGGCAGAGAAGGGCGGCACTCCCTGCGGATTTGTCTCCATCTGGGGTCAAGACAGCTTCGTGCATCACCTCTATGTGGTGGCCGACTGGCATGGCCAGGGAATGGGGCGAGCCTTGCTGGCCGCCGGGCTCGCCGGACACAAACCCCCGGCATCCCTCAAGGTGGCCACCCGCAACACCACGGCGCTGGCGTTCTACCATCGTCTGGGCTGGCAAAATACGGATGAAACGGGGCACTGTGACATCACGGGGCCCTGGCGCAGGCTGGTCCTGACACCCGTCGACTAGCCTCCATCGCGAGGACGCCCTCTGCCACGGCAGAGGGCGGCATCAGGGCCATTCCACCCTCCACAGCCCCGGACAGGCTGTCAGTGCCAGCTAAGAGACATGAACGCAAGCAATAAAAAAAGGCCACTTCCTGCGAAGTGGCCTTTTCCAAACGTTTGGTGGAGCTGGGGGGATTTGAACCCCCGTCCAAAATTACTACATCCTCGGTACTACATGCTTAGTCACTCTTTACATTCGCCAACACGCTGCGGAGAGACACGCCACGCATTGACTAGCTCGATTGGTTTTAATGCTTCCGCCCCGAGCAGGACTTCCACACGATCCTGTGAAGGATGACCTTCCAATTCCCTAGGACACAGGCAAGCTAGGGGAGAAGGGCTCAGCGCAGGTTATTAAGCTGCGAGTGCGTAGTTTTCGTCGTTTGCGACTATTTTTTTGCGGTTTGTTAACGAGGCCTACCGCACCTCGGCATGCACCTTGGGTTTCGTGAATCTTGTCGAATCCAGAATCAGCCCCAAGTTGTCAAAAGCGATTGTACGCAAAAATCCTGCCATGGCAAGGCGTTGATGGCAATCGACCGGCATGGGCCGGTCGATTGCTGGTTTATTGGTCGCCGCACGGGCGCTGGCGGCGCACAATCAACCGCGGTTCTTGTTCTTCATGATGCGGGCCTTCTCACGGTCCCATTCCCGGGCTTTGGTGTCTTCCCGCTTGTCGTGTTCTTTCTTGCCCTTCACCAGGCCGATCTCGACCTTGACCCAGCACTCTTTCCAGTAGAGCGCCAGCGGCACTATGGTGTAGCCCTGGCGGGCAACCAGGCTCTCGAGCTTGTCGAGTTCACGGCGGCTCAGCAGCAGCTTGCGGGTGCGAGTCGGGTCACACACCACGTGGCTGGAGGCGGCGTTCAGCGGCAGGAAGCTGGAGCCGAACAGGAAGGCTTCGCCCTGCAGGAAGATGACATAGGCTTCGCTGATGTTGGCCTTGCCCGCCCGCAGGGATTTGACTTCCCACCCTTGCAGGGACAGGCCGGCTTCCACGCGCTCTTCGATGAAGTACTCGTGACGGGCGGTTCTGTTGAGTGCAATGGTGCTGGACCCGGCTTTGTTTTTACTGTTTTTTTTGCTCATGACGGGGGCCTTCGGCAATGTTTAGGAAGGCGCATTATACGTGGGTGGCGGCGGCTGTAAAACGCGCAACCACTCGAGTGGCGGCTTTGTGAGCAGTTCGGTGATGTTTTTGACAGGCAAGGTGATTTCGACGTGATGACCAGGGGCCGCAAAGGCGGCAATTGCGCGCGTGGCGGTCAGGTGAGCAGTTTCGGCGGTGATTTTGGCTGGCAAGGTGATAAAATCGGCCCGATTGAATGAGGAAAGCCCATGCCCCGTATTACTCGCAGTGCCCTGGTGATGTTCAGCGCGGAACAAATGTTCCGTCTGGTCAATGATGTTCACGCGTATCCCGAGTTTCTGCCCGGCTGTGTCGGCAGCCGCGTTCACGAGACGGGTGAGGATTACATGATGGCCTCGGTGGATGTGGCCAAGGCTGGCATCGCCAAGACCTTTACCACCCGCAACCTGCTCGATGCCAACCGCGCCATCAAGATGGAACTGGTGGAGGGCCCCTTCAGCAAGCTGGCGGGCTGGTGGACCTTCACGCCGCTGGACGTGGATGCCTGCAAGGTGGAGTTCGATCTCGACTTTGAATTTACCTCCAAGCTGATCGAGCTGGCCTTTGGCCAGATCTTCCGCGACCTGGTGGGCTCCATGGTGCTCGCCTTCTCCAACCGCGCCAAGGTGGTCTACGGTGTCTGATCTGCTCAATATCGAAGTGGCCTATGCCCTGCCCGAGCGACAAACCGTGCTGTGCATCCGGGTGGCCCCGGGCACCAGCGTGCTGGCCGCCATCGAGCAGTCCGGCATAGTGCAGAAACACCCGGAGATCGATCTCTCGGTCAACAAGTTCGGCATCTACAGCCGTCCGGTCAAGGGCAGCGAGCCGGTGCAGGACGGGGATCGCATCGAGATCTACCGTCCGCTCATCGCCGATCCCAAGGAGATGCGCAAGAAGCGGGCCGAGAAGGCCAAGGAAGAGGGGCGGGCCGATGTGGTCACCGGCGGGCGCCCCGACGTGCACCGCAAGCGGGACGATGCCGACCCGGCCTGATGGGCTGGCAAGGGAGAACAGAAGAGGCGCCATGGCGCCTCTTTTTGATTCAGTACCGCCGCCAGGAGCCTATGGGAAGATAGAGGCCCCCGCGTCATCACAGGGTGAGCAGGCGCTCGTTTTGCACCGTTTCGATGCCGCTCTCTTGCCTGGCGAGTACCGCCATGGCATGTGCCACCTGGCTCGCCTCTATGGCCCGCCAGCGCTTGAGGGGCCCCTGCAGCAGGGGTTTTATGCAGGGATAGATGGCCTGAATTATCTGCTCTGAGCGGCGCGAAGGCTCGCGATGGCCGAGCAGCATGGCGGGGCGCAATATGACGAGTCGTTGCCACGCCTGCGCCAGCAAGGCCTGCTCCATCTCGCCCTTGGTGCGGGGATAGAGGGCGGGAGAGCGCGAATTGGCCCCCAGGCTGGAGACGACCAGCAGGCGCCGGCAGCCGTGGCGGCGGGCCAGGGCGGCAAAGGCCAGCACATAGTCGTGATCGACCCGGCGAAAGGCCTCATCGGAGCCGGCGTCCTTGCGGGTGGTGCCGAGGCAGCAGAAGGCCATGTCGACGGGGCCGGGTAGCGCCACCTCGTTTAGGCGTTCGAAGTCTACCGGCAGCCAGTGCCGGTTGGGGGCGGCCTCGCCCGGCTGGCGGCAGAGCAGGGTTAGCTGGTGCTCAGTGCCGAGCTGTCGGATGAGGGCCTGGCCTACCAGGCCGGTTGCCCCGGCGATCAGGATCTGGCTCATGTGATCTCCTTGAGGGGATGATGAGGGGCGTTGACGTCCTTGATCATGGTTCAGGGAGTGCGCCCCTGCGGAACCCGATCGGAGGCCAGACAAGAAAAAACCGGCCTTGGCCGGTTTTGTGATGCTGTCAGAGCGGGGTGGTGAAGGCGGCGGGGAGGGGGAAGTCACCCGTGGCGGTGGCGAGTCTGTCACCCACGAAGTTCAGGGTCAGCTCCTTGCGCTCCTTGTCACCACGACCTGGCTGGAACTCATAGAGATAGTACCAGGTGTTGGGGTCAAAGCCGTCGCGCAGCATGGGAGAACCCAGCACGAACTCGACCTGCTCGCGGGTCATGCCCTGGCGCAGCTTGTCGACCTGCTTTTGTTCCACATAGTTGCCCTGAGGAATATCGATGCGATAGACCAGGCTGCAACCGGACAGGGTGAGGGCGGTCAGGGCCGCGGCAATCAGGTGTTTCATCCGCATATCGGGTTCAGATCATCCATACAGTCTTTTTTAGCTCGGCAAATCATACCCACTCCCCGTGCGGAAGTAAAAAGCCATTGATCCTCCTGCCAATAAAAAGGGCCGCGTGGCGGCCCTGACAAACAACAGCCCCTCACATGGCGGCGCGGAAGAGGGCGACGATCTCGGCGAACGGTATCGGCGAAGCCGTAGGCCTGCTTGGGGGCGTGCTCGGCCTGCGCATCGAGGTCATCGACCCTGATCCCGGAGTGTGCTGCTTGTCGTTTTCACCAGAAAGGTTTTGTAACCAGTCACCAAGAGTGAGAAAACCGGGAGCAGCCGAAAGCAAGTGGGATCTCGTGGGACAAACTCAAGGCTGACAAGGTTTGGAGGATGATCGGGAGGTGCCTGGTTCTGGTGGCCTCAAAATGATAAAAAGCGCATCGCTCTTGGGAGCGATGCGCTGAAAATGATAACTCTGACTTTTAACTCTGGCGTGACGCCGCCATGTTTAAACCGCTGTCTAACAGTGATTAGATGGGTTTAAAAAAAATCGTGCCCGGCCCAGACAACCTTGCCGATCACGGCCAGGCTTTCCAACTGGTTGGCGGGAACGACCTGCAGGGGATAATCAACCCGGTTATCGCTGATGATGGTGATCCCGCCATCGAAGTTCTTCTGCAAGCGCTTGGCATAGAGTTCCTCTCCCAGCCGCAACACGAAGATGGATCCGTCTTCGATCTGATTCTTGCTGATATCGACCAGGATGGAGTCGCCAGAGTGAATGGTGGGTTCCATGCTGTCGCCTTTGGCAAAGACCACCACCAGGTTATCCGGGCTCAACTTACGGAACGTGAGCCACTTGCGGCGAAAGGCCAGCTTGCGTTTAACCTCATGATCATCATTAAACGCGCCATGGCCGGTACTCACGGTGACATGGTAGCCATCGATCAGCGCGTACTCCTCATCAAACTCATCAGGTCGCACAGCCTGCTCGGCAACCCCATCGGGATGTTTCGGGCCCTGGCCCGTGGCCAGCCACTCCAGATTCACATTGCACGTTCGCGCAATGCGCAGCGCCTTGTCGATGGTGGGCAGCGAATTGAACGGAGGGAAGTATTTGCGCATCCCCGACTCACTCATTCCTACCAACTCGGCGAATGCCTTGTAGCTCAGACTCCCACGTAGCTCGTCCAGGCGGTCACTCAGAGTATCCATTCCAACCGTCAGAAAAGATACCTCACCGTCTTTTTGTGCTGCTTGTGGTTTTTCTTCATAACGCTCTGACATACAAGGAATTCTCGGCTAGTGGCTATTGCTGGTGAGTCGATAGACAAAAAATTCCGCACAAAAAGACTTGTCAATCTTTTTGGGGTGATCAATCATTCATATGTGACGCATTGCGACATAAAATCATTCTTTTATGAATGATAAAGATACGCGCCGCGACACTTGATGATACCGAAACGGGGTGAGTATGTCAGGGAAAACACCAGAGTGGATCAGGGCTGAGCTCATAAAACGCGGATATTCCCAGGCTGCTTGGGCCCGCGCCAAAGGGTTGCATCCCAGAGCAGTGCAGCGCTGCATCAAACAATATGCCCCCTCCATGGGCATCAGCCCCAAGCGCAGGGAAAGTCGTTCCATCATGGCGCAGCTTTCCGACTCGCTGGGCATCGACTTGCTGGGAGGTGGCCAATGAGTACCTGGTTCACCGCCCAAGGGTTGGCCGGATTGATTGGCATGCCAGCCTATCCCGATGGTGTGCGCAAAAAGGCTGAGCGTGAAGAGTGGCAAAGTCGCAAGCGCGAGAAAGGCAAGGGCGTTGAATACCACATCAGCTCGCTGCCCGCAGAAACCCGACGTTATCTGGCGGAGCAGGCTGTCGCCCAGCAAGGGCAAGCGGTGACCGATCATGCGGCCGGCGGCAAGGCGATGGCCAAGCTGCTTGCCCGCGAGGTGCCGGTGAAGCCGGATGCGGGGCGTAAATTGCTGACCCTGGGGGCCGCGGCCCGCAAGAAGGTAGATGCCCGGTTGTTGATCCTGCAGGCCGCCGATCTCTTCCTGGCACCTTATCAAGCCTGCCAGCAAGGGGAGGTGGGGCGCCGCGCCTTTATCGAGGCATACCGCACCCGCAGCCTGTCACTACCTGTGAGCGTCTATGAGCAACAAAAGCCGTTCAGCCTGATCACCTTGCGGCGCTGGCAAGGCACCCTGGCGGATGCTGGTCCGGCGGCACTGGCAGGCAACTACCAGCGGGAGCGGCCATCCAGCGTCGAGCAAAGCCCGGATCTGGCCCGGTTCCTCACGGCACTGATCACCGCCAAACCGCACTTGGCCAACAAGTGGGGGGCGCTGCATGAGTTGGCGACCCAGTACAGCGAGATGAACCAGCTTGGCTGGCAGATCCCCAGCCAGTCCTCCTTGCGCCGCTGGCTGGTCAAGTGGTTGGCAGAGAACAAGGTGGCCTTTACCTATGCCACCAACCCCGACGCTTACAACAACAAGTACCGCGCTGCCATCGAAGAGATGTACCCCTGGATGGGCCAGCCCAACGACGTCTGGGAGTTCGACAGTACCCCTGTCGATGCCATGTTGGTGGAAGGGCGCCACAGCATTATCGCGGTGATCGATGTGTTCACCCGTCGGGTGCGGTTGCTGGTGGCCAAGACCTCATCGAGCGAGGGGATCTGCCTGCTGCTGCGCAAGACCCTGCTGACCTGGGGCACCCTCAACGACAACGGGGTGATGCGTACCGACAACGGCTCCGATTACGTGAGCCAGCGGGTCATGTCCATCTGCACCCTGCTCGGCATGAACGTCAGCCGATCCAACGCCTATTCGGGATGGGAGAAGCCGCATATCGAGCGCTTTTTCCGCACTCTTTCCCACGGTCTGATCGAGTTGCTGCCCGCCTATATCGGGCACTGCGTGGCCGATCGCCAAGTGATCGAGGCTCGCAAGAGCTTTGCCCAGCGGCTGGAGGAGAAGCGCAAGCCGGATGCGGAAAAAGAGATCTACGAACTTGCCATGACAGCCGGCCAGTTACAGACCCTGCTCGATGACTGGCTCGATGCCCGTTATCACAACCGCAAGCACAGCTCACTCGGGATGACCCCCAACGAGAAGTACCAAATCGCCCGCTACCAACGCCGCGCCATCGTCGATGAGTCGGCGCTGGATCTGCTGCTCAACCATATCGGTGAGGCCACTGTCTCCAAGGGCTTCATCAAGGCTGGCGGCCTCAAGTACAGCGCCCCGGAGTTACTGGAGAACAGTTGGAAGAGCCAGCGGGTCAGCGTGTTCCTCGACCCGAGCGATGTGGGCCGCGCCATCTTGTACCGCACCGGCGACTGGAACGAGCGGATCGAGGCCGTGAACCTTGACCTGCTGGGGAACGGGGTGAGCCCGGATGCTTTCCGCGCCGCCAAACGTGCCGATGCCAAGGCGCTGGCGAGTTTTCGCCGCGAGATGCGCAGCCTCGCCAAGACCTTTGGCATCGACGAGCTGCATCAGGATGTGGTGCGCCACTTCGTTGACCAGGCGCGAGACGTTGCCCAGTTCCAACGCAGTGATCTCGGGCTCGATAACCCGGCATTGGCTGCGCTCTCAGGCATTGCTGCATCCACTGAACCTGCCCAATTCAGCGCGGCAGAGCTGGCTGCGATAGAAGCCCGCCGCGAAGAGAAAGCAGCCCGCGCACAGGCGACTGCCGGGCAGGAATCCAGGGCGCTCAAGACCGAGTACGAGCAGGCCATGTATCTGGCCGAGAAGGAGTTGGATACCCCGCTCGGCGAGCGGGAGAAGGAGTGGCTGAGCAAGTACCTCTACAGCCACAAGCTGATGGCGAAACGGATTATCCGCCATCTGGAAAGTATCAGGGCCACTCGCAACGCCCAGGCAAAAGGTTAGCAAGCGGCCCTGTAAAACAACCTCATAAGGACAAAAAGACTATGAAACACAAGATCGTCGAAGTCAAAAACATGATCAAGACCGAGCAGTTGCTCGACAACCTGCTCAACCGTTCCAGCATCGTGCCGGGCATCGGTTTGATCCACGGTCCCTCGGGCTTTGGCAAGACCACTGCCGTGGAGTGGTTGTTCAACCAGGACGAGGTGAACGGCATCTATGTGCGCTGCTACAAGGCCGACACCGTGACCAGCTTGCTGGAGCAGATCGCCAAGGAGATCGGCATTCCCCAGCGCCACAACCTGCGGGCCCAGGTCGATAGCATCGTCGAAGCGGTGCGGGCCGAGGAGCTGGCCATCTTCGTGGACGAGGCGGATTACGTGGTCGGCAATGCCCGCATCATGGAGACCCTGCGCGATATCTATGACGCCACCGAACAGCCGCTGATCCTGGTGGGGATGGAAGAGATTGCCCGCCGCATCAGCCAGCGCAAGCAGCTGTTTAACCGCATCTCCCAGTGGATCGAATTCAAGCCCGCCGACCTGGAGGATGTGTCCCTCATCGCCAACGAGATGCTGGAGGTGGACGTGGAGATTGACGACGCCCTGCTGGACCTTATCCGCAAACGCTCGAACGGGGTGGTGAGGACCATCGTCTCGGCCCTGGACAAGATCGAGAAGATGGCCATGGCCTCTGATGCCCGGATTATCCGGCTGGAGGACGTAGATTCCAGCGAACTGCTGCATGACGTGCGCCGCAGCCGGTAGCCGTGAGGACCACCAAATAACAACAAAGCACGGGAGGGATACCAGTGGTTGATATCAACGATAAGTCCAAGACGGAAGAGGCTTGGTTGTGGATGTGTAAACAGGACTCGTTCGATATGAGTGAGTTACTCGCAGCGACAGACGTTAAGCAAGCAAATTTATATGCCCTGATGCGTCGTTGGTTAGCGAGCGGCCATCTCAGTTGCGTTGTAGAAGGGCCATTGCGCCAAAGAGAGGTGTTTGGCTGCAATCGGTATCAAGTTTCGGATGTGAATGAACCACCCAAATTTGGCACCAATCAAGGAACTTGCATCTCTCGGAAGAAGCGGAAAAGCCGGCGCAAGACCAGCCAACAAAAGATGTGGAACACCATGAAAATCAGTCGGGTGTTCACGTTGACGGAATTGGCGATGACCTCGAATTCAACCAGTAACCATGCAGGCGTCTATGCAAAGGCGTTGGCCAAGGCTGGTTACGTAAAAGTTCAGGCCAAAGCCATGCCACATCGTGGAGAGGTCGCCAAGTACCAGTTGCTGAGAGATACCGGTCGCTTTGCCCCCATTGTCCGCCAAAACGGTTGCTGGGATCAGAATCAGCAGCGGCTCTATCCGTTCCTGGTTGAGGAGGAGAAACATGGACACGTGGCTTGAGGTATTGCAAGCCGAGGTCGGGGCCAGCTCGTTGTCCGTGGTGGCCGAGAAGCTCGGTCTGTCCCGCACCACGATAAGCCAGGTTTGCAACGAGAAGTACCCAGGCGATCTGGCCCGGGTGCAGAAGTTGGTGGAAGGCAACCTGATGGGACACAAGGTGACCTGTCCCATTTTGGGGGAGATCCCGGTGCATCAGTGCCTGGCGTTTCAGCGCCGAAGAGCGGACGAGGTCGGGACCAGACCGATGGATATCAAGCTCTGGAAAGCCTGTCACAGCGGCTGCCCCCATAGCCAGCTCAGTGAGGATCAGCAACTGCGTCGGCCGATGCGCCTGGCCGTCGAACAGGTTGGCAGAGGCGTGGAGAAGGGCACCCGCTATGACGCCGAGGCCACCCTCTCCAGGTTGCGCCGCCAGGCGAAAAGCGATGGCGAGAACGCCAGCAGCAGCCTGCGCATCTTGGCTGAGCTGCTGGCCGAGGAGCTCAAGATCCTGGGCATCAAATACAACCGGCTGCTCGACAAGGTTGAGAAGCACGGCCAGTAAACCAGCGGGCTCGGGGTGTGCGGTGGGCCCAGTGAGACATCACAAGGAGAACGGGATGAACAGAAATCTGCAGAAGACCGCCGAGCAGTTGCGGGTCTGGCTGACGGCGAAAGGGTGCAAGGTGAGTACCAGCCGGGTATGCCATACCCCCTTGCTGGCGGTGACTGGCCCCTTGCCCGAAGCGATGACCAAGCGGGCAGTGTGGGGGCGAGAGTGCCTCGCGGGTGTGGTGCGGGATGTCGCCATCGTGCGCTTTGGTGGTTGCCTGCTGCACTGGCGCCAGTAAGCGACCACCGAACAACAACGGGATAAATCAAGGAGAGCCTCATGCAAGAAGCACAGACCAGCAACACGACCCCGATGCGGCAGAACGCCCAGGGGCACTGGGTACCGGAAACCCTCAT
Source organism: Aeromonas sp. sif0611 (assembly GCF_019218845.1). Taxonomy (NCBI): domain Bacteria; kingdom Pseudomonadati; phylum Pseudomonadota; class Gammaproteobacteria; order Aeromonadales; family Aeromonadaceae; genus Aeromonas; species Aeromonas sp. sif0611. The sequence continues at coordinate 980,849 of NZ_JAHUWU010000001.1, read as the reverse complement.
CGCCCCGGCCGACAAACTGCGCGATGAGGTGGTGATGGCCATCATCGCAGCGGCCCGCGAGCAGCGCTCACTGCTTGCCGCCTTCAAGATCGGCGCCATGCAGCAGATCGCCGACTTTGTGGACCTCTCGGCCGAGCAGTACGGGGTGGCCTGGGGCGGCACCAAGGGCAACGTGACTCTGCTCAGCTTCGACGGGCGCTACAAGCTCATTCGAGCGGTGGGGGAACACCGCAAATTTGATGAACGGATCCAGGCGGCCAAGGTGTTGATCGATAGCTGCATCGAGCGCTGGAGCGATGGGGCCAGTCCTAAGCTGCGGGCCTTGGTGGACCACGCCTTTCGGGTTTCCAAGGCCGGTCATATCGACGTCAACCAGGTGCTCTCCCTGCGTCAGCTCAACATCGAGGACGCCGACTGGGAGCAGGCCATGCAGGCGATCGCCGACGCCATCCAGGTGACCGGCACCAGTCAATACCTGCGGCTCTACGAGCGTGACGCTCAGGGGCGTTACGTCCAGATGAGCCTGGATCTGGCGAAGTTGTAAGGGAGGAGTGCGCAATGAATATCAACGTAGAACAAGCCGAAGAGCAACTGCAGCTCTGTGAACAGATCAGCGAGACCGAAGGCACCTGCTATCCCGATGACACCTATGAGGACGGTATTAAGGCCGCGTTGTTATGGGTGCTGGGGCTGGGCCCGGCGCCGCTGAGCGAAGAGGAGTACCAGGATCTGATGCCACTGCAGTTCGAGTAGTGACAGTGCGAAACAGGGCGGCCGCGCCGCCCTGTCTGTCCGGCGTGGTGGCCGGGCACTGATGAGCAGCCGACTTATGTGTGGAAAAGAGCGGCCCAGGCGTTCACCGCCTGTAAAGGAGCACGGCGATGACCAAGATAGATATGGATATTCGGCTTACCAAGATATTCAGCGCGGCCGCCATTGCACAGGCGACCCCTGATAGACGGGCTGTGTGCAGACAGCTCAAGCAGTTTGATAGAGAAGCTCGTGCCCAAGGGCTGTTTGCCCTGGCAGGGGAGGCCAGCCAGATGCGCTGGCAACTTGTGGCAGAGCTGCAGCAAGCCAGAGCGGCAGAGGTCAGTCATGGCGGCGTCTAATTGGCAGGGCTTGCTGGCCTATGTGATGAAGTTTGGCCCTTTGAGCCAGCAAGGCGCCGAGCAGTGGCTCGATAGTCATTGCCCTGAGTGGCGCAATGGAAACGATGTGCCCGCCGGTCAAATCTGGGTGGCAAAAGTGGGGAAAAATCATGACAGCAAACAATGAACGTACCCGCTTGATCCGGTTGGTACAGGTGGGACGCCGCTCCCTGGGGCTGGATGAGGAAACCTATCGAGAGCTGTTGGCCCAGCAGAGTGGCAAGCGCTCGGCGGCAGCGCTGTCGATCCAGGAGCTGGACAAGGTGCTGCAGGCCATGAAGGGGGCGGGGTTTAAACCGACTGTTAAACGTGGCGTAAAAGGAGGCAAGCAGAAGCGTTTAAGCCCGGTCAGCGGTACCCAGGTTCGGACGGCTGAGATAGGAGTGATCCGGGCTATCTGGATCACAATGGCCAAACACGGCCTGCTGCGTGATGGCAGCGAGACGGCGCTCAATCACTATGTGGAGCGTCAGACGGTGCGGATCAATAACGGGGTGGGTGTGGCCGAGGTGTCCTGGCTCGATGGTGCGTTGGCTTATTCGGTGCTGGAATCCCTCAAGCACTGGCACAAGCGGGCGATGGTTGAGGCGCTGCGGGCCGCCAAACGGCGCGTTCCCGTCGGTAGGGGCGGTGCGGTGGCGGGCTATCAGGCCGTTGTGGCTGCCTTTGAGCAGATGCAGGCGGAGGTGCAACATGGATGAGATGGATAGCAACCAGGAGAATCTGGACCTGTTCGCCGATGACCATGAATCCCTGGGGCAGTTGGTGGACCGGCTGGATCAGATCCCGGCGGCCGAGCTGACCGCCAAGTGGCCCAAGGCGCTGGCCGAGCTGGTCGATGTGCTCGCCTGTGAGCTGGGGCGCGGCGGGATGGCGGCGGATAAGGCGTTGGCCCAGGCCCGCAAGCTGGCATTGGTGCAGGCTCACTATATGGGGGGCCGCGCCTACTACATCCCCACCGGCGATCATCTCAAGGCCGCGCTGCGGGACAGAGCCATCTGGGATGAGTTCAACGGCCGCAACATCGACCAGTTGGCCCGTAAGCACGGCCTCTCCGTGCCGCAGACTTATGCGGTAGTGGCGGAGCAGAGGTTGCTGACCCGACGGCGGATGCAGCCGGAATTGTTCTAGCCATAAAGAAAGATCCCACCTAGGTGGGTCTTTCTTTATCTATCTGCAAAGCTGTAATCGGTTATCTTCCTTGCCTTCAATAGTATGGATTGCATGAAACGGTAACGATTTTTTTTCAGTGAGAGTGTTCAGACATGGAGTATGAAGCGGTTGTAGAGCACTAATCACTGATCAAAACAGTTGTTGTGGGGGGTACAGAGGCGGTCTATACAAGCCCGAAATACCAATAACCGATTGACTCTTACATATTAGAGTTGCTAAAACAAAAATAGTGAAATTAGACTGTGCAAAGTACATTTATTGCGAATAGATTGTTTTTTACCATCTTAAATTTTTAAATAAAATCAAGGGGATATCATTAAATGGCGTCGAACCTAGACAGATACAAGGAGGACTTTGAGCGTTTGGAGAGCGATGCAGTGCGGTTGCAGCAGTCGTTTTCCTTACTTTGCTTTGGCAAAGAAGAGTATGAAGCTGCGGCCCTTAAAGCCTTCGGTGGAGATAAGGTAGTAGTGAAAGCGCATATGGATGCTATTCCTGATTTCACGAGAGCATACCAACCTTGGTATTCCGAGTGCTTGGTTCTAATCAAGCAGCTTCTTCCTGATCGACTGAATGATTTCGTCCGCCTTTACGAAAAACCAAAAGGTCGTAAGGATATAGATTTTGAGAATTATCGTATTGAGGACGCACTGCAGGGGCTGCGAACCACTCGAAACGGCCAGGTAATAGCAGAGCAGAAGTCTGCGACAACTCATCTGACGCAGCAGATTGCAATTCTCAACTCCATCAAACGACGATTTGAGAGTTCGCTATATGATATTCGTCAACTCGTTCAAGCCGATCTTTTAGACTCGGAGTTAGATGTTGCTCGTGAATTGTTGAAGCACAAGTTCACTCGTGCCGCTGGCGCATTAGCCGGGGTTGTGCTGGAGAAGCATTTGTATGAGGTGTGTGTTGCTCACAATATCAGAATCACAAAGACACACCCGACTATTGCAGACCTCAATGAGGCACTCAAAAATGCTTCAGCTATTGAAACAACTCAATGGAGATTCCATCAGCATCTTGGCGACATAAGAAATTTGTGCAGTCACAACAAGGCTGTTGAACCGACCGTAGAGCAGGTTCATGATCTTATTGACGGTGTTGCGAAAGTTACGAAGACAGTGTTCTAGTTGCTGCCAACCCATTATCACTCCGGACCACCGTTGGTGGCCGACGAATTCAAATGTTAGGTGTTATGGATCCTGAAGAACTTCCACTCATTGATTCCCTGCGTGGCTTGGCAATGCTTCAGCAGGAATTTCTTCGTCTCGCGCTTTTCGTCGCGTCTGAAGGCCCAGCAACGTTCGAAGGGGAAAAGCTAACTTGTACACTTGGTGACGGACAGCGGCGCACAAGCACATTTCTGGCGATGGCTGCGGGTCAGTCGCTTGAAACGTTGCTTCACATGGCGAAACTTCGCGGCATACCGGTTCGAGACGCTTATCCGATCGCCAGATCGACAATCGAATCTTTCGTGAATGCTAGCTATCTTTTGGTCGAATCAGACAATGTAGCTGCACGAGCCATCCGGTACATCGATTTTGCTGCTTGGCGTCACCACAATAGAAAATTTGGAAGCGGTGAGTTCTCGATCGAGGTTCGTTCCGACCCTGATCCAAAAGCCACACTCGCGAGGGAGTATCCTGAGTTCAGTGGTAAGGGCAACGGCTCGTGGACTAATCTCGATGTGCCCAGCCGTATAAGGATAATTGGCGAATTAGCTGGTCGTCGATCTGGGTCACGCCTGCTTGCAGCTTATGGTCTGATCTACTCTCTTTCATCCGAGATCATTCATGGCTCTCCCTTCGGCGCAAGCTACTTCTACTCGGCGCATTTGAAGGGCGAGAAAACTACTGAGGCATTTCAAGCCGCAACCGTGCGTCATTTGGAAGAGATCTTTATCGGCGTGCTACACGCTGGTTGCGGTTACCTTGCTGCGTTCTTTGGGCAACAGAATATGCAAGCACCATTGAAAGCGGAGGAGAAGATATTTGCGCGCCTTCTTGAGTTGAGTACAAAGTCGCCCTCTGCAATTCCGATCGGTGCGCCGTAGGAAATCGATTCAGAGGGGGCATAATGCAAAATAGCTCAATCAAACCTGAGCGAGAAACTGTATAGGCCGGTGAATTCGAACGTTAGGTACCCCCTACTATGTAAATCACAACGCCGTGAAGAACACTACTGTTACCAGTATATTCATTCAATGATCTGACGACCTCTAGTCTTCATGTAACCCACCATAAACCCCCGACAAAAAGGCCCCTCGGTACGCTGCGATAACGCAGTTTATCGAGGGGCCTTTTATGTTGCCTGATACCTACCCGATTGCTCTTGCCTGGTTGCTCCGTCCCGATGTGGAAGGGGGCGAGGTCAACCACCCGGCCGACCGTGGCGGCCACACCAAGTTCGGCATGGCCGATGCCGCCGACGGCAAGAAAGATGGCATGCTCGACCTCGATCGGGATGGTCGGCCGGATATTGCCGTCGGCGATGCGACCCCTGCCCACGCCCAGCTGTTTTACCGCGCGAACTACTGGCTGCCAGCCCGTTGCGATCGGGTGGATAGCGTCTGTCCGCTGATTGCCATCGCCCTGTTCGATGGGGCCGTGCATCACGGCCCTGGCCGCTCAGTGCGCCAGTTGCAGCAGGCGCTCGGTGTCATGGTCGATGGGGTGCTGGGCTCGCAAACCTTGCGGGTGCTGGCCGCCAAGACCGGCCGGGATGGTGGCCGGGCCCTGCTGCTCGCGCTGCTTGAGGTCCGCGCCGGTTTCATGCTTGGCATCGTGCGCAAAGACCCCAGCCAGTGGGTCAATGCTCACGGCTGGAGCAACCGCCTGCTGCGCCTGCAGAGTTACCTGCTCTCGACCCGGTTCGGTGAGGGGGCGGCATGAGCAAACCCAGCCTCACCAACAAGCGCCAACGGGCCCAGCAGCGGATCGAGGTGGCCGGCTATTTCGGCATCCCTGAGCTCAAGAACCCCCGTTACCTCGCCTGCTTCAAGGATGGGCGCCGCGCCCATCTCAAGGCCGCCCTGGCCGGTGCGGACCTGGAGGCCATCCCGCTCTACAGCCATCACGCCACTCGCCAATCCCTGTACGAGCAGGGCTGGCGGTCGGTGGGCGAGCTGGATCGCCTGCGGGCCCGTGCCTGTCTTACCCCAACCCAACCTAAGGAAGCCCATCATGCCTGATTCCCTGTTACCCCAAGCAAAGCCTGCGCTCAGGAGTCGCGCCGTCATCGGCGGCGTAATCGCCGTGGGAGCCGGTATCGCCGGCCTGTTCGGCGTGCCGATCGATACCGGTACCCAAACCAGCCTGGTCTCCACCGCCGTGGATCTGGCCAGTGCCATCGGCGGCCTGCTGGCCATCTGGGGGCGCCTCAAGGCGACCCACGTCATCAAATAAGCCATCAAGTCGGGCAGGAGACACCCTTGAGCGACCCCATAGATCGCGCCCAGCAGCTCGACGCCGAGCGGACCGGGCGCCTTATTGACGCCCACCGGGCAAGGCCCAAACCCCGTGGCGATGGCATCTGTTGCGATTGTGATGAGCCCATCCCGATTGCGCGGCTGCATGCCGAACCCGATGCGCCGCGCTGCATCGAGTGCCAGACCCTATTCGAGCGCAAGGAGGCAATCCGTGTGGGATTTCATCGTTAAGAACTGGGGGCCCCTGTACGCCCTGGCCAGTCTGGTGGGGTTGATTGTCATCATCCTGCTCTCCAAGACCTACGCCAAGCGGGAGGATGTCACCGGCCTGGCCGCCAGGGTGGCCAGGGTCGAGCAGCAACTCTCGGATCTGCCGACCGAGAAGGAGTTGCACACCCTGCAGCTGGAGATCAGCGAACTGCGTGGTGAGCTGCGGGCACTGGCGCCGGAACTGCGCCAGGCCCGCCGGCTCGCCGACCTGCTGCTGGAAAATGAACTCAAGGAGAGAACATGAGCATTCAAGTGATATTGGACGCCCAGCAACGCCTGGTGATCTTGCGATCCTTGCTCGATATCGGCGGGGCCGCCAACGAGTCGATCCTCAATGACTGCCTCGACCAGCTGGGTACCGGCCGGGTATCCCGGGATCGGGTCAAGACCCTGCTGGCCTGGCTGGATGAGCAGGGGCTGGTGCGCATCGAACGCCTTGCCCAGGTGCAGGTGGCTCACCTCACTGGTCGGGGTCAGGACGTGGCCGAAGGGCGATCCAGCGTGCCTGGCGTCAAGAAGCCCCGTGCCGAGGATTGAGGGAGGATGACCATGGCCGAGAAACCAACCCGGGGCCGGGCCAGCAAGGTGTGGCTGCTGCCCGAAGCTATCCGCAACGCCCTCAACGAGATGCTGCGGGATCGGGCCAACAGCCAGGCCGCCATCCTGGATGAGATCAACGGCCTCATTGAGGGGGCGGGGTTACCCGATGACCTCAAGCTCTCCCGCTCTGGGCTCAGCCGGCACGCCAGCCAGGTGGAGCAGGTGGGCCAGCACCTGCGCGACTTGCGGGAGACCACGGCGGCCTTGACGGCCCAGCTCGGCGACAAGCCGATGGGGGAGACCACCAAACTTATCCTGGAACTCGGCCGCTCCCAGCTATTCAAGGCGATGCTGGCCCAGGTGCAGAACCCGGAGGAGGCGGTGGATATCGACATGCTGAAAAACGCCATGCTGGCGGCTCAGCGCCTCGAATCCACGGCCATGCAAAGCCACAAGCGGGAGAAGGAGATCCGCCAGGCCTTTGCCGAGGAGGTGGCCGCCAAGACCGAGGCCATCGTCACCCAAGCGGGCCTGAGCGGTGAAGCCGCCGCCGAGATACGCCGCGAAATCCTGGGGATTGCCTGATGACCACGATCGCACAGACCCCTATCGCCCAGCAGTTGGCCCAGTCCCTCGGTACCGATTACAGCCCCGACGAGGTGTTGCTGCCGTACCAGAAGATTTGGATTGCCGACGAGAGCCCGCTCAAGATCGCCGAGAAGAGCCGCCGCACCGGTATCACCTGGGCGGAGGCGGCCGACGCTGCCCTGACGGCCTCCAAGGCCAAGACGGCCGGCGGCTGCCATCACTTCTATGTGGGCAGCAACAAAGAGATGGCCCGTGAATTTATCGACGCCGTGGCCATGTGGGCCAAGGCGTACAACAAGGCGGCCGGCGAGATCCAGGAGGAGGTGTTCACCGACGACGAGGACAAGGCGATCCTCACCTTCGTGGTCTATTTCGCCTCGGGCTTCAAGGTGCAGGCGCTCTCCAGCAACCCCTCCAACCTGCGGGGGATGCAGGGCAATGTCACCATCGACGAGGCGGCCTTCCACGACCGGCTGGCCGAGGTGCTCAAGGCTGCGATGGCGCTGACCATGTGGGGGGCCAAGGTGCGGCTTATCAGCACCCACAACGGCGTCGATAACCTGTTCAACCAGCTGATAAATGACAGCCGGGCGGGCCGTAAAGAGTATTCCATCCATACCATCAGCCTGGACGACGCCTGCCGCCAAGGGCTCTATCGCCGCATCTGCCAGGTTAAGGGCACGCCCTGGACGCCGGAGGCCGAGGAGAGCTGGAAGGCCGGGCTACTCAAGGCCACCGCCACCGAAGAGGATGCGCTGGAGGAGTATTTCTGCGTGCCCAAGCAGAGCAGCGGCGTCTATATCAAGCGCACCCTGATCGAGCGGGCCATGCAGCCGGATATCCCCATCCTGCGCTTCACTTCCCCTGCGGACTTCGAGCTGCAAAGCGAGGAGACCCGCAAGGCGGTGGCGGAGCTCTGGTGCGAGGAGAATCTCAAGCCCTGCCTGGAGGCGCTCGATCGCAATTGCCGCCACGTGCTCGGCGAGGACTTCGCCCGCAAAGGGGATCTCTCGGTGTTCGTCCCGCTCGCCATCGCGCCCAATCTGCGCAAACGGGCGCCCTTCGCGGTGGAACTGGTCAATGCCCCCTATGAGACCCAGCGCCAGATCCTGTTCACCCTGCTCTCGGGGCTGCATCGCTTCACGGCGGCCGCCTTCGATGCTACCGGCAACGGCGGCTATCTGGCGGAGGCGGCCCGGCTGCGCTGGGGCGCCGGGATGATCGAGTGCGTGATGCTCAATGACCCCTGGTATCGGGAGTGGATGCCCAAGCTCAAGGCCGAGTTTGAGGATGGCAACCTCATCATCCCGCGCCATGCGGACGTGCAGGACGATCTGGGCAAGATCCAGGTCATCAACGGGGTGCCCAAGATCGACAAGGGCAAGAACACCGGCCAAGGCGGCCAGCAGCGCCACGGCGATTTTGCCGTGGCCCTGGCCATGGCGGTGCGGGCCAGCTGGATGGAGGGGGGCGCCATCGAGTTCACCCCCTTACCTGGTAAACACGGGAGCGACCGCAACGACGACTATCACCCATCCCTCGGGACGAGGGATCTGATCAAAAGTGAAAGAGGGGATTGGTAATGGCCGGACTCATCGACATTCATGGCAACGCGCTGCGCCTGCAATCGGCGCCGCAGACCGAGAACGACGCCAAGCTGGCCCAGCTGCGCCGTCACTACAGCGAACACCCCACGGTGGGGCTCACCCCGGGCAAGGCAGCGGCAGCGCTGAAAGAGGCGGAGGAGGGAAGCCTCATTGCCCAGTGCGAGCTGGCCGAAGACATGGAGGAGAAGGACGCCCACCTGCAGAGCGAGCTCGGCAAACGGCGCCGGTCCCTGCTCGGGGTGAGCTGGACCATAGAGCCGCCCCGCAATGCGACCCCCGCCGAGCAGCGCGACTGCGAGATGATCCGCGAGCTGCTGGAGGACTTCACCTGGTTGGATGACGTCCTCTTTGACGCCACCGATGCGGTGCTCAAGGGGTTCAGTGCCCAGGAGTTCAGCGGCTGGGAGATGGTGGAGGGGTTGCAGCTCCCCAAGGGCATCGTCTGGCGCGATCCCGCCTGGTTCCAGACACACCCGGATGACTGGAACCAGTTGCGACTGCGGGACGGAAGCCGGGAGGGGGCGGCCCTCAACCCGTTCGGCTGGGTGGTCCACAAGGCCAAGTCAAAGTCCGGCTATCTCGCCCGCACCGGCCTTATCCGCACCCTGGTCTGGCCCTTCCTGTTCAAGAACTACAGCGTGCGCGACTTGGCCGAGTTTCTGGAGATCTACGGCCTGCCGGTGCGCCTGGGCAAATACCCGGAAGGGGCGACCGAGAAGGAGAAGGCGACCCTGCTGCAGGCGGTACTCTCCATCGGTCATAACGCCGGCGGCATCATCCCCCGGGGGATGGAGATCGAGTTCCAGAACGCGGCGAACGGCCAGGCCGACCCCTTTGTGATGATGATGGACTGGTGCGAACGCTCCATGAGCAAGGCCATCCTGGGGGGCACCTTGACCAGTCAGGCCGACGGCAAGAGCTCGACCAATGCGCTCGGCAACGTCCACAACGAGGTGCGCCAGGAGGTGCGGGATGCAGACCTGCGCCAGCTCGCAGCGACCCTGACCCGGGATCTGGTCTATCCGCTGTTTGCCCTGAACGGCAAGAGCTTCCAGGGGCCGCGCCGCTGCCCGCGGCTGGAGTTCGACGTGACCGAGCCGGAGGACATGCGCGATCTGGCTTATCCGCTGCGGGCCCTGGTGGGGATGGGGATGCAGATCCCGGCGCAGTGGGTGCGAGACAAGCTGCAGATCCCGGCACCCAAGGAAGGGGAAGAGGTACTGATCATCGTCGATAAGCAGGCCGGGGCCGGGGAGGCGGCCCTGACGGCGCAGGGATTGGCGGCGCTGGCGGCAAAGCACCCTGTCCATGGAGATAACAACGATGCCCAGCTGGCCCGCTTGCAGGCGGAGGTCGCCCCCTTGCTCGCCGGCATGACCGATGCCGTCCAGGCACTGGTGATGCAGGCCACCACCCTGGAGGAGATCCGGGATGGCTTGCTGGCGCTGGAACCCAACCTCAGTCATGACGAGCTGGGTGCCCTGCTGGCTCAGGCCATTGCCGCCAGCGAACTGCTCGGCATGCTGGAGATGGAGGAAGGCAACTGATGCCCGTTCGTTACGGCAGTCTGCCGTTCGAGGAGGCGATCGCCTTCTTTCGCCAGAAGCTGAATATGCCGAGCGAGCGCTGGGCCGATGTGTGGCGCGATGCCCATAACCGCGCCTTTATGGTGGCGGGGGCGACCAAGACGGACTTGCTGGCGGACCTGCGCGGGGCGGTGGACAAGGCGATCAGCGAGGGGCAATCCCTCGGTGCGTTCCAGAAGGCGTTCAAGGAAGTAGTGGCTAGCCACGGCTGGGAGCACACCGGCCCGGCGTCGTGGCGCTCTCGCGTCATTTTCGAGACCAACCTGCGCCAGAGCTACAACGCCGGGCGGGATGACCAGATTGAGCGCATCAAGCACAAGCGCCCCTATGCGCTCTACCGCCACGGCGGCTCCGAGCACCCCAGGGAGCTGCATCTCAAGTGGAACAACCTGGTGCTGCCGGTGGACCATCCCTGGTGGGAGACCCACAGCCCCAGCAACGGCTTTGGCTGCAAGTGCAAGAAGTTCCTGCTCTCCGAGGCGGATCTCAAGCGGCGGGGGTTGACGGTGGGCCAGGCACCGGATGACGGCGAGTATGAGTGGGTGGACAAGGCGACCGGGGAGATACACAGGATCCCCCGTGGCATAGACCCGGGTTTTGACTACCGGCCGCAGACGCCGGCCGCCCTGACTGAGGCGGTGGCCAAGCGGGAGGCGGCGAAACCTGCGCTGGCCGAGCGTCTGCCGGAACGCCTGGTAGATAGCGCCTTCTCGACGGCCAAGGGGGTGACGGCGCAGGGGGTCAGCGATTTGCTGGCCCAGCTACCCGCCCCCCAGCGCGAGCCCTTGGCGGCCTTCCTCAAGGCGCACCCAATCAAGACCCTGTTTATCAAGCAGACCGAGATGGGCAAGGGGGCTGCGGGGCTCAAGGTCGCGCCGGCCATTGCCGAGTACCTGGGCGCAGACCCTTACTTGGTGCGGGCCTTCTATCACTCGCGCCGTGCCAGCGCGACCAATGGCTTTACGGCTAAAAACTGGGGCCATCTGGTTATCAAGGTCAAGGCGGGTGATACACTCAAAGCGGTGAATATGCAGGCGGTGCAAGCGGCGGCGGCCGAGGTGGTGACCGATGCCCATGCCAACACCGGGCCCCGTCAGTGGCGGCCAAGGGGCACCAGCGGCGAGTCACTGCGCCGTCACTGGAGCATCTCCGCCAACGTCGGCGGCAAGCAGGGAGAATCAGCCCAGCGGCTCTCAACCTGGTTGCACGAACTCGGTCACCAGGTTCACTTCTGGGCCGGGGAGCCTGACCTGACGGGAGTGGGGCTGCTGACGGAGTATGCCAGCAAGACCAGGATGGAAGCCGCCGCCGAGGCGTTTGCCGCCTGGGTCTTGGCGAGGGATGCCATGGTGGCGCATTTCCCCGAACTGGCCAAACGGGTGGAGGCCATGCTGGCCCAGGCCACGACCGCCAGCCGCAAAGGAGAGAAAGGATGACCCTGTTGGAGCAAGCCAGCGCCCTGCTAGCAGAAAATGGCCCCTTTACCCTGGCACAGGCCAAGGCGCTGGATGCCTTGTGCGAACAAGCCCGGGGCGAAGAGGCGGATATGTTGGGGGATCTCTGGGAGGCCGCTATGTTGTCGGCCGATGAGGAGGCCCTGCACTTTATGACCACCTTCGAGGATGAGGCCTGATGGCGGGCAGCTTTATCGCCATCAGCCACCACGGGGTGGCCGATGCCCATGAGCTGCTGGTCCGACTCTATCAGCGCACCGGCGATTTGAGCGAACCCCTGGCGGATATCGGCGAGGGGCTGGCGCTCACCCACCGGGATCGCTGGGATGCGCAGGAGACCCCGGAAGGGGAGCCCTGGGCCCCCCTCTCGGACAAGTACCGCGCCCGCAAGCCGCGCCATGCCGACGAGGTGCTGCGCCTCAACGACGATCTGCGCGACACCCTCCACTATCAGGCTGACCCCCAGGCCCTCTACTTCGGCACTCCGCTTGAATACGGCGCCGCCCACCAGTTTGGCCGTCCCGAGATCAATCTGCCCGAGCGCCCCTATCTGGGGCTGTCAGAAGCAGACCAGCAGAGCGTGCTGGAGACGCTGGAAGGCTATCTGACGGCGGACGCGCCCTAAGTCTCTGGGCGCGTCTGTGAGAGCCAGACCGCCACACTGGTATGTCTGGCCCCGTCTCACCGCAGGGAAAAGGCGTTTAAACACCATTAAACAGCCGTCGTTCGCTTACCTTTGGCTTTGCGAATCACACCCTCAGGAAACCAAGCCCCTTTATTGAGCCGTTTCTGTACCTTTTGCCGATACTCGGTCGGGGTCATTATTTTGGAGCTCTTGTGACGAGTCTGGTTGCAATGTTTACAGGCGGCGACAATGTTATGGCTCTTGTCAGAACCGCCTTCACTTTTGGGGTGCAGGTGTTCGCCAGTGCATTGCAGCATACTAGCCTCCGCTTTTGTCAGCCCATGTTGGTTGATAAAGGCCGTTGGGGATGACTCCCACATGGGAAGTCCACAGTAGAAGCAGTGAAAGGATTGACGAACGGCTGCCTGGTGGCGATGTTTGGCGATGTTGCCCATGGTAGTGACCTCAATAAATCTGGTATTGAAGTCCGTAACGGTATCGATTGAGTTATGGCCGGACGGACTTCGGTTTAAGTTGAAGTCCCGTCCCTTACAAATCCGTAGTGGCGGGCACTGACCAGACGTTTCTAGGCAGCCTTACACCGCTCCCTTGAAGGTATAGCGGCACTCAATTTGTAGCCGTAATCGGGGTGTATGTAAAGTAGTCACCAGCTTGTCATGCAGGCTCCAATATCCCCGCAAGAACATTCGTGCTTTTGCCGTTTAATCTAGATCTGCACTAACCCACCATAAACCCCACCTCAAGCTCCTCTCCCTGACACTGGCGCAGTGATTTTTTGCTGTGACCAGCCGGAGTGAGAGTGATGCCCCCATCTGCGATTGCCGTGGCCATCTTGAATGCCAGACCCACCACCCTGGGGCTGGCCGTGCTCGATGCGCAGCTTACCCAGCAGGATGACGGTTGGTATCAACTGCTGCCGGTCGGTCCGTTCAAGGCCAGGGATGGCCGGCCCTTCGATGTGCCTGGTGGCCACTGGCAGCTCGACAAGACCATCGCCACTACCCTGATCAACCGGGCCAAGGCGCTCGGCCAAGACATCCTCATCGACTACGACCACCAGACCCTCAATGTCGAAAAGACGGGCAAGGAAGCCCCGGCGGCCGGTTGGTACAACGGCGACGAAATCGAGTGGCGCGAGGGGGAAGGACTCTTTATCAAACCCCGCTGGACCGAGCGGGCCGCCGCCCTGGTCGCGGCCAAAGAGTATCGCTTCCTCTCTGCCGTCTTCCCTTATGACGCCCAGGGCCGCCCCCTGGAGCTGCGCATGACCGCCATCACCAACGATCCCGGGGTGGTGGGTATGCAGGCGCTGGCGGCCTTGAGTGCACAACTGATTCAACCCGGCCAGCCGGCCACCCTCACCAAGGAGAACTCCATGAATGAACTGCTGAAAAAGCTGCTGGCCAAGCTCGGTATCGAGCTGACCGGTGACCCGACCGACGAGCAACTGCAGAAGGCGCTCACCGAGCTCGATAGCCTGCAGGCCAGCGCCAAGAAGGCGCCGGAGCTGGAGGCCGCGCTCTCGGCCGAGAAAACCGCTCTGGCCGCCCTCAAGGCACAGATGACGTCAGTACAACAAGGAGCCCAGGTTGACCTGGCGCAATTCGTGCCGGTGGCGACCTACAACGCCCTGGTCACCCAGGTGGCGGCCCTGACCGCCCAGGTGGACACCACCGATGCCGCGACCCTCATCAAGGAGGCCCGCACCGCAGGCAAGGTGGTGGCGGCCGAAGAGGAGTACCTGACCGCCTACGCCGCCCAGAAGGGGGTGGCCGCCCTCAAGGCCCTGCTGGACCCGCGCCCGGCCATAGCCGCGCTCACGGCTAGCCAGACCGCCGCCGTCACCCTGCCGGAGAAAAAGGGGGAGGCCGTGCTCTCGGCCGAAGACAAGTACGCCGCCGACCAGCTCGGCATCAGCCACGAGGACTTTGCGAAGGCCAAGGCCTGAGCAAGCCCTCGTTTCACGCGAAGGCAGTTCCGTATAACCAGAGAAGGAATAGACCATGGCCATGATTACCCCCGCGCTGCTGCAGTCCCTCTTCACCGGCTTCAAGAAGAACTTTGAAGACGCCAAGAGCGAGGCGCCGACCCAGTACACCAAGATCGCCACCGTGATCAAATCGACCACCAAGTCCAACACCTATGGCTGGCTCGGCAAGTTCCCGAGCTTGCGCAAGTGGGTCGGGGATCGGGTGATTGAGTCGATGAAGACCCACGGTTACCAGATCGTCAACGAAGACTTCGAAGCCACCGTGGCCGTCGATCGCAACGATATCGCGGACGACGAGCTGGGCATCTATGCCCCGCTGTTCGCCGAGATGGGGCGCTCGGCCGGGGTACATCCCGACGAGCTCTGTTTCGGTTTGCTGGGAGCCGGTTTCACCACACCCTGCTACGACGCCCAGTATTTCTTCGATACCGATCACCCGGTCTATCCCAAGGTCGATGGCACCGGCACCCCGGCGCTGGTTGCCAACCTGGTGGTGGATGGCGCCTATACCGGCGAGCCCTGGTTCCTGCTCGATACCAGCCGCGCCCTCAAGCCGATCATCTTCCAGGATCGCAAGTCCCCCGAGCTTATCGCCATGACCAAGGTTGACGACGAGGCGGTGTTCACCCGCAAGGAGTTCCGTTACGGGGTGGACTGTCGCGATGCCGCCGGTTTCGGCTTCTGGCAACTGGCGTTCGCCAACAAACGGGCCCTGACCCCCGACAACCTGTGGGATGCCTTCAGCCGGATGCGGGAGTTCCAGGCGGACGGTGGCCGCAAGCTCGGCATCAAGCCGACCTTGCTGGTGGTGCCGGCTTCCCTGGAAAAGCTGGCGACCCAGATGCTGGAGCGCGAGCTCTCCGAGAGCTCCAGCAACGAGCTCAAGGGCAAGCTGGAGCTGGTGGTGGCTGACTACCTGTAAGCGACACCGAGCTGTTTAACGGCGGGGTTAAGCGAGCGCAGTGTGGGCGTTTAACCCCCGTTTAAACCGGATCCTGGATTGAACGAGACAGAGGGAAACATGAGATGGAACACGAGATGGAACAGGCTATTCGAGTCGGCATTACATCGACGGTTCGCCAAGTCTATTTTCGCGCGGGCCTGGCGATTGCACCTGGCAAGTCTGAGCTGGTTGTGTCGCCTGTGCAGTGCGAGACCCTGGAGGCCGATCCGCGCCTGGTGGTCACTCGCCTGCTGCTTGAAGGCGTCACCCTTGCGCCGGCTGATGCACCGCAGACGGACCGGGATCTGGACGCAGCAGTGGGCGGCCTGACCGGCTCGGGTTACCTGGCGGGCGTCGCCACTTTGGATGGCAAAGTCACCCCGTTGGCCGAGATGAAGGTCGATGAGCTGCGCGCCCTGGCCGTGGAGATGGCGATCCCGGGCGCCGCCAGCATGAAGAAGGCCGAGCTGGCGGCTGCCATTGCGGCGATTGAGGTGCAATACCCGGTCAAGGACGAGGCTGGCGTCACCACTGAGTCGCCTGCCGACCCCGTGGCCGAGGGCGCCTGATATGTACGCCAGCGTCAACGACATGGTGACCCGCTTTGGCGAGGCGGAGCTGTTGCGCCTCGCCATGACCCCGGCCGGCGAGCTGGATAGCGCGGCCATCACCATCGCACTGCAGGACGCCGGAGCCTTGATCGACGGCTACCTGGCGGGGCGCTACCCGCTGCCGCTGGCTCATGTCCCGAGCGCCCTGGTGCCTATCTGCGCCGACATTGCCCGCCACCGCCTCTATGGCGAGCAGGCGCCGGAGCAGATTGCCAAGCGCAATGAGGCGGCCCTGGCCTTCCTCAAGTCGGTGGGCAAGGGGGAGCTGGCGCTGGGGCTGGCGGCCGATGGCGAGCAGGTGGAAAGCCAGAACCTGGCCCAGCTGCAGTCCGATGGTCGGGTGTTTGGCCGGGGCAGTGGGGGCTTCCTATGAACGGGCCCACGCCTGAACTCGACTACCTGGCGGCGGGGGAGCGGCTGCGTGAGCTGTTGCTGCCCTTGAAAGGGCAGGGGCTCAAGGAGGTGTTTGTGGCCACCGATCTGGAGGCGGTGGCCAACCTGGGGCAGCACACCCCGGCCATTCATGTGATTTACCAGGGGGAACGAGAGAACGATACCAGCCAAAGCGGGCGGCAAAGCGCGTTCGATCAGGTTTGGCTGCTGGTGTTGGTGCACCGTGCCACTCCCAAGGAGGCCAGCGCCGGGGTGTGGTTGGGGCGCATGTTGCAGGCCGTGGCCGGTCGGGCCTGCGGTGACAGTACCTTTCGGCGTGAAAGCGCACCGGTCAAGCCGAGTTACAAGGGTGGGGTGGTCTATCTGCCCCTTGCCTTCAAGACGACAGTGAAATTCAAGGGAGAACGGTCATGAGCGAAACACTGCACCTGGAAGGGGATCTCTATATCGAGACCTTCACCAACAACGTCTCGAACGGGGTTATTGGCCCGGTGGACGTCAACAGCCTGGAAGTCAAACCGGACAGCGATAAGATCAGCATCCCGAGCAAGCGCAAGGGCAAGCTGGGTCAGGCGCGAGATACCTATTTCGTGCCAAAGCCCGCCACGGTCACCATCAAGACCAGCGAGATCCCGCCGGTGCTGCTGGCAGCCGCCTTTATGGGGCTGGAGAGCCCCATCAACCAGGGGGCGGGGACGCTGACCGAGGTGCCGCTGACCCTGCCCGCCCATCCGAAATGGTTGTCGCTCGGCAAGACCAATCTCTCGGCCACCGGCCTGGTGGTGAAGGAGGGCGTCACCTCTTTGGTGCTCGGCACCGACTTCGAGATCAACTATGCCCTGGGGCTGCTGCGGGCCACTAAGGCGGGGGCGGTGGCAGATGGCGGCCCCGTGACCGTCAGCGCCAGCTACAACGCCATCACCGGTACCCGCATCGCCGGCAACGTGCAGCCAGAGGTGAAGGCGAAGCTGACCCTGGATGGGCGCAGTGTGATCGGTGGGGAGTCCATCATCCTGACGGTGCCCCGTGCCAGCCTGACCCCCAAGAAGGCGGTGGATTTCCTCAGCGACAAGCCCATCGAGATCGAGCTGGAAGGGGAACTGCTTGCCCTGGATGGTGAGACTGCGCCTTTCTATGTGGATCGGCCGGAGACGGTGTAAGGGGTGGACAGCAGAACGGCGGGGAGACCTGCCGTTTTGTGAAAAACCCTAGCCTCTTTCAAAACGCTGCTCAATTAAAGTCATTTGTGTCGCTATGGAAGCTGCTTTTGCTCGATGGGACTTTTTTTCTTCGTGAGCGAAGTGAACACACAAAAGACCAGTTATCCCACATACAGCAAATACAGCCCAAGCAACAATAATGTTTGTTTTATCTGCTTCTGGTATAGCCCCTGTTAAAATAGATATTACAGTTGCTAAGGCGGCACCTAGTAGTAAAGAGCCTACGGTTTGGATTAACCATGGCTCTGTGGTTAACTCTCCTATTTGGTTTTTGAGAACATCCCACTCATTACATGGGATCGGAAATGCTTTGTCGTTCTTAGGTCGAAGAACCTCAAAGCCTTGCGACATTTTGAATCCAGTTTCAGTGTCCATCATTTCTTCTCCTGAGTAGGGGAAGGTGATTCTGGCTTTACTACACCGGCGATTATTGCGTTAACAAGAACAGTGTTACCGCAGTTTCCACATGAGACCGGTATGACGGGGATAAGGGGGCCCCCCATCACAAGATTACCACTGTGAAACTCCATAAGTTGAAACGTATTGTCCGGAACATTCCATGGACCTTTGCCGCACATTGGGCAACCTTTGCCACCCCATTTTTCAGAAAGAAAGTCAATTACTTTTTGTGAGTGTAATTTAGACACTATGTTTCCTCAGAGAAGAGATATGAACATCTAGAATTTTGGAACTCTGATTTTACGTCGTTTAATTGCGTACATGCTAGTAATGCAGGTGTGATTAGCTCATCACAATCGAACGTTCACAAGATTCTTGCGATATATTTATCAGTAATACACCATAAATCCGCATATCTTCCCATTTCCTTACTATGGGGCATCTCCTACTTGTTCGGGAATGCCCATGTCCACCTCTTCCACCCTCAAACTCGCGCTGGAGCTGGCGGCCAAGGTCACCGGCCGCGAGGACCTGGCTGCGCTGGCGGGTGAGGTGCAGGAGCTGGGCCCTATCTCAGACGAGACGGCCGCCGAGACCGAGCGGCTGGCGCAGACGCTGGAAACCCTGAGCCAGCAGCAGGAACTGATCGCGCAGTTCAACCAATCCGCCGAGGCCCTGACTCAGCTTGAGCAGGCCAGCGTACTGTCCCGCGACAAGCTGGCACAATTACGGGCCGAGCAGCAGACCAGTGCTGGTCAGGCCCGTGTGCTCACCGACCAGGAACGGCTGCTGGCATCCGAGGTCAAGCAGCTGGAGCGCCAGCTGATTTCCCAATCCGCCGCCCATACCCGCCTGCACGTCGGGCTCACCCAAGCCGGGCTCGATACCCGCAACCTTGCCCAGGAACAGCAACGCCTGCAGCGGGAGCTGCGCGAGAGTGCGGCCCAGACCGAACGGCTGGGGCGTTCCCTGGTGCAGGGAGCGCAAGGCGCTGGCGGCTTCCAGGGGGCCATCGGTAGCCTGACCGGCCGCCTGGTGGCCATGGCCGGTACCTGGTTCGGGATCCAGACCCTTACCACCCAGCTGATGGCCATGTTCCAGACCGGCGATCAGGCCGAACGCCTCAGCGTTCAGCTCAAGGCGGTGATGGGCTCCATTGAAGGAGGCCAGCAGGCCAGCGCCTGGATCCAGGACTTTGCCAAGAACACCCCGCTGCAGCTTGACGAGGTGACCCAGGTCTTCGTGCGTCTGAAAGCCTTTGGCATCGACCCCATGAATGGTGCCATGCAGGGCATCGTCGATCAGGCGTTCAAACTGGGCGGCGGATTTGAGGAGGTGCAGGGTATCTCCCTGGCGCTGGGCCAGGCCTGGGCCAAGCAGAAACTGCAGGGGGAGGAGATCCTGCAGCTTATCGAGCGCGGTGTGCCGGTGTGGCAACTGCTGGAGCAGGTCACCGGCAAGAATACCGCCGAACTGCAGAAGCTCTCGGAAGCGGGAAAACTCGGCCGGGACACCATCCAGGCCCTGATGAACGAGATCGCCGCCCAGTCGAGCGGGGCAGCGGCCAACAACATGATCCTGCTCTCGGGGCTTATCTCCAACGCCCAGGACAACCTGGCCAAGTTCTACCGCATGGTGGCGGAGAACGGGGCGCTGACCTGGCTCAAGAACCAACTGGCCAGCCTCAACCGTGAGTTCGACCAGATGGCCCAGGATGGCCGCCTGCAGGCGTGGGCCCAGCGCCTCTCCGACGGCATCGTCGGGCTTGGGGAGTCCATCAAGGCCTTCATCCAGACCGTCTATGCCTGGCGCGATACTTTGCTGGTGATGGCTCAGGCCTGGTATGGCCTGAAAATCGCGGGCTGGATTGCCGATCTGCGCGGCCTCTACGGCCAGTTCATCGCCCTGCCTGCGGCGACGGCCACGGCAGCAGGGGGCATGACCACGGCAGGCACGGCAGCGGCCGGGGCGGCGATCGGCGTGCGGGCGCTGGGCATGGCCATCAGGGCTGTGCTGGCTGCCGTGACGGTGGAATCCATCATCCAGATCACCCAGTTCGCCAACGCACTGCGCCAGCTGGTGCTGGCGGAGTTGGCGCTGCGAGAGGCGCAGGCCCAGCGCTCGCAAACCCAGGCCCAGCTCAATGGCCAACTGGCAGCCCTCTCTGCCGAGCTGGGGTTGGCCATCACCAGCGTGGCAGACCTCGATCGCCTGGTCGCCGAAGGCAAGGTGCATTACGACGAGGCCACCGGCAGCTGGCGAGCAGGGGCCGCCGCCGTTAAGGCGTTGGGCGATGAAGCCAAGCAGACCCGCGACTATCTTGCCGAAATCAACACGGTGGCCAAGCAGACGGCGGCGGATGGTCCGGCAAAGCTGGCCAAGGCATTTGATGAGCTGGGGCTGGACTTCGAGCGGGCTAATGGTCGTATCGGCGCCAGTTTCCAGAATACGCTCGGCGCCCTGGATACCCTGGTGCAATACACCGGATCCAGTTCGGCAGCCTGTGAAGAAGCCCTGGCGGCGGCGTTCAACCAGGCGAAGAACAAGGCCGAGATCGATGCGGTGATCGAGCGTATGCAGGCAATGGCCAAGCAGGGCCAGCTCACCGGGGATGGCATCACCCGCTCGATGGCCATCGCTGCCGACGCCATGAGCAAGGTGAAGGGGGGCAGCGGCGATGCCAAACAGGCGGTGGCGGCGATCGGCGATGGTTTCGACACGGCGGCCGCCAAGGCCAAGAGTGCCACCGATGCCATGCGCTCCGGCCTTCGCGGCGTACAGAAAGAGGCAGAGCAGACCGGTAATGCTGTGGCCTCTGCAGGTGGTGGGGGCGGTGCCGGTGGGGGCCGAGGGGACGTGACCCGCACCGTGGGCGCCGGCTCGTTCTTCTACAAGACCGTGGACATCAACAACCTGCGCGGCAATGCCGATGCCCTGGCCAACACCCTCGCAGGCGTGGAAGAGGAGCTGGCCCGCTACAGCCAGAAGGTCAGGGACATCCCTGCCTATAGCGAGTGGAGCAAGTGGTACGCAGAGAAGTTCCAGAAGGAGATGGAGGCCATGCGCACCAAGCTCCAGCAGGAACTGAGCAAAGCCCAGGCCAAGGAATCTGAGAAGGCTCAGGCCAGTCAAGCCGGGCCATCCCCGTCCCAGTATTCGTCGCCCATCAACACCCCCAGCACCAACGTGCCGGCGGCCCAACCCCTCCAGCCCATCGTGATCCAGCTGGGTGAGCGTTCGGCCCGGATCGACGTGGCGCCGTCCCAGGTGGTGGGGCTGCTGGATATCTTGAAGCGCTACCAAGAGGGGCAGACATGAACAGCATCAACGGCGTTGCCCTGGATGACGAGTTGGTCTGGATCGATGAATGGGCCTGGACCCCCATGCTCCAGAGCGTGGATTACGCCGTGACCGGCGACTTGATTGCCCAGCACGGTTTGAAGGTAGGCGGCCGCCCCGTCACCTTGACCGGCCGGATCCGATACGCCGGGCTGGCGGCGGTGTATCAGCTGCTGAGCGACCCGACACCGATGACGCTCTCGCTGTTCGGGCGTGAGTCTCAGGTCATCTTCCGCCATGCAGATGGGCCCATCCAGGCCATTCCCGATTACGAGGTAGCCAATCCGGCCGAGTTTCCCGAGCTGGGATACACCCTCACCCTGCGTTTAACAGAGGTTTAAACATGCCCATCACAGCAAAAGATATCGTCATCTACGAGTCGGCCAGGCTGACGGATGAAGACAACGGCGGTGGGTTGCCGACCGGCCGCCTGGTGATCGATGGGCAGGTCAACAACCTGTTCCCAGACACCAGTCGCCTGGACCGCACCCAGGGCCGGGTCAATATCCGCAAGATCTTCGGCGGGGTGGCGGTGGATACCCAGGAGGTGTACCTGGGCTCCCATTTCATGGTGAGCAAGGATGCCGCCGACAGTCGCGTCAACATGATTGCCTTTGCTGGCACCCCGACCGACACCCGCGCAGAGGTTAAGAACGCCATCGAGAGTTACCTGGTGCCCGGCATCAGTGCCCGCATGTACCTGCTCGGCGACCAGTACAAGGGGCAGAGGATGATCCTCGCGTTTCAGGAGGTCTCCGCCCCCGAGCCCGAACTGGGCGGCACCCTGCTGCTGCGTGGGGTGGACCCTGACACCAAGGCCGCCTATGAGCAGTACGTCAAAATTGCCGAGTATGAGGCCCACGAGCAGACCTTCACCTACGAGCACGGTGGTGAGTTCAAGACCCTGGTACGGCGGGTTTGCACCCTCAATATCACGGCCCGGCTCGCCTTTACCTTCTATGGCGGCGCCCCGTATCCAACCGGCTCGACCACCTCCAACGGCAATCAGGTGGCCGACATCCTCACCACCACGGTGGCGGATGCGGCACGCTACTACGGGGTCGCTGCGTTGGCGCGGCCAGCCTTGCCGGGGGATCTGCAGGTGCGGGTCAACTCGGTTTACAAGCCGATCGTGCCGAGCGCCTATGGCGAGAACCTGCTGACCGACCGCTCTGCCGCCACCGATCTGGCGATCATGCAACCCTCGGGCAATGCCGTGACTCGCCCCCTCCAGTTCGCCTTGGTGGCGGGCAGCCAGTCTCGCAGCTATCTGGAGCGGGTGCCCAAGCGCGGCTCCCTGCAACTCACGATCGATGGGGGCGTGTTCAAGGACAATGGCAGCGGGGAGCTGAAGTTCCAAAGCGGCAACAACAACTTCAGCAAGCTGACCGTGAACTTCGAAACCGGCCAGATCGACGTCTGGCGCAATGCGGGCAGCTTTACCGCTTCGGCCACCGCCAGCTACACCCCGGCGGTGCGGATCCTGGGCAACCTCATCAGCGCGAGCCGGGAGGTGACCCCGGCCACCCGCACCTTTAACTGGACGTTCGACTTCTCCGCCGCCATCCCCATGCCGGGCACGGTGCGGGTCTTGTATCGGGCGCTGGGCAAGTGGCAGCAGCTCGAAGACAACGGCAGCGGCCAGCTGGTGGGGCAGGGCTCTGGCACTCAGAACTTTGTGACCGGCTCCCTGGCCGTCACCACTGCCGCCCTGCCGGATGCCGAGAGCGAGATCATCGTCCAGTACCAGCCCGCTCAAGGGATAGCGGTCGAGTTGCTGCTGGGCAGCAAGACAGTCGGCAAGCACCAGCGCCTGGAGTTGCCGGACGGCATCCTGCCGGGCTCGCTGCAGGTCAGCTGGGTCAATGGCAGTACCGGATACAGCCTCACCAGCAACGAGCAGGGGGAATTGTCCGGCAGTGGCAGCGGCACCGTGCTCGATGTGGATGGGCTGATTGAGTTCACGCCACTCGTGTTGCCCAGCGATGGACTTTATACCCTGACCTACACACCGGATATCCGTCTGCTTGGGGAGGTGGTGATCCCGGGAGCAGGAAACCAGAGTGCCAACGGGTCGGTGGGGCAGGCGTTCAAGCCGTACAGCTTCCTGCTGCGCTATGCGGTGCGCCGCTTCAATTACGCCGGGCGCTTCCATGCCCAGGGGGATGGCTACTACACCACCCAGGTGATCGATATCCGTGACGATGGGGCGGGAAACCTCATGCGTGGTAGCGAGAATGTGGGGGTGATCAACTATCAGACTGGGGGGTTTTCCTTCACCTGGTCACAGGGCTATAGCTACAAGTACGAATGCTATGTTGGCCAGAACTGGACGGTCAGCACCGTCAACCTGTTTGAGGAGATGGTGGGCCCAGGCAGCTGGCAAGCGCTGGGAACGGGAACTGGAACTACCCCCATCACCAAGCAGGTCAATGCGCCGGAGCTCGATTTCTTGCTGGGTAAGCCCAACATTCTGACCGGTTCGCTCTGGTTTACCGATGGCAGCACTCACTATATCGAGCGAGATGGCATCCTCTGGAAAAACCCGGATTCCCGTACCGGGGCCGGTAGTCGGGTTGGCCGGGTGGATCTGGGAATAGGACGGGTGGTGCTCTCCGATCTCAGCGGCTTCACCGGCAACCTCACGCTGCTCTCTTGTGCCCGCGTGGTGACGGCGGCATTTGCCAATGCGCTGACCTTCCGCACCCCCGGCAGCCCGCTCAAGCAAGCCAATTTCCAGCTAATCGCGGTGGCCTATGACGGCTCCCTGGTGAATGCCAGCGCCGATGCTCAGGGGGATCTGGTGGGAGATGGCGTGACAGGGACGGTGAACACCAACACCGGGGTGGTGAAAGCAACTTTTGCCAAGCCGATCTTGGCGAGCTCTGCCCGCTACAACACCGTGTTGCTGACCGCCTTGCCGCTGGATGCCGCCCGCATCGGGCTGGATCCGGTGCGCCTGCCCGCCGATGGCAAGGTACCCATCTACCAGGATGGCGACACCCTGGTGCTCTCCCACACTGTCTCCCAAGCGGTGGGGGTGCCAGCTGGTGGCGCCGTGCTCGACGCCGGGCGCGACTATGTGGCCGACCTCTACCTGGTGGGTGCCAATGGCAAGCGCCTTGCGCCCACCCAATACACCGAGGATCGGGACAGCGGTCTGCTGACCCTGAAAGCAGGCTACAGCCTGGTTGATGACACCGGTGCGGCGGTGACTGCGCCGCTCACCTTCGTCAACCGCATCGAGCACATGAGCCTGGTGCTGGACGTGCAGATCTCCGGCGACCTGACCCTGGCCGACCCGCTGGTACACGACTATCCGGCCGGGGAGACCATGGTCAGCTCCTGTCTGCAGTTTGGCGACCGCTTTGCCAGTTGGGCCAACAACTTCGTCCAGCAGAGCTGGAACAGCGCCAGCCCGAACTGGGGCAGTGCGCCCGTAGGCGGGGCCATCAGCGCCAACTACAACTGGGCGGATCACCCGGTGCAGGTAACCGACCGGGGGGCGGTGGATGAGCAGTGGGCGCTGGTTTTCACCAGTACCACCACCTACAACGTCATCGGCAAGACGCGGGGGCTGATCGCCTCCGGTAACTTGACCACGGATCTGGCGCCCCTCAACCCCAACACCGGCACGCCTTTCTTTGTGCTGGAGGCGGCGGGTTTCTCCAGCGGCTGGGCCAACAACAACGTGGTGCGCTTCGATACCAGTTCGGCGCTAGCCCCAATCTGGTTGCTGCGCTGCATCAGCGTCGGCCGCGCCACCCACCCGGACGACCGCTTCGAGGTCTTCCAGCGCGGTGATGCCGATTAAGCGGCCACCGACAATGAGCAACGACGAGGATCCGCGCCATGCAGCGACTATCAGGTAGTGTCAATGACCAGGGCGTGCTGCTCGCTGATGCCGTGGTGCTGGCCCTGCCGCGTTTTGCCGGGGTGATCCCCGGCTCATCCCCGCCCAGGGTGGGGCGCTGGGTGCTTGCCCATACCCACACCGACGGGGCGGGGGCATGGCAGCTAGATTGCGACTATTCAGGCCCGGTCATCGTGATGTGCTGGGATACCACAGGACGACAGTTGGCCCCCATGGTGCTGGGGCCGGTGGAGGCATAGATGGCAGTCAACGATTACTTGAAAGGGACGGGGACGGTCGGGGACCCTTATGTCATTCATAACCTGGCGGCCGCCATACAGTTTTTCAACGTGGATATTTACACTGTCGGCGTTTATGCAGAGTTGATTGTTGACCTGGACTTGAGTGCCAACACTTTTAACCTGAACACTACGACCCGAGCAACATTAAATGGGAATGGTTACACCCTGACTGGATTAAAGCACTTTACGCATAACTATCAGGGTGCAACCTTCAAAAAGGTGAATTTTGTCAATGTCTTTTGGCTGAATTCGGCGGGCCAGCAGAACTCCTCCTCAGCAACGATCATATTTGAAGATGTGATCTTCAATGGAGGTACCTTGGCGTGCTATAGCGGCAGGATGCAATTTAAACGCGCCATATTGATGGGAGTCGCTTGGAAGTATCTTCAGACCGGGGCGGCGTTTGTTGCTACAGATAGTTTCACCATGCCGCCGTCAAGTGTCCCGTCTCCTCAGGGTTTTATCGACCTGCGATCCGTAGCTGATCCCTTCAACTCCAATCGTTTCACCATGCTGCCAGCCGGTCTGTGGGTCGTTGATGGTGCCAGCGAGCCACGTCTGCTTAAGCAAGATGTTGTCGGCTTGACGCAAGGCTACCTTGTGAAAGGAGTGATCAAGGTGGGCGGGATTGCCAAGACACGTTTCGTGCGCGCTCTGAGTCTGGTCGACTTTGCGCGTATCAATGATGGAGTGGCCGCTGCTGATGGCAGTTTCAGCCTGAAGTGCGGTTTGTATAGCGATGTTGTGATGGTAGCCACCTACGAACCCTATGGCGCACTGCTGGTCGCCAGCAAGGCGTATGTGCTGGGTGACATTATCCATCCGGCGACCCCCAATGGTTTTCGCTACCTCTGCACCAAGGCGGGCAACAGCGGCACCAGCTTGCCACCAGAACCCTGGTCAACCACGGCTACCCTGACGGTCGGGGCTGCCATCTTCACGCCAGACCCCATTTATCAACCTCAAATCCACGGCCCCATCAAACCGGTGTTGTGCGACCTCATCACCGGCCTGCCGGTTTAAGGAGCGGTGATGGCGACCTCTTACCAGCTGACTGTACCTGGCCTGACCGTCAACTTTGATGCACTGGCCTCCTATGTCGTGCCTGCGTGGGATCAGCTTGCCTTCGATGTCCCCGACTGGTTGGAGCGTACCATTACCGGCCGGGTAGCCGGGGTGGTCACGGTGCGCAATATCGGCCGCGCCCGCGAAGTGCTGGTGCTGAGCGCAGAGCCGGTCGATGGCCAGTACCAGGTGCTGGCCGAGGTGACCAGCGGCGGTGATGGGGACTTTGCGGCCGAGTGGTTGAGCTACCAGGGCAAGGTGTTGGTGGTAGGTCTCTCGCAGTATGGTGAAATCTGGCAAGCCGAACGCATCTATCAGGTGGGGGAGGTGGTGAGCCCGAGCGTCTGGAACGGCTTTATGTACGTCTGCGAGCAACCCGGCACGGCGGGCAGCGGGGAGCCGGTCTGGCCACTCGCCGAAGAGGCTGCCGTGTTTGTCGGTAGCGCCGTGTTTCGGGCTCGGCAATATCTGCCCATCGTGGCCCATGGGCCGCTGCAACCCGAGATCGAGGTGAGCTGATGTATCTGCCACCCGCTGCCACTGCCATTACGCTCGCCATTGCCTCGCGCCGCCTAGTGAAGATCCCCGCCCCGGCGGCCATCGACTTTTATCTGGGGGGATCGCTGCGCCCACCCATGGCCCCGTCGCTCCGCACTGCGGTAGCCAGCGGTTGGCAGGGGATGGCCCAGGTGAGGGATAGCCAGCTGACCCTGACACGTGGCCTGCTGCACGCAACCGACCAAGGTGACGCGCTGCCCTTTGGCCAAGCGAGCCCGCTGGGGCAGCCACTGGCAGCCCCGCTGACCCAGGCGCGGGCGGTTGATCTGACCCAAGCAGGCCGCTGGGTACTGGCCACCCGGCAAGACAGCCGCCTCTGGCAGGGCTTGGCGATGAGCGCGGCCCGTGATCAGCTACCCATGCGCAGCGCCTGGCAGCAGGCCGCCCAGCGGCTGGATCTGGCCCGCACCGGCCCCTGGCAGCAACCGCCCGCCCGCGACCAGGCCACCGCCACCCGCTGGCATATCACCGATCTTCGCCATCGCCCCTGGGAGCTGCGTTGGGACGGGCTGCCGCCGTTGCTGACCCGGTTACCTGCCCGCGACCAGCTCGATTTTGCCCTGACCGCTGCCTCGGGCGAGTGGCAGGCGATGAGCCTGGTGTTTTCACTGGCCGAGCCCCAGCCCGATCGCGCCGTGGCTCCCCGCGACCAGGGACACGGCCTGCCCGCTGGCTATGCCCGCCTGGCCGACCAGGCCGACGCGCTGCCATGGGGAGCGGGCGCCAAACCGCTCGACCCGGGCTGGGGGCTTGAACATGGCGACGACTCTGGCGGCGAGATTGGCGATCGCGAGCCTCCCATTAATCCTCAACCGGCGCCCTACATCATCATGAACGAGATCAGTTGCGTTGCCGTCAATGGCAGTGAGCGCGTGCCGCTCGCCCTGTTCAACCCGAGCCTGAAACTCGATATCGACAGCTTTGTGTGGGAGCTCTCCGGCGAGCTGCGGGGCAAGAC
The DNA here is from genome assembly GCF_019218845.1 of Aeromonas sp. sif0611. Taxonomy (NCBI): domain Bacteria; kingdom Pseudomonadati; phylum Pseudomonadota; class Gammaproteobacteria; order Aeromonadales; family Aeromonadaceae; genus Aeromonas; species Aeromonas sp. sif0611. Next base: position 952,770 of record NZ_JAHUWU010000001.1, on the reverse strand, counting down.
CAATCTGCCCTATGTGAAGCCGACCGCCACCGGGCCGCGCCATATCGAGCTGACCATCAATGGCTGGACCTGGCTGTTTGCGGTGCAGGGCTACCGGGTCAACCGTGCCCTGGGGAGTGAGGTCTATCCCTTCACGGCCCGCTCGCGCACCCAGTTCCTCGACGGCCCCTGGGCGTCCCTGGTCGATGTGACCCTGCCCAATGAGATGACCGCCTGGCAGCTCGCCGAGGAGCTGCTGACGCCGCTGGGCTTTGCCATCGAGCGCCCCGCCCATGGCGAGTGGGTTCAGACCCCTGACTGGTCGCTGGCGCCAGGCTCTATCAGCGAACGGATGGCCCCCAAGGAGCTGCTGGCCAGGCTGGCCAAGGCGGCGGGGGCCGTGCTGGTGCCTCACATGAGCGAAGACAAGGTGCTGGTGCAGCCCCGTTACCTGGTGAGTCCGTGGCAGTGGGCCACGGCGCCGGATTCGGCCTTTAGCCACCTCATCCCCGAGGCGATGATCCCGGAAGAATCGAGCGAGTCGGCATCGAGCCCTCGCCTGGAGCGGGTGCTGATCGCCGGCACCACCCACGGGGTGGTCACCGAGGTGGTGCGCCCCGGCACGGCGGGCAGCCAGAGCGGCGAGGATATCAGCGACGTGCTGGCACAGACCCACCCGGTCAATGCCGAGCGGGGTCGCAACCTGATTGCCGACTCGGGCGAACAGGAGATGGTGACCCTGCGCCTGCCGCTGATGCGGCCGGGGCAGGCCCCCGGGCTGGTGATACCCGGCCAGCTGGTGAAGGTGCTGCGGGCAGATGGCAGCCATACCAGGGCCCTGTGCATCAGCAATGCGCTGGCGCCTTCTGGCATCAGCTCGGTGTGGCAGAACGTCACCTTGGAAGTGCATTTGGACATGGAGGCATAGATGGCGAGCAACAACCCGTGGAAGAAGTTTGAGGCCATGCTGCCGAGCACGGTGCGGGTGAGGGGCAAGGTGCTATTGGTCGATACCCTGCGCGGTACCAGCCTCATCGAGCAGGTGGGCGGGGCCACCCTGCGGGTGTTTGGCACCGGTGCCGCCGTGGGTCGTTGGGTACTGGTTGAGAATGGTGCAATTGTGACCCAGCTCCCCGATCTACCCTTCGCGAGGGTGGAGATGTAGCTGGGGAGTCTGGCACCAGACTGCCGTTAAACGCCACCATTTAACCCGGGCAAGGGTTTATCAAACTGGGTGAATCAGATGCGTTGAGTTTGATAAATGTAGCGAGCTCACCGTTTATCGTTTTCCCCATAAATGTTTTTCATTTTTCGCGGCGGGCTACAGGTTTTTCATCTTTCACGGCGGGTTACACATGGCCCTGGATGTCGCCATGATGGGGGGTCATCAAGTCGTATGCGGTACCTGCATACAGCGTCAAGGGGATGACGCGGGGTCAATGGTATCTGATTGGCAACTTTATGGACTCGATCACGGACCGAAAAACCGGGGCCAGACGGGGATTGACAAGGGCGCTTGCCTCTTGTTCTGTGTAAAAACGTTTTTCAAGAAATTCATCAGGTTAGCAAACGTTTTGCCGGTTTTTTACCGCCTCGGATGCGTGGAAGTGTGAAGCGCGTCAAGGAATTGGAAAGCGCTTTCGACCATAGTTGGCGCCTTCCCCGATGGAGGGAAACAGGCTCGAAAATACCATAAAGAATCACCTTAACTGCGCTCGGCTGCGAGGCGGCGGGATGCAACCAGGAGTCCACTATGTCTGATGTATTTCACTTGGGTTTGAAGAAAGCGGATCTGCAAGGCGCCACCCTGGCGATCGTTCCCGGTGACCCCGAGCGCGTGAAGCGCATCGCAGAGCTGTTGGATAACCCTGTGCACCTGGCCAGCCATCGTGAGTTCACTACCTGGCGCGGCGAGATGGACGGCAAGGCCGTGATCATCTGCTCCACCGGCATCGGCGGCCCGTCCACCTCCATCGCGGTGGAAGAGCTGGCCCAACTGGGTATCCGCACCTTCCTGCGCATCGGCACCACAGGCGCCATCCAGCCGCACCTGAACGTGGGCGACGTCATCGTCACCACAGGCTCAGTGCGTCTCGACGGTGCCAGCCTGCACTTCGCGCCCATGGAATTCCCGGCCGTGGCCGACTTCGACTGCACTACCGCGCTGGTCAACACCGCCAAGGAGCTTGGCTCCACTCTGCACGTGGGTGTGACTGCCTCTTCCGACACCTTCTACCCGGGTCAGGAGCGTTACGATACCGTATCCGGCCGCGTCGTGAGCCGTTTCCAGGGTTCCATGAAAGAGTGGCAAGCCATGGGCGTGCTGAACTACGAGATGGAGTCTGCCACCCTGCTGACCATGTGCTCCAGCCAGGGCCTGCGCGCCGGCATGGTAGCCGGTGTCATCGTGAACCGTACCCAGCAGGAAATCCCGAACGCCGAAACCATGGCAAGAACCGAATCTGATGCCATCAAGATCGTGCTGGGCGCCGCCCGCAAGCTGATCTGATAGCACCACCACGAGTGGGGGGTGGGGGCCGTTGCGAAAGCGCGGCCCCTATCTTTATCCGCCGTTTACCGCTTTGCCCCTCTTCTGCTTGCCTGCCCCTTTATTCCCTGTTCCTCATTACCCCTGTTGCCCCGTCATGGCGGCCAGCACCTGTTCAAAGGGTGCCTCACAGCGGATCTGCATCGGCTCGCCGCTCACCGGATGCACGAAATCCAGCGCGCTGGCATGCAGCATCAGCCGTGGCGCCTGCTCACAACCCGGCAGCTCCAGACCGCCGTAGAGATCGCAGCCGAGTATGGGGTGACCCAGCAGCTGGCTGTGGATGCGCAGCTGATGGGTGCGGCCTGTCTCCGGCACCAGGCTGACCCGGGTCAATGGCAAGGGCTCGCCCCTCGCACCCTCGCGCATCAGTCGCTCCACCACCCGATAGCGGGAGCGGGCGGGCTTGCCGCTGGTGCAGATCTTCATCAGCGGGAAGATCGCCGGATCCTTGGCGATGGGCGCCTCGATCACCCCCTCATCGTCCGCCAGATGGCCGCACAGCAGGGCGTCATAGGCCTTGCTCACCGCCCGCTGGCTGAACTGCTGGCACAGCATCCCGTTGATGCCCTTGTCTCTGGCCACCACCATGAGGCCTGAGGTGCCAAAGTCGAGGCGGTGCACCAGGGTGCAGCCGGGGTAATCCTGCACCAGCCGATGGTGGACGGAGTCGAGGTTCTGCGGGTTCTTGCCAGAGAGGCTGAGCAGGCCGCTCGGCTTGTTGATGAGCAGCAGGTGTTCATCCTCGAACAGGACCTCTATTTGGGCATTGCAAGGGGGGGCGATAAAGGTATCGACGATAACAGACATGGGGCGCACGGGCTGGAAACGGGGGGCAATCATACTCCAAGCGGTGGTGCGGGGCGAATCGGCGTGAGCTGGCCAGGTCCTGCCTGGGGTGCCTGGTGGCAAGTGATTGATAATGCAGGACGATGCAGTTTTGTGACCCCTTCCCGAGTTCATTCGGCGCTGGCTTGCTAAGGTATGGCTCCCTGTCATGTCGTAAGGAGCCTCTCCATGGCGTTGCCCGTTATTCTCGATTGCGATCCCGGCCACGATGATGCCATCGCCCTCATCCTGGCGCTGGCGAGCCCGGAACTCAAGGTGCTGGCGGTGACCACCAGCGCGGGCAACCAGACCCCGGACAAGACCCTCAACAACGCCCTGCGCATCCTCACCCTGCTCGGTCGTCACGACATTCCGGTAGCGGCGGGGGCGCCCAAGCCGCTGATGCGCGAGCTGATCATCGCCGACAACGTCCACGGGGAGTCGGGTCTGGACGGCCCCACACTGCCGGATCCCGCCTTTGCGCCCCAGGCCATGACGGGCCTCGAATTGATGGCCAAGTGCCTGCGCGAGAGCCCGGAGCCGGTCACCCTGGTGCCGACCGGTCCCCTCACCAATATCGCCCTGCTGCTGGCGGCCCACCCCGAGTTGAAATCCAGGATTGGCCGCATCGTCTTGATGGGCGGCGCGGCGGGGGCGGGCAACTGGACCCCGGCGGCGGAATTCAATATTTATGTGGACCCGGAAGCGGCCGATATGGTGTTCAGCGCCGGCATTCCCATCACCCTGTGCGGGCTGGATGTGACCCACCAGGCTCAGGTGATGGACGAGGATATAGCGCGGGTGCGTGCCATCCCCAACCCGGTGGCCCAGTGCGTGGCGGACCTGCTCGATTTCTTCATGATCTACCATCGGGATCCCAAGTGGGGATTTGCTGGCGCGCCGCTCCATGACCCCTGTACCATCGCCTGGTTGCTGGCGCCGTCGCTCTTTCATGGGCAGGATTGCTGGGTCGGCATAGAGACCCAGGGCAGGCATACGGTTGGGATGACGGTGGTGGATCGCTACGGGCTCACCGGCAAACCGGCCAATGCGCGGGTGTTGCTGGGGCTGGACAGGGTCGGCTTCATCGATCTGCTGGTGGGGCGCCTAAGGGCATTTGACTAAGTTCTTCGACATCGGATAAGGGGTTGTGCATGTGGAAAGGGACGTTGGCACTGCTGACATGTATGCAATTGACGGCCTGTGCCACCCCCTTCGAGAGGATGTGGCAGGGGCTGGCGACCTGCGATCTGGACGATCTCTACCTGGACAGCGAGAGCGGTGAGCCGTCCCACCCGCTGCTCAAGACCTTCACCCCCGACAAGACGTCAGACGGCTTCGCCTGGTACAAGACCCACCAGGAGCTTCATGGCCTGCCCATCACGGGCTTTCTGATCCCGGCTTCGACCTTCGAGGTGCACGCCCTGTTTGTGGATACCCCCATCGCCAATGCGCGCAGGCTGACCCACAACGCCTACGGCAGCGAGTTTGCGGATGAACAGAAACACGACAGGGGGGAGGCTCCCCTGCTGCTGCGTGATCCTGGCAACCCCAAGCGCTCCATCATCGACTGCACCCGGGGGGAGTCGGCGGAGCCGCTGCCGGAAGAGCCCTTCCCGGAGTAGGAAAGGGCATCCTGATGACCATGAGAGAGGGGAGCCACGGGCTCCCCTCTCTTTTTATCTGTTGCCAGATCGTCCTCAGGGATAACCCAGGGTCTGCTTGATGGCGGGGAGCTGGGACGCTATCCAGGCGGGGTTGATGGGCCCCCAGTCGCTGATGCGGTAGTGACCCTGCAGGTGGCGGGCCCCCTCGGTCTGCTCGAAGGCGCAGCTGATGTCCAGCTCAGCCAGGGCCGTCAGGGTATCCTGGGCGGTGCGCCTGGGCATGCCGGTGGCGGCCATGATGGCGGGCACTGTGTCCGTGCCCTGGCTGATCAGGTGGGCCACGTAGAGCCGCCGGTAGAAGCTGGAGCGGGTCTTGCTCGGTTCGCTCATATCTCGTCCTCGAGACGGTCGAAGTAGCGCCAGGTCGCGATGGCGGCCTTGCCCATCACCAGCGCCCAGATACCGAACCAGAACCAGCGGAAGAAGCTCCAGGTGGAGGCATCGGGCTCTGTGCTCTCAATCTTGGTGACGTTGGGGAAGAGGGAGAACATGTTCACCCGCCAGCCGTAGGAGGTGATGATGGCCAGGCGCTTCTCGAACTCCATGGACTTGGCCTTGGCCTGGACGTCGGCGGCGTTGAACTTGAAGTAGAAGGGCCAGCCCCAGCCGGTGTCTTCGTTGCGGAACACCCGGATCTTCTCGCCGGGACGCTCTGTGTAGATGTAATAGACGTCGGTGATGGGGCCGTCGGCCGGGTTCTTCTGGCTGATGGGACCATCCTTGTCGGTGCGCTTCACCTCGACCCCGGTGATGGTGGCGATGGTGTGTTCCGGCAGATAGAAATCGAGCCAGAGCGCGGATAGCAGGGCGATGAGGCCGAGCGCGATAAAAGCGGGTTTCTTGAACTTCAGGCTCATGGTGTTCTCTGGGTGAGGGGGAATGACGTGCCTCTACCATACCCATATTTGCGGATACAGCCCAGCCCCCAATGGCGCCTTGTTGGCAAAAAGCCGTTTTAAACGGGAGGGGCAGACCCCGGGGCGGGGCCCGGAGTCTGTCAACGAGAGGGGAGTATTACAGCTGGAACTGGGCGAGCTGCCTGCGCTGCTGCTCGGCGAGCTGTGACAGTTCGTGACTGGCGGCGGCGCTCTGGCTGATGCCGGCCACGTTCTGGTTCACTATCTCGTGGATGTTGGTGATGTTGCGGCTGATGTCGGCGGTGACGCAGGATTGCTCCTCGGCGGCGGTGGCCACCTGGGCATTGGCACCATTGATCTGGTTGACCGCCTCGGTGATGCCCCCCAGCAAGTCTTGTACCTCGGCGGAGAGGCGCTGGTTGTGGCCGAGGATCTCCAGGGTCTCCTGCACGCCGCTGTTGGCGGAGAGGGACTGGCTCTGCAACTGCTCTATGATGACCTGGATCTCCTTGGTGGAGTCCTGGGTCCGCGCCGCCAGCAGGCGCACCTCGTCGGCCACCACCGCAAAGCCACGGCCGGTTTCGCCGGCGCGGGCGGCCTCGATGGCGGCGTTGAGCGCCAGCAGGTTGGTCTGCTCCGAGATGCTCTGAATCACCTCGATCACCTTGCCGATCTGCTCGGACTGGGACTTGAGCTGAGCCACCACGGTGGCGGCGTTTTCCAGGCTGCCGGTCATGCGGCCGTTGGCCTGGATGCTCTCGGCAAACAGCGCCAGCCCCTGCTCGACCCGACGGTTGGCGTCCCGCGCCAGCTCATCGGCCAGGGCGGCGTTGTGGTTGACATTGTCGGCGGTGCTGGCCAGCTCGGTGACGGCGGAAGCCACCTGCTCGGTCTCGCTGCGCTGCTGCTGGGCGTTGGCCTCGGACTGGGTCATGACGGCGGCCAGCTCGGTGGCGGCTGAGGCCACGTTGCCGCTGATGCCGGTCAGGGTCTGAATGGTGTTGCCAAGCTGGCTCAGGGTCTGGTTGATGTCTTTGGCGAGCTGGCCCAGCTCGTTATTGCCTTCTGCCCTGGCGCGCACGTTGAAGCGGCCGAGGGCGACGGCGTGCATCACCTCCTGCAACTGGCCGATGGGCTGGACGATGCGACCGGAGAGCCACCAGCCGCCGCAGAGTGCCGCGACCAGGGTGGCGGCCATCAGCAGCAGGGTCTGCAGCAGGGTGGCGTGGTAGTGGGCCTGCTCCTGGGCGATCTCCTGCTGGATCAGCTGATTGATGTGGGCAGAGAGGGTGTCGATCTGCTTGATCAACTGCTCCCCCAGCTCGCGAAAGCGCAGCCGGGATTGCTCATAGCCGGCGGGTTCTACCCCGTCCCCATGCTTTTGTGCCAGCAGTGGCAGCATGTTGCTGCGGGTGTGGCCGAGATAGGCCTGCAGGGCCGCCGCTACCTGGCCATTGTCCTGCTCGGCCCCGCTGATCACCAACCGGGACAAGAGGCCGTTGATCTCCTGCTCGGCGGCATTCAGCGTGACGGGCAGCTCGGCGAAGCGGGCCTTATCGTAGAGACCGTAGATGGCGTTGGTGCGCAGCCGGTAGGTGGCGTGGATCAGCGCGGCGATGTCGTCCTTGTGACGGGTGACGCTGGCGGTGGTGTTGTTCATGTCCCTGATGGCGCCGTCGATCTCCTGCTTGCTGACCACGGCCATGAGCAGCATCAGCAGGCTGGCTAGCAGTAGCGGAATGAGAACTTGCAGACGAATGGACAGATTATTCAAAGACATGAAAGATCCTGACTCGAAAGAGGAGTAAGGCCGCATCTTACACAGGTGCGACAATCCTTGTCACAGGGTTTTTAATGCTGAATTCTTGCTGAACGCAAAGGTTTTTCTTGTGTTAAAAGAGTGTGATAGGCAAGATCGTCTGCTTGTTACCTGGAGGTGTAGTGTGTCCCACTGGATTGATCCCGCCATCTTGGCACTCTTTGTTCCCACGTTCTTCTTTGTCTCCGTGACCCCCGGCATGTGCATGACCCTGGCGATGACCCTGGGCATGAGCCTGGGGGTGCGTCGCACCCTGCACATGATGTGGGGGGAGCTCATCGGCGTCGGCCTGGTCTCCGTGCTGTCGGTGGTCGGGGTGGCGGCCGTCATGCTCAACTATCCAGCCCTGTTCTCGGCCTTCAAGTACGTGGGCGGTGCCTATCTGGTCTGGCTCGGCATCCAGATGTGGCAGGCCAAGGGCAAGATGGCGATTCCGGCTGATCTCTCGGCCGGGCAGGAAACCAGGCCGCTCGGGCTGGCGCTGCAGGGTTTCGTCACCGCCATCGCCAATCCCAAGGGCTGGGCCTTCATGGTCTCCCTGCTGCCCCCCTTCATCAATGCGGCCAAACCGATGGCGCCACAGATCAGCGCCCTGGTGGTGCTCATCCTCCTCATCGAGTTCTCCTGCCTGCTGCTTTACGCGAGCGGTGGCCGCACCCTGCGCCACTTCCTCGCCAGGAGCGGCAACGTCACTCTGATGAACCGGATCGCGGGCTCGCTCATGCTGTTTGTCGGCGTCTGGCTGGCCTTCGGCTGAGTGCCATCGCTGACGTGCAGCAATAAGGTAAAAATGCCACCGGTCGGTGGCATTTTTCATGAGTGCAGGTTGGGGATCAGCGAGGCTTGAAGCGCTCGACCCAGGGATTGGCGGTCAGGCCGTGGAGGATGACGCTCAGGATGATGGTGCAGAGCACGGTGGCGATGATGGGGCGCTGGCCGATGAGCGCCGGCTGGTTTTGCAGTACCATCACCGCGAAGACGATGCTGGCAAGGCCCCGCGGCCCGAACCAGCCGATAAAGAGCTTGAGCTCCGGCTTGAGGCCGGTACCGATGAGGCTGAGCCAGACCGGTACCATCCGCAGCAGGGTCAGGCTGGCAACGGCATAGAGCCAGTATTGCCACTGCATCAGCTCGGGCAACGTGGGGAGCAGAGTGGCACCAAAGACCATCCAGATCACCACGGAGAGCAGATCCCCGTACCCCTCGCAGCTGTCCATGTAGGCGTGCTTGTGTTCCCCCAGCCTGCGACCGATCAAGAGGCCGCCCACGAAGGCGGCGATGAAGCCGCTGCCCCCCAAGGTCTGGGCCAGGGCAAAGCAGAGCAGGGCCAGTCCCGGCATGGTGAGCTGGCGCCAGAGTGGCAACTGCCAGCCGTTCAGGTAGGAGGCCTTGAGCAGCCGGATGGTGAGGCTGGTCAGCACGAAGGCGACCAGCAGACCTATGCCTATCTCCTCCAGCATCAGGGTGATGGCCAGCGTGGCTGTGCCCGCATGTTGTTCGGTGGGGGCGATGAGGGCGAGCAGCAGGAGCAGCACGGGCACACAGATGCCGTCGTTGAGGCCGCTCTCCTGATTGAGCCCTTCGCGCACCGGCGCAGGCACCACCGGGTTGCTCACCACGGCTTTGCCCAGCGCCGCATCGGTGGGGGCGAGAATGGTGGAGAGGATGGCCATCTCCAGTAGCGGCAAGTCGGGGAAGAGCCAGTGGCCGAACAGGGCCCCACAGACCAGGGTGAGGGGCAGACCGATGAGCAGCAGCCGGATAGGCAGTTGCCGGTTGGCCTGCAACACCTGCCAGTTGGTGTTGGCGGCGTCGTTGAACAGCACGATGACCAGCGAGAGCTCGGCCAGCAGCTTGATCCCTTCGCTGTTGATGGAGAGGGAGAGCAGCCCAACGCCGCCCTGCCCCAGCAGCCAGCCCACCAGCATGAACAGCAGCGGGCCGTTGACAAGACGGGATTCAAACCGCCCGGCAATCAGGCTGTAGATCAGCAAGAAGGCGGCGATCACCGCCAGATTCTGGTAAATCAGGGATGCATCCATACCCTCTCCTCAACACATAAGGGGGTCAGTCGGTCAGGCAGTCCGGATCGAACACGTATTCCCCCGCCAGCCAGCGCAGGATCTCGCCCACGCAGGCCTGATCCTGGAACGGCAGGTAACGGCTCTTGAGGTGGATGATCTGCTCCGGGGTGAGCTGGGCCAGGCCGATATCCTGGAACAGCGGCAGATCGGCCTGGATCATGGCGGAGATCTGCGGTCCGCAGGTGGCGTTGAGGGAGGCGTGCAGCGCCTTGTCCGGGTCGTACTGGCGGCCGAGTCGATAACTCATGGGCAGGGTGGCGAGCGGCAGCACCGAGAGCGCCGCCTGCTTCATGGGGTTGACCGCGTGACCGGCGGTCAGCTCCGCCAGTTCGGCGGGGCGGTTCTCGAAGGCACGCAGGTGCAGGAAGCTGCTCGCCTTGCTGCCGTCGTTGACCGGGTAGTTGTCCCACAGTAACGGCTTGCGGTGCAGCCAGTCGGCGGCCTGTTTGAGGTGTGCGGCCGGGTACTCGGTGGAGCAGACCCGGGGGCCGGTCCAGAAGATGTCAAAACGCTTGTCCAGCCCCTGGCCCAGATCGGTCAGATAGTGGGGCGGCATGGCGCCGAACACCTTCTCCAGCACCGGGTCCGTCGAGTAGTAGCTGGGGCAGAAGATGAGACGGCTGGCGCCGGTGTGAGCGGCGATGTCGTGGGCGATGGTGAGCTGCCAGTGGGCGAGATCCGGGGTATCCCCCTTCATGTCGTCAAACAGCACCGCCAATATGTCGGGCTTGAGCGCCTCCTCGATGAGGCGCACCTTCTCGAGCAGGGCCGGGCGCTTGTGGGCATAGTCGTGATGGGCGCCCATGGGGCTCAGGCCCACCCCGAAGGCGAGGCCGTTATCGCGGCACTGCTGGGCCAGCTGGCTCAGGTGGGCGAGCTGTTCCTTTGGCCAGGGCTCGGCCCAGTGCTTGCGCAGATAGCCGTCTTCCTTGGGGGCATAGAGGTAGAAGCCATAACCATGGCGGGGCAGCCACTGGGCGTAGCGGGCGCGTGCCTCCCAGCTCCAGCCCTTGCCGAAGAAGCCCTCGATCAGCCCCAGTCGGGGCGAGGGAGGATACAGACCAGACAGCAGGGTTTGATAAGGCATGGGTCACTCCCTTCTCGCCGGGCGCCGGTTCACCGTCTTGTCGTGAATTGGCGCCGAGTATGTGTATTGAACAGGGTCCGGTTGGCGTCCTAGACCGGATCTTCTTCCAGGAAGCGCACCCCTATCTTGCGAGGCTCGCCCTCTTCCATCTCCGCCACCGTCCAGAGCAGGCCCTGCCAGGCGACGTGGTCACCCACCACCAGATTATCGCCCAACTGATGGGCAATGAAATCGCCGAGAGTCTGATCCGCCACCTCGCTCACATCCAGTCCGTACAGCGGGGCGAGATCCACCAGCCTGGCGGTGGCCTCCAGCAGGAAGTCACCGAAGAAGCGTGGGCCGAGATCCTGTTCCGGCGCCTGGCTGAACAGTTGGCCGAGGGCGGGGAGATCGCGCTCGTGGCCGATGACGCAGAGGATGTCGTCCGACTGCAGGCAGGTACTGCCCGATGGGTGCAGCAGCTCCCGGCCGCGGAACAGGGCGCAGATGCGGGTGCCTTCCGGCATGCGCAGCTCCCGCAGCGGCGAGCCGATGCACCACTTCTCGGCGCTCAGGCGATAGACGAAGGTCTCCCACTGGCTGTCGAGATCGATCTCGAGCCCGGAGCGATTGATGGGTGACGGTGGTGCCGGGACCTCCACCCGTGCCAGCCGGGAGGCCAGCGGCAGCGAGCTGCCCTGCAGGATGAGGGAGACCAGCACCACGAAGAAGGCGACATTGAAGTAGAGCTGGGCGTTGGGCAGCCCCGCCATCATGGGGAAGACCGCCAGTATGATGGGCACGGCGCCGCGCAAGCCGACCCAGGAGATGAACCAGCGCTCCCGGGGGGCGAAGTTCTTGAACGGCAGCAGCCCGATCCACACCGACACCGGGCGGGCAAACAGGATCATCCACATGGCCAGCGCCAGCGCCGGCACGGCGATGGGTAGCAGCTTGTGGGGGGAGGCGAGCAGCCCCAGCACCAGGAACATGCCGATCTGGCTGAGCCAGGTCAGACCGTCCAGCACCGACAAGGTGGTGCTGCGGCTGCGCAGGGATAGGTTGCCAAGCAAGAGGCCGGTGAGGTAGATGGCGAGGATGCCGCTGCCCCCCACCGCCGTGGTGAGGGCGAAGATCAGCAGGCCGCCGCTGACGGTGAGCAGGGGGTAGAGCCCGGGGGCCAGGCGGGCCGTGTTGATGAGTTTCCACAGCAGCCAGCCCCCACAGAGGCCGATGCCGGCGCCGAGGCCAAACTGCTTGACGAGTTGCAGCAGCAGGAAGCTGGCGTCCAGCCCCTGCTGGGCGGTGGCCAGCACCTCGATCAGGGTGACGGTGAGAAACACCGCCATGGGATCGTTGCTGCCCGACTCTATCTCCAGGGTGGCGCTGACCCGCTCGTTGAGGCTGCGTCCGCCGAGCAGGGAGAACACCGCCGCCGCATCGGTGGAGCCGACGATGGCGCCGATCAGCATCCCCTGCATCAGGTTGAGATCAAACAGCCAGGCGGCGGCGAGCCCCGTGAGGCCGGTGGTGATGGCCACCCCGACGGTGGCGAGCGACAGGGCGGGCCAGAGCGCCACCCGAAACGAGGAGACCCGGGTGCGCATGCCGCCGTCCAGCAGGATGATGGCCAGCGCCAGGTTGCCCACCAGGTAGGCGACCGAGTAGTCGGCGAAGTGGATGCCGCCGGGGCCATCCTCACCGGCCAGCATGCCGACGGCGAGGAAGATGACCAGGATGGGGATGCCGACCCGGGACGAGAGCGTGCTCAACAGGACACTGGCTCCCACCAACAAGGCACCGATAAAAAAGAAACTGTTGATGGTGGTGGCATCCAATGGCGAACTCCTTATTGCGGTCGGCAAAACAGGCACATTATATGCAGATTGCCCCCCTTTGTGTGGCTTAATTGTGCATCGATTTGCAGTTTTTTACGGTTGTTGTGCCGTTTTTAAGCAGTTGTCGCAGGGCGGAAGGGGGGCAAAAAAGAGGGGGGAATGAGTGGCAATCGATGTCATTTTTCAGGGGACGGGCATCGCGTCGTCAGCAGGTGGAAACCGACCCCGGCAAGGGGCCAGAATAGGGTCGCGGGAGCGCCATAGTGCTCCTGCGGGGGAGGTCAGTCGTCCTCGTCGTCCTTGACTTCCCGGATCTTGTCCCTGTATTTCGGCAACTGCTTTTCGAGCTGTTTCATGTCCTTGATGGCATTGAGAAACAGCCCGAGCAAAAACAGCAGCGGCAGGCCTATCCATAACCACAGACTCATCAGATTCTCCTTTCGGTGTGACCGGCGGTGACATAGCGGGCCAGGATCTCGTCGAGATGGGCCAGTATGCACGCCTTGCCTTCAATATCCGCCTGTTGCAGGCAAAGCGCCAGCGCATCCGGATCCAGCCGCTGTTCGCCGGATTCCAGTGCGAAGCTGATGTGCCAGGGCTCGTAGGCGACTCCCTGAGCCGCGTCCAGCGGTTTGGCATAGGGCAGGAAGAAGCCGAAGTCGGCCATGTGATCCCCGAGCCACTCGCCAAGGTCGGCAAACCAGCCTCCCGCCTCATATTCCCAGGGCTCCAGCGCCAGCCGGGTGCCGACGGGCAGGCAGTCGGGATCATAGATGTCGAGATCCGTGCCCCAGTGGTGGCGGCTGGTGCCCGGCAGGGCGCTCCAGCGCAGGATGGCGTGCAGCCGCTCCATATCATCGAGCTGCAGCGCATCCAGCGGCTGGTTGTCCGCATCCAGCAGGGGGCGCTCCCCGCGCCACTTGCCATTCCAGATGGCAAGCTGGCGCTCGAAGCCGCGCCAGCTGGAGGCCGCCTGCAGGTTGAACCCTTCATGGGCCGCCGCCACCTGCATGTCGTTGAAGGCCGCCGCCGTGGCGGCGGTCAGGCGATGGGGCCCGCGCCCCACCAGGATGAGGTGGCTCTCGTCGAGCCCAAGCAGTTGATCCTGGGTCATGCCAGCAAGTGCTCCAGCACCCCTTGGTACATGTCCGCCAGCAGATCCAGGTCATCCGCCTTCACGCACTCGTTCACCTTGTGGATGGTGGCGTTGACCGGGCCCAGCTCGATGACTTCAGCGCCGGTGGGAGCGATAAAGCGTCCATCGGACGTTCCCCCCGTGGTGAGCAGGGCCGGTTGCTGACCGTTGACCGCGGCCACGGCGGCAACGGTGGCCTCCAGCAAGGCGCCGGTATCGGTCAGGAAGGGCTGACCGGAGAGGGTCCACTTCAGCTCAAAGTCCAGACCGTGACGGGTCAGCAGCGCCTCGACCCGCTCGCGGATATCGAGATCGGTGAGCTCGGTACTGAAACGGAAGTTGAACTGGACGTGCAGCTCGCCCGGGATGACGTTGGAGGCGCCGGTGCCAGCCTGGATGTTGGCGATCTGGAAGCTGGTAGGGGGGAAGTAGGCGTTGCCCTGATCCCAGACCGTCGCCGCCAGTTCGGTCAATGCAGGCGCCGCCTTGTGGATGGGGTTGTCCGCCAGATGAGGGTAAGCGACGTGGCCCTGCACCCCGCGCACCAGCAGATCGCCGGTGATGGAGCCACGACGTCCGTTCTTCACCACGTCCCCCACCAGGTTGGTGGAGGAGGGCTCGCCGACGATGCACCAGCGGATCTTCTCGTTGCGCGCCTCCAGGGTATCGATGACGCGCACAGTGCCGTTGATGAAGGGCCCCTCTTCATCGGAGGTGATGAGGAAGGCGATGGAGCCCTTATGGTCCGGATGCTCGGCCACGAAGCGCTCGGTGGCCACCACCATGGCGGCCAGCGATCCCTTCATGTCGGCGGCGCCGCGGCCATAGAGCATGCCATCCTGGATGGTCGGCTCGAACGGCGGGGTGTTCCACTTCTCCAGCGGGCCGGCGGGCACCACGTCGGTGTGGCCGGCGAAGCAGAACAGCGGCCCCTCGCTGCCACGGCGGGCCCAGAGGTTGGTGGTGTCTTCAAACACCATGGGTTCGATGACGAACCCGAGGCGCTTGAGGCGCTCCGCCATCAGGGTCTGGCACCCTTCGTCCAGCGGGGTAACTGAGGGGCGGCGGATCAGATCCTTGGCCAGTGCGATGACATCCGACATCGGCGTTCCTTAAAAAATTTAACGAGAGAAGAGGGATTGGTAGTGGTCTGCCTTGAAGCCCAGGGTCAGCTCACCATCGCGGTCCAGCAGCGGGCGTTTGATCATGGCGGGGTGCTCCAGCAGCAGGGCACGGGCCTTGGTGGTGTCGAGCCCCTGTTTGGCCTCCTCCGGCAGGGCACGGAAGGTGGTACCACGGGTGTTGAGCAGGGCTTCCCAGCCCAGCTGATCCAGCCAGCCGTCCAGCCGGGCAGGCTCGAGGCCGTCGACCCTGTGGTCATGGAAGCGATAGTCGATGCCAGCCTCATCCAGCCACTTGCGGGCCTTCTTGATGGTGTCGCAGTTCTTGATGCCATAGAGGGTGGTGGCCATGGGAGATCCTATATCTGCGGGCCTGGGGCCCTGAAATCCGAACGTGAAGTCATGCAAGGGCCCGATTTTGGCATTGTGGCCCAGCCATGGCAACGCTCATGGCCGGGCTGGCTGGTTTTACCAGCTGGGAGGGGGAAGAAAGCGCGAGGGCCAGATAGCCAAAACGCGCCGATGGGCGCGTTTTGGAGGAAGGGGGGCTATCAGTGCAGTGCGGTCCATGCGTGATCGAAGACCCGGGCCCGTTCCCAGGGCGCATCCGGCAGGCTGGAGGAGAGGCCGGTGTATTTGCCCACGTCATCCACCACGATGGCGGAGAGGATCGGCAGGTCGTTTTCGGTACAGTACATGCGGATGCGTTGCAGCAGGGTGCGCAGCTCATCCTGGCACTGTTCCAGCCCGGCCTGCCTGGCCAGTTTGGAATAACGAATGGTGGTGCGTTCCTTTGCAGACTCGACGAGGATGTCCCACAGCTGGTAGTCGCAGGGTGAAGTCCCTGCGGTGGCTTGGCTTGTCATAACTCTCTCCGGTGCGAAATGATCGCTTTGTGTCGACGGGCATCTTGGCCAGTTCACCCCTGACGGGCGTTGATCCAACGCAAAAAAAGTGGAGGTTCTTGCTCAGGATGCCATGCCCGGCATTCTAGTGCGTTGGAGCTGGATTGAAGAACTGTTTTAGATGGTTTATTTGGAGTTTAATACGGATAAAATTCGGAAAAACCACTTTTTTAGATGGAAAACAAGGAGAAAGGAGAGGTCAACCACCGGGTCACGTTTCTCGATAATCTTGCCGGGAGCCTACTCTGGTACTCTTGTTTGCCTTGCTCGTGCCGATGGTCGTGGCCTGCGGTATCGTCAAGGATACCGCCCGCAAGCGGTACCGGCGCTGGATGCCGTCTGCACCATGGGGCGAGTTCCACTCGGGCGCTGTATGCCTGCTGCTGAAGAGCATCGAGCCATGCATCGACCTGCTGCAGAGGGGGCTGATCAGGCTGTTGAAATAAGCTGGCGTCTTGCTTGCTTCGTGGGAAACGGGTCCAACCCGATCAAGACGGGAGGCATTGCCTCCCGTTTTTTATCTCGCTTTTCGTTTGCCCTTGAATGAGCTGGCCAGATGGCTTGGCGCCGTTACCCTTGCGGCTCGGCCAGATAGGCCAGATGATCCTGCCGTGCCACCTGCCAGCCATCGAGGTGCAGCGGGGCGGCAAAGCCCGGGCCGTCGGTCACCATGGTGTGGTACTCCCCCTGCTCGCCGCAGGCATCGAAGCCCTCGCGCTCGGCCAGTTGCTGCAACTCGGTCAGGGTGGCCGCATCCAGCACTCGCCCGGCCCATTCCGGCGCCAGCACCCGGGTATCGACGCAGGAGAGGTGGGCGATGATGCCGCGGGCCAGCATATCCGCCAGCAAGGCTTGGCGAGATTGCTGCCAGAGCGGGGTGTGGACGGTGAGCCCAAGCGGCTGGCAACGCTCACGGATCCAGTTTGGCGCGCCCCCCACGCTGTCGATATCGCCAGTCAACACACCATCGAGGGCCCACTCCTGCTGCAAGCGGCTCAGCGCAGTCTCATAGCTCTGCTCGAACGGCGCCTCTATGGTGACCAGCAGATGGGGCAGCCCGAGGGCCGCCGCCTGACGGCGCACCAGCGGCAAGGGGTGAGCGAGAAAACGGGGCGCAGGGGGAGCAAAGGTGGCCAGTGCCACCACCTGATGGCCTGCATTGCGGGCATGACAGAGCGCCAGCATGGCATCTTTGCCACCGCTCCAGAGCAGGATGACACGAGACATGGATAAGATTCCGATGGTGAAAGACTGTGCATGCTACCCAGCGGCGGGGGCGCAGGTAAAGTCATAGTGTCTGGAAATGGCGGCTGGAAATAGCCGCAGGAAATTGTTGGGGAACAGGGCGGGGGAGAAAAAAGCAGGCCCCCGAAGCGGGGGCCTGTCTGTCAATGGCGTGCTAAACGCGACTGCGATTACAACAGAATGGTGGTCAGCAGATACCCCAGGGCGCAGGAGCTGCTGACCCCGATCAGCCCCGGAATGATGAAGCTGTGGTTGATGATGAACTTGCCGATACGGGTGGTACCTGAGCGGTCGAAACCGATACAGGCCAGATCGCTCGGGTAGGTCGGCAGCACGAAGTAGCCGTAGCTCGCCGGCAGGAAGGCGATCAGCAATTTCGGCTCCACCCCCAGTGCCAGACCCATGGGGGCGATGGCGGTCAGGGCGGCGGCCTGGCTGTTGACCAGCTTGGAGATGAGGAACAGGACCAGGGCGTAGGTCCAGGGCTGGGCCTGTACCACGTGAGCCAGGGTCTCTTTGAGCAGCGGCATGTGGGCCTGGAAGAAGGTCTCACTCATCCATGCAACCCCGAACACGGAGAAGATGGCGACCATGCCGGCCTTGAAGACGGCACCGTTGGCGATCTCGCCTGGCTTGACCTTGCAGCGCATCAGGATGATGGCTCCGGCGATCAGCATCATCATCTGGATCACCAGGTTCATGGAGAGCGGGCCGGTCTTGTCCTTGATGGTGAATACCGGACGCAGACCTTCGTTGGCACCGAGCAATACCACGGCGGCGATGGCGGCGAAGAAGATCCAGGTAGACCAGTAGGCCTCTTTCGGGAACTTGGTGTTGAGCAGGGTTTCACCACCGCCATAGACGAAGGTGCGCTGCTGCGGATCCTTGATCTTGGCCTGGAACTCCTCGTCCTTGTCCAGGTCCTTGCCGCGGCGCAGGCTCCACAGGGCCGCCATCATCACACCGGTCAGGGAGGAGGGGATGGCGATCATCAGGATGTCGAGCAGGCCATAGGCCTGACCTATGCCGTGACCGGCCGCCAGGATGGAGACCATGGAGACCACGGCGACCGACACCGGCGAGGCGCAGATCGCCATCTGGGAGGCAACGGATGCCACGGCCATGGGGCGCTCGGGACGGATGTTCTTCTGCAACGCGATGTCAGCGATGATGGGGAACATGGTGTAGACCACGTGGCCGGTACCGCACAGGAAGGTGAGGGTCCAGGTGGTCAGGGGCGCCAGGATAGTGATGTATTGGGGGTGACGGCGCAGCAGGCGCTCGGCCACCTGCATCATCAGGTTGAGGCCGCCGGCGGTCTGCAGGGTGGCGGCGCAGCCGATCACCGCCAGTATGGTCAGCATCACCTGCACCGGTGGTTCGCCCGGCACCAGGCCGAACACGAAAGTCAGCAGGAACAGACCTATACCACTGATGAGACCCAGTCCCATGCCCCCAAAGCGGGTACCCAGCAGCAAACAGCCGAGCACCACCAAAAATTCCATCAAGATCATTCCATTACCTCGTGTGATTGAATCCATGTCCGCACTGGCCCAGGGGCCCGGGAGCATCTGTCATTATTTGCCCCTAAAGGGTTAGTGGATATTCTGTCACCCCTAAAGAGGTAAAAAATTGAGGTGGTTCAATAACCGACCCTTTTCCGATTTAAGTGCATAAAAACTACGGTTCAGCCCTTGAACAGGGGGCCGCTTCCTGGCGCACACCAGATAAATGACGGGAAAGATGGGGGAGAGCACAGGGTTGGGAATGCAAAATGCGGGAAGAACACGTGCGGGAAGAGCGAGGCGGGCATAAAAAAAGCCGACCCCGGGGGTCGGCTTTTGCACGGTGCGAGTGGGCGGGTCGCCTTAGAACTCGGCGGTGCGCGGGGTACGCGGGAAGGGGATGACGTCGCGCACGTTGCCCATGCCGGTCACATAGACCACCAGACGCTCGAAGCCCAGACCGAAGCCGGAGTGCGGCACTGTGCCGTAGCGACGCAGGTCGCGATACCACCAGTAATCTTCCTTGTTCAGGCCCATTTCGGCCAGACGGGCATCCAGCACCTCGAGACGCTCCTCACGCTGGGAGCCACCGATGATCTCGCCGATCCCCGGGGCCAGCACGTCCATGGCGGCGACGGTCTTGCCGTCGTCGTTGAGGCGCATGTAGAAGGCCTTGATGTCTTTCGGGTAGTTCTTCACCACCACAGGAGACTTGAAGTGCTCCTCGGCCAGATAGCGCTCGTGCTCGGAGGAGAGATCGATGCCCCAGGAGACCGGGAACTCGAACTTCTTGCCGCAGTTCTTCAGCACTTCGATGGCGTCGGTGTAGTCGATCTGGGCGAAGTCGGAGGCGACGAAGCGCTCCAGACGGTCGATGGCGTCCTTGTCGATGTGCTGGGTGAAGAACTCCAGATCGTCGCGGCGCTCGGTCAGCACGGCATTGAAGACGTACTTCAGCATGGCTTCGGCCAGGGCGGCGTTATCTTCCAGATCGGCGAAGGCGATTTCCGGCTCCACCATCCAGAACTCGGCCAGATGGCGACTGGTGTTGGAGTTTTCGGCGCGGAAGGTCGGGCCAAAGGTGTAGACCTTGGACAGGGCGCAGGCATAGGTCTCGACGTTGAGCTGACCGGAGACGGTCAGGAAGGTCTCCTTGCCGAAGAAGTCCTTGTCGTAATCCACCTTGCCTTCGGGCGTGCGCGGCAGGTTTTCCATGTCCAGGGTGGAGACGCGGAACATCTCGCCAGCGCCTTCGGTGTCGGAGGCGGTGATGAGGGGCGCGGCGATCCACAGATAGCCTTCTTCATGGAAGAAGCGGTGAATGGCCTGGGCCAGGCAGTTGCGCACCCGGGTCACGGCGCCGACCACGTTGGTACGGGCACGCAGGTGACCCTGCTCGCGCAGGTATTCGATGCTGTGGCGCTTGGCAGACATGGGGTAGGTGTCCGGATCTTCGACCCAGCCCACTACCTTGACGTCGGAGGCCTGCAGCTCGAAGGCCTGGCCGCTGCCCTGGGAAGCCACGACCACACCGGTCACTTCCACGGAGCAGGCGGTGGTCAGACGCAGCACTTCATTCTCGTAATTGGCCAGGGTATTGGGAACGACGGCCTGTACCGGATGGAAACAGGAGCCATCGGATATGGCCAAAAATGAGATCCCCGCCTTGGAATCACGGCGAGTCCGGATCCACCCTTTCACTGTCTGGGTGGTGCCAACCGCATACTTACCGGTCAGCACATCTACTACGGATGCGTGCGTCATCGAAATATTGTCTCCAGCTTGTTCTTGCAGCGCTATTTGCAACACTAGGGGTCTGGCCCGGGCATGAGTGGCCCACCATGGCAGACTAAGCCGTCAATCTTACCCGCGCGGGTTTGATAAACAAGCAAAAATGTCGGACCCTTGCGGGGTTTTTCCCATGAATCTTGCGTGGATCCGGTCGGTTGGGCAGGGGGTGAGAGTGAAGGAACGCAGACGGGGGCCGGATGGCTGGATACGGGTACTCCAGGGGCTGGTGATCCTCTGCTGGAGCGGCTTTATCGTCCTGCTCTCCCTTTACCACTTCGCCAGGCCGCAAACGGCCTACGGTTTTCTGGTCTATGGTGGGGTCAAGGTGCGCCAGGAGTGGGATCCCACCCTCACCCCCTGGCTGGTGCACGGGCTCTGGGGTTGCTGCCTGCTGACCCTGGTGGTGCTGATGCTGGAGCGCAGGTGCAGCCGACGGCAAGAGGATGCGCTGCACGTCAATCTGTTCATCCTGCTGCTGATCCTGGCCGCCAGCCTGCTGCTTTACTATCTGGCGTGATCCGCCGGTTTCTCGTCCTGTGACGAGAGCACTGAAGCGCAGACGCAGAGGATGCGCGACACATCAATCTGTTCAGCATGTTGCTGATCCTGGTCGCCAGCCTGCGGTGTTACTACCTGGCGTGATCCGTCGGCTTCTCGTCCTGTGACGAGGGGGCGGGGCGCTTGCCGAGCTGGCGCTCCACGCTGTCGAGCATCTGGTTGTAGGCGAGGGCCACCCGGCCTATCTCGTCCCCTTCATCGCCCTCCAGCCGGTGACCGAAGTCGTGCAGATCGGTGGCTTCTTCCATGGAGCGGGTCAGCTGGTTGAGGGGGCGGACTATCCAGGTACGGATGACCCAGAGGGTGAGCAGCAGCCCCAGCCCGAAGATGAGGGTGAGACTGAGCGCCGAGGTGAGAATGTTCTGCTCGACCCGGGTAAAGAGGGTGTCGAGGGAGTAGTCAAAGCGCACCGCCCCCAGCACGGTGTTCTCCGGTACCTGGTGACAGCTGGTGCAGTCGGTACCGCGAAAATCCTTACTGGCCAGCAGCGGGCGGGTCACCACCAGTTTGCTGTGGATGCCGTCGTGCACCACCTCCAGACTGCCCTTGCCCGTCAGAGCCAGGGCATCGAATCTGTCCTTGGGGGCCTCGCTGTCACGACCCGCTCCGTACTGCTTGTTGACCGCCGCCCCGCGCACTATGCGGGCATCTTCCACGTGGGCGTGATCGAGAAACTTGGCGCGCAGGGTGTCGCGGGCGTCCATCTTGCCGGTCAGCATCAGCATGTTGAGGCCGTCGAAATAGGCTTCGCTCTGCTCGCGGCTCTGCTCCTTGATGAGGGTCAGGATGAGGTCCCGCTCGCGCACCGCCTGATAGGCCGCAGAGAACACCAGTACCATGGAGAAGATGAAGAGCAGGAAGAAATTGATCTTGGCAGTGATGGAGAGGCGCATGGGAAAGGTACATCTGTTGGGTAAAACCCGCGCAGTCTACTCTCCTCGCCAGCCGGGTTTTGGTGTCTCGCTCACATTCTGATGAAAAAGAGTCAAAAGGCCCTGCATTCTCATGCAGAGCCTATTCATCGAGGCTCAGAATTCACCGCTGGCGATGGCCTCATGGATGGCATGGGTCAGCACCCGCAGCTCTTCGGGGGTGATGACGAAGGGGGGCATCAGGTAGATGAGCTTGCCAAACGGACGGATCCAGGCCCCAAGCGAGACGAACTTGCGCTGGATGCGCGCCACGTCCACCCGCTCCTTCATCTCGACCACCCCGATGGCGCCGAGTACCCGCACGTCCGCCACCGCCGGGTGCAGGGTCAGCTGTACCAGTTCGGTTTTGAGTTGATGCTCGATGGCCCGCACCCGTTCCTGCCACGGCGAGGCCAGCAGCAGATCGATGGAGGCGTTGGCTACCGCACATGCCAATGGGTTGCCCATAAAGGTGGGGCCGTGCATAAAGACCCCCGCTTCCCCGTCACAGATGGTACGGGCGACCTGCTCCGTGGTGAGGGTGGCCGAGAGCGTCAGGTAGCCGCCGGTGAGCGCCTTGCCCAGGCACATGATGTCGGGGCTGATCCCTGCCCAGTCGCAGGCAAACAGCTGACCGGTGCGGCCAAAGCCGGTGGCGATCTCGTCGGCGATGAGCAGCAGGCCGAACTCGTCGCACAGGGCGCGCACCCACTGCAGGTAGCGGGGATGATAGAAACGCATGCCGCCAGCCCCCTGCACGATGGGTTCGAGCACGATGGCGGCTATATCTTCGTGGCGATCGGCAACCAGCTCCGCTAGCTCCACGACGCAGCTCTCGTCCCACTGGGCGTGGAAGCGACAGCTGGGCGCTTCGACAAAATGGTGCTCGGGCAGGAAGCCCTTGTAGAGCTCGTGCATGCCGCCATCCGGATCGCAGACGCTCATGGCGCCGAAGGTGTCACCGTGATAGCCGCCCCGCAGGGAGACGAACTTGGCGCGGGGCGTTCCCCTGGCGTGCCAGTACTGCTGGGCCATCTTGAGTGCCACCTCCACCGCCACCGACCCCGAATCTGCCAGAAACACTCGATCCAGCCCGGCCGGGGTGATCTCCACCAGTTTGCGACAGAGCGCCACCGCCGGGGCATGGGTCAACCCGCCAAACATCACGTGGGACATCTTGCCGAGCTGGGCAGTCGCCGCTGCGTCCAGTTCCGGCACCTGATAACCGTGGACGCAGGCCCACCAGGAGCTCATGCCATCCACCAGTTCACGGCCGTCGCTGAGGGTGAGGGTCACCCCCTTGGCGCTGGCCACTTCATAGCAGGGCAGGGGATGGGTGAGGGAGGTGTAGGGGTGCCAGACGTGGTGCAGGTCGAATTCTTGATTGGTCATTTTGTGTTCTGTTGTCAATTGATTTGATCTGGTCGGTGTTGACAGTCTACGCGTGCTCTCTACACTAGCCAACAATTTCAGCCACTTGGCGCCACGCCTCGCAACGAGCGGGCAGGCCGATGGCGGGTTCTGCGGTTCTTCATCCCAAGGGGGTGGCGCAGGATCCCACTTATAACAACCGGAAGCCATGTATGAATGCTCTCACCCTGGGCGGCCACGCCCTTCGTCACGACTGGACCCTCGCCGAGGTCCAGGCCCTGTTTGCCCTGCCATTCAACGATCTGCTGTTCCAGGCCCAGACGGTGCACCGCGCCCATTTCGACCCGAACGAGGTGCAGGTGAGCACCCTGCTCTCCATCAAGACCGGCGCCTGCCCGGAGGATTGCAAGTATTGCCCCCAGAGCGCCCGCTATCACACCGGGCTCGAGACCGAGCGGCTGATGGAAGTGGAGAAAGTGCTGGAGCGTGCCCGTGAGGCCAAGGCCAACGGCTCGTCGCGCTTCTGCATGGGGGCCGCCTGGCGCAACCCCAAAGAGAGAGACATGCCCTATATCCTGCGCATGGTCGAGGAGGTGCGCGGGCTGGGGATGGAGACCTGCATGACCTTGGGGATGCTGACCGCGGATCAGGCGGCGCGTCTGGGCGCTGCCGGGCTTGATTACTACAACCACAACCTCGACACCTCGCCGGAGTTCTACGGCGACATCATCACCACCCGCACCTATCAGGACCGCCTGGACACCCTGGAGCACGTGCGCGGCGCCGGCATGAAGGTCTGCTCCGGCGGCATCGTCGGCATGGGGGAGCAGGCAAAGGATCGGGCGGGCCTCTTGATGGCGCTGGCCAACCTGCCCCGCCACCCGGAGAGCGTGCCCATCAACATGCTGGTCAAGGTGAAGGGGACGCCCATGGAAAACCAGGAGAATCTGGACCCGTTCGAGTTTATCCGAACCATAGCGGTGGCGCGCATCATGATGCCCGCCTCCCATGTGCGCCTCTCCGCCGGGCGGGAGAAGATGAACGAGCAGATGCAGGCCATGTGCTTTATGGCGGGGGCCAACTCCATCTTCTATGGCTGCAAGCTGCTGACCACCCCGAACCCGGACGAGAACAGCGACATGCAGCTGTTCAAGCGCCTCGGCATCCGCCCCGCCCAGCGGGCCCAGAAGCCGGATCAGGTTCAAGAAGAGGAGCTGCTGGCCGAGGTGAGTCGCCAGAGCGAGCCGACCGAGATCTTCTACGATGCCACCCGTCCCCGCGCAGGTGCCGTCCGTCCATGACTTCCCCTGTTGTCACCGGTCCCTTTGCACTGGGGGTGGCCCTGGCCGAACGTGATCAGGCCGCCCTGCTGCGCCGACGCACCCCTGTGGATGTGGCGAGCGGCGGGCGGATCCGGATCGGGGGGCGCGACTACCTCAACCTCTCTGCCAACGACTACCTGGGGCTCGCCGATCATCCCGCCATCAAGGCCGCCTTCAAGGAAGGGATCGACCGCTATGGCGCGGGCGCCGGCGCCTCGCCCCTGGTGACAGGCTACAGCCGTGCCCACCAAGAGCTGGAAGAGACGCTGGCCGACTGGTTGGGGGTGGAGGCGGTGCTGCTGTTCAACTGCGGCTTTTCCGCCAATCAGGCGGTGCTCAAGGCCCTGCTCGGCAAGGAGCATCTGCTGTGGCAGGACAAACTCAACCACGCCTCCCTGCAGGAGATGGGCAGCCAGCTGCCCTGCAAGATGAAGCGCTTTGGCCACAACGACATGGCTGCGCTCGCACGTCAGCTTGAGCCAAACAGGGGCCTGATCGTCTCGGAGGGGGTCTTCAGCATGGACGGGGATCAGGGCCCCTGGCGCGAGCTCGCAACGCTCGCTGCACAGAGCGACAACTGGCTGATGATCGACGATGCCCACGGCCTCGGCGTGCTGGGGCCGCAAGGGCGCGGCACCCTGACGGCGCAAGGGGTTGCTCCTGCCAGCGTACACATTCATATGGGCACCTTCGGCAAGGCGCTCGGGGTGGCCGGGGCCTTCGTGGGCGGCAGCCGCGAGCTGGTGGATTATCTGGTGAACTTCGCCCGCCACTATGTCTACAGCACCCATATGCCCGCCGCCCAGGCCTGCGCGGTGAGCAAGAGTATCGAGCTGGTGCGCGCCGCCGACGAAGCCCGCGCGCACCTCGCTCGCCTTATCGCCCGCTTTCGACAGGGGGCACAGGCGCAGGGCTGGACGCTGGGTGCAAGCAACACCCCCATCCAGCCGCTGCTGGTGGGGGGGAGCAGTGCCGCCTTGCAACTGGCCGAGCGGTTGCGGGAGCGCGGTGTCTGGGTCAGCGCCATTCGCCCGCCCACTGTGCCGGTCGGCACGGCGCGCCTTCGCATCACTCTCTGCGCCGCCCACGGCGAAGATGACGTGGATCGCCTGCTCGAGGCCCTGGGCCCCTGCCCATCCAGTGATCAGAGAGGAGGCGCCCATGCTGCATGAGCGTTTCCAGCAGGTCGACAAGGCCCAGCTCGCCCGCCGCTTCGGGGCCGCCGCCCGTCATTACGACGCCCATGCCCGCTTCCAGCAGGAGGTGGGGCAGGCGCTGCTGGCGCGCATGGGCGAAGGGAGTATGAAAGAGATGCGCCCGGGGGCCGGGCTGGATCTGGGTTGCGGCACCGGCTTCTTCCTGCCCGCGCTGGCGGGTCGTTGCCAGCAGTTGCACGGGCTGGATCTCGCCCCCGGCATGCTGGCTCAGGCCGCCCTGCGTGGCAGTGGCGCCCGGCTGGTATGCGGCGATGCGGAGGCGCTGCCCTTCGCGGATCAGAGCCTGGACTGGGTCTTCTCCAGCCTGGCGCTGCAGTGGTGCGAGCGCCCGGCCCAGGCGTTTGCCGAGATCCACCGGGTGCTCAAACCCGGCGGCCAGCTGTTGTTCTCGACTCTGCTGGCCGGGTCGCTTTGGCAGTTGCGTGAGGCCTGGGGCGACGTCGACGGGCATGCCCACGTCAACCGCTTCCTCGCCCTGCCCCAGTTGCAGCAGGCCATTGGTGCCGCGGGTTTTCAAGCGCCTGAGCTGACCTCTGTCACCTGGTCTCTTGCCTATCTGGAGCTCAACGACTTGCTGCGGGATCTCAAGGGCATAGGGGCCAGCCAGGTCAATGACGACAGGGCCGCGGGGCTGGGCAACCGCCAGCGTCTGAGGCGTCTCGGAGAAGCCTATGAGCGCCACCGCCAGCCCGACGGCCTGCTGGCCGCCAGCTACGAGGTCTGTCTCGGGCGCCTGGTTCGACGTTGATAGCCATTCAAAGGCAGTAACAATCCCTGCTATTCACCATTGATACCAGGGCGCAACCGGCGCCCTGAACTGCGCTGAGGAATCATCATGGCGACATCCTATTTCATCACGGGCACCGACACCGACGTGGGCAAGACCCTGGTCGCCCGTACCCTGCTGCAGGCGTTCGCCGCCCGGGGCATAGTCTGCGCCGGCTACAAGCCGATCTCCGCCGGCTGTGCCCGCACCCCCGAGGGGCTTCGCAACCTCGATGCTCAGCAACTGCAAGCGGCCGCCAGCCTCCCGCTGCCCATCGACTCGGTCAACCCCTACGCCTTCGAACCCCCCATAGCCCCCCACATAGCCGCGCAGGAGGTGGGGGCGAGCATTCCCCTGGCGGGCCTGTCTGCCGGGTTGCGGGAGATTGAGCGGGCGGGGGCTGAACTGGTGATCGTCGAGGGGGCGGGGGGCTGGTTTTTGCCGCTGGATCACCAGCATCTGCTGTCTGACTGGGTAGCCCAGGAACGGCTGCCGGTGATCCTGGTGGTGGGGGCCAAGCTGGGTTGCCTCAATCATGCCCTGCTCACCTGCGCCGCCATCCGCCATCAGGGGCTGACCCTGGCCGGCTGGGTGGTGAATCGGGTGGATCCGCACATGAGTCGCTACCAGGAGAACCTGGCCACCTTGAAAGCCATGTTGCCGGCCCCATTTCTGGGGGAGATCCCCTTCGTAGACCAGCCGCTCGAGGCGGATCTGCGCGAGTGTCTCGACATCTCGTCCCTGCTCTGAGGCCCAACATTCAGCAAACATTCATCGAGTCTGTCTATGATCGGGGGCAGGTGTGGTATCGGGTCGATTGTGAACTGGCCCGAACCATGCATCCATATCTCACAAGGAGTCAATATGAAGCGAATTATGCTATTCCTGGTGACCAACCTGGCCGTCATGCTGGTGCTGGGGGTGGTACTCAATATCCTGTTCTCGGTTCTGGGGATCAACAAGTCCAGCATTTCCGGTCTGTTGGTGTTCTGTGCCGTGTTCGGTTTTGGGGGTTCCTTTATCTCCTTGCTGATGTCCAAGTGGATGGCCAAGCGCAGCTATGGCGTCCAGGTCATCGAGCAGCCCCGCAACGAGACAGAGCACTGGCTGGTGAGCACAGTCGCTCGTCAGGCCCGTGAGGCTGGCATCAAGATGCCGGAAGTGGGGATCTACGACTCCCCCGAGATGAACGCCTTCGCCACCGGTGCCCGTCGTGACGACTCCCTCGTCGCCGTGTCGTCCGGCCTGCTCTACAGCATGAGCCGCGACGAGGCGGAAGCCGTGCTGGCCCACGAGGTGAGCCACGTGGCCAACGGTGACATGGTGACCCTGACCCTGATCCAGGGGGTGGTGAACACCTTCGTGATGTTCTTCGCCCGCATCGTGGCCGGTGTCATCAGCAACTTCTTCAGCTCCAACAACGACGAGGAGAGCAGCAGCTCTGGTGGCTTTGCCTACATGATCACCGTGTTCGTGCTGGAGATGCTGTTCGGGGTGCTGGCCTCCATGATCGTCATGTGGTTCAGCCGTCAGCGTGAGTTCCGCGCCGACGCCGGTGCCGCCAAGCTGGCCGGTCGCGACAAGATGATAGCCGCCCTGCAGCGCCTTGCCCGCGGTGCCGAGCCGCAGATGGAAGGCACCATGATGGCCTTCGGCATCAACGGCAAGCGCTCCATGAGCGAGCTGTTCATGAGCCACCCGCCCATCGAACAGCGCATCTCCGCCCTGCGTGGCTGATTGCCGGATGGGATAAGAAAACGGCTGCCTCAGGGCAGCCGTTTTGCTTTGTGGTGGTGATGGCGGCAATCTATGGCGGCGCCATCCTCTTATTTGATCACCAGATCGGAGAGGGGCACGGCGCAGCAGGTGAGGATCTTGCCCGCAGCCCGCTCGGCGGCTGTGATGGCCGGAGCGTCCGGGTGATCCACCTCGCCCGAGATCAGCGTCTGTTTGCAACTGCCGCAGATGCCGGCGCGGCAGCTCCAGGGCAGCTCCACCCCCTGCTTGTGGGCCTGATCCAGCACAGTGCCCTGATTGTTGCCAGCGAAGGTCTGCTCGCCGATGCGCAGTTGCACCGCCTTGTGGGGACGGGCCACCGAGAGGATGGCCCCGCCAAAGCTCTCCTGGCGGATGCGCTCGGCGACGACCCCCTGCTCCTGCAGCAACCTGACCGCCTCGCTCATGAAGCCGTGGGGGCCGCACAGGAAGATCTCCCGCGCCAGCAGATCCCTGACCTGCTCGAGGTGCCCCTTGCCAAGGCGACCGCTCATGCCCTGCCAGTGGTCGTCAGGCTGACTCAGGATCAGGGTCAGTTGCATGCCAGCCTGACTCATGGCGTGCAGCTCGGCGGCGGCCGCAATGTCGGCCTCGCTGCGGCACAGGTGCATAAAGTGAACATCTCCCAGCTCCCCGCGCAGCGCCAGGGTGCGGGCAATGGACAGCATGGGGGTGACGCCTGAGCCCGCCGAGAGCAGCAGCAGCTTGCGCTCAGACCCCAAGTGAAACTCGCCGGCCGGGGGGGCGGCCAGCAGGTGATCGCCCACGCGCAGATCATGGTGAAGCCAGGGGGAGATACGGCCATCGGCCAGCTTCTTGACGCTGATGCCGTAGCGCTCTGGTCTCTCCGGGGTGGAGCTCAGGGTGTAGCGGCGTTGTTGCCGTTCCCCCTTGATGTCGAGGCTGATGGGCAGGTGCTGGCCCGGCAGATAGTCGGGCAGCGGCTCGCCGTCGGCGGCCTCGAACCAGAAGGTCTCCAGATCCCGCGCCAGCGGCTCGCGGGCGACGCAGACCAGCTCCCGCTTCTTCGGCGCCGCATTGGGGTAGACGGGGGGGCGGACGGTTTCCAGCACCTCGATTTCGCTCCCTGCCTCAATCCAGCCCTCGTTCAGCGCCACCAGATTCTGGCCGAAATAGACCTCTCCATCCTCGCCACGGCGGTAGCGGGTGAGGGTGGCGAGCGGCTCTTTCAGCGCGTTGAAGCGATCCGTGCCCGCCTCCACCGTGGTCATGATGCAGCGGCTGCACGGCTTGGCCACCAGAAACTCCACCTCGCCGATGCGGATCCGCTTCCAGCCATCCTCCTCGAAGGGGAGGGTGCCGCTTGCCACCAGATTGGTGCGAAACTGGCTCATCTGGTGCAGGGCATCGGATCTCAGGTTGAGATCATCCAGCGAACTCTGGCTTATCAGCAGCAGGGGATAACCGTCGGCAAAGCTGACCCGGGTGCCGGTCTTCTCCCGAAAGCGGTCAGAGGTTTCGCCGAGCCAGAGCAGGCGAACCGGCTCCCCCGCCACCCGGCTGAGCCACTCATCGGCCTGGGACTGGGTGTGCAGGGCATGGAAGCTGTCGCCCCAGACGCCTGTGGCCTGGGGGGCGCGGCTGAAGTCCGCTTCCTGCAGCCTGAGCTGCGCCATTCCGGGGTAACGCAGTTGCAGGCCGCCCTCCACCGGGGTTGCCGTCACCAGTTGCAGCTGGGGATGGGTGCGAGCCGTGATGAAGCTGCCGTCCGGCTTGACCACCATGTAGCGGCGATCCCCCAGCAGCCCCTCCTGGGTCACCAGGGCACGGGTCAGCGGCATGCCCGCCGTCGATTTGATGGGGTAGAGATGTATGCTGGCGAGGCTGGGCATGTCAGGGTCCTTGTGCTGTGGCGATTCCGTGAAGAGGGCAAGATAACGATTCCTGCCCCGTGCGGCAATCCTCTCTTGCCCCCCATCATGGGGGGCAGGCGAGGAGGCGCCTGATCGGTGCAGGTCAACGGCGCCATGTGATCGGGGTCGTATCCCGGGGGAAACGCCTCATAAAGCGCAACATTTATTGATCCTGATCCACCATGTCGTACAAAAAACGGCCCATCATCGAGCCAGCTTCCAGTTTCTGACGCTTTCGCTTCTTCCCTCTCCGGCCACCGTCCGCTTCGGCTACACGGTATCAAGCGCCATCGGAGCGGGCCTGTTACCCAACAAGAAGAAAGCAATGTATGAGCAAACAACTGGATATGACCCCACAGCCGGATCTCTCCCAGAAAACGGGAACAGGCCCGGTCCGCACCCGGCTGCCCGTCTGGCAACCGGCCCTGCCACCCTGCAATCACGCCTGCCCGGCTGGCGAGAACATCCAGGCCTGGCTTGCCCTGGCCGAAGCGGGCCGCTTCGAGGCGGCCTGGCAAACCCTCATCGAAGATAACCCGCTGCCTGCGGTCCATGGCCGGGTCTGTTATCACCCCTGCGAGAGCGCCTGCAACCGGGCTCAGGTGGACGAGGCCGTCTCCATTCACGCCATCGAACGCTTCCTCGGCGACGAGGCGCTGGCTCGGGGCTGGCAGCCTGCGCCAGCGGCGCCCGCCAGTGGCAAGAAGGTACTGATCGTCGGCGCCGGCCCGTCCGGTCTCTCCTGCGCCTGGCACCTCAACCGGCTCGGCCATCGGGTGGAGATCCGCGAGGCGGGGCCGCTCGCCGGCGGCATGCTGCGTTTCGGCATTCCCGCTTACCGCCTGCCCCGCGAGATGCTGGACAGGGAGGTGGCCCGCATCGTCGCCGCCGGGGTGACGCTGACTCTCAACCACAAGGTGGAAGACGTGCTCAAGGCGCGCGACGAGGGGGGCTTTGACGCCGTCTTTATGGCCATCGGCGCTCATCTGGCCAAGCGGGTCGACATTCCGGCCCGCGAGGCGGGCAAGATCCTTGATGCAGTGAGCTTCCTCGAGCAGGCCAGCCTGGCGGAGGAGCAGGGCTTGCCGCCACCCAAGCTGGGACGGCGGGTGGCCATCTACGGTGGCGGCAATACCGCCATGGACGCGGCCCGCACCGCCCGCCGCCTCGGGGTCGAGGAGGCGATGATCATCTACCGCCGCGACCGGGATCATATGCCGGCCCACGCCTTCGAAGCCGACGAGGCCGAAGAGGAGGGGATCAAGATCAACTGGCTGCGCACCATCCGCCAGCTCGACAGCACCAGCATTGAAGTGGAGGTGATGGCGCTGGATGCCGAGGGCAAGCCGGTGCCCACCGGCAAGTTTGAAACCCTCGAAGCGGACTCCCTGATCCTGGCGCTCGGTCAGGAGGTAGACTTGAGCGTGCTGGAGAGCATTCCCGGCGCGCGGGTCAACAAGGGGGGAGTGGTGCAGGTGGCGGACAACCTGATGACGGATGTGCCTGGTCTCTTTGCAGGCGGCGACATGGTGCCCTCCGAGCGCACAGTCACCATCGCCACCGGCCACGGCAAGAAGGCGGCGCGCCATATGGATGCCTGGCTGCGCGGTCGCCACTACCACAAACCGCTTTCCTATCCATTAGTGGGGCCCGAGCAGTTGCAGCTCTGGTTCCAGACCCATGCCCCGGCCAGCAGTCAGCCGGTCAAACCGGCGTGGGCGCGGGATGACTTTGGCGAGATCATCGGCGGGCTGGATGAGGTGGCCGCCCGTTACGAGGCGGCGCGCTGCTACTCCTGCGGCAACTGCTTCGAGTGCGACGGCTGCTACGGCAGTTGCCCCGAGCAGGCCATCGCCAAGCTGGGGCCGGGCAAGGGCTATCAGGTGGATGCGGCACTCTGCACCGGCTGCGGCGCCTGCCATGACCAGTGTCCCTGCCACGCCATCGAGTTGCGCCAACCGGAGATATCCCAATAAAACATGAACTGATCATGGTCGATGGCAACGAAGCCGCGGCCCGGGTGGCGTATCAGCTGAGCGAGGTGTGTGCCATTTACCCCATCACCCCGAGCTCGACCATGGCTGAACTGGCCGACGCCTGGGCGGATGAGAAGCAGACCAACCTGTGGGGCAATATTCCCACAGTCGTGGAGATGCAGAGCGAAGGGGGTGCGGCCGGCACGGTGCACGGCGCCCTGCAGGCGGGGGCGCTCGCCACCACCTTCACCGCCAGTCAGGGGCTGATGCTGATGCTGCCCAACATGTACAAGATCGCCGGGGAATTGACCGCTGCCGTGTTCCATGTGGCGGCCCGCTCGTTGGCGGCGCAGGGGCTGTCGATTTTCGGCGACCATCAGGATGTGATGGCGGCGCGCAGCACAGGTTTTGCCATGCTCGCCTCCGGCTCGGTGCAGGAGGCGCAGGACTTGGCCTTGGTTGCCCACAGCGTCACCCTGCAGTGCCGGGTGCCCTTTATCCACTTCTTCGACGGGTTCCGTACCTCCCACGAGGTGAACAAGATCACCGCCCTGCATCGGGACGAGATCCGGGCCCTTATCGACAACGATTGGGTGCGTGCCCACCGTGCCCGGGCGCTGAACCCGGATCATCCGGTGATGCGCGGCACAGCACAGAACCCCGACACCTATTTCCAGTCCCGCGAGAGCGTCAACCCCTTCTATGAGGCGGTGCCGGCGCGGGTGCAGCAGTGCATGGAGAGCCTCGGCAAGCTGACCGGTCGCCACTACCATCTGGTGGAGTACCACGGCGCCAGCGACGCGACCGACGTGATCGTGCTGATGGGCTCGGGGGCCGCTACCGCCCGCACTACCGTGGATTGGCTCAACCGGCAGGATCGCAAGACCGGGGTGCTGGTCATTCGCCTCTATCGCCCCTTCCCGGTGCAGGCGCTGCTCAATGCGCTGCCCACCAGCGTGCGCCGGCTGGCGGTGCTGGATCGCACCAAGGAGCCGGGCGCCGGCGGCGAGCCGCTGCTGCTGGATGTGCAGAGCGCTCTTATCGATGGTTTGCAGCGCGGTCTTATCAAGCGCCTGCCGTGGCTCAGTGGCGGCCGCTACGGCTTGTCTTCCAAAGAGTTCACCCCCGCCATGTGCGCGGCGGTGTTCGAGGAGCTCTCCTCCGATGCGCCGCGCCCGCGCTTTACCGTGGGGATAGTGGATGATGTGTCGGGCCTCAGTCTGGCCTGGCATCCCATCGGTGATCTGGAGCCTGCCAGCCGGGTGCGGGCGCTCTTCTTCGGTCTTGGTGCCGATGGCACGGTCGGCGCCAACAAGAACAGCATCAAGATCATCGGCGAGCTGGAGGGGTTCCACGCCCAGGGCTACTTCGTCTACGACTCCAAGAAGTCGGGCTCGCGCACCGTCTCCCACCTGCGCTTTGGCCCCGAACCAATCGACGCCCCCTGGCTCATCGAGCAGGCGAGCTTTATCGGCTGCCACCAGTGGGGTTTTGTCGAATCGGTGGACTTGCTGGAGCACGCCGCCGAAGGGGCGACCCTGCTGCTCAATGCCCCCTATGAGGCTGACAAGGTGTGGGGCCAGCTGCCCGAGCGGCTGCGCGCCCGTATTCGCGCCCTCAATATCCAGCTCTACTGCATCGATGGCGATCGAGTAGCAGAGCAAAACGGCATGGGCAATCGCATCAACACCATCATGCAGACCTGCTTCTTTGCACTGGCCGGGGTGTTGCCGCGGGACGAGGCCATTGCGCTGATCAAGGAGAGCATCGAGAAGAGCTATGCCCGCAAGGGGCCCGAGGTGGTGGCGCGCAACTTCGCGGCGGTGGACGATACCCTGGCTCACCTCTGCAAGGTGGTGATCCCGGCCGGTGACGAGCCGATCAGCGACTATCCGCTGCCACTGGCACCCGGCGGCAGCGAGTTTGTCCAGCGGGTCACCGGCGAGATGTTGGCGGGGCGCGGCGATCTGATCCCTGTCTCCATGCTGCCGGTGGATGGCACTTACCCCACAGCTACCAGCCGCTTCGAGAAGCGGGATATCGCCCGCGAGATCCCGATTTGGCATTCGGATATCTGCATCCAGTGCGGCAACTGCGTCTTTGTCTGCCCCCACGCGGCGCTGCGAGCCAAGTTCTACCATCAGGACTGGCTGGCAACCGCGCCCGAGGCGGCTCAGTCGGTGCCCGTCACCGCCAGGGGTTTCCCCGACAGCCGCTACACCCTGCAGCTCTATCCGGAGGATTGCACCGGCTGCGGCCAGTGTGTGCAGGCCTGTCCGGTGCGGGTTGAGGCGGATGAGGAACACGAGGGCGAGCGGGCCATCACCATGATGGACAAGGCGCCGCACCTGGCTGGTCAGAAGCAGGCGCTGCGCTGGTTCGAGAGCCTGCCCTGGCCTGCCCGCGAGCGGGTGGATTTCTCCACCGTGCGCGGTGCCCAGTTCCTGGAACCCCTGTTCGAGTTCTCCGGTGCCTGCGCCGGCTGTGGCGAGACTCCTTACCTCAAGCTGCTGACCCAGCTGTTTGGCGATCGCATGCTGGTGGCTAACGCCACCGGTTGCTCCTCCATCTACGGCGGCAACCTGCCGACCACGCCGTGGGCCAAGAACGGCGAAGGGAAGGGGCCGGCCTGGTCGAACTCACTGTTCGAGGACAACGCCGAGTTTGGCTTTGGTTTTCGTCTCACCGCCGATCAGCATCACGGTCAGGCGGTGGCGGCCCTCGAAGCGATGAAAGGGGAGCTGGGGGAAGCGTTGGTCGAGTCGCTTATTAGCGCCCCGCAGCGGCTGGAGTCGGAGATCCGCGCCCAGCGCACCCGGGTCGCACAAGTGCGCGAGCGGCTGGAAGAGGTGAAATCCGGCAAGGCCCGCGAGCTGCTATCGCTTATCGATCAGTTGGTGCGCCGCTCGGTCTGGATAGTGGGCGGCGATGGCTGGGCCTATGACATCGGCTCGGCGGGGCTCGATCATGTGCTCGCCTCCGGGCGCGATGTGAACGTGCTGGTGATGGATACCGAGGTCTACTCCAACACCGGCGGCCAGATGTCGAAATCGACCCCGCTTGGTGCCGTCGCCAAGTTCGCGGCGGGGGGCAAGACGCTGGCCAAGAAGGATGTGGCGTTGCAGGCCATCTCCTACGGCAACGTCTATGTGGCCCGCATCGCCTTTGGTGCCAACCCGCAGCAGGCGCTGCAAGCCTTGCGTGAGGCCGAGGCCTATCCGGGCCCGTCGCTCATCATCGCCTACAGCCACTGCATCGCTCACGGCATCGATATGGAGTTTGGCCTGACCCAGCAAAAACGCGCCGTGGCCTCCGGTCACTGGCCGCTGATGCGCTACAACCCGGTACTGCGCAGCGCGGGGCAGAACCCCTTCAGCCTCGACAGCCTGCGCCCCTCCATTCCCCTTGCCGAATACCGGCAGGAGGAGACCCGTTATCGGGTGTTGGCACAGAGCCATCCCGAAGAGGCGGAGCGGCTGATGCAGGTGGCGCAGCAGGTGGTATGGCAGAGGTGGACCACCTACGAGGAGATGGCCACCCGCGAGGCCAGCCATTTCCATCCGCTGGTGTGAGGGTGAGGGTTAATCAAAATAACCAAGCGGGCCAGCGGCCCGCTTCTTTTTCCGGTGTCAAAGGAGGGGCTGGGCAGTGCCATCGTGAGCGACCAATAAAAAGCCCGGCTTTGAGCCGGGCTGGGGGATAAGTTGCTTATCCGGGTATTCGTCGAGGCTTCTAATGTGGATGTTGTTTGAGGATGTCGTATATCTCCTCTTTCAGTTTAAGTTTCTGTTTTTTCAGATCCTTCACCTCGGAGCTGTAATCGCTGGCGTGATGTTTTTCCAGCTTCCTGATCTCCGCATCCAGGTCGTTGTGCAAGTCAAACTTCTCTTGGAAATGGACATCACTGCTCTTCAGTTTCGAGATGAGATCTCTGTACTCCGGGAACATGTAATGAAGCCTCCTTGTTGTCGTTTGATTGTGCCTTGACCTTCAAACTACCCCTTACCCCGGGAGATAAATGTGATCCCGATCCAATTTGAGGCAATGGATTTGCTGCATCTGGCAGATGATTTTTAACTGATTGAATCACAAGCAGATAAGCGATTTATGGGGAGGGTAAAGAGGAAGGAACTGGGATCCTGTTCACAGTTGTGACGCTTTGATGACGGCAAGGGGGCGGCAGGCGGGCAGCAAAAAGGGGCGCGGGGCCCCTTCTTGCTAACAGGTGTGGCGTTTACTCTTTTTTCTTTTTCTTCTCGGGCAGGGGCTTGCCGTCACGTGCTATCACCTTGCCCACCTCGAAGCCTATCTGCGCCGCCAGCTCTTCCAGATCAGGCGCCTTGGCTTCGTTGCCGATGGCGTACTGGTAGTTGGCGATGGTGATCTTCTCGGCCACCGGGGTACCGGGGACTATGGGCTCACGCCAGCCCTGGCCCACATGGGCCACCAGGGTGCCGTTCATGATGAGTTCGCCGACTATCTCCTGGGTGGGGATGCCCTTGCCGTAGGTGAGGCCCTGGGGGTGCTTCTTGCCGACCAGGGGTTCGTTGCTGGCGGGCACCAGCTTGGTGCGGATCAGCCACTTGGGATCCTTGTGCTTGCCCACCGCCTTGCCGGTCTGGTACTCGTTGATCTTGATGGTCTTGATCATCTGGGCCATGAAGTCCTTGGTCAGGGCCTTCTGCGCCTCGCTGGTCTGGTCGATGACGATGGGGGCCACGTACCAGGTCTGGGGGGCTTGCGCCTTGGGGGCCGCCGGAGCGGTTTGTGCCATGGCGAGCGGGCTGAGCAGGATGGCCGCCAACAAGAGTCCGATTTTCTTCATTGTGATTCCGCTTATGTTTCGACAAGAATTTTGTTTTGCCAGCGACGACTGCGCCAGCGCCAGAACATGGCCAGACCGCGAACCCACTCGTCGCAGGCCAGCGCCAACCAGATGCCTACCAGGCCATAGCCCTGCATGATACCAAGGAAATAGGCGAGGGGAACGGCAATGCCCCACATGGAGACGAGCGCCATGTAGAGCGGGAAACGGGCATCCCCGGTGGCGCGCAGGGCGTTGATCACCACCAGATTGAAGGTGCGGCCGGGTTCGAGGATGAGGCTGATGAGGAACAGCTGCGCCACCTGGGTGATGATGTCGGCGTCGTCGGTGAACAGGCTGATGATGGCGCGTCCGTTCAGGGCCGCGGCGATGGCAATCAGGCTGGTGACGATAAGGCCAAGTTTCAGGCTCTTCATCAGTTGGCGATAGGCCTGCTCGAAGCGACGGGCCCCCGCCAGATGGCCGATGATGATCTCGTTGCCAAGACCGATGGAGAGGCCGAACAGCAGGATGAACAGGCAGATCTGGAAGAAGTAGGATTGAGTCGCCAGCGCCTTGTCGCCGAGCAGGCCGACGAAGGCGGTCACCACCATGAACTGCAGCATCCAGGAGAGGTTCTCCCCCGCCGCCGGCAGACCTATGTGCAGCACCTTGTCCAGCATGACCTTGCTGGGGCGAAGGATCTCCGGCAGCCGCAGCCGAATACCGGTCTTGCGCGCCACCAGCCACACCAGCAGCACCACACCGACGATGCGCCCGGCAACAGTGCTGATGGCGACCCCGGCGACCCCGAGCTGGGGCAGGCCGAACCAGCCATAGAGCAGCAGCAGGTTGCCGACGAAGGTGATGAGGTTGACGATGAGGGTCACGTACATGGCCTGACGGGTGTGGCCATGGGCGCGCAGGGTGGCGGCCAGACAGAGCGCCGCGGCCTCCGGCAGCAGGCAGAGCCCGATGATCTGCAGATAAAGGGTGGCATCCCCCATCAGGTGAGCGGGCAGGTTCATCAGCGCCAGCATGGTGCTGGCGCCGGCCATGACCCCGACGGCGGCCACCAGCCCCACCAGCAGGTTGAAGCCGATGGCGGTGTGGATGACCACGCGCGCCTTCTCCCTATCCCCCGCCCCCAGATACTGGGTGATCACCACACTGGTGCCTATGCTGACGAAGCTGAACAGGGTGATGGCGAGATCGAACACCTGGTTGCCGACTGCCAGTGCCGCCACTCCTTGATAGGAGACATGGCCCACCATGAAGGTGTTGAGGGCCCCGGTCAGGAAGTGCAGGGCGAGATCGATGAACAGTGGCCAGGTCAGGGCGAAGAGGGTGCCCGGGCCCGCGTGGGATTGAGTCTGCA
This sequence comes from Aeromonas sp. sif0611, assembly GCF_019218845.1. Classification (NCBI taxonomy): domain Bacteria; kingdom Pseudomonadati; phylum Pseudomonadota; class Gammaproteobacteria; order Aeromonadales; family Aeromonadaceae; genus Aeromonas; species Aeromonas sp. sif0611. The sequence goes on along the minus strand of NZ_JAHUWU010000001.1, from coordinate 914,429 downwards.
TGGGATGTCCAAATACTGGGGATGGGCTCGTCAGCGCCATCTGGACGGGCATTTAACACCAAGCGGGTGCGGGGTGCAATCCTGCCCTGAGCAAAGAGGGGGCCGGGCCGGCACCCTCTCGCCGGGTGGCACCGTCAGACCGGGGTGGCGCCCGCTTCCTGCTCGCAGGGCCGGGTGAGGTGCGCCGAGTCCGGCAGCTCGTCGTCCTGGGGCCAGCGGGAGAGCAGGGTATCCGTGGTGCTCTCCACCACCTCGTCATCCTTGAACACAGGCTCCCGATAGCAGCGGGTCATGCGCAGGGCCTGATACATGTCGGGACTGAGGATGACCCCCTCGTCGCCTACCCGGATCCCCGCCTGCTTGAGCCACTGGGTCATCTGGCCGTGGCGACCGGCCATCACCATGTGGATGCCACGGCGTCTGAGCTCCTTGTGCAGCTCCCCCACCATGCTCATCACGCTGATGTCCTGATGGGTGAAGCAGGCCACCGCGTCCACCACCAGGCACTTGGGATTGTGGGGATCCTGCACCAGCAGCGCCAGCACCCGCCGCTTGAAGTAGGGGGCGTTGAAGTAGGTCAGCGGCGAGTTGAAGCGATAGACCAGGATGCCGGGAATCGCCTTGGCCTGCTCGTTGTCCCCCAGGGTGCGCACCACCCCTTCGTCGTCCATGCCGAGCAGCTGATCGGTGGGGCGCATCACGTTGCGCAGGAACTGGAACAGGCCCAGCAAGACCGCCAGGGTGATCCCCGGAATGACCCCCATGGTCAGCACGCTGACGAAGGTGATGAGGGCCAGCCAGAAGGCGGCGCGATCCGAGTCGCGCAGGGCCCAGAGGCCGCGAAAATCGGTGAGCGACAGGGAGGCCATCACCAGCACCACCCCGAGGGCGGCGGTGGGGATGAATTTAAGCGGCGCCGTCAAATAGAAGGTGATGAGGGCGATCACAGCGGCGGCTATGATGGAGACCAGCTGGCTCTTGCCGCCGTTGGCGTCGTTGACCGCGGTGCGTGAATCCGCCCCGCTGATGGCAAAACCCTGGGAGACAGCAGAGGCGAGGTTCGCCATGCCCAGCGCCCTGAACTCCTTGTCCGCATCGATCTCGTAGCCGTTCTTGGCGGCGAAACTGCGGGCGGTGAGCATCATGGAGACGAAGCTCACCATGGCGAGGTTGAGCGCCGGCAGTACCAGCTCGCGCATCAGGCCGGGGGGGAATTCCGGCATCTGGAAGGCGGGCAGACCCGAACCCACGGCCCCCAGGGTGGCGATGTCGAACTGGCCGAGATTGAGGGCCCACACCAGGGCCGCCGTCACCACCATGGCCACCATGGAGGAGGGCCAGGATGGCTTGTAACGCTTGGCCAGCAGCAGGGTGAGCAGGGCGGTCAGGCTCATGGCCAGGGTGGGCAGATGGGTTTGGGTAATGTAGTCGGTGCCGTTCAGGATCCGCTCTATCAGGTAGCGCTCGCTGAAGGTGAAGCCGAAGATCTTGGAGAGCTGACCCACCATGATGGTGATGGCCACCCCGTTGAGCAGCCCCATCAGGATCGGGCGGGAGAGAAAGTCCGCCAGCACCCCCAGCTTGAAGCGGCTGGCGATGAGGCACCAGAAGCCGGTCATGGCGGTCATGGTCATCACCAGTTGCCACTGACGGGTGGGGTCCCCGGCGGCGAGCGGCGTCACCACGGCGGCGATGACGGCGCAGGTGGCGGCGTCCGGGCCGACGATGAGCTGGCGGGAGGTGCCAAAGAGGGCGTAGACCACCATGGGCAGTATGCAGGAGTAGAGGCCGACGATGGCGCCCACCCCGGCAAGCTCCGCATAGGCGATGGCCACGGGCAAGGCCACGGCCGCCACCGAGAGGCCAGCGCGAAGATCCGGCATCAGCCAGGCCCGCTGATATTGCAGCAGGGCGGCGAGGCCCGGCAGCCAGCGTTCGAGAGAGAAGAAGTCGCGCATTATTTAACCCATTGAGTTATAAACAGCTTTTCCTTAGTGTGCCCAAGGTTGTCGGCCCATTGCAATCCGGTCATGGCCAGTTCACCACAAGGTCAGGCCAGATGCGCTGCCACTGTTTGTCCCTGATCCTGTCGATGAAGATCCGGCTCTCCTGCCGGCAGCGCGGATTGGGGCTCACCTGCAGGGACCAGTTGGGGGCAAAGCCGTAGGGGGCCAGCCACTCGAACGAATCGTCTGCCAGCAGGCGGACCCCGATGCAGGTGGGCACCTCTACCCAGTGACTGAGCGCCGCCAGCGAGCTGGTAAAGGGGGCCACTTGCTGGCGTACATGCATGCGCGCCTGATTGCGCGCCTCCCAGCGCTGGCCGGGCAGACGCTCCGCCAGCCAGTCTTGGTGCCCCCGCTCGGCCAGCCCTTGTGGATCCCCTGCATCCAGATAGATGAGATCTATGTCGTTGAGGGGAGTGGGCTCGGCCTTGTGGTGCAGGTGATCCCAGATGAGGTTGCGCACAAAGCCCGCCCCCAGCGCCCAGTCCAGCAGGGCCAGCTCCCGTGCCGTTCGCAGGCAGGCCATGCGCAGGGGATCGGCCCGCAGCAGGGCCTCGGTGTGGGCTTGCAACTGCGCTTCCCTAGGTGCTTGTGCCTCAACCGGCATGACGGCGCAGCCAGACATCTATGTAGCTGCAGCTCGGCACTATGGTGAGCCCCTCTGCCCGGGTCCAGTCGTAGAAGTTGCGGGCCAGCTTGTCGGCAATGCCTTGTCCGCGCAGCTCGGCGGGCACCTGGGTGCTGTAGGCGTCTACAGTGGTTGCGTCCAGCCTGCGGTAGGCAAGGCGGGAGAGCTTGCCGTCCACCTCGCAGATGAACTGCTGCTGGTCGGCCTGATGAAGAATGTCGCTCATGGAGGCTCCTCAAAGGGTGGGGAAGGGGTATCAGAGCATGCTGGCCGGACTTTGCCAACCGTGCTCTTTGCGGGCCGAGGATGCTCGCTTACACTGACCGGCCTGCGAGCGGCTCGCTAGGCAAGGTATAGAACAGTTAGCAGAGGATGGATCCCGTTATGGCCTTCGCCACCCTGGAAGATCTGATTGGCAATACCCCGTTGCTGCGCCTGCGCCGCATCAACCCCTGTCCCGACGTGACCCTGCTGGTGAAGCTGGAGGGCAACAACCCCGCCGGCTCCGTCAAGGACAGACCGGCCCTGAACCTCGTTCGGGCGGCTGAGGCGAGTGGTCACTTAGGGCCAGGAGCACGACTCATCGAGGCCACCTCGGGCAATACCGGCATCGCGCTGGCCATGGTGGCGGCGGCCCGGGGGTACCGGATGCGCCTCGTCATGCCGAGCACCATGAGCCAGGAGCGGCGCGACGCCATGCAGGCCTATGGCGCCGAGCTGGTGCTGGTGGAAAACGGCATGGAAGAAGCGCGGGATCTGGCGCTGGCCATGCAGACCCGCGGCGAGGGGCTGGTGCTCGATCAGTTCAACAACCCGGCCAACCCGGATGCCCACTACCTCTCCACCGGCCCCGAGATCTGGCGCCAGAGCGAGGGGGCAATCACTCACTTCGTCTCCGCCATGGGCACCACGGGCACCATCATGGGGGTCTCCCGCTACCTCAAGGAACAGAATCCGGCGGTGCAGGTGATAGGCCTGCAACCGGCCGAGGGGAGCCAGATCCCCGGCATTCGCCGCTGGCCAGAAGCCTATATGCCCGCCATCTTCGAGCCTGAGCGGGTCGATCGGGTGCTGGATGTGACGCTCGATGAGTCGCTGGCCATGATGCGCCGGCTGGCGCGGGAAGAGGGGATCTGCTGCGGGGTCAGCTCGGGGGGCGCCGTGGCCGGCGCCCTGCGGGTAGCGGCCGAGCTCAGACAGGGGGTGGTGGTGGCCATCATCTGCGATCGAGGGGATCGCTATCTCTCCACCGGGGTCTTCACGCCGCCCATCTGATCCTGCGCCAAGCCGGCCCTCTGCGGGTCGGCTTGGAGGTCATTCCCACACCTGTTCCAGCAGCGCCAGCAGCTCTTCCCTGTCCGCATCTTTGCGGTTGTAGAGCAGGGCGCCGTCGTTGATGGCGAGATCACGAATGTCGGTGAGCACCGATCTGTCCGTCACGCCGGCTTCCGCCAGGGTGCGCGGCAACCCTACCGCCTGCCAGAGACTGTCGCGCAGGGCGCAGAGTGCATCCAGGGCTGCCTGGGGACGCAGCGCCTGTGGGGTGGCCGCGAAGCACTCCGGCCCCGCCAGCGGCAGCAGCAGGCGGGCCAGCTCAGGGTCTATCTGCGGCCTGTTGTAGTCGAGCACCGCGGGCAGGAAGAGGTTCATGCACAGGCCGTGGGGCAGGTGGCAGCGGGCCCCCAGGCTGTGGCCGAGGGCGTGCACCAGCCCCACCATGGAGTTGGAAAACGCCATGCCCGCCAGGGTGGATCCCTCCGCCAGTTGTAGCCGCAGGTGCTTGTCTTCGGGGGCCTGCAACACCTTGGGCAGGGCATCGGCTATCTTCTCCACCGCCATCAGGGCCAGGGCGTCGCTGACCGGGTTCTTGGCATTGCCGATGAAGGCCTCGATGGCGTGGGTCATGGCGTCCATGGCGGTGGCGGCCGTGATGGGCAGCGGCAGCCCCCGGGTGAGGCGCGGGTCCAGCACCGCCAGCTGGGGCAGCAGGAAGGGGGAGGTGAAGGGCACCTTGCGCCCGCTTCCCTCGTCTCGGATCACCGCCACCAGGGTCACTTCCGATCCGGTGCCCGCCGTGGTGGGCACCGCCGCCAGCGGTTTGAGGGGGCGGGTCAGGCAACCGGCCCCCGCATGATCCAGCAGCCGCTCCCCGCCCAGGGTGACCAGGATGTTGACCGCCTTGGCGGTATCGATGACGGAGCCGCCCCCCAGGGCCACCAGGCTGTCACAACCGAGTTCCCGCCAGCGGGTGGCGATGCGCTCCACCACGGCGGTGGAGGAGTCGGCTGGGATCTCGTCCCAGATGGCGGCGACCGGCAGGCCCCCCTCCGCCAGCACATTGGCCAGCAGGGTGGCGAGCCCGCTGCCGCCGACCCCCTTGTCGGTCAGCAGCAGCGGACGGCGTGCCCCCAGTGCCATCAGCTCGTCCGGAAGCTGTTCCAGCGCCTGCTCCCCTGCCATCAATCTGACCGGACAGAAGAAATCGTAATAACGGCTCATGGTGTTCATCCTTCTTTTCAACCGGTCAGCAGACCCAGGTAGATGTGGCAGGCTCGCGTCAGCTTGTGGCGCGGGCTCGGGTAGTGGCGCAGCAGGGGCCGTGCGATGAAGGCAGGCAGGATCAGGGCTTGCAGCTGCTCCAGCGCCCGCACCAGCTGCATGGCCGCCCCGAGATCCCCCTCCACCAGCAGCCGGTTCTCGCAGAAGGCCTGATTAATGCCGAGGCGAAAGCTGAGGGCGCGAAAGGCGATGGCGGGGTGCTTGAAGCAGACCCGCAGAACATGGGGACTTGTTGCCCCAAGGGACGCGGGGCCGCATCGCCAGCGCCCGGTCCTCTTGTGCAGGGTCAGTCCATAAGGCAGCCCATGCACCTCCAGCCGGATGCGAAGCTCCTCCGGCAGCGGGGCGAGCTCACGGCGCACCGCCTCGTCGACCCGGGCGGCGCGGCACAGGGTGCGGCCGATGACCCAGAGCAGACTCCCTATCCAGAGGCGCCTGCCGGTGGCAAGCCAAGGATCAAGCGTCATGAAGGCCTCCTGCAATGGCGGACCAGAAGAGGGCGAAGGCGCTGGCCTGCCAGTGGGGATCGTCCCCGAGCTCGGGCTGGTCGACAAAGAGGGAGGCACAGGCCAGAAACAGGCTCTGGCACACTTCCAGCATCAGGACGGGGGGCGCCTGCATCAGCTCGCCGCTGGCTTGACCCCGGGCAAGCAGGCGCGGCAGGAAGCGTAGTGTCTCCCCCAGGATCTGGCTGCGCAGCGGCCGTGCCAGCAGGGGGGAGTGGAAGAAGCCCAGCACGAACTTGAGCTCGTGGGGATGGGCCTGCATCCAGCTCATCGCCTGACACCAGTAGTGGCGCGCCTGCTCCCTGAGGGGCAGGGCCGGATCCGCTTCGCTGATGGCGGCGCCAAGGCGCAGCTTGACGTCCTGGTAGAGCTGCTGGATCAGCAGCTCCTTGCTGGGAAAGTGGTGGAACAGGGTGCCGTTGGCCACCCCTGCCGCCCGGGCGATGCGGGCGGTAGCGGCCCCCTGCAGGCCATCCTCGGCGCACAGGGCAAGGGCGGCATCCAGGATCTGGCGGCGTTTGTCTGTCATGGGATCGCTCATGTTGCCTCCTAGCGCAGGAACAGGGCCATCATCAGCCGCTGGTACCAGCGCCGATAAGGGGGGTGGATCAGGCTCCCCGTGCTGAAACGGCCGCGGCGCAGCACGGTTTTCGCCTTGGAGAAGGTGAGAAAGCCTTCGTGGCCGTGGTAGTGCCCCATGCCGGAGGGGCCTATGCCGCCGAAGGGGGCGTCGTCCGCCGCCACCTGGAACAGGCACTCGTTGATGGCCATGCCACCGGCGTGGGTCTCCCGGGTGAGGCGGTGCTGCAGTGCCGGATCCAGGCTCATTAGATAGAGTGCCAGCGGGCGTGGCCGGGCCGCCACATAGGCAATGGCCTCCTCGATGCTGTCATAGGGCACCAGGGGCAGCAGGGGGCCGAAGATCTCCTGCTGCATCAGCTGGCAGTGGCCGGGCACCTCAGTCAGCAGGTGGGGTACCAGGCGGCGGGCGCCGTCATCCCGGGCCGGCGAGGCGCAAGGGTGCACCTGGGCACCCGCCTGCTTCGCCTCCGCCAGCCAGGCGGTGAGCCTCTCATACTGGGCCGCGTTGATGATGGAGCCGTAATCCGGACTATCCAGCCCCTTGGGATATAGGCGGCGAAAGTGCGTCTGATAGGCTTCGATAAAGCCCTGCTCCTGCCCTCGTGGCAGCAATACATAGTCCGGAGCCACGCAGATCTGACCGGCGTTGAGGCTCTTGGCGAAGATCATCCGCTCCACCGCCAGGGCCAGGGGCATGTCGGGGGCGATGAGGCAGGGACTCTTGCCACCGAGCTCCAGGGTCAGCGGCGTGAGCTGGGGCGCGGCGGCAGCCATTACCTGCCTGCCCACCGCCGTGGAGCCGGTGAACAGCAGATGATCGAAGGGCAGGGTGCTGAAGGCGGCCGCGAGTCCCGCATCTCCCTCGATGAGCACCACCTCGTCGTCGTCAAACACCGCCTCCAGCAGGGTGCGCAGCGCGGCATTGGTATGGGGGGTGAACTCGGAGAGTTTGATCATGGCGCGGTTGCCGGCGGCGATGGCGCCGATGAGGGGGCCCAGACTCAGCATCACAGGGAAGTTCCAGGGCACCATGATGCCGACCACGCCAAGCGGTTGATAGTGCACCTCGACCCTGGCGGGGGCCAGCAGCAGGCCGGGGTGGCGCCGCACTGGCTTCATCCACCCCTTGAGCCGTTTCAGGCTGTAGTTGATCTGCATGACGCAGGGCAGGATGTCGGCGACCAGGGAGTCGTAGTCGCTGCGCTGGCCATAATCCAGAGCCAGGGCGTCGCAGAGCGCCTGCTTGTGGGCGAGCAGGGCGCTCTTGAGCGCGGTCAACCGGCTGCGGCGCTGTGCCAGGCTCGGCATGGGCTGGGCCTGACAGGCCTGCTTGAGGCGGACCAACTGCTCGGGCAGGGAGAACTTGTCTGGGGACTGGGTTTGTATGGCTTCCATGGTTTGCTCCGCACAAAAACTGACCGACTGATTAGTCGGTCTGAATCTACCGGCTTGTTGCCAGCTTGTAAACTGGAACGTGCCAGGCCAGGGATGGATGAAGGGGTTCTCCGATGGAACTGTGCTCGGCACCACAGTTTTGGGCTATCACGATTGGTGAATTATCCAATAAGGGGTAGTTTTTGCCCATCAACTCAGATGGAGTGCTGCACATGACCAGGGAATTGCACAGCCTGCTGGCCAGGCTGGACGATGTGATCGAGCGTATGCCGGACAGTTTCAACACCTATGAATTTACCCAGAAGCTGGCACTGCAACACCAGCGCGAGTATTTCGCCGCAGGCCACTCCCTGGCGGAGCAAGACAAGAACCTGCTGCGCCTGCTCCACGAGAAGATAGCCCTGGCGCTGGCGAGCCATGATGGTGTCATCGAAGGGGCCCTGCTGCCCTGTGTGACCCCCTGGGGGGAACGGGCCACTTCGCCCCGCTGGCACCGCAAGCATTGAGCCTCTGCGCAGCCTATTTTCGGCGCAGCACATAAAGAAGAAGGCCCCTCGGGGCCTTCTTCTTTGCGGTTCGTTGATGGCGGCTACTGGGTCAGGCGGCGTGCCTGCCAGTAGCGGCTGTTCCAGTAGACGTTGTCGAGGCGCGAGCGGATCACCCCCTTGCTGGTGGAGGCGTGGATAAACTCCCCTGACCCGGTGTAGACCCCGACGTGGTACTGCTGCCAGCCAGTCTTGAAGAACACCAGATCCCCGTGCTGCAGCCGGTATCTGTCAACCGGGCGACCCAGGCTGGCCTGGGATTCCGTGGTGCGGGGCAGGGTGAAGCCCAGCACCTGCTGGTAGGCAAGCTGGGTGAAGGCGGAGCAGTCGAGGCCGGCTCGGTTGGTGCCACCCATGCGGTAGGGGACGCCGCGCCACTGCTGATAGAAGCCGTCGAAGGCACTGGCCTGGCGGGCAGGCGGCGGCTCCGGGGTGCTGGAGCAGGCGATGACAAACAGGGCCAGCAGGGGCGGCAGCAAGGTGCGAAACATCTCAACTCCTTGATAGGGCACAGGATTCATCATAGATGATGTTCCTGCCTGGAACCTGAACAGCGATAGCATAAATGCTTGCCGAGGGCAGAAAATGCACTCCCGGCAAGCCAGTCGTCAGTCGGCCGCCTTGGGAGTTATCAGCGGCGTGAGCAGCTCGGCGATCTTGTAGAAGGTCTGCACCCGAGTGGTGCTGGGGCGCCACACCAGGCCGATCTCGCGATAGGGCTTCTCCCCTGGCAGGGGAATGGCCACCAGATCCGAGTTCTCGAGGATGCCGGCATCTATGGCCATCTGGGGCAGGAAGGTGGTGCCAAGGCCGGCGCCCACCATCTGTACCAGGGTGTGCAGGCTGGTGGCGGCGAACGGGTTGATCTTGCTCTTGTCCCGCAGCCGGCAGGCACTCACCGCGTGTTCGGTCAGGCAGTGCTCCCGCTCCAGCAGGAAGATGCTCTGATTGGGCAACTCCTTGTAATCGAACGGCATGTGCAGCCCCGCCGCCATGTGGGAGGGCATCACCATGTGGAAGGGATCCTGACCGACCGTCTTGCAGTGAAAGCCGCCGATCTCCACCGGCAGCGCCAGGATCAGCAGGTCGAGCTGACCCTGCTCCAGCTGCTTGAGCAGATTGGTGGTGGTGTCTTCCCGCAGCAGCAGCTCCAGCTCCGGATAGGCCTTGCCGCACACCTGCAGCAGCTTGCTCAGCAGGAAGGGGGCAATGGTGGGAATGCAGCCCAGGCGGACTGTGCCATGCATGACGCCCCCCTGCTGCTGGCCGAGTTCCATCAGATCCCGGGCATCGGAGAGCAGGTTGCGCGCTCGCGCGACGATTTCCATGCCGACCGGCGTCATGATGAAGCTCTTGTGATCCCGCTCCACCAGTTGCAGGTTCATCATGTCCTCCAGGGTCTGGATCCCGGTACTCAGGGTGGACTGGCTGACATGACAGGCCTTGGCGGCACGGTTGAAATTCTTGTGCTCGTCCAGAGCGACCAGATACTGGAGCTGTTTCAGGCTGGGCCAACGTTGCATAGGGGAAACCCGATCGATGCTATCTATTTGATTAATCTACCATCGAGAGACTGCTTTGTCGCCGAGATTAGGCGCCCTCCTGGCAGGATGTGTGCGTCACGGGGCAGGCGGAAGGGAGAGGCCCGGCATCCTCCCTCCCGTGATGGCAGCTACTGCCTTGGGAGCTTATCCCCTTGTACCAGCCCGTTGAAGGGGGGTTGCTACGGGATGTGATGGGGATCGGCCTTCCCGGGGGGCACCCGACGCCGGCCATAAAAAAACGCGCCGGGTGGCGCGTTTTTGCAGTGATGGAGCGTCACTCATTCGTCGAAGATACCGAAGTGATCCTTGGCGAAGTTGACGCGTTGCTCCACATTCATCTTGACCTGACCCAGCTTCTCGATGGTCTTGAGGTTGGGCACCAGGCCGCGGCCATTGGCGATCTGGATGGCGAGACCGGGACGGGCGTTGAGCTCCAGCAGCATGGGGCCGCGGAACTTGTCCAGCACCATGTCGGTCCCGATGTAGCCAAGCCCCGACATCTCGTAGCAGGAGGCGGCCAGGGTCAGCAGGGTATCCCAGTGGGGCACCTTGAGATCGTAGAGATCCAGGCCGGTGTCCGGGTGGTGGCGCAGGGGGTTGCCAAACTGCACCGCCCGCAGGGCGCGACCGGTACGCAGGCACAGACCCACCCCCACGGCGCCCTGGTGCAGGTTCGCCTTGCCGTCCGAGGCGGCGGTGGAGAGACGCATCATGGCCATCACCGGGAAGCCCTTGAAGATGATCACCCGGGCATCGGGCACCCCTTCGAAGGAGTAGCCGTCGAATACGTCATCGAAGTTGATGAGTCCTTCCACCAGCGCCACGTCGGGCTTGCCGCCCAGCGAATAGAGGCCCGCCAGTATGTTGGAGACATGGCGCTCCAGATCCTGACCGGTGGAGGCGCTGCCGTTGGGCTTGTAGAAGCTGCCCTCTTCCTGACGCAGGATCACCAGGATCCCCTTGCCGCCGGAGCCGCGGGCCGGCTTGATGCAGAAGCCCGGCCAATCCTTCACCAGCTCGGTGATGCGGGTCACATCGTGCTGCTCGCGGATGGTGCCGATGAGTTCAGGCACCGTCACCCCCGCATCCAGCGCGATGCGCTTGGTCTTGAGCTTGTCATCCACCAACGGGTAGAGACGACGCGGGTTGTAGCGGCTGATGTAGGAGTGGTTGCGTTTGTTCATGCCGAGGATGCCTGCCTGAGACAGGCTCCACGGGCTGGTGTATTTCTGCCAGAACCACATCTGTTACTTGTCCTTACCCGGGGTGGCACCGGACTTCATCTCGTCCACCAGCGGCTTGAAGCGCTTGAGCTCGCTCAGCTTGTAGCCGGTGTAGTTACCCATCACCAGCACGGTGGCCATCAGCACCAGTTGCAGGCCGAGGAAGTTGAAGGTGAGGTGACGAATGAGCTCGTTGTCCATGGCCAGGTAGGCGATGACCGCCACCAGCAGGGAGCCGCCACCCTGACGGAACACCTCTTTCGGGCCCTCTTCTTCCCACAGGATGGACATCCGCTCTATGGTCCAGGAGAGGATGATCATCGGGAAGAAGGTGATCTTCATGCCGTCGGTCAGCCCCAGCTTGAAGGCAAAGGCCGAGAAGATGCCGATCATCGAGATCACCATGATGATGATCGCCGATATTCGGGCCACCAGCAGCAGGTTGAGCCGCGACAGGTAGGAGCGGATGACCAGGCCGGTACCGACGATCAGCAGGAAGCCTATCAAGCCCGTAACGAGCGAGGTCTGGATGAAGGCGACCGCGATCAGCACCGGCATGAAGGTGCCGGAGGTCTTGATCCCCACCAGCACCCGCAGGAACACCACCATCAGCACACCGATGGGGATCAGCAGCAGACCCTTGAACAGCGCCTGCTCTTCCAGCGGCAGGCTGTGGATGGAGAAGTTCATCATCTCGGACTTCTCGAACTTCTGCGCCAGGGCCACGTTGACCGGCTGTTCCTGCTCGATCATCGAGAAGGTGACGCGGGAGTTGTGGCCACCGGTGACGTCCAAGAGGGCGCCGGAGTTGTATTCCCACAGCAGCAGGTTCCCCGGTTGTCCCTGTTCACCGGTTTGCGGGTTGAACAGCTTGTAGTCGGTCGGGCTGTTGAACACCTGCAGGTAGTCCACCAGCTCCTGACGACGGCGACCGTCTTCCAGGCTCAGGGCGTGGACCACGCGCGCCGGCACCTCGGCGTTGTTGAGCAGCTCGGCGATCAGGCTGGCACGGCTCTTATGAGACTTCAGCAGCTCGGCGTTCTGTTCCTGCTTCTCGATCTCCTTGATGATCTCGCGGGTCAGTGTGTAGCCGTCTGCGGAACGCTCCTGGGCGCGCTCGAGGATCTGCTTCATCGCGGTGGCGTAGGGCTCACTTTCGATCTGCTTCTCGATGGCGGGCGGCAGCGGGTTGGCGGCGGGCTTGGCATGGGCATCCGCCATCATGTCGACCCGATAGTAGAGCTCCTGGCGGCCAGAGGCGGTGCGAATGGACCACTCGGCACGGGCGTCACCGTCCTTCTCGACGAACGATAGGCCGTAGCCCGGGCTGGCGGCATTCTCGTTCATCAGGGTGAAGCCGGGCTGGGTGCCCGGAATGGCCAGGGAGGCGATGACTGGCTCACCGGTCGCCTCGAACTCGAGCTTGGCTTCGATAGACCAGATCTGACGTTTTTCACCGGGCGTGAGCGGCACGTCCAGGGCGACATGGTGATAAAACGTCATTCCCAGGCCGACAATGAACAGCAGGGCGACCAGCAGATAGAACGGCTTACGGGAAACCATGGATTATTTTACATCCTTGAGCTTGGGTTTTGGTTGGATATACTCGCGGGCCACGTCGACCACGGCGATGTCTTTCAAGAATTCACGGCCCAGCAGCACGGGGAAGGTCATGTCGCTGCGGTCTTTGAGGGTAAACTCGGCCTTCTCGGTCATGTCACCGATGCGCACGGTGAGGCGCACCACGGGACGACGGTCGAGGTCGTCGGCAGAAGCCTGACGCACCCGCACGTGACGCACCAGGGGCGCCTCGATCTGGATCTTGTCGTCCATCTCCTGGTGGCTCAGGAAGAAGCGCACCCAGTTCTTGCCGTTGCGCTCGAAGATGGTGATCTCCTGGGCGCTGATGGAGGAGGTGGTGGCGCCGGTATCGACCCGTGCCTGGAAGGCATCGTTGGCGGCATCGACCCAGATCCACTCCGCCTCACCCACCAGCAGCTTGCCGTCGACCGTGTGGCCCTGGCTCGGGGCCGGGCACTTCTCGGTGGGAATGGCCATGGGTTTGGGGGGCTCGGGTGGCAGGGTAGCCAGCTTGCTGTCGACTTTCTTCACGGACTCTTTCATGTTGGTGACATCGGTGTTGAGCTGAACCAGCAGGTGCTGTTGCTGCACATACTGCTTCTGTTGCTGTTCCATGGATGTTTGCAGGCGTTGCTCGCTCAACGTGATCTCGTTGCGAAGCTCGGCCAGCGTCAGGGTCGGGGCCGGGGGGGCTTTTTCCATACTGACACACCCGCCGAGACTGAGCAGGGAGAGCAGGGTCATTCCTTTTAATTTGCTTTTCATGTCATTCATTTAACTGTGCTTCCTGGAATTAGGTCAGTGTAACTTCCACAGCCGCCATCGGCTAGTCTTTGGCCTTTCTGGCGATCAGTACGGCACGCTTGGGTGCCGGGTATCCTTCGACCGTGAGTGCCGGATCGTCTGGGTCCAGGTAGTCACTCAGGGACTCGTTAATCATCCAGTCGGTACGACGCTGTTCGTCGGTACTGGTCATATTCTCGTCCACGACTCGCACGTCGCTGAACCCGCAGCGTTCGACCCAGAGTTTGAGAGCCGCGCTTGAGGGGATAAACCAGACGTTGCGCATCTTGCCGTAGCGATCGGTGGGCACCAGCACGTCGTTGACGCCGCCGTCGATCACCAGCGTCTCCAGCACCAGCTCCCCGTCGTCTTTGAGCTGGTTGCGCAGCTGTTCGATGTGCTCGATGGGAGACTTGCGATGATAGAGCACCCCCATGGAGAAGACGGTGTCAAAGGCGCGTAGTTCCGGCAGCTCCTGAATGCCCAGCGGCAGCAGGTGAGCGCGCTGATCCCCTCCGGCGAAGTGACGGATGGCCTCGAACTGGCACAGGAACAGCGGGCTCGGATCGATACCGACCGCGAGTTTTGCCCCTTCGCCGACCATGCGCCAGAGGTGGTAGCCGCTGCCGCAACCCACATCCAGCACGTAACGCCCGGCGAGCGGGCTGATGTGGGGCAGCACCCGCTCCCACTTCCAGTCGGAGCGCCACTCGGTGTCGATGTGGATGCCGTGCACATGGAAGGGGCCCTTGCGCCAGGGCATGAACTGGCGCAGCAGGCTCTCGGTCTTCTTGCGCTCCCCCTCGTTCAGGCTGTCCATGCCGCCTACCTCGACCCGGCTTTTCAGCTCGACGTTGCCAGGGGCCACCTGCGGCAGCTTGTTGAGGGCGCGGTTCCAGCGCGGCAGGTCCCCGTGCAGGTTGTCGTGCTGCCAAGCGTGCAGCTGGGCGGGCAGGGTGTGCAGCCAGTGGCTCAGCCGGTTCTTGGCGATCAGTTGATAAAAGTTGGCGAAGTCGATCATGGCTGGGCGTCGCTGGATTTGATGGCAATCATGGAGCCGAAGTTGAAGCACTGGAACCAGAGATCCTGATGGGTGAAACCGGCGTCCCGCAGGCGGGCACGGTGAGTCTCCAGGCTGTCGGTACGCATCACGTTTTCAAGGGCGGTGCGCTTCTGGCTTATCTCCAGCTCGCTGTAGCCGTTGGCCCGCTTGAAATCGAGGTGCAAGTCGATGAGCAGCGCGTTGACCTGTTCGTCCTCGAAACGGAACTTCTCGCTCAGGATCAGGATACCACCGGGGCGCAGGCCGTCATGGATGCGCTGGATCAGGGCGGCCCGTTTCTCGGGCTCGACGAACTGCAGGGTGAAGTTGAGCACCACCACGGAGGCGTTCTCGATGGCGATGTCGCAGATATCAGCCTCCACCAGCTCCACCGGCACCTCGGACTTGAAGCCAGAGAGGTGGGCGCGGGCACGCTCGATCATGGGGTGGGAGAGATCCACCGCCGTGATCTGGCAGCCGGGCTGATTGACATGGCGGCGCATCGCCTGGGTGGCGGCGCCCAGCGAACAGCCGAGATCGTACAGGCGGCTCTGGGGCTGGGCGTAACGGGCGGCCATCATGCCGATGGCGGAGATGATGTTGCTGTAACCCGGCACGGATCGCTGGATCATGTCGGGGAAGACATCGACGACCTGTTCGTCAAAGCAAAAATCCCCCAATTGGGCAATGGGGGCGGCAAAAATCTGATCGTGCATGCTGGCGCAACCTGACAGCCGGTGCGCGAACCGACTGTGTGTTCAATGGAGTCGTTGGGTGACGCCCGTCCGGGTCGTCACCGGTTTACGAACGGGGTGGCTGGCCTTGAGATCCTTCGGGCCCGCCCTGTTCGCAATGGACCATCATCCTGGTCCTTTATGGGGATGAGCCGTCTGCGGCAGGTGTTGCCATGGACAGCGGTCAGAGCCCTTTCCCGGGAGCCGGACGGTCGCCTGCAACACTGTGCCATGGCGGGCGTTCGGGTCCTTGCTTGGGGCGGTAGTGTAGAGGAAAGGCGGGCGTTTGTCTTGACGCCGAGGCCCGTCCAGCCACAAAAAAACGGCTTTTTTTAGCGGTGAAACAGGGGCGGGGAAGGGAGTGGCTAAAAGGGCAGCACGCCCTGGCGCGCGCGATCGTTTTCCCCCGGCCAGGGGGCCATCTCCTGACCGAGCAGCCGACTGGCCTGACGGGCCAGTTCGGGGGCACGGGCGTTGTCGGCGGTATGGATAAAGAGGTAGAGATCCTTCCCCTCTGCCAGCCATTGTTTCCAACGGGGCAACCAGGATGGCAAAAATGGGTAATTGTCCTCGATTTGAGGAAGGCCGATGAGGCGCACCACAGGGCTGTTTGCGGTGGCGAGCAGGTGCACCGGGAGCCTGGGCTTCTTGCCCTGGGCATCGATCATGGCCGCCGTGGTGGCGGGCACCGAGAAGAGCGGCCGGCTGTCGAGCATGATGCGGTTGATGCCCCTGTCCATCAGCAGGCGGTTCAGGGCCCGCTCCGCCTCCCCCTTGGCGAAGAAGTCGGGGTGGCGCACCTCGAGGGCATAGGTGAAATCCGGCGGCAGGCTCTCGAAGAAGGCGGCGAGGCGCGGCAGGCCGGCGGGGCCGAAGCGGGCGGGCAGTTGCAGCTTGAGCAGCCCCAGTTGCCCGTGCAGGGGCGCCAGCAGGGCGATGAAGGCCGCCACCTGCTTGCCGGCGCTCACCAGATCGCTCTGGTGGCTGATCTCTTTCGGAAACTTGAAGCTGAAACGAAACTGGGGCGGCACCGCATCGGCCCAGCGGCGCACCGTGTCCGGGGTGGGGGAGGCGTAGAAGGTGGTGTTGCCCTCCACGGTATTGAACACCCGGGCATAGTGGGCGAGGTGCTCGGCGGGCCTGGCGCCCACCCCCAGCAACTGGCCGGGCCAGGCCGGGTGTGACCACTGGGGCAGACCCAAATAGAGGCTCATGTCGGTTCCTGTCTGCGGATTTATGCTGTTTTGCTCCCCTTTTTGCGCCAGGACAACAAAAAACAGGGCAAAGGGGGCTGCGGGCCATTTTACCCAAATGGGGGTTTTCCTCTATAATGCCAGCCCTTTTGTTTGCCAAATCGTTGTGACTCACGGGGTTGTGCGCCTAAGGTGGCGATGACCTGGGTCACAAGGTTGCCAGACAACGACGCTTGCCGATGTTCTCGCCTCGCGCGTCGACCCCTCGACGGGGCACTCGGCGCGAGCCGGCATTGGCGGCAAGTATCCGGCTCGGGGAGCCGGATGATATGAGACTGATTTCAAACCGGGTAAGAATCCGAATCTGGCCAGCTGTGAGACAGACGGTGCTTGCCAGTCGTGCCCGGCGACCCAAGGTGAACCGTCTCTCTACCATTTCGAAGGAAGAAGTCCATGCGCTCTATCTATTGCGGACAGGTCAATGAGGCCCATGCCGGGCAGACCATAACATTGTGCGGTTGGGTCCATCGTCGTCGCGATCTCGGCGGCCTCATCTTTATCGACATGCGCGACCGGGAAGGGATCGTGCAAGTCTTCTTCGACCCGGACAAGCCGGACGCCTTCGCCCTGGCCTCCGAGCTGCGCGGCGAGTTCTGCATCCAGGTGACCGGCGTGGTGCGTACCCGTCCGGACTCCCAGCGCAACAGCGACATGGCTACCGGCGCCATCGAAGTGTTCGCCCACGAGCTCACCATCATCAACCGTGCCGAGCCGCTGCCGCTGGACTTCAACCAGGTCAACAGCGAAGAGATCAGCCTCAAGTATCGCTACCTGGACCTGCGTCGCCCCGAGATGGCCAAGTACCTGAAGACCCGTGCCAAGGCCAGCGCCTTCGTGCGCCGCTTCATGGACGAGCAGGGCTTCCTCGACATCGAGACCCCCATGCTGACCAAGGCGACTCCGGAAGGGGCCCGTGACTATCTGGTGCCGAGCCGGGTGCACAAGGGCAAGTTCTACGCCCTGCCGCAGTCCCCGCAACTGTTCAAGCAGTTGCTGATGATGTCCGGCTTCGATCGCTACTACCAGATCGTCAAGTGCTTCCGCGACGAAGACCTGCGTGCCGACCGCCAGCCGGAATTCACCCAGATCGACGTGGAGACCTCCTTCATGACGGCGCCGCAGGTGCGCGAAATCATGGAAGAGATGATCCGCAAGCTCTGGCTGCACATCCTGAACGTGGATCTCGGCGACTTCCCCATCATGACCTTCGACGAGGCCATGCGCCGCTTCGGCTCCGACAAGCCGGATCTGCGCCTGCCGATGGAGCTGGTCGATGTGGCCGACCTGCTGACTGCGGTCGAGTTCGCCGTGTTCGCGGGTCCTGCCAACGATCCGAAAGGCCGCGTGGCAGCCCTGAAAGTCCCGGGCGGCGCCGAGCTCTCTCGCAAGCAGATCGACGAGTACACCAAGTTCGTCGGCATCTATGGCGCCAAGGGCCTGGCCTGGATGAAGGTCAACGAAGCCGCTAACGGCATCGAGGGCGTGCAGTCTCCGGTGGCCAAGTTCCTCACCGACGAGATAGTGCGCGAGATCCTGGCCCGCACCGGCGCGGCCGACGGCGACATCCTCTTCTTCGGTGCTGACAGCAAGAAGGTGGTGTGCGACGCCATGGGCGCCCTGCGCCTGAAGGTGGGCCGCGATCTGGGTCTGGTGGAGAACGTCTGGAAGCCGCTCTGGGTCATCGACTTCCCCATGTTCGAGGAAGATGGCGAAGGTGGCCTGGCTGCCATGCACCACCCCTTCACTGCCCCGAGCAACCTGGGTCCGAGCGAGCTCAAGGCCAACCCCCTGGGGGCCTATGCCAACGCCTACGACATGGTGATCAACGGCTACGAAGTGGGTGGCGGCTCTGTGCGTATCCACAACAGCGAGATGCAGTCCACCGTGTTCGACATCCTGGGGATCACCCCGGACGAGCAGCGCCTGAAGTTCGGCTTCCTGCTGGATGCCCTGAAGTACGGCACCCCACCCCATGCCGGTCTGGCCTTCGGTCTGGACCGCCTCAGCATGCTGCTGACCGGTACCGACAACATCCGGGACGTGATCGCCTTCCCGAAAACCACGGCAGCGGCCTGCCTGATGACGGATGCCCCCAGCTTCGCCAACCAGGCCCAGCTGACCGAGCTGGCCATCGCCACCGTTGCCAAGGCCGATGCCAAGGCTGACGCCTGAGAAGATTGAAGAACGGGTCGCCATGCGACCCGTATCCCCTTGATTTCACATTATAACGGAGAGTTTTTATGGCAGGTCACAGCAAATGGGCCAACATCAAACACCGCAAGGCGGCGCAAGACGCCAAGCGTGGCAAGATCTTCACCAAGCTGATCCGCGAAATCACCACCTCGGCTCGCCTCGGTGACGCGGATCCCGCCAACAACCCGCGCCTGCGCGCGGCGGTAGCGGCTGCCCTGACCGGCAACATGACCCGCGATACCATCAACCGTGCCATCCAGCGTGGCGCCGGTGGTGGTGATGGCGAGCAGCTCGAGACCATCGTCTACGAAGGTTACGGCCCGGCGGGCTCCGCCGTCATGGTGGAGTGCCTGACCGACAACCGCAATCGCACCGTGGCCGAAGTGCGTCACGCCTTCAGCAAGTGCGGTGGCAACCTGGGCACCGACGGCTCAGTGGCCTACCTGTTCAGCAAGAAGGGTCTGCTGACCTTCGTGGGCGTGGACGAAGATGCCCTGATGGACGCGGCCCTGGAAGCGGGCGCCGATGACGTGGTTACCGAAGAGGATGGCTCCATCGAGGTCTACACCACCCCGAACGATTTCGGCACAGTGCTGGACGGCCTGGAAGCCGCCGGCTTCAAGCCCCAGAGCGCCGAAGTGACCATGATAGCTTCCACCGAAGCCGAGCTGGACGCCGACACCGCACCCAAGCTGATGCGTCTCATCGACATGCTGGAAGACCTGGACGACGTGCAAGAGGTCTACCACAACGGCTCCATCTCCGACGAAGTGGCCGCGCTGCTCTGATCGCCAGATAGAAGACCAGGGGCAACACCAGGGTGTCACCTCCGACCAAACGGCAGCCTAAGGCTGCCGTTTTTTTATCACCTGCCCCCCTCTTGCCCCATTTCCTTTGCTGCCCTTAATGCCGGCTTAAGTTTGACTTTCTAGTATCACCTGGTATCCGGGCCGCTCTGGCCATGATCCTCCGTCTGCTCGGGAAGAGGGGCGGGGGAGCGGGATGCCCACAACGGAGCCCCCATGCAGGGTCTCCAGATCACTGGTTTGTCGGAGTCTTCTTATGCGCCTCACTCTGGGAGTGATGAAGGTCAACCTGTTGCTGGTGTTGCTGTTTGCACTGGTGTTCAACTGGCCCATTTTCCTGCACTTTTACCGTATTCTCACTGCGCTCGAGCATGTGAAGGCGGGATTTGCCCTCTCCATCCCCCTGGTGCTGATCGCCGCGCTCAATGCGGTCTTCCTGCCGTTTACCTTCCGCTATCTGCTCAAGCCCTTCTTCATCCTGCTGATCATGACGGCCTCTCTGGTCAGCTACGCCATGCTGAAATACGGGATCATCTTCGATGTGGGCATGGTGCAGAACATTCTGGAGACCAACAGCGGGGAGGCGACCTCCTATCTCAATGCTTCAGTGGTGCTCTGGTTCCTGCTGACCGCGGTGTTGCCGGTACTTGGTCTGCTGTGGATCAAGGTGGAGTACCCAACCCCCTGGTACAAGGGGCTGGGTCTGCGGCTCGGTTCCATCGCTCTGTCGCTGCTGTTTCTGGTGGGTGTTGCCGTCCTCTATTACCAGGACTATGCCTCGGTCGGGCGCAACAACCACTCCATCGTCAAGGAGATAGTCCCCTCCAACTATGTGCGCGGCCTCTATCGCTACGCCCGGGATATTCTCTTCGCTACCCCTGTCCCTTATGAGCCGATAGGCACAGATGCCAGGGTGGTCGCCAAGAGCGACAAGCCGACTCTGATGTTTCTGGTGGTGGGGGAGACAGCCCGCAGCCAGAATTACTCCCTCAACGGCTACCAGAAGGAGACCAACGGCTTCACCATGAAGGAGCCGGATCTCGTCTCCTTCAGGGACGTACGCTCCTGTGGTACCGCCACCGCGGTCTCGGTGCCCTGCATGTTCTCCAACCTGACGCGCCGTGAATACGACGAGACCCTGGCCAAGTCCAGAGACGGCCTGCTGGACGTGCTGCAGCACGCCGGAGTCTCCGTGCTGTGGAAGGAGAACGACGGCGGCTGCAAGGGGGTGTGCAATCACGTGCCCACCCTGGAGATCGAGCCCAAGACCTTCCCCGAATACTGTGAAGGGGATTCCTGCTATGACGAGGTCTTGCTGCAGGGACTGGATCGGCAGATCGCCGGGATGAAGGGCAAGCAGGGCAGCAAGCTGGTCGCCTTCCACCTGATGGGCAGCCACGGCCCGACCTACTATCGCCGCTACCCGGCCGCCGACCGCGTCTTCTTGCCGGACTGCCCGCGCAGCGACATCGAGAACTGCAGCAACGAGGAGCTGGTCAACACCTATGACAACACCATAAGGTACACCGACAAGGTGTTGTCCCAACTCATCGACAAGCTCAAGACCCTGGAGAGCCAGTACAACGTGGGGCTGGTTTACCTGTCTGATCACGGGGAATCCCTGGGCGCCATGGGACTCTATCTGCACGGCACTCCCTACAAGTTTGCCCCGGACGATCAGACCCGGGTGCCCTTGCTGACCTGGTTCTCTCCCCAGTTGCAGCGTGACCGCCAGCTGGACCAGGACTGCCTGCGTCAGGAGGCGGGCAGCAAGCGCTTCTCCCACGACAATCTGTTCCACTCGATGCTCGGCATCATGGATGTGCAGACCCAGGCTTATGACGGCAAGCTTGACCTGTTCAAGCCGTGTAGGGCGGGGTAAACCGGCGAAAACAGATCAATAAAAACGGCAGCCACTGGCTGCCGTTTTTATTGATGCAAGGAGCTGGGTTACTTCTGCTCCATGATGATCTGCAGCAGATCTCCCTCCAGCAGGGAGCGCTTCACCAGCGCGAAACCGCCGATGGTGGGCTGGTTCTGGAAGCGGGCCTTCACGATGGGCAGACCACGGTGAAAGCTCGGCAGGGACTGGTGCTCGACGCAGCGGCGGATGGCCGGGATCAGGATCTCCTCGGCGGCGGTGATTTCGCCGGCGATCAGCACCTTCTGGGGATTGAACAGGTTGACCGTGATGGCGATGGCCCGGCCCAGGTGTTCTCCCACGTTCTCGATCACGCTGCGGGCCAGCTCGTCACCGGCCATGGCCGCCTTGCACACCTCCTGGATGGTGATGTGCTTCTCCTGCAGCGAACTCAGGTGGCCGCGGCTGATGAGCTCCTTCACCTTGTCGACGATGGCCTCGTTGGAGGCGATGGTCTCGAGGCAGCCGAAGTTGCCGCAGTGGCAGCGCTTGCCGAGCGGCTCGACCTGGATGTGACCTATCTCGCCGACGTTGCGGTTATGACCGAGGAACACCTGCCCCTTGGTGATGATGCCGGAGCCGGTGCCCTGGTGCACGCTGACCAGGATGGAGTCCATGCAGTCGCGAGATTCGCCGAAGAAGTGCTCCGCGAGCGCCAGGGAACGGGTGTCGTTGCCCACGTAGCAGGGGAGGTTGAAATGGTGCTCCAACAGCTTGGCTAGGCCGAGATTGCGGATCTGGTAGGTGGGGGTATAGATGACCATGCCGGATTCCGGGTTGACCAGACCCGGCATGGTCAGCGCGATGCTGATGAGGTTGCGGCTACGCTCGGTATTGGCATCGATGAAGGCGCCAATTTCCCGCAGCAGCATGTCGACCACGGGTTGCTGCTCGATCTCGGTCACCTGGGTGATGTGCTGATCGAGCTCCTTGCCGTCGAGATCGTACAGGCTAAGTTGCAGGTAGCCGCGACCGAGCTTGGCGGAGACAAACTGAAAGCGATGCTTGATGGTGGTCAGGGAGATGGCGCGTCGTCCGCCGGTTGACGCCTGGGGCGAGGTCTCCCTGATGAGGCCATGCTCGATCAGTTGCCGGGTTATCTTGGTCACGCTGGCCGGTGCCAGCTGACTCAACTCGGCAATTTTGACCCGCGAGATGGGCCCCTGCAGGTCAATGAGTCGATACACGACGGCACTGTTCACCTGCTTGATAAGATCTACGTTTGCTATTTGTCCGCCAGTCATAGTGTCACTGTGTTGTGTAGTGTCCGTTAACCACGGTCCCGCAGACCGTGAAGGCCTGATCAAAGACGGTGAGGTTGGCAATTTTTCCGACCTGGATACTACCGAGACGTGAGTCCCATCCAATGGCGCGAGCGGGGTAAAGGGTGGCCATTCTCAGTGCTTCATCGAGCGGTAATCCGACCTGTTTGACCAGATTCTCCACCCCTTCAATCATGGTGAGGGCGGAGCCGCCGAGTGTACCATTCTCATCGACGCACTGACCATCGCGGAAATAGACGGTTGCGCCACAAAAATCAAACTGTTCAAAGCCTTCCGGTGCCCCGGCCGCAGCGGTGGCATCGGTGACCAGCACCAGTTTCTCGCCGAGGATCCTGTGTGCCAGGCGCACGTTGGCCCAGTGCACGTGGTGGCCGTCGACGATGACGCCCGCATAGACATCCTTGCGATCGTAGATGGCGCCTACCACGCCCGGCTCGCGACCGTTGAGGGTCGGGGTCATGGCGTTGTAGAGGTGGGTGGCAAAGCGCATGCCGTTGTCAAACCCGGCCATGGCCTGGTCATAGCTGGCGGCGGTGTGACCGGCGGAGACCAGGATGCCGGCCTCCACCAGGCGGCGGATGTGCTCCGGCTTGTTGCGCTCCGGCGCCAGGGTGATCTTGGCGATGGCGTCGCTGTTGGCGCAGAAGAAATCGATCATCTCGTCGACGGGCTGACGGATCTGCTCCGCCGGGTGTATGCCCTTGCGCTTGAGGTTGGTGTAGGGCCCTTCCAGGTGGACGCCCAGCACCTCGTTCGGATGGGCGGCCATGTAGTCGCGGGTCACCGCTACGGCCAGCTTCATGTCTGCATCCGGACTGGTGATCAGGGTCGGCAGGAAGCTGGTGGTCCCGGATTTGAGGTTGGCCGCCTGCATGGTGGCCAGCGTCTGGGTGGTGATGTGGCCGTTGAACATGACGCCGCCGCAGCCGTTGAGCTGCACGTCGATAAAGCCGGCGCTGAGGTTGGCGCCCTTGAGATCAATGCGCTCGATGCCGGCGGGCAGCTCGGCCAGGTGGGAGATGGCGACAATCTTGTCGCCCTCGATCAGTACGCCGTGGCCGGTCAGCACGCAGCTGCCGGTATAGAGGGTGCAATTAGTCAGTGCGTACATGACGGCTCCTTACAAACGGTCGATGTTGGCGGCTTCCAGCTGCTGGAAGTAACGGACCGTCTTGACTTTCAGCTCCATGGTGGAGGGCTCGTCGCACACCATCATGCCCTTGGGATGCAGTTGCAGGGTGGAGATGGTCCACATGTGGTTGACGCAGCCTTCCACCGCGGCCTGCAGGGCCAGCGCCTTGGCGTGACCGGTCACCAGGATCATGATCTCCTCGGCATCCATCAGGGTGCCGACACCCACAGTCAGCGCCAGCTTGGGCACCTGCTCCATGTCGCCACCGAAGAAGCGGGAGTTGGCGATGCGGGTATCTTCGGTCAGGGTCTTGACCCGGGTACGGGAGGCAAGGGAGGAGGCCGGCTCGTTGAAGGCGATGTGGCCGTCGTTGCCGACGCCGCCCATGAACAGGTTGATCTTGCCATAGGACTTGATCTTGTCCTCATAGCGCTTGCACTCGGCCACCAGATCCTCGGCATTGCCGTTGAGGATGTTGATGTTTTCCGGGCGAATGTCAACCTGGTTGAAGAAGTTGTTGTGCATGAAGCTGTGGTAGCTCTCCGGGTGCTCCTTCGGCAGGCCCACGTACTCGTCCATGTTGAAGGTCACCACGTGCTCGAAGCTCACTTCACCGGCCTGGTGCAACTCGATCAGGCGCTTGTAGGTCGTCAGCGGCGTGCCGCCGGTGGGCAGGCCCAGCACGAAGGGGCGATCGCTGGTCGGTTTGAACGCATTGATGCGGTCAACGATGTAACGGGCAGACCAGAGACCCACCTGGCTGGCAGACTTCAACGGGATCAGGCGCATTCTATATACCTCAGAACGGTTGCCGCACAGGATTGACGGCAAGGGACCAAACACGGATTCAAGTTGTTTTATAGCGTAAATAAAGATTGCGAACTAAGCCACATCTATCCGCTACCTTTATCTCTGTTGAGTGATAATGATCACGAAAGTTGGTTTATTAATTTGCGAAGCGAAATAAAACAAATAGACTGCCAATCAAGCCTTGATGGCTTATGCGTCGAACGTGATAAGCACTTAATTTCTAGAAAAACATCAACTAAGGAGAGGAACCGTGAACATTCTCGGTTATTTGCAAAAGATCGGCCGTGCCCTGATGGTGCCGGTAGCGGTATTGCCTGCCGCAGCGATCCTGATGGGGATTGGCTACTGGATTGACCCTAACGGTTGGGGTGGCGAAAGCGCGCTGGCGGCTTTCTTGATCAAGGCGGGTGCCGCCATCATCGACAAGATGGCCATCCTGTTTGCCGTGGGTGTCGCCTATGGCATGTCCAAGGATAAAGACGGTTCCGCCGCGCTGGCCGGTCTGGTCGGCTATCTGGTAGTGACCACCCTGCTGAGCCCGGGCGCGGTCTCGCAGATCCAGCAGATCCCGCTGGACCAGGTCCCTGCTGCCTTCGGTAAAATCGAGAACCAGTTCATCGGTATCTTGACCGGTGTCATCGCTGCCGAGCTGTATAACCGCTTCAGCGGTGTCGAGCTGCACAAGGCGCTGGCCTTCTTCTCCGGCCGTCGTTTGGTGCCGATCGTGACCTCCGTTGTCATGATCGTCGTCTCCTTCATCCTGATGGCTGTCTGGCCGATTATCTATGGTGGCCTGGTCTCCTTCGGTGAGTCCATCGTCAGCATGGGCTCTACCGGTGCCGGCATCTACGCATTCTTCAACCGTCTGCTGATCCCGGTGGGCCTGCACCACGCCCTGAACTCCGTGTTCTGGTTCGACGTGGCCGGCATCAACGACATCCCGAACTTCCTGGGTGGCCAATCCTCCATCGACGCCGGCAAGGCTGTCGTGGGCGTGACCGGCATGTACCAGGCTGGCTTCTTCCCCATCATGATGTTCGGTCTGCCGGGTGCGGCACTGGCCATCTACCACAGCGCGAAGAAAGAGAACAAAGAGAAAGTTGCCTCCATCATGATCGCGGCCGCCTTCGCCGCCTTCTTCACCGGGGTGACCGAGCCGCTCGAGTTCTCCTTCATGTTCGTGGCGCCTGTGCTCTATGTCATCCACGCCCTGCTGACCGGTCTGTCCGTGTTCATCGCCTCCAGCATGCACTGGATCTCAGGCTTCGGCTTCAGCGCCGGCTTTGTTGACATGTTCATTCAATCGCGCAACCCGCTGGCGACCCAGTGGTACATGCTGTTGGTACAGGGTCTGGTGTTCTTCGGCCTCTACTACGCCATCTTCCGTGCCGTGATCGTCAAGTTCAACCTGAAAACCCCGGGTCGTGAAGATGACGAAGCCGTGCCGGTACAGGCCCAGACCACCGACCGCACCGAGCTGGCTCGCCAGTATCTGGAAGTGCTGGGTGGCCAGGACAACCTGGTGACCATCGATGCCTGCATTACCCGTCTGCGTCTGACCCTGAAAGATCGCAGCATCGTCGACGAGCGCAAGCTCAAAGCCCTGGGTGCGGCCGGTGTGGTCAAGCTCGGTGAGCAGAACCTGCAGGTGATTCTGGGCCCCTTGGCCGAGATCATCGCCGGTGAGATGAAAGCCCTGCGTTAATCGAGCGACTCGCTCACCTCAAGTCTAAGTCCATTGTTGACATAACTAAGGGCCTCGCTCAGGGGCCCCATATAAAAAAAGCCAAGAAAATCCAACCTTTACTTCAAATGAGAGCAGCAGTTATGAACTTGAAACATTCTCTGTTAGCCATTGCCATGTCTACCGTTTTCGTCAGCCAGGTACAGGCAGCCGATGCCGCCAGGCAAGCCGTGGTCGATTCCCTCGCCAGCAATCTGGTCGTCAAGTACGAAGTCGTCACCAATGACGGTGCCGGCGCCGGTCTCGACTGCCAGGCACTGGGTTCCGAGTGGGCGAGCTGCGGTGTCGCCAAGCTGCACCTGACCAATACGGGTGCCGACGTTACCTCCAAGGACTGGAGCATCTATGTCTCCTCCATCCGCCGCATCCAGCGGGTGGACAACGACCAGTTCACCATCACTCACCTGACCGGCGATCTTTATCGTTTGACGCCAACCGAAAAGTTCCAGGGCTTTGCCAAGGACGCCACGGTCGAAGTGCCCCTGGTGGTGGAGTACTGGGTATTGTTCGAATCTGACATCATGCCGAACTGGTATGTCGCCAGCGAAGGGGCCGAGCCGAAAGTGCTGGCCAGCATGAGCAACATCGACGATGCCACCACCTACGAGAAGCCGATGCCGGCCGACGGCTGGAAGCGCACCAAGGATGACAACAACATCCTGATGAACAGCGAGACCCGTTTTGCCGCCAACCAGACCAGCACCTTGCTGCCTGCCGGCAAGATTGACGACCAGATCCTGCCGAGCCCGATGAAGCAGGTGGTCAAGGCCGGTCCCCAGGTCGACTTCTCCACCATCAAGCTCAATGCCCTGGATCTGCCAAGCGATCGCGCCGAGGCCCTGAAGGCTCAACTGACCAAGCTGGGTGTTACCCTCTCCGACACCGGCTACCCGGTCACCATCAAGCTCGGCAGCAAGCTCAAGCAGGCCGAAGGCTACGACATGACCATAGGCGCCAAAGGCACAGTGGTGCAGGGTCATGACATCGATGGGGCCTTCTGGGGTGCCCAGTCCCTGATCTCCCTCTTGGGGGTTGACGACAAGCTGGTGAGCCAGATGAGCGTCGAAGATGCGCCGCGCTTTGAATACCGCGGCATGCAGACCGACGTGGCCCGCCACTTCAGAAGCCCGGAGACCATGAAGAAGCTGGTTGACCAGATGTCTGCCATGAAGCTCAACGTGCTGCACCTGGGGCTGACCAACGATGAAGGCTGGCGCATCGAGATCCCGGGCCTGCCGGAGCTGACCGACGTCGGCAGCCAGCGTTGCCACGACGAGTCCGAAACCAAGTGCTTGATGCCGCAGCTCGGCTCAGGTCCCACCAGCGACAACCAGGGCTCCGGCTTCTACAGCAAGGCCGACTACATCGACCTGGTGCGCTATGCCAAGGCCCGCGGTGTGACCGTGATCCCCGAGATCAACATGCCGGCGCACGCCCGTGCCGCCGTGGTCTCCATGGAGGCGCGCTACAAGCGTCTGCTGGCGGAAGGGAAGGAAGCGGAAGCGAACCAGTTCCGTCTGACTGACCCGGATGACACCTCCAACGTCACCTCGGTGCAGTTCTACGACAAGATGTCCTTCATCAACCCCTGCCAGCCGGGTGCCGCCACCTTCGTGGCCAAGGTGATGGATGAAGTGGCCCAGATGCACCAGGCCGCCGGCCAGCCCCTGACCGCCTGGCACTACGGTGGTGACGAGGCGAAGAACATCATGCAGGGCGGTGGCTATCAGGATCCGGCCGTTACCCAGAAAGCCGATCTGGTGGCCTGGAAGGGCAACGTCGACTCCAGCAAGCAGGACAAGCCGTTCGGCAAGTCCCCCCTGTGCCAGAAGATGATCGACGATGGCAAGATCAAGGATGTGGCCGAGCTGCCTGTCCACTTCGCCAAGGAAGTGAGCGAGATGGTCAAGGGCCACGGCTTCTCCACCCTGCAGGCGTGGGAAGATGGTCTGAAGTACGCCACGGACGCCAGCGTGTTCGCCACCGACAAGACCCGGGTCAACTTCTGGGAAACCCTCTACTGGGGTGGCTTCAACGAGGCGATGAAGTGGGCGCACAAGGGCTATGACGTGGTGCTGTCCAACCCGGATTACCTCTACTTCGACTTCCCGAACGAGGTACACCCGGCCGAGCGCGGCTACTACTGGGCAACCCGCTTCAACGACACCCGCAAGGTGTTCGCCTTCGCCCCGGAAAACCTGCCGCAGAACGCCGAGACCTCGGTTGACCGCGACGGCAACGCCTTCGTGGCCAAGGGTGACCAGGATCCGGTCAAGTTCAAGGGGATCTCCGGTCAGCAGTGGAGCGAGACAGTGCGCACCGATGCCCAGTACGAGTACATGGTCTATCCGCGCATCTTCTCCGTGGCTGAGCGTGCCTGGCACAAGGGTGGCTTCGAGCTGGACTACGTGAAGGGTCGCGAGTTCTCCGGTACCACCAAGCACGTCAACAAGGCCACCCTGAACAAGGAGTGGAACCAGTTCGCCAACCTGCTGGGTCAGCGCGTGTTGCCCAAACTCGAC
Organism: Aeromonas sp. sif0611; assembly: GCF_019218845.1. NCBI lineage: Bacteria > Pseudomonadati > Pseudomonadota > Gammaproteobacteria > Aeromonadales > Aeromonadaceae > Aeromonas > Aeromonas sp. sif0611. The sequence goes on along the minus strand of NZ_JAHUWU010000001.1, from coordinate 885,637 downwards.
CAGGCCGGTGTTGAATACCGCCTCTCGGTGCCTGGCGCCAAGGTGGTGAACGGCAAGCTGGAAGCGAACGTGGATCTGCCGGGTCTGCCCATCCAGTACAGCCTGGACGGCACCAACTGGACCGCCTATGACGCCGCGGCCAAGCCGAGCGTGACAGGCAAGGTCTGGCTGCGTACCACCAGCTTCGATGGCAAGCGCACCAGCCGCGTCACCGAGCTGAACTGATAGTCCTCAATCCATAACGCAAGGTGGGTCGCAAGACCCGCCTTTCCCAAGACCGATAGGTCATCGGCTTTGGGAAAGGTTGACTGTGCGTGTGAACCTTTGTTGTGTGTGTATTGTCTGTTTTTCATCACTTGTGACCCCGCCTCGTGCGGGGCTTTTTTTAGCCAGGGTTCAGAGGGGCTCCCGCTGTTTCCCGTTTTTAGCACGCCAATGGCCCGGATTGGCCAAATTCAGGTTGAGGCAGGGCGCGTAATGAGGGATCATATCCGGCTTGACGGCGGGGTGATGAGGGTGCCAACCGGCACAACTTCCGCCAGTGACGCATTTTTGAGGTGAGCCATGAGCGAGGCGAGCAGCCCAACCAACTTTATCCGTCAGATCATCGATGAAGATCTGGCCAGCGGTAAGCACAAGAGCGTGCATACCCGTTTTCCGCCGGAGCCGAACGGTTATCTCCATATCGGCCACGCCAAGTCCATCTGCCTGAACTTCGGCATCGCCCGTGACTATCAGGGCCAGTGCAACCTGCGCTTCGATGACACCAACCCTGCGAAGGAAGACATCGAGTTCGTGGAGTCCATCAAGCAGGACGTACAGTGGCTCGGCTTCCAGTGGAGCGGCGAGATCTGCTACTCCTCCGACTATTTCGACAAGCTGCACGGCTATGCCATCGAGCTCATCGAGAAGGGTCTGGCCTATGTGGACGAGCTTTCCCCCGAGCAGATGCGCGAATACCGCGGCACCCTGACCGCCCCTGGCAAGAACAGCCCGTTCCGCGATCGCAGCGTGGAAGAGAACCTGGCGCTGTTTGCCAAGATGAAGAGCGGCGAGATGGCCGAAGGCAGCGCCTGCCTGCGCGCCAAGATCGACATGGCATCCCCCTTCATGGTGATGCGCGATCCCGTCATCTATCGCATCAAGTTTGCCCACCACCACCAGACCGGTGACAAGTGGTGCATCTATCCCATGTATGACTTCACCCACTGCATCTCGGACGCCCTGGAGGGGATCACCCACTCCCTGTGCACTTTGGAGTTCCAGGACAACCGTCGCCTCTATGACTGGGTGCTGGACAACATCAGCATCGACTGTCACCCGCGTCAGTACGAGTTCTCTCGTCTGAACCTCGAATACACCGTCATGTCCAAGCGCAAGCTGAACCTGCTGGTGACCGAGGGGCACGTCAGCGGTTGGGACGATCCGCGCATGCTGACCGTCTCCGGGCTGCGTCGCCGTGGTTACACCCCGGCCTCCATCCGCGAGTTCTGCCAGCGCATCGGCGTGACCAAGCAGGACAACATCGTCGAGATGAGCATGCTGGAAGCCTGCATCCGCGACGATCTCAACGAGAACGCCCCCCGTGCCATGGCGGTGCTGCATCCGGTGAAAGTGGTCATCGAGAACCTGGCCGCTGACGAGGTGCTGACCGCACCGGCGCACCCGAGCAATGCCGAGATGGGTACCCGCGAGCTGAACTTCACCCGCGAGATTTTCATCGACGAGGCGGACTTCAAGGAAGAAGCGAACAAGCAGTTCAAGCGGCTGGTGCTGGGCAAGGAAGTGCGCCTGCGCAACGCCTACGTCATCAAGGCCGAGCGGGTCGAGAAGGATGCGGACGGCAAGGTCACCTGTATCTACTGCTCCTACGATCCCGAGACCCTGGGCAAGGATCCGGCCGATGGCCGCAAGGTGAAGGGGGTGATCCACTGGGTCAGCGCCACTCACTCCCTGCCGGCCGAGATCCGTCTCTACGACCGTCTGTTCAAGATGCCGAACCCCGGTGCCGAGGACGACTTCGAGGCGGCGCTCAACCCGGATTCCCTGGTGATCATCGCCGGTGCCCGGGTCGAGGCGTCTCTCAAGGACGCCAAGCCTGAGTTTGCCTACCAGTTCGAGCGTGAAGGGTATTTTTGCGCCGACAACAAGCTCTCCAGTCCGGAGCAGCTGGTGTTCAACCGCACCGTGGCTCTGCGCGACGTCTGGGGCAAGGCCGAGGCCTGATGGCTGCAGCTTGACAGGAAGAGGGCAGGGGAGATCCTGCCACTCTGGTCCGGATTGCGGACACAAAAAAAGCCAGCGTGATGCTGGCTTTTTCATGGCTGCTCGCAGCCGACGGCGTTATTCGTCGTGCTTGCAGTCACCGTTCACGCAGTGACCATAGAGATAGAGGCTGTGGTTGGTCAGGCGGATATTGTGGTGTTTGGCGATGTCGCGCTGACGCTGCTCGATCACCTCGTCAGAGAACTCGATCACCTTGCCACAATCGAGGCAGACCAGGTGGTCGTGATGTTCCTGGGTCGCCAGCTCGAACACCGACTTGCCCCCTTCGAAGTGGTGACGGGTGACGATACCGGCATCATCAAACTGGTTGAGAACGCGATAGACGGTAGCGAGACCAATCTCCTCACCCTGATCGATCAGCCGTTTGTACAGATCTTCCGCACTGGTGTGCTGGCAGTCCGGCTGTTGCAGGATTTCCAGGATCTTGACGCGGGGCAAGGTGATCTTGAGCCCGGCCTTTTTTAACGCTTGGTTGTTGTCTGCCATATTCTATTTATTCGCATTCTCGAAGGTGTGGTTATTCTGATTGACTGCCGAAGGAATGGCAACCACGAACTCGCTTGGCCTGTCATTATAGGTCGTAGCCAAGTCAAAAATAAACCCAGTAATTCAAGGGGTTTAGCACATTTCCCCCCTCTGGAAGATTAATCTGGCCAGCCCGGTTCAGGCTTGCTCGGCGAGGGAATGTTGATACTATGTCACTTCTCTATAGTCTGGTCGGATGAGATCCATGGATTGGCTTTTTGACAACGCGGCCTGGGTGCGCCATGCCCTCAACGCCTGGCCCCCGTTCTGGGGTGCGGGCATCAAGATAGAAACATTGAGCCCTGATTTTCGCTTCTGTCGGGTCACCCTCAAGTCCCGCTGGTGGAACAAGAATGCCAACCGGACCCAGTTCGGCGGCAGCATGTTCGCCATGACGGATCCCATCTATCCGCTGATGCTGATGGGCCATTTCAAGAACCGCTATTACGTCTGGGACAAGGCGGGCAGCATCAATTTCATCAAGCCTGGCAAGGGGATGCTGGTGGCGGAGTTCAATCTGACCGACGCCAAGCTGGCATCGATCGTGGCGGCGACCGAGGGGGGCAACAAGCATTTCCCCGAGTTCGAGGTGCAGGTACAGGACAAGCGGGGCGAACTGGTGGCCCAGGTCAGGCGCACCCTGTATGTGAAACCCAAGCCGGAGCACAGGACGCCGGGTCAGGCTGCATCGACCATGAAGGAGTAAAAACAACAAGGGCCCCAGCGGGGCCCTTGTTGTCAGAGGAGGGAGATCACTCCAGCTCGCTCAGACACATCTCTTCGTGCAACTGCTTGCACCAGCCCTTGACGCGCTCGGCAGTCAGCTCCGGCTGGCGATCCTCATCGATGCCCAGACCGACGAAGTGCTTGTCATCTACCAGTGCCTTGGAGGCCTCGAACTCGTAGCTCGCGGTTGGCCAGTGGCCGATGATGATGGCACCTTTGGCTTCGACGATGTCACGCAGGGTGCCCATGGCGTCGAGGAAATATTCGGAATAGTCTTCCTGATCGCCGCAGCCGAAGATGGCAACCAGCTTGTTGTTGAAGTCGATCTCTTCGAGCTCGGGGAAGAAGTCATCCCAATCGGCCTGGGCTTCGCCGTAGTACCAAGTCGGGATACCGAACATCAGCAGATCGAAGCTGTCGATGTCGGCCTTGCTGCTCTTGGCAATGTCACGGACTTCAATCAGTTGTTTGCCCAGTTCTTTCTGGATCATCTTGGCGACAGCTTCGGTATTACCGGTATCGCTGCCGAAAAACAGACCTACACTAGCCATAGTGTTTAGTTACCCGTATCTGGTTAATGCTTAACGGTTCAGATTGCGATGCCTGCTGCATGCGCAGACTCAATCTGTTGCTTCAGGATAGATTGGATCAGCTCGGCTCGGCTGACGTTCTGTTGTAGCGCAAGTTGGTTCAGGCGCTCCAGCAATTCGGCCTCCACCTTTAACTCGACCCGTTTCAGGCCGTTCTCCCGATCGCGCTTGAGCTGGTTGCGCTTGTTGATCTTGAGTTGGGTCTCACGGGGGAGTGGATTGGTCTTTGGCCTGCCGGGGCGCTTCTCAGTTGCGAACAGATCCAGTGTTGTTCGATCAGTTTGCTGTTTGGCCATACATCACAGATGAAAAGTAGTTAGCCGATCCCTGAGCCTTCCCAGCCCATTTCGATCAGCCCCTTGGCGACAAAACCCGCGCAACCCAGAAACAGAACCAGCCAGACGATGAGACGACCAAAACGGGGCACGTTGCCGCGTTTGAGAACGTCGTGAATGGCCAGACCAATCAGCAGGAAGATGGCCACGAAGAACAGCTTCAGGCCCAGACTCTCGATCAGATCGATGTGTTCACTCAGCATGGATTGCGCGCACTCCTTATGAAGGGCGCACTATATCACAAAGGATTTGAAACTGTTAACCGCCTGTCGACAGGAAATCCACAACCAGTTTGTTGAACAACGCCGGCTTTTCTGCGTGCAGCCAGTGACCGGTTCCGGCGATGATGCGGGCCTTTGCGGCCGGGAATTGTGCCATCACAGTCTCGGTGTATTGGGGCTGCATATAGTCGGAATCCCCCCCCTTGATGAACAGGGTCTGCCCCTCGAAGCGGGTCTGGCCGTCGGGCCAGCCCATGATGTTGGCGTAGTTGTGCTCCAGCGCCGGCACATTGAACCGCCAGCCCCAGCCCGCCTCGGTTTTGGTGAAGGACTTGAGCAGGAACTGGCGAACGCCGGGGATTTCGATATGTTCAGCCAGGATGGCTTCCGCCTCGCTGCGGCTTTGAGGAAGGCGTTCGAGCGTGGCGTTGAGTCCGGCGAACACATTCTGGTGGCGGGCATGGGGATAGGCCACCGGGGCGATGTCGGCCACCACCAGCCGGTCGACCCGGGCAGGGGCCTGCTTGGCGACCTGCATGGCTACCTTGCCCCCCATGGAGTGACCGACGAGGGCCACCTGCTCAAGCCCGAGCTGATCCAGCAGGGCGATCACATCCGCCCCCTGCTGTGGATAGCTCATCTCGCCGCTGTGAAAGGAGGCACCGTGGTTGCGCAGATCGACACTGATGACCCTGTACTGCTCGCTGAGGGGGCGGGCCAGCAGGCCGAGGTTGTCCAGGCTGCCGAACAGGCCGTGGATCAGCACGACGACCGGGCCTTGTCCTTGATCCTTGAAATTCAATAATGAGTTTTGTTGCAAAATAACACCTTATCGGTCGTGGGCTGTTTCGCCATATTTTTAACACACTGAAAGAAAAGGATTTCATTCCTCAGGGGGGATTTTTTTGTGGTTTTTTTTCCAAAAAAACGACCCGGGATCGGCTATCAGTGCGGAGGATCACACACCTGGCCCCGTATTATGCCGTATTCTCAAGGAGATTCATGCACATCTGCCAGCCCCTCCCTTGGGCTGCCGGGTTTGCCTATGTATAATCGCCGCATCCGAATTTCGACGAGTCCAGCGCATCCCTATGAAAACCATCGAGCTTGATGACGATCTCTACTTCTTTATCGCGAGCCAGACCCGGCACATCGGCGAGAGTGCCTCCGATATCCTGCGCCGTCTGCTGGAACAACCCGTCAAGGCGGGGACGACAGTGCCGGCCGCGCCTGTGGTCCAGCCTCAACCCCTGGCCGATGCCATGGGACTGGAAGCCCTGCTCGATTCCGACGAGCTGCAAAAAGAAGAGAAGTCCATCAACCGCTTCATGCTGGTGCTCAGCACCCTGTACCGGGACAACCCGGATAGCTTTACTCAGGCGACCGAGATAAAGGGGCGCAAGCGCGTCTATTTCTCCCGGGATCCCGAGGCACTGCGTGCCAGCGGCAGCACCACCAAGCCCAAGCAGGTGCCGGATACCCCGTTCTGGGTCATTACCAACACCAACACCAGCCGCAAGCAGAACATGGTGGCCCAGCTGATGGCCAGCATGGGTTATGACGAGGCTCTGACGGCTCGGGTGTGCGGCGCAGTTTAACGCATCACAGACTCAAGGCCTTGCCAGGCAAGGTCTCACCAAGGAAAACGCCATGGCACAGCATTCCCACGCCGGCAAGCCGGCCCGCATAAGCGATCTGACCAACATTCCCCGTCTGGTCAGCGCCTACTACCTCAACAAGCCGGACATGAGCCGCCCCGAGCAGCGGGTGGCCTTCGGCACCTCTGGCCACCGCGGCAGCGCCCTGCACAACGCCTTCACCGAATCCCATATCCTGGCGGTGACCCAGGCGCTGGTGGAGTATCGCCAGCAGGCCGGCATCACGGGCCCGCTGTTTGTGGGCATGGACACCCACGCCCTCTCTGAGTCGGCGTTCTCCAGCGCGGTGGAAGTGCTGGCGGCCAATGGCGTCGAGACTCGTATCCAGGCTGGTCTGGGCTTTACACCGACTCCGGTCATTTCCCATGCCATCCTGCGCCACAACGCCGGCAAACCTGCGGCCCTGGCGGACGGTGTGGTGATCACCCCGTCCCACAACCCGCCGGAAGATGGTGGCTTCAAGTACAACCCCCCCCACGGCGGTCCTGCCGAAGGGGAGATCACCAAGTGGGTGGAAGACCGCGCCAACGCCATTCTGGAAGCCGGTCTGGCCGGCGTGAAGCGGATGCCGTTCGCCGAGGCCCTGGCGAGTGAGTTCGTGGTCGAACACGACTATGTCACCCCCTATGTGGACGATCTCGAGAACGTGCTGGACCTGGCGGCCATCAAGCGTGCCGGCATCAAGATCGGGGTGGATCCGCTCGGCGGTTCCGGCGTGGCCTACTGGGATGTGATCGCCAAGCGCTACGATCTCGACATCGAGGTGGTGAACTACAAGGTCGATCCGACCTTCTCCTTCATGACCCTGGATAAAGACGGCAAGATCCGGATGGACTGCTCCAGCCCGTTCGCCATGGCGGGCCTGATTGCCCTGAAAGACAAGTTCGACATCGCCCTTGGCAACGATCCTGACTACGACCGTCACGGTATCGTCACCAAGGCGGGGCTGATGAACCCGAACCACTACCTGGCAGTGGCCATCCAGTACCTGTTCACCCACAGAACCGGTTGGTCTGCGAACGCTGCCGTCGGCAAGACGCTGGTCTCCTCGTCCATGATCGACCGGGTTGCCGGCGAGATTGGCCGCACCCTGAAAGAGGTGCCGGTCGGCTTCAAGTGGTTCGTGGATGGTCTTTTCAGCGGCGAGTTCGGCTTCGGCGGCGAGGAGAGCGCGGGCGCCTCCTTCCTGCGCAAGGACGGCAGTGTCTGGACCACCGACAAGGATGGCTTCATCCTGGCCCTGCTGGCCGCCGAGATCCTGGCCGTCACCGGCAAGGATCCCCAGGCCCACTACGATGCCCTGGAAGCGAAGTTCGGCCGCTCCAGCTACCGCCGCATTGACGCTCCCGCCAACAGCGCCCAGAAGGCGGTGCTCTCCAGGCTGGATCCGGCGCTGGTGGAAGCCTCGACCCTGGCCGGTGAGCCCATCCTTGCCAAGCTGACCAAGGCCCCCGGCAACGATGCCGCCATCGGCGGCCTGAAGGTGGTGACCGAGAATGGCTGGTTTGCGGCGCGCCCCTCGGGCACCGAGTCCATCTACAAGATCTACATGGAGAGCTTCAAGGGCGAGGCGCACCTGGACCTCATTCAGCAGGAGGCTCAGCAGATCGTCTCCGCGGCCCTGGCCAAGGCCGGCGTCTGAGCCTGAAGCCAGTCACTGAAGCGCATAAAAAGGAGCCATATCGGCTCCTTTTTGCTGTGTGCCTGGCGGGGATCTGGTGCCCGATCAGCCATTTCCCGGCTGGTCTGGGCAAGCCTTGGCAACCTGCCCACCCTTGAAGAGGGGTCGGGTCGGCAGCTTCATCAGGAACAGGGATAGCAGGATCACCGCGATGCCGAGCCACTGGCGGCCGTCCAGGGTCTCTCCCACCAGCAGCACGCCGAAGGAGACAGCCACCATGGGGTTGGTGAGGGCCAGCATGCCCATCACCTCGGGACCGTGGCGCTTGAGCCCCCACAGCCAGGCCCAGTAGGCCAGCGCCGTGTTGAGCAGGATTAGCCAGATGAGCCCGGGGGCACTCGCCGGCTGTGGCAGCGGCATGGGGCCCGCCAGCCACCAGGCGAGCGGGATCAGCATCAGGCCCCCGAGCAGCAGTTGCCAGGCGGTCAGCGCCAGCAGATCGCTCACCGGCCAGCGTTGCATCCAGCGGCTGGACTGGCCGATGAGCAGGGTGGCCAGCAGGGCGCACGCCACGCCGACGGGATCCAGGTTGGCGGAGGGATTGAGTAGCAGGAGCACACCCGCGAGCCCCATCAGGCCCAGCAGCAGCCACTTCAGGCTGGGTCGCTTGCCATCCTGCCACCAGGCGAGCCCCATCAGAATGAGGGGCAGGGTGGAGCCCAGAGTGCCCGCCACCGCCCCCGGCAGGCGATAGGCCGCCACGAACAGCAGGGCAAAGAAGGCGGTGATGTTGCAAAACGCCAGCAGAAACTGCCGGTTCCAGGTGAGGGGTGGCCGGCGGGGATGGAGCAGCAACAGCAGTATACCGGCCGGCAGCGCCCGCCACACGGCCACCCAGTAGGAGGAGTAGTCGGTCAGGTAGAGACTGACGACGGCATAGGTACTGCCCCAGAGCAGGGGGGCGAGCAGGGCAATCAGCAGTGGCATGGTTGTCTCGCAATAAAGTATCTTTAAGTAAAGATAAATTAGCCGTGAGTTAGTTTATTATCAAGTATCTTTTCGAAAAGATAATGGAGCCAGAATGGATAGTGATCATGTAGACCTGCTGCTGGCCCAGTGGGCACAGCAGCGACCGGATCTCGACTGCTCTCCCATGGGGGTACTGGGGAGGGTGGCGCGCATGGCGGCCATCGCCGGGCGCGAGGTGAGTGAAGAGCTCAAGGGGTGCGGCCTGCTGGGCTCGGACTTCGACATACTGGCAACCCTGCGCCGGGCCGGTGAGCCGCTGACCCCGACCGCCCTCTACCAGTCCGCCATGTTGAGCTCGGGGGCCATGACGGCCAGGCTCGACAAGCTGGAGCAGCGTGGCCTGATAAGACGTGAAGCCTCCCCCGATGACAGGCGAAGCCTCTTGGTCTGCCTGACGGAGCCGGGGCGGGAGCTGGTCGACCAGGCGGTGGAGCGCCACGTGGCGAACGAGCGGCGCCTGCTGGCCCCGCTGACGAACGAGGAGCAGGGGCAACTGGCTGCTCTGCTCAAGCGCTGGCTGCTGGAAAACGAATAGCAAAACGGGCCCGATGGGCCCGTTTTCGTAGGGTGGGGCTGGCTCAGTAGCCGCCTCTGGCATCCCTGACCGCCAGACCCAGCTGCCACACCGCCATGGCGTAGTGGGTGCTGTGGTTGTAGCGGGTGATGGCGTAGAAGTTCGGCAGGCCGTACCAGTACTGATAACCGGTGCCCACGTCCAGGCGCAGCAGGCTCGCCTCCTTGTGGTTGCCGAGCGACGCTGTGGGGGCCAGCCCTGCCCCGCGCAGGGTGGTGACCGGGTAGCGGGTCTGGAAGCCGTGCTCATAGCCGGGCAGCTGGCCCTGACCGCGTACCGCCACCGGTTGCCCCTTCTCCCAGCCATGGGCCTTGAAGTAGTTGGCCACGCTGCCGATGGCATCCACCGGATCCCACAGATTGGTGTGGCCATTGCCGTTGAAGTCCACCGCATAGCTCTGGAAGCTCGACGGCATGAACTGGCCATAGCCCATGGCGCCGGCGTAGGAGCCCTTGGGTTCGGTGGGATCCATGCCCTCATCCCGGGTCATCACCAGGAAGGCCTCCAGCTCGCCGGTGAAGAAGGTCGCCCGGCGCGGATAGTCGAACGCCAGGGTCGCCAGGGCATCCAGGATGCGGGTCTTGCCCATCACCCGGCCCCAGCGGGTCTCCACCCCTATGATGCCGACGATGATCTCGGGGGGCACCCCGTAGATCTGCTGCGCCCGATTGAGCTCGCTCTCGTACTCACGCCAGAAGCTGACGCCGTTTTGCACATTGTCCGGGGTGATGAACTTGGCGCGGTAGCGATTCCAGGCGCCGGTCGGCCCTGTGGGGGGCGTGGTGGTGGGCGCCTGGGCGTCCATCAGCCGGATGATCCAGTCGTAGCGCTCGGCCTGGGCCAGCACCCTATGCAGCTCGGCGCCGTTGAAGCCGTGCTTGTCGACCATGCGCTGCACGAACTGATCCACGTTGCTGCGGTTGGCGAAGTCTCCCTTGCTGACCCCCTGCTGATAGAACGGTTTGCTCGGCGGCGTCTGATTGATGAAGGCGCTCTGGGGCTGCGGCTTGACCACGGGCTTGGGGGCCGGTGTGCTGCTGCAGCCATACAGCAGAGGGAACAGGGAGAGGGTGAGGAGAAGGCGACGCATATGGTTCTCGTGAGCCTGAAAAAGAGTGTCGTCATGGTAAAACATTGGCGTCCATGCGCAAGTGCTCAGTGCAGGGCCTGGGGCCCATATTCATCCGCCGCTGAATTCGCCGGCAGGCCCCTCTCCTCTCAACGCAGGGTGTGGTAGCCGCTCCAGAGCCGGGTCAGGGTGGTGATGGCGCAGAGCAGGGCAAAGCCATAGGCGAGCGGGGCGAAGGCGGCGGGCCACAGGCACATCAGCACGAACAGGGCGATGGTCTCGCTCCCCTCGGTGAGGCCGCCCAGGTAGTAGAGGGACTTGTGGTGGTAGACGGGGTTCTCGATGCCGCGCTTGCCCGCCATGATGGCAAAGGCCAGGAAGCTCGAGCCCGTGCCCATGAAGGCGAACAGCAGGGTGGCGGCGGGCAGGGCGTTGGCGTGGGCAGCGAGGGCAAAGCCCAGCACCACGGCGGCATAGAAGATGAAGTCGAGGCTGATGTCGAGGAAGCCGCCGCAGTCGGTGATCCCCGTCTGGCGCGCCACGGCCCCATCCAGGCCGTCCAGCAGCCGGTTGAACAGGATGGCGGCGAGCGCCCAGCCGTGCCAGCCCAGTGCCAGCAGCGGCAAGGCCAGCATGCCGACGGCAAAGCCGGTGAGGCTTATCTGGTTGGCGCTGATCCCGGCCCGGCACAGGGGGGAGGCCAGCAGCTGGAGGGGGCGGCGAATGAGGGGGATCAGGTGGCGATCAAACAAGGTCGGTGTCCTCTTTGGTCAAGCAGGGAGTGGTGAGTGTCAGGATAGCCCCCGGGGCATCCTCCTCGTCGTGGGTGACCAGCAGGGCGGGCATACCGAGCGTCTTGAGCCGCTCGAACACCAGGGTTCTGAAGGCCGCGCGCAGCGGCTTGTCCAGCCGGGAGAAAGGCTCGTCCAGCAGCAGGGCCTCTGGCTCTGCCAGCAGGGCCCGCAGCAGGCCGACGCGCGCCTTCTGACCGCCGGAGAGCTGGCCCGGCAGCTTGTCCGCCTGCCCTGCCAGACCCACCTCTGCCAGCGCCTCGAGGGCGCGGGCCCGTCTCGCTGCCATCCCCCTGAGATGCGCCGGCATGCCGAACATCAGGTTCTCTGCCACCGTCAGATGGGCAAACAGCAGATCGTCCTGAAACAGCATGCCGATGCGCCGTGCCTGAGGCGCCAGGGGGGTGAGCCGCCGCTCGCCGAGCCGTACCTCCCCCGCCAGCCGGATGGGCCCGGGGGGCAGCACCCCCGCCAGAGCCGCCAGCAGGGAGCTCTTGCCGCAGCCGCTCGGGCCCATCAGGGTCAGCACCTCGCCGGGGGCCACCGTCAGGGGGGGCAGTGTCAGCATGGGGTGATCATCCAGGTAGAGGGTGAGCGCGGTGGTATGCAGCATGATCAATGCCTCAGTGCGGGGTTGATACGGCGAGGCAGCCAGAGCACCAGGCCGTAGATGAAGAGTGGCAACAGCAGTTGCAACAGGCCATAGAGGCCAGCCAGTCGCCGGTTGAGGCCGCTGCCTATGGCCACCGCCTCGGTGGTGATGGTGACCACGCGGCCTGCGCCAAACAGCATGGTGGGCAGGTATTGGGCCAGGCTCACCGCCGCCCCGACCCCGAAGGCGAACAACAGCGGCCGCGCCAGCAGCGGCCCCTTCACCTGCCACCAGGCGCGCCAGGGGCTGGCCCCGAGGGAGAGTGCCGCCCGGGTGAGGCGATCGTCGAATTGGCGATAGGGGCCGTGCAGGCAGAGATAGACATAAGGGAAGACAAACAGCAGTTGGCTCCAGAGCACCCAGCCCGGTCCTATGCCGTCGACGCCGCCGAGCCAGTCGATCTGCAGGCGCAACCCGAACAGCAGGCTGGCCTGGGGCAGCAGCAGCGGCAGGCAGATGAGCCAGAGCGGCCACTGGCTGTGGTGAGGGTGGCGGCCCTGCTGCGCCTCCAGGGCGAGCACCGCCAGCAGCAGCGAGAGGCCGGCGCAGAGCAGGGCCAGCCACAGGCTCTGCCACAGCAGGGGCCCCAGAGTGGGCAGCAGCGCCAGCCAGTGGTAGCCGCTCCATTCGCTGGGCCAGAGCGCGGGGAAGGACCAGCGCCGGGCCAGGGACCAGAGCAGCAGGGAGGCCAGCACCAGCAGGTTGATGGCGAGCAGGACCCAGACCCCTGCCCGGGTGAGGCGCTCGGGCCAGGGCGAGGGGAGGCTGCGCCTGCCGTCCAGCCAGCGGGCCTTGCCAAGCGCCCCGTGGCTCCATTCCAACAGCCGCAAGGCGGCGAGCAGCAAGAGGTTGAGCGCCAACAGCAGCAGGGCGCCGCTGGCGCAGGCCCCGCGCCACTGGAGGTCCGGGTCCTGATACCAGAGCCAGAGCCGCACCGCCAGGGGAGCAGGGGCATCTGGCCCCAGCAGCAGGGCGAGATCCACCACCCCCAAGCCATAGGCCGCCACCGCATAGAGGGGCAGGCGCAGGGCAGGCCAGAGCGCGGGCAGCAGCAGGCGCCACCAGATCTGCGGCCCGCTGAAGCCCATGGTTTGCCCAAGCCACTGCTGGCGACTGACTCGGGCAGGGTCGAGGGCCGAGAGCGCCATCAGTAGCAGAAAGGGGGTCTCTTTCAAGATGAGCGCCAGGATGAGGCCGAGCCCCCAGGGATCTCTCAGAGTCTGCCAGTCGGGGGGCAAGTCAAAGCCGGTGAGGGCGGGGGAGATCAGGCGCAGCAACCAGCCGGAGGGGGCGAGCAGGAAGGCCACGCCGATGGCGAAGGCGACGTGGGGCAGGGCCAGCAGGGGGGAGAGCAGGCGGCGCAGCCAGCGCATCCAGGGCTGCCCCTCCCCCTGGGCGAGCAGCAGGGCGGTGAAGAACAGGGCCCCCAGGGTGGAGGCCCCCGCCACCCAGAGGCTCAGGCCCAGCGAGTGCCAGAGCCCGGGCTGGGCGAGCAGCAGGCTGACATGGCCTTTGGCCAGGCCTTCAAGCAGCAGGAGCAGCAGACCGCCGGCGACAGGCGCGGCCAGCGACAGGGCGCACAGCAGGAGAAAGAGGAGGCGCCAGGGCCGGATACTCATGGATCAGTGGCCGTAGCGTTCGACCCAGGCCGCTTCCAGCCGGGTCTGCCAGCTGGGATGGGGTTCGGCCACCGCCTTGAAGCGCAGGGCCGGCTGGCTGTTCCCTGGCAGGGCATCCTGGCGCAGCACGCTGGGGTCGCCCCAGAACGCGGGATCCGCCTTGCGGGCCTGGGCGGCAGGGCTCAACAGGAAGTTGGCTACCACTTTGGCGCCGGCCCGGGCGCTGGCGTTGAAGGGGATGGCGAGGAAGTGGCTGTTGGTCAGGGCCCCCTTGGCCATGGCAACGGCCTTCACCGCAGGGGGCAGGGTGCCGTTTTGCACCGAACTCTGGGCCTCACCCGGGTTGAAGCTGATGGCCATGGCCAGCTCGCCGTCATCGAGCAACTGTTTGGTCTCGGCGGCGCTGGTGGGGAACAGCTTGCCCTTGCGCCAGAGCACGGGGTGCAGCTGATCGAGCCAGCCCCAGAGCGGGGCCGTGAGGCGGGCAAAGTCGGCGTCGCTCGCCTCCCGATAGAGGGGCGCAGGATCGGCGGTCAGCTCCAGCAAGATCTGCTTGAGGAAGCTCGAGCCATGAAACTGGGGCGGCTTGGGGTAGGTGAAGCGGCCAGGGTTGGCCCTGGCCCAGGCGAGCAGCTCGGCCGCCGAGGTGGGCACTGGGGTGACTTCCTCCGTGTCGACCATCAGATTGAGTTGCCCTATGCCCCAGGGGGCCTCGAGCCCGGCGACCGGCAGGGTGAAGTCCTCGTGCACCGGCAGCTTGGTGTCTACCAGTGCCATGTTCGGCAGATCCTGAGTGAAGGGGGCCCCCAGCAGCCCCTGCTCCTTGAGGGCCTTGAAGTTCTCCCCGTTGACCCAGAGCAGGTCGATGGGGCCGCCCGACATCTTGCCCGCCTGCTTGCTGGCCAGCAGCTGGCTGACGCTCTGGGCGATGTCATCCACCTTCACCTGCACCAGGGTGACCCCGTATTGGCGCTCAATCTCCTGACCCGCCCATACCAGGTAGGCGTTGATCTCCGGGCTGCCGCCCCAGGCGTTGAAGTAGACGTGCTGGCCCTTCGCCTCGGCGAGGGTCTGTTGCCAGGTCGCCTCGGCGGCGTGGAGCTGGGGCGCCAGCAGCAGGGCGGCGGCGAGCAGGGGACGGAGCAGGGCGCGAACTCGGGTCTTGAACATGGTGAGGGTCTCGTGGGCTCAGGCGCCGCGGCGCCAACTGTGATAACGGGCCAGCAGGGTCAACAGGCGGGTGGGCTGGTGGGCCCGCTTCCACTCGCCCGCCACGTATTTGTTCCCCTCCATCAGGGTGGGATAGGCGTGGATGGTGCCCAGGATCTTGCCAAGCCCCAGGCTGTGGCGCATGGCGAGCACAAATTCGGCGATCCGCTCGCCGGCGTGAGCGCCCACTATGGTGGCGCCAAGGATTTTATCCTTGCCCGGCACCGTCAGCACCTCGACAAAGCCGTGGCGCTCGCCATCGGCGATGGCGCGATCCAGCTCGGCCAGATTGAAGCGGGTCGCCTCGAAGGGAATGCCTTGGGCCTCGGCCTCCTTGCGGTTGAGGCCGACCCGGGCAATCTCGGGGCTGGTGTAGGTGGCCGCCGGGATCACCCTGTAGTCAGCCTTGAAGCGCCTGAACTGGCCAAAGAGGGCGTTGACGGTGGCATACCAGGCCTGATGGGCGGCGAAGTGAGTGAACTGATAGGGGCCAGCGACGTCTCCCACCGCCAGTATGCTGGGGTAGTTGGTGGCGAGGAAGCCATCGACTGCTATGGTGCCACGGGGGGCCAGCTCCACCCCCAGCTCTTCGAGCCCGAAGCCGCTCACGTTGGCGACCCGGCCCAGGGCCAGCAGCAGTTGATCCCCCTCAACCAGGTGCGTTTCCTCCCCCCGGCGCAGTTGCAGCCGGATAGGCAGCGTGCCCTCAGCCGCGGGTTCGTAGTCGGCGCGCTCAGCCCGCCAGCCGGTGAGTAGCCGCACGCCGTCGCGGGTCATCTGTTCGGCCAGCGCCTCGGCGACCTCCCGCTCTTCCCGGGGCAGCAGCTGATCGGCGAGCTCCACTAGGGTGACGGGGATGCCGAGCAGGGCAAGGCTCTGAGCCAGCTCGCAGCCGATGGGGCCGCCGCCGAGCACCAGCAGGTGGCGGGGCGGTTCGCGTAGCTGCCAGAGGCTGTCCGAGGTGAGGTAGGGCACCTGCTCGAGACCCGGCAGCTTGGGCACCAGAGGCCTGGCCCCCGTGGCGATGACGATGTGGCGGCTGTTCAGGCGTCTGCCGCCCACCTCCAGCTCCCAGGGGGAGACGAGGCGGGCCCGGCCCTGGATGCACTCCACCCCCAGCCCCTGATAGCGTTCAACCGAGTCGTGGGGCTCGACCTCCTTGATCACCTCGGCCACCCGTGCCATCACGGCGGCAAAATCGGCCTGTGATTGACTGGGGCTGAAGCCAAGCTCGTCTGCCTTGCGCTGTTCAACGGCGAAGCGGGCGCTTCGGATCAGCGCCTTGGAGGGAACGCAGCCGGTGTTGAGGCAATCCCCCCCCATCTTGTGCTGCTCTATCAGCGCCACCCTGGCCTTGACCGCGGCGGCGATGTAGCTGGTGACCAGGCCCCCGGCACCGGCGCCTATCACCAGCAGGTTGTAGTCGAAACGCGCCGGTTTGCGATAGGGGGCGTGCAGGCGGCGCAGGGCGAGCCTGCGTTGCAGCCAGCGCATCAGCCAGGGCATCAGGCCGAGCAGGGTCAGGGCCGCCACCAGACCGGGGGAGAGGATCTTGCCCGTGCTGGTGAGGGTGGCGAGTTCGCTGCCCGCCAGCACATAGACGAAGGTGCCCGGCAGCATGCCGAGCTGGCTGACCCAGTAGTAGGTACTGACTCTGATGGGGGTGAGCCCCATCAGCAGGTTGACCAGAAAGAAGGGGAAGAGGGGGATGAGGCGCAGGCTCAGCAGGTAGAAGGCCCCATCCTTCGCCATGCCGGCCTCAAAGGTGGCCAGCTTGTCGCCGAAGCGGCGGCTCACCCAGTCGCGCAGCAGGAAGCGGGCGCTGAGAAAGGCCAGCGTAGCCCCCAGGGTGCTGGCAAAGGAGACCAGCAGCAGCCCCCAGCCGACGCCGAACAGGGCGCTGCCCCCCAGGGTCAGCAGGGCGGCGCCGGGCAGGGAGAGGGCAGTGGTTGCCACGTAGAGGAGCGTGAACAGCAGGGCCGCCTGGCCGAAGTGCGCCTGCACCCAGGCCGAGGCTTGCACCTGGTGGGCCTGCAACCGGGAGAGGCTGAGGTAGGCATCGAAATCGAAGGCGAAGAAGGCGCTGACCAGACTCCCCATCACCAGCAACAGCAGCAGGCGGCCCCGGCTCATTGGCCGTCCCTGTCGGAGGGCGCCGGGCGTTCGGGCTGCACCGGCAACTGGCAGAAGCCCTGGGGGGCGATGTCGAGGGCGGCATTGAACTTGGCCGACATGTTCTGGAAGGCGATGAGGCCGGTGAGCTCCACCAGGGCATCGTCATCGAACCAGGGCTTGAGCCGCGCGGCCTGCTGGTCGCTCACCCCATCCAGCCCCGTCATGGCCTCGGTGTAGTCGAGCACCGCCCGTTCGCGTTCATCGAACAGGGGGCTTTGGCGCCACTGGGCCAGCGCCTCCACCTTGTCGCTGGAGCCGGCGCGCTTGATGAGGGTCATGGCGTTGATGTCGACGCAGAAGCGGCACCAGTTGAGCTGGGAGACCCGCACCGTCACCAGGGAGCGCAGCACGGGGTCTATGGGGGAGCGCTTGCGGTTGATGACGCCGTAGAGGGTGGCGACGGCGGCAAACAGGCGCGGCGAGCGACCCCAGCACTTGCCCGGGATCAGTACCTGACCGTAGTTGCGTTGCTGCAGCCAGAAAAAGGGGCGGATAAACCAGGCATATTCCCGATCAGGCTTGACCTCAACGCGCATGTTATTCCTCTTGTTCCATTTTCTGCATCTTGGGTTTGTAGGCGCCCCCCAGCCGCTCGTTGAGCCGGGTCAGGAAGTTCTGGATCCGTGCCCGGTTGACCCCCAGATCGCTGCGCCCCTGACGGGAGGCGGAGCGCATGTCGACCCGGGTCTCTTTCGGCCCGGCGAAGACCCGTAGCGCCACGTCATCCTCAAAGCCGAACCAGCCGGTGGTGACCACGGCATCGAGGCCGTCCGGGCTCGGGCGCACCCGCCAGCCGAGCTCCGTCATCAGCTCGTCCGCTTCGGCGATCACCTCGGCCGGGGAGGCTCGGGTATAGAGAGGACCGGGGTTGCCGGGGAAAACTTGCAAGGGAGGGGCATTGACGGGGAGATCCTCAGCCGTTCTCAGCTGCTCGGCCCACAGCAGACGGGGCGGATGATGGGGATCCGTGCTGACGTCGTTGGTGAGCGGCGAGCGCAGCGCCTGAACGACAAACAGCAGGGGCAGCAGCAGGGGGGCTATGCCCCAGGCATCCGCCCACAGACAGGGGGAGCTGCGGTAGCGCCAGGGCAGGCGCAGCAGGAGCCAGAGGCTGATCAGGGCGCTCGCGAGGCAGAGGGCGAAACCGAGCCACCAGGGCCAGAGATGGGCCCGGCTGCCGAGGGCGCCCCCCAGGGGCAGCAACCAGGCCAGCAGGGGCCACCACAAATAGCTGTGCATATGCAGGATCCACTGGTTATGATGGAGCAATGCCCAGAAGGATAAACTTAATTATCTGATAACGTTAGTAAATTATCTTTATCTTGGCGCTTTTAACCGCCCCGGGCGCAGGGCGGCAGGGCGGTGGCCAGGAGTCGGCCGGGCAGGAAGCCGGGCGAGCCCTTGTCAGGGCTGGGGGCGCGGGGAGGGCCCTCAGTTGCGGTAGAGCACCTTGATGAGATGGAAGCCGAACTTGGTGCGCACCGGCCCCAGCACGGTCAGGAGTTCCCCCTTGAAGACGGCATCGTCAAACGCCTTGACCATGTCCCCCTTGGAGAACTCCCCCAGATCGCCGCTGCGCTTGGCGGAGGCGCAGGTGGAGAAGCGCTTGGCCATCTGGCCGAAGTCGGCCCCTTTGGCGAGTTTTTCCTTGATCTCGAGACACTCTTTTTCGGTCTTGACCAGGATGTGCTGGGCACAGGCTTTTTTCATCGGAACGCTCCTCGGCGAGGGTAAAGGGGGCGCAAGGGTACTCCAATTCGGTGCGCGCGTCAGCCCCGCCGGCGGCACATCAGCCGCGGGGATGGGTCGCCAGACGTGACCTGGGGCGAGACTGCCAGAGGATCTCCAGCCCCAGCAGGGCGTAGAGGCTCCAGATGGCCAGGGGATTGAGCCAGTCGCCGCCGAGCTGCAGGGTGAGCAGGGCGCCACCGACCAGCAGCAGGACTATCCCGGGCAGGCGCCAGTGGGCCGGCAGCGGTGCCAGCATGGCCAGCCCCAGCAGCAGGGCGAGCCCGAAGGGCAGGTTGAGGGCGGTGAAGGCCAGGGCCTGCTGGCCGTTCATGCCGGTCAACAGGGCCAGCAGGGCACTGCAACAGGCCAGGAAGGTGACGAATTCGAGTCGGTCGGCTATGTAGTCAGCAAGTTGTTCGCTACGTAAGTGCATGGGATCTCTCCTGCGATTGATGACATCAGTGTGGGGCAGGGAAGGTGGCAGTGGCAGCGGGATAAATCGATTGGATTGAACGAAGCTTTAGTGCCACCTATTCAAGTTGTTGATTTAAACTTATTTTCCTGTTCAATAGCAGAATATGGCAATGGGGGCGCCAGACGGTGATGTCAAGCCTGCCAGGGGATCCTGGGTCTCAAGGTCCGGGGGCGTCCGACAGGGGCTGTCGCGTGGCGAGCGCAGCAGCGCCGAGGGCGGCGACGGGAAGGCGCTGCCGGTATCGGACCTGGGTGCCGCTTTTTTGTACGACCCTTGCCGGGAGAGTGCACACTTTCCCTCATTGGCGGACTGTTTTCCTGTCAGGCCCAGGTGAAAGCAGGCTCCGGAAGAGGACGCCAGCCCCGGGGGAGAGGGGGATTTCGGGACAGCGGTTATGCTAGGATGAGCCGCGCTCGCCTGGGGTGAGCCCCATTATCATTCTAAATCGAACAGTTTTTTACTTATGTTATTCGGGGAAATTGACGTTTGACAGGATGCCATCCTATTTTGCCTGCCGGGTTCACCTCACCCGGGCGAACCCGTCGCCCCGGGCTCGGCACCTTGCTGCTCGCCCTCTCTCTGTGGCTGCTGGTGACCCCCGCCATGGCGGCCAAGCTGACCTATCAGATCAAGGGCATCAAGGGGGAGCAGAAGGATAACGTCGAGGCCTATCTCAATGCCCTGCCGGTCTACCAGGAGCGCCAGTATCGTCCCGCCCGCGCCAAGATCACCGAGAGTGTGCAAAAAGCCCTGCAGGTCTATGGCTACTACCAGCCGAAGATCACCCTCGCTCGCGACAAGAAATCCCCCGCCAGGGTAGTGATCGAGATAGCGCGGGGGGAGCCCGTGCTCATCTCGCGCCTCGACATTCTGCTGGAAGGGGAGGCGGGCAGCGACGAGGTCTACAGCGAGCTGCTGGACAAGTTGCCCCTCAAGGAGGGGGATCCCCTCAACCATGGCAAGTACGAGTCCATCAAGGCGGATCTCGGCAGCCTGGGGCTGGCGCGGGGCTATTTTGACGCCAAGATCAGCAAGAGTCAGGTGAAAGTCTTCCCGGATCAGGGCAAGGCCGAGATCTATATCCTGTTCCGCTCAGGTCCTCGCTATCACTTCGGCGAGATCCACTACGATGCGACGCCGGAGGCCCTGCGCCTGATCCGGCCGCTCATCAACATCAAGAGTGGCGATCCCTATCTGGCGATCCGGCTGGCCGAGATGTCCCAGGACGTCTCCTCCACCAAGCTGTTCAAGCAGGTGGACATCAAGCCCATGATCAGCCAGGCCGAGGGCAACTTGGTGCCGGTGCAGGTGACCCTCTCGAACCGGGTCGACCACGAGATCGAAACCGGTATCGGCTATGCCACGGACGTGGGGCCGCGCCTGAGTGCCACCTGGGAGAAGCCCTGGGTCAACCGCTATGGCCACAGCCTCTCCAGCACCGCCAAGATCTCGGCCCCGGAGGCGGAGCTCAGTTTCGACTACCAGATCCCGGTCGGCAACCCGCTGCGAGACTATTACTCCCTGCAGGCCGGCTACCAGTACACAGACAACAACGATACCCGATCCGATCTGGCCACCTTCGGCGTACACCGCTGGAAGCGGCGGCCGGAGAGCTGGGACAGGGACGTCTTCATCCGGCTGGAGAACGAGCGCTACGTGCAGGGCAACGACGAGGGGAACAGTCTGCTGCTGATCCCCGGGGTCTCCTGGTCGCGGCTGCGGGTGCGCGGTGGCCTGGTGCCGGACTGGGGGGATCGTCAGCAGCTGACGACGGAATTCTCCAGCCCTTACTGGGGCTCGGACATCAACTTCATGCGGGTGTGGGGACGCAGCAAGTGGTTGCGCACCCTGGGAGAGGATCACCGCTTCCTGATGCGGGTCGAGCAGGGGGCCATCATAGGGGATGACTTCTCCCTAGTGCCGCCCTCCCTGCGTTTCTTCACTGGTGGCGATCAGACCATACGTGGCTACGGCTATGAGACCGTCTCGCCGAAGGACGAGGATGGCAAGCTCACCGGCGGGCGCTACACCAGTGTGGGCAGCCTGGAGTACAACTACCGCTTCAGCGACAAGTGGCTCGGGGCCCTGTTCGTGGATGGCGGCACGGCCACCGTCGACTACAGCGAGGCCTGGAAGATAGGCACTGGGGTGGGGGTGCGCTGGGTGACGCCCATCGGCCAGGTCAGGCTGGATCTGGCGGTGGCCATCTCCGAGGAGGACAAGCCGTTGCGGCTGCATTTCGCGCTGGGGCCCGAATTATGATCCGGTTTGAATCCACTCATCCTCGTTTTTCTTTCTCCTGGCCGCTGCGGCTGCCTCTTTCGCGGGGGTCTGCGCTGTGATCTGGGTAAAGCGTATTTTCTTGTGGCTCATGGGGATCGTCTTCCTGCTGCTCATCGGTGTCAGCCTGCTGGGCTTCACCCATCAGGGCAACAAGTGGCTGTGGCAGCAGGCCAAAGGGGCGCTGCCTTCCCTCAAGGGGGAGCTGGTGGCGGGGCAACTCGGCTATGGCTGGACCCTGGAAGGGGTCGGCTGGCAGGACGAGCTGGTGGACGTCACGGTGGAGCGGGCCGTGCTGGACTGGGATCTCGGCAAGCTGCTGCAGGGAAAGCTCTGGATCAAGTCCCTGACGGTCACCCGCCCGGTGGTGAAGGTCGCCGAGTCTGAGCCTGTGCCGGAAGAGCCCACCGAGCCCTTCGTCTGGCGCCCGTTGCCACTGCGCATCCAGGTGGACAGCCTCAAGGTGACGGATTTGGACCTGGCCGTGCCTGGTGTTGGGGTGACCCTCAAGGATCTGGAGATAGGCGCCACCCTGGATCGCAAGGGGCTCATCGTGCGCGGGCCCGTGCTCGATGATCTCGACATAGTGCTGGCAGAGGCCCCCAAGGAGGCTGCCGCCAGCAAAACGCCTGCCGACAAAGGGAAGAAACCCGCCAAGCCGGTGCAGAACAAGGCTGCCGCTGACAAGCAGGACAAACCGAACAAGCAGGAGAAGGACACCTCCCTGACGGCGGGCAAGCCGTCCGAGGAGAGCCTGGCTGACAAGAGCGGCAAGGAGAAGGCCGCGAGCAAGCCCGAGCCCATCCTGCTGCCCGAGATCCGCTTGCCATTCCCCATCCAGCTGGAAGGGCTAGCGGCGACCCGGGTTCGCTACCAGCAAGGGGAGCTGGTCGAGGGACTCGACACCCTGCAACTGTCGGCCCGTGCTCAGGATGCGCGTATCGACGTGCGCGAGCTCTCCTTGCGCCACGCCATGGCGGATCTGGCGCTCAAGGGCCATGTCACCCTGACCTCGGATTATCCCCTCGCCCTGACCCTGGATGCCAAAGCCCGCAAGGGATTGCTGGAGAACCAGCTCAAGGGGGAGCAGGCGAATCTGATCCTGGAGGGGTCCGTGGGCAAGCTGGGGTTGGCGCTCAAGGCCAAGGGACCGGTCACCGCCAATCTCAAGGGGACGCTGGTGACGCTGGATCCCGACTTGCCCTTCGATCTGGCACTGGACTGGAAGAGCCTTGCATGGCCCCTTCACAAGCCCGTCAAGGATGAGCCCAGCTACCGGCTGGACAAGGGCACCCTGAGCGCCAAGGGCACGCTCTCGGGCTATCAGTTTGCGCTCAAGACAGCCGGCAAGGGGACGGACGTGCCCCCCTTCAAGGTGGCGCTCTCGGGCAAGGGGGATCTCGGCCAGCTGAGCCGGGTCGAACTGCTGCTAAATGCCCTGAAGGGGGAGCTCAAGCTCGATGGCAAGCTCGCATGGCGCAAGGGCGTCCAGTGGCAGGGCACCACCGAGTTCAAGGGGATCAACCCAGCCGAGCTGGTGCCCGAGATCAAGGGGACGCTGGCGGGCAAGATAGCCAGCCGCTTCGAGCTGGACGAGGCGGGCCACTGGCAGCTGGCGCTGCCGGAGCTCAAGGTCGACGGCAAGCTCAACCAGTATCCCCTGGCGCTCAAGGGATCTCTCAGCGGCAACGACAAGATGGAGTGGATCATCCCGGCCCTGGCGCTGCAAAGCGGCCCCAACCAGTTGCAGGCCAAGGGGTCGCTCACCGCCCAGGCCTGGAAGCTGGATGCCCAGGTAGATGCCCCCAAGCTCGGCGGCATCTACCCCGGTCTCGGCGGTGATCTCAAGGGACAGGTGCGTGTCACCGGCAACCAGCAGGCACCGAGGGTGAATGTGGATCTGGCCTCGAGCCGCCTCGCCTATGCGGGAACCGTGTTCAAGAAGACGGCCATCAAGGGCAATGCTCTGGTGGGGGACAAACCGGCCGGCGAGCTGGCCCTGACGGTGGCCAGCCTGGTGCAGGGGACGACCACGCTCTCCCAGATAGCCCTGAACCTGAGTGGCGATCTCGACCGTCACGGACTCACCTTGACCATGAAGGGGGATCCGGTGGCGGCGGATCTGAGCCTGAATGGCAGCCTGCGCGGGGATCGCTGGCGTGGCGCCCTCTCCGAGCTCAAGCTGAAGACCCCACTCAAGCGCTGGACCCTGTCCGCCCCCTGGTCCCTGGATCTGGACTTGGCCAGGCAGCAGCTGACCATGGGGGATCTCTGCCTGGGCTCCCAGAAGGCCAGCCTCTGTGTCAAGGGCAGCCAAATCTCGGCCGCCCAGGGGAGCCTGGAGTTTGCCCTGAACGAGTTCGACCTCAAGCGGCTGCGTCCCTGGTTGCCGGACAACTTCCGCTGGCTGGCGGTACTGTCGGCGGACGGGCGCGCCAGCTGGCGCGGCAATCAGCCGACCCTGCACGCCACAGTGCGCACCACGCCGGGCACTTTCGTGGCCGACGAGCTCAAGACCGAGTATCAACGTCTGGAGCTGGGGTTGGACTTCGAGCGCCAGCAGGCCGCCATCCGGGTCGATTTCGCCTCCAGACAGATCGGCAATATCGACACCGACCTGCTGATCCGCGAACCTGCTGGCCGTGGCCAATTGTCGGGTCAGCTCAAGTTTGACGATCTCAAGCTGACGACCTTTGCTCCCCTCATCCCCGAGGTGCGCTCCCTGCAGGGGTTCATCTCGGCCGATGCCCGCTTCGATGGCACCCTGGCCGCCCCCCTGCTGTACGGTGAACTGAACCTGCTGGAGGGGGAGGTGCAGACCCACTCCGACATGGTGACCCTCTCCAGGCTGGTGACCCGCCTCAAGATAGACGGCAACCGGGCCGAACTCGACGGCTCCATGCTGGTGGGCAAGGGGCCGCTCACGCTGGGGGGCTGGCTGAGCTGGGCCAGGCTGCCGGTCACCGGCAGTCTCACCATCAAAGGCAAGGATCTGGAAGCCCAATACCCGGGAATGGGCCGGGTCAGGGTGACGCCGGACATCGCCATCTCCCTGGGAGAGGAGACCAGGGTCAGCGGTCAGGTGGACATCCCCTGGTCGCGCATCCTGGTCAAGACACTGCCGGAGAGTGCGGTAGCGGTCTCAGATGATGTGACCGTCATCTATGACGATCTGCCGCCGGTGCCCAAGACGGCGCCCCTGCCGATGGAGATCAAGCTCGCCATCCGCCTCGGTGACGATGTCCGGCTAGAGGCCATGGGGCTCAAAACCAAGGTGACGGGAGCGCTCGGCATTCGCCAGGATCCCTCCAAGCCGCTGGCGGGCAATGGTCAGCTGGAGCTCAAGGATGGGCGCTTCAAGGCCTATGGTCAGAACCTCATCATCAAGGAGGGGCGGATCCTCTTCTCCGGCCCCATCGATCAGCCCTATCTCAACATCGAGGCCTACCGGGATCCCGATACCATAGAGGATAATGTGACCGTCGGGGTCCGGGTGACGGGGCCGGCGGCCAAGCCGAAGATCACCGTCTATTCCGAGCCGCAGATGGCGCAGTCCGAGCAGCTCTCCTACCTGCTGCGCGGCAAGGGGTTGCAGACCAGTGGCGAGGATGGCGGCTTCAATGGCCTGCTGGTGGCAGGGGCGGTGAGCCAGGCGAGTGGCGTGGTCTCCAGTATCGGGGAGTCCCTTGGCATGAGCGATGTGGCACTCGACACCGCAGGGAGCGGTGACGATACCCAGGTGACCCTGTCTGCCTACCTGTTGCCCGGCTTGCAGTTCCAGTACGGCGTCGGGGTGTTCAGCCCCATCGCCGAGTTCAAGCTGCGCTACGAGCTGATGCCCAGGCTCTATCTGCAGGCCATGAGCGGGGTGGCCCAGGCGGTAGACATCTTCTATCGCTTCACCCTGTGAAGGCATGAGCACGACAACGGGAGGCCAAGGCCTCCCGTTTTTCATGGTGCTGTCTGGCAGGGCGGGATTGAGATGGCCCGGAAAAGCAAAAACCCGGCGCGAGGCCGGGT
Organism: Aeromonas sp. sif0611; assembly: GCF_019218845.1. Classification (NCBI taxonomy): domain Bacteria; kingdom Pseudomonadati; phylum Pseudomonadota; class Gammaproteobacteria; order Aeromonadales; family Aeromonadaceae; genus Aeromonas; species Aeromonas sp. sif0611. Next base: position 860,051 of record NZ_JAHUWU010000001.1, on the reverse strand, counting down.
CTTCAGAAGAATGGTGGAGGGAGAAGGATTCGAACCTTCGAAGGCAGAGCCGTCAGATTTACAGTCTGATCCCTTTGGCCGCTCGGGAACCCCTCCACGGGGCATGACCTGATTGTGGCACTTGAATGGTGGAGGGAGAAGGATTCGAACCTTCGAAGGCAGAGCCGTCAGATTTACAGTCTGATCCCTTTGGCCGCTCGGGAACCCCTCCCCAAGTGCGAGGCGCATACTAACAGATCTGTCGCGCTTGTGAACCCCTTGGCTGGGATTTTTAATGCTTAAAGGATTGGGTTGACGGCCGATAAGCAATGAAACCCTCATTTCCAAGATTTATCCCATGCTGCCCAGTGCCATTCGTGATCGCCTGCTCGTCGATGAAGCCCAGTTGGGCCAGCGGCTCAACCAGGATCTCCGTCAGGGAGACAGGGCCGACTTCAGACTGCACCTGGCGCTGCTGACCGATGCGGTCGAGGAGCAACCCTGGTTTGGGGCCGCCCCGACGGCGGCGCCGCCAGCGCAGACATGGCGCACCCGTTTCGGTTTGATGCCCGAGGCCGCCTTGGCGGGCGAGCCGGGGGAATCAGGTGCTTGGGCACTCAACGAGCGCCTGCAGCAGGGGGGCTGCATGGCCGATGTGCGGCTCTGGCTGGCGCTGCGATCTCCCCCGCTGGTCAACCGGACACCGGCGCTGGATCCCGCCGTGTATGACAATCTGTCTGCTCTCGGGCGGGAACGCTGGCAAGGCAAGCTGGCTTCCCAGCCAAGAGACGAGGATCCCTTGCTCATGCTGCCGTTGCTGGATGACCTGACGCGCGGAGTGGATGCGCGCTTGCGCTGGCTGGCTTGATGCCAGAGGCACAGGAACAAGATGCAAAAAGGCGGGATGACCCGCCTTTTTGCATTAATGAAGAGATAACAGTCTGGATCAGGCGTCGGCTTCGTCCACCTCGGGAACGTCCTTGCCTACGACCGCCGCGCGGCGAGCGAGGGGTTTTTCGATGTGGCGATTGAGCTGGCGCTCCAGCTTCTGGCCCAGATCCGTGATGGCGGCATACAGATCCTCGTGCTCTGCCTGCGCAAACAACTTGCCGTTGGGAATGCCGGCGGTGGCCTCGACGATATACATCAAACGCTCTTTGGAGATGATCACATGGGGTGTGATAAGAGGCACCTGAAGACGCTCGAGCTTTTCAAAACGGGATTCAATGCGCTCGCGGATGGCTGGGGTAATGTCGATGATTTTACTGGTCATTTCGATTTTCATACTTGGCCCCCTTCGGGTCGTCTTGCTTGTGTCTTCACCCTCAGATTACCCATGTGGTTGGATGGAAATGTGACCTATATCACAAAACATTCCCTTGGTGATGCGGCAATCCCTAAATTGTGAGCTTTTCCCGTTTCATGCCAAAAACCGCTTGAGCTCAACGAAACGGGCAGGCAGTATGCGCGAATAGGATCGTTTCTGTCCCCCCCTTGGCAGCGCCTTGTGTCGACCCGATGTCTGGTTTTCACCGCTCAGTCTCGCATTTTCTCTACCCACATCGTTTATCGCATCGCAAAAGGATTGCCATGCGCCTGTGGTGATATGCGCACAAACGGATATGCTTTTCTGCATGTGTCGGGGTGGATAACGTGGTTGTAGTGTTGGAGTCGTAAATGAAGCAACAAGCCACCCAGATGATGTGGTTTTATGATCGACAGCATGAGCAGTGGAGCCTGTCTGATCATCTCTCTTGCCAGCCCTGGCAGGAGGAAGGGGCTCATCCCTGGGCCCGCCAACTGGCAAAAGAAGATGAAGCCGGTTTCGCCGATTTTCTCGCAAGACTCCACCATTCTGGCCAACCCGGTCAGTTCATCGGCCACCTCTGCGATGAGGCTGGCACTGTGCATCACGTGCTCTGGTACGGCCAGTATGTGCCGGCCCAGCAGCTCTGCTGCGGCTGGCTGGCACCGCTGGAGATGTCCCACAACGCCGTGAGCCGCGCCGAGCCGTCAGCCGGTATCACTCCGCCACTTCCTCTGCTGCAGGCGCCCTTGCTGGCTCAGCTGGCGCAGGCACTCTCCGCGAGGACTGGCCTCGATTTCTGCCATACCCTGGTCAACGAGCTCGCCCATATTCTGGGGGCCAATGCGGTCTGGCTGACGGAACGAGTGGGCCTTGACCGGCTCAGGGTGCTGGCGAGCCACGGCATCGACTTCAAGGAGTATGCCCTGGCTGACATGCCCTGCCAGCAGCTCTACCGGCAGGGCGTCACCAGTTCGACCCCCGTGAGTGAACCTCTTATCGGCTGCACCTGCCTGCCCCCGGGCCAGCACTACTACGCCCAGCCACTGCTGGATCGCAGTGGCCAGATCCTGGGCCATCTCGCCCTGCTGTTCCCGAACCAGACCCAGACTGCCGATCTGGGGTCCGTGCTGACCATCTTCTCGGTGCGCATGGTGGCCGAGCTGGAGCGCCTGCAGAGCGACGCCCTGATGCGGCTATCTGCGGTGGCGTTCGAAACCCATGAAGGCATCATCATCACGGATCCAGACTTCAAGATCCTGCGGGTCAATTACGCCTTCAGCCAGATCACCGGCTTCGACAGCCAGGGAGTGATAGGCCTGCACCTTGGCAACGACCTCTGGTCCGGTCTCGGGGGGCTAGGCTATGAGCTCAATGCTCTGGATCGCTGGCAGGGGGAGACCCTGCGTCTGCATGCCGACGGCCATGTCTATCCCCAGTGGGAAATCGTCACGCCGGTCCAGGATGACAAGGGGGGCATCAGCCACTATGTCATCTTCTTCGAAGACATCTCCGAGCGTAAGGCGGCGGAGCGCCGCATCCAGGATCTCGCCTATTACGACGAGCTGACCGGTTTGCCCAATCGCCGTCAGCTCCACGAGACCCTGGCCCAGGCGTTTGCGGAGGCGAGCCGCGAGCACCTGATCGGTGCCCTGCTGTTCATCGATCTCGATCACTTCAAGACCATCAACGACTCCCTGGGTCATGCCACCGGCGACTGGTTGCTCAAGGAGGTGGCGAGCCGCCTCAAGCGGTTGGTGCGACAGGGGGATTGTCTGGCCCGACTCGGTGGTGACGAGTTCGTGTTGCTGCTGCCCGGCCTCTCCATCAGCCCGCCCCAGGCCGAGATGCAGGCCGACCTCATCGCGGAGCGGCTCATCGGGGAGATTGCTGCCCCTTACAGTCATGGCGGCCAGGTGCTGCACATCGGAGCCAGCGTCGGTATCACCCTGTTCCCTGGCCGGGAGCAGGAAGCCGGGGACCTGCTCAAGCAGGCCGACACCGCCATGTATCAGGCCAAGTCGGCGGGCCGCAAGACGCGGCGTTTCTTCGATGCCTCCATGCAGTTGCAGGCTGATCGGCGCCTGCTCATTCACAACGAGCTGCGCAGTGCCCTCAACAATCAGGAGCTGACCCTCCACTATCAACCCCAGCACATGGTCGAAGGGGGTGACATCATCGGGGTGGAGGCGCTGATCCGCTGGCAGCCGCCTGGCCGTGCCTTGGTCTCTCCCGCCGAGTTCATCCCCATCGCCGAGGAGACGGATCTCATCGTCGACATCGGCAACTGGGTGTTGCATGAGGCCTGTACCCAGTATGTCTCCTGGGAGGAGAACGGGATCCACGTGCCCCAGCTGTCGGTCAACGTCAGTGCCAAGCAGTTCCATGCCCACGATTTCGTCGATCGGATCCACGATGTGCTGGCCGCCACCGGCATGGATCCCTCCTGCCTGAACCTGGAGATCACCGAGTCCGTGGTGCTCGGCCATGCGGAGGACACCATCAGCAAGATGGCCGAGCTCAAGACCCTTGGCATCAGCTTCGCCATCGACGATTTCGGTGCGGGCTACTCCTCCCTGAGCTACCTCAAACGGCTGCCCGCCGATGAGCTCAAGATCGACCGATCCTTCATCCAGGACATCCCCAAGGATGGCGACAACATGGCCATCGTCGAGGCGGTGATCGCCATGGCCCGCCACATGGGATTCAACGTGACGGCCGAGGGGGTCGAATCCCGCCAGCAGCTGGAATTCCTGCAGGCGCAGGGTTGCCATTTCTTCCAGGGCTATCTTGCCTCCAAGCCGCTGCCCGTGCCCTATCTGGAGCGCTACATCAGCCGCCTGACCCGCCATGATCGTGCCGCTCCTGCCGACAAAAATAGTGTGGCGTAGCGCCCATATTTAACGGGTAGAATGAAGGTATCTCACCACCGCCAACGGGCGGTGGTCATGCCTCTTCTAAGGGAGAATGCCTTTCGTGAAAGCCGTGCAGGGAATCATCTTTTCGGCGCTGTGCGTGCCAGGGCTTGTGGCACCCGTCTTTGCGCAAACCATGGAGCAGTCCCTCTATCGTGAGGGCTATGACGCCGTGCGTGCCAACGATCAGGAGCGCTTCCAGCAGATCCGCGCCCGCCTCAACCACTATCCGCTGCGGCCCTATCTGGATTACTACCAGCTGGCGTTCCGGCCCGGAGCGGCAGACTACAACGACGTGACCCGTTTCATCCGCCAGCACGGGGATACCCCCCAGTCCAACCGGCTGGAGCGCGCTTACCTCACCTACCTGGCCCAGAGTCAGCAGTGGTCCCAGTTCCTGCGCTTCTACCCGGCCAAGCCGAACTCTACCGATCTGCTCTGCATGCACTACCAGGCCCGTTATTACACCGGCCACAAGAGCGAGGCCCTGCAGGAAGCGGGCAAGCTCTGGCTGAGCGGCCAGTCCAGGCCCGATGCCTGCGATCCCCTGTTCCAGCTCTGGCAGCAGGCGGGCCTGCGCACCCAGGAGAAGATCTGGCAGCGGATGAGCCTGGCTTTCGAGGCGCAGAACCCCAATCTCATCCGCCATCTCGGCCCCCAGCTGGGGAGTCTGAAACCCTATGGGGATCAGATGATAGCCCTGTTTGATCAACCGGCCAGGGCGATGAACCCGGCCTCCTTCTCGACGGCGCCGCAGTCGAGGCAGCTGCTCTCCCTCGGGCTGGCCCGCTATGCCAACGAGCAACCCGAGCCCGCCCTGCGTCAGCTGGGGGAGATGAAGCGCCGTTTCGGTCTGAATCAGGCCGAGGTTGCCCGGGTGGAGCGGGCGGCCGCCCGCCGCCTGCTGCTGGACAGATCCACCGCCCAGCGCAACTGGCTGGATGCTACCCTGGTACGGATGAAGGACGCCGAGCTGGTGGAGCTGCGGGCACGGCTCGCCATCTGGGAGCAGGATTGGCGCGACCTCGAAGGCTGGGTCAAGCGGATGCCCATGGCACTGCAGAAGGAGGATCGCTGGCGCTACTGGCTGGCGCGCTCCCTGGAGGTGCAGGGTCGGCAAAAACCGGCGCGGGAGCTCTATCTCGAAACCGCCAATCTGCGCGGCTTCTATGGCTTCATGGCGGCGCAGCGCACCGGTGTGCCTTATCGCATCAAGAACCAGAGCGTGGGGCACAAGGTGCCGGACTGGCGCACCGCCAGCAGCCGCTGGCCTTTCCTGGTGCGGGTGCGCGAGTTGCTGGCGATGAACGAGATCACGGCGGCGCGCTCTGAGTGGATCCACAACATGGATCGCAACCCAGTGGCCCAGCGCCTGGAGTTCGGTCATATCGCCCTCAACCAGGGCTGGCACGAGCTGGCGATCCTCTCCAGCATTCGGGCCGAGGCCTGGGATGCGATCGACTTGCGCTTCCCCTTGCCCCTCAAGCGCACCTTCTCCCAGATGGCGCAGGAGCGCACCATGAACACCAGCCTGCTCTATGCCATCTCTCGTCAGGAGAGCGCCCTCTATCCGCTGGCGCAGTCGCCGGTCGGGGCGCGTGGCCTGATGCAGCTGATGCCAGCCACCGCGAGAGAGACCGCCAGCAAGCTGGGAGTACCCTATCGCAACGAGCAGCAGCTGTTCGACCCCACCATGAACATCCGCCTCGGCAGCGCCTACCTCAAGCGGCTGCTGGACGTGTATGACGGCAACCGGATCCTGGCGGCGGCGGCCTACAATGCGGGCCCCGGCAGGGTCAAGCGCTGGCGGGATCAGAGCACCAACAAGCCGATGGATGTCTGGGTGGAGAGCATCCCCTATAGAGAGACGCGCAACTACGTCCAGAACGTGCTCTCCTTCGATCTCATCTACCAGCACAAGCTGCAGCAGCCCCTGCGTTTCATGTCGGAACGCGAGCTCAATCACGCCTATTGAGTGCGGGGGCAGTCGCGTCAGCGACTGCCTCCCATTCTTGCCTCAGAATGGTTATTATCCCTTAAGCTTTGTTACAAAAGGAAACCTGTCAGGTGATCGGGCGCCGCGTCTTGGTCTGACTGGTTCGATATAATGCCCGATCAACACAGACAGGCTTCCCCAACAAAGGAATTGAGAGTGGCAACGATCAAAGACGTATCTCAGCTGGCGAATGTGTCCATTTCGACGGTGTCGCGAGTCATCAACAACACGGCGCAGGTTGCACCCGAGAAGCGCGAGGCCGTGCTCGCGGCCATGAAGGAGCTGAGTTTTCGTCCAAACAGCTTCGCCCAGGCCCTGGTAAGCAAGCGTTCCAACTGCATCGGTGTCCTGGTTGGGGATCTCTGTGGTGGCCCCTTCTTCGCCCAGATGATGCGTGGCATCGAGAGCATGGTCGACAAGGCGAACAAGTTCACCATAGTGGTCTCCGGCAACCACGACGCGGCCCGGGAGCGTCACGCCATCCAGGCGCTGCTGCAACGCCAGTGTGACGCCCTGATCCTGCACAGCAAGGCGCTGCCGGACGAAGAGCTGAGCGAGCTGGCGTCGGGGTCCACCCCCATCGTCTTCATCAATCGCCAGGTGCCGGGCTGCGAGGAGCGCTGCGTCTGGCTGGACAACCAGGCGGGCATCACCACCGCCTGTCAGCACCTGCTGGATGCGGGACATAGCCGGATTGCCTTCATCACCTCGGATGACGAGGAGTTCGTCGATGGCCAGCAACGGATGGCTGGCTATCGCGTCGCCCTGCAACGGGCCGGCATCGAGCTGGATCCCGCCCTCATCGGTCGCGCCTTTGCCGACGAGAAGGGGGGCTATGTGGCCATGAGCGAGCTGCTGGAGCGCGGCGTTCCCTTCACGGCCGTGCTGGGCTTCAATGATGCCATGGTGGCGGGTGCCATCTCCTGCCTGCTGGAGCGGGGCTACAAGATACCGCAACAGGTCTCCGTGGTCGGTTTCGATGACATCCCCTATGCCCGTTACATCTATCCCAAGCTCACCACGGTGCGCTACCCCATCGAGGAGATGGGAGAGCGGGCCGCGGAGCTGGCCTTGCGCCTGCTGGATCACAAGCCGGTGGAGGGCTTGGCGCTCAAGTTTGAAGCGGAACTGGTACGCCGGGAGTCTGTGGCCTGAGCGATGGATTGGCCCCAAGTGGGCCAATTTTCTCACCAAACATTGAAAGCGCTTTCAGAAATCCTTTTCAACTGTGATCCGCTTCAAAGCTTTTTAACCGCGCAGTCACTAGCATAGGCCCCACGAATTAGGAGCGTGCGCTCCCGATTTTCCCGCTGTGGGAGGTAACCGGTTCATCCGGCTATTTCCTTCGTTACTTTCGACGGTCATCATAGGATGGCCGTTTTTTTTTGCCGAGATTTTGCCGATGACAACCGAACATGAGTATCAAACGGGAATAGTGGGTGCAGGCTGGCTGGGGTTGCCGTTGGCCCGGGCATTGCAGGCGCAGGGTCAGTCCGTCGCCGTGACAGTCAGCTCCCTCGAGAAGGCGACCCGGTTGCGTGACGGGGGCATCGCGGCCTGGCCGCTGCTGCTGGCTCCGGACATGGTGGGCCCGCTGCCGTTTCGCTGCCGCGATCTGGTGATCTGCGTGCCCCCCAGCAAGACCGAGGATTACCCGGCGTCGGTGGCACGGCTGTGCCAGCTGGCCAGGGCGGCAGGTGCTGGCAAGGTGCTCTTTATCAGCGCGACCTCGGTGTGGGCGCCAGGGCAGGGAGAGGATGGGACCCCGAGCCCGGCCAGCGCCAGGGGAGAGCGGATGCGGGCGGCAGAACTGGCTGTCCAGGAGGGCGGCTTTGCCTGCGCCATGGTGCTGCGTCCGGCCGGCCTCTACGGCCCGGACAGGCACCCCGGGCGCTTCCTCGCGGGCAAGACGCTGGCAGGAGGAGGGCAGGCGGTGAACCTAGTGCATCTGGACGATGTGGTGGCGGCCTGCCAGCTGATGCTGGCGGTGGGGCAGGAGGGGGACACCTACAACCTGAGCGCCCCGGTCCACCCGCGCCGGGAGCAGCTCTATCCCTTCGCGAGCCGTCTGCTCGGGCTGGCGCCCCCGCAGTTCATCGAGCCGGCGGGGGATTTTTCCCCCATCGAGGGACAGCGCATCTGCCAGCGACTGGGTTTTGTCTATCGCTGGCCGGATCCGGCCCACTGGTTTGCCGCGCAGGCGTCCTTGCAAGGGTGAGTCAGGATGGGCTTCAACCTGGTCTTCTTTGCCGATGGCTGGGCCCGCGAGCCTTGTGCGGTGCGGGCCCGCCGGGCAATTGAGGTTTGCCAAGGGCGGGATCGCCCCCTATCATGCCGCCATCCATGATAGAGAGAGCAGTAATGATGGAAGAGACAAAGCGTCATCCCGATGGGGAGCTGTTGCTGAGAACCCTGGCGATGCCAGCCGATACCAACCCCAATGGCGATATCTTCGGGGGCTGGATCATGTCCCAGATGGATATAGGTGGGGGCATCATGGCCAAGGAGCTGGCAAAAGGACGCATCTGTACCGTCTCGGTGGAGGGCATGACCTTCCACAGCCCGGTCAAGGTGGGCGACGTGGTGTGCTGCTACGGTCGCTGCCTGAAGGTGGGGCGCAGCTCCATGTGCCTCAAGCTGGAGGTCTGGGTCAAGCCGGTGCTGCGGGAGAACGAGGCCCAGCGTTACTGTGTGACTGAGGGGGTCTTTACCTACGTGGCCATCGACGATCAGGGTAAATCACGCCCCGTTCCAGTCTGAATCTGCTCAGATGAGCCGGGCGTTGATGATGGATATTTCCTGCTCAAGCCCGGTTTTTTGCCGTATCATGCGTTCCAGCATCTCTTCCGAGCCGACGCACTGAGCCGTGTCGAACAGACAGAGATCGCACTGGGGATCCCGTCTGATCTGATAGATGGTGGAAAGCTCCACTTGATGACAAGTTCCTTGTTGATCATAAAATGTCACGCGGTACTGGTGCTGTCTCGCCATTGCGGGATCCCTCATGGATGAGTCGGGCCGGACACGAATAATGAGACTAGTCGGCGTCCATGACCTCTGTGAGGATCATGGTGCGTTGCAGAGGCAGGTGATTGTTAGCCAATGAAAAATAGTTATCGGATTCTGGGGACGTCCCTGCTGACGCTGGGGCTGGTTGGTTGTTTCGAGGTGCCGGATCAGGATCACCTGGTCACGGCGGCGGGCATAGTGCCCGGCGTCGATTGTCAGAAGCCGCCTCTGGTGGCGCTGGCTTCCACCGCCTTGCCCCGCGAGTTCGGCATCACCGTCTGGAATCTCTACAAGGGTCAGCGCAAGAACTGGCGTGAAGGGCTGAACGAGTACGCCAAGTCGCAGGATCTGGTGCTGCTGCAGGAGTCGGCTACCCGGCCCGAGATGCTGCACTGGCTGCGTGCGGGTGATTTTCAGTGGCAACAGCTGCAGGCGTTCACCCAGGGAGGTGTCTCTTTCGGTGTCATGACGGTGGCCAAGACACCGCAGGCCTTCGTCTGTGGTGTGCGCTCCCCCGAGCCGCTGCTGCGTATCCCCAAGTCCGGTCTGGTGAGTCTCTACCCCTTGCAGGGGGATCCTGACGGTGTGCTGGTGGTCAACCTACATGCGGTCAATTTCGAGTTAGGGATGGCCACCTTCCGCGAGCAGCTCAACGATCTGACCGCACTGATCCATCGCCATCAGGGTCCTGTCATCCTGGGGGGAGACTTCAATACCTGGAGCGACAAGCGCGAGTTCTGGCTGAACAAGCTGGTTGGGGAGCTTGGCCTGCAGGAAGCCATTCCTGTGCCCGACTTGCGCCGTACTGCTTTCGGTCGCCCGCTGGATCACCTCTACTACCGCAACCTGGACCTGGTGGAGGTGAGCTCACCGGCCACCGATGCTTCGGATCACAATCCCATCCTGGCGCGGTTCGCGGCCCAGGCCATCACCCCCTGAGGGGTGATAGATGGTAGATAAAAAAATACCCCGCACTCGCGGGGTATTTTTTTGTACGGTGATAAGCAATCAGCTGTTGTTCTTCACGAACAGGGTCAGCTCCTGCCCCGGCTTGAGGTAGTCGGTCTTGCCGAGCTGGTTCCAGCGCATCACGTCGTTGACGGCGACCTGGAAGCGGGCGGCGATGGAGGAGAGAGAATCCCCGCGGCGCACCTGATAGACCATGGACTTGTTGCTGCCCTTGCCCTGCTTGGGCCAGACCACCAGCTTCATGCCTGGTTTCAGGGCCGACTTGGTGCTCAAGCCGTTCCACTTGGCCAGATCGGCGTGGGTCACCCCGTGGGCCTGACTGATGCTCCACAGATTGTCACCGGAGCGCACCTGATACTGGATCTTGCTGCCACTGCCACTCGCCAGCTGTTGTGGCTTGCTCTGAACGGCCTGGCTCGCATGTCCCCCGTTGGGAATGATCAGGCTCTGGCCACGGCGCAGATTGGTGCCGCGCAGGTTGTTCGCCAGCTTGAGTTGCTGCACGCTCACCCCGTGGTTCTGGGCGATGCGGGAGAGGGTATCGCCGCTGGTGACCTGATAGGAGCGTACGCCACGAGTACGTTCACGCTGGGGCAGATCGGCCAGGGCCAGTTCCAGGGTGTCGGCGTACTCGACGGGTACCAACAGGTTGTAGGGGCCTCGCGGCGAGGTCATGCCACGCTTGAGTGCCGGATTGAGGGCCTTGAGCTGGGAAGCGGAGACACCGGCCAGCTGCGCCGCCACGTTCAGGTCGATCTGGCCACCTGTGTTGATGGTCCGCAGTTGCGGCTTGTTGGCCAGCACCGGCAGGGTGACATTGTACTTGTCCGCATTGCGGATCATGTCAGCCATGGCCAGGATCTTGGGCACATACATCCGGGTTTCACGGGGCAGGTCCAGCGACCAGTAATCGGTCGGCCGACCGGCCTTCTGATTGCGGATGATGGCATTGCGTACCCGACCTTCACCGGCATTGTAAGCGGCCAGCGTCTGCAACCAGTCGCCGTCGAAGAAACGGTTCAGGTACTCCAGATAGTCCAGTGCGGCATTGGTGGAGGCCAATACATCGCGGCGGCCGTCATACCAGTTGTCGTGGCGCAGGCCGAAGTTCTTGCCGGTAGCCGGAACGAACTGCCAAAGACCGACCGCATTGCTGCGGGAGCGGGCATTGGGATCGAACATGCTCTCGATCATGGGGATGGTAATAAGCTCCATTGGCAGCTCACGCCGTTCGATTTCCTCTACCATCAGATACAGGTAGGGCTCAGCCCGGCTGGCAATGGTCGCCATATGCTTATCATTACGAAGTAACCAATCACGCTGCTGGCGGACTCGGGCATTTTCGTGCGAGTCCAGCTGCATATCATCGCTGATACGCACCCACAGGTTATCGGTGTCATCCATCTCTTCTAACTGTTCGTCGCCGAACAGCATTCTGGAAGAGTGTTTCTTGTACGTTTTCTTGCTGACTTGGGGGGATTTGATCGGCTCGATTGCCGTTATCGCCCGGTCATCCTGATGGCTCAGGTTTTGACAGCCGCTGAGAAACAGCGCCGCCAATAAGGCCGTTCGTAGCTTCATCTCGCTCAGGTCATCTATGGAAAAACAGCTCGCATCATAAGGGGCAATGGCCCCCTGATCAAGGTTTGTTCAAAAAACGTCCTTCCAGCCCCTCAGCACGGTGAAGGTATCCTCTGGATTTTCCAAGCATTTAAGGGCGTATTTCTCAGCAGAAAATTTCACTGAGTCCTCATTGCAGCGCAGAAAAACATTGAAATGCCGCTCATCTCCCAGGCGTGAGGGGAGACTCGGCAGGCCCTGCTGACGCAGCTTGCTGATCACCCCGATCCGGCGCTGGATCGCCAGGTTGTCCGGCTCGACCGCATGGGCGAAACGCAGGTTGGAGAGGGTGTATTCATGGGCGCAATAGAGGAGGGTGTCATCGGGCAGGGCCGCGAGCCGTTGTAGCGATGCGTACATCTGGGCGGGGCTGCCTTCGAACAGGCGGCCACAGCCGGCACTGAAGAGGGTGTCGCCACAAAACAGCATGCCATGGCCGTGATAGGCGATGTGGCCCAGGGTATGGCCGGGGATGTGGAGGACATCCAGGCTCAGGCCGTGCCAGTTGATCTGATCCCCGTCATCGAGCCACTGGCCGTGATGATCCGGCATGGGGTCATGTTTGGGGCCATAGAGGCGGGCGTGAGGAAAATGATGCAGCAGATCCGTGACGCCGCCCACATGGTCGCGATGATGGTGGGTCAGCAGGATGGCATCGAGCTCAAGCCCGAGCGTCTCGAGCCGCTCCAGCACGGGGGCCGCCTCGCCCGGATCCACGACGAGGCAGTGATTTTCGTGTCGGATCAACCAGATGTAGTTGTCGCTGAAGGCGGGAACTGTGATGACGGTATACATGGGTCGGCTTCTCTTTGTGTTCTCTTTGTGGAAGGGATCTTATATAACAAGATGGCATTCGCACCCCGGATTGGTCCCATTATGCAGCTGGCACGTACCGAACAACAGATCGCGATCCCGACCAGCTGGTCGGCATTGCCCATGGGGGACTGGGTGGCGGCCGAGCTCCAGGAGCGGCTCGACAACTGGTGTCCTCATCTGTTTGGCTACCATCTGCTGAAAATTGGCGCCCTGAGCGCCGAGCTCTCCTGCGGCAGCTCCACCATTCGCCACCAGCTAGGTGTCGCCCCCGGCGGGCGTCTGCTGGATATCAAGGGGGATCCCCTTGCCTTGCCGATCCGCACCGGCAGCGTGGATGCCTGCCTGCTCGCCCACTGCCTCGACTTTTCACCGGATCCCCACCAGGTGCTGCGCGAGTCTGAGCGGGTGCTGACCGATGACGGCTGGCTCATCGTCAGCGGCTACAACCCCACCAGCCTGGTCGGCCTGGGTCATTACCTGCCCTTCATGCGACAACACCTGCCCTGGTCGGCGCGCATGTTCACCCCGGCCCGGGTGACCGACTGGTTGCAACTGCTGGGGTGCGAGGTGATGTTTGACGAGCGCTTCGGTTTCTCCTTCATGGGGAAGCAGAGCAAGATTGGCTGGTGGCGGGAGAGCCTGGGGCGGGATTACTGCAGACCCTTTGCCTCTGTCTATGTGATAGCCGCCCGCAAGCGGCGTTTCCCCGTCACCCCGGTGCGCCGTCGCTGGCGCCTGCCGGAGTCGATGGCGGCGCCTGGCATGGCGCGCCAGGGCTGGTGACGAGGGTGCCACGACAGACCGCTGGCTGTTTCCTTCATTAATAGAGAAGTCTCTGCCAGCAGGGCATCTCAGGGCTGGTAGCCCGTGTCTTCGGCGAGCTGCTTGCCGCTGGCGGCATCCCGGGCCAGCACGTCGCAGCGTTCGTTTTCCGGATGACCGGAGTGACCCTTGACCCAGAGCCATTCGATCTGGTGGCGCGCCACTTCCGCGTCCAGCGCCTGCCAGAGATCGACGTTCTTGACCGGTTGGCGGTTGGATGTCATCCAGCCTTTCTTCTTCCAGCCGATGATCCACTGGGTGATTCCCTGGCGCACATACTGGCTGTCTGTGGTCAGGCGTACCTGGCAGGGTTCGTTCAGGGTGCGCAGTCCCATGATGGCGGCCATCAGCTCCATCCGGTTGTTGGTGGTCAGCCGATAGCCCCCAGCCAACTCCTTGCGGTGCTTGCCATAAACCATGACGGCGCCATAACCGCCGGGGCCAGGATTGCCGAGGCAGGAACCATCCGTATACAAATCAATCTTTTTTAGCATGGGTCTTGGGGTAAACTAGCGAATAAAACCGAAGTTTGACATGGATTCGATCATGAGCACACCCCAACTGAATCGCCAGATCATTCTGGATACTGAAACCACAGGCATGAACACGGCAGGCGGCCCCGTCTACCTCGGGCACCGCATCATCGAGATCGGCTGTGTGGAGGTGATCAACCGCAAACTGACCGGCAACCATTTTCATGTCTACATCAAGCCGGATCGGCTGGTGGACCCCGAGGCTATCGCCGTGCACGGCATCACCGATGCCTTCCTGGCGGACAAGCCCTCCTTCAGCCAGATAGCCGACGACTTCATCGCCTTCATCCGCGGTGCCGAGATCATCGCCCACAACGCTCCCTTTGACGTGAGCTTCATGGACTATGAGTTCGGCAAGCTCGGCCTCGATTTCAAGACGGCGGACATCTGCGGCATCACTGATACCCTGGCGATGGCGCGGGATCTCTTCCCCGGCAAGCGCAACAACCTGGATGTGCTGTGCGATCGCTACGGCATCGACAACTCCCACCGTACCCTGCACGGGGCCTTGCTCGATGCGGAGATCCTGGCGGACGTCTACCTGCTGATGACGGGTGGCCAGACCAAGCTCAATCTGGCCAGCGAGAGCAGCGAGAATGACAGCAACCAGGACACCGGGATCCGCCGGTTGGAGAGCAACCGGGCACCCCTCAAGGTGGTGCGCGCCAGCGACGAGGTGGTTGCCGTCCATGAGGCCAGGCTGGATCTGGTGCAGAAGAAAGGGGGAGCCTGCCTGTGGCGGCAATGAGTTCGCTCTGGGGGGGGTTGCTGCTGCTGACCTCCCTTTCCGGCATGGCCAACGAGGTGTTTGCCCCCTCCGACATCCCACTGCTCGACAACCGCTTTCGCATCGATTACGGCGTGAAGGAGATCACCTTCATCATCAAGCGCAAGCCGGGCACGCCGTCGGTGATCCTGGTGCGGCCCGATGGCAGCAAGCTCTATGTGGGCAAGGTCACACCGCCGGAGGTGGGTTGGCTGGCCCTCAAGGATCAGGATCTCATCACGGTACGCAACCCCATGCCGGGCCCCTGGCAGGCCATCGGCGAGGTGGACCCCGACAACAGGGTGCGCCTGCTCACCGATATTCGGCTCGAGAGCGAGCCGTTGCCGACCCGTCTCTATCAGGGGGAGCGGATCAAGCTGCAATCCCGGCTGCTGATCGACGGGGCGGCGCCGGGGGCGGGCTACTACCTCTCCGATCTCGGCATGACGGTGAAGCTGCAACAGTTCAACGATGCGGCCCAGAGCGGGGAGCCCATAGCTGAGGAGACCCTCGGACACTACCTCGATGATGGCAAGGGGCTCGATGAGGTGCCCGGGGATGGCGTCCTGACCGCCGAGGCGGTGCTGGACGTGCCAGCAGGCAAGTATCGCGCCCTCTACAGCAGCGGCAATCAGGTGTTCTCCCGTGCCCAGTCCCAGCAGGTGCTGCTCTTCCCCTGGCCGCTGAGCTACACCCTGGATGCCCCTTCCGGTGACGTCGGGGCCAGGCTCTCTTTGCTCATCGATGCCGACGAGCTGGAGCCGGCCTCAGTGGTGATCCAGGGCAAGGCCATCGACAGCGCAGGGGGCAGCATGGCCTTCAATGCAGTGGCAACCGAGCCCCGCCTGGGCGTCGATCTCTCCGCCCTCAAGGCGGCAGGCCAGTACAAGGTAGAGGCGACCCTGTTTGGCACCACCCGACTCGGCCGCGAGGTGCAACTGCAACTGCCGGTCAAGTCGTTCACCATCATGCCGCCACCGGCGCCCACCCCTTCAGCGGCATCTCCCATCTCGGCAGCGGCACCGACTCAGGCCAGGTTTGAGGAACGGGAGAGCCCGGTCTGGTTGCCCTGGGCCCTGGGTGGTGGTGGCCTGCTGCTGCTCCTGCTGGGGGCGGGTGGCTTCATCCTGCTGCAAAAGCGTCGCACCCTGCACAAGGTGATGGCGGCGCAGAAGGCGCAGAGCGAGGTCGTCCCCCCGGCTCCCAAACTGGATCTCAATCTGCCGGAGCAGTAGCCAGCGCTCCATGCAAAGAAGCCGCCCGATGGGCGGCTTCTTCATGATGGCGGGGTGGCAGCTCGTTGTACCCCCTGTCTCAGTGGGCGCCGATATAGACGTCCTTGTACTGCTCGCGGATCTCGAGGAACTTCTCGAGGTTGGCCAGCATCAGATCCACCAGCAGGGGATCGAAGTGCTCTCCCTTCTCTGCTCTGATCAGCGCCAGCACCTGGTCCAGCGGCCAGGCCTGCTTGTAGCAGCGATCCGAGCCCAGGGCATCGAACACGTCCGCCAGCGCGACGATCCGTCCTTCCAGCGGTATGTCCTCCCCCTTTAGCCCGCGGGGGTAGCCGCTGCCGTTCCACTTCTCGTGGTGGTTCCCAGCGATGGTGGCGCCTATCTGGAACAGCGCGAGATCGCTGCCGGAGAGCATGTCCTGTCCCAGCTGGGCGTGGGTCTTCATGATCTCCCACTCCTCTGGGGTGAGCTTACCCGGCTTGTGCAGGATGGCATCCGGGATCCCCACCTTGCCGATGTCGTGCAGGGGAGAGGCGCGCTTGATGAGCTCGCACCTGTCTTCGTTCATGCCCAGCAACTGGCAGAACAGCTCGGTGTAGAGTGCCACCCGCTTGACGTGCAGGCCGGACTCCTTGGAACGGCTCTCCACCAGCTCGCCGATGCGGTAGATGATCTCGCGCTGATTGTCGCCGATGACCTCGTTGAGCCGGATGTTCTCCAGCGCCACTATGATGTTCTCGGTGAACAGACTCAGCAGGCCGGTATCCATCTGGCTGAGGGGGCGAGTGGTCTCGATGTGGAACAGCAGGTGGTGACGGGGGTTCTGGCAATAGAGCACCATCTGGTTGCCGTCGTAGACGTTGGCACCCTTGTCCATGGCGCAGCGCAGTATGGCTGGCGCCTCACTGAGGCGCAGGGCCGGGCCCTCGCTGAGCAGCGGTTCCAGCACCTGATCCCGTACCTCGTAGGCCAGATGCTTCACGTCGTAGATCTGGGACTCTTCCAGATTGAGCAGGGCGCTGAGCTGGGTCTGCGCCCCTTCGACGAATTGGCGCAGGGCGCGTTGCTCGAAGATCCCCTTGGAGGCTTCGATGACCTTCTCCAGCCCCTGGCGATTGCTCTCCAGGGTGCGAATGTCCCGGTAGGATCGCAGGCTGGCGCGCAGCAGGGTGCGTAGCTTCTGGGAGGTCAGCTCCGTCTTGTCCTTGTAGTCGTTGATGTCGTAGTTGGTGACGACGTCATCTTCCGGCGCCTGACCGGGCTGGCCGGTACGCAGCACGATGCGCACCATCTTGTTTTGCAGTTCATCGCGCACGAACTTGACCACTTCCAGACCGGCGTGATCGGCTTCCATGACGACATCGAGCAGCAGCAGGGCAACATCCGGGGTGGTGGCGAGCAGCGCCTTGGCTTCGGTGGCGGAATAGGCGTGCAGAAAATCGATGGGCTTGCCGTCGAACTCGAACTTGTTCAGGGTGATCTTGGTGATGCGGTGCACTTCGGGTTCGTCGTCCACTATCATCACCTTCCAGCCGGCGGGTCGCTCTGCTGTTTGGGGAAGATCGTCATCGTCAATAATCAGGATTTGATCATCCATTACGCAATCCTGTGTGTGATCCTGTGCCTACCTTAACCGCTTCATTCAAGATAGGAAACGGATAGATATCCAAAATATGATCCCATCGGTTTATCTTCTTTCTCCAGTCTCTATCGGGCTGATCGCACCATGAAAAACGCCTCCGGGAGGGAGGCGTTTTGGCATTCATGGCATCAGGCTGCCCTGTGATAGGCCGACGCTTCAAACAGCGCCTTGTTGGCCACCAGATCGATGGGGTCGAAGTCATCGACGTTGATGGTGCGCAGACGGCTCTCTTCGGCACGGTGCAGCAGGTCGGCCTCGGTCTGGTTGATGACGCCAAGGGCCAGGCCGGCGTCTGCCACCTTGTCGAGCTGAGTGAAGGGACGCTTGCGGCCCTCTGCCTTGCACACCTTGTCAAACAGCGGCTCGGCGGTCAGCACGTCATCGAGGGCCTGTTCCAGCAACCCGAAGGGGTTGCCCTCCTCGCGGGTGAGGTACTGCCCTTCGGCCAGGCGGTCGCGGGTGGCGCTCGGGGTCTGCAGCAGACGGGCAACCTGGCTGTCCAGCTTGTCGGAGGGACGCTTCATGTCGCGACCCAGCGGCAATACGATGACGCGCAGGACCAGGCCAATCCAGCGGTTCGGGAAGTTGCGCAGCAACTCGTCGATGGCTTCCTGTGCCTTGAACATGGCGTCTTGCAGTGCCCAGTGCAGCAGCGGCAGGTCGGCCTGCTGGCGCCCCTCGTCCTGATAACGCTTGAGGGCGCTGGAGGCGAGATAGAGCTGGCTCAGCACGTCGCCGAGGCGGGCGGAGACCCGCTCCTTGCGCTTGAGTTCACCACCCAGGGTGCCCATCGCCATATCGGACAGGAAGGCCAGGTTGGCACTGAGGCGCGAGAGCTGCTGGTAGTAGCCCTTGGTCTGATCCTTGTACGGTGCCGCGGCAAAGCGGGCGCCGGTGATGCCCAGCCAGAAGCTGCGCACCAGGTTGCTGATGGCAAAGCCGACGTGGCTGAACACCGCCTTGTCGAAATCCTTCAGCGCCTGCTCCTTGTCGGGATGGCTGGCGGCCAGCATCTCCGGCAGCACATAGGGGTGACAGCGGATGGCGCCCTGACCGTAGATGATCATGCTGCGGGTCAGGATGTTGGCCCCTTCAACCGTGACCGCAATGGGCGCACCCTGATAGCCGCGGGCCAGGTAGTTGTTCGGGCCCATGCAGATGGCCTTGCCGCCGTGGATGTCCATGGCATCTATGATGCACTTCTGGGCACGGTCGGTGAGGTGGTACTTGACGATGGCGGAGATGACGGACGGCTTCTCGCCCAGATCGATGCCGGTCACCGTCAGCTTGGCGGCGGCGCCCATGATGTAGGCGTTGCCACCGAGACGTGCCAGCGGCTCTTCGATGCCTTCCATCTTGCCGATGGGCAGCTTGAACTGGCGGCGGATGCGGCTGTAGGCACCGCTCGCCAGGGCCAGCATCTTGACGCCCCCTGTGCTGTTGGAGGGCAGGGTGATGCCGCGACCGACCGACAGACACTCCACCAGCATGCGCCAGCCCTGGCCGGCCATGGCCGGGCCGCCGATGATGAAGTCGAGCGGCACGAACACATCCTTGCCCTGGGTCGGTCCGTTCTGGAACGGTACGTTGAGGGGGAAGTGACGGCGGCCTATCTCGACGCCCTTGATGTCAGTGGGGATCAGGGCACAGGTGATGCCAAGCTCCTCTTCCTCACCCAGCAGGTGATCCGGGTCGCGCAGCTTGAAGGCGAGACCCAGCACAGTCGCGATAGGGGCCAAGGTGATGTAACGCTTGTTCCAGGTCAGGCGCATGCCGAGCACCTCTTCCCCTTCCCATTCACCCTTGCAGACGACGCCGAAGTCGGGAATGGAGCCGGCATCCGAGCCCGCTTCCGGGCTGGTCAGGGCGAAGCAGGGGATCTCCTTGCCGACTGCCAGACGGGGCAGGTAGTGGTCTTTCTGCTCGTCAGTGCCGTAGTGCTGCAGCAGTTCGCCCGGCCCTAAGGAGTTGGGCACGCCGACGGTGGAGGCGAGCACGGCGCTGGCGCCGCACAGCTTTTGCAGCACGCAGGACTGGGCGTAGGCGGAGAACTCCAGGCCGCCGTACTTCTTCTTGATGATCATGGCGAAGAACTTGTGGTCCTTCAGGTACTGCCACACCTCGGGAGAAAGATCGGCCCGCTCGTGGGTCACTTCCCAGTCGTTGACCATGCGGCACACGTCTTCAACCGGGCCATCCATGAAGGCTTGCTCTTCGGCGGAGAGGGTGCTCACCGGAATGGCGTGCAGTTTCTTCCAGTTCGGATTGCCGGCAAACAGATCCGCTTCCCACCAGGTGGTGCCCGCCTCGATGGCTTCCTTCTCGGTGCGAGACATCTCCGGCATGATGGACTTGTAGATCTTGAACAGGGGTTTGGTCAGCTGGTTGCGACGAAACTCCACCAGGTTGAGCGGGATGGCGATCACCGCGAACAGCACCCACACCAGCAGGGGCACATGGCCATAGAGGGCGCCGGCGACCAGGGCGGCGGCCGTGGCAAGCGTGGCGGTGAACAGTGACGCCCGGCGGTAAGCCATGGCGCCGATCACCAGGATCACCCCGAACAGAGTGAGGGTCGTCGTCATTTTTCGCTCCTTGCATGAGTTGCCGAAGTTGGGGAAAACGTGGGTTAACTGATCCAGAGGTCTGACCTGTTGGATGTGGTCCCTGTTGTAATTCATACGCACAAAATTATCAAGATGTTTACAAGCTTGTTACCTTAACACCGTGATCGCCCTAACGTACTGCAGGCCGCATCTTGGCGGGCAGGGGGGCGACGACTGGATTGGCTTGTGCGACAATGCAGAACCCTATGTTGGACGATACAAAGAGACATCAGACGCCATGTACCAAGAACTTATCCGCAATGAACTGACCGAAGCTGCCGGCGTGCTCCAGGCCTTTCTGGCCGATGAGCAAAATCTGAAGAACATAGAGGCGGCCGCCAAACTGCTGGCTGACTCTTTCAAGGAAGAGGGCAAGGTGCTCTCCTGCGGTAACGGCGGTTCCCACTGCGACGCCATGCACTTTGCCGAAGAGCTGACCGGCCGCTATCGCGAGAACCGCCCTGGCTATGCCGGCATCGCCATCTCCGATCCCAGCCACCTCTCCTGCGTCTCCAACGACTTTGGCTATGACTATGTCTTCTCCCGCTACGTGGAAGCGGTCGGCCGTCGTGGCGACGTGCTGCTCGGCATCTCCACCAGCGGCAATTCCGGCAATATCCTCAAAGCCATCGAGGCTGCCCGCGCCAAAGGCATGAAGGTCATCGCCCTGACCGGCAAGGACGGTGGCAAGATGGCAGGCCTGGCCGATGTCGAGATCCGGGTGCCGCACTTCGGCTATGCCGACCGCATCCAGGAAGTGCACATCAAGGTCATTCACATCCTGATCCAGCTGGTCGAAAAAGAGATGGCCAAGTAATCAGAGAGGGCGGGTGGGGCAGCCGGGGGGCCAATGACCGATCCTGGCGCCTCGCATCCAGCTTGAGTTCACTGATTGACGCAAAGATGATCAATTAATTCAGGGAGTGGACTGGACATGTGCGAACTGCTCGGCATGAGCGCCAATGTGCCGACCGACATCTGCTTCAGCTTTACCGGGCTGATGCTGCGGGGCGGCAAGACGGGCCCTCACAAGGATGGCTGGGGAATCACCTTCTACGAGGGGCGAGGCTTTCGCACCTTCAAGGATCCCGAACCCAGTGCCCAGTCACCCATCGCCAAGCTGGTGCAGGCGTTGCCCATCAAGAGCCGCGCCGTGGTCAGCCATATCCGGCAGGCCAACCGGGGATGCGTGTCGCTGGAAAACACCCATCCCTTCACCCGCGAGCTGTGGGGACGCTACTGGACCTTTGCCCACAACGGCCAGCTGACCGGCTACAAGAGGCTGCCGACCGGGCGTCATCGTCCTGTGGGGGACACTGACAGCGAGCACGCGTTCTGCTGGCTGCTCGACAGGCTGGAGCAGAAATACCCCAAGCGTCCGGCGAACTTCCCCGCCATGTTCCGCTATCTCGCGACCCTGTGCGACGAGCTGCGTGGACTCGGGGTGTTCAACATGTTGCTGTCGGATGGGGAGTTCGTGATGACCTATTGCAGCAACAACCTCTACTGGCTGACCCGCAGGGCGCCCTTTGGCGAGGCCCGTCTGCTGGATGAAGACGTGGCCATCGACTTCCAGAGCGAGACCACTCCGAATGACGTGGTGACGCTGATAGCCACCCGCCCGCTCACCGGCAACGAGAGCTGGGTAAAGATGGTGCCAGGGGAGTTCTGCCTGTTCAGGCTGGGTGAGCTGGAATACGGCAATGCAGCCAAGCTGCTGACCCGTAAATAAAAAATACCAGGGTAGAATCCTACCCTGGTTCTTCGCAGCAGCCATACAGGCAAAAAGGGATGAGAGAGGTGTTGCTGAGCCGCATCATTCTCATGGCTTGCATTGTTACGTTATTGTTAATTTTGTGGCAACATTTATCTCTTTCCTGCCTGTGACTGGGTGTTGATAACTTGAACTGGCTCACACTCTGATGGCGGCAAGGCACTTCGCTCGAGTCTCACCGGAGAGTGGATGACAGCCGGTGTGCGGGTCGGCTATATTGTGGCCTGTTTGAATACCATCATAGGGAAGAGAAGATGGAGTGGCTGGATCAGAAAGTGCTGCGGCAACTGGCAGATGACATAGGTCACGACATGATGCCGGTCGTCATTTCGGTGTTCGTCGAGGAGGTGGGCGGGCAACTTGCCCAGCTCAGGCCGCTCTTTGATCAGCGGGACTGGACCGCCCTGGCCCGCCTCGCTCACAGCATGAAGTCCTCTTGTGGCAGTTACGGTGCCGAGCCCAGCTATCGTCAGGTCATGGCGCTGGAGCTCGCCTGTCGCGGGGAAGATGCGGAGGAGGCGGCTCGCCTGCTCGAACAGCTCGAACACTCCCTGCCGCAGGTATTCTCCCATTTGGCCCAGTATCACTAGGCCGCATTGGCGGCTTAGCCCGCCTTGTCACGCTCTGCGTACCAGCTCAGGATCACCGCATCCAGCGCCTGTCGAAGTTTGAGGCGATCGTGGCGATGGGGCAGGGCCGCCTCACCCAGACTGGCCAGAACCAGGCAATGCTGCAGCTCGGGGGCCCCATGGCCTTCGGGGGCTAGGATGGCATCGATCCGACCCTGGCCGATCCGCTCTTCCAGCCAGCGATGCTGGTGGGACAGTGTCAGCTTGCCAGCTGGCCCGTTTTCGGCCACCAGATTGCTGATGAAGACGACGATGGCACCGCTGCCGCGGATCGCCTCGGCTACCTCGTTTAGCAACAGGGGCGGCATGATGGAGGTGAGGAAGCTGCCGGGCCCCAGAATGATCATGTCGGCCTGGTTCAGGGCATCGATCGCCTCACGAGTGGCCGGCACGACCGGGTTCAGGCTCAGGGCCCGTGGCGGTGTGGTGAGCTGATCGATGGAAACCTCCCCCAGGATCTGATCGCCACAGACGGTGTGGGCACACAGATCGGTGGGATGTTCGGACATGGGCAGCAGGCTGGGCTCGATGTTCAGCATGTCACTGATGAGCCGGATGGCATCCAGGGGACGGACGCAGAGATTGTCGAGTGCCAGTAGCATCAGGTTGCCGAGGTTGTGACCCGCCAGCTCGCCGCGCCCCGTGAAGCGATATTCGAACAGTCGGCTGCCGATGCTGGGTTCGGTCACCAGCTGATTGAGGCAGTTGCGCAGATCGCCCCAGGCGATGCACTCCTGGCTCTTGCGCAGGCGTCCGGTGGAGCCGCCATTATCGGTCGTGGTGACAATGCCCGTCAGCCGAGTGCCTAAAAACGAGAGAGAAGAGAGCACCCGACCCATGCCGTGTCCACCGCCGATGGCGACGACCCGCTCAAAGTCATTGATATTTTTCTGCCACATGCCGTCATCCTGTGTGGGCCAGTGAGTATCATGCTAGTCCGCATGACCAGGTAATTATTTGATAAAGGTATGATTTTTGCTTGATGCCAGAGCATCGCATACCACTAGGAGATGGTGTTGAACTTCCTGACGGCTCACTCCCTTGCCGAGACGACCCCGCTGGCCGCCCAACAGATAGTTGAACGGCTGCTCGCTCAATCACCCCATTCCCCGTCGCTGTTGCTGGTTTATTTTACCCAAGCTCACGATGCCGCGGTACTGCGCCGTGCACTCAAGTCCCGCTTTCCCGATGTCCGGCTCATCGGGTGCAGCTCCTGTGGCGGTATCCTGACCCAGACTGGCCATCATGGTCTGTTGGGCTGGAGTCTCGCGGTGGCGGCCCTCTATGACGACAAGGGGGCCTACGGCGTAGCCGGCCAGGCAGGGGATAAGCTGGATGTGCGCCAGTTGCTGCGCCGCGCCATTGCGGATGGTGGGCGTCCCGGCGAGTTGCCGCAACTCATCTTGCTGCACACCAGCCCGGGCCAGGAAGAGGCTGTGCTAGCCGGCATAGATGCCGAGTTCGGGGCGACGGTTCCCGTCGTCGGCGGGTCGGCGGCTGACGACGGGGTCACCGGCGAGTGGCAACTGTGCTGGGATGAGGGGGAAGGGACGCAGGGCTGCGTGGTGGCGGTGCTCTATCCCGATTGCCAGTTGGCCTTCCAGTTCCACTCCGGTTATGTGCCCACCGAGCGCCATGGCATCATTACCGCGCTGGAGGGGCGCGAGGTACTGACCATAGACAATGAGCCGGCGGCCCGGGTCTACGCCCGCTGGACAGAGCGCCAGGTCCCCTGGCCGGTGGGCCCCATTTTGCGGGAGACGACCCTCTCCCCGCTGGCCCGGCAGGTCGGGACGCTCGATGAGATACCTTACTACAAGCTTTCCCACCCCGATGCTGTCACGGCGCGGGAAGGGTTGCGTCTGTTTACCGAAACCCGGCTGGGGGAGCGCCTGCAACTGATGTACAGCAGTCAGGAAGGCTTGCTTCAGCGCAGCCTGAATGCGGTGCGCATCGAACCCGAATACGGGATGGCGGGGAACCTGCAACCCATCGGTGCCCTGGTGGTGTTCTGCGCGGGCTGCCGTCTGGCGCTGGGGGACTCACTCAGCGATGTCGTCGGTCACTTCAGTCAACGGCTGGGGGAGATCCCCTTTATCACACCATTTACCTTCGGCGAGCAGGGGCGATTGCCCCACGGTGAGCTGGCCCATGGCAACCTCATGGTGTCGAGCGTAATCTTCCTCGAGAGCTGACACGGTGCTGGACACAAGATGATAGGCAATAGTGAACTCGAAACCCTGGGTGACAAGCTGCAAACCACGCTGGTGGAGCTGATGCGTTGCCGGGAGCGGGAGGCCAGATACCGTCAGGAGTCGCAGGCCCTGCTGTGCGGGGTGGCAACACTGGCACAGGCTCAGAGCCTCGAGCAGGTACTGGACAGCCTCATCCTGGCGCTCAAGCCCTTCATCGGCTTCGAACAGGCTGACGTGGTCGCCTGGGAAAGCACGCGCGGCACCACGCATCTGAGCACCCAACTCGGGGAGGTCGGCCGCATCTGGCCGCTGACGCCGCTCTTCTCCCGCGCCATCGCCGGGGAAACCCTGGTCATCTATGATCCGGCCCAGTTGCCCGAGCTGGCTGCTCTGGCGGGGGCTGCGGGCTGGGCCAGCGTCATGATGACGGGGCTGCAGGCGCCGGGCTTTTCCGGGGTGCTCATCTGCCGGCACAGTACCGCGGGCACCTTCGATCTTCAGAGCAAGGCGGCGATGCAGCGTTGTCGCCCGCTCATCTCCCAGGCGCTGGTCAACATTGCCTATCGGGCGCGCCTGCAGGAGCAGGTCGACCTCAAGACCCTGGCGCTTCAAGCGAGCGAGCAGCGCTTTCGCAGCTTTGCCGCCATGGCGTCCGACTGGTTCTGGGAGACGGATCCCGAGCACAGGCTGAGCTATGTCTCTGCCCCCGGTTATCAGGGGGAGGCGCTTGTCCGCCAGGCGGGGCGCAGCCTCTATGACTTTGCCCACGACAAGCAGGATCCCGCCTGGTGCAAGTATCAGCACCAGATCGCTCACCATCTGCCGGTGCGGGCGATGCGCGCCCAGGTGACGCTGGCCAGCGGACCCTGCTGGATGGAGATAAATGCCGAGCCCTGCCATGACGCTAGCGGCGCCTTCATCGGCTATCGTGGCACGGCGCGGGAGATTGGCAGCCAGATCCGCCGCGAGCAGGAGCTGGCGCGGGCGCGGGATGAGGCCGAGAGTGCCAACCGTGCCAAGTCCCAGTTCCTGGCCATGATGACCCACGAGATCCGTTCCCCCATGAATGCGGTGCTGGGGATGCTGGATCTGCTGCAGCACGGTCGGCTCGAGACTCCTCAACAGACCCTGCTTGGCCACGCCACCCACTCTGCCCATCTGCTGCAGACCATCATCGACGATGTGCTCGACTTCTCGAAGATTGAATCCCATACCCTGGCCCTGCACTGCGAGCCTTTTCAACCCGCCGAGCTGTGCCGAGCGCTGGTGGAGCCGCTGCAGGCGCAGGCCCGAGCCAAGGGCATAGCGCTGCATTGGCAGCTGGATGAGCAAGTGCCGTCTCACCTGCAGGGGGACGCGGTCCGCCTGTCCCAGGTGATTGGCAATCTGCTC
Source organism: Aeromonas sp. sif0611 (assembly GCF_019218845.1). Lineage (NCBI taxonomy): Bacteria > Pseudomonadati > Pseudomonadota > Gammaproteobacteria > Aeromonadales > Aeromonadaceae > Aeromonas > Aeromonas sp. sif0611. Next base: position 833,847 of record NZ_JAHUWU010000001.1, on the reverse strand, counting down.
GGCAATGCGGTGAAATTTACCGCCGCCGGCAGCGTGCGGCTCGCGCTGGAATGGCAGGATGAGCGGCTGAGGGTGTCGGTCAGCGACACCGGGATTGGCATATCCCCCGAGGATCAGGCGTTGCTGTTCGAGCCGTTCTATCAGGTCGACAGCTCGGCCAGCCGTCGTTTTTCCGGCTCCGGGCTTGGGCTGGCCATCTGCCGGCGGCTGGTGCAACTCATGGGGGGGGACATCCGCCTGCAGAGCACCCCGGGGCAGGGCAGCTGTTTCTGGTTCGAGTTGCCCGGGATGGCCTCACCTTGCATCGAGGCAGTCAGCCCCGCCACCCAGGGGCTCTCCATGCTGGATCTGGATGTGCTGGTGGTGGAGGACAGCCCGGTCAATCAGCTGGTGGTGTCGCTCATGCTGCAAAAGCTGGTGTGTCGGGTGAGGCTTGCAAGCAATGGCCTGGAGGCACTGGCACAGGTCGGTGAGCGGCGACCGGACCTCATCCTGATGGATATGCGAATGCCGCAGATGGACGGGCTGGAAGCAACCCGCCGCTTGCGATCCATGGGGTGCGAGGTTCCCATAGTAGCGCTGACGGCCAATGCCATGACGGAGGACAGGGCGCGTTGTCTGGCCCAGGGGATGAACGATTTTCTGGCCAAACCCATCAGCCTGGCCCGGCTGCGCAGTTGTTTGCTGCGCCATTGCCGGCTTCCATAGCCAGATTTTGGGTAAAAAAAATGGTCAACCTGGTGGTTGACCAATTCTTCAGCAAATACTGAAGAGAGCACGGGATAAATCGGGTTGTACGGTCTTGTATGAAAAAGTCGTGCCAACTTTTCATGACCTGTTATTTGCGGCTGGTAGCGGAGTTATCTGTTGTTATCGCCACCGGTGATTGCGAATTGCGAATTCCATCTTTTCATTGTAAGAATTTCCGGTCAGGATATTCGCGTTTTGCAAATCACGTATTGACTCACTCTCTGACTCACTGTGCGATCAGTCGGCGCAGAAACTGGCGCGCCGCTTCACTGTTCTGTTTGGCAATCAACATCTGTTTCTCATAGATCGGCATGGGCAGGATCTCGAGCCAGCGCTGACAGAGCCAGGCCGCGTCGTCGAACTGCTTGTCCGGGTAGAGCTCATCCAGTTCTGGATATTGTTCAAATACTTCCTGCAATCTGCTGACCAGCTGCTTGTCGCTGAAGTCCGAGTGCGCGCTCGGCCAGTTGGGCAGGGTTTCCACCTGAGCGTGGCGCAATCCGGATTCATCCGTTTCCATTTCGTGGATGCAGAAACGTTCCAGACCGAGCACGGTGACCCCGAGCAGACCATCGTTGAGGGTATAGAAATCTGTCACCTTGACGCGAGTGCCGACTGGCAGGATACGCCCGCAGGTGCCCGTGCTGGTGCTCTCTTCCATCACGATGCCAAAGCCCCGATCATCGATGAAGGACTCCTTGAGCATCTGCAGGTGGCGAGGCTCAAACAGACGCAAGGGGAGTTTCCCGCCCGGCAGTATGTGTGAGGGCAAGGGGAACAGTGCCAAGTGTTGAAGTTTCATGTTCCATCCTCCGATAAGTTGCATCTGAATATGACAATGCAGTGACTGTGCCAGAGCACGAGGAAAATGGAGGCTCGGTAGAAAAATGATGAAGGAAATTTAAATATTCATTAATAATCAATATATTAGATTATGCTCTAAGGACAGGAATGGGACTCGCCAGAGAGGGATTCAGGCGAGTTTATAGGGGCTCGTACATGCCCCATCTGCAGAATGGGGTTGCGTTCGCATATTGCAAATGACTCTCCTGCAAAATGCGCATCTGCCATCCATCTTCAGCGGCAGGATCTGTCAGACGAGATGGCAGAAACGGCTAGACGGCGGATGGGGTGTGCTGACCGAGCCCTTCCAGCATCAGGGCGGCGATCTCGTCGTACATTTGTGACCAGGCCTCAGACAGCGCCGGTGTGAAGTGCTCTCCCAGCCGTCTTGCCAGCACCAGGGTCAATGCCTGTTTCAACAGGCCGAACTGGTGTGACTGCACGTTGAACTGTCGATGCCGTCTGCCGAGATCCCGGATGATGAAACCCAGGGCATCCAGCTGCTCCAGGCTGGTGATCACCGTGTTCAGGGTCTCAGACACCTTGGTGACCGGCATTCCCGCAGGATCGGGAAAGAGGTTGATCAAGTCAGGTGACAGCCGGAACAGCTCTGTATACACCTCCTGAACATAGGTGTTGTTCAATGCGGTGACCCTGCCCCATGCCCTTTGTACCAGTTCGATCTGTTCCGGTGTCATGCCGTGCGCCCTCCATGCGTCGTCTCCCAAACATAATAATGCATTTTCTCAATAAGTTGCGAGAGTGGAGCCGGTGACATTCTGTTAGGCTGGGGCTGTGCTGTATCCAGCAAAAAGCCCCGAAATGACGGGGCCTTGGCTGGTATGAGTGAGAGGACAACATGGGAGTCTAGTTGCGCTGCTCCAGGTACATGACGGCGGCTTCCACCCGGCTCTGGGCTTCGAGCTTCTTCAGTAGGCTCTTGACGTGCACCTTGACGGTGCCTTCCGAGATGTGGAGCACGGAGGCGACCTGCTTGTTGGAAAGACCCTTGGCAATCTCGCGCATGATCTGCATCTCGCGGCGGGTCAGGCTTTCCAGCTTCTGTTGCAGATGGTCCAGCTCATAGATGTTTTCCAGATAGGGACGCAGGGGCTCGCTCAGGATCTGTTTGCCGGTCATGACATCGGCCAGCTGACCGAGCAGCATGTCGGGCTCGGTGTCCTTGAGCAGGTAACCATCGGCGCCTGCCTTGAGCAGGGCAACCACGTCCTGACGGGCGTCGGAAACGGTCAGGATCACGACCCGGGAGGTAACCTCTTCGGCGCGCAGGGCCTTGAGGGTATCGAGGCCGGACAAGCCCTTCATGTTGAGATCGAGCAGGATAAGGTCCGGTTCGGACTCCTTGGCCATGGCTACGGCGTCAGTGCCGTTAGAAGCCTCACCTATCACTTCGATGTTATCTTCCAGCTCCAGCAGTTGCACAATGCCTTTGCGCATCAGGGGATGGTCATCTACGACCAGAACACTATATTTCATCTCGTCCATCAGGCGTCTCTTGTTAGGCTGGTGGGAAAAGTCAGGTGTACACGGGTGCCCCCGGAAGACGGTTCACTGATGGTCAACTGACCGTGCAACTTGCTGGCACGCTCGTTCATGATGCTGAGACCGTAGTGATTCACCGCCGAGCTTGCGCCCCCTATTCCGACACCATCATCTGCAATCTGAACCTGGATGTTACCATCAGCCAGGGTCTCACAGCTAACGTCAATGCGCTGGGCGCAGGCATGTTTGATGGCATTGAGCACTGCCTCACGGATCAGTTGCAGGATGTGTATGTGCTGCCCCGCCTCGAGATCCGTATCAGTCAGTCCGTATTGGAGCCGTATCTCGGCCCGGGTCTGGGGCTTGAGCTGCTCCAGCATGACGCCGATGGCTTCGCCGAGATTGGCGTCGCCGATGCTGAGGCGGAAGGTGCCGAGCAGCTCGCGCAACTGGGTATAGGCATTGCTGAGCCCTTCGTCTATCTGCTCCATGGCGGCTTTGGCCTTGCCATTATCCCCCTTGGCGACGGAGCGCTTGAGCAGGGTGGACTGGATCTTGAGGTAGGAGAGCGCCTGGGCTAGCGAGTCGTGCAGCTCGCGGGCGATGACGGCACGCTCCTCCATCAGCAGCAGGCGCTGGTGTTGCAGCAAGGTCTGATCCTTGTGCAGCACCTGGGCCAGCAGCATGGAGAAGTTCTTCATCAGCCGCTCGTCGATGGGGTGAGCGCTTATCATGTCGAGCCGGCCGTACTCCTCATCATCCATCTGCAGATAGAAGCTCACCACGGCATCCAGGTCTCCGGGCCAGCCCTTGCGCCCGGTGATGTAGACCGGCATGGCATTGTGCTCGAAGCGGGTCAGCCTGATGTAGTCGATGTGCTGATGGGCGGCGGCCCGCTCCAGCAATTTCTGCAGGGTGCGCCGACTCAGTGGCGCCGCGTGCAGCTTCTGGGCGGTGGAATAGAGGAAGGAGAGGGTGTCGTTCGCCTGCTGCAGCTTTGCGGTTTTCTCTTCCACCTTGCTCTCCAGCTCCCGATAGAGCTTGCCGAGTTCGTCCGCCATGGTGGCGAAGGCGCCAGACAGTTCCCCCAACTCGTTTTCGCAGTGGGGGGGCAGGGTCAGGTCGAACTCCTGGCGCTGGATCTGGCGTGCGCAATGGACCAGCTGATTGAGGGGGGCAACCACCTGCTGGCGGGTGAAACGCACCGTGAACCAGGCGATGGTGATGATGGAGAGCAAGCCCAGCCCCTCCGCCAGCGCCAGCATGCGCACCTTGAACTCCACGTGATACTGCATCTGGTTGACGAAGTCATCGATGGCGGCGACGAACTGCTCGGTGTTGTCGGTGTAGCGGCTGGGGGTAGCGTTCTCGATGTGCTCGCGCATCATCTGCCATTGCAGCAGCACCTCGCCATAGGTACGGCGCAAGGAGGCGGGGGTGATCCAGCGCTGGGTCTCCTGCAACTCGGAGGCGTGCAGTGTCTGCTCGAACTGGTCGAGCCGGCCGAGGACGGCCTGATCCTTCTCGATTTCGTAGGCCATGCGATAGGCCTGCATCCGCAATGATCCCGACAGGTTGATCGCCTTGGCGTCGGGTACCGAGTAGAAGAGGGTGACCATGGCCACCACGGCGATCAGGCTGGCCATGAACAGGATCAGCACCATGGAGCGGCCGATGGCGCTGCTGACCGAGTGTACTTTGAACCACTTTCCCATGCCGATTGGCTTCCTTCAGATCAGACAAAGACCCCACAAAGTAGCATGGGAGTGTACTCCAACTTGTGCTAGCATCGAAAAACTAGATGAACTCCGAGCGTTTTTGCCTAAGTCATTGAGATAGGGGGAAAACGCCGTCAGCCGTCGTTCGAGCTGAAAGGGTCAGGAAAGAAATGCCCTGGCCTCCCGTATTTGGAAAGGTGTTTATGTTGCCACTTGAAGATGGTTTTTCCCGTCGTTTTTACTATTTGCGCCTGTCTATTACCGACGTGTGCAATTTCCGTTGTACCTACTGTTTGCCGGACGGTTATCGCCCCCCGGATGGGAACAAGGAGGGGCGCAAGTCGTTTCTCTCCCTGGAGGAGATCCGTCGCATCGTCTCTGGCTTCGCCGCCATGGGCACCCGCAAGGTGCGCCTGACCGGGGGGGAACCCTCACTGCGCCGTGACTTTACCGCCATCATAGAGACGGTGGCCAATACCCCCGGCATCGAGAAGGTGGCCATGACCACCAATGGCTATCGCTTGAAGGAGCGCGCCCAGGAGTGGTTCGATGCCGGACTCAATGCCCTCAATGTCAGTGTCGACAGCCTGGACCCACGCCAGTTTCACCAGATCACCGGTGAGAACAAGCTGGCGGAGGTGATGGAGGGAATAGAGGCGGCACTGGCCGCCGGCTTCAAGTCGGTGAAGATCAATGCGGTGCTGCTCAAGGGGCTCAACGATCAGCAGCTGGATCAGTTTCTGGCCTGGATCAGGCACAAGCCCATCGAGCTGCGCTTCATCGAGTTGATGCAGACCGGGGAGATGGACAACCTGTTTCGCGACCACCACACCAGTGGCGAGCTCATCAAGGAGCAACTGCTTGGCAATGGCTGGATCCAGCAATTGCGCGCGGTGGACGACGGCCCGGCCCAGGTGTTCATGCATCCCGAGTCACAGGGGGGCGTCGGGCTCATCATGCCCTACAGCAAGGACTTCTGCGCCGGTTGCAATCGGCTGCGGGTCTCCTCCGTGGGCAAGTTGCACCTCTGTTTGTTCGGTGACAACGGGGTGGAGCTGCGGGATCTGCTCAGTGACGACAGTCAGCAGGAAGCCCTGCAACTGCGGATCCGCCAGGCGCTCACCGGCAAGGCCGCCACCCATCGCCTGCACGAGGGCAATGCCGGCATGACCCCCCATCTCGCCTCCATCGGCGGCTGAGTGCTCGCCGTCAGAGCAAAATAGCCATCGATTAATAAGCAATCCTCATATAGGGGTAATTTACCTTGCCCCTTTCCTGCCTTGTTGCGCCAAGGGTTTGATCCAGCGCAATAATCCCCCCTGTTTATCTCCCTGGTGGTATATCACTGGACTTGTGAGAGTCGCAATATACACCCACGCTTATAATTGGTATTGAAAATGCCAGTCACTGGTTCCGCGCTCGAATTCTGTCCTGTGAAGAGGAATTGATATGCCTGATGGGGTCAATCTGTCACGCCGCAGTCTGTTTCGAGGACGACTGAGCGCTCCCAGATCCGAGGTGCAACTGCCCTGGTCTGTCTCCTGGGCCGACTTCGTGGCCGATTGCACCCGGTGTGGCGACTGCCTGACGGCCTGCCCGGAACAGATCCTGATCAAGGGGGACGGCGGCTTCCCGACGGTGGATTTTCAGCGTGGCGAGTGCACCTTCTGTGGTGAATGCGTCAGCGCCTGCCAGGTGCCTGTGTTCAGGCCGACGACCCAGACGCCCTGGGACTCTGTGGCTCACATCGAAGCCGGTTGCCTGGCCAGTGCCCAGGTCTTCTGCCAGCGCTGTCAGGACAGCTGCGAGCAGCAGGCCATCCGTTTTTCTCCTCAGCTGGGGCGAGTACCCACCCCCAGCATCCATACCGAGTCGTGCAATGGCTGTGGTGCCTGTGTAGCGGATTGTCCGGTCGGCAGTATCAGGGTGGGCGCCCTCCATGAGGGTTCGGCCAGATGAAGCAAGGGATGAGCAAGTTGGAAAACAACCATATGACCCGAGAAGAGTTCCACGTATCCAGCCTGGTGGTACTGACCCAGCCCCCCTTGCGCCACCGGCTCGCAGAGCAGATTGCGGCCCTGGACGGGGCAGAGATCCATGCCGTCAGTGACGAAGGCAAGCTGGTGGTGACCCTGGAAGGGCCCAGCCAGCGCCCCATCATGGCGGCCATCGATGCGATCAATGCCATGCCGGGCGTGCTCTCCGCCGCCCTGATTTACCACCAGTTTGATGAAGTCGAAGCCGAGGGCAAGGAATAGCGCCACGAGGCTGGGGCCGCGCGGTTCGCGATGCCCGATGAAAGCAATAAAGCGCCATGACGCTGAGCCAGCGCGGCTCGTGACAATGGCTGTCATTGATGTGATTAAGCAATGCGAGGATATGTCATGAAGCTGAGTCGACGCGACTTTATGAAGGCCAATGCGGTGGCGGCAGCCGCTGCCGTGGCCGGAGTCAGTGCCCCCACCCTGGCGGCGAACCTTATTACCAGCACCGACAAGACTGCCATCACCTGGGACAAGGCGCCCTGCCGCTTCTGCGGCACCGGCTGCTCCGTGCTGGTGGGCTCTCAGGCCGGACGTGTCGTGGCGACCCAGGGCGATCCCGATGCGCCGGTCAACCGTGGCCTCAACTGCATCAAGGGCTACTTCCTCTCCAAGATCATGTATGGCGAGGATCGCCTGACCCAGCCCATGCTGCGCATGACCAATGGCAAGTTCGACAAGAATGGCGATTTCGCCCCCATCAGCTGGGATCAGGCGTTCGACATCATGGCCGAGAAGTTCAAGGCCACCCTCAAGGAGAAGGGGCCGACCGCCGTCGGCATGTTCGGCTCCGGTCAGTGGACCGTGTGGGAAGGTTATGCCGCCACCAAGCTGATGAAGGCAGGCCTGCGCACCAACAACCTGGATCCCAACGCCCGTCACTGCATGGCCTCCGCCGTGGTCGGTTTCATGCGTACCTTCGGCATGGATGAGCCCATGGGCTGCTATGACGACATCGAGCAGGCCGACGCCTTCGTGCTCTGGGGCTCCAACATGGCCGAGATGCACCCCATCCTCTGGTCACGGATGTCCGATCGCCGCCTATCCAACCCGGATGTGCAGGTGCACGTGCTCTCCACCTTCGAGCACCGCAGCTTCGAGTTGGCGGACAACGGCATGGTGTTCACGCCCCAGACCGACTTGGCGATCCTCAACTACATCGCCAACTACATCATCCAGAACGACAAGGTGAACTGGGACTTCGTCAACAAGCACACCCAGTTCCGCAAGGGCGTCACCGACATCGGCTATGGCCTGCGTCCGACTCACCCGACGCAGCAGAAGGCCAAGAACCCCGACAGCGGCGACTCGACCCCCATGAGCTTCGAGGAGTTCGCGAAGTTCGTGGCGGATTATGACGTCGAGTCGGTGGCCAAGCTCTCCGGCGTCTCCAAAGACAAGCTGGAAAAGCTGGCCCAGATCTATGCCGATCCCGACAAGAAGGTGGTCTCCTACTGGACCATGGGCTTCAACCAGCACACCCGTGGCGTCTGGGCGAACAACCTCTGCTACAACATCCATCTGCTGACCGGCAAGATCTCCACTCCGGGCTCGGGTCCCTTCTCCCTGACCGGCCAGCCGTCTGCGTGCGGCACGGCGCGGGAAGTGGGCACCTTCGCCCACCGTCTGCCCGCCGACATGGTGGTGACCGATCCCAAGCACCGCGCCATCGCCGAGAAGATCTGGAAGCTGCCGGAAGGCACCATTCCCGAGCAGGTGGGTTATCACGCCGTGCTGCAAAACCGCATGCTTAAAGACGGCAAGCTCAACGCCTACTGGGTGATGTGCAACAACAACATGCAGGCCGGCCCCAACATGAACGAGGAGGGATTGCCCGGTTATCGCAACCCTGCCAACTTCATCGTGGTCTCCGACCCTTACCCGACAGTGACCGCGCAAGCGGCTGACCTCATCCTGCCCACCGCCATGTGGGTGGAAAAAGAGGGTGCCTATGGCAACGCCGAGCGCCGCACCCAGTTCTGGCACCAGCAGGTGAAGGCGCCGGAAGGGGCCAAGTCCGACTTGTGGCAGCTGATGGAGTTTTCCAAGCGCTTCACCGTGGAAGAGGTGTGGCCGGCTGAGCTGATTGCCAAGATGCCGGAAGTGAAGGGCAAGACCCTGTTCGAGGTGCTCTACGCCAACGGTCAGGTCAATCAGTTCCCGAAAGAGCAGAGCAAGGGGGCGCTGAACGACGAGGCGGAACACTTCGGCTTCTACGTGCAGAAGGGGTTGTTCGAGGAGTACGCCTCCTTCGGTCGCGGTCACGGCCACGATCTGGCGCCCTTCGATCAGTACCACGAAGCCCGTGGCCTGCGCTGGCCCGTGGTGGACGGCAAGGAGACCCTGTGGCGCTACCGCGAAGGGTTCGACCCTTATGTGAAGGCGGGGGAGGGGGTGAAATTCTACGGCAAGCCCGATGGCCGTGCGGTGATCTTCGCGCTGCCCTATGAGCCGGCCGCCGAGGCACCGGATAAAGAGTACGACATGTGGCTCTCCACCGGCCGCGTGCTGGAGCACTGGCACACCGGCACCATGACACGTCGGGTGCCCGAGCTCTATCGCGCCTTCCCGGATGCGGTGCTCTTCATGCACCCGGAAGATGCCAAGGCCCGCGGTGTGCGGCGTGGCGAAGAGGTGATCGTCTCCTCCCGCCGTGGCGAGGTGAAGACCCGGGTCGAGACCCGCGGCCGCAACCGTCCGCCCAAAGGCCTGGTGTTCATGCCCTTCTTCGATGCGAGCCAGTTGGTCAACAAGCTGACCCTGGACGCCACGGATCCGCTCTCCAAAGAGACGGATTACAAGAAGTGCGCCGTCAAGGTCATGAAGGCGTAAGGCGGGCCGGGGGATGAGTCGCAGCCGTCGCCAGTTCCTGGCCGACCTTGCCAAGGGGGCCTGCTCCGTGGGCCTCCTGGGTGTAGGTCTGGGCTCGGTGGCGCGCCAGCAGGCGCAGGCGGTGCCCGCCCAGGCTCTGCGGCCGCCGGCGGCACTGGGGGAGGCCGACTTTCTCGGTGCCTGCGTGCGCTGCGGGCTCTGCGTCGAAGCCTGCCCCTACGACACCCTGAAACTTGCCCGGCTGCTGGATCCCGTGACCACGGGCACCCCCTATTTCGAGGCGCGCAGCGTTCCTTGCGAGATGTGTGACGACATCCCCTGTGTGGTGGCCTGTCCGAGCGGGGCGCTGGATCAGGGGATGACCGACATCGATCAGGCGCGGATGGGGGTGGCGGTGCTCATCGATCACGAGACCTGCCTCAACTACCTGGGCCTGCGCTGCGATGTCTGCTATCGGGTCTGCCCGCTGATAGACAAGGCGATCACCCTCGAACTGCAACGCAATCCGCGCACCGGCAAGCACGCCATGTTCCTGCCCACGGTACACAGCGACATCTGTACCGGCTGCGGCAAGTGCGAGCACGCCTGCGTGCTGGAGACGGCGGCCATCAAGGTGGTGCCCCGTCAGCTCGCCAAGGGTGAGCTGGGTCATCACTACCGGCTTGGCTGGGAAGAGAAGGCCAAGGCGGGCAAGTCCCTCATCGGTGAGCGACTCACCCTGCCCACCCGCAAACCGGAGGGGCTATGAGTCGTTATCCGGGGGCCGAGGCCAGCGCCAGGTTGGGCTGGTGGCGTGCCCACCGTTTCTTGCTGCTGCGTCGTCTGACCCAGTTCGGCGTGCTGGGACTCTTTCTGCTGGGGCCGCTCGCGGGGGTCTGGATCCTCAAGGGCAACCTCTCCAGCTCGCTGTTGCTGGAGACGGTACCGCTCTCGGATCCCCTGACCCTGCTGCAGTCGGTGGCGGCGGGCCATTGGCCCATCACCACACTGTGGCTCGGGGCAGGCTTGGTGCTGCTGGGGTACTGGCTGGTCGGGGGGCGGGTGTTCTGCTCCTGGGTCTGCCCGGTCAACCTGGTCACGGACGCCGCCGCCTGGCTCAGGGCCCGGCTTGGCCTCAAGGGCAACGGCCAGTTCAACCGCAACACCCGCTACTGGCTGCTGGCCATGGTGCTGGTGGTGCCCGCCATTACGGGCGTGCTGGTGTGGGAGCTGGTCAATCCGGTGTCCTTGGCCATGCGCGGCCTGCTGTTTGGCATGGGGGCGGGCTGGGGTCTGCTGGTGGCTCTGTTCCTGTTCGATCTGTTCGTGGTGGAGCGGGGCTGGTGTGGTCATCTCTGCCCGGTGGGGGCCTTCTATGCCCTGGTCAACCGGGTCGGGTTTATCAAGATTTCTGCCAAGGGGCGCGAGCGGTGCAGCAACTGCATGGATTGTTATGCGGTCTGCCCGGAGCGTCCCATCCTGCGCGGCCCGGTTCACGGGGCCAGGCGCGGTCACGGGCCCTTGATTGTGGCTCAGGAGTGTACCAACTGCGGCCGTTGCATCGATGTCTGCGCGGAGCAAGTTTTCGAAATCACTACAGGTTTTGCCGTCAAGGCAGAGAAAACGTCGGAGAACAAATAATGAAAAAGCTGATTGGAGCAATGCTGGCCTGCCTGATGGCGGGCTCCTTGATGGCAGCCACCCCCGAGATCACCAACAGCACGGGGGGGATAAAATCGGAGCGGGGGAGTACGGATCTGGTCACGGATGCAGATGCGGCGCCCATGAAGAACTATCGCAAGGATGGCGATCTCTACGATCGTCAGTACATGCATCAACCGCCGCTGATCCCCCACGATACCCGCAACTACGAGGTGGACAACAAGGTCAACAAGTGCCTGGCCTGCCACAGCTTCAAGAACGCCAGCAAGATGAAGGCGCCCAAGATAAGCCCCACTCACTTCGAGACCCGTGACGGCATGACCCTTGGCGAAGTGTCCCCCCGCCGCTACTTCTGCCTGCAGTGCCACGTGCCGCAGGCGGATGCGAAGCCGCTGGTGGAAAATACGTTTAAACCAGTTGAAGCGCTGAACTGAGGAACCCATAGATGAAATTACCCGGCTTTATCCAGCGTCTGTGGACCACCTTCAAGTCCCCCTCGAAGGCGGCCCTCTGGGTGCTGCTGCTGATGGGCTTCTTCGGCGGCGTCATCTTCTGGGGCGGTTTCAACACCGCCATGGAAGCCTCGAACACCGAGAAATTCTGTACCGGTTGCCACGAGATGAAGGACAACGTCTTCGTGGAATACCGCGACACCATCCACTATGCGAACCGTTCCGGGGTGCGCGCCAGCTGCCCGGATTGCCACGTGCCCCACGAATGGACCTACAAGATCATTCGCAAGGTGCAGGCATCCAAGGAACTGTGGGGCATGCTGACCGGCAAGGTGGATACCCGCGAGAAGTTTGAATCCCACCGTCGCGAGATGGCCGAGCGGGAGTGGCAGCGCATGAAGGACACGGATTCGAGGGAGTGTCGCAACTGCCACAACTTCGAGTACATGGACTTCTCCCTGCAAGGCAAGCGGGGCGCCCAGATGCACTCCACCAGTCTGGCCAGTGGCGAGAGCACCTGTATCGACTGTCACAAGGGTATCGCTCACCAGTTGCCTGACATGAAGGGCGTGGAAGGGTTCTAAGGACACCAGGCCATCGGCGTGGCTTGCACCGCGCCGATGGCCTTTGATTTTTATAGACCTTTTAACCCCTCAGCCAGACATCTTTTGATAGAATCCCTCCCCGGCAACGCGGCGCCCGTGTCGGCGTGCATTCACCGACCGGCATGGCCGGGCGACGCGTATCCCTCTTCTTCCTCTCGTGGTCAATGATTGACAGGACTTGTCCCATGGCAGCCAAAAACATGGCACCCAAACACAACGAATTCATCCCTCTCAAGATCGCCGTACTGACGGTCTCCGACAGCCGTACCACCGCCGACGACAGCTCGGGGGATTATCTGGTCTCTGCCCTGACCGAAGCCGGTCACCAGCTCACGGACAGGGCGCTCTGCCCGGACAACCTGTTCCGGATCCGGGCTCAGGTGAGCGACTGGATCGTCGATGACGGGGTGCAGGTGGTGCTGATCAACGGTGGCACCGGCTTCAATGAACAGAACCGGGTGCCGGAGGCGGTGGGGGTGCTGTTCGAGCGCACCGTGCAGGGCTTTGGCGAGATGTTCCGCCAGCTCTCCTTTGCCGAGATAAAAGGGTCGGCCATGCAGAGCCGCGCGCTGGCAGGCCTGGCCAACCGTACCCTCATCTGCTGCCTGCCGGGCTCCACCGGCGCCTGCCAGCTCGGCTGGGAGCAGCTCATTCGGGATCAGCTGGACGCCCGTACCAGGCCGTGCAACTTCGTGGCCCATCTGAGCACCAGCGCCATACCGGCGTGAGTGACAGGGCATGGATGAACCCGGGCGACAGCGTACCGGCTGCCGGGTTCTTGTGGAACTATTCGTGACCAAGGGGCATAGATGAACCTGACCCATCTCAATCAGAGCGGCGAAGCGCATATGGTGGACGTGACCGACAAACAGGTCACCCAGCGGGAAGCCCGCGCCGAAGCCTTCGTGACCATGGCCCCCGCGACCCTGGCCCTGATCCTCGGTGGTCAGCATCACAAGGGGGACGTATTCGCCACCGCCCGCATCGCCGGCATCATGGCGGCCAAGAAGACCGCCGATCTCATTCCCCTTTGCCACCCCCTGGCACTGACCCGGGTGGAGGTAGAGATTGACGCCCAGCCCGAGCACAATAGGGTCCATATCCGCACCCTTTGCAAGCTGTCCGGCAAGACAGGGGTCGAGATGGAGGCGCTCACCGCGGCGTCCGTGGCGGCGCTGACCATCTACGACATGTGCAAGGCGGTGCAAAAGGACATGGTGATCGAGCAAGTCAGGCTGGTGGAGAAGAAGGGCGGCAAGTCCGGCCACTTCCAGCTGGGCTCCCAGGCAGGAGAGAAGGCATGATCAAGGTACTGTTTTTTGCGCAAGTGAGGGAGCTGGTGGGCTGCGACGAACTGAGCCTGCCCAGCGACTATCCCACAGCTGAACAGCTGCGCGCGGCCTTGTGCGAGCGCGGCGACAAGTGGGCGCTGGCGCTCGAGTCCGGCAAGCTGCTGGTGGCGGTCAACCAGACCCTGGTGCCGCTCGAGACGGCGCTCAATGATGGCGATGAAGTCGCCTTCTTCCCCCCGGTGACCGGAGGTTGAGAATGAGCGAGATAACGACCGTGGATCGCACAACGGTGCTGTGGGACTGGCATGAGGCCGCCTTCTTCCCTCTCCTTCCAGTAACGACCGGAGGCTGAATCATGTCCCAGGCAACCACGACCCCCACCGATCGTATCCTGGTGCAGCGGGCCGACTTCTCGCTTGGCGAGGAGTATGAGCGCCTCGCCACCCGTCATGACAGCGGCGCCATCGTCACTTTCGTCGGCAAGGTGCGTGACTTCAATCAGGGGGATGCGGTGAAAGGACTCTCCCTCGAGCACTACCCCGGCATGACCGAGAAGGCCCTTGTCGATATCGTCAACCAGGCACGGGCCCGCTGGCCGCTGCAGGAGTGCACCCTGATCCACCGCATCGGCGATCTGTTGCTCGGCGATCAGATCGTGCTGGTGGCGGTGAGCAGTGCCCATCGCGAGGCTGCCTTCGAGGCCTGCCACTTCATCATGGATTTTTTGAAGACCCGGGCGCCGTTCTGGAAAAAAGAGCTGACCGCCGAAGGGATTCAACGCTGGGTCGAGGCCAAGCAGAGCGATGATGCTGCCGCCGCTCGCTGGCGGCAAGACCCCTAGCCAGCCCGGTTCGATGATTGGTAAGTGCCCACGGGTGCCTGCCACCCCCTGCTCGGACTACGCCGAGCCTCAAGGAGACAGGGAATGAAGAAACAGTTGTCCGTGGTGTTGCTTGGCCTCGTCGCCGGCGCTTTGTACAGCGGGGCCGCGCAGGCCGATGAGGTCAAGGTGGCCGTGGCCGCCAACTTCAAGGGGACCATGGAACGCATTGGCAAGACGTTCACCGCCAAGACAGGTCACCGCGTCGTCATCAGCTCGGCGGCCACCGGGGTGCTCTACACCCAGATCACCCACGGCGCCCCCTTCGATCTCTTCCTCTCCGCCGACGTGGCCACCCCTCAAAAACTGGAGGCGGAGGGCAAGGGGAGCGATCGCTTCACCTATGCCATCGGCCAGCTCGGTCTGTGGAAGAAGGGCGGTCCGGCTCCCGACGAGGCGACCTTGCGCAGTTGGAAGGGCAACCTCGCCATCGCCAACCCGAAAACCGCCCCCTATGGCACCGCCGCCATGGCAACCCTGGCCCATCTCAAGATAGATCCCAAACAATACAGGGTGCTGACCGGTACCAACATCAGCCAGACCTGGCAGTTCGTGGACACCGGTAACGCCGAGCTGGGCTTCGTCGCCTGGGCCAACCTGGTGGAAGCGGGCAAGACCGGCGAAGCCTGGGCGGTGCCGGCCAGCTTCTACCCCCCCATCGAGCAGCAGGGGCTGATCCTGAAGAAAGGGGCTGCGGTCGATGCCCTGGTCGCCTGGCTCAAGGGCCCGGGCCAGGAACAGATCAAGGCCGCGGGCTATGCCCTGCCGCAGTGATGGCATGAATGCCAATCTCCCATGACCACTGGCCGGCCTCAGGGCCGGCCACGCTTTGCAATGAGGATGCATAACATGTTGCTGCTCGCACCAGGGAGGGATATGCCCCATGAGTGAAGGGGATCTGCTGGCGGTCTGGCTTACCCTGAAGCTGGCGGCCAGCACCACCGCCATCCTGCTGCTGCTGTCGCCGCCGCTCGCCTGGTGGCTGTCCCGCAGCCAGCACCGGCTGCGGCCGCTGGTGGAGGCACTGGTGGCGCTGCCCCTGGTGCTGCCACCGACCGTGCTCGGCTTCTATCTGCTGCTCGCCTTCTCGCCGGAATATGGCCTCGGCGCCTGGTGGCGGGAGACCTTCGGGACCCCGCTCGCCTTCAGCTTCCTCGGCCTGCTGTTTGCCTCCATCCTCTATTCGCTCCCCTTCGTGGTGCAGCCGCTCACCTCCGCCTTCGTCAACATGGGCAACAAGGAGATCGAAGCCGCCGCCACCCTGGGGCTGGGGCCCCTCGAGCGCTTCTTTCAGATCATCTTGCCGATGACGCTGCCGAGCTTCGTGATGGCGGCGGCGCTCGGGTTTGCCCACACCCTGGGGGAGTTTGGCGTGGTGCTGATGATAGGGGGCAACATCCCGGGAGAGACCCAGGTGCTCTCCATCGCCCTGTTTGATCACGTGGAAGCCATGGATTATCAGCACGCCCACTACCTGGCGGGCGGCCTGATGGGCTTCTCCCTGGTGATGCTGGTGCTGGTCTATGGCGTCTTGCAGCGCCGGCAGCGGAGGTTATTCGGATGAGCCTGCACCTCAAGGCCTGGCGCCGGTTTGGCGGCTTCGAACTCGACTGCGATCTGACACTCCCCCTTGGTGGCATTCTCGGCCTCTTTGGCCCTTCCGGCTGTGGCAAGAGCACCCTGCTGCGCATCATCGCCGGGCTGGATCGTGCCCCCTCGGACGTTCTGCGCTGGCAGGGGCGGGATCTGGCGGCCCTGCTGCCGGAGGCGCGCCGCATCGGGCTGGTGTTCCAGGACTCCCGCCTCTTTCCCCATATGACGGTGCTCGGCAACCTGCAACTGGCGGCAGGCAAGGGGCGAGGGCGCTGGCAGCCCGAGGCGCTGGCGATACGGCTCGGCTTTGCGGATCTGCTGGGGCAGCCCGCCCACGGCCTCTCCGGCGGCCAGCGCCAGCGGGTGGCCCTGGGGCGGGCCCTGCTGGCAGAGCCGGATCTGCTGCTGCTCGATGAGCCCTTCTCGGCGCTGGACAGCCGCAGCCGCATCCATCAGGCCCATGTGCTCAAGGGGTTGCAGCGCGAAAGCGGCATCCCCATGATCTTCGTGAGCCACGCCATGGAGGAGGTGAGTCTGCTCTGCGATCAGCTGGTGCTGCTGGCAGATGGCAGGCTGGAGGCGCAGGGCAGGCCGAGTGAGATCTTCGCCCGCACCGACCTCTCCTTGGCCAGTCGCGACGATGCCGGTGTCATGCTGACGGCGACTCTGGCTCACTATGACGACGCTGAGCAGATGGCGACCCTGCAACTTGGGGATCAGACCCTGATGGTCACCATGGAGCATGCCCCCGACGAGACAGGGGAGTTGCAGATCAAGGTGGCGGGGCGGGATCTGGTGATCGCCACCGCCCCCATAGCGCACTCCAGCCTCTCCAACTGCCTCGAGACCCGACTGCTGGAGGCGCGGGAGGTGAGGCCGGGGCAAACCCTGTTGCAGTTGGCGCTGGGGCAGCAGATACTGCTGGCCCGGATCACCAGCCGCTCCGCGCAGCGGCTGGCGCTGGTGCCGGGGCAGCGCCTCTACGCCTACATCAAGGCGGTGAGCCTGGTGGGAGAGGGCTGAGGGGCGTGTCGCCACAGCATGGGCAGCAAGGCCGTCGATGGCCGCTATCGAGTCGAGAGGGAGAGCACGGGTGCGTCGCAACCAGGTAATGAAATCCCATGGATTGGCCTTGCGCAGCGCGGGGGAGGGCCCCTTGCTGCTCTTGCTGCATGGCCTTGGCTCCTCCAGCCTCGACTGGCAGGCCCAGATCGAGCACTTCTCCCAGCACTACCGGGTGGTGGCGCTGGACCTGCGCGGCCATGGCCAGAGCATGCAGGAGGGGCCCTTCGATGTGCCCACCCTGGCGGCGGACGTGGCCCGCTGGCTAGAAGAGCAGCCGGAACCCGCCTGGGTGGTGGGGCTGTCACTCGGGGCCATGGTGGCGCTCGAGCTGGCGCTGCGACTGCCTCACAAGGTGCGGGGGCTGGTGCTGGTCAACGGCTTCAGCGAGTTTCTGCTGGAGACGCCAAAGGAGCAGGAGCGCCATGCCATGCGCCTCAAGTGGCTGCGCTGGTTTGGCATGCGACCGCTCGCCTGGTGGCTGGGGCGCGAACTATTCCCCGGCCCCGAGCTCGCCCCGGTGCGCCACACCTTCCGGCTGCGCTTCGTGCGCAGCAACAAGAAAAAGACCTACAAGGCACTGCTGGAGGCGCTGCCCGGCTGGTCGGTGCGCGCCCGGCTCGGCAGCCTCCGGCAGCCGGTGGCCATCATCTCCACCAGTCACGACTACCTGCCCCTTGCCAAACGGGTGGAGCAGTTCGCCTCCCTGCCCAACGCCAGCATCCATACCCCCGAGGGCCATCACGCCTGGCCCGCGGAAGATCCCGCCGGGTTCAACCATCTGCTGCAACGGATCCTGGCGACTCACTGAGTCTGTGCGGACATAAAAATGCCGAACCCCTGGGTTCGGCATTTTTGTTGATGGTTTTTTGCCACTCAGGGCTGGGAGCAGACCGGGCAGTCCGGGCGCTTGGGCAACTTCAGCTCGCGAAAGCGGCCACTGAGGCCGTCGATCATCAGCAGGCGGCCGTGATGGCTCTTGCCCATGCCGGCCAGCAGCTTGATGGCTTCGAGGGCCTGCAGGCTGCCCACCAGGCCCACCACAGGGGCCAGCACTCCGGCCTCGACGCAGGTCAGCGCCTGCTCGCCAAACAGGGCGCTGAGGCAGGCGTAGCAGGGCTCGTCCTCCTGCCAGGTGAAGCTGCACAGCTGCCCCTCCAGCCGGATGGCGGCGCCGCTGACCAGGGGCACCCTGTGCTGGCGGGCACGCTGGTTGAGCAGGTTGCGGATGGTGACGTTGTCGGTGCAGTCGAGCACCAGCTGGTGCGTCGGTAACAGGGCATCGAGCAGCGCCTCGTCGGCGAGGAGGGCGTGGGTTTCCACCTCTAGCCAGGGATTGAGGGCGCGCAGGGACTGGGCGGCGGAGTCCACCTTGTACATGCCGATGCGTTCGTCGCTGTGCAGCACCTGGCGCTGAAGGTTGGAGAGCTCCACCCGGTCAAAATCCACCAGGGTGAGCCGGCCGACCCCGGCCACGGCGAGGTACTGGGCGGCGGCGCAGCCCAGTCCCCCGGCGCCTATCACCAGTACGCGGGCCTGCTTGAGCGCCTCCTGCCCCTCGAAATCGAAAGATTTAAGAATGATCTGACGGTTGTAGCGCAGCAGCTCGGCGTCGCTCAGGATCTCGCTCACAGCAGCAGTCCCGAGAAGGGCTCGACGGTCACCGTCTCACCGGCGGCCACCTTGCCGCGTTCCTGTTCAAGCACTATGTAGCAGTTGGCCCGGGACAGGGAGCTGAACACCCCGGAGTCCTGGGAGCCGGTGCTGCGTACCTCGAGGCCGTTCGGGCCCTGGCTCAGCATGCCGCGTTGGAAGTCCAGTCGCCCCGGCGCCTTCTTGAGGGGCTCGGTCGCGATGGCCTGCAGCGGCAGGGGGCGCGCGAAGTGGTGGCCAGCCAGCCTGGCCAGCGCCGGCTGCACCAACTGATCGAAGGTAACCATGGCGGAGACGGGGTTGCCCGGCAGGCCGAAGAACCAGGCGTTTGGCAGGCGACCGAAGGCAAAGGGTTTGCCCGGCTTGATGGCGAGCTTCCAGAAGCCGATTTCGCCAAGCTCCTCCAGCAACTGCTTGGTGAAGTCCGCCTCGCCGACCGAGACGCCCCCCGTGGTGATGAGGGCATCGGCCTCGCGGTCGGCCTGAATAAAGGCGGCGCGCAGGGCGGCAGGATCGTCGGGGATGATGCCCAGATCCAGGCACGCTATGCCCATGCGGGTCAGCATGGCCTTGACCCCGTAACGGTTGGAGTCATAGATGTCGCCATGGGCGAGCGGGGTGCCCAGGGGTTTGAGCTCGTCACCTGTGCTGAAGATGGCGACCTTGAGCGGGCGGCGCACCGTCACGGTGGCGATGCCCAAGGAAGCCAGCAGCGGCAACTCCCGGGGGCTGAGGCGCAGGCCGCTCGCCAGCACCCGGGATCCTTGCGCCATGTCCTCGCCGCGGCGACGGATGTTCTGGCCAAGGAAGGGCGTCGTCAGAAAAGTGATCCCGTTGCCGCCCTCCTGCGTTTCTTCCTGCATGACGACCGCCTCCGTGCCCGCCGGCACCGGGGCGCCGGTCATGATGCGGATGCAGTGACCGGCCGGCCATTCGCCCTCATAGGGCTGGCCGGCGAAGGCCTTGCCCGCCACGGGGAGTGGGGCGCCGGCGGCAAGATCGGCCAGACGCACGGCGTAACCGTCCATGGCGGCGTTGTCGAAGGGGGGCACCGACAGGGGGGAGCTTATCTCCTCGGCCAGTATCCGATCCAGCGCCTGGGGCAGCGGCAACTGCTCCGTGTCGCAGCAGCAGGTGAGTTGTTCCAGCATCCCTTGCAGGGCCTTGTCCAAGGGGAGGAGTGCACCGGTATCGAATCCCATCATCATGACCTCTGTGGTGTATAGGGGGCGGATTATCCCAAAAATCCGCCCGGATGGGCAGGCGCATCGTGCAGGAATGCGGTGGAATACGGCTTTTGCTGTGATGACAGCGGCGGCCCTTTCCTTGAGTTACCACCTTGTGGGTGGCATGGAAGGGACGCCTGCATGCCAAGTGCCGGACTGTCTGCCAGGCGCCCCCGAACGGGGAGGGGGCCGCAGGGTAAAACCGGGTGGTTTGGCATAAAGTCAGGTGTTGGGCTTGAGTTAGTCTGAATTATGACAATAATCGCCCTGTAAGATTGCGCCACGACACCATGTCGATGGCCAGCACAGTCCCTGAGCGTGGGAGAGAAACAAGATGACGAGCTTAAGCCAGGAAGCCCTGTTGGTCAGGGCTGCGCTCGAGGCCCAGGGCCTCGAGACACCTCTGGTGGCCAATGAATTGAACGGCCAGCAGAAGAAGGAAAAAATCGAAGGCCACATGCGCGCCATCATGGAGACGCTGGGGCTGGATCTGACCGACGACAGTCTGGCCGAAACGCCTCACCGCATCGCCAAGATGTACGTGAACGAGATCTTCTCCGGCCTCGATTACGCCACCTTCCCCAAGGTGACGGTGATCGAGAACAAGATGAAGGTGGACGAGATGATCATGGTGCGGGACATCAGTCTCACCAGCACCTGCGAGCACCACTTCGTCACCATCGACGGGCTGGCCCACGTGGCCTATATCCCCCGTGGCAAGGTGATCGGGCTGTCGAAGATCAACCGTATCGTGCAGTTCTTCGCCCGCCGTCCCCAGGTGCAGGAGCGGCTCACCCAGCAGATCCTGCTGGCGCTGCAGACCCTGCTCGGCACCAAGGACGTGGCCATCAGCATCAAGGCGACCCACTTCTGCGTGAAGGCCCGCGGCGTGATGGATTCTACCTCCTACACCACCACCACCTCCCTCGGTGGGGTCTTCAAGACCCAGCCAGACACCCGTGCCGAGTTTCTCGGTGGCTTGAAAGGCTAGTCACCCAGGGGTATGTCGCGCCGACATGCCCCGACTTCTTCCCTCCGTCTGCCCCGGTTTTTTTTCTGAAAAAATCCTAAAGTGATGCCCGCGCTGGCCGATACAGCTCTCCGTGCCGCGGGATGGCCTGTTTGACACCCGTTTGGCCCTCTCTTTCGTGCCGATACGGATGAGATTTGAATGACTGCTATGGATGGCAGCTAGCGTGCTCGTGCCTCGAGGGGCCGGCGCCGACGAATGCCACTTGATGACCCATATGCAGGACATGCCATGAACACCATGACGATAGGCAAGAAACTCTCCGCCGGCTTTGCCGTACTCGGCCTGATGATGGCCTTTATAGGCGGCTTTTCTCTGTTTGAATTCAGCACCATGAACCGGGCTGCCATCGGTTTTACCGACAGTATCCTGCCCGCCGTGGTGCGTACCAGCACCCTGGGCGAGACCATCAATGCGGTGCGCCGTTATGAGCTGGATGTTTTTCTGGTGGCGGACGATCCCCAGCAGCAGGCCCATTACCGCAATGAGAGCGAGAAGAGCCTGCAGGAGGCCGCGCGCCAGATAACGGCCCACGATGGCACCATCTGGGCGGAGGATCTGGAGGAGCGCCGCACCTTCGACATCGTGAAGGCAGACTGGGAGAAATACCTCGGCCTGCACCAGCGCATCCGGCAGATGCAGGACTCAGGGCAGATGACCGAGGCCCAGCACCTCTTCATGGGGGAGGGGGTCACCCTCTACACCAACCTGGCCAAGTCGGTTGGCGACCTGGTGCGCATCAACCATGGCTATGCCGATGCCTCCCGCAAGGTGGTGGTGGCGGCCTATGATTCCGCCAAACTGAGCGTCACCCTGTCCCTGTTGGTCGGTCTGGTGCTGGTGGTCTGCCTCTCCGTGGTGCTGACCCGCCAGATCCGCGACCCGCTCATCATGCTGGCCCGTCAGGCCCAGCGCATCGCGAGCGGCGATCTCGGCAAGGGTGAGCTGCAGGAGTGGATCCGCACCAGCCGCTTCAACCGCGACGAGCTGGGTCAGCTTGGCTCTGCCATCGACCGGATGCAGGGGGCGTTGGCGAGCCTGGTGAGCGAGATCGCGGGCTCGGTGAGCCAGCTCAGCAGCGCGGTGGAGGAGGTGAGCGCCATCTCCGAACAGTCCGCCAAGGGCATGGCCAGCCAGCAGAGCGAGGTCTCCCAGGTGGCTACCGCCATGAACGAGATGCAGTCCACCGTGAATGAGGTGGCCCGCAACACCACGGATGCCATGAGCGCGGCCAAGGAGGCCTCCCGTACTTCGACTCAGGGCAATCAGGTGGTGCGCAGCGCCATCGGCAGCATAGAGCAGGTGTCGCAGCAGATAGAGCAGGCGGGTACTGTGGTGTCGCAGCTGGAAGCGGACAGCGCCAGCATCAGCATGGTGCTGGATGTCATTCGCGGCATCGCGGAGCAGACCAACCTGCTGGCACTCAACGCGGCCATCGAGGCGGCCCGGGCCGGCGAGCAGGGGCGTGGTTTTGCGGTCGTCGCGGACGAAGTGCGCTCCCTGGCCCAGCGTACCCAGGCCTCCACCGCCGAGATAAGCAAGATGATAGCGCTGTTGCAGGAGCGTACCGCCGAAGCGGGCAACGCCATGCAACTGAGCCGTCAGCAGATGCAGGAGAGCGTCGGGCTGGCACGGGAAGCGGGGGGCAGCATCGACAGCATCAATGGCGCCGTCACCCAGATCAGCGACATGAACACCCTGATCGCCACCGCCACCGAAGAGCAGAACGCGGTGACCGAGGAGCTCAACCGCAGCATAGTGAACATCCACAATGCCGCCGACGAGAACGCCCAGGGGGCGCAGCAGACCGCCCAGGCCTGTGTCGAGCTGAGCAAGCTGGCCAACAGCCTGCACCAGATGACCCAGCGCTTCACCCTCTGAGCCCTGGTCCATGGCAACACAAGGCCCCGCCAATTGGCGGGGCCTTGTTGTTTCTGGCGTTGTGGAAGGGCTCAGCTCAGGCCGACTATCTCGCCGTTCTCATTGATGTCGATATGGCGATAAGCTGGCAGGCTGCCCAGGCCCGGCATGGTCATGATGGGGCCCGCGAGGGCATAGACGAAACCGGCGCCGGCGCACAGGCGCACCTCGTCGATGGGCACCTCGAAGTCCGTCGGTACTCCCTTGAGGGTGGGATCATGGCTGATGGAGAGCGGCGTCTTGGCCATGCAGATGGGCAGGTGATCCCAGCCCTCGGCCGAGAGCCGGACCAGCTGCTGGCGTGCCTTGTCCGAGAGCCGCACCCCGCGCCCGCCATAGCCGCACTCCACCAGGGTGGCCAGCTTGGCCGCGAGGCTCATCTCGTCCGGGTAGAGCAGTTTGACCTGGCTCGGCTGCTCGCAGGCCGCCACCACGGCCCGGGCCAGCTCGCTGGCGCCCTTGCCCCCGTCGGTGAAGGCGTGGGAGATGGCGGCGTCACAGGCACCGGCCGCCAGCGCCTCGCGGGCCAGCAGATCCAGCTCGGCCTGGCTGTCGGTGGGGAAGCGGTTGATGGCGACCACCACGGGCACACCGTAACGGCGGGCGTTCTGGATATGCCAGGCGAGGTTGGCGCAGCCCTGCTTGAGGGTGGGCAGATCTTCCCCTTGCAGGCTCGCCGGCAGCGGCTGGCCCGGGCGAATGTCCAGCAGGCCGCTGTTGGCCTTGAGACCGCGCACCGTGGCCACCAGCACCACGCAGGCGGGGGTGATGCCGGACTGGCGGTGCTTGATGTTGAAGAACTTCTCCAGCCCCATGTCGGAGCCAAAGCCCGCCTCGGTCACCACATAGTCGGTGAGGCCCAGGGCGATGCGATCGGCGATGACGGAGGAGTTGCCGTGGGCGATGTTGGCGAAGGGGCCGGCGTGCACCAGTACCGGGGTCTGCTCCGTGGTCTGCATCAGGGTCGGTTGCAGGGCGTCTTTGAGCAGCACCGTCATGGCCCCCGCCACTTCCAGCTGTTCGGCGGTGATGGGGTTGCCGCGGCTGTCCAGCGCCAGCTGGATGCGGCCGATGCGCGCGCGCAAGTCTTTCAGATCGCTGGCCAGCGCCAGAATGGCCATCAGCTCGGAGGCGGCTGTGATGACGAAGCGATCGGAGCGCTCCACCCCATCGGCGGCGCCACCCTGGCCTAGGGTGAGGTGGCGCAGGGCGCGGTCATTCATGTCCAGGGTGCGCGGCCAGAGGATGTTGGCCGGGTCTATGTCGAGGCGCGGCAAACCGGTTCTGACGCTGAACTGGTCGCCGAGTTTCTGCTCGTGGAACAGGCGGGCATCCAGGGCCGCCGCCGCCAGGTTGTGGGCGGCGCTGAGGGCGTGGAAGTCCCCGGTGAGGTGCAGGTTCATCTCCTCCATGGGCACCACCTGGGCATGTCCGCCCCCGGCGGCGCCCCCCTTGACCCCGAACACGGGCCCGAGGCTCGGCTGGCGTATGGTGGCGATGCTGGGCTGGCCGATGTGGTTGAGCCCCATGGAGAGGCCGAGGGTGGTGACCGTCTTGCCCTCGCCGAGGGGGGTCGGGGTGATGGCGCTCACCAGCACCAGCTTGCCTCTCTGTTTGGGCTGAGACTTGAGCAGGTCGAGACTGAGTTTGCCCTTGTGGTGACCCTGGGGGCTGAGCTGCTGGGGCGGGATGGCGAGGTGTTCGGCCAGCACCTGGATGGAGAGACGGGGGGACTGGCGGGAGATCTCGATATCGCTTAGCATCAGCACCTCGTTGGCATGTCAGGTCAAAGATGCGGCGAAGTCTAGAGGAATCAATAAGGTTATCCAATGAGTAATACTATTTTATCCGGCAGTCGTGAGCCTCATCAAAGCCCCATACTGCTGGACCTCAATGCCCTCTACCACCCTCCCAAGCAGCCGCTCACCGCCCTTGGCATCGTCAGCGCCTTGATCCCGCTGTTCGGCTACGGCTGGCAGGCGATGACCCAGGATCCCGAGACCCACTTTCGCCAGGAACTCGGCAAGCGCATCAACAAGCGCAAGACGGACGAGGCCAACCTCGCGCTGATCCTGCAACTGGCGGCCATGCTCGATTGCCACTGCCTGCACATCACTCTGCCCTATGAGCTTGGCGAGGCGCAGCTCGCCACCCTGGCGCGGCGTCTGCCGCGCTGGCAGTTGACTCAGCGCAGTCTGCTGCTGGTGGCCGAGCTGCCGGTCGTCCCCACCCCCTGATCACCCTCCGGCCCGGGCTCAGGTCTCCCTGTCCCAGTAGTGGGGCGCCAGGTAGCGCTCCTGCACGAACTCGATGAAGCAGCGCACCTTGGCCGAGACGAAACGGCGGTGCGGATAGAGGGCATAGAGCCCCACCTGTCCCTTCTCCCATTCCGGCAGCAGGGGCACCAAGGCGCCTGAGCGCAGCGCATCCCCGACGATGAAGGTGGGCTGCAATATGATGCCCTGGTGGTCGCAGGCGGCCCGAGTCAGGGCCACCCCGTTGTTGGCGCGAAGGGGCCCCAGGGGGCGCACGCTTTGCTGCTCCCCATTTCGCTTGAAGACCCAGTCTGGTTGGGTCAGGGTGTAGATGAGGCAGTCGTGCTGCTTGAGATCCTCCGGGGTCTTGGGGGTGCCCCTGCGGGCCAGGTATTCCGGGCTGGCGCACACCACCAGCTTCATGGTGGCGAGCGGCTTGGCCACCAGGGAGGAGTCCGGCAGGTTGCCGATCCGCAGCGCCAGATCGAATCCTTCTTCCACCAGGGCCACCCGCCGGTCGCTGTACTCTATCTCCAGCTTGAGCTCGGGAAACCGCTCACGAAACAGCGGCAGGGCAGGGGAGAGGTGCAGGTAGCCAAAGTCCATGGGCACAGAGAGCTTGAGGGTGCCCTGAGGCTGCTGGTTGTTGTGGGTGAGCTGGCTGTGGGTCTCTTCCAGCTCCGCCAGCAGGGCCAGGGAGCGCTGGTAGTAGAACTGGCCCGCCTCTGTGGGGTTGACCTGGCGGGTCGTGCGTGACAGCAGCCGGGTCGACAATGACTCCTCGAGCTGTTGCATCAGCTTGGAGGTCATGGCGACCGAGATGCCGAGCTGATGGGCGGCCTTGGTAAAGCTCTGGCACTCCACCACCTTGATGAAGGTGCGCATGGCGGCTATCTGATCCATATTCCACTCTCGGTTGATAATTATTTTAATAAATCGATGATTATCCATTCCTGCTCGGAGGTTAGCATGTCGGGTATCGATGTGAACCCCCTAATGAAGGAACGATCGGAATGAAAATGACCAAGGCCCTGCTGGCTTCCTGCCTGTTTATGGCGGCTCCCCTGATGGCGGCCGACTACGATGTCGATGCGGCTCACACCACAGTCCAGTTCAAGGTGGGCCACCTCGGCTTCTCCGAGCTGGTCGGCCGGTTCAACACCTTCAGCGGCACCTTCAGCATGGATGATGCCAATCCGACCGCCGCCAAGGCGAGCTTCGAAATCGACGCCGCCAGCGTGGACTCCAACCACGAGGCCCGCGACAAGCACCTGCGCAGCCCCGACTTCCTGGACGTCAAGCAGTACCCCAAGATGACCTTCGTCAGCTCCGGCTATGAAGGTACCAAGGACAAGGGCGTGCTCAAGGGCACCCTGACCCTGCACGGCGTCTCCAAGGACGTGGCCTTCGACATGGTCCACATCGGCGAAGGCAAGGATCCCTGGGGCGGCTACCGCAGCGGCTTCAACGCCACCACCACCATCAAGCGCAGCGACTTTGGCGTGAACTACATGCTGCCGGGCATTCCGGACGAGATGAGCATCAACCTGTTCGTCGAAGGTGTGCGCAAGTAATGGGTGCAGCACTCTTGCTACAGACCCTGGCGGCCCCTTTGGGGGCCGCTTTGCTGTCATGGCGCTGGCCACGACTGGGCTACCTGTGGGGGGCGCTCGCGCTCTGGCTGGTGGGCTGCCTGCTGGGCGGCGCCTATGGCCTGCCGGTCAAGGCGTGGCAGTGGCTGCCGCTGGCCCTGCTGGTGCCCGCCATCGCGGCCCAGGTTGAGGACAAGCGCGCCGCCCTGGCGCTGTTTGCGGTGCTTGGCGCCCTCGTGTGGTGGCAGGGGCTGGCCTCGGTCCTTGCCAGCGAGCCGCGCATCTGGCTGGCGCTGTTGCCCGCCATCGCCTGGTTCGGCTGGACGGGCTGGCGTGGTGACAGTGACGAGGGGCTGGGTTTTGCCCTCGGCTTCATCTGGCTGGCGCTGGTCATCGGCATCGATGGCAGCCTGCTGATCGCCCAACTGGCAGGCGCGCTGGCGGCATTCGCCGGTTTCCGTGCCCTGCTCGGTGCCTTTGCGGGCATCAAGGTGGCCCCGGCCGCCCTGGCGCTGGCGCTCGCCTTCGTGCAGATGCTGGCCTGGCAGTACGTGGAAGTGCCGCTGGTGGTGTTGCTGCCGGTCTGGTTGCTGCCGCTGCTGGAGTGGGTCCTGCGCAAACGGCCGGGGTTGTCTCGTTGGGGTCTGCTGATCCTGGTGGGGGCAATTGGTGCTTGTTTGAGTCTGTGGTGGGTGTGGCCAGAGGCGTCACTTTATTGATTTCTGCATGAAAAACAGGCTATTACCTTAGAAATTGATGGGTTAGTCAAAGTCTGTGTAGATAAAGATTGAGCCCTATGGCGCTTTCAGATAAAAAGGATTTTCAATTATCTGGACACACACAGAACCCGGCTATGCCGGGTTCTGTTTGCCTGCTTTCTCGCGGCACGCTAAGGAGGCCACAGTTGCACAGTCAGGGATCTGAGCATCTGTTTTTTCGCCATTTCACCGAGCAGGGACGCCTCGGGGATCTCTGCATCCTGCTGGTGACTCACCTGCTTCCCGACAGGCCCCAGTTCATCCAGGTGCTCGATGGGGTGGGGCGCGTCGGCGCCATCCTGCCCAAACCCAAGTCCGTGCACGGGCCGACCCTGGCCTGGGCCCAGCAGCACTACCCAGTGCTGCCGCTCAATCGCCACTGGACCTCGGATCCCGAGGGCGTCATTGCCCAGATAGCCCCCCTGGTGGAACCCCATGAGCGTCTCATCATCCTGGACATAGGCGGTTACTTCGCCAAGACCCAGGCGATTCTCGCCGAACATTTCGGCGCGCGCTTTCTCGGGGTGGTGGAGATGACCGAAAATGGCCATCAGCGCTACGAGCAGGAGGTGCTGGCCGCTCCCGTCATCTCGGTGGCGCGCAGCCCCCTCAAGCAGGCGGAAGACATCCAGATCGGCCTGAGTGTGGTCTACTCCGCCGAGTCTCTGGCGCGCACCCTCAGGCGCACCTTCAATGTCTGCCAGGCCGCCCTGTTCGGCTATGGCAAGGTGGGGCGCAGCATCGCCCGCGAGCTGCGCTGCCGCAACCTGCATCTGGAGCTGGTGGAGACGGATGCCCTGCGCCAGGTGGAGGCGCTCTCCCACGGCTTCAAGCTGGTGAACAAGGCCGAGGCCCTCGGCCGCGCCGAGCTGGTGATCTGCTGCACCGGCAATGGCTCCCTCGACATCGCCGATTTGCAGGCACTGCGCCCGGGGGCCATGCTGGCGTCTGTCACCTCGGCGGATGACGAGTTCGCGTTCTGCCTCTCCCAGCTGCCCTGGCCGAGCGAGGAGGTGTGCCCCCATGTGCTGGCGCTCACGCGCCCGGATGGCAGCACCATCTTCCTGCTCAATCGCGGCGAGGCGGTGAACTTCGTCCACGGCGCCGTCATCGGCGAGTACGTCTATCTGGTGCTGGCGGAGATCATCGAAGGGGTGCACCAGCTTGCCGGGCAGGCGCCGGCCGCCGGCCTGCTTGAGCTGCCCCAGGCCACCATGCAGCGCATAGCCCGCCACTGGTTAACCGATTTTCATGGAGTCATCGCATGACAGAACCACAGACCCCCGTCAGCAAACCGCGCATCGAGATCCGCTACTGCACCCTCTGCCGCTGGATGCTGCGCGCCGCCTGGCTCGCCCAGGAGCTGCTCTCCACCTTCGACAGCGATCTCGGCGAGGTGGCACTGGTGCCCGCCAGCAAGGGGGAGTTCAAGATACTGGTGAACGGCATCCAGGTGTGGGACAGGGTGGCCGACGAGGGCTTCCCCGAGGCGAAAGAGATCAAGCAGCGGGTGCGGGACGTCATCGCCCCGGAGCGCGATCTCGGCCATGCCGATCGCAAGCCTGCCACCGAGTAGGCCGGGGGCACGGGTTGAACGACAGAGGGAGGCGCAGGCCTCCCTCTCTTTTTTTGTCCGGGCGGCTAGGCGTCGGCACCGCTCGCGGGAGACCCTATGTAGCGGGCCCGCTTGTGGGGTTTGATGCGGCTCACGTCCACCCACACCAGGCCGTCGATGCAGTGGTTGAAGTCGGGGTCTATGCCAAAGTCCATGAACTGCACGCCCCCCGGCTCGCACAGCTCGGAGTATTGCTTGTAGAGGGTGGGGATGGCGCAGCCCAGGTGGTCGAGGCGGGCCTTGAGCGCCTTGAGATCGCTGCCGTAATCCACCCCCTCGAACAGGGGCGCCGTCTCGGGGTAGGGGCGGCGCGAGGGGGCCAGCGCCAACTCGGGGGCGAAGTGCTGGCGGTAGAAGCCCACCAGCAGATCCTTGGCCGCCGGCGGCAGGCTGCCGGAGAGGGTCACGGGCCCGAACAGATACCGATACTGGGGGTAGCGGGCCAGGTAGGCGCCTATGCCGAACCAGAGATAATCCAGCCCCCGCTTGCCCCAGTAGGCGGGCTGGATGAAGCTGCGGCCCAGCTCGATGGCCTGCTCCAGCCGGGGCAGCAGTCTCTCTTCAAACCCGAACAGGGTGTGGCTGTAGAGGCCGCTCACCCCTTTGCGCGCCAGCAGCTCGGCCACGGGGGCGAAGCGGTAGGCCCCTATGATGTCGAGGCGGGCCGGATCCCAGAGAATGAGGTGGTGGTAGTCATCGTCGAAGGCATCGAGATCCCGCCGCCTGCCCGAGCCTTCCCCCACGGCGCGAAACGCGATTTCCCGCAGCCGCCCCAGCTCGCGCAGGATCACAGAGTGGCCCTGCTCGTGGCGGCGATAGAGCAGGATGCGCTGGCCATCCGGGGTCTGCCCGAGCAGCTCGCAGCCATCCATGGCCTGATTGAGCTGGCGGCGATCCTCCGGCAGGGCGATGGGGGCCTCGGTCGCCAGGGGGCCCTTCTTCCCCTTGCCGAGGCGATAGAGATGGCGGCGCACCAGGGCGGCGGCTGTCTTGGGGGCGAGCTCCCCGAAGCTCTGGGGCGGGATGCGCTCCCCCAGGGTGAGGGAGATGCGCCGCCCCTGCTGGCGAAACAGCTGGCGCACCAGCAGCAGGGCGGAGGCGGGCTTGTGGAGCCAGGAGGCAAGATAGAAGGGGAGGCCATTGCGCCCGTCCAGATGGATGGGCACCAGCGGCGTGCGGGTGCGCCTGGCCAGCTTGATGAAGCCCCCCTGCCAGGGACCGTCCTTCACCCCCTTGGGGCCGAGGCGCGACACTTCGCCGGCGGGGAAGATGATGAGGGCTCCCTCCTGGGCCAGGTGCTCCCCCATGGCCAGGATGGCGCGCCTGTCGGTCTTGCCCCCCAGGTTGTCCACCGGCAGCAACAGGGGACGCAGGGGGGCAATCTGTGCCAGCAGCTGGTTGGCCACTATCTTGACGTCGGGGCGGATGCGGCCAAGCAGGCGCAGCAGGGCCAGCCCGTCCAGGGATCCTATGGGGTGGTTTGCGACTATGATGACCCGGCCGCTGGCGGGAATGTTCTCGAGTTCGGCCTCGCTCACCCTGTAGTCAAAATCGAGGGCGCCGAGGGCCTGCTCGACGAAGTCCAGGCCGCGCAGGTGAGGATGGCGCTTGGCAAACTCGGCGAAGGCCTCCTCGTTGAGCAGCCAGCTCAGCCCCTGCCGGAGCAGGGGACGGATCAGGGGTTGGGTGGCGAGGCGGGGCAGATGCTGCCCCAGCAGGGTATCGACGTTGAACATGGGCAAGGCTCCGCGGAACGTTGCCTCAGGGTGCCGCCCCCCGGTTTCCCCTTTGTGGCAGCGCCGTGACGGTTTGATGACCCGGGGCAGAGAGCCCGCTCATACCGCAGACCCGTCCCCGCTTATACCGCCGTTATTTGCTCCCACCCGGCCCCGCTCAGGACGGTGTCACTGCTTATTGCTCCCGCCAGGCCGAGGTGAGTTGCACCAGGGCCACCAGGGTGGCGACCGCCTTCTCCATGGATTGCAGCGGGATGAACTCGTGCTTGCCGTGGAAGTTGTGACCACCCGTGAAAATATTCGGGCAGGGCAGCCCCATAAAGGAGAGCCGCGCGCCGTCGGTGCCGCCGCGAATGGGTTTGATCTTGGGGACCACGTCGGCGGCCTCCATGGCGGCCCTGGCCAGTTCGACGATGTGCATGTGCGGCGCTATCTGGCTGCGCATGTTGCGGTAGTTGTCGGTCAAGTTGAGCTCGATGCGCGCCTTGGGGTTGTCCAGCTGCAGGGAGGCGACCCGCTCCTTGAGCTGCGCCTTGCGGGCGGCGAAGCAGTCGTCATCGAAGTCGCGGATGAGGTAGTGCAGGGTGGTTTCCTCCACGGTGCCTTCCATCCGGGCCAGGTGGAAGAAGCCTTCGTACCCTGCCGTGCACTCAGGGGTCTGCTCGGGAGGCATCTCGACGTGGAAGCGGGCGGCCAGGGTCTGGCTGTTGATCATGCTGCCCTTGGCGGTGCCGGGGTGCACGTTGTTGCCTGTGATGCGCACGGTGGCGCTGGCGGCGTTGAAGTTTTCATACTCCAGCTCCCCCAGTTCACCACCATCCACGGTGTAGGCCCATTTGGCCGGGAATCTCTCCAGGGGGAACAGATCGGCGCCGCGACCTATCTCCTCGTCCGGGGTGAAGCCTATCCAGAGATCCCCGCGAGGGATCTCGGGGTGGGCCAGCAGGTACTGGGCGGCGGTGAGGATCTCGGCGATGCCCGCCTTGTCGTCGGCCCCCAGCAGGGTGGTGCCGTCCGTGGTGATGAGATCCTGCCCCAGGTAGTTTTTCAGGCAGCGGTACTGGCGAATGGCCAGCACCTCGTCCCCCTTGCCGAGGCAGATGTCGCCTCCCTGATAATTTTCAATGAGCTGGGGCACCACCTGTTCTGCCTCGTAATCGGCGGTGTCCATGTGGGCGATGAGCCCGATGGCGGGCGCCTCTGGCTGGTTGCCCGGCAGGCAGGCGGTGAGGTAGCCGTGCTCATCCAGGGTGACCTGGGTCAACCCAAGCTGGGTCATCTCATCGAAGAGGGCGCGGGCGAAGACGAGCTGGCCCTCGCTGCTGGGACAGACAGGATTGGTCGCATCGGAGCGGGTATGAAAAGTCAGATAACGCAG
The DNA here is from genome assembly GCF_019218845.1 of Aeromonas sp. sif0611. NCBI lineage: Bacteria > Pseudomonadati > Pseudomonadota > Gammaproteobacteria > Aeromonadales > Aeromonadaceae > Aeromonas > Aeromonas sp. sif0611. The sequence goes on along the minus strand of NZ_JAHUWU010000001.1, from coordinate 801,471 downwards.
AAAACGCTCAAGCAGGGTATCCATTGGCAGGCCTCTAACTACAAAAGAGGGACCATTGTGGCCAAGACGGCCGGGCCGCTTATTGCGTCAGCGCAGTTTTTGATGAATTTGTCGGGGCAGGGATCCCGGTGCACAGGGTGGCGGGAGGGGTCACCGCTCGAGGTATGAATGAATAAAAATTCCAAATTTAAAGCTGGTCATGCATATGCGAAAGGGCTGAATCTCCCCCCGGCCCAGCACTGGCAAGGGGTGGGGGAAAATGGCCGGTTCCCCTGTTATTTTCAGGGCCTATCCTGAGCGGCCTCATCCCTCGCCATCCCAGAGCCAGCCTTGCTGGCAGCAAGATTTGGCCCATCGTTCAAAACCCGTTTTTTAACACGATTTTTTATTGTCAGTGGCGCCGGTAAGTGTGTACACTCCGCGCCGATCCGAGGGTAACCCTGAGCAGGCAGAGGCCGCCAGACACCGACAGGATCAGACGCCTATAGGGCGAGGCACGCAGAAACGACAGACACTGCTGGGGAATGGTTTCTTTAATACCGGTTAGGCTCCGGTATCAGGGAGAACAACGGACTCTCATCCACCAACTGACCGAGTGGGCCAACGGCTCATCATCTTCCCTTGTCATGGGCGGTCACTGGCGTTGAGCGGGCTGTGGTGGTTGTCGTTTATCAACACGCGTGCGTGCTGACGTCTACCCTTCTCTTCCTTGAACCCTTCTCCTTCTGTCGGGATGGCTGCCGAATGATGAACGAACGGCGTGGCTGATGCCGGTTGTCATCAAAGTACCGCGGCGCCCCATTACAGTGGCACCGCATACCGTTGAGCTTGATGTAAAGCCACCAGCCCCACATCAAGACTCGTTACTTCCCAAGATCCACCAGGCAGCCTTGGCTTGCCGCGATGTGCAATAGAGGATCTGGCTGTGACAAGGCCCAGGGTCAGGCAACAACGCCTGCCGCCGCCGGCCGTGACGCACCGGGTGCCCGCAGGCAGCCTTTGCTCGCCGCATGTTGCAATCGATGGTCTGGATGTGATTGAGGGTAACGAAGGCGGCCTTCTGGCCGCTCATTTGCGAGGCATAGCCCATGACTAACTGGTCCAGCAAGGACTCCTTGAAGGTCTACAACGTTCCCTACTGGGGTGCGGGTTTTTTCAATATCAATGACGCCGGTCATGTGACCGTCTCCCCCGACAAGTCTCGTCCCGAGGCGCGCATCGTGCTGTCCGAGGCCATCGAACAGCTGCGCCAGTCCGGACTGACTACCCCGGTATTGCTGCGTTTCCCCGACATCCTCAAGAGCCGGGTCGATGCGCTGTTCAACGCCTTCGGTCAGGCCATCGAGAAGTCAGGCTATGAAGGGGACTACCTGTGTGTTTACCCGATCAAGGTAAACCAGCAGCGCCGCGTCATCGAGACCATCAGTCAGTCCTACAGCGACAAGCCGCGGCTTGGGCTGGAGGCGGGCTCCAAACCGGAGCTGCTGGCCGTGCTGTCCCATCATCATGAGCAAGGGTCCGTGATCGTCTGCAACGGTTACAAGGACCGCGAATACATCCGCCACGCCCTGCTGGGCAACCTGATGGGCCACAAGGTCTACATCGTGGTGGAAAAACCCTCCGAGCTGGAAATGGTGCTGGACGAGTCAGTTCGCCTCAACATCAAGCCCAACATCGGGGTGCGCGCCAAGCTCGCCTCCACTGGCTCCGGCATGTGGGAATCGAGCGGTGGCTCCATGTCCAAGTTCGGCCTCTCTGCCTCCCAGATCCTGGCGCTGGTGGAGCGTCTGCGCAGCCTCGGCAAGCTGGACTGCCTGCAACTGCTGCACTTCCACCTGGGCTCCCAGATAGCGAACATCCGCGACATCCAGGGCGGCATCCGCGAGTGCGGCCGTTTCTATGCCGAGTTGCGTCGTCTCGGCGTGCCCATCGACGTGGTCGATGTGGGCGGCGGCCTGGGTGTGGACTATGAGGGCACCCGCTCCCAGAGCCACTGCTCCGCGAACTACAGCCTGTCCGAGTACGCCAACAACGTGGTGTGGGGCATCGGCGATGTGTGCCGCGAGTTCGACCTGCCGCACCCGACCATCATCAGCGAGTCCGGCCGTGCCCTGACCGCCCACCACGCCGTGCTGGTCACCAATCTGATTGGTGCCGAAGGGGTGGAAGTGAACGACATCCATGCGCCGGATGAAGACGCCCCGACCATTCTGCAGAACATGTGGAAAGGCTGGCTGGACCTGCGCAGTGAAGACCCCTCCCTGCTGGAGATCTTCCACGACTCGGTGGCGGATCTGGGGGATGTGAACACCCAGTTCACCATGGGTCTCTTGAACCTGGAACAGCGCGCCTGGGCAGAGATGCTGCACCAGAATACCTGCCTGGCGCTCAAAGAGCTGCTCAACCCGGTCAACCGCAACCACCGCGCCCTGGCCGACGAGCTCTCCGAGAAGCTGGCAGACAAGTGCTTCGCGAACTTCTCCCTGTTCCAGTCCCTGCCCGATGCCTGGGGCATAGGTCAGGTGTTCCCCGTGATGCCACTCACCGGCCTCGAGCGTCCGCTCACCCGCCGCGGCATCCTGATGGACATCACCTGTGACTCCGACGGTCAGGTGGAGCACTACGTCGACGGCCTGGGTGTCGAGAGCACGCTGCCGATGCCGGAGTATGCCGAGAACGAAGAGTGCCACGTCGGCTTCTTCCTGGTGGGTGCCTACCAGGAGATCCTGGGGGATCTGCACAACCTGTTCGGTGATACCCACTGCGCGGAAGTGTGGCTGGACGAGGAAGGCAAGATGGACATCCGCAACGTGGTGCGCGGCGACACCGTCGACCAGCTGCTGCGTTACGTCAACATCGACCCGTCCGTGATCCGCGAGAACTATCAGCGGATCGTCTCCCACCCGGCGCTGGACGACGCAACCCGCAAGGCCCTGCTCGACGAGCTGGAGCTGGGTCTGCAAGGCTACGCCTACCTGGAAGACGAATAAGCCACCGGCTGATTCGCCCCGTCGGTGCAAAGACGGGAATGAGAAACGGCGCCTTCGGGCGCCGTTTTTGTTGCCAGGATCTGCCCTGCGGTGATGCACGGGGCGAATACCCGTCTCCATTCGAAGAGCAGGAGCCAGCCATGGGCCCTGGCAGGCCACAGATCCGGCAGATATCCTCGCCTGCCTGCCGTTTCCCTTGATCCACATCAAATGGGACTCGGACCGGTTATTTTACGGTCAGGAGTGTTGTTGATGGGATGTAACAAAAGGATGTGCATATGGAACTGGAAAGGGACCCGAGATGCTATACCGACGTCTGTATCGACGGTAAGTGGTATCACTACGATCATTGCAGCACCCACGTCTACATGCTGATGGGGGGCGCGGCGCCGAGCCTGCAACTGGCCTGTGAGCCCGGTAGCGAAGAGGAGCTGATCGCCATGCTCCAGCAACTGACCCGCGGCTGAAGCAGGGCTGTCTCATGGCCATCGGGCAACACGCCGCGATGGCCACCTTCTGTTTTTCCTCTCAGCCGTTCGTCTTGCGACCAAACAGTTTCTTGCCCATCTCCATCAGGGCGCTCGCTGCGGCATAGCTGCTGTCTGACTTGCCCACCTCGTCCGCCACATAAAGGAAGTCTGACTGGTACTTCTCCACCGCCTCCTGGGGGTTGGTGGCATCGATGAAGTCCTCCTGCACCTCGAACCCCTGCGCCAGCAGCTCAGCCTTCTCCGCCAGAAAGCTGGGGGAGGCCATGTCGACATAGGTGTACTGCTGCCGGTTGGAGGCCGGAATGCTGAAAAACTGGTATCTGGCCATCTGTGCTCCTCGCTTGCGCGGCGTTGTCTTGATGTGATCGGCTCTCGCCGAACGGCCCCTTGTTTGCCGTCTGCGCAAGGGGTAGAAAGCAACATTCGAGTCTTTGTTGGGCAGCCTATCCCGAGTCAGCGAGAGATGCAATTGGAGAACGTGCTCGGGGAAGGGGAGGGGCGAGCGCAGCAGAGTGCAATGGAATAGCCCCTGCGTCAGGCTGTGCTCAGGCGAGCACGCCACCCGCATAGGGCTCTCGGTGAGGCTCATCGATGTGGCTGTGGGCCAGCAGCTGTTCCCCCGGCATGGGGCGCCCGAGCAGATAGCCCTGCAGGGTGTCGCAACCCAGCTCGGTCAGCAGGGTGCGCTGCTCGGGGGTCTCCACCCCCTCAGCCACGATGCGCATGTCCAGGGCCTGACCCAGGGCGATGATGGCGGCGATGATGGTGGCATCGTCCCCCTCGTGCGTCAGGGTGGCGACGAAGCCCCTGTCAATCTTGAGCTCGTTGGCAGGGAAGCGCTTGAGGTAGAGCAGGCTGGAGTAGCCGGTGCCGAAGTCATCGATGGAGATACCGAGCCCGAGCTCGGCCAGGCGATTGAGGATGGCCAGGCTCTCCTCGGCGTTCTCCATGGCGGTGGATTCGGTGATCTCCAGGGTGAGGTGGCGCGCCTCGAGCCGGTGACGACGCAGTGCACCCTCCACCTCTTGCAACAGGCCTGGGCTGGCCAGCTGTATGGTGGAGAGGTTCACCGCCACGCTCCAGTCGTGATGACCCGCTTCCCGCCAGCGGCTCATCTGACGGCAGGCCTCATCCATTACCCAGTTGCCGATGGGGATGATGAGCCGGGTCTTCTCCGCCAGGGGCAGGAAGCGGGCCGGGGAGATGGTGCCATATTCCGGATGCTGCCAGCGCAGCAGCGCCTCGGCACCGACCACCCGGCCGCTGCGGGCGTCGTACTTGGGCTGATAGTGTAGGACCAGTTCCTCCCGCTCCAGGGCATGGCGCAGCGCCTGTTGCAGCAAAAACTGCTGGTGGGCGTTGGCATTCATGGCGCTGTCGAAGCAGTAGTAGCCGTTGCGCCCTCGCTCCTTGGCGTAGTACATGGCGGCATCGGCGTTGAGGGTCAGCTCGTGCAGGCTGGTGCCATCCTGGGGATAGACGGCGATGCCGATGCTGGCGGTGATGTGCAGGCTGTGATGCTCCCACTCATAGGGCTGGGCCAGGGCAGCCAGCAGGCGCTCGGCGAAGGCCGTGGTCTGGCTCAGATCCCCCGGCGCCAGGGCCAGCACAAACTCGTCCCCGCCAAAGCGCGAGGCGGTGTCGCTCCCCCCGAGCAGCCCGGTGATCCGCGCCGCCACCTCGGCCAGCAGTAGATCCCCGGTGTGGTGACCGTGGGCATCGTTGATGATCTTGAAGCCGTCGAGGTCGAGAAACAGCAGGGAGAAGCTGCGCTGGCTGTGCTGGCACTCCTGGATGCGCTGCTCCAATCGGGTGGCAAACAGCAGCCGGTTCGGCAGCCGGGTCAGGCTGTCATGGAGCGCCAGCTTGATCAGCTCGTCGTGGGCCAGGTGCAAGGAGGTCGAGAGACGGGCGGCGTGGGCATCCAGCATGGAGAGCACCAGGGCGATGGCGAACACCGCCAGGGTCACTATGATGATGACGGTCGCCAGCCATTGGGTATTGAGGCCGGTATAGAGGGCGCCGCACAGGCTCCCCTGTGGGAACTGGGCTGCCGCCATGCCGGTGTAGTGCATGCCGATGATGGCGGCTCCCATCACCAGGGAGGCGACGGCCTTGCGAAAGAAGGCGCGGGGCGTGCTGTTGCGCAGCCGAAACGCAATCCAGAGCGCGGCGCCGGAGGCGAGCACGGCGATCAGGATGGAGAGCGCGAAGAGGCCGCGGTGGTAATGAATGCCGGGATCTATCTTCATGGCCGCCATGCCGATGAAGTGCATGGTGGCGATGCCGGCCCCCATCAGCAGGGCGCCCCCCGCGATATGGCGCCAGGGCAGTTGGGGACGGCTCACCAGCCAGAGTGCGAAGGCCGAGGAGCCGATGGCCGCCACCAGAGAGAGGCCGGTCAGGGTCAGGTCGTAACCGAGCGCGATGGGCAGGTTGAAGGCGAGCATGCCGATGAAGTGCATGGACCAGATACCGAATCCCATGGCGAAGGCGCCCCCCGTGAGCCAGAGGGCGGCGGCCCGGCCCTGACTCTGGCTCACCCGGCTTGTCATGTTGAGCGCCGTGTAAGAGGCGAGCACCGCCACCAGGATGGAGAAAAACACCAGATCCTGGCTGTAATAACTGTCGAGCATGGGGTGGGTCGCGGTCACTTCATTCACTCTGGGATGGAAAACGGCCTGAGCCATGGCCGGACTGGAGAAGAAAATCGGGCTGGGGATTGTACACCAGGGGCGTCCCAAATCGCCCAGCTATACGCACCAAAATGGACCCTGGATCAGAGTAAAAGCACTGAATTTATCCCTTGATGGCAAGGCCCTCCCGCGCCCTGTCCAAAGGTGGGTTCCAAATTTTCTCGTTTGGAAAACAGGGGCATGGAAAATCTGGGAATAGATAGCTCCGGTCGTGACCTGCTATTGAAATACGGCTCAGGGAGAGTCCTGGAGCTGCTTTGTAGTGCTGGCCCCTCCATTCATGTGAGGTGCTTTGGGCGTGGTGCTTGTTGCCGTACAGTTGCGTTCACCATGACCATAGGGATGTGATGTCACAGTGCCATATAGGTATCTGGCTTCGTTTGCGCCTTGGTTGACCCGACACATCTGTTATCATGCGTCTCCCGCTTTCGTTATCTCGTTGAACCTGCAGGAGAAACCATGTCTCGAACCCTCTATTTGCTGCGCCACGGCCAGACCCGTTACAACGCCGAATTGCGGTTGCAGGGACGCTGCAACTCGGATCTGACCGCCAGGGGCGAAGCCCAGGCCCTCGCCATGGGGGCCCGCCTGGCAGATCTCCTGGCTGAGCCCGCGAGCTGGACCCTCTATGCCAGCCCCCTTGGTCGTGCCCGTCAGACGGCGGAGCGGGTATGCCAGCAGCTTGGCTTGGATAAGGAACGCATCGTCTGGGACGAACGGCTGGTGGAGCTGGGCATGGGGGAGTGGGAGAGCCGCCGGGTTCCCGAGCTGTTGGCGGCCCATCCCGAGCTCGATCTGGAAGAGCCGGATTGGTATCTGCAGGCCCCGAATGGAGAGAGCTTCCTGAGCATTCAGCGCCGGGCCCAGGCATGGCTGCAGGACGAAGGCATTGCCAAGCAAGCCATCGTCGTCTCCCACGGTCTGTTCGGTGCCATGCTGCGCGGCGCCTATGCCGATCTGGATTACCTCACCACCTGGACGCAAGAGCTGCCGCAGGATGCCTTCTTCAAACTCAGTGGCGGCCGCATAGATCGCATCGAGTGCTAACGCCAATGAAAACACCTCGCGGATGGGGGAGGTGTTTAAGAGGGCTTGGTGTTTTATCTAAAGCGAGTTAACCAATCGCCAGCTTTGCTGCCTCTTCCCACAAAAATGGTGGCATTACTCATTGTGCTCGGCCGTTAAGGGGCGTTGTTGCCCAAATTAGATGTAAGAACGTTGCTTACTCAGCCCCAAGTGACCGTTACACTTGGGGCTTATTACACATACGGAAACAGTGCCACAGTTTGTAGATTGAGTGATGTGATCGCTTTACGAAGCAATAACATATTGATGCATCAGGCAATCAGTCGCGTTACTCTGTAGCCTCCTTGCCTATAGACAGAGCAATAAACATGTTTGAACAGCTTGCTGATGTTTTTTCTTTTGCCGCATTCAAGTACCTCTCAGCCGTTGATGCAGATTCAGAAAGTTCCCACCAACATGAAATCGGTGGCCTTGTGAAAGCCGGTATTGGCCGGGAGTTGGGGATGCCTGATGATGGAAGTCAGCTCACTATCCGGGCGACGATGGTCTATTTGAGTGAGAGCTATGATGAACCGCTGGTCTCGGAAGATATCGTTACCTGGTATGATGTTCGGTATCAGAAAGAGGAGCGAGGGGCGGAGTGGCGGCTTTACTACAAATCAAATGACGTCAGCAATCGTTTCAAGCCCGGTGATTTTTTCCTGATTGCCCTGACCCGGGATGGTTCCCTCCTAATGATATTTTGTCCTCCACAAAGTGATTTTGAATTGCAAATTCGATCACTATTTAGTGCTAGAAATGTTAAAGCGAATAAGAAAGGGCTTACACGACTCAAGATAGGGGGGGGGTTAGCAGTCCCTATTAGAGTAATGCTTTCTCGTTATGGAATAAATCTAAACTATAACAAGAAAGATTATCTGGATGTTATTCTTGATAAGTTTGGTTCTGAATTTCCAACAACAAAAGAGTTCTCCACCTTCGCACGAACATTGGCAAATGAAATTTGCCCTATTGAGCAGCCTGATGAGGCATTGATTGAATGGATGGCTGTAGAAGAATCTGCATTCAGACAATTGGAAAGACATATAGTTGAAGAAAAGTTAGCGGTTGGTTTTGGCGAGAATCGTATTGATGTTGATGAATTTGTTTACTTCTCCCTGAGCGTACAGAATCGTCGCAAATCTCGCAGTGGTCATGCGTTTGAGAATCATATTGAGTTTATTTTAAAAAAGTCGGGTGTTAATTTTGAACGTGGTGGTTTAACTGAGACACGTCAGAAACCAGATTTCATATTTCCAGGCTCGAATTGTTATGCTGATGAGCATTTTCCTTCCGAAAAGCTGAGGATATTAGGGGCTAAAACCACTTGTAAAGATAGATGGCGTCAAGTCTTGGCAGAGGCTGCTAGGGTAGAGCGTAAGCATCTAATTACCATGGAGCCTGCAATTAGTGAGAATCAGACAGAACAAATGCAAGCAAGTAACTTGCAACTTGTTGTGCCTACAACTATTCAGCAAACTTATGCACCTGAACAGCGAGCTTGGTTAATGTCGTTTAGAGACTTTATTGATGAGGTAAAGGGGATACGGTAATCAGAGTAAGCCCACCAATAGTTTACGGTGGGCTTTTAGTTATTATTTCTTGGTTTTCATTATATATGGCTTCATCAATTTGGCCACGGCAGCAAACACTGGAACTACGACAGAGTTGCCAAATTGGCGATAGGCTTGGGTATCTGATACGGGGATCCTGAATTTATATTCACCCGGTTGTTCAAATCCCATTAGTCTTGCACACTCTCTGGGAGTAAGACGGCGTGGTCTGTTTTGCTGATTTTGCTCATTATTGAAGTCGGTCTCTGCCAATGCCATATCCCAACCACGATCAATCAGAATCTCAGAGCCATCTTTATGGTAGCGTGCAGAAAGTGTTCTTGCGACCGTTGCTGGATTTTTGGGGTCAACAAGACCATAACCAAAGCCATTTCCTTTGGCTTGATGTTTTTTTGCATACTGATATAAATAAGACCACAACTTGGGTGTCAAAATATATTTTGAGTCGAGATTTTCAACTGGTTCAAGCAGGTCTGCGAAAGTAATCCGATTTTCAGGAAATAGCATGGCAACATCTTTTAGCGTGAACCCTTCATGCAGGTTCAGATCTTTTCTGAAACCGACAAGTACAATACGTTCTCGGTGCTGAGGGATGAAGTGTTTGCCATCTATAATTTTGGGGTCATTCGAGCCATTGACATCCAAATCTGAAACCCAATAACCCAGCTCGGTTAATGCTTCCTTGATTACCCGAAATGTATTCCCTTTGTCATGGCTTTTCAGGTTTTTGACGTTTTCCAGTACAAATGCCGTTGGTTTTTTAGCATCAATGATACGAGCTACATCAAAGAAAAGAGTCCCCTGAGCCTCGCACTCAAAGCCATGAGCGCGGCCAAGAGAGTTCTTTTTGGATACACCCGCTAGGGAGAATGGCTGACATGGGAAGCCAGCCAGCAATACATCATGATCCGGGATTTCTTTATCTATATGGGCATACACAAAATCACGATCATCATTTTCTGGCATAGTGATTTCACGGATGTCCGAGTTGAACTTGTGATGTGTCTCATCACAGTACCAGTTGGCCTTATACGTTCTGACAGCCTGTTCATTCCATTCACTGGTAAAGACACATTGACCACCAATATCCTCAAAACCCTTACGAATACCGCCGATACCGGCAAACAGGTCAATAAACTTGAAATCATAGTGACCGTGATGTTTGGGGGGAGAGGGGATCAGCCCCTTCAGCATCTCAGTTTCAGCATGGGTCAGTGGCTTTTGCTCGATCTTGCCATTTAGCCACCGATTCAGTGACTCACGAGTCCATTCGTTATCGCCCTGAGTGCGCAATTTTTCAGCAATTTTCTTTTGATCATAGATGTCGAGGACCTTCTCCATCAGCCGTCGATCTTCGGCCTGGCGTTGTGCATAGAAGGCTTGGTCTTCTTCAGGGGTGTTGTAAACGGGCATTGTTGAGTGTTTCATATCCAAATCTGGAGCGTGTTGCTGTTGTCGAAATCTTATCACTCATTTTACCCAGAGAGAATGCCGGAGCTGTAAAAAAATACAGTATCCATCATCAGCTTCAAACGAGGTTCTGTATGGCTGACATTGTGGATGTAGAGACTAGAAGTCGGTTCATGACTGGCATCAAAAGTGTCAACACCAAACCGGAGATGCAGGTCCGTCAGCTTTTGCACCAAGCTGGCTTTCATTTTCGTCTTCATGATCGGCGCTTGCCCGGCACGCCCGATATCTGGTTACCACGTTGGAAAGCAGTGATAGAGGTGAATGGCTGTTTCTGGCATGGGCATATGTGTCATCTGTTTAAATGGCCACGTAGCCATGAGGCTTTCTGGAGGGATAAAATTGAGGCCAATCAGAGGCGAGATCAGGTCCATCTTCATGAGTGGACAGATCTTGGAATCAAGAGTCTGACAATTTGGGAATGTGCTTTAAAAGGAAAAAAACGCCATGATCACGAGAGACTGATAAAAGTTATATCTTGGTGGTTGCATGAAAGCGACTGTCATGGAGACATTTCAGGCGGGGAAGAATTGAGTCTTATTAATATGGTATGAACTATAAGTCAGTGCCGGTCAGAGGGATGCATCCATGACCGACTAAATGGTTGATGATTTTATATATCATCTATTTTAAGATGAGCCATTCAGGAGTTTTTTGGTATCCAGCGCTACCTTGAGAAATCAGCTCACAATGAATATTCCCCTTGGGATCAAAACCAATTATGATATTGTCACCTGCCTTAGCTTGACTCATAACTTGATTGGTTTGAAAATAAAGGCGATATTCTGAACGAGTTGGATGTAATTCTCTTGCATCATACCATGTCAATTTTGAGCAAAATATTTCATCAGAACCTCTAATTGAAAATGATGCCAAGATTTCTATCTTATTAGCTCCGAATAATCGTTTGAGTTGAGTTACCCCATTAAATTCATGTTGATTGGATCGTGATGTATCGGCTTCAACTGCTGATAATGTTTTTACACAAGAGGCACTGAAGTTGATTGGTTTGATAGACATGTCGGTTCCTTATTTTTCTTAGAACTGATTTCAAGTGTATCGTTATGATGCTCGTATCAAGATAAGGCACCATGTGAGACTTTTTGTCAATGTTGGAGCATTCAAAGATTATGGTTCTTGAACGAACCGCCTGGTGGGGGCTTTGCGGAGCAAGGCACAGTCTCTGCCAAGGGGACTGGGTATGATGGGGTGGGGATCACCACCACAGGGAGCATGCATGATCAGCCATATCGACCATCTGGTATTGACGGTGAGCGACATCGAGCGGGCGGTGGCCTTTTACAGCCGCGCCTTCAAGATGGAGCCCATCACTTTCGGGGCGGGGCGCCGGGCCCTGCGCTTTGGCAACCAGAAGATCAATCTGCAATTGCTGGGGGAGGAGCGGCGCAACCGGGCTCAGGTGGGCTCTGGGGATCTCTGCCTCATCACCCGCTGGCCCCTGGATCAGGTGATGGTCCAGCTCGCGAGCCAGGGGGTCGAGATAGTGGAGGGACCGGTGACAAAAAGCGGTGCCTGCGGCCCCATAGAATCGGTTTATTGCCTGGACCCGGATCAGAACCTTATCGAGATCAGCCGCTATCGCTGAGCACCTCTGGCGCGTCACAACGGGTTTATTCCCCCTTGGCGAGGAGTCTGCGCAGCAGAGGGCGCAAGGTGAGCACCATGCCGACGAAGAGCAGCAGATAGCCCAGGGGCAGCAGGGCAAAGGGCTCGTGCAGGAATCCCTGTGCATCCACTGTGGTGCCAAGCAGGTTGAAGGCCCCAAAGCAGCCGAGCCCGGCCAGGATCAGGAGGGCGCCTATGGTCGTTGTCATCTCGTTGTCCTCGTTCGCGCATGAAAGAGGAGTGAGGGTGTCATGGCTGGGTGAAGTGGGCGTGAAGTGGCGCCGGGCATGCAACCTGCGATCGCCCAGATGAAAGCGACAGCGATGCATCTAACACAACAGGGCAGCCATGGGCTGCCCTGTTGCTTTTGGGGGCGTTTCGGGGAGTGGCGGGAACTAGCAGACCCCTTGCGCCAGCATGGCGTCGGCCACTTTGACGAAGCCGGCGATGTTGGCGCCGCTTTCGTAGTTCACATGGCCGTCATCCTGATCCACCTGGCCGTAGCGCACACAGGTGGCGTGGATGCTGGTCATGATCCCCTTGAGGCGGGCGTCCACCTCCTCCCGGGTCCAGGAGAGGCGCTGGGCATTCTGGCTCATCTCGAGACCCGAGGTGGCAACCCCACCGGCGTTGGCGGCCTTGCCTGGGGCGAACAGCACCCTGGCGTCGTGGAAGAGGCGGATGGCTGCGGCGCTGGAGGGCATGTTGGCCCCCTCGGCCACCAGCTGTACGCCGTTTGCGATCAGGGCGGCGGCGTCCGATGCATCGAGCTCGTTCTGGGTGGCGCAGGGAAGGGCGACGTCGGTCGCCAGATGCCAGGGAGTGCGACCGGTGCAGAACTCCAGCCCCAGCTCATGGGCGTAATCTGCCACCCGCTTGCGCTGCTCGTTTTTAAGCTCCATCAGGCGTGCCAGCTTCTCGGGGGTGAAGCCGTCGGGGTCATAGACGGTGCCGCCGGAGTCGGAGGCGGTGATGACACAAGCGCCCAGCGCCATCGCCTTCTCGATGGCGTACTGGGCCACGTTGCCCGAGCCCGACACCGAGACCCGCATGCCATCGAGGGACTGGCCGCGATGGGCCAGCATGGCCTCGACGAAGTAGAGCAGGCCGTAGCCGGTGGCTTCCGGGCGAATGAGGCTGCCGCCAAAGGAGAGCCCCTTGCCGGTGAAGACGCACTCGGCGCTGTTGGTGAGCTTCTTCATCATGCCCGCCATGTAGCTCACTTCGCGCCCACCGACCCCGATGTCGCCCGCCGGCACGTCGGTGTTGGCCCCGAGGTGGCGATAGAGCTCCAGCATCAGCGCCTGGCAGAAGCGCATCACTTCCCCGTCGCTCTTGCCCTTGGGATCGAAATCGCTGCCCCCCTTACCGCCGCCCATGGGCAGGGTGGTGAGGGCATTCTTGAAGGTCTGCTCGAAGGCGAGGAATTTGAGCACCGAGAGATCCACCGAGGGGTGGAAGCGCATGCCTCCCTTGAAGGGACCGATTGCGCTGTTGTGCTGAATGCGGTAGCCACGGTTCACCCGCACCTGACCCTGGTCATCCACCCAGCTCACCCGAAACTGCACGAGGCGCTCGGGCTCCACCAGCCGCTCCAGCAGGCCGTGTTGCAGGTAGCGGGGGTGACGCTCCACATAGGGCCAGATGGAGGCGACGACCTCACTCACCGCCTGGATGAACTCGGGTTGGTGGGGGTTGCGGCTGGCCACCTGGGCCAGGAATGCCTCCTGAGAGAGGGAATGACTCATCTGTGACTCCTGTAATAAAGGGAAATTGGCCTCTTGCCAGAGAAGGGTCGGCGCCGCACCCTGCTTTATATTCGACGTTGAAAGTGAATACGGATAAAAATTTGTTTCGTGGCGGTAATTGCCGACAATGATGGCGGTGACGCCGCTACATGGCCGATACGAACGTGATAATTCGCGCTGGCGAAAATCTTTTTATGCATTTTTAGTCAATAAATAGCAAGTTTTAGTTCATCCCTCTCTATGGGTATCCTTCGACGCTCTCTGCGATCGTTGGCTTGTCGCTCCAGGTTGGGCAGGGGAGAGGAGGGCGGGAGCAGGAGCAAGGAAGGGGGCGAAAGGGCAAGAGGAGCCTTATCTGAGGGGCAGCATCCGCCGGGCGGCGCACCCTCTTCGGGGCGGATGGCAGGATCCGATGCACGGGGCGGGGCAAGGGATGGCGCAATATGCTACTGTAGCGGCGTTTTTTTGAGGAAAGGGCGGCCTTGCCCTTTTGAAGAGACTGATTGCAGGCGCTTTTTGTTGATTCTTTTTGTAGATTCTTTTTTGTTGATGGAACTGTATGCAGACCAACCCGACCATGACCTGGCTGACTGAGCCGACACTTCTTCTGAACTCCACTATCTGGCAGGTGACCCATGCTGGCCGATGAATCCATGCGCCTGAACAAATACATCAGCGAGAGCGGCATCTGCTCCCGTCGCGAGGCCGATCGCTTCATCGAGCAGGGCCACGTCTACATCAACGGCAAGCGGGCCGGGATCGGCGATCAGGTGTTTGCCGGGGATCTGGTCAAGGTGAACGGTCAGGTGATCGAGGCGCGGGAGGCGGACAGCCTGGTCTTCATCGTGCTGAACAAGCCGGTGGGCATCGTCTCCACCACGGAGGCGGGGGAGAAGGACAACATCGTCGACTTCGTCAACCACAGCACCCGCATCTTCCCCATAGGGCGCCTCGACAAGGACTCCCAGGGGCTCATCTTCCTCACCAACCACGGGGATCTGGTGAACAAGATCCTGCGGGCGGGCAACGATCACGAGAAAGAGTACCTGGTGACCGTGGACAAGCCGGTGACCGACGAGTTTATCCGGGGCATGGGGGCCGGGGTGCCCATCCTCGGCGCCGTCACCAAGAAGTGCAAGGTGAAACGAGAAGCCCCCTTCGTGTTTCGTATCACGCTAGTGCAGGGGCTGAACCGCCAGATCCGCCGCATGTGCGAGCACTTCGGCTTCGAGGTAACCAAGCTCGAGCGCATCCGCATCATGAACGTCAGCCTCAAGGGGTTGCCGGTGGGGGAGTGGCGCGACCTTACAGACGACGAGCTGATCGAGCTGTTCAAGCTCATTGAAGATTCCTCCTCCGAGGTGAAACCGGCCAAGGGGGAGAAACCCAAGACCCCGGCGGCGCAAACCACCAAACCGGCTCAGGGCAAGAAGCCGCGCCGCGACGACGATCACGAGATTGGCGGGCGCCCCAATGTGCCGGGCCCGGAGGCCTTCGAGAAGAAGAGCCCCGCAGGCAAGGGCGGCGTGGGCAAGGGAGTCGCTGCTAAAGGCGCCGCTGGCAAGGGGGCCCTGGCCAAGGGGGGCAAGCCGGCCACTGCGGGCAAACCGCGCACCAACCAGGGTGGACGGCAGAAGAAGGGGCGCTAAGGCGCCCCGTCACTCGCTTTTCAACTTGCTCAATACACCGGCCCTAGGCCGGTGTATTGCTTTGTGCCGTCTGGCCCCGTTGGCTGACAGGAGCCGCAGGCTGTCGCATCACGCGGGCGTAGTGGCGCGGATCCAGACGCAGTACCAGCAGGCTCATCAGCGCCAGCCCCCCCAACTGCCACTGCCAGGCGCTGGCGAAATCGCCGCTCAAGTGGTGCAGGCGCGCCGCCACCCAGGGGCCCGTGGCTGCCAGCATGAAGCCAAACCCCTGCATCAGGGCGCTGAGGCTGCCGGCGCGCCTAGGATCTGGCAGGTGATCCAGCGCAATCACCATGATGAGGGAGAAGCTGCCGCCAAGCCCGGCGCCGCACAGCAGGCACCAGAGGATGGGGGCGACTTCTGGGGCGAGCCAGAGGCCGCCAAAGCCCGCCACCTGCATCACAATGGCGAGCCCCATCCAGGGGCGCCTGTCCAGCTTGCGCGCCGCCAGCAGCGGCAGACCCAGGCCGCTCACGGTCTGGGCCAGGGCCAGCCAGGCCACCAGTTCGCCCCCCTGCTGGGGGCTCCACCCCAGCGCCAGGTAGGCGGGGGCCAGCCAGGCCACGACGATACCGTAGCCGCTGTTGATGATGCCAAAGCAGGCGATCAGCAGCCAGGCGCGGGGCAGCGCGATCAGCCGCTGCTCCCCTGATACGAGGGAGTGCGGCGCGGCGGCGGGCAGGCGCACCCACCAGCCGAGCCAGAGAAGGGCCAGCAGCACCGGCAGGCTCCACAGGGCCAGCGCCCGGGACCAGTCGAGGTGCACGGCGACCCTGGGGGTGAGCACGGCACCGAGCGCCCCGCCCCCCATCATGCAGGCGGAGAAGATCCCCATCACCAGAGGCACCTTGCCCGCGAACGTCCCCTTGATGAGGCCGGGCAGTGTCCCCTGCACCAGGGCCGACCCCAGGCCGCACAGGGCGGCGCTGACGATAAGCAGGGTACTGCTCGCGAGATCGAGGCGCAGGGCGCTGCCCAGCATCAGCAGCAACAGGGCCGTGCCGAGCAGGGGGCGCGGCCCGGTCTTGTCGAGCAGGGCCGGGGTGAGCAGGACGCCGACCCCGATCAGCAGCAACGGCAGCAGGGTGACCCAGGCCAGCCTGTCCATCCCGAGCGCCAGTTGGGCATCTATCTCCCCCGCCAGGGGGCCGATGGCGGTGAGGAAGGGGCGCAGATTGATGCCAATGAGCACCACCAACACCAGCAGGGCGTTGCTGCCGGAGGGAAGCGGGCGCTTAACCATGGGATTGGGGGCCGTAGAGGGCGGCGGCCGGGATGGGGCTTGGCAGCTTGATCAATGGCAGGGGCGGCGGACTCAGCGGCAGGCGCAGCGCCGCGTAGGCCGCGCTGCTGTCAAAGCCGAAGGGGGCCGCGTCTTCATTGTCGAAGGCGTAGTAGACGGCACTGATGCCGTTCATCACCAGGGCGCACAGACACATGGGGCAGGGATGGCCGCTGGCGTAGACCACGGCGCCCTTGAGCGGCCCATGTTGGCTGGCGGTGCGCAGCGCCTCGAGCTCGGCGTGGCGGGTGGGATCCCCCGCTTCCAGCATACGGTTGACGGCGCTCGCCACCAGCTGGTTGTCTCGCACCAGCAGGGCGGAGAAGGGGCGGCCCCCCTGCTGACGGTGGGTCAGTGCCAGCTGAAGGGTCTGTTCCAGCCACCCCTGATGGCTGGGGGCCGAGACGGTGCTGAGGGCGTTGACGGGGCGTGTTCCGGACTGGGGGGGCTGTGACATGGATTTTCCTGGCAAAAGAGAGGAGTGACGGCAGCCTAACGGGGCCGCAAGTCATTTGGAAATTAAATGATAAAATGACTTTCAGTGATTTTATAAATGGAGCCCTCCCATGGAGCGACCCTTGCTGGATCCCCACCTGCTGCAGAGCTTTGTCGCCATCGTCGAGACCGGCAGCTTCACCCGAGCCGGTGAGCGGATGCATCTGACCCAGTCCACCATCAGCCAGCAGATGCGCCGCCTCGAGCAGCAGCTAGGTTGCCCACTGCTCGACCGATCCGGCCGCCAGGTGGTGACCACGGCCCAGGGGGAGACCCTGCTCGGGCTGGCGCGCCGCATCCTGGGGCTGCTGGCCCAGGCGGAGAATCGGGTGGGGGAGGCGAGCCTGCCCCTGCGCCTCGGGGTGCCGGAGGATTTCGCCGCCGGTGCCATGACGGCGGTGCTGGCGGCCTTCGCCCGGCAATACCCCGAGGTGAGGCTGGAGGTGCAAAGCGATCTCAGCCACGCCCTGTGGCAGGCCTTCGAGGCGGGGGAGCTGGATCTGGCGCTGATCAAGCAGGGGCGGGGGCAGGGGGAGCCCATCGCCCGCTGGCGCGAGCCGCTCGCCTGGGTCGACAGCCGCGACTGGCCCGCGGGGGAGCGGGATCCTGTTCCCCTGGTGGTGTTTCCGAGTGAAGGCCTCTACCGGCGCCAGATAACCGACGCCCTGGATGCCAGGGGCATTGCCTGGCGCATCGCCTACGTGAGTGCCAGCCTCGCCAGCCTGCAGGGGGCGGTGAGCGCGGGCATAGGGGTGAGCCTGTTGCCCACCCGCTTGCTGCAGCCCGATCAGGTTGAACTGACACACTGGCCGTCGGTGCGCCCGGTGGAGCTGGCCCTGCACCTGGGGGCAGGGGGCAGTGAGCCCCTCAGCCGGTTGCGCGAGGCCCTGATCACGCTCTGTGACGAGGTAATGGGGGAGGAGGCAATCGTACCGCGCTGAGCAGGGCAGCGCGGCGCCGAACAGTGCCGTGTTGAGACGTGCCCTGCGAAGGCCACTTTCGTCTCAGCCCCTCAGGCCAGGGCTTGCCTCGGTACCACGGCGAGCCAGACTTCCACCTCCCCACAACCGCTCTTTGGGTCAAATTTGTCGCCGTAGCGCTCAAAGTCCGGCTTGTGGGCGGACTCATAGTCCGAGTGTGCCAGCCAGTCCAGCGCCTGTTGCCAGGTGTGTGGCAAGGCATCGACATGGCCCAGATGGCGAAAGACCGCATAGGTTTGGGGGGCGATGCGCATCCGACCAAGCCCGGGGGGGAGCACCTCCAGGGCGGCGACCTCCACCGCACACATATACTCGCATTGCGTGGCAGTTGCGCCGCAGATGACGCCGTAGGCGTGCTCCCCCAGCTGACCCGGCAGGGGACCAAGGGCGCTGAAGTCACGCCACTGGCCACCGAAGTCACCGTGCTGGAAGTCGTGATGGCGACGCAGGCCGCCAAGCAGCATGGCGTTGCCGGTTTCGAAGCGAACGGGGTCTGACATGGTGCCTCCTGGGTTGTAGGAGAAGGGTTGAAGGGACAGGGTCGAGGTGACAGCGTCAGTGCGCCCGGCCTTCCTCACGCTTGCGCTCATAGTCCTGGCGAACGATGGCGAGCGCTGCCAGGACGAGATCCGGGGCAATCTGGTTGGTTTCCAGCAGTTCTATCAGATCCACCGCGAGTTTGACCTCGGGCGGTGCAGTTTCCAGTGACATCTTGGTTTCTCATGGGGCAGCGTGGTCGCCATTATAGCGCCCCGGGCGGCGAAGACACGCCTCGGCTGCCCGGGTTTGACGGGTGTCACATGTGCTGGCGCATCTCCTTGTCGAGCTCCTCGCGCAGGGTCATCAGCTTCCTGGCGTACTGCTGCAACTGCAGATCCTGCTCGCTCACCGGCTGCCATTGGGGCACAGGACTCGGTTTGCCGTGCTCGTCCATGGCCACGAAGATGATGATGCAGTGGGTGGTCTTGTGGCGCGCAGGGTCAGTGGGGTGGCGACTGTAGACATCTACCGCCAGGTGCATGCTGGTGGTGCCGGTGTGGATCACCTTGGCGTGCACCTCCACCAGCTGGCCTATCTGGATGGGGCGTAAAAAACGGATGCCCCCCACATAGACGGTGACGGCATAGCCGCCACACCAACCGGCGGCGCAGGCGTAGCCGGCCTGATCGATCCACTTCATCACCATGCCGCCATGGACCTTGCCTCCGAAGTTGACGTCGGCCGGTTCGGCCAGAAATTGCAGGGTCAGTTCGCGGGGTGGGATCATGCTCTCTCCTCGGCTTATTGCCGGTAACTCTTGCGATAGGCCTCGGCCTGCTGGCAGGCGGGCACCTTGGAAAAATCGGGACGCTTGTTGCCCTCGCGCTGGCCGAAGCTGGCAAACTCCTGCTGGCAGCGGGTCGTTTTGCCCCCCTCCTTGATACAGGCGTCGATGCGCTGCTGTCGGCCCTGCACGATCAGCAGTTGCTGGGCGTCGGAACAGGCCCGATCCAGCCCGGCTTGATGGGTTTCCCGATCCTGCTCTATGGCGAGCAGGCCGCTCGACAGGCTGCTGGCGAGCAGCAATATGACCATCTTCATCATGCTTTGTCTCCTTGTGGGGGGCGTCCCGCTATGACCAGGGCTAAGCCCCCCAGAATGCCCAGAGATGACAATAACAACCGCAGCGACCAGGACTCATCCAACCAGATGATCCCGGCCAGCGCCGCAAGCAGGGGCACCAGCAGCTGGACGCTGGCGGCCAGGGTGCGTCCCAGTTGGGGCAGCACCAGATACCAGAGCGCATACCCAAGGCCGGAGGCGAGGGCCCCCGAGGCCAGGGCGTAGCCAATGGCCGCCGGGCTGGCCTCAAGCCGGCCAAGCAGCAGGTAGAGCAGCGCCGCCGGCAGGCTGGCCCGCAGGAAGTGACCGGCATTGGCGGCGATGGGATCGGCAAAGCGTGAGGCCCGCAGGGTATAGCAGGCCCAGGCGATGCCGGCGCCTATCATCAGGGCCGCCCCCAGGGGATCCGGCGCCCGGATGCCGGGCAGCAACAGCAATACCAGCCCTGCCATGGCGAGCAGCAGGCCAGCCCACTGGCGCAGTGGCAGGGACTCTCCGCGCAGCAGGGGCGGTGCCAGCATGCTGAGCTGGACGGCGGCAAACAGCAGCAGGGCACCGGTGCCTGCGGTCAGGGTGAGATAGGCGAACGAGAAGGCGGCGCCATAGGCGATGAGCGCGAGGGCACCCCCCCAGTCTCCTTGGCGCGGCGACTGGTGGCGAACCCGGCACAGCAGGATCAGCATCAGGGCGCCGCTGGTCAGCCGCAGCAGGGTAAACAGGGCCGGATCCATCCGCTCTTCGAACAGGGCGAGGCGGCAGAGTACCGAATTGGCAGCGAACGCAGTGAGCGTCAGCAGGGTCAGCAGCAACAGGCGGGGTAGTGGCATCCATTCACCTTGAGTTCAGCGGCGGCGGCCCAGCATGGCATCTCATGCAAATGAGGAGGCCCCATGAAACAGATGCTGGAGCAATTGATGGGAGCTGGCAAGGGCTGGCTCAACGATGGCGGCGACACGCGCAAGGCCCAGATGAAGGGCATGGCCCAGGGTGGGCTGGCCGCCGGGGCCATGGCGTTGCTGCTTGGCAACAAGAAGATGCGTAAATACGGCACCAAGGTGGCGGCGGTGGGCGGGGCGGCGGCCCTCGGCGGGCTGGCCTACAAGCTCTACCAGGACTGGCAGCAGAACCAGAGTGCGCCAGCGGCCGGCACGCCCCATCCCCTCAACGAGCTGGCGGGCGCCGAACTGGATGCCCGCGCCAGCCTGCTGGTGCGCGCCATGGTGGCGGCGGCCCGGGCCGACGGCCACATCGATGCCGCCGAGCGCCAGAAGATCCAGCAGTACCTGACCGAGCAGGGCCAATCCGATGCCGCTCGCTGGATTGACGCCGAGCTGGCTCGCCCTCTGGATCCCCAGGCCCTGGCCCGTGAGGTCACCGACATGGAGCAGGCCACCGAGGTCTATCTCGCCTCCCTGCTCGCCGTCGAGGTGGATCATTTCATGGAGCGCGGCTATCTCGACGAGCTGGCCCGGGCCCTGAAACTCGATGACAACCTGAAAGCCAGCATAGAACGCCAGGTGGCCCAGCTGGGTGCTCCGGGTTGAGCCCGTGCTGCCATCAGGATTGTTCACAAGGCCCCGTCACGGGGCCTTGTGGTTTGTTGCCATCCGTTTGGCCATCCTGAATGGATACATTCGGCGCTTCACCTTGGTGCCGACTCCTCCTATGATGAACCCTCCCCCAGGCCTTGGGGTCAGTTCGTCAGCCAAATGCAAGGAGCACCCATTGGAAATACGCAAGGCAACCGAGCAGGATCTCGACGCTATTGTCGAGCTGGATCGGCAGATAGGGCAGATCCACTTCGAGCAGGCTCCCGAGGTGTTCTGCCCTCCCTCTTCGCGGCAGCGGGCGTTTCTGCTGGACGCCATCCAGAGCGAGGGGCGACTGTTTTGTGTCGCCGTGGTGGAGGGGGTGGTAGCGGGGTTTCTGACTGCCCGAATCGATATCAATGAAGCCATTCCGTTTCTTACCAAGCTGCCCGTCTGTCGGATCACGACTGTGGTGGTGGATGAGCACCACAGATCCCGTGGCATAGGCAAGGCACTGATCGCCCATTGCGATTGCTGGGCCAAGGCCCGCGACGCAAGCCAGATCCGGCTGGAGGTGATGTCATTCAATGACAGAGCCAGGTCGCTTTACGAATCCCTTGGCTTTACCCGGCAGTCTGAAACGTACGCCAGATAGCCCGACGTCCGGTGAATAAACAAGGCCCCATCATGGGGCCTTGTTGTTGCTGTTGTTGAAAGTGCAGCGCGTGGTGAAAGTGCTGCGATCGTGCTTAGCTCTCCGCCGGCCAGGGGCCGAGCTCGATGCAGTGGCCACGATAGAGCGGGTGTTCGCTCCCCGTCGCCATCACCAGCAGTTCGCTGCTCTGTTTGAGCTGCTGCCATTCGGTGGGGGTCATCAGGCGGCCCGCCATGACCTCTCTGAGTGGGGCCAGGGGCACCAGCAACTGTGACTCGCTGTCGCGCATCCAGAGCATGGCGTCGGCGGGCAGGCGCAGCGGGTTCGCCAGATTCTGTTGCAAGCGGATGCTGGACTGACCCGGCCGCTTGCCCTGATAGGCCACCAGCACGAAGGGGGCCTCCTCGCCCGCGGAGGACATCGTGGCCAGGTAGCGCACCGGCTGGATGGGCGCGGAGTGCCAGGGAAGCAGCGGTTGGAGCCATATCCCCAGCAGCAGGGAGGCGGCCATGGCGAGCGGCCACCACAGGCGATGGGGCCTGGATTTGGGGGAGATCCCCTGTGCTATCCCGTGCCAGATCTGGCGGGGCAGGGGCGGGGCGGGTTGAGGCTGGCGCAGCAGAGGATCCAGATGTTGCTGCCACTGTTCAATCCACTGCCACCAGCCAGGATCGCGGGCCATCAGGCGGCTCATCCTGGCCTGCACCCGCGGGCTCAGGGTACCCAGTACATACTCGCCGGCGAGCCGCTCGCGCAGGGCGGGGTCTCGATAGCGTTTAGGGGTCATTGAGTCAGGCATAGCTTGAGCTCCTCCAGTCCGCGCCGGATCCAGGACTTGACCGTGCCGAGCGGGGTCTGGGTGTGGCTGACTATCTCCTGGTGGCTCAGGCCGTGCCGATAAGCGAGCACTATGGCGTTGCGCTTGTCGGCACAGAGCCGTCCGAGGCAATGCTCGAGGGAAAAAGAGGGGGCCAGCCCCTCTGTCTCCTGGCCGGGCTTCTCCTCCCAGGACTCATCCAGTGGGGTCTCCCCGTGGCGTTTCTTCGCCCTCAGGGCGTCGATGGCCAGATGGCGCATGCACTGGCAGAGCCAGGCCCAGGGGTAGTCGACGGGATAGGCGCTCTGACCGTGCCAGATCTTCAAAAAGCCCTCCTGCAGGATGTCTGCGGCCCACTGCTTGTCCTTGAGCAGGGCGTGGAGCATGGCATACAGAGGCTGGCCCGTCAGCCGGTAGAGCGCTTCAAATGCCTGCTTGTCCCTCTGCCGGCTGCGGGCGAGCAGGTGGGCAAGTTGCTGGTTGTCGATATTCACTCAGACCTCATAGTTGGACGCGGTGCCAGACATTCTTCACGCCGTCCCCGCTGCTCTGGCCGGGCTGATCATCCTTGATCCAGCGATAGAGCGGTTGGCCACGGTAGCTCCATTGATAGTTGCCATCGTCGCGCAGGATCAGGCTGATGCCGACGTCTGCCGCGCTGCCGACGCCCGCCTTGGCCTGCTCCGCGCTGGCCAATGCTGGCGGCCACTTTTCGGCGCACTCAGCATAACAGGTTGATTTTCCTTGGGCATCCTTGTCGAAGCGGTAGAGGCTGAAGCCCTTGGCATCGACCAGATAGGTCTTGCCGTTCTCGGTCATCCGGGCGATGGGCAACTGCTCGGCCCCGCTCAGGGGCTGGGTGTCCAGGGCCCAGGCCGAGGCGAGGGGCAGGCAGGCGAGGGTGATGAGGAACTTGTTCATGGTGTTCTCCTTGGGTCTGTTGGCGATAGTCTTTTGGCTATGGAAGGCAGGGTTAACGGGTCCAGCCATCCTGGGCGAAGAAGGGCTCGCCTTGGGGGCTGTCGATGAAATCGATAAAGCGCTGGGTACTGGGATCTGCGCCCTGCGCCTTGGTGATCAGCAGACCGCGATAGATGCGGCGTTCCGGCTCGATCTCGACGAAGTCGGCCTTGTCCTGGTGGTTCAGGGGCCAGTGCACCCAGGTGATCCAGGCATCGGCCTGCTGATGGGTGAAGGCCCGGAAGCTGGCGCCGCTGCCCTGCTCGAAGGCGACGATGTTGCGCCTGAGCTTCTGCACATCGGCCAGCTTGCCCCTGCGCCCGGCCACATCTTCCCAGAGCCCAGTGCCCGAGGTGTTGTAGCTGCCGAGCCCTTCGGTCACCACCACCTTGAGGGATCGGTTGATCAGATCCTCCACCCCGGTGATCTGCGCCGGGTTACCCTTCTGTACCGCGATGACGCTGCGGCGCAGGTAGTAGGTGTGGGCGCTCTCCCTGTCGAGGAAGGGGTAGCTCTGCAGGTAGGCGGACATGGATTGCTCGGCCCCGGCGAAGATGAGATCCGCATCCTTGACGGCCCTGTCACGCCAGCTATGTTCGGGGCCGGCGGTGACCTCGACCGGGATCCCGGTCTCCTGCTGGAAGGCTGCGGCCGCCCGTTTTAGGGCGGTGTCCGGGCCACCGGGACCGTAGAGGCGGATCACGCCATCACCGGCCTGATGGACTGGGTCGGTCTGGGCATCGGGGGAGAGGGGGGCGGCCTGCAGCGGCTGGTTGAGGGCAGAGCAGAGCAGGGCGAGCCAGAGGGGTTGGGATTTCATCGTCTCTCCTTGATTGAGGTTCAAGCAAGAGACGAAGGAGGGAGGCGATTGGATGCAGCTTAGGAAAAATTAATTTATCAATAAAGCCGAACCCGCCTCAGGCGCAGCTATCGATATAGGCTAGGAGCCTCCCAGCTGCTGGTGGACCAGGGCCGCCAGCCGGGTGAGGGCGGCCTCCAGCGCCGGGCTCCAGGGATGGGCGCTGTTGAGGCGCAGGCAGTGGTTGTGCTGGCCCTGGCTCGAGAACAGGGCACCGGGGGCCAGCGAGAAACCGTTGCCCAGCGCCTGGGCATAGAGGGCCCGGCTGTCGAGGCGCGCGTCGAATGTCAGCCAGAGGAAGTAGCCGCCGTCCGGGGTCGAGATATGCACCTCGTCCTGGAAGAGGCGCAGCAGGGCCGCCCGCATCTGCTGCTGGCGCTGGGCCAGGGTGTGGCGCAGGCGGCGAAAGTGGGCATCCACCCCGCCCTGGCGCAGCATGTCGGCGAGCGCCAGCTGGCTCGGCACATTGGTGGACAGCGTCGACATCAGTTGCAGCCGCTGGATGCGCTCGGCATGGGATCCGGCCACCACCCAGCCGACCCGAAAGCCCGGCGCCAGGCACTTGGTCCAGGAGCCGCACAGCAGGCTGTCGCCCCGGGCGTCCCAGCGTTTGATGGGGCTGGGGCGCTCGCGGCCAAAGTAGAGCTCGGCGTAGACGTCGTCTTCCACCAGGGGCACCTCATGGGCGTTGAGTAGCGCCATCAGTTCCTGCTTGTGGCCATCCGGCATGGTGTGGCCGAGCGGATGCTGGACGTTGCCCATCAGCCAGCACGCCTTGATGGGGCGCTGGGCCAGGGCCTCGGTGAGCAGGGCGAGATCGATGCCCACCCCGGGGATCACGGGTATTTCCACCACGTTGAGTTTGAGCCGCTCTATGGCCTGCAGGGCGCCGTAGAAGGTGGGGGACTCCACCACCACCCAGTCCCCGGGCTCGGTCAGTACCTGCAGGCTTAAGGAGAGCGCCTCCATGGCACCGGTGGTGATGATGATCTCCTGGGGATCCACCGCCAGGCCGTCGTTGGCGTAACGCTGGGCGATGGCGCGGCGCAGCGCCTCGTTGCCGGGGGGAAGATCTGCCACCGTGCTGAAGGGATCGAGGCGGCGCATGCAGCTCGCCAGGGCCCGGCCGAGCTGGGGGTGGGGGAAGAGGGCGGGATCCGCCACCGCGAGCCCCAGCGGCACCAGCTCCCGGGACTTGCTCGCCTGCAACACCTCGAACACCAGATCGTTGATGTCCACCGAGCCGCTGTAGTGGGCCTGCTGGGCTGCGCTGGCAGGCAGCGGGGAGGGGGCGGCCTTGACGTAATAACCGGACTGGGGCCTGGCCAGGATGAGGCCGAGGCTCTCGAGCAACTGGTAGGCCTGCAGCACCGTCATGGGGCTCAAATGATGGGTCTTGCAGCTCTGGCGGATGGAGGGGATGCGCTCCCCCGGCTGCCAGAGGCCGCTCTCTATCTGCTGCTGCAACAAGGCAGCCAGCTGACCGTAACGGGACATGGGGTGGCCTAAACTGTTATAGGTGGATTTCACTATAACTGCATCTGTTATAGGTGTCATGGCACGTGTTGTACTTAACGGGCGAAAACCTGTCTGTTAAATGCAACATAGAGAGTCATGCATGATAAGCCTGGATGATGTGGTCAGCCTCTCCCGAATACAGTTCGGCGCGACGGCGATGTTCCACTTTCTGTTTGTGCCCCTCACCCTGGGACTGTCCTGGATCCTGGTGATTGCCGAGTCCGCCTACGTGATGACCGGCAAGGTGATCTACAAGGACATCACCCGCTTCTGGGGCAAGCTGTTCGGTATCAACTTCGTCATGGGGGTCACTACCGGCATCACCCTGGAGTTCCAGTTTGGTACCAACTGGGCCTATTACTCCCACTACGTCGGCGACATCTTCGGCACCCCGCTGGCGGTAGAGGGACTGATGGCCTTCTTCCTGGAGTCCACCCTGGTGGGCCTCTTCTTCTTCGGCTGGGACAAGCTCTCCCGGGGTCAGCACCTGCTGGTGACCGCGCTGGTGGCGCTCGGCTCCAACCTCTCCGCACTCTGGATCCTCATCGCCAACGGCTGGATGCAGAATCCGGTCGGTGCCGAGTTCAACCCCATGACGATGCGCATGGAGCTGACCGACGTGGCGGCGGTGATCTTCAACCCGGTGGCCCAGGTTAAGTTCGTCCACACTGTGGCGGCGGGCTATGTGGCGGCCTCCCTGTTCGTGATGGGGGTGAGCAGCTGGTATCTGCTGCGCCGCATGGAGGTGCGCTTCGCCCTGCGATCCTTTGCCATCGCCTCGGGCTTTGGCCTGGCCGCCATCCTCTCTGTCATCGTGCTGGGGGACGAGTCGGGCTACCGCTCCGGGGAGGTGCAGAAGGTGAAGCTCGCCGCCATAGAGGCGGAGTGGGAGACCGAACCCGCCCCTGCCTCTTTCACCCTGTTTGGCCTGCCGGATCAGGATGACGAGACTACTCACGCGGCCATCAAAATTCCCTACCTGATGGGCATCATCGCCACCCGCTCCCTCGATGAGCAGGTGACCGGCCTTAAAGATCTGAAGGCGCAGCACGAGGCGCGCATTCGCAGCGGCATGCTGGCGTATGACGCCCTGGAGGCGCTGCGCTCAGACGGTAGCAATGCCGAGGCCCGCGCCACCTTCGAGCGTCACCGCGCCGATCTCGGCTACGGCCTGCTGCTGACCCCCCATGCCAAGGAGATAGGCAAGGCGGACGAGGCGGCCATCGCCCGGGCGGTCGACGACTCCATTCCTCAGGTGGCGCCGCTGTTCTGGAGCTTCCGGCTGATGGTGGGCATAGGCGTGGTGTTGCTCGGGCTCTTTGCCGCCGCCTTCCTGCAACTGTGCCGGGGCAAGCTGGTGCAATCCCCCCGTCTGCTCAAGGCGCTGTTCTGGTCTATTCCGCTGCCCTGGATTGCCATAGAGGCGGGTTGGTTTGTGGCCGAGTTCGGCCGCCAGCCCTGGACCATCAGCGACGTGCTGCCGGTGTCGGCGTCCGTCTCCTTGCTGCAACCTGGGCAACTCTGGTTCAGCCTCATCTCCATCTTCCTTATCTACAGCACGCTGCTGGTGGTGGAGCTGTTCTTGTTGCGTCACGTGATCCGCAAAGGGCCCGCCAGCCTGCAGACGGGTCGTTATCAAGGTGAAGTGTTGAAAAACGGGAGTCCCGTCTGATGGATTACGAAACCCTGAAACTCATCTGGTGGGGGCTGGTGCTCTTCCTGCTCATCGGCTTTGTGGTGATGGACGGCTTCGATCTCGGGGTCGGCATGTTGCTCCCCGTGGTGGCCAACACCGATGAGGAGCGGCGCGTGCTGCTCAACAGCGTGGGCCCCGTGTGGGAGGGCAACCAGGTGTGGCTCATCGCCGGTGCCGGCACCCTGTTCGCCGCCTGGCCCCTGGTCTATGCCGCCTCCTTCTCGGCGCTCTATGTGCCCTTCATGTTCCTGCTGTTCGGCCTCTTCCTGCGCCCGGTCGGCTTTGACTATCGCAGCAAGCTGCCGGATCCCCTGTGGCGCCGCTGGTGGGACAGGGCCCTGGTGATGGGGGCCCTGCTGCCGACCCTGGTGTTTGGCGCGACCCTCGGCTTCTTGCTGCAAGGCTTGCCGTTTCGCTTCGACTCGGCCCTTCGCATCCACTACGGCGCCTTCGATTTCAACTGGCCGCTGCTGTTGACCTGCATGGGCACGGCGCTGGCTCTGCTGATGCTCCATGGCAGCAGCTTCCTGCAGTGCAAGACCCAGGGGGTGATAGCACAGAGCTGCGCCCGCCAGAGCCGCTGGCTCGGCCCATTGGCGAGTATTCTCTTTGCCCTGGGTGGTTTCTGGCTTAGCCAGATGCGCGGTTACCGGATAGCCGAGATCGGGGATCTCAACAGCGCCCTGACGCCCCTGATGAAGCGGGTAGTGACGGCCCCGGATGGCTGGTTGGGCAACTTTATGGCGCACCCCTGGCTCTGGACTGTGCCTGCCCTGGGTCTCTTGCTGCCGCTCTTGAGCACGCTGGCAAGCGCCCTGGGCCGGGGGCGGCTGGCCATCCTCGCCAGTGGCGGTGCCTGCGCCGCCATGATGCTGACCGTGGCCATCGCGCTCTTCCCGTTTGTGCTGCCCTCGTCCCTGGATCCGTCGAGCAGCCTGACCCTGTGGGACGGTACCTCCAGCGAGCACACCCTCTTCATCATGCTGGGCATAGTCGCCGTGCTGATGCCCATCAACATCGGCTATACGCTCTGGGTCTATTGGGTGGCGCGGGGCAAGATGAGTACCGAGCAGGTGCGCCAGCAGGGCCATAGCCTTTACTGACACAGGAATTGAGGAGTTGTTGATATGTGGTATTTCACCTGGATTTTGGGGCTGGGGTTCGCGCTGCTGTGCGGCCTGGTCAATCTGCTCTGGCTGGAGGCGCGCTGGGCTGCGGATGAGGATCTCAAGGAGTCTTGAGCCGCGCTATGTTGCCAATGAAAAAGGCCGACACCGGGTGTCGGCCTTGTCGTCTGTGGGAAGTTAAACCGCCAGCGCCAATTTGGCCTCGCGCTTCTCGCTGACGTGGGTGAGGCCATAGGCCAGCAGCACGATCAGCGCCCCAATCCAGGGGGTGTGCATCAATCCGAGGTGCTCCACCACGAAACCGCCCACCACGGATCCCAGCGCTATGCCGACGTTGAAGGCGGCGATGTTGAGGCCGGAGGCCACATCCACGGCATTGGGGGTGTGGATTTCGGCCTGTTTCACCACCAGTACCTGTAGCCCCGGCACGTTGCCGAATGCGAAGGCGCCCCACACCAGCACGGTGAGCACTGCCAGCACCGGATGGGGCGCGGTGAAGGTGAGCATCAGCAGGATGAGCGCCAGACCGCCAAACATCAGCTTCAAGGCGGGCAACGGGCCCATCTTGTCCGCGAGCTTGCCGCCCCAGATATTGCCGACGGCCACCGAGACCCCGTACACCAGCAGAATGAGGCTCACCGCATTGGCACCAAAACCGCTCACCTGCTGCAAGATGGGGGCGAGGAAGGTAAAGGCGGTGAAGGCGCCGCCGTAGCCCAGGGCCGTCTTGGCGTAGACCATCAACAGGGGCTTGTGGGTCAGCACGGCGAGCTGTTCACGAAGACTGGAGGCCGCGCCTTTTGGCAGGTCGTTCGGGATGAGCAGCAGGCTGCCTGCCATGGCGATGACCCCGAGTGCGCTCACCACCAGGAAGGTCTCGCGCCAGCCAAAGACCTGACCAATCCAGGTGCCGAGCGGCACGCCTGTCACCAGGGCAACCGTGAGGCCGCTGAACATGATGGCGATGGCACTCGCCGCCTTCTCCTTGGCCACCAGGCCGGTGGCGATGGTGCTGCCTACCGAGAAGAAGACCCCGTGGGCCAGACCGGTGAGGATGCGGGCGACGATCAGGCTCTCATAGCCCGGTGCCTGCCAGGCCAGCAGGTTGCCGGCGGTGAAGAGGGCCATCAGGCCCACCAGCAGCCACTTGCGCGGCAGCTTGCCGGTGAGCGCCGTTAAGATCGGCGCGCCGATGGCGACGCCGAGGGCATAGAGGCTGACCAGCAGGCCCGCCGAGGGGAGCGAGACATTGAGCTGCTCGGCTATGGTGGGGATCAGCCCCACGATCACGAATTCGGTGGTGCCGATCGCAAAGGCACTCAGGGTGAGGGCAAACAACGCCAGTGGCATAACAACTCCTTGGATAGTGGCTCCCGACGGGAGAATGGCGCCAGTATGCCGAGGGCGTTTATTGGTAAAAATGACGGTGACATCAAATTACTTTTGATCTATTTGCAGCAATAGCCGAAATGTTGATGTAGTGGTAAGGTGGAATGCCTACTCTGGGCGAAGTTAAGATGTCTGCCGCGCAGGCCCACCATCGGAGATTTTAATGACGGTTCAGGCTGTGGAGTTGACGAAGTTAACCAACTCAAAAAAATTCAAGATGTTACTACCTGGCTCCTGACAACACAGATGAAAGTGCGTGAGCGATCTCCTATGCAGGTATCTTGTGTGACAAAGCTCTGAACCATTTCGCGGTGATTATCCAGCAATGCTTGAATATCATGTAGCAGTTAATTTGTATTGATATTGAAATAATCACATACATAATGGCACCAGTGAAGCTATAAATTTTCTAAATCATAAGTAGGGGTTCTTATGTTTATCATTGGACAAGCTATCAACGATAAAAAGAAAGAGTTTATTGATCTGCTAAACAAAAATGAGAGTGAACAGGTATATCAGACTTATCTTGAAGAGAACACAATGTTCATTCCAAGGGAGTTTGAGCAAAATCATGGTATTCATTTCAGTACGGTGTTTAGGAAGTTACCTTTATCGAGTGATTATAAACCAGACTTTGTATATCTATCAAAAAGCTCTGATAACTGGAATGTAGTGTTGGTTGAAATCGAAAAACCATCTTCAAAATATTTTAAAGCAAACTCTACTATATTTCATACGGACTTCAATGTTGCTTTGCAACAAATCAACACTTGGAGGGCATGGTTTGAAGATGAATCCAACAGAAATCATTTTAAAAATAATACGCTGCAAGGCTTTATTGAGCCAGCTCACATGGGACGGAATCCGTTTAATTTTAAATATGTTCTGGTGCATGGCCGTAGGGAGGAATACGAAAGTAATGTGCAAAAAACTGCACTCATAAGAGGTCAGCAAAGAAGTGATTTCTCAATAATATCATTTGACAGTTTGGCTGAAAACATCGAAAGAAAATATAAGTTATATATTGGAGTTAAGAAAAACAATCATTACAAATTAATATCAAAAGAATTTATTGATGAGAGCATTTTTGCATGGATGGATACAAGTGTGTTAGTTATTACACAAGATATATACGATGATGCACTTTCAAAGTCGGAAACTTGGCATCATTTTAAGCCTACAAAAGATGGGATGATTAAAGTAATGGAGGCTGTTCTTCCAGTTATTAGACGAATTTGAGTGTGAAAAATAAAACAAGAAAATAGGCGAAAATTAGCTTGCGCTAGAATAATATTCTAAATACTCCATTTATTTTGGTAGTGGCCTTTTCAACTTTGCTAGCATGCGGACATCTGAGTTTAGTGTTGACAGAGAGGATGTTATCTGGCGAAGAACAGCAATGGTAACGCACCAAACCAAAAAAGCGGGAGGCATAGTGCCTCCCGCTTCCACGCGATCATGATGCAGTTAAATGTTCTGATGGATTAATCCCAGGCAGGTGCAAAGTCCGGGTTGGCGCAGCGCTCGCCCCGCTCCAGAGTAGCGATGGCGGCCATCTCATCGCGACTGAGTTGCACCTTCAGCGCAGCCAGGTTGGCGGCGAGATTCTCCCGTTTGGTGGAGCTCGGGATCACCGTCATGCCCTGGGCCAGCAGCCAGGCGAGCGACACCTGGGCCGCCGAGACGCCGTGGCGCTTGCCGAGCTCCATCAGGAGCGGCTCGGCGAGCACCTTGCCATAGGCCAGCGGCATATAGGCGGTGATGGCGATGCCGTGCTCCTGGCAGAACGCCACCACCTTGCGGTTTTGCAGCAGGGGGTGGATCTCCACCTGCTGGTGGGCGATGGCGCCCGGCCCCAGGATCTCGATGGCCTGCTGGAGCTGAGCCACGGTGAAGTTGGAGACCCCTATCTCCCGGGTCAGGCCCCGGGCCTTGGCCTCGGCCAGCTGCTCCAGATAGACCGCCATTGGCACCTCATCCTTGGGGGAGGGCCAGTGAATAAGCGCCAGATCCAGATAGTCGGTGCCCAGCTTTTCCAGGCTCACTTCAAGGCTCGGGATCACCTTGCCCGGGCCAAACTCGCTGATCCACACCTTGGTGGTCAGGTAGATATCCTGGCGGGGGACGCCGCTTTCGTTCATCAAGCGGCCCACTTCGGCCTCGTTGTCATAGATCTGGGCAGTATCGATATGGCGATAGCCGAGATCCAGACCCTGCAGCAGGGAGTCGCGCAGGGGCTGATCCTTCAGGCGAAAGGTACCAAGACCCAGGTTGGGCATCTTCATCATCATATTCCTCAACTTATTGTTTCTACGCTCAATATTGTATCGGCCCATCCCGCATCCAGGGTGGGCAGGGGCAGGCCGCAGCTGGATTCAGGCTAGTTGATAGCGGCGTACATTGGTGCTGGCAAACCAGCCCTGGGTGTTGGTCATGAAGGTGAGAAAATGGGGCTGCTGCTGGTGGGCACTGAGGGCGGCCTCACTTTCCCACTCCTCGTGGATCATCCAGCCTTGGGGGCTATCCAGGCTCTGGTGCAACTGGTAGCAGAAGCACCCGGGCTCTTGCAGGGTAGCCGCTATCAAGGGGCCCAAGGCGGCGCGACACTCGGCGGTGAATTCAGGCTTGGCCTCAAGCTGGGCAATCACAATCACGGGGGATGACATCTGAACCTCCTCGTTAAGACGAGAATCAGTATGCCCGCCGCCTATCATGGAAAACAGGGCAGCAGTCGCAAAACACTATTGAGAGGAAAGCAGCAATGAATGGGCAGGGGCGAGGTGGAGGTGAGGAAGTCAGGGAGGTAAAGGAGCAGGGAACGCCGGAGCGCCCCCTTGCCATCAGGCATTGGCCGGCTCTGACCAGACCGCGAATTCGTTGCCGCTGGGTTCGACAAAGTGGAAGCGGCGGCCGCCGGGGAAGTCGAACAGCGGGCGGTTGATGATGCCACCATGATGCTGCACCTTGGCCTGGGTGGCCTCTATGTCGGCGCTGTAGAACACCAGCAGGGCGCCACCCTGATGGCTGTGACTGCACATATCTGCGCGGTAGAAGCCGCCATCCAGCCCTTCCCCTTCGAAGGCGCAATAATCGGGGCCGTAGTCGGCAAATTGCCAGCCAAAGGCGGCGGTGAAGAAGGCCTTGGTCGCGGCGAGATCCCTTGCCGCAAACTCCACATAGTTCAGTTTCTCATGGGCCTTGGTCATGGTAGCTTCCTTTTGTTTCAAACGATGTGTGATGGCGGCCGCGTGATTATCTGGGCTGCCAGCGTTTCTGTGTCCGTGGCGTGGAGCAGGGCAGAGCCCCCCAGGGGGTCAGCTTTAGCTGTAGCCGACGGATCTGGAAGAAAATGGCCATCAGCAGACCGAAACAGAGGGTGAAGAAAGTGGCCTGACGCAGGGCATATTCCAGACTCACCTCATGTTCCCGGCCCAAAAACCACATCAGCAGTCCCCAGATGATGCCAGTCGGTAGCCCCAGTGCGAGCAGATTGATCATGAAACGCTCATAGTGGGGCGGCCTCAGCTGCCAGCCAGTTCGGCGCAGCAGACGGTATAGCGGCGGGTCGTAATTGGGCTCCTTCACACCCTTGCTTGCCAGCTCTTTATGGGCGGCGAATAGACGGTGTTCAAATAACATTGTGCTTCCTTTGTGTGGTAGCAGAGCAGGGCTCACGATGAGATGCCTGCCCAGAATATCCCTATGTGGGCGCCGATTGTAGCCTTTTTTTCCGGCTGGGGTGTTAGCGCCGGATCACATCGAGCCGTGCAGGAGAAGGGGAGAGCGGGCGGTGGGGATAGAGAGGGACGGCCAGAGGGAAGAGAGGCACCTCCGGCCTGATTGACAGCGTCAGACGGCTTCTATGGTCACAGCGCCCGACCATCGTAGTGCTGCACCGGCAGCGACTCGGGCTCTATCCCCTCCAGGCAGCGGACATTGATGGCGACGATATGGTTGCCCTTGGGATCCACGCCTTCGCCATAGGGGTGCATGCCGCACACTGGGCAGAATCTGTGTTTGACCACATGCTTGTTGAAGGTGTAAGTGCTGGCCGCCTCGTCCGGGGTCAGCAACCTCATCTTGTCATGGGGCATGATCCACAGCAGGGACCCCTTGCGCTGACAGATGGAACAGTTGCAGGCCATGACCTGGCTCAGCTCCCCTTCGACTTCGAATGCCACCCTGCCGCAGTGGCAGCTTCCCTTGTATTTCATCACCCGACTCCTTGTTCTCTGGCTTGATCCTTAGGCAGGTACCGAACCACTTGTCTGCCAAAGGCCATCTTCATTGCCCGCAGCGCTTGTCCCGATGGGATGCGCGAACCGACTCAGTATAGCCATCCCGCGTCGGACGCCTCTGGCGGGCTAATGCGCGCAGGTGACCCCGAGCGGGCCATGGCGCTTGCCAACTCATCGCCATAATGACTATAAAGCCCCATGACTCTTGCCAGGATGACAACAATGAAGACCCATTCCGATGAACTGACCCTGTTCGTGGCCGTGGTGGAGGCGGGCAGCTTTCGCCAGGCGGCGGAGAACCTCGGGATGGACAACTCTGTGGTGAGCCGCGGCATCAAGCGCCTCGAAGAGAAGCTCGCCACCGTGCTGCTCAACCGCACCACACGTCGGGTCAGCCTGACCGAGGAGGGGAGCTGGTTCTATCAGCGGGCGGTGAAGGTGCTGACCGAGATGAGCGAGGCGGAGAGTCATCTGCTGATGCGCCGGGAACAACCCGAAGGGGTGTTGAGAGTCGACGCCGCCACCCCTTTCATCCTGCACCGGCTGGTGCCCATCATCGGCGAGTTTCGCCGCCGCTATCCGGGGATCGAGCTGCAACTGCACAGCTCCGAGGGCTTCATCAACCTGATGGAGCGGCGGGTGGACATGGCCATTCGCATCGGCGAGCTGACGGACTCCTCCCTGCGGGCCCTGTCGCTCGGACGATCCAAGCTGCGGTTGCTCGCCTCCCCCGACTATCTGAAGGCGCGCGGCACCCCGCGCCAGCCGGCGGATCTGCTGAGCGGCCACGAGCTGCTCGGCTTTTTGCACCCCGATCACCTCAACCACTGGCCGCTGCTGAGCAGTGAACAGGGGGACAGGTTCGCCATCACCCCGACCTTGCGGGCCAGCAGCGGCGAAACCCTGCGTCAGCTGGCGCTCAGAGGTCAGGGGATCGTCTGCCTGTCGGACTTCATGACGGGAGAGGACAGGGCGAGCGGTGCCCTGGTGGAGGTGCTGGCCCGCAGCAACAGCGGCGCCTCGCGCCCCATCCATGCGGTGTTCTACTCCGATGCCCAGCGGGATATCCGA
The DNA here is from genome assembly GCF_019218845.1 of Aeromonas sp. sif0611. Classification (NCBI taxonomy): domain Bacteria; kingdom Pseudomonadati; phylum Pseudomonadota; class Gammaproteobacteria; order Aeromonadales; family Aeromonadaceae; genus Aeromonas; species Aeromonas sp. sif0611. The sequence continues at coordinate 765,905 of NZ_JAHUWU010000001.1, read as the reverse complement.
CTGCGGGTCTGGCTCGACTTCCTCAAGGAGCAGCTCGGCGCCGAGGCGTTGTAGGAGGCGGGCAGGAGGTTGCACTCTCTGCCGACCGCTTTCTACCAGAGGGAGGAGATTGCATACCTTTCTTGACGAAGGGGGGGGGACAAAGGGGGCGCTCGCGAGCGCCAATAAGAAGAGGCCGACATTGCTGTCGGCCTCTTTGTTTTCTTCATCTCAAGGATGTGCCGGTTACCCGATCACTCCTCTTCAGCCCAGCGGCGTGAACGCTCCACCGCCTTCTTCCAGCCGTTGTAGCGTTTGGCACGATCTTCCTTGTCCATCTGGGGGATGAACTCGCGATCGACGCTGAACTTGTCTTCCAGCTCTTCGGAGCTCTTCCAGAAACCGACGGCCAGGCCTGCCAGGAAGGCGGCGCCCATGGCGGTGGTTTCGATGCGGGTCGGACGCACCACTGGGGTGTGCATCATGTCGGCCTGGAACTGCATCAGGAAGTCGTTGGCTACGGCGCCGCCGTCTACCTTGAGGGCAGCCAGCTTGATGCCGGAGTCCTGCTGCATGGCATCCAGCACGTCGCGGCTCTGGTAGGCGATGGATTCCAGCGCGGCACGGATGATGTGGTTGCGGTTGGCGCCGCGGGTCAGGCCGACCATGGTGCCGCGAGCATACGGATCCCAGTAGGGGGCGCCCAGACCGACGAAGGCCGGTACCAGGTAGACGCCGTTGGTGTCGCCAACCTTGGAGGCGAAATAGTCGGTGTCGCGGGCATCGTGGATGATTTTCAGCTCATCACGCAGCCACTGGATGGTGGCGCCACCCATGAATACCGCACCTTCCAGCGCGTAATTCACTTCCCCTTTCGGGCCGATGGCGACCGTGGTCAGCAGGCCGTTGCTGGAGCGGACCGGCTCTGTGCCGGTGTTCATCAGCAGGAAGCAGCCGGTGCCATAGGTGTTCTTGGCCATGCCTTTCTCGAAGCAGAGCTGGCCGAACAGGGCAGACTGCTGGTCACCGGCGATACCGGCGATGGGGATGCGGGAGCCGCCGCCACGGGTGGTGTAGCCATAGACCTCGGAGGAGGGTTTGACCTCTGGCAGCATGGAGGCGGGGATGCCCAGCTCGTCCAGCATCCGCTCGTCCCACTTCAGATCGCGGATGTTGTAGAGCATGGTGCGCGACGCGTTGGTCGGGTCGGTGACGTGCACCTCGCCGTTGGTCATTTTCCACACCAGCCAGGTGTCGATGGTGCCGAACAGCAGCTCGCCGTTCATCGCCTTCTCACGTGCCCCTTCCACGTTGTCCAGGATCCACTTCACCTTGGTGCCGGAGAAGTAGGCGTCCAGCACCAGGCCGGTGTTCTCGCGTACGTACTCTTCCAGGCCGCGGGCCTTGAGCTCTTCACAGATGGCGGCGGTGCGGCGGCACTGCCAGACGATGGCGTTGTAGATGGGCTTGCCGGTGGCTTTCTCCCACACCACGGTCGTTTCACGCTGGTTGGTGATGCCGATGGCGGCGATCTGCTCGCTGTGCAGGCCGCTCTTGGCCAGCACTTCGGTGAAGACGGAAGACTGGGTTGCCCAGATCTCCATGGGGTCGTGCTCGACCCAGCCCGCTTTCGGGTAGTGCTGGGTGAATTCGCGCTGGGAGGTCGCGACTATGTTGGCATCCTGATCGAACACAATGGCACGGGAGGAGGTGGTACCTTGATCCAGCGCGACGACAAATTTCTTTTCAGCAGACATGATGTTCTCCACGTTTGGGGGGACCGCTCTTAGGCGGCGGCCTCTTCTTTATTGGACAGCTTGGCGGCTTCTTCGGTCACGACACGGTTGCCCGGGACGCAGGGAGCCAGCACTTTCACATACAGAGCGGTACCCAGCTGGGCGCCGACGATGGGGCCGAGGATGGGGACCCAGAAGTAGGGGTTGTCGCGACCACCGGTCAGGGCCACATCGCCCCAGCCTGCAAAGAAGGCGAACAGTTTGGGACCAAAGTCACGGGCCGGGTTCATGGCAAAACCGGTCAAGGGGCCGAGGGAGGCGCCGATCACCGCGATCAGGATGCCGATCAGCAGGGCGGCGGCGAAACCTTTGGGGGCGCCGTTGTTGTTGTCACCCAGCGCCATGATGCCCAGCATCAGGACGGCGGTGATCACCAGCTCGACCGCGAATGCCTGCATGTTGCTGAGCAGGGCATTGGGGTAGGTGGAGAAGATGCCGGCGGTGCCGAGGCTCTCTACGCTGCCGCGCACCACGTTGTGGGTCAGTTCCCACTGGGTGAAGAGGTTGCCATAGAGGAAGTAGACCAGGGCGGCGGAGGCGAAGGCGCCCGCTATCTGGGCGATGATGAAGGGCACCACCTTGCGCTTGTCGAAGCCGCAGAAGGTCATCAGCGCCAGGGTCACGGCCGGGTTCAGGTGGGCACCGGAGATGCCGCCGGTCACGTAGATGGCGATGGCGACCCCCAGGCCCCAGGTAATGGAGATTTCCCATTGCCCGAAGTTGGCGCCAGCCAGCACCAGGGCGGCCACACAACCAACGCCGAAGAAGATCAGCAGGCCGGTGCCGATAAACTCGGCGAGGCACTCGCCGAGCAGGGTATTGGGTCTTTGTATGCTCATAGTTGTTATTCCTTATATCCACCCAGAGTAGGTTTGATGTTCCGTTTCGTTATCTTGCATTCCCATTTCTTGCGTCCGAAAACGTTTCTTCTTGTTGTTTGAGCTGACGCAAACGTTATGCTCGTTTGCGCTCGTTCTTGGACGAGAGAGAAAATAAACCTTCTGTGCCAATTCACCAGACCCCCGCCACCGGAAATGTGGACAAGATCCCATTCATTGCTAAGAAAATGTGACGAAAAGCAACAGTTAGCGGCATTAATACTCCTTAGTGGGTAGCTAAGTTCCTTGCCCTGCAAGGGCTGGAGGCCGATGCGCGATCACTCATCGGGTGACATTCTTTGTAATAAAACTGCAATAATTTAGCCTTCATCACAGATTAAATGTTCACATATGAGCACAATAGGCTCGCTTGCGAAGTAAGGACTCAACTGGTCGCAGGCATGATCGGGGCACCCTCAATCGCCCATAACAACAATAAGGAAGCAGAACATGCTTAGTCTCTTCAGGCCTGCACCCCACATCGACCGACTACCGGCCGACAAGGTGGACCCCTTCTACAAACGCATGCGTTGGCAGGTGTTTTTCGGGATCTTCTTCGGTTATGCCGGCTACTACCTGGTGCGCAAGAACTTCAGTCTGGCGATGCCCTATCTCATCGAGCAGGGCTTCTCCCGCGGTGATCTGGGGCTGGCCCTGTCCGGTGTCTCCATCGCCTACGGTCTCTCCAAATTCCTGATGGGGAACGTGTCGGACCGCTCCAATGCGCGCTACTTCCTCTCCGCCGGCCTGCTGCTCTCGGCCGGTATCATGTTCATGATGGGGACGGTGCACTGGGCCACCTCCAGCATCGCCATCATGTTCGTGCTGTTGTTCCTCAACGGCTGGGTCCAGGGCATGGGCTGGCCGCCCTGCGGTCGCACCATGGTGCACTGGTGGTCACAGAAGGAGCGGGGCGAAATCGTCTCGGTCTGGAACGTGGCCCACAACGTGGGTGGCGGCATGATAGGTCCGCTGTTCATCCTCGGCATGGGCTGGTTCAATGATTGGCGCAGCGCCTTCTATGTGCCGGCTGCGGCTGCGGCTGCCATCGCGGTGATCGCCTTCTTCGTGATGCGTGACACCCCGCAGTCCGTGGGTCTGCCACCCATCGAGGAGTACAAGAACGACTACCCCAAGGATTACAACGAGAGTCACGAGCAGGAGTTCTCCGCCAAGGAGATCTTCATTAAGTATGTGTTGCACAACAAGCTCTTGTGGTACATCGCGATTGCCAACGCCTTCGTCTACCTCATTCGCTACGGCGTGCTGGACTGGGCACCGACCTACCTCAAGGAAGCCAAGGACTTCAGCGTGGATCACTCCTCCTGGGCCTACTTCCTTTATGAGTGGGCGGGGATCCCGGGCACCCTGCTGTGCGGCTGGATTTCGGACAAGATGTTCCAGGGCCGCCGCGCCCCGGCCGGTATCCTGTTCATGGTGCTGGTGACCGTGGCCGTGCTGGTCTACTGGTTCAACCCGGCGGGCAACCCGACCATCGACATGATGGCCCTGGTCGCCATCGGCTTCCTCATCTATGGCCCCGTCATGCTGATAGGCCTCTATGCCCTGGAGCTGGCGCCCAAGAAGGCCGCCGGTACCGCGGCAGGCTTCACCGGGCTGTTCGGTTACCTGGGCGGCGCGGTCGCGGCCAACGCCATGCTGGGCTACACGGTCGACCATTTCGGTTGGGACGGCGGCTTCCTGGTGCTGACCATCTCCTGCGTGCTCTCAATCGTACTGCTGGCCCTGACCCTCAAGCACGAGAACATCTCGATCGCCCACAAGGCCGCTGCCGACAAGGCATAAAACGTGATCCTGCCCTTATCAGTCCGAAAAGGGATAGGGTACACTGCCAAAGGCCCCGCAATGCCGGGGCCTTTTTTCGTCTCTCAAGCGGAGTGCAAGCGTGAAGCAAACCCAACGACATCTGGAGATCCTGGACGTTCTGACAAGGCAGGGCTTTGTCTCGACCGACGATCTGGTGACCCATTTTGACGTCAGCCCCCAGACCATTCGCCGGGATCTGAACGATCTCGCCGAGCAGAACAAGATCCGGCGCCATCACGGCGGGGCCTCCCTGCATTCGAGTACCGTCAATACCGCCTACAGCGCCCGCAAGGTGATGCAACTCAAGGAGAAGGAGCGCATCGCCCGTGAAGTAGCGGCCAATATTCCCGACGGTTCATCGCTCTTCATCGACATCGGCACCACCACGGAAGCCATCGCCCGCGCCCTGCTCGATCACCGTGAGCTGCGGGTGGTCACCAACAACCTCAACGTGGCCAGCATCCTCACCGCCAAGGATGACTTCACCGTCATCATCGCCGGTGGCGAGATCCGCAATCGGGACGGGGGCATCGTCGGGGAGGCGACCCGTGACTTCATCGGCCAGTTCCGCATGGATTATGGCGTCATCGGTATATCCGGTATCGACAACGACGGCTCCTTGCTCGATTTCGACTATCACGAGGTGAAGATAGCCCAGGCCATCATCGCCCACTCCCGCCAGGTGTTCCTGGCCGCCGACCACACCAAGTTCGGGCGCAATGCCATGGTCAACCTCGGCAACCTCAACCAGATCCACGCCCTGTTCACGGATCAGGAGCCGCCGGAGAAGCTGATGCGACTGATGTCCCAGCATCAGATCGCCTGCCACATCTGCTGAGTATTCCCACGCCGCACTAGCATCAGGCCGCCGTCAGGCGGCCGCTTTCTTGCTGCTCTCTAACGGGGTCCCCAGGCGGGGCGCCTTGCCCCTGCAGCCTCTCTCCTTCTGTCCCTGTGGCGCCGTCTCGGCCGGTCGCTGTAAAAGCAAGGGTTCTCTTCTCGTCCTCGGTGGTTTGCCTATGGGCAATCTCTGCTTCAGGGCCGGGCTCCTTCGGCCTCGGCCAGCCGCGCCCGCATCCGTTGCGGCAGCTTAGTCCCGGCAGTAGGGACAATGGCGAGGGCTTGGGGCGGCACTTTGTCACCGACCGGCAGCATTTTTAGCATTGTCAGAACAATCGCGATCACATTTCCCTCATAAAATGTTCGTTTATCATTTTTTCATGTTCTAATATGAGCGAAATCAAACATTGCCGGCATGGCGAACACAAAATAAGAAAGTAGGTGAACATGAGCGAACATTATGATCTGGTCGTCGTCGGCGGCGGCATCAACGGGGTCGGCATTGCGGCGGATGCGGCGGGGCGGGGGCTGAAGGTGGCGCTGTTCGAGGCGCAGGATCTCGCCTCGGCCACCTCGTCCAACTCCAGCAAGCTGATCCACGGCGGCTTGCGCTATCTCGAACATTACGAATTCCGGCTGGTGAAAGAGGCACTGGCGGAGCGGGAGGTGCTGCTCGGCATGGCGCCGCACATCGCCCGTCCCATGCGCTTCCGCCTGCCCCATCGCCCGCACCTGCGCCCGGCCTGGATGATCCGTGCCGGCCTCTTCCTCTACGACAACCTGGCCAAGCGCGACAAGCTCAAGGGCAGTTGCGGCCTGCGCTTCCTGCCGCAAGATGGTCTCAAGAGTGGCATCAACAAGGGGTTCGAGTACTCGGACGCCTGGGTCGACGACGCCCGTCTGGTGGTGCTCAACGCCATGATGGCCCGGGACAAGGGCGCCGATGTGCAGACCCGTACCCGCTGCGTCAAGGCGGTGCGCGGATCCAAGCACTGGACCCTGACCCTGGAGCGGGAAGGGGGCGAGCAGTTCAACGTCACCTGCCGTGGCCTGGTCAATGCGGCCGGTCCCTGGGTCAAGACCTTCTATGACGAGAGCCTGCACGAGAAATCCCCGCGCGGCATTCGCCTCATCAAGGGCAGCCACATAATCGTGCCGCGCATCCATGAGCGCGAAGAGGCATATATCCTGCAAAACGAGGACAACCGCATCGTCTTCGTCATCCCCTACCAGCAGGACTACTCCCTCATCGGCACCACGGACGTGGAGCACCATGGCAGCCCGCGGGAGGCGAAGATCAGCGAGGCCGAGATAAATTACCTGTGCAAGGTGGTCAACGCCCACTTCACCCGCCAGATTGCGCCCTCCGAGGTCATCTGGACCTATGCCGGGGTGCGGCCGCTGTGCGATGACGAGTCCGACTCACCCCAGGCGGTGACCCGCGACTACACCCTTGAGCTCTCCGGTGAATCCGACGGGGCGCCGCTCTTGTCGGTGTTTGGCGGCAAGCTCACCACCTATCGCAAGCTGGCCCAGGCCGCCTGCAACAAGCTCAAGCCCTGGTTCAGCCAGATGGGCGAGGACTGGACCGCCACCAGCCGTCTGCCCGGCGGCGAGTTCGACTGCTCCACCACCGAGCTGGCCCGCGCCTACTTGCTCGAATTCGACTGGCTGGACGAGCGCAGCGCCCGCCGCATCGCCGAGGCCTATGGCAGTCATGCCCGTCTCTGGCTGCACGAGGAGCGTGGCCAGCACTTTGGCGCCGGGCTGTACGAGTCGGAAGTGCGCTATCTGATCAGCCGCGAGTGGGCCCACTCCCTGGAGGATATCCTGTGGCGTCGCAGCAAGCTGGGGCTGCGCCTCTGTGATGCCGAGCAGCAGCAACTGCACGCCTGGCTGGAGCAACACCATCACGCCCTGCCCAAGGCAAGCTGATGAAGAAGCGGGCGGCCCTTGCCGCCCGCCGTTAAACTGCAATAAACCTCTGCTATAACAACTACCTACATCCAATAAACAATAACAAAGAGCCGTTCTTATGAAACAACCTCACCTCTCCCTGGTGGCCTTTGGCCTCGGGGTTGCCCTCGCATTGCCCGCCCTGGCCGCAGATGACGGCAAGATAGTGATCGCCCACCGCGGCGCCTCCGGCTACCTGCCCGAGCACACCCTGGAGTCCAAGGCGCTGGCCTATGGCATGGGGGCCGACTATCTGGAGCAGGATCTGGTGATGACCAGGGATGACCAGCTGGTGGTGATGCACGATCACTTCCTCGACGGCATCACGGACGTGGCGACGCGCTTCCCCGGCCGTGCCCGCCCGGACGGCCGCTACTATGTGGTGGATTTCACCCTGGCCGAGGTGCGCTCCCTGCGCATGACGGAGCCGTTCCAGCTGGTGGAGGGCAAGCAGGTGCCCGTCTATCCGGCCCGCTTCCCGCTGTGGAAGTCCGACTTCAAGATCCACACCTTCCAGGAAGAGATAGAGATGATCCAGGGGCTCAACAAGAGCACCGGCAAAGAGATCGGCATCTATCCGGAGATCAAGGCCCCCTGGCTGTTCCGCCACGAGGGCAAGGACATCTCCAAGGCGGTGCTGACCGTGCTCAAGGAGTACGGCTACACCGGCAAGAGCGACAAGGTCTATCTGCAGAGCTTCGACGTGGATGAGCTCAAACGCATCGACACCGAGCTGATGCCGGCCCTCGGCATGGACTTGAAGCTGGTGCAGCTGATGGCCGAGACCGACTGGAACGAGACCATGGTCTACGACGCCAAGGGCAAGGCGACCCCCTACGACTATGGCTGGATGTTCAAGCCGGGTGCCATGAAGACCATAGCTGGCTACGCCGACGGCATAGGCCCCTGGAAGCCGATGATAGTCACCGAGCCGGGTACGCCGGGCAAGCCGGTGTTCACCGCCATGGTGAAAGAGGCTCACGCCGCTGGTCTCAAGGTGCACCCTTATACCTTCCGCCAAGACGAAGGCCAGATCCCGCCCTATGCGAAAGACTTCACCGACCTGCTCAACATCTTCCTCTACCAGGCGGACGTGGACGGGGTGTTCAGCGACTTCCCGGACAAGGCGGTGGCGGCCATCAAGGCCCACGGCAAATAATAAAAGAAGAGCAACACGGGAACGCAAGCGGGGCCAGGTGCCCCGCTTTTTTATGGCGGCAGGCCGGCAAAGGCGTGATGAGGCATAGGGTGTAATTATTTGTTTACGTTTTTCATGGTGCAGAGGGCCTTTCACACGCTACTTTCTGGCTGTTTTGGTCACGGGAGTGGTCATTAATCCATCTGTTGATGCAGTAAACCGCTAGTTTCACTTGATTGTTTGTTTTTCCTTGGTAAGGTGAGGGCGGTTGCGTAACAAAGCGCTGACTTGTGTAAACAAATGAATACACCTTGGCGCAATTGGCTTGAATACAGTAGAGAGAATGAGAAAATGCAAAGAGATCCCCTGAACAACATCCATATCCAGTCCGAACAAGTGATGATCACGCCTGCCCAGCTCAAGGAGAAGCTACCCATCTCCGACAAGGCGCTGGCATTCGTGCAAGGGGCCCGCAATACCATAGCCGACATCATCCACCGCCGGGATCACCGCCTGCTGGTGATCTGTGGACCCTGCTCCATCCACGACATGGACGCCGCCAAAGAGTACGCAACCAGACTCAAAGCGCTGCATGATGCCTACCAGGACTCTCTCTACATTGTCATGCGGGTCTACTTTGAGAAGCCACGCACCACGGTCGGCTGGAAGGGCTTTATCAACGATCCGAACCTCGACGGCACCTTCGACGTGGAGCTGGGGCTGCACCGCGCCCGCGAGCTGCTCTGCTGGCTGGCGGAGCTGGAGTTGCCGCTGGCGACCGAGGCGCTCGATCCCATCAGCCCGCAATACCTGGCCGAGCTCTTCTCCTGGTCGGCCATCGGCGCCCGTACCACAGAATCCCAAACCCACAGGGAGATGGCCTCCGGCCTCTCCATGCCGGTCGGCTTCAAGAACGGCACAGACGGCAACCTCGGCACCGCCATCAACGCGCTGCAGGCAGCCTCCAGCCCCCACGCCTTCATGGGGATCAACCAGCAGGGCCAGGTCGCCTTGTTGCAGACCCAGGGTAACCCGGATGGTCACGTGATCCTGCGCGGCGGCAAGCACCCGAATTACGATTCGGTCAATGTGTCGCTGGCGGAAGAGGCGCTGGAAAAAGCGGGTCTGCTGCCCGGTCTGGTGGTGGATTGCAGCCACGGCAACTCCAGCAAGGATCACCGTCTGCAACCCAAGGTGGCGGACAACGTCATCCACCAGATCCAGGAGGGCAACCGCTCCATCATAGGGGTGATGCTCGAATCCAACCTGTTCGAGGGCAACCAGTCCAGCGAGCAGCCCAAGTGCGAGATGCGCTACGGCGTCTCCATCACAGATGCCTGCATCGACTGGGAGACCACGGCGGATCTGCTGGCCCGCTGCCACAGCCAGCTGGCGGCGCCGCTCAAGAGCAGAACTGCGCAGTAAGTCGTGATATCTTGTCGTAACTGATTGAACCATAGAGGTATCACTGCCCACGCGGTGATACCTTGTTGCCTATTGAATCACAGGACGCCGCCGCCAGCGGCGCCGGCAGGGACTGGATATGGCTGAAGAGTTGAATGCCCTCAGGGACAAGATAGATGCGGTGGACAAGCAGCTTATTGATCTGCTGGCCGCCCGTCTGGCCCTGGTGGGGGAAGTGGGTGAGGTAAAGAGCCGGCACGGTCTGCCCATCTATGCACCGGATAGGGAGGCGAGCATGCTGGCCCGCCGCCGCGCCGAGGCCGAACGGCTGGGGGTGCCCGGGGATCTTATCGAGGACGTGCTGCGCCGGGTGATGCGCGAATCCTATATTCTGGAATCCACCAGCGACAAGGAGCACCACTTCAAGTGCATGAAGCCGGCCCTTGGCAAGGTGGTCATCATCGGCGGCCAGGGCCAGCTTGGCCGCCTGTTCGGCCAGATGTTCGGCCTCTCCGGCTACCGGGTCGAGACCCTGGAGCAGGGGGACTGGCCGCGCGCTGACGAGATCCTTAGCCGTGCGGGTCTGGTCATGGTGGCTGTGCCCATCGATATAACCTGCCAGGTCATCGACCGGCTCGGCAAGCTGCCTGCGGATTGCCTGCTGGTGGACGTCACCAGCGTGAAGTCGGCACCGCTCGAGCACATGCTGGCGGTGCACCAGGGGCCGGTGCTGGGGCTGCACCCCATGTTCGGGCCGGATGTGGCGAGCCTCGCCAAGCAGGTGATCGTCTGCTGTCAGGGCCGCGACCCCGCCGCCAGCCAGTGGCTGCTGGATCAGATGACCATCTGGGGCGCACGGCTGCAGCAGGTAGAAGCCAAGGCTCACGACGAGGCCATGACCCTCATTCAGGCGCTGCGCCACTTCGCCACCTTCGCCTACGGCTGGCACCTGTCGCGGGAGCAGGCCAATCTGGATCGCCTGCTGAGTTTGAGCTCCCCCATCTACCGGCTGGAGCTCGCCATGGTGGGACGGTTGTTTGCCCAGGATCCCCACCTCTATGCCGATATCATATTGTCGTCACCGCAGAACCTCGCGATGATCCGCCGCTACTACCAGAACTTCGGCGAGGCGCTGGGGCTCCTGGAGCGGGGGGACAGGGACGGCTTCATCGAGGCCTTCTCGCAAGTTTCCAGCTTCTTCGGCGAACATGCCGACGAGTTCCTGCGCGAGAGCCGCACCCTGCTGGCCCAGGCCAACGACCGTCGTCACCATGGCTGACGGCACGCATCCATAACAAAGGGGCCGCTTGGCCCCTTTTTTCATGCTGGTCAGGCTGAGGCCCGGCTACTCGGCGGATGGCAGCCGCAGATCGGCGCCATCCCAACCGAGCGGCAGGGTGAGCAGCTGATCGATGAGTTCACGGCGATCGGATTTCTCCAGATAGGCGAGATAGAGCGGGCGACTCAGCGCCTGTCCCCCTTCCACCAGGTACAGTTGTCCCTGCTCCAGGAAAGGGCTCACCATACGCCGTGGCAGATAGGCGGCACCCCCATTGGCCAGCACGAACTGCAGCGCCATGCTGGCCGAACTCGAGTGCAGCACCGGGGTCTTCTGCAGGCTCTGCAACCGGCTGGAAGGGGGCTCGAAACTGGTGCCCCAGTCGAGGTGAATATGGGGCATCTGCATCAGGCTGTCCGCATTGGCGGCCGGCTCCCGGCTCACCAGCTCGAACACCAGCTCGCCTATGGGATGCAGGGCTATCTCGTCTATCTTGGTCGGCTCGGAGAGCAGGGCGAGATCGAGGGAGCGCTCCAGCAACTGGCGGCACAGGTGCTCGCGAGACGCCGTCTCGAGCCGCACCGCGAGACCGGGGGCCAGGGCATAGACATGGTTGAGCCAGTCATTGAAGTCGAGCTCCCAAAACACCGCGGGTGCACCTATGGCGAGCTGCTGACTGAAACCGGGGGAGAGGGCCACGTCCTGCCTGGCGCGGCCCAGGGTATGCAAGATGGCGTCTGCGTAAGGCAGCAGACGCTCACCGGAGGCGGTCAGACGGATGTTGTTGCGATGGCGGGCAAACAGGCTGACCCCGAGTTGTTGCTCGAGCTGGCGGATCCGAAAGCTGACCGCCGACTGGGTCAGGTAGAGATTCTCGGCAGCCCGGCCAAAATGCCGGGTCTTGCTGACCTCGATGAAGGTCCGAAGCAGCTCGGTATCCATTAATCGAGGGACTCGTCGCTGCCACCGCCGCCACCGCCCTCAAAGCTGCCGCCTGCATCCTCATTGGCGCCACCCGCGACTGTGCACAGACGGTGCACCCGCTTGGGACCAATCACCTTCAGGTACTTGAACCATACCTTGGCATGGGGGTTGCTGCCGGCTGCGCCAGACTTGACCTGCTCGATGAAGGCGCTTTCTACGTCATCGCGGGGGGCCAGGTTGCCCTGATAGAGCGCCAGCATCACTGTGCCGTACTTTTCCAGACTGTCCGCTTCGGCCACGGTGAATTCGCCACTGCGACGCAGGCCACGGGGAAAATGTTTGAAGTCGTTGAAACGCTTGTCTGATTCGAAGCTCATAGTGCTCTTGTTCTGGTTAGTTTGACCTTTGCGGGCAAGTATCATCAGGCCGTCGCAGAGTGCAAAATCAATTTTCTTACTATGTTAATAAATATCTTTTATCGAACAGCCTTTGTCTCATCCCGAGGGAGAATTTTGCGGTCCACAGCACAAAAAGCCTGAAAAATAGTGGAGTTATGTCAGGTTTTGTACAGCTGGACCCGGTCCCTGCAGGGTGAAAACAATAAAATAAAGGCGCCATACGGCGCCTTTATTTGTTCATGGATTGGCTGAACCTGAGCGTCGGGCACTCATTCAATCATGGCTGGCTGCGCCAGGTTGTCGGCACGCCACAGACGGTAGCGCACTTCATACTCCTGCGGCACATAGATGACGAACGGCAGCTTGGAGTTGTAGTTCACGAAGAAGCCCTGACCATAGATCTGGACGAAGCTCTCTTTCTTCTGGCCATCCGGGCAGGCCATCAGGGTGCTGACAGGACCCGAGACCTGGCCCAGGGTCAGGTAGTTGTAGCCCCAGCCCTTGACGCTGTGCTGTTCCAGGTTGCCGGCGAAGCGGGGCAGGTTGCAGTCCACCAGCATCTTCTTGCCCACTTGCAGTTCGACCATCATGTCGGCTTCGTTTTCGACTTCCGGCAGGCGGATCACGACACGTTCCTGGTTCACTTCGGCGGCAGGGAACATGCTGATATCAAATTTTTTCGGTTCGGCGGCGAAGGCATGGCCACCCAGTAACAAGGCGCCCAGCAGGCTAAAACGCAATACGGTTTTCATCTGTACCTCATGGGATTGGTTCAACGCCGCTAGACTAACCGCTCTGCCCGTTTCACGCCAGCGCTCCGGCGCGCAAAACCAGCCTGAACCGGCACAGGGTGACGTAATTTGATGCTTTTTTGACGCCTTCCACCCCAAAGGGGCCATTCGGGGGAATTCCGGGCAGGGGAGTCCCCGCCCGGACTGCTCACCTTACCAGCAGCACCTGCTTTGCCCAGGAGCCGGGGGCCCGCATGCCGACGGCGCCACTGGTGATGTCCAGATAGGCGACGCCCTTGCTGGCGGGCACCGGGGTCGAGGACCAGAGGTAGACATAGCCGTCGTTCACCTCCTTGCCGTCCCCGGCCATGGCGCGGGGGAAGAGGGTTTCGTTCAATGCCGGCTTGTAGCAGGCGGATTCCAGTATGCTGGTGAGCTCCTTGATGGTGGGCAGGCGCCAATCGGTATGCCCGCCGAAACCGTGGAGGGCATGGCTCGGCTCGGTGCGGATCCGCTCTGCGGTCAGCAGGGCCTGTTGCCAGTAGAGCCGGGTCGGCTCGCCGCTGCAGCTTCCATTCTGCCAGCTTTGGCCGAGCTGGCAGCGCATCCAGGTGAGGCCGGAGGCCCGGTCGGTGACGGTGCCGTTGCCGCGATCCAGGAAGCGGGAGCTGGGGCTGGTGCGCGGCAGGGTGTCGTCGCAGATGGCGATGGCCAGTGCCAGCGGGCTGCACAGGGTGAGCAGCAGAGTCAGAAGATACTTGTTCATCGGGTTACCTCGGCCACAAGGCGCAGTTGTATGGCATTGATTTCATTTTCGTTCTGGACGCCATAGGGGTAATCGGTGCCCGCATCCTCCCCCAGGAACTGAGGGCTGATGACGGCGATGGGGACGCTCTCGAGGCGTCGGGATGGGGTCAGGGTCTGGGTCCAGTAGCTGCCATTGAAGTCGCCGCTCGAGGGACCGACGTCGGGGAAGTAGCGCACATCCAGGCTGACCAGCTGGCCATCCTGGCGGGCGAGGGAGCCGTAGTGTTGCAGACTGCCGAGCTCCAGGGCCGTGGGCAGGCGCCAGTGCCCTATGCCGCAGAGTCGTTGTCCATTGAGCCACTGACGATACTCCTCGGTGGAGCAGATGGCCTCCCCCTCTGGGCAGGCATAATCCAGCTCCGCCTGACTGGGGTGATAGTTGCCAAACTCCCAGGCGAAGACTTTGTGCAGATCCCTCGGGCTGTCGGCATCATCGAGCTTCTTCTCCCAGACGAGGCCGGTGTTGAGATCCTCCACGCACTCCCACTCGTCGGCATTGTCCGCCAGGGGCTGCCCCTTGCCGTCCAGCTTGCGATAGCGCAGGGGCGCCTGGCCCAGGCTCGCCTCCTGGCCCGGGTGATCCGCAGGCTCCTGGGTCAGCAGGTAATCCACCCCGTCCGTGTAGGTGGTGACGCCGCTGGCGGTCACCAACGCCCGGGGTTGCTGCTGCATCAGCACGGCGGCGAGTCTGGCCTGTTGGCTCAGGAGCTCGGGGCTTGCGGCAAAGTGCCGGGCGAGCTCGGGCAACAGGGTAACCAGCCCCTGCCAGATCTGGCGTTGGCGCTCGCCGGTGGCGAGACCGGGCAGGCTGGCGGCGTCATCCCGTGTCGTCAGGGCGAGCGCCTCCAGTGCCCTGTTGAACTCCTCCAGCTGCACCAGGGCCGCAAGTCCCTGACCCGGTTGCAGGGGCGCCAGGGCGAGCAGCAGTTCGGTCAGGGCCTGGGCTGGCGGGATCCCGTCCGCGACCCTGGTCTGCAACAGCGTACTCAAGGGGGTGGGGGTGAGGTGCTGATCGTCCAGGCGCGCCGCCGGGTGGGTCAGGGTCAGGGCGCCCGGATCCCGGGGGATGAACAGCAAGGGGCTGGTGAGCAGGCCGGGGGCGCTGGCGCTCAACTGGCGCGCGCCAGCCTCGCCACTGACCACAGGCTCGCCTGGCTCGCAGTTGTCGTTCTGGTTCAGGTTGACGCACAGGGTGCCTGCTGCGGGCAGGTTGACCGTCAGACGGTAGTCCGGCGCGGTCAGGGGCGCCTCATCGGATCCGCCTCCACCACAGGCGCTGAGCAGGGGGGCCAGCAGACAGGCCAGCGGGGTCATTCTCATCTTCATTTCTTGTCCTTGGCGGGGCCTTGGCCCCTCTTTACTTTTATGGGGATGGATCAGCCGCGACGGCAGAGGCGGCGCCAGAGGGTGAGCGGCAGCAGCCAGAGCAGGTTGACAGTGCCGCCCCCGCTGCTGTCCGCGGTGTCGAAGTGGATGATGCCGTCATCCGGCGGGGCGACGGGCTCACCACACTGGGCGCCTGTGCGCTGGCTGATGCTCCAGCCGGTGATGCGCCCCTGATGGCCCGGCTTGCTGTCCACCACCTCCAGGGTCCAGCGACCGGCCAGCGGCTCTCCCACCAGGGGGGTGAAGGGCTGCAGGGGCAGCAGCTCGGTGGGGAAGACCCCCTTGAGCCGTGGCAACGGGCTGTATCCCTTGTCCCAGATCTGGATGCGGGTGCCTGAGGGGGAGTTGAGCCAGATCTCCAGCTCATCCAGGGCCTGGTGTTGCAAGTCCAGATTCAGCTGCAGGCGATCGCTCACCCGGGCGTCACTCTTCTCCAGCACCAGGCTGGTTTCGCTGATGCCGCGTATCTCCTCGCTCTGGGCATCCTTGAGGGTCAGCGGCTGGCCGTTGGCCCGGCTGATGACGGGGGTGCCTATGGGCAGGGTGAGGGACTGCTGCCACTGACGCTCGGTCGGGCTGGTGCCGCTCATGGCGAGGCTCACCGGCAGGCTCATCTCGTCGCCACAGGTCAGCGGGCTGGCGGCCAGCAGTCGCACTGTGGTGGTGAGGCTGGCTCCGGCCGCCAGGGTGGTCGCTGACCAGGCCAGGGGATCGGCCTGCAAGCCGGCGGGCAGGGACAGGGTCAGGGCGTTGAGGGTCACCGGGCTGCTGCCGGCGTTGCTGAGGTTCAGTTGCACCGACTGACGCTGCCCCAGCGCAAGGGCGCTGCCCTCGGCCAGGGCGATGTTGACGGGGGCCTGCAGCAGCCCGTGCTGGCGAAACGCCTGCTCCAGATGGCGGGCATAGGAGCGCGCCGGATAGAGGCGTGCCGCCGTGTCCACGGTAATGCGGGCCAGCTGCGGCATGCGGATGGCGGGCCCTAAGCCGAAGTGAGACTCGATGACGAGGCGATCGAACTCGTCCCGCGCCTCTTCCCCGTGTTCGGCTACCGACGCCAGCAGGGCCTGGAACAGCGGGGTGCCCCACAGCTGATCCCCGTTGCTGCCGTTGATGGTGCGGTGGGCCGGGTAGTTGTAGTCCGGGTGGTAGCGGGCCCGAGCATCGTCCAGCTGGCGCGGGGTGCGGTCGGTGAAGCGGGCATCCCAGTTGAACACCATGGCGGGCTCGAACTGGCGGCCCGCCTCGCTGCGCTGGCGATGGCTGGCGGCCAGGAAGTCGCCGAAGCCCTCGCCGATGGCGCCCCAGTCCCCCTCTTCCCCGAGATCCGGCACTATGTGGTGCTGCACCCCGTGGCCGAATTCGTGCCAGATCACCATGGGATCCTCGGCATCGGGGACGCCGCTGCGGCCCAGCTCCAGCCGGCGCTCGAACGGATCATAGAGGGAGTTGTCCTGATAGCCTGCGTCCGTGTCGACGTCGAGGGCGCCGGGGATGAGGTCGGTGAAGCCGAGGGCCTTGAGGTGGCGCTGGGCGAGATCCAGGTGGTAGTAGGCGTTGATGTCGGCAAAGCCCGGGTTGTCCCGGGTCAGGCGAAAGGCCTGCTGGTTGTCTGTCCCGTAGGGGGCCATAGTGGGCTCGATGGCATCCACCACCCTGGCGTGGGGGCCGCTCAGCACATAGTCCGAGTCCTGCAGGCTGACCGGCAGGGAGACCTTGTCCTGATAGGCGGCATCCGCCAGCACCAGGGCCTCGTGCCAGACCAGGCTGGCGTCTTGCAGCTGGGTGCGGGGATCGGGATCGAACACCCGCGCCAGGACGCGCTGATCCCCCGCATCCGGAGTACGCTGCGCCTGGGTGCTTGCCTGATCGCCCCAGCGGCCGAGCTCGCGATCCCCCTCGCAACTGGCAAACAGCTGGACCCGGGTGGCCTTGGCATTGCCCTCCTTGTGCTCGCTCACCCGCTGGCGCAGGGCCGGCACCAGGGTGTCGCCGTCACGCCAGTACCAGGCTTCGACCGGCCCCTGCGGGTCTATCCGGCTGCCGTCGGCGCGCAGCAAGTCCAGCAGGGGATCCAGGCTGGTGCTGGCATCGCAGCCGGGCGCGGCGCTCTGCAAGGGGCGCAGATTGTGATAGAGGCGCCAGGGTCTGCCGGCGCCGTCTATGCTGACGGCGGCCTGGGTGGTGGCCACCGGCAGGCCGTTGACCAGCATGCGGAAGCTATGGTGATGGCCGAGCAGGCTGGCCCTGTCGTAGTCGGGGGTGAGCGTCACGCCGAGGCGCTGCTCCAGCCAGGCCTGGGGCGTGGTGGTCAGGGGGGGCTCATCGACAAACTGCAGTTCGGCCGCCAGCAGGGGCTGGGGGAGCAGGGTTGCCGCCAGCCAGAGGGCCAGGGAGGAGGGTTTCATGGGTGACTCCAAAACAGAAAAGGTGAATGCGGACATCAGTGACGGACTCCAGCCAGGGAGAGCAGGAAGGCATATTCACGGGCAGCCTTCTGCTGCGCGGTGCCCGCACTGGCGAGATGGCCGCCGTCGAGTTCGGTGTGCAGCAGATAGGGACCGGCCCCTGTGCTGTGGGCCCGCAGGCGGGCCAGCCACTTGAGCGGCTCCCAGTAGGGCACCTGGCTGTCGTGCAGCCCGGCCGTCACATAGAGGGGCGGGTAGGGGACCGAGTGCAGGTTGTCGTAGGGGCTCAGGCGGCGCATGGCCGCATAGTCGGCCGGGATGGCCGGATTGCCCCACTCCCCGTACTCCTGGCGGGTGAGGGGCAGCTCGGGATCCTGCATGGTGCCGAGCAGGTCGACGAAGGGGACCTGCAACACGGCCCCAGCGAAGCGGGTCGGTGCCTGATTGAGGGCCGCCGCCACCAGCAGGCCGCCGGCGCTGCCCCCCATGGCGAACAGCCGGTCGGGATCGATGGCGGGATCCCGGGCCAGGCTGTCTGCCACCGCCAGGAAATCGTCCACGCTGTGTTGCTTCTGCTGGCCGCGACCCTCCTTGTACCACGCCTCCCCCAGCAGACCCCCGCCGCGCACATGGGCGATGGCGTAGACGAAGCCGCGATCCAGCAGGCTCAGCACCTGGGGCTGATAGTAGGGGCGCATGGGGGTACCGTAGGCGCCATAGCCGTAGAGCAGCAGCGCCTTGGGCGCCTGGATCTCTTTGCGCCACACCAGGGAAACCGGCACCCGGACGCCGTCCTTGCCCACCACCCAGCGCCGCTCGCTCTGATAGAGGGGGCTCGCGACCGGTTTGTCAGCGGCTTGCCATTGACCGGAGGCGAGATCCAGCCAGCGCTGGTGCGGCGCCTCGGCCATGCCCTGGCGGCGGATCAGGATCTGCTGGCTGGCGGGAGCATGGGCCCCCTGGATCCAGGCCGTGCCGGCTCCTTCGGTGAGCGCCAGGCTGTGGGTCAGCTTGCCCTCTGCATCCAGCACATCGAGCCAGTCGTCCCCTGCCTTGCGGTATTGCAGCACTGTGTGGCGGGCAAACAGGCGCCACTTCTCGAGCTCCCGGCCCTCGCCGGACCAGAGGGGCTGCCAGGGACCAGCCGCCAGGCTCGTCAGGCTGGGCACCTGATAAAGCCCCATGACCCCGTCCCGGTTGCTCTTGACAAGCACCCTCTCCCCCAGGGTATCCAGATAGTATTCGAGCCCATGTTCACGGGCCCTGAGCAGGCTCGGGCCGCCCTCATCCAGCAGGTATTGCTCCGAGCCGTCGTGGTTGTTGCTCTGCAGCACCAGGTGGCGGTTGTCCGTGGTGCGATAGAGGCTGAGCAGCCAGGCGGGATCGGCCTCCTGGTGCACCAGCGCCTCCTTGCCGGCCTGCCAGGCCCACAGCTGCCAGGGACGAAGGGTATGGCGCTCGTTGGCGATGGTGTAGAGGGTCTTGCCATCCAGGCTCCAGAGCAGGTCGCTGGCCCTGTGGGTCAGGGTGGTGAGCGTCTCGCCACTCTCCAGATCCAGCACTGTGATGCGGTAGTCCCTGTCCCCACGGCTGTCTTCGGCCAGGGCAAGCAGGCGGCCATCCGGGTGCAGGGCCCAGGCGGCGATCTCGTAGTAACCCTCGGCGGGCTGACGGGGGGCCAGCCGCTGGCGGGGGGTAGAGCGGGCGTCGCTGCGCTGCCACAGGCTGCCGTCCGCCTCCATGCGCCACTGACTGCCCGCCTGAGTCAGCCACTCCTCTGGCAGGGGCTCGCCCCGCTCCCTGGCCTGCCACTCCCCTTGCAGCGTTGTTTCGAGGGGTTGTTGGGCGGCGAGTTGCTCGTCGGTCCAGCGATTCTGCTCGCGCAGCAGCGCCAGCAGCTCGGGGGAGCGGCGGCTGTCGTCACGCCAGCCGCCATAGGGATCGAGGCGGGCTATCTCCCCCTTCATCAGTTGTGGACGCTCGGGGATAAGGGGTACTGCCTCCTGGGTTGCCCCAGGAAGCGGGGCGGCAGGGGCTGGGGTGGCCAGCAGGCTGGCCAGTACAAACAGGCTGTGCATCAGATCCCCACGAAGGTGTAGCGCAGGCTGGCACTCAAGGTGCGCCCGCTCTGGGTGAAGAGGGAGGCGTCGGTACCGGCTTCCAGCCCGGCCACGTCCTGATAGCGGGTGTAACGGGTGTCGAACAGGTTATCGAGCTTGAGGTTGACCTTGAGGGCATCGGTGATCAGCCAGTCCGCCGTCATGGCGAGACTGAACCAGCCCGCGCTCGTGAGGCAGGCATCCTGGCTCTTGGTCAGGCTGTTGCCGCAGCTGGGCACTCTGTCCATGGCCGCGGCGTAGTCCGCCTGCACCCCCAGGCTCCAGTCATGGGTCTGGTAGCTCAGGCGAGTGTTGCCCTCCAGCGGGGTCAGAGTGCGCAGCGCCTCGCCCTGGCTGTCTTCCCCGTCGACCCAGCCGAGCTTGGTGGCCAGCTCCCACTCCTGGGTCAGCCAGTAGCTGGCGGCGATTTCCGCGCCCCAGGTCTCGGCCTTGGCCACGTTGCGGTACTGGCGCAGGATGACGCCGTCACTCAGGCGCAGCCCCACCTCGCGCCAGTCGATGAAGTTGTAGTAGCGGTTGTAGAAGAGGGCCGGCTTGATGCTCCAGTTTTCCCCCTCGCCGCTGAGCCCCCACTCAAAGCTGTGGCTGGTCTCCTCCTTCAGATCCGTGTTGGCGATGATCTGGAATGGCGGCAGGGCGAAGTAGTGGGGAATGTTGCCGTACACCTTGTCGTAGGAGGGGGCCCGAAAGCCGTTGGCATAGCTGAGCCAGCTGCGCCACTGCTCGTTGACGCGGTAGCTGGTGGCCAGGCTCGGGGAGAGATGCCAGCTGTGGTTCTCGCCCTGGTTGCCATCTTGCGGGCGCAGCCACTGGTGATCCATGCGCAGGGTGGGGGTGAACTGCCACCGGCCCAGGGTCGCCACGTCGCCGAGCCAGACGCCGGCCCGGTCGGTGCGGGCACTGCTGAAGGGCTCGGACTGGCTGGGCTGGGGCACCCCCGCCTCCAGGCTCAACTTCTCCACCGGCCGCTCGTGGCGGGTACGCTCCAGCTCGACGCCGTAGCTCAGCTTGTGGGCGATGGTGCCGGTGACGAGATCCCGGCGTACGTCCAGCTCGCTGCCGACCCTCTCTTCGGTGAAGGTGGAGAGCTCCCGCTCGCTGCGGTAGCGGGGATAGCCGCTCAGCAGGTCGTTTTGCAGCAGGCTGCGCTTGGTGGCGCTGTTCTTGGAGTGGTTGCCATAGAGGCTCCAGGTGAATTGATCCGCCAGCAGACTGCCGAGATCGCTCGCCTCCCAGCCAAGCTTGCCCCCCTGGGTGCGCTGGCTGCCCTGCTCGTGGTATTGGCGCACCTGCCACTTGCCGTCGGGCTGTGGCACTTCGCGCGGTCCCTGATCCCGCTTCGCATTGTCCTCGAAGTAGTCGAGCTCCAGGCGCAGCAGGTGGTGATCGCTTAACGGGAAGCGGGAGCTGGTGGAGGCGCTGAGGCCGTCCAGATCCGCCGGGATGCGGCTCTCGTCATAGTTGGCGGTCTCGTGCCCCTGCCAGCCGGAGACCCGCAGCAGGTGCTCGCTATCCAGTACCCGGGCGGCGCCGGTGGCGCTCAGCTTCTGCTTGTCGCTGCTACCGTCATGCAACACCTTGCTGCCGAGATAGGTATCCTGCCCCTGCAGGTAGTCCTCCGGCTGCTTGGTAGAGATGACAATGGTGCCGCCGATGGCGTCGGAGCCATGGAGAGAGGAGCCGGCACCCTTGGCGACCTCTATCTGCTTGACGTCATCGAGATCGAAGCTGAAACGGCCCACCTTGTCGTTGAGGTCGTCGGCGCCGAAACCGTCGCTGACCCGCACCCCATCCTTGATGATGAGCACCCGGTTGCCGCCCATGCCGCGGATGATGATGTTCTGCGGCCGACCGGCCGAGCCGGTCACCGAGACCCCGGGTTCGTTCTTGAACACGTCGGTGAGCTCGGTGGCGACCTGGCGATCCAGATCGTCTTGTGTGATGACGGTGATGGAGCCTGAGACATCGGACAGCTTCTGCTCGATGCGCTGCCCCTTGACCACTATGGTCTCGTGGGCCCTGGGTTCTGGATCTGTCCCAACGGGATCGCTGGCGGCCAGGGCTGTACCGGACAGCAGCATGGGCCAGTAGTGAAGCAGTGTTTTCATTGTTGATAATGATTTTCATTTAAACCTGAAGGGCGCGGATTATTGCAGATGAACCTCTTTCCATCAACGATTGATAATCATTATCATCTTTGTTTTATGATCTTGATCGAATTGATTTTTTTGAGAGATGAATCAGTAGGTGCAGGGCATATGCTTGCGAAGGGCACTGACCGGGGGAGGGGAAGTGGAGTGTCCCGCCTGGATCTTGAGACAATAAAAAGCCCGCCGAGAAGGCGGGCTGGTTGGAGGCGTGTGAGCACCTATGGGGTGCGATAGAAGCGGTTGAGCTCGTTCATCACCTGGATCATGGCTCCCATGTCCGGGGTGCCGTGCTTGATGGGGCGATAGGTGGCGCGATCCAGCAGTTCGAAGTCACCCTGCTTGTTGAACTGGGTGATGGTGTTGTCCTGATAGATGGCAAAGTCATTCTGATCGCCAGCCAGCAGCCAGTTGCGCGGGCTGGTGTCGAACAGGCTGCGCCCCGTGCTGTAGTCGCGAGGGGGATTGCGTACCCCCAGCATGCTCTTCATCAGGGTCGGCACCAGATCCAGGTGGCTGCTTGCCTGCTCCTGTGGCTGGCTATCGATCCCCGGCCAAGCGAGGACCAGGGGAACCTGCACCTGATAGGGGGAGTAGTTGCTGCCATAGCCCCAGCTGTTGCTCTGGGTTTCGTTGAACTCCTGGCCGTGATTGGAGGTGATGACGACTATGGTCTGCTCGCCGAGCCCCTGCTGCTGCAGTTGGGAGAGCATCTGCTCCAGCAGTTGGTCGGTGTAGAACACCGAGTTCTTGTAGCGATTCTCCAGCTTTTGCAGGTTCTCGGGTTTGTAGGCGGTAGCCGGGTTGAACCGGGTCAGCTCGGGCTGGAAGGGGCCCTTGAGGCTGGCGGGCACCTGATAATCTCCCGGGCTAGAGAGATAGACCAGAGAGAACCAGGGTCTGTCCGCCGTGCGTGTGCCAAGCCACTGCTGCCAGTCGCCAATGAGGCGTGTATCGTCGGTCTGGCGGGAGACAAACACCTGCTTGCGCAGGCCGGCGAGCAGGCTCTGCTGATATTGCTGGGCATCTTCCAGCGCACCGAACAAGCCGAACTGGTAGTCCTGGCGCAGCATCTCGTCGAACAGCACCGGCGGACGCTTGTCGGCACGGATATCGCCATAGTAGTGGCCCGGCAGCCCGTAGAAGAGGCTGAACATCCCCATGGCGTCATCGTTGCCGCCACTCATGTGGTTGGCAAAGTTGAGGTGTTGATCCGCATAGCGCTGCAGATTGGGCATGTTGATGTTGTTGAGCATGTCGGCCCGCAAGGAGTCGACCACCACCACCAGCAGGTTCTTGTGCTCGGCCGGGGCACTCACGCTGAGGGGGCGCAGGGGGTAGAGCAGGCGATGCTCGGCGCTACCCTGGTTCTCTGCCTTCTTCTCATACTGCTCGAGATCGAGCCAGCCATGCTTGGCCAGGAAGCTTCTGGCTGTCATGGGGTAGGAGAGCGGGAAGTTGGCGCGCTGCATGGTGATGGGCTGATACAGGGTTGCATCGGCCCAGCTGTTGACGAGGTGAGTCAGCATGAAGCAGACCAGCAAGGCCAGCCCCACCTGATTGCCGTACTGGCGGCGTTTGCGCTTGTTGATCTTGCGCCACACATAGGCCGACAGCAGCAGTTGCAGCAGGAAGATGGTGGGCACGGCGACGAAGATGATGCTCCAGATAGAGCCCTCTTCGGTCTGGGCCTGATCCAGCAGCAGTTGCCACACCTGGCCATTCAAGTGGAACTTGAACAGCTGGAACACCTGGGTGTCGATGAGCAGCAGCACCTGCGCCAGGGTGGCGATGATGGCCGAGATGAAGCGCAGCGGCTTCTCCCTGGGCAGCACGAAGCTCAAGGGGAAGACGGTCAGCAGATAGGTGACGAAGCTCAGGAACGAGAAGTGACCTATCCAGCTGATGATGAGATAGGTGACCCCGAGCGTGGTCGATGGCCAGCTGATGGAACCCAGGTATCGGGTCGCGATCAGCATGGCCAGGATGATGTTGAAGAAGGAGAACCAATGCCCCCAGGTGATCAGGCGAGAGACATTATCACGATAGGGGTTGCCGGTTTCGACCATAATGATCCATCTGCTTGAAAAACATCAAAGAATGCGAAGAAACTCAGTGAGCATCGTGGCGATGATCCACCGAGGCGGTGAGCGCCTGGATGTACTTCTCGGTGATCGCCTGACGCTGGGCCGGGGCCATACCGTTGATGATGTTGGTGGTCAGGTTGCCAAGCACCATGAGACTGAGATCCACCGGCGCCTTGTGTTTCTCCAGGGCGGTGATCAGGTCGTTCATCAGGGCGTCAAACTGCTCGTTATTGTACTTTGATACGATGGGCATAATCTTGGGTTCATCTCGGTTCAAAGCGCCTTATAATACTTCACCCTTTCGGCTAACACTATGGCTTTGTGACATGAGTCTCGATATCGACAAGATCATTCTTCACTCCCTGCGCGCCGGCAATGACGGTCAGCCGCACGCCGATACCCGCAGTCAGACTCTGCCTGCCGACGAGGCGGTGCAAGGGCTGATGGCAGAACTGCATCGCATCTACAACGGCAAGGGTGGCAAGGGCTTCGGCTTCTTTGCCGACCCGGAAGCCGACGTCGCCGAGCTGGCAGAAGGTGAAGAGGCTCCCAGACAGCCGTCACCGGCCTTTCGCATCGCCCTCGAACAGCTGCTTGGCGAGCAGACCGAATTCGTCCCCTTCTCTATTACCCTGACCCAGATGCTGGTCAAACAGTTGGTGGAGCACGCCTTGGACGAGCAGGGCGTGTTGCTGATTGCCAAATACAACTATGTCGGGGTCGATTATCTGATGGTTGCCCTGCTGGAGGGCAAGGAGAGCGTCACCGTCAGCGAGGCGCTGGACCTGCGTCACATTCATTATCTGGATATCGGCAAACTCAACCTGGTGGCCCGCATCGATCTGACCGAGTGGAAAACCCAGCCGGACTCTCGCCGTTATATCACCTTCAGCAAGGGGCGGGTCGGCCGCAAGCTGGGGGACTTTTTCATGGACTTGCTGGGTGCCCGCGAGGGCATGGATGCCAAGGTGCAAAATAAAGGCTTGCTGCAGGCGGTGGACGATTACTGCGACAGCCGTCAGCTCGAACCCGCCGAGCGCAATGATTACAAGAAACAGGTCTTCAAATATTGCACCGAACAGGCGAGCGCCGGTGAAGAGATCGAGATCAAGGAGCTCTCGGCGGAGCTCTCCGCAAAAGAAGCGGGAGGTGGCGACCTCGATTTTTACAGCTTCATCGGTCAGGAATACGAGCTGGAGGAACGCTTCCCGGCGGACAGATCCACCCTGCGTGGCCTGACCAAGTTCGTCGGTTCCGGCGGCGGCCTGACCTTGAGCTTCGAGCAGAAGCTGTTGAACAGTCGGGTGTTTTACGATCCCCAGACCGACACGCTGACCATCCGTGGTGTGCCGCCCAACCTCAAGGATCAGCTGCTGCGCCAGTCATAATGTGATCTACTCGCCATTTCTGGCAAAAAGGCATCGGAGTCCGCTCCGATGCCTTTTTATTTAAGGGGGAGATGAACTTGGAATCCGGCTTGGTACTTTTGTTAACACATTAAACAAAATAATGGAGATGAAAGGGTTTTCATTGAGGTGAAACCCCTTTCATTGGTGTAAATTTATTTCTTTTTGGTAATTAGTTTTCTGTGCAAGGCCAAAAATATGGCGATAAATCCCGATAAGTCGCTGAAATAAGAAAATGTTTTCATAACTTTCTGGAAGAAAATACGTAATTGCATTTCAAAAATGCGAGGCGTGTCATGTGAGGCGTTGCAGGCTTGGGATAATATTCATCTCGCACACAATGCTCTTACAGCGCGGAACTAATACAAGGAAAGGCTCATGAAAAAGAAATTGCTGTCATCCCTGATCGGTCTGGCTACCCTGGGTGTGGCTTGTTCAGCCACTGCTGCGATTGACGAAGGTCAGCTGACCATCTGGATCAACGGTGACAAGGGCTACAACGGCCTGGCCGAAGTAGGCAAGAAGTTCGAAGCCGAGACCGGCATCAAGGTGACCGTCGCTCACCCGGATCAGGTAGAAGTGAAGTTCCAGCAAGCCGCCGCCACTGGCAACGGCCCGGACATCTTCTTCTGGGCTCACGACCGTTACGGTGAGTGGGTCAAGGCCGGTCTGCTGGTGCCCGTGACGCCGAACGCCGCCACCAAGGCCAAGTTCGAGCAGTTCGCCTGGGACGCCATGGCTGTCGATGGCAAGACCTATGGCTACCCGGTCGCGGTGGAAGCCGTCAGCCTGATTTACAACAAGGATCTGTTGCCCAATCCGCCGAAGACCTTCGAAGAGATCGCCAAGATCGACGAAGAGATGAAGAAAAATGGCAAGCGCGCCATCATGTGGGCTTATGACACCCCTTACTTCAGCTACCCCCTGGTGGCTGCCAACGGTGGCTATGCCTTCAAGAAGACCGCCACCGGTTATGACGTGAAAGACACCGGCGTGGCCAACGCGGGTGCCAAGGCGGGCGTCGGCTACATCTCCGAGATGATCAAGTCCGGTCACCTGGAGAAGGGCATCGACTACGGTGTCATGGATGCCAAGTTCAATAAGGGCGAAGTGGCCATGATGATCAACGGCCCCTGGGCCTGGAGCAACCTGGACAAGAGCGGCATCAAGTACGGCGTAGCGCCGCTGCCGACCCTGAAGGGTAATCCGGCCAAGGCCTTCGTCGGCGTACTGGGTGCCACCATCAACGCCGCCAGCCCGAACAAGGATCTGGCCATCGAGTTCCTCGAGAACTACCTGCTGACCGATGCCGGTCTGGCACCGGTGAACGCCGACAAGCCGCTGGGTGCCGTGGCGCTGAAGTCCTTCCAGAAGACTCTGGAAACCGACCCCAACATCAAGGCCACCATGCAGAACGCCCAGAATGGCGAGCCGATGCCGTCCGTGCCTGAGATGAGCCGTTTCTGGTCTTCCTTCGAAACTGCCCTCAAGAACGTCACCTCTGGCCGTCAGAGCGTTGACGAAGCCCTGGATACCGCTGCCAAGCGCATCGTCCAGTAAGCACGCACTACCGGGGAGGCCGCAACGGCCTCCCACTCTCTCAAATCTCTCTTGGCGCAATAAAGGTTAATTGGCATGGAAGTAGTACCTTCTATTGAATCCTATGCCGGTCCGAAGAAAGACAAGTACGTCTGGCTGAAGTGGACCATGGCGGCACTGATCGCAGTGCTTAATGGTTATGCGGCCGTGATGATGTATGCCAGCGGTGAGTGGGTGTTTGCCCTGCTCGATCTGGTGGTCGTTTCCGTCGGTCTCTATGTCTTCATGAACAAGAAGACCTATGCCCACCGCTATATTTTCCCCGGTGTGGCAGGCATGGTTGTTTTTATCATCTTCCCTCTTGCCTACACGATCGGCATCGCCTTCACCAACTATTCGGGGTCCAACTTGCTCTCCCTCGAGCAGGCACGGGATTTCCATCTGAAAAAAATCTATAAGGTGACCGGCGGTGAATTCGATTTCACCCTTCTGGGTGGTGAGAACAATCAGTTTCAGCTGCTGCTGCAACAGGACGACCAATCCTTTATCAGTCAACCCCTTACCTTGCTGAACAACAAGGCACGTGAACTGGCCGTCCGTGAGGGCCGGGTTCATGACGAGCCACAGGCTGTTCAGTTGCAACCCCTGAACGGGGAAGCGATCGACCAGGCGGCACCCATCCGTGCCATCGTCGATCACCGTACTCACCTGAGTGCTCTGGATCTGGTGCTGCCCGAAGGCAATATTCACCTGACCCTGAGCAGCCTGCGCAAGTTCGCGGCGCAAAAGCCCCTCTACACCCAGCTGGTGGACGGAGCCGTGCTCAAGTCCGGTGTCGTTATCAAGGACGGCAACCTGCTGCGTGACAACCAGAGTGGCGAGCTGATGCTGCCCAACGGCGATACCGGCTTCTATCAGTACATCGATGCGGAAGGTCATTTCGTTGGCAAGGGCATAGCCCCGGGCTTCGTGGTGAGCGTGGGCTGGAAGAACTTCGTACGCATCATGACAGACCCGGGTATCCAGGGTCCCTTCATGCAGATCTTCGTCTGGACCGTGATCTTCTCCGCCTGTTCCGTGGCCTTCACCCTGGCCATCGGCATGGTGA
Source organism: Aeromonas sp. sif0611 (assembly GCF_019218845.1). Lineage (NCBI taxonomy): Bacteria > Pseudomonadati > Pseudomonadota > Gammaproteobacteria > Aeromonadales > Aeromonadaceae > Aeromonas > Aeromonas sp. sif0611. Next base: position 737,750 of record NZ_JAHUWU010000001.1, on the reverse strand, counting down.
TGGCGTGTCTGGTGCAGTGGGAGCAACTCAGGGGACGCGGTTTCTACCGTGTCATGCTGATCCTGCCCTATGCGATACCGGCGTTCATCTCCATCCTGGTGTTCAAGGGCTTGTTCAACCAGAACTTTGGCGAGATCAACCTGTTCCTGGAAGCGGCGTTCGGCATCAAGCCGGACTGGTACACCACCCCCTTCCTGGCCAAGGTGATGATCCTCATCGTCAACACCTGGCTCGGCTATCCCTACATGATGATCCTCTGCATGGGGCTGCTCAAGGCCATCCCGGAAGATCTCTATGAGGCATCCGCCATGGACGGTGCGGGTCCGGTACAGAACTTCTTCAAGATCACTGTGCCGCTGCTGATGAAGCCGCTGACGCCCCTGTTGATTGCATCCTTTGCCTTCAACTTCAACAACTTCGTGCTTATCCAGTTGTTGACGAACGGCGCGCCGGACATCATAGGGGCCAGTACCCCGGCCGGGACCACGGATCTGCTGGTGAACTACACCTACCGGATCGCGTTCCAGGGCTCGGGTGGTCAGGACTACGGTCTGGCCAGTGCCATCGCCACCGCCATCTTCCTGATCGTCGGCGCGCTTGCACTGCTCAACCTGAAATTGTCCAAAGCGGACAAGCTGTAAGGAGGCTTTTCAATGGCTATCGTACAACCCAAATCAGTGAAATACCGGGTGTGGGCAACCCACCTGGTCATGTGGGGCTTCCTCGCACTGATCATCTTCCCGGTGATCATGGTTATCGCCATCTCGTTCCGTAACGGCAACTTCTCGGTGGGGGAGATCATCCCCTCCAATCCGACTCTGGATCACTGGAAGCTGGCGCTCGGCATGTCCATCACCAACGCCGATGGCAGCATCACGCCGCCACCGTTCCCGGTGCTGACCTGGTTGTGGAACTCCATCAAGATCGCGGGCATCACCGCCCTGATGATAGTGGTGCTCTCCACCACCTGTGCCTATGCGTTTGCCCGCCTGCGGTTCCGTGGCAAGCAGACCATCTTGCAGGGGATGCTGATCTTCCAGATGTTCCCGGCGGTGCTGGCACTGGTGGCCATCTATGCGCTCTTCAACAAGATTGGTGACTACATCCCCTGGTTGGGTCTGAACACCCACGGCGGCCTGATCCTGGCTTACATGGGCGGCATCGCGTTGCACGTGTGGACCATCAAGGGCTACTTCGAGACCATCGACTCCTCCCTCGAGGAAGCGGCGGCCATCGATGGTGCGACTCCCTGGCAGGCATTCCGGTTGATCCTGCTGCCCTTGTCGGTGCCCATCCTGGCGGTGGTGTTCATTCTGGCCTTCATCGGTTCCATCACCGAGGTGCCCGTGGCCTCCATCCTGCTGCAGGATGTGAACAACCTGACCCTGGCGGTCGGTGCCCAGCAATACCTCTATCCGCAGAACTATCTGTGGGGTGACTTCGCCGCAGCCGCCGTGTTGTCCGGTCTGCCCATCACAGTGGTGTTCCTCATGGCGCAGCGCTGGTTGGTCGGTGGCCTCACCGCGGGCGGTGTGAAAGGTTAAGGTTAATGGCCGGGGGAGCAGGCTCCCCCGGCCGTCACGATTTGCAAAGATTCAAGAGCGGAGCTCGTCATGGCTGAAGTAGTACTCAACAATGTTCGCAAGAACTACGATCCGGCGGTCCACAAGGACACGCTGCGCAACATCAACCTCGCCATCAAGGAAGGGGAGTTCATCGTCTTCGTCGGCCCGTCCGGTTGCGGCAAATCCACTCTGCTGCGGATGATCGCAGGGCTGGAAGACATCACCAGCGGTGAGCTGACCATCGGCGGTCGTTACATGAACGACGTGCCGCCGGTGGAGCGCAACGTGGGCATGGTGTTCCAGTCCTACGCCCTCTACCCGCACATGAACATCTACGAGAACATGGCCTTCGGTCTGAAGCTCAAGAAGATGGACAAGGAGAACATCCACAAGCGGGTAATGCGTGCCGCCGAGATCCTGGGGCTCGAGCCTCTGCTGGACAGAAAGCCCAAGGCGCTCTCCGGCGGTCAGCGCCAACGGGTGGCCATCGGCCGCTCCATCGTCCAGCAGCCGCAGGTGTTCCTGTTCGATGAACCCCTGTCGAACCTGGATGCTGCCCTGCGGGTCAAGATGCGCATCGAGATCGCCAAGCTGCACAAGGAGCTCAACTCCACCATCATCTACGTGACCCACGATCAGGTGGAGGCCATGACCCTGGCCAACCGCATCGTGGTGCTGAGCCCGCTCAAGGGCGAGGCGACCACCAACCTGGAGCAGTTCGGCACCCCGCTTGAGCTCTACCACAACCCGGACAACAAGTTTGTGGCGGGCTTCATCGGCTCCCCCAAGATGAACTTCCTGGCGGGCGAGCTGCTGGAGATCGGCGAACAGGAGTGCGTGGTCAAGCTGACCTCCGGCGACACCGTGCGTGCCCGGGTCGATGCTCGCAGCGGCGCAGTCGGTGACAAGGTGGAGCTGGGCATTCGTCCCGAGCACCTGGTACCGCTCGATCATGCCCATGCCGACAGCAAGGTGAGCGGCGTGGTGCAGGTAGCCGAGCACCTGGGTGCCGAGTCCTTCGTCTACATGGACGTGGATGGTCACGATTTCACCGTCAAGGCCAGCTCAGACGTGGACGTGGCCACGGGTCAGGAGTACAGCGTCGGCATTCCGGCGGAGGCTTGCTACCTGTTCGATGCCAAGGAGCAGGCGTTCCCGCGCACCGCCAGATATATCCGTACTTGATGATTTTTTTGCGTTGGTTTTCTTTAGTATTCAATGCCTTTTTGCCGGTCGAAAGACCGGCTTTTTATTGCCTGTCGTTTCGGTAACCGAGCCGGCAGGGTTCAGGCTTCGAGGTCGGCGGTGATGTCGGGCACGAAGGTCTGGCTGGTCAGGGGCGGGCGCTCATAGCCCTCGGTCTTGATGGGGGGCAGGGTGATGGGCTCGTAATGGATCGCCTCGTAGGGCACCTTGCCGAGCAGGTGGGCGATGCAGTTGAGGCGGGCGCGACGCTTGTCGTCGGCATCGACCACGAACCAGGGGCAGTCCTCGGTATCCGTGTAGGTGAACATGTCATCCTTGGCGCGTGAATACTCCACCCAGCGGGAGCGGGATTGCAGGTCCATGGGGCTGAACTTCCAGCGCTTGATGGGGGTGTTGATGCGCTCCTTGAAGCGCTTCTCCTGCTCCTCGTCACTGACCGAGAACCAGTACTTGATGAGGGTGATGCCGGAACGAGTCAGCATCCGCTCGAACTCGGGGCAGGCGCGCAGAAACTCGCGGTATTCGGCGTCGGTGCAAAAACCCATCACCCGCTCCACTCCCGCCCGGTTGTACCAGGATCGATCGAACAGCACCATCTCGCCCGCCGACGGCAGGTGGGCGGCATAGCGCTGGAAGTACCACTGGGTGCGTTCCCTGTCCGAGGGGGCGGGCAGGGCGGTGACCCGGCAGACCCGAGGATTGAGCGGCTCGGTGATCGCCTTGATGACGCCCCCCTTGCCGGCGGCATCGCGTCCCTCGAACAGCACCACCACCTTGAGTCCCTCCTGCTTGACCCACTCCTGCAGCTTGACCAGTTCCTCGTGCAGGCGGGCGAGGCTGTGCTCATAGGTTTTCTTGTCCAGGCGCGGGCGTTTCTTGCTCTTTTCCTTCTGCATGGTCTTCTCCTGTTCGAGTCCTTTCTGTGGGTTGCCCCAGCTTGCCCCAGGGAGGCGCCACTGCCAAGGCCGACGTGTTACACTGCCGCCCCATCGCTGGCAGCAAGACAGAAGAAAACATGAGGCAATGTATGGCGATTGATACTGCCGCCTCATCAACCGCTGGCAATAGAAAAAACGAAGCCATTTATGGCGATTTTGCACGGCCGTCTCATCATCAGCCGCTGGCAACAGGAGATAACATGAAGCATTTTATGGAGATAGCGGGTCGCCGCATGGCCTATCTGGACGAGGGGCAGGGCCCTGTGCTGCTCTTTGGCCACAGCTATCTGTGGGACAGTGCCATGTGGGCGCCGCAAGTCGAGGCGCTCAAGGGCAGCTATCGCTGCATCGTCCCCGAGCTGTGGGGCCACGGTGATTCCGACGTGCTCCCTGACGGTGGTTGCACCCTGGCAACCCTGGCCCGAGATCACCTGGCACTGCTCGATGCCCTCCACATCGAGCAGTGCGTGCTGGTGGGGTTGTCGATTGGCGGCATGTGGGGCGTGGAGCTCGCGCGCATGGCCCCGGCGCGGCTCAAGGGACTGGTGCTGATGGATACCTTCGTTGGCTGGGAGCCCCAGATCCCCTGTGAGCGCTACCTCGGCATGCTGGCGATGATAGAGCAGCTGGGCACCCTGCCGGCCCCCATCATCGAGCAGGTGGCGCCGCTCTTCTTCGCCCATGAGCCGGATCCCGCCCTGATGAGCGGCTTCAAGGCGCGGCTCGCCCAGTGGCCAGCGGACCTGGTGGCGAGTCTGGTGGCGGTGGGGCGCAGCTTCGTGACCCGGGAGGATCGCATCGAGTGGCTCGAAGAGATGGCGATGCCGAGCCTGGTGATGACAGGCTGCGAGGACAAGGCGCGCCCGGTGCTGGAGGGCTATCTGATGGCCGAGGTGCTGAACTGCCCCTTCAGGGAGATACCGGCTGCGGGCCACATCTCGACCCTGGAGAACCCCGAGTTCGTCAACCGGACGCTGGCCGAGTTCCTGGCCGGGTTGCAAGGGTGATGCATTGCCCGATAGCACAAGAAAAGGAGCCATGGGCTCCTTTTCTGTTATTCAGTCCTGCCGGATGGGGTTACCAGATATAGCCCACGCCGAAGCCAGCGTAGAGTTCGCCATCGTGCTGGACGATGGGGCTGTTGGCGATGTCGTCGTCGTAGCGTTCGTAGTTGGCGGCAAACATGCCGATCCAGTGGGGGCTGAAACGGTAGCTGGTGATGATGGCCACCATGGGGGAGAGGGTGGTGCCCGTGTCCCACTCGGGGCGCTGTGCCCTGGCTTCGCTGCCCGAGACGCCGCCAAAGTAGTAGTTCGCCATCTTGTCGCTGCGGATCATCATCCCCATGCCGGGCATGATGAGCAGCTTGTCCCGCAGTATGGGGAAGTCGGCCCACAACAGCAGTTCCTGGCCGTTGCTGCGCCCGGTCACGTCCGTGCTGAGGCGGGTGCTGAGCAGGGCGTAGGGGGTGATGAGGCTGGCGCCGACGCCCCCTTCCAGCTGCCACTTGCGCTGCTCCATGCCCGCGAGTTCGGGGGCATCGTCCGGGTCGAGATTGCCAAAGCGTACCCGGCCGTAACCGTAGGCGGCGAAGTTGTCATCCTTGTGGAAGTAGTAGCGGGCCCTGTCTCCGAGGAACATGAACTGATCGCCGAAGTAGACGGCACCCGGCACCGCCAGGGCCGTGTCGTCCTGCCCCTGATAGCGGGCATCGCCACCGATGACGGCACCGCCCAGCACCAGCCCCTTGGGCACCGGGCTGGTGGGGCTGTCCTGCACGAAGATATCGAGGGAGCCGAGATCGACCTCGGCCCGGGCCGGGGTGACGAACAACAGGGTCAGGAGCGCGCCAAGGGCGGCGCGGTGCAGGGGGCGAACAGGGGGCATGGACTGATCCTTCAGAGTCGGGGCTGCCAGAGCATACTGCCGATGACCTTGTCAGTGAAGCCTGTTTTTATTTGAAATTCAAGTCGATAGCGTCACAGTGTCCCGCCTGGATTCAGGCGGGAACGGAGTCTGTGGTCGACGAGATCGCGGCAATAACAGAAAAGAGGCGGCGGCCTCTTCCGTCATCAGGGGGCGGGGCGGGGAAGATCGTCCCGTTTGGGCCAGGCGTTGAGCACCGCTTTCACCAGGGTCGCCAGGGGAATGGCGAAGAAGACGCCCCAGAAGCCCCAGAGCCCGCCGAACACCAGCACGGCGATGATGATGGCCACCGGGTGCAGGTTGACCGCCTCGGAGAAGAGCAGGGGTACCAGCAGGTTGCCGTCGAGGGCCTGAATGACCAGATAGGCTACCATCAGCCAGGCGAAGTCCGGGGTCAGTCCCCACTGGAACAGGGCCACCATGGCGACGGGCACGGTCACCGCCACGGCCCCAATGTAGGGGATGAGCACGGAGAAACCGACCGCCACCGCCAGCAGCACCGAGTAGCGCAGCCCCATCAGGGCGAAGGGCACATAGGTCGCCACCCCGACGATGAGGATCTCGATCACCTTGCCGCGGATGTAGTTGATGATCTGGTCGTTCATCTCCACCCATACCCGGTTGACCAGGGTGCGGTTGCGGGGCAGGAAGCGACGCAGGCCGCCCATCAGCACCTGCTTGTCCTTGAGCATGAAGAACACCATCAGGGGCACCAGGATGGCGTAGATGAGGATGGCCACCACGTTGATGAGGGAGCTGAGCGAAGCGCTCACCAACTGCTCGCCCCCGGTCAGGATGCGCTGGCGGATGTTGTCGATGATGGTCTCGACCAGGCTGACGTCGATGATCTCCGGGTACTTCTGTGGCAGGGTGCGCACAGCGTCCTGGGCATGGGCCAGCATGGACGGCGCCTCCTTGGCGAGGTTGACGCCCTGGCTCACCAGTGTGGGAATGAGGCCCAGCACCATCAGGGTGGTCACCGTGATGAACAGCAGCAGCACCAGGCTGGTGGCGAAGGTACGGGAGAGCCCGGTGCGTTGCAGCCGGCTGACCGGCCACTCCAGCAGGTAGGCCATCACCACGGCCACCAGCAGCGGCGCCAGCAGATCGCCGAACAGCCAGAGCACCGCGAAGCAGAACACCAGCAGCAGGAACAGGGTGACGGCATCGGGGTCGGAAAAACGGGTCTGATACCAGCGCTTCAATACATCTAACATCGAGGCTTCCTTGGTTTATCGGGTCATGGCGATGGAAAGGGTCGATCCGGTGTTGGGCCATATCATGGGCATTGGCACCATCATGATGGCCGGTTTTGGACGACGAGCAGCAGGGTGAGAGCGGCTTCCGACTCCTGCAGGCGCTGCACCTGATGGCCCTGCCGCAGCAACCAGGCCGGAATGTCTTGGCGGGAGCCGGGATCCTTGAGCAGGATCAGCAGGGATTGACCGGCCCGGGCGCCGCGCAACCAGAGCTTGAGCCGGATCAGCGGCTCCGGGCAGCGCCAGGGGGTCAGGTCGAGCTGTTCCCAGTGCGGTTCCATATCGGGGGAGGCTCCATGGTGCGTGATGGTCGTCATTATGGCCGCGATGGGAGGGCGAAACAACGCTTGTAGGCCTTGATGGGCAAGGGTATTCTGCCCCCGAGCACTTTCTGATGGAGATAGAAACACAGTGGCCCGCTTTTCCCCCTTGATGGCATCACTTCCCCTGCTGGTCTCCCTGATGGGTGCCACCTTTCATGCCCAGGCGAACAACCAGTTGCCCGACATCGGCACCGCCGGGGTCGCGGCCCTGCCCATCGAGCAGGAAGTGCGCTATGGCAACGCCTTCATGCGGTTCGCCCGGGCGGGCTTGCCCATCATCGATGATCCCGTGCTGAACGAATACATCGACGATCTGGGTCAGCGATTGCTCACCAATGCCGACGGGGTACGTTTCCCCTTTACCTTCTTCCTCATCAACGATCCCAGCATCAACGCGGCCGCCTTCCTCGGCGGGCGGGTCAAGGTGCACACCGGCCTCTTCCTCTACGCCGACAGTGAGAGCGAGCTGGCCTCGGTGCTGGCGCACGAAATCACCCACGTGACCCAGCGCCACATCGCCCGTTACATGGAGGCGCAGGCGAGCAGCTCGGCCATGACCCTGGCTGGCCTGGTGGGCTCCATCGCGCTCGCGGTGATCAACCCCACCGCCGGTATCGCCGCGCTGCAAACTACCCTCGGGCTCTCCATGCAGTCGGCCATCAACTATACCCGTGACAACGAATACGAGGCGGATCGCATCGGCATGAAGACGCTGTATGACGCCGGTTTCGATCCCATGGGCATGGCCAACTTCTTCCAGAAGCTGGCGGCGGAGTATCGCTACGCCAGCAAGCCGCCCGAGATGCTGCTCACTCACCCCCTACCCGAGACCCGGATCAGCGAAGCCCGCGCCCGGGCGGGCAGCTATGGCCGCCGAGCCTTGCCCCCCAGTCTCGACTTCTGGCTGGCCAAGGTGCGCATCCAGGTGCGTTATGGCACCGAGAGCCCCCAGGCGCTGCTCACCTATTTCGACAGCCGCCTGCAGAAGGGGGACTACCCTCTCAAGGACGCCGCCACCTATGGCAAGGCGCTGGCCCTGTTGCAGCTCAAGCGCACCGACGAGGCCGATACCCTGATGCAGGGGCTGGCCGCCCGCCATCCGGAAGATCTGTTCGTGGTGGATGCCCTGACCGACATCGATCTCGCCAAGGGGCGCAGCGCCCAAGCCATCGCCCGGCTGGAACGCTTCCGCACCCGGATGCCGGACAACGAGGTGGTAGTGGTCAACCTCGGCAACGCCTATCTGGAAGGGGGCAATTACCAGAAGTCCATCGCCATCCTGGACCCCTATGCCCGGGAGCACGACGAGAACAGCCTGGCCTGGAGCCTGCTGTCGGACGCCTATCGCAAGGCGGGACGGATGACGGATCTGCACATGGCACGGGCGGAGACCCTCTCCCTGCGCGGCGACTACCAGGCGGCCATCGACGAGCTGATCGTGGCCCGCGGCACCACCAGCGACAAGCTGACCCTGGCCCGCATCGAGGCGCGCATCACCCAGCTGGAGCGGGCGAAGAAGGATCTGGACAGCCTGAAGGGCTAGTCCGGCTCACCGCTCCTGTGACGCAACGGGGTGCTCCAGCGATGGGGCACCCCGTTTCGTCATGGGGCCATCAGGGCTGTGCTGCAGCCCAGGCTCTGAGGTCGGCGAGCCTGTGTTCATCTATCTCTCCCACCAGTGTCTCCTGCAACCGGCCCTCGCCATCGAGCAGGTAGCTGGTGGGCAGCGCGCCGGGTCTGGGGAAGGGGAGGCTGGCTTCATCGAGGGGCACCATCAGGGGGACGGCTATCTGATGGCGCCGGGCCAGCTCGGCCAGCTCACCGGGGGAGGCGGGATCATAGTTGATGGCGATCACTCCAATCCGCCCCTCCCGGTGCAGCGCCGCGAGCAGGGGCATCTCCCGTAGACAGGGGGCGCACCAGGGGGCGAAGTAGTTGACCAGCAGCGGCTTGCCCGCCAGGGCGCTCAGGCTGATGCTCTTGCCCGTCTCGTCGGTGAAGTCGGGCGCCGGGCTGCAGGCCCCCAGCAGGGTCGCCACAATCAGCCAACAGATTCGTTTCATTTCCATATCCTTCCCGCTTACCCTGCCCATCCGTTTCCCCTACAATAGCGCCATTTGTTGTCCCATCTTGCAATATCAGGGAGTTACCATGAGCGAGACCCAAATCTATCACAACCCGCGCTGCTCCAAGAGCCGTGAAACCCTGGCCTTGCTGGAACAGCACGGAATAGCCCCGGAGGTGGTGCTCTATCTGGAACAGGCGCCGAGCGAAGATGATATCCGCACCCTGTTGAGCCAGCTCGGCTTTCGCGATCCGCGCCAGCTGATGCGCACCAAGGAAGATCTTTACAAGGAGCTGGGGCTGGCCGAGATGAGCGGCGATGCCCTCATTCGCGCCATGCACCAGCATCCGAAGCTTATCGAACGCCCCATCGTCATCAAGAATGGTCAGGCCCGCATCGGCCGTCCGCCCGAGCAGGTGCTGGAGATCCTCAAGTGAGCACCCGCTTCGCCCGTCTGCTGACCCTGGTCGGCTTCTTCGGTCTGCTGGGCTGGGTCATCCTCTGGCATCTGTGGCTGTCACCCCATCCGGATCTCAATCCCTGGCTGCTGCCGGTGATCTGGACGGTGCCGCTGCTCTTCCCCCTCAAGGGGATAGTGCAGGGCAACCCTTACACCCATGCCTGGGGCAACTTCGTGCTGATGCCCTACTTCCTCCACGCCCTCACCCTGATCACCACGGATGAAGGGGAGCGGTGGCTGGCGGTGGTGGAGCTGGTGTTCACCACTCTGGCCTTCGTCGGCACCATCTATTACGCCCGCCTGCGCGGTCGTGAGCTGGGCCTGAGCATTCGCAAGAAGAAGGAAGATCGCTGAGCCGCGCTGCCGCTGGCAGTCGTGTAGCTCCCATCAAAAAGGCCCCTTTCGGGGCCTTTTTGTCATCCAGGGAGGTCAGTGCGTGTTCTTGTAGATCTTGCCGTCCTTCATGATCACCTTGAAGTGCTTGGCCGGATCGGCCACCAGGGAGAGATCCTTGAGCGGGTCACCGTCGATCAGCAGCAGATCGGCCAGTGCCCCGGCCTCCACCACGCCCAGCCTGCCCGGGTAGGGGCTGCGCGGGCCGGAGAGGGCCAGCAGCTCGGCGTTGTCATGGGTGGCCATCCTCAGCACCTCGGCCGGGGTATACCAGGTGCCCATCTTGGCCAGCATGGTGCCCTGACTGGCGGCGGCCTGGGCGCTGAACAGGGCGTCGGTACCGAACGCGGTCTTGATGCCGTACTTCTTGGCCATGGCATAGGCGTGGTCGGTGCCCTTGTACATCTCAAGCTGTTTCAGACGGTTGGCCGAGCCCTCCGGGAAGGGGGACTTGCGATCGTCGGTGAAGGGTTGCAGGCTCCACCAGACCCCCTTCTCGGCCATCAGTCTGGCAGTGTCCTCGTCGAGCATCTGACCGTGGTCGATGCACTTGACGCCTGCCTCGATGGCCTGGCGCACCGCTTTCGGGGTATAGGCGTGCACGGTCACATAGGTGCCCCAGTTGTCGGCGGCCTCCACCGCGGCGCGGATCTCCGGCACCGTGTACTGGGTCACATCGATGGGATCATAGTTGGAGGCCACACCGCCACCGGCCATCACCTTGATCTGGGAGGCGCCGAGGGCGAGTTGCTCGCGGGTGCGCTGGCGCACGGCATCCGGACTGTCGGCAACCATGGCCGCGTTGGCCCGCTCGCCGAAGGAGTATTGTCCCGCCAGTGCCGGCAGTTCGTTGGGCAGGCGGAAGTCGCCGTGGCCACCGGACTGGGAGATCATGGCGCCGGCCGGCCAGATACGCGGTCCATTGATCAACCCCATGTCGATCCCCTTCTTGAGGCCGAACACGGGGCCGCCGAGATCACGGGCACTGGTGAAGCCGCGCATCAGCATGTCGTTGGCCGCCCTGGTTGCCGCCACCGTGGTGAAGGTGACGTCGTTGGTCAGCACGGCAATCTGCGGCAGGGTGGCGAACATCAGGTGGGTATGGGCGTCGATGAGGCCCGGCATTAGAGTCTTGCCCTGGCCGTCGATACGCTGCACCTCGCCTTTCACCTTGATGCCGCCTTGGCTGATCCTGGTGATCTGGTTGCCTTCCACCAGGACGGAGGAGGGGGCGCTGAGGACACTCCCCTTGCCATCGAAGATACGCACGTTTTCAAACAAGATGGCTGCATGAACCGGCTCGGTGGCGTGAACGGCGCTACCGGCCAGGAGGGCGCCGCACAGGGCGCTACAGAATAATCGCAATGACATGAAGAGGTCTCCTTGGGTCTTGAGGGGGCTGAGTCTAGCCCAGCCGCGCCCGTTCAGCCTGAGCCCGGGCTGAGCGGCATCGCCAGTCTCCTCCCTTTTTGGGTGCCACAAAAGACCCAATCTGATCCAGCTTTCGTTTCCTCCCTTGCCCCGCCAGCCTTGTCTGAAACAGGATCAGGGCATCTAACCTGGGGGTCCTTGAGGATCTCTGGTGGTGCGGTAGTGGGCGAGCTGCCGCTCACTGAAGCAGATCAACGCGGGATAGAAGCGCAGAAACCCCCGTTCACACTCGTGCCAGCGGCCCTCATCCAGGGTATGGAGTGCCTCTCCCAGCAACAGGGGGCGACGCAGGCGGCGGCCGATGCCGTTGAGGGCCTGACCCAGCCCCTCCCGGTGCCGGTATGAGGCGATCCAGTCCTGCTCGGCCATCCGCCTGAGGGGCACCGGCAGGCCCTCCGGCAGACGGTGATGATCCGCCAGCAGTTGACCATAGCTCTGTTGCAGGAAGCGGGGCAGGGGTTGCGGGCTGAATTGCTGCCAGTGGCGACTCAGCCAGTGGTCGTAGAGCATGTCCACCAGGATGCCGCCAAAGCGGCGCCAGGGGGCCTCGAAGCAGGCGACCGCCGCCCTGTGCTCGGGGTGGGCATCGGTGAAGGCATCTATCTTGCGGTGCAGCCAGATCCCCTCATCGAAGTGGGGCTCGAGACCCGTGGGCAGCGGCCCCTTGACGAAGTCTCCCAGCAGGTTGCCAGTGAGGGAGCTTCGGGTGTGGGCCGCCAGGTGAAGGTGCGCCAGGTAATTCATGGGATCAGGGTCGTGTGCAGATCGATGACAAGGTGCTCCGAGCCTAGCGGATCCACCTTCTGTTGACCATGGTCCGGGTTTTTGCAACGGACCTGCAACGCCCCCTTGCGGGGCAAATTTTGGGCGTGCTAAGGTGGCGGACATCTTTGTCACAGGACACGACAAACCATCATGATGCGCAAAGCCAGAGGCTTTTTTCTGGCCTTCTACTTCAAGCCTTTCTACCTCTCCGAGTGGTTCGACGAATAAGTCGAGGCCCCGGAGCAGTTCATTGACGCCCGCCGATCACTGACGTCTGCCGATCATTGATACCCACGGGGGCGTGATCTCGCTCATCCGCGTTTTGCCGTTTGTTGGCCATCGCTTGCCCATGTTTGCGATGCCTTGACCGCGCCTGTGCGCTTTCTATGTAATGGAGTACTCATGATGAATACCAAACTGACCCTGTCAGCCCTGTTTGCTGCCTGCTTGCTCACCACTCCCGTCACGGCCAAGGAGTGGAAAACCGTGCGTTTCGGTGTGGAAGGCGCCTATCCTCCCTTCTCCTGGACCGATGCCTCGGGGGAGATCAAGGGCTTTGACATCGATCTCGCCAATGCCCTGTGCCATCAGATGGCCGTCAAGTGCGAGCTGGTGGCGCAGGATTGGGACGGCATGATCCCGGCCCTGTTGTCGCGCAAATACGATGCGATCATCGCCGCCATGTCGATCACCGACGAGCGGCGCAAGAAGGTGGATTTCACCGAGAAATATGCCCATATCCCCAATCGCTTCGTGGCGGTCAAAGGCACCGAGCTGGCGCTGACCCCGTCGGGGATGGCAGGCAAGCGCATAGGTGTGCAGCGTGCCACCACCCACGACAAGTACCTGACGGACAACTTTGGCTCCGATGTCACCATAGTGCGCTACGGCAATGCCGATGAAGCCTATCTCGATCTGAAGGCGGGTCGGGTGCTCGCCTTGCTGGCCGATGCTTCGGCCATCGATCAGGGGCTGCTCAGCAAGGCGGGCGGGGACAAGTTCGAGTATGTGGGGCCGGCCCTGACCGATCGCCAGTGGTTTGGTGACGGCATGGGGATTGCGGTACGCAAGGGCGATCAGGATCTCAAGGCCAAGTTGGACGAGGCGATCAAAACCCTGCGTGCCAATGGCAAGTATCAGGAGATCAACCAGAAGTACTTCAAGTACGATATTTATGGTGGCTGATGGGGGGAGGGAGCTTGCTCCCTCTCTTTTTTCGCAGCAAGAGGTGATGAAGCAAGGAGATACCCCATGTTGACCCTGATCGAGGGTGCGGAAATTCATAGCCCGGTCCCGCTCGGCCAGCAGGATCTGCTGGTGGCCGATGGCCGCATCGCCTGGCTGGGAAAGGGGCTGACGGTTCCCCCTGACTGGCCGCTGGTGCGTGTCGACGGCCGTGGCCGCTATCTGGTGCCCGGGTTGGTGGATCCCCTGGCCCACATCACCGGGGGCGGTGGGGAGGGGGGCTTTGCCTTTCGCACCCCAGAGCTGGCGGCAAGAGAGGCGCTGAGTGCGGGGGTCACCACGCTGGTGGCGGCGCTTGGCACCGACAGCCTGACCCGCACCCCGGCCCAGGTGCTTGGCAAGGTGCGCGAGTTTCGCGCCGCCGGGGTGAGCGCTTACATGTATACCGGCTCCTATCACCTGCCGGTCAAGACCCTCACCGGGTCTGTGGAGTCGGACATCATGCTGATCCCCGAGGTGCTGGGGGTGGGGGAGCTGGCCATCAGCGATCACAGATCCAGTGCGCCGACTCATGACGAGCTGGCACGGCTGGTGAGCGAGGCGCGGGTGGCCGGGCTGCTCGCGGGCAAGAGCGGGGTAAGCTTCTTCCACGTCGGGGACGGCCGCGGGGCGCTGGCGCCGCTGCGGGCCCTGCGCGATGGCACCGACATTCCCCTGCGTCAGCTCTATCCCACCCACTGCAACCGCAACCCCTGGCTGTTTGCCGAGGCCATCGACTGGGGCCGGGCGGGGGGCTGGGTCGATCTCACCACCTCGAGCTTCCCCGAGCTGCTGGACGATGGCGAGCAACTGGCGGCAGAGGCGCTGGTGGCGCTGCTGGAATCCGATGTGCCTGCCGATCGCATCAGCTTCAGCTCGGATGCCAACGCCAGCCTGCCGCGCTTTGATAGCGAGGGGCGCCTCATCGAGTTGCGCTGCGGCCAGATTGCCAGCCTGTGGCAGGAGTGCGTCCGCGCCTGCGCCCTCGGGGTGTCGCTCGAGGTCGCCTTGGGGGTGGTCACGGCCAATCCGGCGCGGGCCCTAGGGCTGGCAGGCAAGGGAGCGATAGCGGTGGGGCAGGATGCGGATCTGCTGCTTATCGACCCGAATACGCTGGCCATCCAGCGGGTGATGAGCGGCGGCCAGTGGCGGGCTTGAAGCCAGTATGCGCCCGTCAGTAAACAGAAAGCCCGGCACTGCTGCCGGGCTTTTTTCCACCTGGGGTCGCACCAGGCTCAGATAGCGAGGAATGCCAGTATCAGGATGGGGCCGAGCGGGCTCAGAATGAAGCCCGAGACGATGGCCACCGGCACCATCTGGATGCCACTTCCTGCTTGAACTTGGCAGTGAATGAGCGACGTTGTTTTGCCATTGAACACCTTAGGTAACGGTGGCACCTAAAACGGTGTTCGGGATGATTAGATCACTACACTCGTTCAGCCGCTGTACTGGGCGCGTGAGGATAATACTGTCTTCATTCCGTGGTTGTGCAGCAAGTCACTGAAGAAACGCAATGCTTCCTCGGGGAGCAGGGGCGTGCCGCCAGCGCCTGAATCTGGGTTTTGAACTCATCCCAATGGGACAGCCCACTCCCAGCGAGGCCTTCACTGCCGCTGCATCAAATTGTGTCGAGCGGGGCAACTTGACGTTGAACTTGACCTCGCTTTGTTCAACGGTCCAGTCCATGCCAGGCGGCCTGGAGCCAGATGTTGAGAGATTGCCGCGGGGGTAACAGATTGCCGAAGTCATGCCCGGGTGTTTGGCCGGTGTAGGCTATGGTCTCGATAAGGTGAGCCATATTCCCTCCAAATGACGTGATATGCAGGGAACATCCTACGTATTCATGGAGGTGATATATGGCTGTAATTATTTTAAATTACGGAGATTTTAATAGTAGCTAATTAGGATGATATTTTTACACGCTAAAAGGATAAAAACGGTGGAAAAAGTTCACTGGTAAATTTAATCGTCAAAAATATAACCAAAATGCCAATTATTAAGATTTGGTGATTCATTTGTTGTTAGTATAGCTGGCCAGTCAATGTTAATAAAGATGAGAAGTATGCATGTTTTGCTTTTTATATTTCTGTTTCTAACCTTATCGATAGCGTCGGCTACTGAGTTTTCATCCTCAGATGAGGTAGACCTCAATGAGAGTCGCAAACAGATCAGAGCTTTGCGCAAAGCTGAGCGGAATGCCACCATCCCTGCAGATGTACGCCCATCTATAACTCGGTCAAGTCAGTCAAACCAGCAGAGGCTGAATCGCAAGTGGGAACATGCATTACCTTTCTATGCGCAGAAGGCGATTGAGCTTGGATTTGATTTACCTCTACCCTTCTCCTTTTCCATTGTGCCTACTTATATGCAACAGGGGATTGGTTTTTCCGGCCTGAAGCTGGCAATCCCCAGTCGTCCGGATATCGACTTTGATCGTTTAAATCTGGATGAGATCGATTTTGGTCATCCAGAAAGCAATACCCAGACATGGCAACTGAAACTCAGCTCGTGGGTTCTACCGTTTATGCAGGTCGGCGTACATGCCGGACGTTTTGATGGAAGCTCTGACCTGGAAGTCACCATCCCGGATTCGGTGTTTAATCATATTAAGCCGGGTATCAAGCCGATTCATTTTTCGCCAGATTTCTCAGGTTGGAATTATGGGGTAAGTACGAATTTTACCGCTGGTTTCGGTCAGTATTTTGGTGTTCTGCCGATCAGTTATACCAGGTCGGAAACTGATGATAAGCGAACCGAAAGTGTAGCTCTCCTGATTAGCCCGCGAATTGGTCGTTCATTTCACCTCAACAATCTGGGGTTGGTCAGCCCTTTTGTTGGTTTTTCTTATATGAAAGTGAAGGGATTTACGCAGCAGAATGAGCCGTTTGGATACAATGTCGCTTACAGTATTTCTTCTGAAAACGAAAATGAATGGGCAGGTGTGGTTGGGCTGAACTGGAATCTGGCCCGCCATTATGGCGTAGTGACAGAGCTCAGTGTTGGTCCTGAACGAACCAGCATGGTCATGATGCTGGACTATCGATGGTAGGCAGAGCCATGATGACCAAGCTTTATTTATATTGGGCGGAGCTTCGACGGAACAATAATTATAATGTTAGAGGTGTCTAACAGTTATATTAACCATCGTATGCTGATTATTCATATTTATAAATTTCAATAGATTTCGTTATATGAAGGTGTCCGTATTTCTGCGTTGTCGTGGGAGAGTATGTTGAAAACAAATCGGTGTGCATTGATTTTTATTATGTTAATGGTTGCAGGTTGCAGCCATTTAAATGATGAACAAAAGAGTATAAAGCAACAGAGCATTAATGACATGGCACGCAACACTATTACGCAGTTGCTCGAGCGGGATGAAAGACTCACTAAAGCATTCGATGAATCGTTAGCTTATATGGTTGTCGACATGAAAGTAACAAAAATTCCTGCTGTTGGAGTAGGTGGCGGCGAGGGGGTGCTTTTCATGAAAGCAGAAAATAAACCTACTTTTTATCGTGTTCAGCGTTTTGATCTGGGCGCTGGTTGGGGGGCTCGTTCCTATAAGGCTTTAGTTTTAGTGTCGTCACAAAACATCATGGAAAAACTAAAAGAGGGTCTCTGGGTATTTGATATCGGCGGAGAGGCTTCCGCTGGCACTGCTGCTATGGCAGGTACATCGAGTGACATTATTCCTGAGTACTCTGTACACATCTTATCTGATGGTGGCGTGTCAGCTTCAATTACAGCAAGGGCAATCAGAATCAGTAAAAGTGACCTCAATTGAACCAGAATATGAGCTGAAGGCTCCCTTTAGAGAGGACTATTGCTGGCCGTCGGGGTGCTCGCCGATCGCATCAGCTTCAGCTCGGATGCCAACGCCAGCCTGCCGCGCTTTGATAGCGAGGGGCGCCTTGTGGAGATGCGCTGCGGCCAGATTGCCAGCCTGTGGCAGGAGTGCGTCCGCGCCTGCGCCCTCGGGGTGTCGCTCGAGGTCGCCCTCGGGGCGGTCACGGCCAATCCGGCGCGGGCCCTGGGGCTGGCGGGCAAGGGGGCGATAGGAGTGGGGCTGGATGCGGATCTGCTGCTTATCGACCCGAATACGCTGGCCATCCAGCGGGTGATGAGCGGCGGTCAGTGGCGGGCTTGAAGACAGTGTGCGTCCGTCAGTAAACAGAAAGCCCGGCACTGCTGCCGGGCTTTTTTCCACCTGGGGTCGTACCAGGCTCAGATAGCGAGGAAGCCCAGTATCAGGATGGGGCCGAGCAGGCTCAGGATAAAGCCCGAGACGATGGCCACCGGCACCACCTGGATGCCGCCGGATTTCTGGATCACCGGCAGGGTGAAGTCGAGCGCGGTGGCGCCGCCGTAACCGATGGCGGCGGAGGGGTGGCGACGCATCAGCACCGGAATGAGGAGGATGGCGATGAGCTCGCGCCCCAGATCGTTGATGAAGGCGGCGGAGCCGAGCACTGGCCCCAGCTTGTCGGCCACCAGGATGCCGGAGAGCGAATACCAGCCGAAGCTGGAGCTCATGGCCAGCCCGTGGGCAAAGGGCATGCCCAACAGCTGTGAGGCCAGCAGGCTGCCGAGCCAGCTGCTGAGGATGACGGTGGCGGCTATCTTCATGCCCCAGGGGTTGAGCAGGATCTGGCGCAGGCGCATGCCGGAGTTGCGCATCTGGATGCCGATGAGCAGCAGCAGCAACATCAGCGCCCACTCGCTCCACTTGTCAATGGGCAGGGCGCGCAAGTCCACCAGCAGCCCCAGCAGCACGCCGCCGAGCACCACGAAGCAGAGCTGGAGAGACTCCCACAAGAGGTGCAGCTTGCTCGGCATCTTGCCGTCGCTCGCCTCATGGGTGGGCGGACTACGCCTGTCCAGCCACCAGAGCGCCAGCAGGTTGCAGACGGTGATGGCGGCCAGCATCACCCCGGCCACCTTGAAGATCACCGCCAGGTTGCTGCCGAGGTTCTCCACATAGGCGAGCCCCAGCCCCATCAGGAACAGGATGAGATAGACCATCTTGCCCAGCGATTGATTGACCAGCTTGATGAGCCGCTGACTGGAGAGGGGAACAAGATAGCCGATGGCCAGTGGTAACAGGATCAGCAACACATTCAGCAACATTGGGGCCTCGGTCACAAAACTGGTAAAAACGGCACCTTATCACGACTTGTTGCATCTGTGTCACATATCCGTGTATTTGAATGCCCCAGACGGGGCTTTTTTATCACATTGTTATGTTTTTTCGATGACTGGCGGAATGGACTGGCTGTGTGAAACGGGGGAGCATCACCAGTAAAATCAATTCCATCCTCATATAATTGTGCGATGGCTTCACCAGAGAAGGATGAATAAAGTCGTTTTGGGTGACATCTGGTGTGGATAGTGGAATATTCTTGCCAGTAGGGCGTTGCAGGTATAAAAGTGCGGTATCCGAGAACCGACTGAAAATGGATTTTATGCAGACAAAGTGCTGAAAAATACCGATGAGGCCAATAAAAATACAGATAAAACACTAAATACCTCGGTTCTGTATTGTTTTTTGACTACCTGAATGATATTTTCGCTGAAGGTTGCCATCGGTTAACGTTTTGTTAAATTGACGATGGTGGGATCACGCCGTAGCGGCGTCTAGGGACAGACAAGGTTGTAATGGATGAGCGACGTTGCCGCACTGGAAGTTCGTGAACTGCACAAGTATTTTGGCACCCACGAAGTGCTCAAGGGCATCGATATGACGGCCCACAAGGGGGATGTGATTTCCCTGATCGGCTCCTCGGGTTCGGGGAAGTCGACCTTTCTACGCTGTATCAATCTGCTGGAAACCCCCTCTTCCGGCACGGTTTCCCTCCATGGCGAACTGATCCGCATGAAAAGCAATCGGGCCGGTGAGCGCCTGCCTGAGGATATGCGTCAGGTGGAGCGGATCCGCAGCCGCCTGGCCATGGTGTTCCAGAGCTTCAACCTCTGGTCGCACATGACCATCATGCAGAACATCATCGAGGTGCCCATCCAGGTGCTCAAGGTGCCCCGTGCCGAGGCCATCGCCAAGGCGGAGCTGCTGCTCAACCGGGTGGGTCTGTGGGAGCGGCGCGACTACTACCCCGGTCATCTCTCCGGCGGCCAGCAGCAGCGGGCGGCCATTGCCCGGGCGCTGGCGGTGGATCCCGAGGTGATGCTGTTCGATGAACCCACCTCGGCGCTCGATCCCGAACTGGTGGGGGAGGTGCTCGGCCTGATGCGCGAGCTGGCCGAGGAGGGGCGCACCATGCTGGTGGTCACCCACGAGATGTCGTTTGCCCGTGACGTCTCCAACAAGGTCATGTTCCTGCATCAGGGGCGGGTGGAGGAGGAGGGCAATCCCAAGGAGATCTTCGCCCATCCCAAGTCGGAGCGATTCAAGCAATTCATCTCTTCCATCTATTGATGGTCGAGCTGTATTTTCAACAATCTGCGTTTTCAATGATCGACGTGTTTATCAAGGAGAGATACATGAACAAGCTGATGCTGGCGACTGCCGTGATGACGGCCCTGTGTTCCGGTAGCCTGATGGCCAAGGAGTGGAAAGAGGTGCGGATCGGGGTGGAAGGTGCCTATCCTCCCTTCTCCTGGACCGAGCCGAGCGGCGAGGTGAAAGGCTTTGACATCGACATCGCCAACGCCCTGTGCGAAGAGATGAAGGTGAAGTGCACCCTGGTCAAGCAGGACTGGGACGGCATCATTCCGGCGCTGCTGTCGCGCAAGTATGACGCCATCATCGCCACCATGGACATCACCGAAGAGCGCAAGAAGAAGGTGGACTTCACCCAGAAGTACCAGCACATTCCGGCCCGCTTCGCCGCCAAGAAAGGCACTGACGTGCAGCTCGACAAGGCCTTCATGGATGGCAAGACCATCGCCGTGCAGCGCGCCACCTCCATGGACACCTACATCACCGACAACTTCCCCAACGCCACCATCAAGCGCTACGGCACCGCAGACGAAGCCTATCTCGATCTGAAATCCGGCCGGGTTGACTACGTGATGGCCGACTCCGCCGCCATCAGCGATGGCCTGCTGAAGAAAGAGGGTGGCGATGCCTACGAGTTCGTCGGCCCGAAACTGACCGATCCCAAGTGGTTTGGCGAGGGTGCCGGCATCGCGGTACGCAAGGCAGACAAGGATCTGAAAGAGAAATTCAATGCCGCCATCCTGGCCCTGCGCGCCAACGGCAAGTACAAGGAAATCAACGACAAGTACTTTGATTTCGACGTGTACGGCGAGTAACCCCCAGGCGCGCTACCCCGGGTAGCCGCCGAAGGGATTGCGGCGAATCATCACGACAGGTTGACCCTCGTCTGTAGTCACCGGGCCCGTTGTCTCTCGCAAGGGAGCGATGGGCCCGCTTAGTTGCAATGGAGCTGCATGTGTTTGGTTTGAAAGGATATTGGGACGGGCGATCCCGCTCAATGCGTTGCAATGGAGCCGCATATGTTTGATTTGAAAGGATACGAAACCTCCCTGCTGGAGGGGGCCTGGGTCACCCTGGAGGTGGCATTGGCCTCTCTGCTGCTGGCGCTGCTGCTGGGCATGCTGGGAGCGCTGGCCAAGCTTTCCCCCTACAAGTGGGCGCGCGGCATCGCGACCGCCTACACCACCGTCATTCGCGGCATCCCGGATCTGGTGCTGATGATGCTGCTGTTCTTCGGCGGCCAGGTGCTGATCAACGGGATCTGCAGCTGGGTCAACGAGGCCTACAACAACTACCTGCTGGAGAGCAACCCGAGCCAGGAGTGGGTCTCCCTGCTACCGGATTATATCGACATCAGCCCGTTTGCGGCTGGGGTCGCCACCATCGGCTTCATCTTCGGTGCCTACATGACCGAGACCTTCCGCGGCGCCATCCTGGCGGTGGACAAAGGGGAGCTCGAGGCGGCGCGCGCCTTTGGCATGCGGGCGACCCAGGTGTTTGTGCGGATCCTCTTCCCCCAGATGATGCGTCACGCCCTGCCGGGGTTTGGCAACAACTGGCTGGTACTGCTGAAAACCACGGCGCTGGTCTCCATCATCGGGCTCGATGACATGGTGCGCAAGGCGTCGCTGGCGGCGGGCTCGACCCAGCAGCCCTTCACCTTCTACATGGCGGTGGCGCTGATCTTCCTGATCTTCACCGCAGTCTCCACCTCGGCGCTCAAGTGGGCCGAGCGTCACTACGCCATCAAGACGAGGTAAGCCATGTCGTATTCAATGCAGTCGTTCGTTTACTGTGATCGTCGCGGTGTCAGTGCCGAGCGTATCTACATCACGATCAAGATGAGGTAAGCCATGGATTTCTCGATCATTCTCACGGAGTGGCCCACCTACTGGGAGGGTTTCTACACCACCATCTGGCTGGTGGCGGTGTCCCTCATGCTCGGCCTCATGCTGGCGGTGCCCATGGGCATTTTGCGTAACAGCCGCAACTGGCTGATCAAGGGGCCGATCTGGGCTTATATCTATTTCTTCCGCGGCACTCCGCTGCTGGTGCAGCTGTTCATCATCTACTACGGCGCCGCCCAGTGGGAGTGGCTGAAAAACGGCCCCGCCTGGGCGCTCTTCTCCGAGGCCTGGTTCTGCGCCCTGCTGGCGTTTACCCTCAACACCGGTGCCTACACCGCCGAGATAGTGCGCGGCGCCGTGCTGAACATGCCAAAGGGACAGATCGAGGCGGCCAATGCGTTTGGCATGAGCCGCTGGCAGACCCTCACCCGCATCATACTGCCCAACTCGTTTCGCCGTGCGCTGCCCGCCTACAGCAACGAGGTGATCTTCATGCTGCAGGGCTCGGCGGTGGCGGGCATCATCACCATCGTCGACCTGACCGGTGCTGCGCGGATCATCAACTCCCGCTACTACAGCCCATTCGAGGCGTTCCTGACCGCCGGTCTGCTCTACATGCTGCTCACCTTCGCCATCGTATGGCTGTTCAAGAAGTGGGAGGCCCGCTGGCACGCCCACCTGCGTCCCCGCAGCGTCTGACCTGATACAAAAGCCAGAGACAAAAAAGCCCGCAGTCGCGGGCTTTTTCTTGCTCGGCATGAGCTAGAGCATGGTCACCGGAGTGAGCATCTCCTCGGTCAGGAGGCAAAATGCACTCAGGATGGCGAAGGCCCCGACAACGCCGGAAGGTGTTGCCGCGCGTTTACTCTTCTGGGCAGAGAGGGCCTGCACATTGTGCTGCTGGATCTTCTCCACCACGGCCATGGCCCCCATGTCCAGATGACGGTAGAAGCTGGCATTGAGCTGGGTCAGATGCAGTAATGACTGGCGCATCCGCTCGAAGGTCTCGCTGCAAACCGGACTCTGCTTGTGCCAGAACTTCGCCAGCGTGCCCCGGGTGGTGAGCCCTGGCAGGTCGTAGAGGGCCCGCCCCATGCAGAAGGTTGGCACCTGGTGCAGCAGGGCGGAGAGGCCCACCGTGCTGTTGATGGTGATGACCCCCTTGAGCAGCGGATAGAGGGTGGGCAGTGGCAGCTCATAGCCATAGAACACCCGCCCTTCCAGCCCGAGCAGCGTCACCAGGCGGTTGATCTGGGGCTGATAGCTGACATAGCCCCGATCCATGGGGTGGTGCTTGAACAGCAACACATCCTCGCGGCGGGCGTGCTCGGCGAAGGAGTTCATCACCTGGGCGACCATCTCTTCCACCCCGCTCAAATCCGAATGCTCCCGGATCTGAAAGTCTTCGGTGACCTGCAGCGGCACGAAGAAGATATGTCCCTTGTGCCGGGGCAGGGCCTTGAGCAGGGAGTGGTCGCTCCATCTGTGCTTCCACTTCACCACCCCCCCAGCCACCCAGCCCCTGGCCTCCTGATAGAGACTCCAGGGCCTGTGATTGACGAAATGGGGGTAGCGCCAGCGCAACAGGTTCTTGTTGATGTGGTAGCGGCTGGCATACCAGGCCCGGCGGGCGAAGGTCTTGCCCACCTTCAGCGGCGCCTCATAAGGCGCTGGCCACGTCATCTCGACCAGCGAATCACGCTTGGCATAGAGCGGGCTGAAGGCATTGACGCCCCCTTGCTCCAGGGTCACGAAGTCGGGACGCAGATAGCCCTCCTCCATGGCCCAGACACGGATTTTTTTCAGCTTGCAGATACGGATGGCCTGCTGATGGTAGTAACGGCAATCACCGTAACAGATGAGGCTGTCGATGCCATGGCGCTTGATGAAGCGGCGAAAGAAGGTGTTCCAGGTATCCGGCTTGCCGGTGAAGCGTTCGCTATGGCCCACGCAGCGCCAGCACTCATCCCCCCCGTTGAAGTGGATCTTGTAGACCTCGTGGCCGGCGTCGGAAAGCGCCTGGCTGAGGGTCTGAAAGAAGGGGCCCAGCGGTCCTTGCAGCAGCAAAATCTTCATGTACGACTTATCTCATCAACTGGGGAAGGGAGGGGCGTTGCAGCAGGGTCTGTGCCAGATAACTCAGCTTGACTTGCCAGCGCTGCCAGCGGCTCGACTTGTGGCCGGATGATTGGCCTTGTGTGGCCAGTTGGCGGATCAACTGCTCCGGACTTATCCAGAGTCCGCTCTGCCAATCGATATAGAGCGGATAGGCCACCAGAGTCAGATAGACCAGTGCCGCCAGGGGGAGTGAGCGCTGGCGCCGGGCCGGGGGATGGGCATCCGTGGTCAGCCCCCAGCCGCTGTAGAAGGGCTGGCCCCAGGTCGTCACCTTGACCCCTTGCACCAGCGCCTCGAAGCCGCTCAGGGAAGTCATGGTGTGCAGCTCGTCCACGTGGGGATAGAGGCTGGTCAGGCCGATATCCAGCACCTGGCTGTCCACGCACTCCGCCAGGCAGGCCGCAGAAATGGCCCCGGCCCGATTGCCCGCCACCACATCCGGGTGGGGTTTGTAGAGGATGTGGGCCTCTGGCTTGGCGGCGCGCACCGCCCACAGCAACTGCTCGTTGCTGCGAATGGTCGGGCTGCCGGTCAGGATGGAGGCATCCCCATCCACCTGACCCACCACCAGCACCAGGGGACGGCCATCGGCGGGGGGCGTGAAGTGCGCCGGGGCGCCGACATTGTATTTGCTCACCTTGTTTTCGCGCAGCAGGGTGAGCAGTTGCTCACCCCGGTCGAGCTGTGACTGGGTCAGCTCCTGGTAATTGAGCAACTGCTCGAGCCCGCTGGGGCTGCGGCTGTCGAAATAGATCCCGACCGGATCCAGCGACAGGGAAGAGGGGCGACACAGGTTGGAGCCAAGCCCCTTGGAGCGGATAAAGCCATCTTCCACCCGAATGGCCGAGGTGAGCTCGGGGTAACGACTGCCCCACACCAGCACCTGCTCGTCACCGGTCAGCCGTTTTGGCGGCTTGCGCACAAAGCAGAGTTCCTCGGCCAGGGGCCGGCAGAAGGCCTGCATAAAGGCGCGCTTCCACAAGGAGAACCCCACCAGATAGAGCCTGCGCCAGCGGGGGGCGGCCTTCTGCTGACGGGCGATGATGGCGATCACCTCTTCCACCTCGCAGCGTTGGCCAAGCACGGGATCCAGATAGCGGGGATAGCAGATCAGCGCCGCCGCCACCAGTTGGGCCAGTGACACCTGAACGTTGCGGCGTTCGCACGGTTTGCTGTCCTGGGTCAGACCCCAACCCGCATAAAACGGCATGCCGAAGCAATACACCGATTTGCCGAGCAGCAGCGCCTCGAAGCCGAGCTGGGATGACACCGTGTAAACGGCGTCCACCAGGTTGAGCAGGGCATGGGGATGACAATGGTCGGCAACGATCTCTACATCCCTCAGTTTCAATCTGGCCAGCACGCCACTCTTCTTGCCAAAGCGGGTATCCGGGTGGGTGCGAAGCAAGAGGCGGGCATCGGGATGATTGCGGCGCGCCGTCTCTACCATGGCGATAAAATCCGCCTCGCTGGCCAGGGCGCCGGGAATGGAGAGATCCCCGGCCACCTGATCCACCAGCAAGACGCAGGGCCTGCCATCTTGCAGCAGGCGCTGGGCCAGCGCCACAGGCAGCCCGGCGACATCCTTCGCCGTCAGGTTGGTCGCCGAACAAGAAGAGAGAGAAGTGGGTCGCCCGGCATAGCAGTTGTATTTGGTGACCCCAAGGCGCACCAGCTCATGGACAAGCCGCTCGGCTCGCGTCAGCATGGCGGCGTCACAGGGGGTGGCGATCAGCTGTTCAAGCTGGCTGGGCTGGCGGGCATCGTAATAGATACCGACAGGATCGGCGATAAGGGACACCGCCTTGCCGCCCTTGGCCGGATGGCCGATATAGCCGATAAAGCCATCTTCCAGTTGCCAATAGGGCAGGCCCAGATCTTGTGCCTGCTGCTTGATCTGGCGGGCATTGGCCTTCTGGCCCCAGCCAACCAGCACATCGCCAGCCTGGGGGGAATCAGGGGAGACAAGGCGTGCCAATGGCTGGTCAAGGCAGGTGCTGATCTGGGCGCTGCGGGCTAGAATGCCGCCGGATTGAGTCCATAGAGTCATACAAGTTGCTCAAATAATAAGATTCAGCGAGATGTGGGTTTGAACATGTCTCTGAAAAAAGCCCGTGGGTTGAGGTACAGCTTGCGAACTTTGCGCCACAGCGGGCGCCTGAGCGTGATCCCATCCTGCCAACGTAACAGCCCCGGGTACTCGCTGACGGGATACCCCGCCTCTTCTTGCAGGCGGATCATCCACTCCCGAAAGTCCGGCAGCTCGCCATTGAGGTCATTGCAGGGCACCACGGGCCCCTTCAGGGGGCCTCGCTCAGCCTCGCTGCGTGACAGCATCTGTTCCAGCAACTGATCATTGCCCGCCCGTCGCTTGTGATAAGGGTGCGTCAGGGGGCGCGGGTGCCATTGATGCACCAGGAAGCGACCGGCAAACAGGTGGGGGAGGGCATAGTAGCTGAAATAGCGGCGAAAGCCCTGATAATCTCCCGGATGCTGGGCCTTGATATTGAGGGCATAGTCATCTGGCCTCGGTCCGATGGGATAGTGGCGGGTGAGCCGGTCTATCAGCTCCAGATCTTCGCCGCCATGGCCGACAAACTGCTCGTCAAAGCCCCCCAGCTGCAAGAACCACTCGCGGTTCATCAGCAGGCAACTGCTGGCCAGGGCGATGCCCTCCACCCTGTGGTTTTCACCACGTAAGAAGGACTCCAGACAGCCCTGAAAATCCCCGTCAAACCGCTCCGTCTCTTCTTTGGTCAGATAGAGGCAGGGGTACATTTCGAAGAATGGAGGCCTACAATAATCGGGCTGACTGAGCAATGACTGTATGTGTATTATTAGCGACGCTTGGCTCATTAGGTCAGCATCAAAGATAAAAATATATTTAGAACCACATGATTTAATTGCTTCGTTCCGTGCAACGCCAGGAGAAAAATCTCCACGGTTAAAATTAAGAACGCGACTCACTATCCCATGCTTAGAGAGGATTTCTTTAATATTACTTGTTATATATATACTTTCTTGTTCATAGGGAGATAATGAACTGATGGCATTACTCAATCTCGTGATAGAAGAACTTATCTCCCCACGATTACTTGCATGATAAAAAGGCGTTATAATGTTTATCATGAGTTTCCTTGAAAAAGTGATAGGGTTACCCCTACCACATGTCGTTTTATTGTTCTTATTGTATTGAACTTATCCATTTGTCTGTCAATGTCAACCAGCTTTCTCTACTAAAAGCTTTGTAGAGAATAGCACCCAACACACAATGAGTTATATGATAAGGAGCGTTGCTCAAGAGCGGCTTTTCACTTAAACCAGTATAGTACTCAAGTCCATATGAGGTGACAACATTCTCACCACCATCCCAAGTTGCAAGATTTGCCACCTCGAATAGTGCTTCTTCATACTTAATCGCTTTAGCTTTCAAGTCCACATCGTCAAGAATAATCGCAGCATCAAGAATAGATAGAACAGCGAATTGAGCACCATTTAGAACATGTCGTTGTTTCGATTTGCCAGGAATTGGATATTCTTGTGGTAGTAGAAAATCTGATAACGTGTTGTCAACATCAATCAAGGATGAAATTACTCCACCATCAGCGATTGGACGGAGATAGCACTTTAGCATGGCATAAATGGCATCGTACAGCTTGGACTTTATTTCACGGTCATTTTCTATAGACCAAAGTCTAGCCCATAACGCAACATTTTTGAGCTGTATGCCAGATATCCAGCCTTTATCATATGAATAATAGCCACTATTATATTTGTTTAGTGGAACTTCACCAGATATAAGTTGCGCATTGACAAGTTGCATGCCGACAAATTTCGCAATGTTAAGTTGCTCTTCATCTGTTCTTCCAGAACTATGCCAAACTGACCAAGCTTTTAAACCACCATTCACTTGAGTTACTTTGTTTTCAGAGTGAGGGTCTGCACCATTAATGCTATAGTGCTTTAAATGTGCAAATTCTCCATCTGGAATATACTCGGTGTTTCTGTAGTCATGTTTATGAGGTAAAAATGCAGGTATTCTACTATGTATTTCATTAATTTCATTTGAGAAAAATAATTGAGCTTTCTTATTAATCTCAAGGCGATTATTGACAACATTCCAGCCTTCAATAATCCTGCTTTTTATGATGCTAACACTTATAGATGTATCCAAAGGGCGATGACCAATAAATCTAGAATTTATTGAAATGTTTATGTCACCAGAAAAATTAAAGGCCCTGCCATTTTTTGTCAACTTAGAAATGAATTCTAGATGTTCTTGAATTTCATTGTCTTCTCTATTTGTGAGAATAGTAAATGGTGGAATATAGCTTTCTTTCAGGAAACGTTCGTAAACATCAATCCGCTCCGGATGCTTAAGATAAAAATTCTCTAGTTTGTTATTGATAGAATTTTTCTCTATTTCATGAAGAGATGATTTATATGGGTAATTTAATAGATTTAACTGTGGGACTTCAGCAATAGCGTAGGAGTTCTCGATTTTACTCGATAGCATTAGTGCACCAAACCCCCCCATTGATGATCCATAAATAATTATTTTGTTTTCGCTTAAATTTAGTTTTATTAGAAGTTCCTTTGCAAAAACTGCCATTTCCTCTATATAGTCAATGTTTTCATCGCCAGATATAAACCAGCCGCCATGTAGCTTAGCACCATATAAACTTGGATCGCTAAATGTTATTATTGACTGTTCTTTTAGATACTTACTCCAAGACCATCTATGGAAGATCGGATTCTGAATCTCATCTTTTTTGGGCTGGGCTGATGGCATGAATATAATAGTATGTTTGCTGTCTTTTCTAAAGTTGCAGACACAATCTATCCTTACCTTTTCATTCAGTTCCTTGTAGATGGTCACTTCATTCGAGTTATATAGGCAGTCTTTTTTTATATTATCTACACTAAAGCTTTCAAATTCCACGATGGTATTGTTCCTCACGAGTTTCTAGCAACGAAAGTTCATTATTTATTATGTGTCTTGCGTTGCACTTTATGTATGCATTTTCCCGTGCCAGATTTGTTTTTTTGATAAAAATATCTTCATTTTCATAAAGCTCAACAATGCCACGTACAATTCCTTCATAGTCATCGTCGTGAGACAACACTGCACAAGAATTATCAACAAACTCAGGTACAGCAGCTACAGCATTAGTGAGTGGCACCAGCCCGGATGACATTGCTTCATCACGGGATACGCCTTGCGTATCCATCCGAGTGGGACACATAAAGAGCCCATATTGCTGGTGCAGCGCCTTAATCTCATGACGGTTGACAAAGCGGCGTTCAATAATAACGTTATCCAGTCCCACGATGGGGGCGAGAACCTCGTCAAATAGTGGGCCATCGCCGATGATTCTAAACTCCAGCTCTTTAAAGAACTCATATTTCTGCAGTTCCAGAATCGCTTCGACCATCAGATCGTTGGCATATACGCGGGAGGCGTAGGGGCGGATGGACAGAATTTTCTTTCTCTGCTCTGCAGGCTTGGGTTTGTATTCAAAGAAGTCGGTGTCAATCGGGTTATGGATGATTGCATATTGATGCGGCGGGATTTGTATCCCCAGATCTGCCATGGATGTTTCCGCCAAATACCGTGACACAAACACTATCTTCAGATTTGGGTGCATGGGGCAGAGCATCTCTCGCCACAGAGAGAGGCGCGCATCGCTCAACGTCTGCGCCTTGGCATGTTGCTCGGGCGTCTCATAGAGGAAGGCTCGTCGTTCGTAGGACTGAATATCTGCGCCATGGGTCCAGACGGTCACCCGCACCCGGTCCAAGTGGTGCTTG
This sequence comes from Aeromonas sp. sif0611, assembly GCF_019218845.1. Taxonomy (NCBI): domain Bacteria; kingdom Pseudomonadati; phylum Pseudomonadota; class Gammaproteobacteria; order Aeromonadales; family Aeromonadaceae; genus Aeromonas; species Aeromonas sp. sif0611. The sequence continues at coordinate 707,965 of NZ_JAHUWU010000001.1, read as the reverse complement.
ATAACGTCCCAAATCCCGCGATCGATAAAGTGGATCACGATGTGCTTGTAACGACCGTGTCGCAGTTGTACCTCTAGTGCTTCGGCGCCCCCCGTGGTGACATCGATATCCTCAAACTCATGATAGGAGAGTGCTGTATCGGCCTTAAAACGGAAGACATCGCAGGCAACGCCGGCTTCCTTGTAAGCCTTGACACGGCTGTGAACGAAGGCATTTTTGTAGAGATCGTTGTAGCTGGGGTAGTTGTTGGTGATCACCAGATAAGGGTTGCATGTCAGTTGCTGACAGGGAGTCTGTGGCTTGAAGTCGAGAATGAGCGATGAGAGCGATGCCGAACCAGCCGCATAGATCCGCAGGCCAAACTTGACCGATACCGTTCCCTGTGGAATGGCTATTTCCACATTGCGATTGGCAGGTTTCACCACATGGGAGAGACGCTCATTGTTCCCGTCCATAAAGAAGAGGACAAATTGCAGGTTCAGTCCCGGTGTGGTCTCCATATGCAGACGCAGCTTGTCATTTTGCACATTGAGCTCTGACAGATGGTGCTCGCGTTTGGCATACCAATACTCATGTTTGCCGTCGGACAATGAAGAGCTGAACGTCAGCAGGCCGTTTTCCATTAAGGCTGAAACCTGGGTGTTCTTGGCAGGTACCAGCAACTCGCTCAAAGTGATTGCTTGTAACGCGGGCAGCTCATCGACGTTGCGTTCGAACGGTTGGCAGTTTTCGGCAATCTGGTTGAGCTCGGTCAAGCCATAACCAGTTGCCAGCGTTGGGGCATTAAACGCATCGAAGCGCTCTGCTTCCTCAGCACCGTTCATGCAGTAGTTGAATTCATCCACCGAGAATGCGCGAGCATTTTCATAGTGATAGGTGTAGAGGCTGGTGACCCACTCGCGAAGGTTTCCCTCGGGGATTAGTGAGCCAAACGCAAGGCTGCTACGTGCTGGCAGGACGGCCATCTCCTGATAGATACGTTCACCATGATTCAGTTGCAGCTCACCATTTTTAACCTTGTATAGCGACCCCTTTCCAATGACCTGAGCGTCTGTGTAGCGTGTCGCAATGATGATGTCAGTCAGATAGTGAGGGCCATAGTAGTCTTCTGCCACCATGACTGACAGCCATGCCCCGTCGCACACCTCGCGCAGTCTGAGCTGTTGAGCGTCCGATGCACTCAGCAGAGTGACATTGCCCTCGGGAGCAAGGCCGGAGGTGTCCAGTCCGTTCGGTGTAACGATTACGAGGCGCTTGTTCTCATATTCTTGACGTGTGAAGTGTTGCATCAGGGTGACGCACTCTTCGATGCTTCTGGCATAGGCGGTGACGCAAACTGCAGAAAGCATATTTTCCTGTGGGGTGCTGCTGACCTTGGAATAGATGTACGCGAGTCGATCCTGATAGGTATGTTCCAACATGACCTTGCGCAGGGCCATCAGCCGTAGCTGCTTCACTTTCAGTGGATTCCCGGCGACATGCTTTAACCGCCTGACCAGCTCGCTTCCCGAATCTCCCGTAAAGACCAGATCGCCAAACATGGCTCTGACCCCACGTGAGAAATTACTGACACTGATAGTGTTGGATGCCAACAACTCGAAGACTCGACGTGCAAACATCGACTGCGACTGCTTGATCGAGTTCAGATTGATCGAGTAATAATAACCCTTGTAGGCCTTGTCTATTTCGCTATAGGGGAGCGTACCGACAATAAAGGGTTGATACTCTGTCGGGAACTTATAATTAGGATCATTCTTTCCATAGTTTCTGTCATATATTTCTACTGGCTTGAAACTGGGCAGGCTTAGCAAGAAATCACCTAGGTCACGGGTACGCTCAGGATATTTGGCATAGTAGGCACCAGCAAAGCAGAATGCATCCTTACGCTGATATTTCTCAATCGGATTGTTAACCTTTGGCTGAGCAGCAAATGGCAGGAAATAAACACGGTCATGACCAAGCGCAGTCTTATACCGGCTGATACAGTCGATATCTGTCGTAAAGACATAGTCAAAGAGCTTAGCAGTATTAAGGAAAGTCTCGAAATGAACCGGATCCTCTTTATTCCAGAAAATAGTGGGCACATTGTTGCTGCGGCACCATTCAACTATGCTGACGACTTCCTGGCTCATGTGACCGACTTTACTGCCCCAGAGATCATTTTTACCGCGCCAGGCTGACTCAATCATGAGCATTTCTGGGCGGAATGACTCGAGCTCGGTCAACCAGTTCTGCGGGGTGAGTTGAAGCAGATTGCATTCAGGTTCGTAGGAGAGATAGGTAAATTCATCCATAATGCTGGCGATTTTGAGACGCCTTAATGCATTAATGATTCCATCGCCGGTATCAAGGACCAGTTTTTCGATGGCGCGTTCGAGATGAATAACATCGGCTCGGGTGTGGGTACTGGTTGTGTCAGGTAGTGGTTTGGACAGCATACTCGGAGGAATGGTAATTCCACGCCGCTCCTTGGCAATTTTCTTCAGTGCCAACAATTTTAGAGGCAAAGAGAAAAAACCTTTCCAACTCTTGGTGGAAAAGATGAGCGTATGACCGAGTTGATAGGAAAGTGTGTTTTTTAGCTTGGCGGCTTTCACCCGTTGCTCTTCCAGCTCGCCATGAACGCGGGCCAGCTCTTGCCTCATCTCATGAAGAGCGAGTCTTGAGCGCAAGAACTCCATCTTCATGTGTTCTTGTTCAGACTGAATCGATTGTGTCACCGCCGTATTGACAGACAATGCACTGTCTTTTGTCAAAAGGTGACCATTGAGTTGTTCAACTTGATGATTTAACTGAGCAAGTTGCTGCTGAAGAGTATCCCGTTGTTCTCGTGCCTCATCATATTCTTTTTCTAGGTTGGTGACTTTTTCCTTATAATCAGAAACTTGCTGGGTCACATTTCGGTATTTGAGCCGAGCTTCACGTAGCTGGTGAAGGGATGCTTGTATTTCATCCTCAAGTGTGTCGATTTTCTCTGCAGACGCGCTTGCCGTCAGATCCAGTTTTTTTACCAGATCTGCCTTGGATATCTCGGCCATGCTTTTCTTAGCTATTCGGTTTTTTCTTTGTTTTTTCATGTTCTTATATATATCAACGGGGCCATGTTGACATGGCCCCGTAGTTAGTTACTGGATGGCGTTAACGAAGTCGAGTATCTCGCAGGACTTGGTATCGTGCTGGGTTATACCAAGGAACTGCGTGTGCTTGACCAAAATCACGAGCACATCAGCTTGCAGCAGAGCGTCGGAGAGAGTGGCGAGAGCAACGTTATTACGATTTTCCAGTACTGGCGGCAGGGCCTCGATATTGGGTTCCACCGCCAGAATCTGATAGGCCGGATTGCTGGCCAGGGTCTTGGTGATATCCAGGGCCGGGCTTTCGCGCAGGTCGTCGATATCCGGCTTGAACGCCAACCCCAGACAGGCAATTTTCGGATTGCTCAGCCCGGCGACAGCCTGTTCAACCTGCTCCACCACATAGTGCGGCTTGTAGTCGTTGATAAGGCGCGCCTGGTGGATGATCTTGGCGGTATCCGGGTTCTGGTTGACGATAAACCAGGGGTCGACCGCGATGCAGTGACCGCCTACGCCGCAACCCGGCTGCAGGATATTGACGCGGGGGTGGCGGTTGGCCAGGGAGATCAGTTCCCACACATCGATGCCCTGCTTGTCGCAGATGAGGGACAGTTCGTTGGCAAAGGCGATATTGACGTCACGGAAGGCATTCTCGGTCAGCTTGCTCATCTCGGCGGTGCGGGCTTCGGTCGCGATGCACTCCCCTTTTTTCACAAACATCTTGTAGACCTGGGTGGCGGCGGCGGTACTGGCCTTGTCCATGCCACCGATGATGCGATCGTTTTCCACCAGCTCGCGGATCACCTGACCTGGCAGAACCCGCTCCGGGCAGTGCGCCACAAAGATATCAGGGGTCTGGCCCTCAGCCACAGTGTGCGGGAAGGTCAGATCGCTGCGCTCTTCCGCCAGCCATTTGGCCATCTGCTCGGTGGCGCCGACCGGCGACGTGGATTCCAGTACCACCAGGTTGCCTTTCTCCAGCATGGGGGCCAGGGCGCGGGAGGCACTCTCGATATATTTCAGATCCGGCTCATGATCCTCGCCCTTGAAGGGGGTCGGCACGGCAATCAGGAAGGCATCGGCCTTCTGCGGGCTGGTATGGGCACTCAGATGGCCATCTTGTACGGCTTGCTTGACCAGGTCTTCCAGACCCGGCTCAACGATGTGGATCTTGCCCTGGTTGATGGTGTCGACCGCATGCTGGTTGACATCCACGCCCACGACACGAATGCCGTTGCTGGCGATGACTGCGGCAGTTGGCAAACCGATATAACCCAGACCCACGACAGAGATGGTTTCGAATTTCATTTTATTTTGTGCTCTCGATAGTAAAAAAGGGGCATAACCCTTGCCCCCTAGACAGGTATGTAATCTGTAAATCAGGCCACTTGCAGGCTGCTGTCAATCTGCTGGCCCAGAGCGCCGCTCAGACCCAGCACCGCCTCGACGATACGCTGACTGGTCTTGCCATCCCCATAGGGATTGTTGGCGTGGCTCATCACCTGGTAGGCCAGCTCGTCATCCAGCAGACGAACTGTCTCGGCGACGATGGTTTCGTCACAGGTGCCGACCAGGCGTACGGTGCCAGCCTTGACGGCGGCAGGGCGCTCCGTGGTGTCGCGCATGCAGAGCACGGGCTTGCCCAGGGTTGGCGCCTCTTCCTGAATGCCACCGGAGTCGGTCAGGATCAGATAGCTCTGCTTCATCAGGTAGACGAACGGCAGGTAATCTTGCGGCTCGATCAGGTACACGTTGTCGAGCCCCTTGAGGTTGCGATTGACCGGCTCCTGCACATTGGGGTTGAGGTGGACCGGATAAACGATCTGCACGTCATCCCGCTGGGCCAGTACCGCCAGCGCCTTGCAGATGCGCTCGAAACCATCGCCATGGTTTTCACGGCGGTGACCGGTCACCAGGATCAGCTTCTTGCTCTGGTCAAGGAAGGGGAAGCGGGCAGCCAGCTCTGCTTTCATGCCCACGTTCTTGTCGATGCGATGGGATACCTCGATCAGGGCGTCGATCACCGAGTTGCCAGTGACAAAGATGGTCTCGGGGGCGATGTTTTCCATGATGAGGTTTTTCAGCGAACTGATGGTCGGGGTGTAGTGCTGGTCGGCAATCCCCCCGGTCAGGCGGCGCATCCCCTCTTCAGGCCAGGGAGAGTAGATATTGCCGGTGCGCAGGCCGGCTTCAACGTGACCCACCGCGATGCGGTGATAGTAGGCCGCCAGGGTCGCGGCAAAGGAGGTGGCGGTGTCACCGTGTACCAGAATGCGATCCGGTTTGAACTCGGCAAACACAGGTTTCAACCCCTGCAAGATGGCGGTGGTGACATCGGTCAGATCCTGTCCAGGCTTCATGATGTTGAGGTCATAGTCAGGCTTGATCTCGAACAGATTGAGCACCTGGTCCAGCATCTCTCTGTGTTGTCCTGTGACACAGACTCTGATGTCCACCTTGCGATTGGCCTGGAAGGCCTTGACGATCGGGGCCATCTTGATTGCTTCAGGCCTTGTCCCGAATACCATCAATACCCGCTGCGCTTTCATCGGCATAATAGTCATTCCCGTGTGAATTTATGTGATTTATGTATTGTTCCAAAACTACTCAATAAAGGCCGAGGTCGCGATTAAGCTGTGCCAGCCGATGTTGCCAGGTGTGATGGGCAAGCACTATTTCCCTTGCCTGTCTACCCAATTCGCTTCTTTGTCGAATATCTTTCTGCAATTGCACACACCATTCTTGTGCCGCGGTACCATCCTGCACCGTGACAATACTCTTGCCAAAAATGTTATCCATTGCTCGCGAAGGTGTACTGATAATAGGGCACCCTGCTGCGGCCAACTCAAATACCCGGCGGGATAACATGGTCGGTGATTGGCTGATTGTGTTGAAGTTCAAATAAAGCTGATATTGACGATAGGCCTTGGCAACCGACACCGGTGAGATGGCCGGTTTGCAATATGGCTGCAGTTTTTCTGGGTAGCTGCAACCGTTGTTCTTTTGCCAAAATCTGTCGAAAATGATTAACCCTTGGTCACGCAGTGCATATAACACCTCTTCTTGTGCCCGGCTACGCTCAGCCAGCTCGTTGCCGTAATAGCCGCCCAAAAAGGCGATCCCTGACTCCCGTTCTTCCGCCGCTGCGGGCAGATACCAGCGCGGCTGGGCGGCAAACATCAAGACCCCTACGTGCCGGAAGGCCTGACGAGGCAGGGCCTGATAGCGAGCGACTGAATCGGCATCCGTGGTGTAGACCACATCGAATAGCGCCGCGGCATCGGCAAAGCGTTCGAAATGAAAGGGGTCCTCTTTATTCCAGAAAATGGTGGGTATATGCCGCTTTTGGCAAAATGCCACCAATTTACTCAATTCCGGTTTGACGGGGGAGCTATGGGCATAGCTGGCAATTTTCCCTTGCCAGCTATTTTTATGACCACGCCATGCTGACTCGACCAACAGAAAATCTGGTTTGAATATCCTCAGTTTCCATTGCCAGTCTGATGGCGTGATGTGAATAAGGTCTGCATCAGGCGTCAGGCTGAAAGTGGTGAACTGGTCTGCCACTAACGCAATGCGCGGGCGTTTATTATTATGCAAATGGATTGACTCACAGCTTTAATAGAGTGGGAAATACGATAATTACATGTCGATATGACAAGAGAGTGAACTTTCTTGTCAATTGGGCGCCTTGGTGAGGCGCCTCGATAATATCCTTGCTCATTCCAGAGAACCAGGGATGCAGTCAAAGCACGAAATAGGCCATACCCATAGGTTTGAGCTCGCCGGGTATGGTCCAATTCAGCACCTCGTTGTCAGTCCTGGTGCTCACGCAGGGTGGCAAGGCCCATCACGATCAGCCCGTAGAAGAGGAACAGCAGCACACCGACTGTGGCCAGGTTGTAGAGACGGCGAGGGTATTCCGCATCCTGGGCCTGGCTCGGTTGACTGATGACCAGCAGGTGTTTGAGCTTGCGGTATGCCTCGACCCTGGTCTGCTCCAGACTGATGAGTCCCGTCTTGTAGAGATCCGCTGCCAGAGTGGCCTGGGTTTGCACATCCAGATAACCGGCGTTGATTTCGTTCATGGCATCTTTATCGAGACCGGTGAGCTTGGCACGCTCCTGCTCCAGTTGCCTTGTCAGGGCATCGACCCTGCTCTGCACCGAGATGACACCGGGAGCGTTCTCTCTCATATAACTGCGCAGTTGTTTGAGTTGCGCCTGCTGGTTCACCAGCTCGGCCTCGATCTGGCTGACGACCCCGAGACGCGCGCTACTGGTGGATTCCGGACTGATGAGTTGATGGCTGTTTTGAAAGGCGAGCACCTTGGCCTTCTCATCCTGCAGCCGTCGATAGGCACGGTCGACCTCTTTCTCGACAAAGGCCAGTTGATCCAGCGCCACCTGATGCCCCAGCTTGTTGATAAAACGCTCGGACTCCTTGAGCATCATGCCCACCACCCGCTGGCCATACTCGGGGTCAAACGCCTGCAATTCGATGGTGAGCACACCCGACAGCTCATCCAGGCGCAGTGTCAGGTGATCGCGGTAGTATTCGATAAAGTCTTCCCGGCTGACATCCTGTGGCAGACGGGAGAAATAGTCGGCCTGGTCGCTCTGGTAATGGGACTTGAGGTTGAGCTCTTTATCCAGCTTGGCCAGCAGATCCCAGGAGTTCAGATAATCCTGGATCAGCAGCACATCCTGATGATTGCTGCCACCAATACCCAGCATCGACAGGGCATCGGGCAGCATCTTAATCTGATCCGCCTGCTTGATGATGATCTCCGCCCGGCTCACGTAACGGTCAGAGGCGATGACCCCCAGATAGAGTGCCGCGATGGTAAAACAGGCCACGACCCAGAGAAAACTGCCGAGCTTGAGGCTCTGTTGCCAGGAGCGGTGGGCAATCTGAAAGCCGCTGGAATCGATAAAGAACTGCTTGGGTTCATTGCCGAGCTTGCGCAGTTTGCGCGCGAAGCGGGATGGTCTTTCGGAACGGATAGGTTGAGTCATATTGGGTGCAGCTTGTTAAAGATCCTGATAAATGCGGATGGCGTCATCGATATTGTCGAAGATTTCCAATTTACTGTTGCGCAGCAGCATCCCCATGTCGCACTGCTGACGCAGGTTTTTCATGTCGTGGGACACCATGATAAGGCTCGCGGTCTCGCGCTTTTGATTGAAGGTATCGATGCATTTTTGTTTGAAGCGGGCATCCCCCACCGAGGTGATCTCATCGGTCAGATAGATATCAAAGTCAAAGGCCATGCTGACGGCGAAGGAAAACTTGGATCTCATGCCGCTGGAGTAGGTTTTGATCGGCAGCTCGAAGTGTTGGCCGATTTCGGAGAACTCCTTGACCCACTCTTCCACCGCCTGCGTGTCGCGTACCCCGTGGATGCGACAGACGAAGCGGGTGTTCTCCCGCCCCGTCATGCTGCCTTGAAATCCACCACCGAGGGCCAGCGGCCAGGAGACGCGACATTGGCGCGTCACCTTGCCCTTGCTTGGGGTGTCCATGCCCCCCAGCAGGCGAAGCAGGGTGGATTTGCCCGCCCCGTTGACCCCCAGAATACCGATGTTGCGATCCCGCGGCAGGGTGATGCTCACATCGCGCAGCACATAGTTGCGGCCGAACTTGGTGGGGTAGTACTTGGATACGTTGTCGAGAATGATCATGTTATTCCGCACTCATTGGCGATCAACTGGCGATCAGCCGGCGATGGCTCAGACGATAGCAGCTCATGGCAAAGGTCAGCAGCAGCAGGGTCACGCCTGACAGATAAGCCGCACTGACATTGGGACTGCTGTAACCGGCGATCCAGCCACTTCGAATCAGCTCGAGAGCATGCACCAGCGGGTTCCATAAAAACCAGTGTTGATACTGAACTGGGATGCTGATCAGGGGATACATCACACAAGAGATAAACATCAACGGCATCATCAGCAGACCGAGGAACTTGTCTGCCTCCTGAAATAGCGTGCAGATAACGCAGAAGACGATGCCGAGGGAAAAGGAGAACACCATCAACAGCAAATAGATGAGGATCACCTGCAAGGGATCCGCCGGAATGGCATCGAACCCGAACCAGAGCAGCCCCAGCACCAGGATGATACCCACCATCATGCCAATCAGGGTCTCGAGCATGAAGCGGGCAACAAAGGTAGAAAATGGGGTCACCTGCCGGTAGCAGAACAGCCCCATATTGGCGCTGACCGCAGATTGCAGCTTGCTCACGACATTCTTGAAAAAAATAAAGGGTAAATAACCGGCGGTAATGAAGAGCGGCGCCGGCGCCCCTCCGAATCCGCTGTGGCCGCGCATGCCAAAAATGAGGCTGAATGCGCCAATGATGAGCAGTGGGTCGAGCAGGGCCCAGGCATAGCCAAGTCGGTAACTGCCAAAGCGGGTCTTCAGTTCTCGGATAAGCAAACCGAACGTCACATCGCGCAGTACCTGCAAGGGCGTTCGAGGTGTTTGATTGAGAATGGGTTTATGCATTGAGTCGTTTACCGTATGGCAGACTCGCCGATTGGCGAGCCTGCATTGTTCGGTGTGGGCGGTTTAGTTGATGGCTACGTTCGCCGCCACGGCGATCTGATAGATGATCTGGGTGATGTCTTTGACAGACTGCATGGTTTTGCTGTCAACCTTGGGCAACACCATGATCTGATCCCCTGGCTGAACATTCCCCTGGCCCTTGAACTCCACCAGCCCGTTGGCATGCACCACGGCGATGCGCTGATCATTGGCTCGTTCGGTAAACCCACCGGCCCAGGCGACATAATCATCGAGGTCGGCATTGGCGTTGTAGACCACGGCTTGTGGCATCAACACCTCACCACCCACCTGGATAAGGTCAGTCTTGTTCGGGATCACAATCTGGTCGCCTTGCTCCAGCTGAATGTTGGCGATGATGCCCTTGTCTGCGACCACGACCTTGCCCAGAGGCTGAATCTTGCGAGCCTTGTCGACAAATTGCATGACCAGCTCGGCCTCTTTGGCACGGATGGTCGCTTCACCATCCGAACTGGCCGGTGCGGTGAATACGCTGCGCTCCAGGCGGTTGAGCGATTCATCCAGCATCTCTTTTTGCCGGATGGCCACGCTCTTGCGCATCAGATAGATGGATTGGTAATCGGCCAGATCCGGGTTGATCGGAATATGGTTGAGCAGATCGTGCAGCTTGGTCTCTTTGCGGACGGTGAAGTAAGAGGGGCCCATATAACTGCCGGTGACCTGCACATCGTAAACTTGTGCATGCATGTCATCGTTGAACAGCACCTTGTCACCGTCCTTGAGTTGGACCCGGGCAAAATCTTTGTAAGGCAGATAAATAGAGAAAGGACCGTTTGCACGATCGCCAATTACCCCGACATGACTCACCTTGGCGAGGGGCAGGGCATAATTGACCAGTTCCGAACCCAGTGTATTGCGCTGCTTTAATTCGAAGCGGAATGGGTTGCGAACCTTGCCAGCCACATTGATCATCGGCCCCTGGGGTTCCACCAGGATCACATCCTGATCCTTCAGGGAAAGCTTGGGCATTTTGCCTTTTTGCATGAACTCATACAGGTCGATCTGCTGGAGGACCTGGTTTTGGCGCAAGACCTTGATTTGACGGTAGCTACCACGCTCTGAATCGATACCACCCGCCCGCTTGAGGAAATAGAGCACGCTGTCAGACGATTGTCCGGCATATTGGCCTGGGCGGATCACCGGCCCCGTCACGAATACACTCACGGGGGTTGTCGTCAGCAGGTTGACGTAAATATTGACGTTGTTGGTGAATACATCACCAATCTTGCTGGTTACCAGATTATTGATTTGGCTGGCTGGAACATTCTTGACATTGATTGGGCCTACATCAGGGATGAAAATATTGCCCTGATTGTCGACTGTTACCACATTGGAGAAATTGACGGCGCCCCAGATCCAGATATTCAGCTTGTCACCTGGTGCTATCAGGTAATTGTCATTCAAACCATCGCTGCGTTCGGTTTCATATCCACCGGCAAAGAGGTTGGCACCGTAGGGGGGAGGGAGTCCGGCCTCGGCTTGTGGCAGTAACTTCCGAACATCTGCCTCACCTGGCAGCAACATGCCCTGCCGATTTTGTTGCGCAAAACTGCCGGTTGTTGAACTCGTGCTGGCTTGACCACTCAGCGATGATTGGCCGCCAAGTTGGGGCCGATTGTTATCGCCTGAATTACCCGACAGGTTATAGCCAAATGATGCCCCATTTGCCTGGGCCTGGTCCGGTGCGCTAGCAGCCATGGCGGTGCAGGAGGCACCGATGAGAAACAGAAGGGTACTCAGCTGACGAACATTCATTTTCAAAACAGATACCTTCGAGTTTTATTGTTCAGCAAGAAGGCTGCTGACAGAAGCTTGATCCAATTGAGGTATCAGGTACCACAGTTCTTCGCTCTTGCATGCGACACTTCTTTGCGAGTGGCCTTGCATGTTGTTGAACAAGAGGTCAACGCACTCACGTCCCATGGCCGACACATAGCGTTGACCCAGGGTGAAGGTAACGCTGTTTGTGCTGAGTACAGCCCCCTGAGGTTGAGTATTGAGCGCCTGTTGCAGGTTTGCTGGCATGGCTTGCAGTGCTGTGGTCGATGATGGATTGACGAGGGGACGGGAGGCTTCGACCTGCTTTGGTTCATATGCGCAGCCAGCAATAGACATGGCTAGCGATATCGCCAGAAACCGGGTTGCGTAGTTCATGTGAAATATTATCCAGGTGTCAAAACTTGATGTGTTAACTCTGTGTTAATTCTGTGTTAACTCGGTGTTATCGTGAGTGTTCGTTTTGCAATAATACTTGTCTCATGTTGTTCCTTGGTATTGCTGTACCGAAACTGTACACGGGAATAGATTATCTCAAAAGGCAAAAAAAAAGAAAAGCTACCGCACGGAAGTGACATTGCTCCGGTCTAGGGCGGTCAAATTGTGGCTTGAAATAAAATTGACATATAAAAACAGGCTGTCAAAGACAGCTCTGTTTTTAGAGCATTTCTGTCGTGCAGGAGCCGAACCCGCGTATATTGCGTCATTTCGAGACGCTCGTCATGTTTAATTTTATGACGGGCGCATACTACCTGTGGGCCGCGAATGAGTCAACACATATTAGTCCTACAGCCGGTAGCACCAGAGTGATTTAATCTGTTGTTATGTAACTATATTTTCATATTTGCAGTAATGGTTTAAACAGGTCTGATGAGTATTTTTAGCGTAGATGCTGTTAATTTAGAAAGCTCTTAAATAAAGAGCGTTTGAGATATTTATTTGACGATGGATGTTTTTGTTGCATCAGAAGTAACGATGTGGTTGGGAATATCATTAAGACATACACAATGTGCGTTATTAGTATAATCTTCTTTAACGTCACACTCAGTCGCTGATTTTGTAGACTATTTCTTCGAAAACATATTTATTTTTAGTTTTTGGTGTTGGGTTGACAGTTCTTTCCCTCACTGACTATGCCTGATGTGTGCCTGTTTGACGCTTGACAAAGCGGGGACATCAGGATGTAGGAGGGGGCATGGACGCCAATCTTCACTCGATCGCCAGATTATTGCTCTTGCTGAGCATGAGCACGACAGCCATTGCCAATGACGAGATCGTGGCTGTGCAGCTAGGAACACCTGCCGAAAACGAGAAGCTCGATATTTATACTGCTGACATCAAGCTCCACCATATGTTTTGGCACTGGAGTGAGTCGGGTTGTCAGTTTGGGTTGGGAGTGCGTGGTGGCGTGCTGGATGTTGGCCATGAATCCGGGGCCCGGTTGGGTGCTGGAGGGCGTGCTGAATGCCTGTGGGGCCAATGGGTGGTATGGATGCCGGTTGAGGTGCTGTGGCTAAGCAAACATGAGTTCGGGCACAAGGGGAATGGTTTTAAGGACTATGGTGGCCCTGTCCAGCTATCAACTGGATTAGGGCTGGGGTATGCCTTCAATCGGAATTGGCTGCTGGGATATCAGTATGAACATATGTCCAATGGGCATATGTATGAGCCCAATCCATCACTGGACAGTCACACACTCCACATCGAGTACAGATTCTAGCTTTTCATCAGGTCTTCTGAGCGCTGTTCGGCGTTCAGGGGACCCATGACATGGGCCTGCATGGCCATTTATGTCAGGATCAGCGCCCCAGATATTCCCTGTCGAAGAAGGTGCTTACCCAGTGGGGGCGGTAGACGGCGAGCAACGTCATGGCCATGCCGTTGAGCAGGGCCTCGGGGAAGAGCAGCAGTGGCCAGATGGAGAGGTAATCGGCACTGATAATGTGCCAGGGGTAGGCGCCGCTCATCCCCATCAGCAGGGCGTTGGCGAGGATCTTGATCGAAATGCTGAGCGCCCCCCCCAGAAAGGCGGCCACGAACAGGTAGACGAAGAGGTGGCGGGGCAGCCAGGCCCAGCTCCCTAGAAACAGCAGCCAGCTGGTGACAACCGGCAGCGCGATGCCGATGAGCGCCTGCCAGCCGAACTCCGCCAGATCGGTGACACCAAAGGCCCCGAGGATCAGCAAGGTGAGGCAGGGGGCCAGCAGGGCGAGGCGCCAGCCCAGCAGCAGGGTCAGGCTGGTGAGGCCGAGAAAGTGGATCTCCAGCCCCTCGTGCAGACCCGCCCGCAAGGTCCAGAGTGGCACCAGGACGATGGCGCTCCCCAGGCAGAGGTGCTGATAGAGGGGGTTGGCGTGGAGGGTGCGTAGCAGGGAGGCGTTCAGGCTGAAGGCGAGCAGCACCAGCCAGAGCAGGAGGGTGGCGACTTGTCCTTCACTCATGGCATGTTCCCTCGAATGTCACTGCCCGGTGATGAGCCCGGGCGCCGGGGTGGCGCAATGAAAAGAGGCCGCCCAGTCCCGGGCGGCCTCCTGTCTCAATACTTCACGTTGGGGTGGTACTTGCCGAGGATGGTCTGAACCCTGTCCATGGTCTCCTTGCTGGGGGGCTTGATCCCGGTCAGATCGTAAGTGTCTCCCAGCACGTCCCACTTGTGTTTGCCCAGTTCGTGGTAGGGCAGCAGTTCCACTTTCTCGACGCAATCACCGAGCTCTGCGATGAACTGACCGAGGCCTTCGGCGCTCTCGTCATCATCGGACCAGGTCGGCACCACCACGTAGCGGATCCACATGGTCTGGCCGCGGGACGCCAGGTAGCGCGCGAACTCCAGGGTGTACTTGTTGCTGACATGGGTGAGGGGGATGTGCTTCTCGTCGTTGATCTGCTTGATGTCCAGCAGCACCAGATCGGTGTTGTCGAGCACCCGATCGAGCAGCTCGTCGTAGTGACGCACGAAGCCGTTGGTATCCAGGCAGGTGTGGATCCCCTGTGCCTTGCAGGCGGCAAACAGTTCGGCGATGAACTCTTGCTGCAGCATGGCTTCCCCACCGGAGGCGGTGACACCGCCGCCCGAGGCATTCATGAAGTGGCGGTAGCTGGTGAGATCCTGCATCAACTCGGGCACGGTGACCTCGCGGCCGCCCTGGGTGTCCCAGGTGTCCCGGTTGTGGCAATACTTGCAGCGCATCAAGCAGCCCTGCATGAACACGATGAAGCGGATGCCGGGGCCGTCGACGGTGCCACAGGTCTCGACGGAATGGATCCGGCCAATGATGTCGGGACTGCTGGCGTCGCTAACGGTGGCGGCAGGGATCCGCTGAGTGCCCTGATCGGCAGGGCCGCTGGTTTCAACGGCAGGGATCCGGTTAATGACTGACATAGACGACTCCAATTGTTCGGACAGGGTTCGAGCGGTCGTTATTTTATGACATAAAGCCCTATAAATCCTACCTGTTTAGCCGGTTGGGGTGGCACCCAGCAGACTCTCCAGTGCCTTGACGGGAAGCGGGCGGCTGGTCAGGAAGCCTTGATAGTGCTGGCATCCCAGTGCCTTGAGCACGGCCAACTGCTCTTCCTCCTCCACCCCTTCGGCGGTCACGGTGAAGCGAAACACCTTGGCGAGATCCAGAATGGCCTTGACGATGGCCTTGTCCTGCTCGCTGTGCACCAGCGTCTGGATGAAGCTCCTGTCCAGTTTGACCTCATCGGCGGGCAGATCGCGCAAATACGCGAGAGAAGAATACCCGGTACCGAAGTCATCGATGGAGATGAGGATGCCCAGCGCCTTGAGCTGACGGATCTTGGCGATGCTGTCCAACCGGTTTTCCAGCACCACGGACTCGGTGACCTCCAGCAGCAGGCGCGACGGCGGCACCCCGGTATCGCGCAGCACATACTCTACCTGCTGCACGAAGCCAGCGGTGTGGAACTGACGGGCACTGACGTTGACCGACAGATGGGGGATGGCGAGGCCGTTGTTGAGCCAGAAACTGTACTGGGCGCAGGCCGTCTTCATCACCCAGTAGCCTATCTCCTGGATCAGGGTGGTCTCTTCTGCGATGGGAATGAACTCCCCGGGGGGGATCATGGTGCCGTCCATCTTCTGCCAGCGCAGCAGGGCCTCCACGCCCGAGAGGCTGCCGTTGTCGACTCTGTACTGGGGTTGATAGTGCAGCACCAGCTCGTTGTTGCGCAGGGCATCGCGCAGCTGGTTGCTCAGGGAGAGCTTGCTCTTCTCCTTCTCCGCCATGGCCTCGCTGAAGAAGATGTGGTTGCCCTGGCCGGCTCGTTTGGCCATGTGGACGGCGGTGTCGGCCTGCTGCATCAGGATCAGGTGATCCTTGTCATCGTCGCTGAACAGGCTGATCCCCACGGAGGCACTGCAGTGCAGTTTGTGATCGCCGATGTCGAAGGGGAACCGGAAGATCCCCATCAGCTCCCTGGCAAAATGCTCCGCCAGGATCTTGGCGGTGATGTAGCCCTGGCCCAGCGCCGTGAACAGCAGGGCGAATTCGTCTCCCGAGGTGCGGGCCAGCACCAGGTTCTCCTGGGGCAGGGACTTGAGCCGCACCACCACGGCCTGGAGCAGCAGATCACCGCAGGCGTGGCCGAGGGAGTCGTTGATCGACTTGAAGTTGTCGAGATCGAGCAGCAGCAATGCCCCCCACTGTCCGCTCGGGAGCGCAAGGGTGCGCTGCATGATGTCGTTCAGGCTGCGTCTGTTGTAGAGGTCGCACAGATCGTCGTAATAGGCGAGCCGCTCGATGTGGCGGGCCGCCTCCTTCTCCTGGGTGATGTCGTGGAAGCTGCAGACGAAATGGCTGATCTCGTCCTCCTCATCCTTGACGCCACTGACCATGAGCCGTACCGGGAAGAGATGGCCATCCCTGTGCAGGCACTGCTCTTCGCCGAGCCAGTACCCCTGTTCATCGACGGCGGCGATGACCTCCTCCTTCAGGCTGTCGCCATAATAGGTGGGCCGCAGGGCCTCGATATGCTGACCGAGCATCTCATCGTCCCCGAACCCGGTAATGCGGCTGAAGGAGTTGTTGACCTTGAGGATGATGCCGCCATGGTCCATCACCAGCAGACCGTCGTGGGTGTTGAAAGCCACCTCGGCCAGGCGCAGGGCATCGTCGTTGGCGAGGCGCTGCAGCTCGATGGCGGTCCGCTCACGTTGTTCGTAGAGCGCATCGAGCAGGGGCATGGGATCGTCCAGCGGCCCGTCGAGCAGCAGGGTGATCTGACCGAGGGGGGCGCCGCCTTGACCCTGGAGGGGGATGCCGATGTAGGCTTTGGCGTTGAGGGCCAGCAACTGGGTGGCCTGGGGATAGCGCAGGGGCAGATCTTCCACATAGAGGCTCTGGCCGTGCTGGAAGATCTCCCGACCCGGGCCTATTTCCATCCGCATGGGCTTGACCGCGGAGAAGGTCTCTCCTTCCAGCATGCAGCGGGGAATGAGCCAGAGATCCTGGCCGCGCAGCTGAAACTCCCCGAGCCAGCCGATGCGGGCGCCGCTCGCCGTCATGGCCCAGCGCACCAGGGCGCGGCAATACTCATTGCCGGTCTTGCAACTGAGACCGCCTGGCAGGGTGAAGGGGGAGACCTCGGCCACCTCGGGTTCGGGCTGCCAGTGACCCAGCAACTGGGCGCAGTGACGTACCAGCTGCAGCGTCTCTTCGCCGATCAGGGTCGTCTCGGCGTATTCGAGGCTGAGCACGCCGATGAGCTTCTCCTGCTCCAGCAGGGCGCCGTCCAGGCGGGAGCTGACATTGGCATTGGCCAGATAATAGTGCTGGCTCAGCATGGGCTGATGGGCGGCCTCCGAGAAGCTCAGGGCGCCCCGGGTACGCAAGGCCCGGATGTAGCGGCTGTCACCGCGAATGGCACCGACAGAATCCGCATTCAGGGTGAAGACAGGGGTCAGCTGCTCGCTGCCGAGGGGACCATTGGCCTGGTAGTGCCAGAGGATCAGGCGATCGGCCCCCAGGCACTCCCTGAGGCTCTCCAGCATGGCGGCATACTGCTGCTGGCTGGCCATCTGGCTCAGGCGCGGCAGTTGCAGCGACAGGCTGGCCGCGCTCTCCTGGGACTGGGTCTGCAGGCAGATGAGCCAGAAGGCGTCCTGTTCATGGGAGAGGGAGATGTGCCACTGCTGGGCGGCAAAGCGCAACAGCAGCTTGCCCCCTTTGCCGCTGGCCAGCCGCTGCTCTATGGGTTGGCGCAGGGCATCCGGCAATTGAGCCGGCCAGGCGCTGCGGGGCTCATCGAGCCAGTGGAGCGGGGTCTGCATCACATCGGTCAGGGCGACCAGCCGTTGACTACGGGTATCCAGGCGAAAGAACAGGGGGGCCTGGCTGGCTGTCGGGAGATGGCTGAGCGCGGTAGACGACATGAACTGACACTATCCTGTTGAGCAATTGTCGGAGGGCAAGAATACTGCAAATCCGTGGCAAACAAAATTTCATTGAAACCTAAATTAGATTGTTCTAATTTGAACTCAATTTCTCGTTGAGTGGAGTCTTGCAGATGAAACGGATCCTGATTGTGGGTGGTGTCGCGGGTGGTGCATCGGCGACGGCCCGCGCCCGCCGTTTGAGTGAAGAGGCAGAGATAGTGATGTTCGAGCGGGGCGAGTTCGTCAGCTTTGCCAACTGCGGTCTGCCCTATCACATCGGGGGGGATATCCCCAATCGGGATGCCTTGCTGCTGCAGACGCCTTTGAGCTTCAAGCGCCGTTTCAACGTCGATGTGCGGATCTTCCACGACGTGATCGAGATAGACAAGGCGGGCAAGACCCTGCTGGTGCGCAACCTGCAAACCGGTGACGAGCAGCGCGAGCCTTACGATGTGCTGTTGCTGAGCCCGGGTGCTGCACCGATCCGCCCTCCTTTCCCCGGTATCGACAGCCCCCACGTTTATACCCTGCGCAACATCCCGGACATGGATCGCATTCTGGCGGCCCTGCACCACGACAATCCACGCCATGTCACCGTGGTGGGTGGGGGATTTATCGGGCTGGAGATGATGGAGGCGCTGCATCAGCGCAAGCTGGATGTCACCCTGCTGGAGCTGGCCGATCAGGTGATGGCGCCGGTGGACAAGGAGATGGCCAACATGCTTCATGCCCGCATCCGCGAAGAGGGGATCGATCTGCGTCTGCGCACCGGTCTATCAGCCATCGAGAGTCTGGATCTGCCCGCCGAGAAGACGGCAGCCGTGCCCACCGCCAACAGCGGCGGCCTGCGCCTGACCCTCAATGACGGCACCCATCTCGACACCGGTATGCTGATCCTCGCCATCGGCGTCAAGCCCGAAACCCTGCTCGCCGCCAAGGCGGGGCTGGAATTGGGGCCGCGCGGCGGCATCAAGGTCGATGCCGGCATGCGTACCTCGGATCCTTTCATCTTTGCGGTGGGGGATGCGGTGGAGGAGACCGATTTCGTCACCGGCGAATCTGTGCTGATCCCGCTGGCGGGTCCTGCCAACCGGCAGGGACGCATCGCCGCCGACAACATGCTGGGCCGTGCGGAAACCTACAAGAAGACCCAGGGCACCGCCATCTGCAAGCTGTTCGATCTGGCGGTGGCGAGCACCGGTCTGAACGAGAAGCGACTGGTGCAAATGGGTCTGCCTTTCGAGAAGGTTTATGTCCACCCGGGCAGCCATGCCGGTTACTACCCCGGTGCCCACCCGGTCAGCCTCAAGCTGCTGTTTGCTCCCGATGGCAAGATTTATGGCGCCCAAGCCATCGGCAAGGATGGGGTCGACAAGCGCATCGACGTGCTGGCGGTGGCCCAGCGGGCCGGTCTCTCCGTGTTTGATCTGCAGGATCTGGAGCTCACCTATGCACCGCCCTTCGGCTCGGCCAAGGACGTGATCAACATGGCCGGCTTCGTGGCCAGCAACCACTTGAAGGGAGACACCCTGCTCTGCCACGCAGCCGAGGTAGAGGCCCGTCACCCCCATCAGCAGGTGCTGGACGTGCGCAATGGCCCCGAACTCGACAAGCTGGGTCGCATCCCGGGGGCGTTGCACATCCCCCTTGACGAGCTGCGCAGCCGTCTTCACGAGCTGCCCAGGGACAAGGAGCTGCTCATCAGCTGTCAGGTGGGCTTGCGCGGCCACGTGGCCTGCCGCCTGCTGAGCCAGCACGGCTTTCGGGTGAAGAACCTCTCCGGCGGCTTCAAGACCTGGCAGATGGCCTCTGCCGAGTAGGTGGCATGACCCGGATCATTGATCGCGCATAAAAAGGGCCACTCGATGGAGTGGCCCCTGTCTTGCCGTAAGCTGTGCCCGGTCAGGGGGCGCGGTCATTGAGCTGCTTGCGAATATGGTGCTGCAAGACCGCCAGCATGGAGGCGCCGGAGAGGCCTATCATCAGGGCGCCGTTGACCGCTTCCAGCGGTCCGAGCATCTTCCATTGCGGGCTCATGACGATGTCGCCATAGCCCAGGGTGGCGAAGTTGACCCCGGAGTGATAGATGGCCTCCTGCAAGGTGTCGAACTCGCCGAGCCACAGGAAGAGCCCTCCCCAGACGCCGATCTGGGCCAGGTTGCCCAGCATCACCAGAGTGATGGTGCCAAAAAGGGCCAGCATGCCGGCCAGGATACCCTCGCGTTGATTGAACCGCTTGATGTAGAAGCGGATGCACCAGACGGCAACCAGGGATTGCAACAGCATGTTGACCAGGATCACCGGGATGCCGACCATCAAAATGAGAAACATGTCAGTCTCCTAACTTCGCTTCTGCCAGTGGTCGGCCGACCGGCCGCCACTGCTCGAGCAGCAAGATACACAGCCAGCCATAGCCGGCTACCACCAGATAGAGGCCGCAACGCATGGCGGCCGCCAGCCACACATCCTTGCCGGTGGCGCTGTCCTCGATGGCCGGGCCAAACAGGATAAGCGCCGTGATCCAGGCATTGCTCCAGAATGACGGCGGGAAGCGCCCCGCCACCAGTCGCACCAGACGCCGTGCCAGCCAGAAAGTCATCAGGGTCAGCATCAGCACCAGCATCAGCAGCGAGGGCCAGAGGCTGAGTCCCATCCAGAGGGCGAACGCCAGCAGAGCGCCCGCCAGGGTCGAAAGCACCAGCTCCTGGCCCGCCTGTTTGGCGTTGAGGGAGGTGCTCTGCTGGGCCAGCGTCACCGTCTTCATTACCGCCGGAATGTAGAACGCCGGATTGCCGAGGGCCAACAGCCACACCGGCATCACGATGGCGACGGCGCGCAGCGCCAGCCGCTCGGGGTGTTCGGGGGGCGGCGCTGCCGCTCTGGCGGCCGCACCGGCCACCGGCTGAGGGGGGAAGAGTGCATGCGCCATGCGGTTGACCAGGGTGCCTATCAGGATCCCCAGCCCCATCATCTGGGCGATTGCAATGGCAAGGGACTGCTCGATGAGACCGGCCACCGGGATCACCGTGATGGCCATGATGAGCAACATGGCGGCGGCCCCCTTGCCAGCCATCGCCTGCTGCATCAGCAGGTAGAGCAGCAAGCCGACAAGCAGCACGGCCGCCAGGGCATAGTGGGTCAGCAGCGGGACCAGCAGCACCCCGGAGGCCATGATCCCCAGCAGCAGGATCCCCCCCGCCAGCCCCTTCTTCAGGCCGAGCGGCTCCCCGGGTCGGCACAGCACCACCCAGGCCATGATGACGCCGAGATGGGGCATCGGCAGGGCCAATCCGTAACAGATCCCCGTTGCGAGTCCGATGCCCGTGCCAATGCGCAGTACAGCCCTGTCGGCGTTATGCATGTGGCGCCTCAATAGAGGAAGGAGAAGAGGCTCATCAGCCGGATATAGAGTGCCCCCAGGAGGTGCATCACCCCGCTCTCGCCGGTGTAGACCAGCACATCAACCTGGCCGCCGACCCGCAGCGCCTCGACCGGCGGAAAGTCGTCGCCCTGGAAGGCAATCTTGACCGGGAAACGCTGGGCCTGGCGCAGCCAGTCCCGGTTGTTGTCGACCGTGGGCAGGGCTCCGGCTGGCTGGCTCTTGCCGTCGCCCACCCCGTAGCCGACGCTGCGAACCTCGCCCTTGAACAGGCGTCCGGGCAGGCTGTCGAGCAGGATGGCGACCTTGTCCCCCGGCCGAATGTTGCCGAGGTTGTTCTCCGTCAGATCGGCCGATACCCAGACGTCGTGGATGGCGATCAGGGTCATGGCCGGTGCGCCTGCCCCGATGAACTGGCCTGCATCTGTGCTCAAGTCGGTGATGAGCCCCCGACCCGGCGCCACCACTCGGGTGTTCTGGCGATCCAGCTCTGCCTTGTGTACCGCCGAGCGAGCGCTGAGCAGCTGGGAGTTGTCATCGCCGCTCGCCCCGGCGGCCTCGATGGCGCGGCGGACGTCGGCTTCGGCTGCCGCCACCTGGCTCTTTGCGGTCTCGCGGCTGGCCTGGGCGACCTCGAGGCGACGCACCGAGATGGCGCCCGGATCCTCCCGATAGAGTCGCTCCTGGCGTTCGGCGTCCTTGGCCGCGTTGTCATAGGCGGCACGCATGGCCATCAGGGCTGCCTCTGCCGCCTTGACCCCTTCGGTGTTGGCCTTGACGCCGCTCAGGACCGTCTGGTAATCGGATCTAGCCTTGGCCAGGGCGATGTCATAGGGTTCGGGGTCGATGTCGAACAAGGGGGATCCTGCTTCCACGTCCTGATTGTCGCGCACATGGACCTTCTGGATCTGGCCGGACACTTGGGCGGCAACGGGGACCACGAAGGCCTGCACCCTGGCCTGGGAGCTGTAGGGGGTCAACCGATCGGCCAGCAGATACCAGGTGAGCAGGAGGAGGATTGCAACCAGCAGCCCGAGGGTGGCGCGGCGGCTGGCCTGGCCGGGAGACGCTGTGTCAGTCATGGGAGCTTGCCTTCTGTGTCATGGGGGAGTGGGTTGCGTCGAGCAGGGGAGCCCAGTCGGCGCGTGTGCGCAGCTGGGCCTCCACCTCGGGGGTTACCAAGGGACGCTCTCGCCCCTGTTCCCAACCACCACCCAGTGCCTTGTAGAGCGTGATGAGGTCGCGCATCCGGGCGCCACGGCTGTTGACCAGGCGCTCCTGCTGGTTGAACAGGGCGCGCTGGGAGTCGAGGACCCGCTGGAAGTCCGCCATCCCCTCGCGATACTGGGTGTTGGCGATCTCGAGGGAGCGACGGGCGGCCTCGCCGGTCTGGGTCAGCAGGGCTATCTCGTCCTGACCGTTGGCGTAGGCCACGGCCGCATCATCCACCTCGCGGGCCGCCTTGAACACGCTGTCGCGATAGCGTTCGTGCAGCTGCTGGAAGCGGGCGTCCTGCACCAGGATCTGGTTGCCGAGCCGTCCCTGATCGAGCAGGTTCCAGCTGAGCGAGGGGCCGACAGCCCAGGAGAAGGTGCCACTGTCCCCATTGGTGGCGTTGACGCCCAGGGTGCCGAGCAGGGTGATGGACGGGTAGAGCTCGCTCTCGGCCACCCCGATCAGGGCCGACTGGGCGGCCAGCTGCCGCTCCGCGATCCGCACGTCGGGACGACGACGCAGCAGATCTGCCGGCATCTCGGTGACCAGGGCCAGCTCACCCTGGGGGATCTTGCCTGTGTCTGAACCCATCTCGGGCAGGGGGCCCGGGGGTCTGGCGAGCAGGGTCGAGAGGGCGTTCTGACTCTGACGCAGGTTGGTTTCGAGTTGCGGAATGCCGGACAGGGTGCCGAGGTACTGGGTCTTGGCCTGCTGCACGTCCAGCTCGGCGCTGTTGCCGCTCTTGAACAACCGTTCGGTGATCTCCAGGCTGCGCCGCTGGATGCGGGCATTCTCCCGTGCGATGTGGAGTCTGGCTTCCAGGGTGCGGATGCTCACATAGAGCTGGGCCACCTGGGCGGCCATCAGCACCTGGATGTCATCATACTGGGCCAGGGTGGCGAAGTAGTTGGCATCCGCGGCCTCGATGCCGCGTTCGAACTTGCCCCAGAAGTCGAGTTCCCAGCCGAGATTGAACCCGGCACCATAGCTGCTGCCGGCACTGCTGTGACCATTGCGGGTCTGCCCGGCTTGCAGCAGCTCGCCTGTGCCCACGGTGGCCTGAGGGCCGAGCAGGCTCTCGGCGATGCCGAGCTGGGCCTGGGCCTCGAGGATCCGCAATCCGGCGATCCTGACATCCGGATTCTTTCGCAGCGCCTCCAGCACCAGGGCACTGAGCACGGGATCGTGCAAATTGTCCCACCATTGGCGATAGTCGGCGGCCGAGAGCGCAGCTTGGCCCTCGCTGGCGCTGTGCCAGCCTGCCATTTCGTCGACTCTGGGGGACTGATAGTCTGGGCCGAGCACGGTGCAGGCACTCAGCAACAGGCATGCGCCCCCCGTGATCAGGGGGCGCATGGCGTGGCGTTGGACGGTCATGGGACTATTTTTCCGCAGCAGCCAGCCCTTCGTTGACCCAGGCCATGAAGATGCGATAGCCGATGGAGAGCAGGGTGGCACCGATGAACATGCCGAGGATGCCATTGGTTGCCATGCCGCCGAGGGCGCCCAGCAGCACCACCGGCATGGGGGCATCGACCCCGCGCCCCAGCAGCAGCGGTTTGAGGACGTTGTCGGCCATGCCTGCGACGATCAGCAGGACGCTGTAGATGATGTTCACCAGGGTGCCGTGATCGCCAGCGCTCCACATGTAGGCGATGGCCGGGCCGGTCACCAGAATGACGGGCACCTGGGCGATGCCGAGGATCAGCGCCAGGACGAAGAAGATGCCGACCGCCGGGATCCCCGCCAGCATCATGACGATCCCCGCCAGCAGCGCCTGGATGAAGGCGACCCCGATGACTCCCTGGGCCACGGCTCGAATGGTGCTGGTGCACAGCTTGGTCAGCGCCAGCCCCTTGCGTTCATCCGTGATGCGCATGGCGATGCGATCGGCGCTCAAGGCGCCCGGAGCCCCCCAGGCCATCATGATGCCGGCCACGATGAAGGAGGCGACAAAGCCGAGCAAGCCTCCCCCCATGCTGGCGAGGATGCCGACAACCTTCTTGGCCAGATCCCCAAGCTGTGGCTTGTAGCTGATGATGAGGCTGGGCAAGTCCACCGAGGCTTTCAGCCAGACGGCATGGAGCTTGGCTCCCACCAGCGGGATGTTGGCTGTGTCAGGGGAGGGGGCCGGGATGACCAGGGTGTTGTTTTCCACCTTGTCAACCAGGGCGCTGACGCTGTCCCCCAGGGAGCTGACCATGACGACGGTGGGCGCCACGATGAGCAGCACCCCCAACAATACCAGCAGGGTGGAGGCCCGGCCCTGTTTACCGCCCAGGCGTGCGGCGAAGCGCTGGTGGAGGGGATAGAGGGTCACGGCCAGGATCAGGGCCCACAACATCATGTTCATGAAGGGAGAGAACACGGTAAAGCAGAAAGAACCCAGTGCCAGGATAAGGCCAAACTTGATGAACATATCCAGGAATCTGGCAACCAATCTTTTTTCGACGATGGACAGGTCGTTATTTTCCATTCTGGTATGACTCCGACGGGGGATGAGCACACAACCATGCTGGCCTGACATGTGCGTCGGGCCAGCAGGCGGGTTGTACAGTAATAAATAACTCTGAGATCAGAGTGGGGGGGCCCTCTGACTTTGCCCATGGTTTATTTAAGGCATGGGCAATCCATGTAAAAAGAATATTTAACTGGTTGAAATTTGGTTGGTTCGCTCAACAGCGCCAGTAAGGCAAGAGAATAAAGAATCCCCCCATGCCGCACAAGCAAACTGTTGTTCCCAGTTTAGCCTGCGTTCAGAAAATGGGGGGAGTTTGCCTATACAAAATAGCATTCAAAGAGATAGTCTCGAATGGAAAATATTGTTGCCGGCTCATGAGCGGGTATTTCTGCTGTCACGGGGTGTAGTGATGGATGAAGTGTCCGCAGCACTGAGCTTTGTGTTAATGGGAACGACGTTTTATCCTATTGACTCCTGTGCTGCGCTGGCGGCGACTCAACCCGGGATGACCTCTATGCACCTCCTCAAGCCCTCTGCTGTGCCTCGCCTCCTTCGTTTGCATCCTTCCTGGTCAGCTTGGTTATTAGTGGGGCTTGGTACTCTGCTGAGCGGTTGCGGCCCTGACAAGCCTGTCAGCCAAGTACCGACCACGGAATCCACAGCCCAGCAGGAGGCCGGGACGCCTGGCTCGGTTGTGCAAGCTAACACCCGCCAATATCGCGATGCCCCGGCGCTGGCGCTGGTCTTCTCCGGCCCATTGGCACCCAAGGCAAACTGGCAGAGCTGGCTAGCGGTGAGCGAGGGGGGCAAGCAGGTGCAGGGGGAGTGGATCCTCGCCGACGATGGTCGCACCCTCTATTTTCCGAATGTGCAACCCGACAAGAGCTATGAGGTGAGCCTCAAGGCGGGGCTGGGCCCATCCCCCCAGAGTTGGACCCTCAAGACTCGCCCGCTGGAGGCGGGGGCCTCCTTTACCGCCAGCGGCATGGTGTTGCCGCTGCGTCAGGAGCTGCGCCTGCCCATCAGCGCGGTGAACGTAGATGAGGTCAATATCGATTTCTTCCGGGTCGATGCCGAGTATCTGCCCCGTTTTCTGGCCGAGTATCGCCCCGGCTCCGGCATGGGCAACTGGGAGCTTGAGCAGATCACCCAGCGCGCCAAGCGGGTGTTCAGCGGCCGCTACGCGCTGGAGCTCGATGCCAACCGGCGCGAGACCCGCCTCATCAATGTGAAGGAGCCGCAGCTGGCCGAGGCTGGCGTCTACTTTGCGGTGATGTCGCCCCTTGGCAACTATGACTGGCGCAAGGAGACGACCTATTTTGCGGTGAGCGACATGGGGCTCAGCGCCCGCCGTTACCGCGATCAGCTGGAGGTGTTCGTCAGCTCCCTGGCCAGCGCCGACCCGCTCAAGGATGTGCAACTCTCTCTGCTCGACGAGAAGGGCAACCGGCTGCAGGTGCAAAATACCGATCCGCAAGGTCATCGCCGCTTCGATCAGGTGCAGGGGGCCCGCCTGCTATTGGCCGAGCAGGGCAACCATCTGGCAGTGCTGCGCCTCGATGGTGCGGCGCTCGATCTCTCTACCTTTGATCTCGGTACCCAGCCCTGGCAGGCCCAGCAGCTCTATTTGTTCAGCGGGCGCGACCTCTATCGCCCCGGCGAGCGGCTCGACAGCGAGATCCTGCTCAAGGGCCAAGATGGCCAGCTGCTGTCGGGTATGGCGGTAGAGCTGGAGGTGAAACAGCCGGACGGTCAATTGCTCGAACAGAAACGGCTGCTGCCGGATAGCCTTGGCGCTGCCCACTACGGTCTGCGCCTGCCGGACGATGCGCCGCTCGGGCGCTGGACCATCAACCTCAAGACCGCCGCCGGCAGCCGCTTCGAGTGGCCTTTCTTGGTGGAGGAGTTCTTGCCGGAGCGGCTGAAACTGCAGCTTGGCAAGGGGCCGGATGGGGACGTGACGGATCTGGATGCCTCTCTTACTCTGCCGCTGCAAGGGGACTATCTCTATGGAGCCCCGGCGAGCGCTACCAAGGCCAAGGCGGAGGTGAAAATCAGCCGCGCCACCATGCCCTTTACCCAGTGGCAGGAGTTCACTCTGGGGGACGTGCTGCTCGCCGAGCAGGCCAGGGATCTTGAGCCGCGAAGTCTCACCCTGGATGCGCAGGGGCAGGGGGCTTTTTCGCTGGCTGATGAACTCGATGGGGTGCGCGGTCTCGGGCCGCTGGAGGTGGCCTATCGGGTCTCCCTTTCCGAGCCCGGTGGCCGCGCCGTCAATCGCAGCCGCACCCAGTATGGCTGGCCCGCGGGCAGCCAGTGGCCGGCACTCAAGGCCGACTTTGTGGCGGATCGGGTAGAGGGGGGAAAGCCGCTTCCCTTCCAGATCCTCAACCTCGATGACAAGGGGCAGCCGGTGGCGGGGGCGGTGAAGGTGCGCCTTGTCAACGAGTACCGCGATTACTACTGGCACTACGCCGATGGGGAGGGGTGGAAGTACGAATTCAACAGCCAGCCCTATCTGGAGCAGGAGCAGACCCTGCAGCTCGATGGCAAGGGGCCGACCCCGCTCACGCTGCAACTGGCGGCGGGCTGGTATCGATTGGAGGTGGAGAACAGTCAGGGCCATCAATCGAGCCTGCGAGTGGAGATCGGCAGTTACGCCTGGGGCGGTGGTGGCGAGCAGGCGCGGCCCGACAAGATTGCCATCACCCTCGACAAACGCGCCTATCAGGCGGGCGACGAGGCAAAAGTGACCCTGGTGGCCCCGCACCCCGGCAAGGGGTTGCTGCTGGTGGAAGATGGCGACGGCCTGCGCTGGTGGCAGCGTATCGAGCTCAAGGGTGCCGGTGGCGATGCCAAGGATGCCCGCGGCGAGTTCGAGATCCCGGTCAGCCCCGAGTGGCAGCGTCATGATCTGCACATTTCGGCCCAGATCGCCGCGCCAGACAGCGCCTCCAAACCGGTCAGCAGCCAGCAGGGACAGAGCTTGCGCTCGGTCGGACTGGTGCCGCTCACCCTGGACCGGGAAGCGCGCCGTCTGCCGCTTACCCTGAGCGCGCCTGATAAAGCGGTGCCGCTCACCCGACTGGAAGTAACCGCCACCTCCACCCCCAATAGCCAAGGCCGTGTGGTGCTGGCGGCGGTGGATCGGGGCGTGCTCAATATCAGCGACTATCAACCCCTCGACCCGTTCGAGATCTTCTTTGGTCGCAAGCGCTTCGCCCAAGATTTGTTCGACAACTACGGCCAGGTGATCCCGCCGCAGGATGGCAAGCTGGCCCGCCTCAATTACGGCGGCGATCGGGCGCCGCTGAAAAAGGGTGGCGCGCTGGAGAGCCGGGTCGAAGTAGCCGCGCTTTGGAGCGGCGAGGTGAGTTTTGATGAGAGCGGCAAGGCGGTGATCCCGCTCGATCTACCCAACTTCAACGGCGAGCTGGCGCTGATGGCGCTGGCCTGGAACGAACAGCAAGTCGGCGAGGCCGAGCGCGCCGTCAAGGTGGTGGCGCCCTTGGTGGCCGAGATCGGCTGGCCGCGCTTTGGCGCCAGAGGCGATGAGACCCGGGCGCTGGTGCAACTGCGCAACATGAGTGGCGAGGATCAGACCCTCTCCCTTGCCTGGACCCTCAACGGTGGGCTGAAAGCAAACGGCGAGCTGCCCCGCACCCTTGCCCTTAAAAACGGCGAAGAGCAGTGGCTGACCCTACCGCTCACCGTGACCGGGGCGAGCGGCGTGGCAAGCCTGCAGTTGGCGGCCAGCGGCAAGGATTTTGCCATCAGCCGCGACTGGACTTTGCCGCTGCGCTCCCCCTGGCCGGCCGAGACTCGCCAGCGCTACCAGATGCTTGCTCCCGGCCAGCAGATGAGCTTTGCGCCAGCTGAGCTGACCGGGCTGGATCGCGCCAACCTGCAGGGGCTGCTCAGCCTCTCCGGCACCCCGCCCTGGGATCCGGCAGCCCAGTGGCAGGCGCTGGCCGACTACCCCTACGCCTGTCTGGAGCAGACCCTGTCACGGGCCTGGCCTTACTTGCTGACCACGGCCGATGAGCGGGCCGCCTGGAGCAAACCCGCAGAGGGCAAGAAAGCGGCGAGTGAGGCGGATGTGCAACGCGCCCTGCTGCAGCGGCTGCAGCGGTTGCAACTGCCCAGCGGTGGCTTTGGCCTCTGGGATGGTCGCTCCGACGAGGAGCAGTGGCTCACCGCCTATGCCGCCGATTATCTGCTGGCGCGCAAGGAGGCGGGTGACGCAGTGCCGGAGGCGATGCTCAATCAGTCTTTGAACCGGCTGCAAAGCTATCTTACCGACAGCCAGTATGGTGAGCGCTGGAGCAGTGCCCCCGAGCACAGCCGGCTGGCCTATCAGGCCTACAGCGCCTATGTGCTGGCCCGGGTGGGCAAGGCACCGCTCGCTACCCTGCGACTTATCTGGGAGCAGCAGGCCGATCACGCTCGCTCCGGTTTGCCGCTGCTCCACCTCTCGCTGGCGCTCTCGGCCATGGGGGATGAGCAGAACGCCGCCAAGGCCCTCAGCCGGGCATTGGCGACCGAACGCGGGGATGACTATCTGGGGGATTACGGCTCACCGCTGCGCGATCAGGCCCTTGAGCTCTCCTTGCTTCGTCAGCACAAGCTGGCTGCGGAGCGCTGGCCTGATCTCAGCGCCAAGGTAGCCGATACCCTGGCCCATCGTCAGTGGCTCAGCACTCAGGAGCGGCTCGCTCTGTTGCGACTGGCCCGTTTCGATCCTGCCGTCGACTGGCAGGCCAAGGTAACTTCCTCTCTTGGCAGTGGATCCCTGAGCGGTTCGGCTCCGCTACAGCAGGGTGCCCCCGAGGCACTGGCGGCGAGCACCGTCACCAACGAGGGCAAGGGATCCCTCTATGTACAGCACACTCTGGTCGGTTACCCCGAACAGGCACCGGCACGGATTAGCAAAGGGATGAGTGTGACCCGCAGCTGGTTCAACAGCGACGGTCAGCGTTTTGACCCGGCCAAGGTGAAGGTGGGTGATCTGGTGGTGGTGCGGCTCAACGTCAGCAGTGAATCGGCGGTGCCCGATGCCCTGCTGGTGGAGATGGTGCCCGCTGGCTTCGAGCTGGAGAACCCGGCTCTTGGTAACAGCATCAAGCTCGAAGAGCTCTCCATCGAGGGGAAACCGGCGTGGCAGAGCGAGTGGAACGACTACCTCAAGCATCAGGAGTTTCGCGATGACCGCTACACGGCGGCGCTGGATCTGAGCGCGGGGAGCAACCAGCAGCTGGTCTACCTGATACGGGCGGTGACGCCGGGCCGCTATCAGGTACCGCCGACCCAGGTGGAGGATATGTACCGCCCCGAGCTGCGGGCTGTGGGTGAGGATATCCATGAGGTAACTATCTCTGAGTAGCTGGCGCTTGATGAGTCGCAGACGCCCTCTGAGTAATGTTCCCTCCCTTGAGCGGGTTCGCCCGCTCACCCGTTGGCTGCGTGGTTGGCTGAAATTAGGTCGCACTAGCCGCACTAGCCGCGCTGGCTGGCGCTGGCTTGGTCGTTTGCCACGCTGGCTGCGTTTCTCGGTGATGGGAGTTGTAGCACTGCTCCTGTCATTGCTGGCGCTGGATCGACTCTTTCCGCCGCCGCCACTCGACCCTGCCTATGCGCGGGTGGTGCTCGACATGAAGGGGCGGCCGCTGCGGGCCTTTGCCGATACCAGCGGCGTGTGGCGCTACCCCGTGACGCTGGAGCAGGTCTCCCCTCGCTATATCGAGGCGCTGCTGGGCTACGAGGATCGCTACTTTTGGCGTCATCCCGGGGTCAATCCGGTGGCCATGGTGCGCGGGGTCTGGCAGTGGCTGCGCTATGGGCGCGCCGTGTCGGGCGGTTCGACCCTCACCATGCAGGTGGCCCGCCTTATCGAGCCCTACCACAGGAGCGTGCCCGGCAAGCTGCGCCAGATGGCCCGTGCGCTGCAACTGGAGTGGCACTACGACAAGCGCACCCTGCTCACCGTCTACCTCAACCGGGCGCCCTTTGGCGGCAACCTGGAGGGGGTGCAGGCGGCAAGTTTTGCCTATCTCGGCAAGAGCGCGGCCAAGCTGACCTATGCCGAGGCGGCGCTGCTGGCAGTGCTGCCGCAGGCCCCCAGTCGCAACCGGCCGGATCGCCACCCCGAGCGGGCCCGCACCGCCCGTGACAAGGTGATGCAGCGACTGGTGGCGCAGGGTGTCTGGCCCGAGCAGGTGTGGTTGGAGGGGCGCATCGAGCCGGTGCTGGCCCGCGGTCACTTCACGCCGATGGAGGCGCCGCTGTTTGCCCGCCTCGCCGCCGACCATCAGGCCGGGGCGCTGGTGCACACCACCATCGACGGCGATCTGCAGCGTTGGCTGGAGGGGCGGGTGGCGAGCTATATCCGTCGCTTCCCCGAGCAGACCTCCGCCGCCCTGCTGCTGGTAGACAACAAAACCATGGCGGTGCGCGCCTATGTGGGCAGCGCCGAGTATGGCAATTTGCGCCGCCACGGTTACCTCGACATGGTGCAGGCGATCCGCTCTCCCGGCTCCACCCTCAAGCCTTTTATCTACGGTCTGGCCATGGACGAGGGGCTGGTGCATTCGGCCTCCCTGCTCTCCGATGCGCCGAGGCTGGGCTCTGAGTATCGTCCCGCCAACTTTTCTGGCGCCTTTCAGGGGCCGGTGACGCTCGCCCAGGCGCTGCAGCAATCCCTCAACGTGCCGGCGGTACAGGTGCTGGAGGCACTTGGGCCGGACAAGCTGGTCAGCCGCCTCGACAACGCCGGGGTGCGGCTGGCGCTCTCCGACAAGCCCAATCCGGCCATTGCGCTGGGAGCGGCGGGCATTCGGCTCGAGCAGCTGGTGGCGCTCTACAGTGCGCTGACCCGAGAGGGGCAGGTGGCGATGCCGGTCTGGCTGGCGGGGCAGCAGGCGGTGTCACGCCCCTTGCTGAGCCCGGGGGCCGCCTGGATCATCTGGCAGATATTGAGCGCGCAGGGGCGGGCGGACCAGCCCTTTGCCAGCGAGGCGACTGGCCGGGTCAATCGACTGGCCTGGAAGACTGGTACCAGCTATGGCTATCGCGACAGCTGGGCGATGGGGGTCTCCGGTCGCTGGACCATCGGCGTCTGGCTGGGGCGCCCCGACGGCACTCCCATGCCCGGTTTTTACGGCCAGAGCGCGGCGGTGCCGCTGCTGCTCTCGGTCTACTCGCGGCTGGCTGACAACAGCCCCTTGCCGGCGCAGCCCAACACGGTGAGCGAAGCCGAGATCTGCTGGCCGCTGGGGCGCAAAATGAGCGCGACCCTGCCTGAAGGCTGTTTGCAGCGCCAGAGTGCCTGGTTGTTGGAAGGACGTGATCCTCCCACCTTGCCGGATCCCATGGACTGGCCCTCGCCGCTGCGTCAGGTCGCACTGACCGCCGCGGGCAAGCCGACCTTGGCCCGCTGCCAGGATGCGGCGCAATCCGCTTTTCGGGCGCTCTGGCCATTGTCACTGGAGCCATGGCGAACGCCCGGCGAGCGGCGGCAGGCGCTGCTGGCAAGTGGGTGTGCAGGGGAGGAGCAAAGCGCCGAGCTGCAGGCCCCCATTCGCATCCTGGCGTTGGGGGAGGGCAATCTTATCCGCAGCCAGCGCTATCGGCTGCAGCCCAAGGTGCTGGGCGGTGTCGGCAAGCCGGCCTGGTTTCTCAACGGACAGCGGCTGCGCTGGGATGGGGATCAGGTGCTGAGCGAGGCGGGGCGCTACCAGCTGGTGGTGGTGGACGAGGCGGGCAACAGCGATCGTATCGAGTTTCGGTTGGAGAACCCCTCCTGAGAGAGGCGAGTCAAAGGGGCTACCCGTTCAGGGCGACAATATTTTGACGGCAGCCTCTGTGCCTAAGCTGGCTCAGGGTTTGACCTGACCCAGCCGGGTGAAGAAGTGCTGGCTCTTGCGCTGGTGGAAGTGGCTCTTCTTGATGGGATGGAAGACCAGAGTGCTGTCGGGATGACTCTCCTTGAGCCTGTGGATCATCGCCATGGCGGGCAATGAGCAGCTGACCAGGGTGGTGAGTGGCAGGCTGCGGGTCTCCGGGCCCAGCAGCTGGTTGAGCCCCTGCTGCGCCTGCTCGAAGCGGGCCAGTATCGCAGGGTCGGCGTAGCCGCTGCCAAGCATGGCGAGCAGGGCATCCAGAGCCTGGTGGAAGGCCGCCAGCTGCTGGCGAAAACCGCTGCGCCCGCGCAGGGCAATCAGCTCCGCAAAGGAGATCTCGGCGAGGTGAGTGGGCACTTGCAGCGGGATCTCGAGGTGGAAGCAGTCCTGCCCGCCGCGGTTGTGGTAGCGGGATTCGAGCAGGTGAAGCAGCCGGTCCAGATAGTCGTGATCCGTGATGAGGGCCCCCTCATTGGCGAGCGCCCACTCACGGGCGAGACGCATGGAGAGCAGGTTGGCGAAGCGCCGCGCCATTCTGATCCCCCCATCATCCTGGGTCGCAAAGCCCTGGCTCAGGCAAAAACCGTGCAGCCGCTCCAGACCAGGCTGGGCGGGGCAGAAGCAGTCGTGGTTGGCACGCTGGCGCCAGCGCGTGATCAGCTCCTTGTTGCCAAACACCTTGTGGCGGACGAAGTCGGGGGCGACAAGACCGGCAATCTGGCTCTCGACCTGGGGCGTGATATTGGCGAAGAAGGCGGGCTCGGGCGGCTCGGCCAGCAGGTCGCTCTGCTGGCGCAGGGTATCGAGCAGGGCGGTGAGGCCGCTCTTCTCGCTGACGGTGAAGACGAAGGCGAGCCGCTCCAGATAGATAAGAGCAAACTTGAGCCAGAGTTCATCCCGTACTTCCATGCCGGGGTAGTAGATATGGGTCTTCATCGGATCGTCAGGGTTCAAGCCGGTGGCCAAGGCGCAGGCTCGGGAATATACGCAAGATTGCCGCCTTGCGGCAAACATTGCGTGGGAAAATATGCCGTCGCCTGGCCAGTAGGCGCTGGCGCCAAACTTCTGATATAATTCGCGCCCTTAAATCAAGGCCACCCGAGTCAACACCATGAAGTTCATTATCAAGCTGTTCCCCGAAATCACCATCAAGAGCAAGTCAGTGCGTCAGCGTTTCACCAAGATGCTGCAGGGCAACATCCGTAACGTGTTGCGCCGCTTTGACGAAGACGCCCGTGTGCGGATGGACTGGGATAAGCTGGTAGTGAGCTCCCGCAACGATCAGTTCCACGCCCGGTATCTCGAGACCCTGGCCTGTATCCCGGGCATCCAGTACTTCCTCGAAGTGAAGCTGAGCAACTTTACCGATCTGCACGACATCTTCGAGCAGACCCGCGCCGTCTGGGGCGATCGCCTGAAAGGCAAGACCTTCTGCGTGCGCGCCCGTCGCGTCGGCAAGCACGACTTCAGCTCCCTGGAGCTGGAGCGCTATGTGGGTGGCGGCCTCAACCAGCACTGTGAAACTGCCGGTGTGCGCCTTAAAAAACCCGATATCCAGGTCAACTTGGAAGTGGAAAACGACGAGCTCTACATCATCAGTGCGGTCCACCACGGCGTGGGAGGCTTCCCCATGGCGACCCAGGAGGACGTGTTGAGCCTGCTCTCCGGCGGCTTCGACTCCGGCGTGGCCTCCTACCAGTTCATCAAGCGCGGCTGCCGCGTGCACTACTGCTTCTTCAATCTGGGGGGCGCCGCCCACGAGATCGGTGTCAAGCAGGTCGCCTATTACCTGTGGAACAAGTTCGGTGCCTCCCACAAGGTGCGTTTCACCGCCATCGACTTCGAGCCCGTGGTGGCCGAGATCCTCGAGAAGATCGATAACGGTCAGATGGGGGTGGTGCTCAAGCGGATGATGATGCGTGCCGCCGGCCAGGTGGCGGACACCTTCCAGATCCCGGCCCTGGTGACCGGCGAATGTGTGGGCCAGGTTTCCAGCCAGACCCTCACCAATCTGAACGTCATCGATCGGGTGACCGACAAGGTGATCCTGCGTCCCCTCATCACTTGGGACAAACCTGACATCATCAGCGAGGCCCGTCGCATCGGCACCCTGGAGTTTGCCGAGACCATGCCGGAGTATTGCGGCGTCATCTCCAAGAAGCCGACCGTGAAGGCCGAGCTCTCCCGCATCGAGGCGGAAGAGGCCAACTTCGACTTCGCCATCCTGGACAAGGTGGTGAGCGAGGCGCGTTACCTCGACATCCGTCGCATCGGCGAAGAGACTGCCGCCCAGGTGCAGGAGGTGGAAACCACCCAGGTGCTGGCCGCCAACGAAGTCATTCTGGACATCCGCTCCAGTGATGAGCGCGACGAAAAGCCGCTGGTGGTGGAAGGACGCGAAGTGCTGCACATCCCCTTCTTCAAGCTGGCAACCGCCTTTGGCGATCTGCCCAAGGAGCAGACCTACCTGCTCTATTGCGATCGCGGCGTGATGAGCAAGCTGCAGGCGCTCTATCTCAAAGAGCAGGGCTTTGACAACGTCAAGGTGTACCGCCCCTGATAGCTGTGTGCATTCGCCCATAAAAAAATCCGGCCAAGATGCCGGATTTTTTTATTTCACATGTTCGGTGATGATCAGGGGCAGGGGACGGGGGTAAAGGTCTCCTGGCCCTGACAGCGCCAGCCCATCTCGGCCTGACGCATCTGCCACAGATTGTTGCTGCGAAACAGGGTCAGGATGTAGAGCATGTCGCTCTTCTGGCCATCGAGGGCCACCGAGAGCACCAGATCGTTGTCCAACTGCTGGGCATGGATGCGGGTGGGCACGTCTTCATGACCCACGAAGCGGCGAGCCACTTCGCGATAGTCGTTGACCCAGCCCTGCTGACTGCTGTTCGCCTGACGTATCTGCTGGTTGAACTGCTGCACCGGGGTGGATGCCAGGCGTCCGAACAGGGCCTGCGCCCCCGCATGAGCCGCTGCCACCATCATCAGAATCAGTGTGGTAATGAGCCCAAGTTTTTGCATGAGGTAATCCGGCTTGAAACGACCACTCTATGACAACAGAAAAGCGGGCTTGGTTCAATCTTGCCCCCGCAAGGGTGGGATCTCGCCCACCCAGACCCGGTTCAGTTGCGCTGCAACGAGAAGGTCGGCAGGGAGAGGTGCCAGTAGATGGCGGCCACGCGCAGGCCAAAAACGGCCGTCATGCAGATGAGCATGGCGGTGACCCTGTCCATGTTGACCTCCAGCGCCAGGGTATAGAGGATGCCCCCCAGGATGCAGGCGGTGGCGTAGATCTCCTTTTGCAGCACCATGGGCACTTCCCGGGCCAGCACGTCACGGATCATGCCGCCCGCAACCCCCGTCATGGTGCCCATGAGCACCGCAATCAGTCCCGAGGTGCCGAAGTTGAGCGCCTTCTGGGCACCAATCACGGTAAAGAGCGCGAGCCCGAAGGCGTCGGCCACCGGCAGCACATACCAGGGCATGCGGCGGGGCAGCTTGACCATCCACATGCCGATGAGCGCCGTGGCGATCACCACCCAGATATAGAGGGGGTCGCGTACCCAGAATACCGGGGTGGCGCCCAGGATCATGTCACGTATGGTGCCACCACCGATGGCAGTCACCGCCGCCAGCACCATGACGCCGAAGCCGTCCATTCTGAGGCGCCCTGCCACCAATACCCCCGAAAACGCGAATACCGCAGTACCAAACATGTCGCTGATGTAAACAATCTGCTCAACCAGTGTCTGCATGGAGAACAACTCACGTCCAATAAGTGATGGGGCGGCGATTTTAGGGGTAAGGGGCGTGTGTGAGCAATGCCGGTATGCAAAAGTGGGAGCCAGAGCGGATTTCTGGGGGAAGGGAGGGCGGGTAGCTTGGCTGTACAGACCCGGCCGGCATGAGCGTTGGCTACCAATCGGCGGGTTGTCTGGGACGCTGCGACAAAAATTCTGATTTTTTTCTCAAGGCTGGGAAATAGAGGCCGATATATAGGTTAGGCGGCGATTACTGCCCAAAAGGCAGAAAAAAAGAAATTAAAGTCTTACCAAACAGCGCCGTTAACTAAACATATCAGGCACAAAACAAAATAAAGCCTGAGTGAATTAAAGATAAAATTTAATAGCTTAGGAGAAAAATTATGAGTCTGTATATCAATACCAACGTTTCATCGCTCAACGCTCAGCGTAACATGATGAACAGCACCAAATCTCTGGACACTTCCTACACTCGTCTGGCCTCTGGCCTGCGCATCAACAGCGCCAAGGACGATGCGGCGGGTCTGCAGATCGCCAACCGTTTGACCTCCCAGATCAACGGCCTGGATCAAGGCAACCGCAACGCCAATGACGGTATCTCCGTTGCCCAGACGGCTGAAGGCGCCATGGATGAAGTGACCTCCATGCTGCAGCGGATGCGTACTCTGGCCCAACAGTCTGCCAACGGCTCTAACAGTAAAGATGACAGAGATGCATTGCAGGCCGAATACAAACAGCTTTCTACCGAGATCAACCGTGTGGCCAACGACACTACTTTTGGTGGTCAGAAACTGTTGGCTGGGGATTATAAAGGCACTTTCCAAGTAGGGGCTGATGCGGGTCAGACCATCTCCTTCAAGATGACCACTGCCTTTACCATGTCTGGTATTGCCAGTGTTACCAAAGGGAGCGCGACAGTTACTGCTGTAGTAGCCTCAACCGATACTACAGGTGCCGATGCTTGGGTCGTAGCGGCCGCGACAACTGCTGTTACTTGGTCAACCATCAGCGACATTTCAGGTTCAAGCGATTCCAATGCTCAACTGGCGTTTGCCAACTTGGACAAGATGATCCAGGTGGTAGATAGCAAACGAGCCGAACTGGGTGCTGTACAGAACCGGTTCGACTCCACAATCCGCAACCAGGCCAATATTTCGGAAAACGTCAGTGCGGCCCGCTCCCGTATCCGCGATGCCGACTTCGCGACAGAGACGGCCAATATGACC
Source organism: Aeromonas sp. sif0611 (assembly GCF_019218845.1). Taxonomy (NCBI): domain Bacteria; kingdom Pseudomonadati; phylum Pseudomonadota; class Gammaproteobacteria; order Aeromonadales; family Aeromonadaceae; genus Aeromonas; species Aeromonas sp. sif0611. Next base: position 670,187 of record NZ_JAHUWU010000001.1, on the reverse strand, counting down.
AAGCAGAACATCCTGCAACAGGCGGCTTCCAGCATCCTGTCCCAAGCGAACCAGCGCCCGCAGTCTGCGCTCTCTCTGCTGCAAGGCTAAGCTGACTGATTGCAAGAAAAAGAAAAGGGCGGTTGTTCAGGCCGCCCTGGTAAACAAGATGGAACAATGGGGTGTTCGGATTTACGCCTTGTCCTATCGAAAGAGAAGTTCTCTTATTGGTATACCCCTCGAGTGTTGCGCAGATCGTTCACTCTGTCACCCTCGAGGTTGTTCTCCTGAGCGTAAGCTCTTCTTTGGCCGACACATAGTCGGCCTTTTTTATGGACGCCATAAAATCGACGACCCATAACATTAAGCACAATGTGTGCCAATTCATCATACTCAAGTGTTCAACATGCAAGTACGCGGCAATTGAGGGGAGATGCTGTCGTGATGGTGTTGCTTTTCTTTCTTGTCATCATCTTGGGCGGAGAGCGTTTGCCTCTTTGTTGATGAGGGCGGCAATAAATTTCCTAAAGCTTCCGATGAGGCTGCCGCTACATAATATGAAGCAAATTGAGGGGTGTTCGGAAAACCAACATTTGCGCAACTGCGGGTCCAATGTCCGTTCAAACAGAGGACCCGCCAGATGGCACAGACCGTTCAATCTGTCCGTCTGAACGGTGGGATCCTTGTTTTGTAGACACAAGCAGAGCCCGCAGTTTCTTGTTCATCAGGAGAAATCTTTTATGGCCATGTATATCAATACCAATACTTCATCATTGAACGCCCAGCGTAACTTGATGAACACCAACAAATCTCTGGATACCTCTTACACCCGTTTGGCATCCGGCCTGCGTATCAACAGCGCCAAGGACGATGCGGCGGGCCTGCAGATCTCCAACCGTCTGACCTCCCAGGTCAACGGTCTGGACCAAGGCAACCGCAACGCCAACGACGGTATCTCTGTCGCCCAGACCGCCGAAGGAGCCATGGATGAAGTTACCTCCATGCTGCAACGGATGCGTACCCTGGCTCAGCAGTCCTCTAATGGTTCCAATAACAAGGATGACAGGGATGCGTTGCAGTCTGAGTACAAACAATTGACCACAGAAATCAACCGGATCGCGGGTGATACCACCTTCGGTGGTCAGAAGCTGCTGGATGGCAATTACAAGGGCTCTTTCCAGGTCGGGGCTGATGCGGGTCAGACCATCTCCTTCAAGATGACTACTGCATTCACCATGTCCGGCATTGCCACTGCCACCAAGGGCAGTGCGACTATTGCCGCTGCAACTGCGGATTCAACAGGTGCTATGCCTGCTGATGCTTGGGTGGTTACTCAGGCTACTACAGCTGTGACTTGGTCTACTATCAGTGATATTTCTGGTTCAACGGACTCCAACGCTCAGGTGGCTTTTGCCAACCTGGACAAGATGATTCAGGTTGTGGATAGCAAGCGAGCCGAATTGGGGGCGGTGCAGAACCGCTTCGATTCGACCATTCGCAACCAGTCCAATATCTCTGAAAACCTGAGTGCCGCGCGCTCCCGTATCCGTGATGCGGACTTCGCGACTGAGACTGCCAACATGACCAAGCAGAACATCCTGCAGCAGGCGGCTTCCAGCATTCTGGCACAAGCCAACCAGCGGCCGCAGTCAGCACTGTCCTTGCTCGGCTAATCGTAGACAGCTAGCTGATTGATATGGGAGAGAAGAGATGACAACTGAACTCGGAAATCTGTCATCTGTCAGTGGCGCTTCCGTACAGCTAAGTGACAAGAGCGGCCAAGTGGCCGCTCAATTGCTTTCTGGTGCGGTGGAAGAGGCCAAGGTTGTACTGCAGGAACGGAGGGTGGCAAATGGACTTGAACGTTCAAGTAAACAGACACATTCTGACATCGAAAAACAGGTACAAAGTTTGCATGAGTTTGGCCTTCAGCAGGGTTGGACTGTCAATTTCAGCGTAGAAAAAGAGCTGGGCCAGGTGGTGATAAAGGTGATGGATGCTGACACTAAATCGGTGATCCGTCAGATCCCCAGCGAAGAGCTCATCGCTATCAACAAACGTATCCAGGCTCTACAGCGGGGAGAAGCAGGGGCGAATCCAAGGATAGGCTTGCTGTTTGACAGCGAGATATGAGCGATTAATAACGAATAGGAAAAAGAGAATGGCAACCATTACCTCGGCAGGAGCAGGATCTGGTATCGATCTGGAAAGCGTGATCACGGCCAGTCTTAATGCCAGAAAGGCGCAACTACAGCAACCGATCACTACCAAAAAGACCAACGCCCAGATCACGCTTTCCGGGGTGGGCCAGTTGAAATCTGCGATTGCTTCTTATGTCACGACCCTCAAAGGCATGGCAAAGACGGATGCATTCAACAAACGTACCGTCAATATCACCCAAGACAAAGATAACCCTATCCTCAAGGTAGAAAGCAAGGCTGGGGCTTCTAACGGTCAGTACAACATCACCGTCAATAAATTGGCAACTACTAGTAAGTTTGAAGGCACTTTTGACAGTTCTACAGCTTCGCTGGCGACTGAAGATGGCACCCTCACCTTTACCGCCGGAGACAAGAAATTTAATGTAGAGGTCAAGGCTGGCGACTCTCTTCAGACAATTCGAAAGAAAATTAATAATAACGGTGACAACTTTGGGCTGACTGCCAACATTATCAATACCGCTGATGGCAAGGCCAAGCTGGTGATGGATTCAGGTGTGAGTGGTACCGGCAAGGATCTGCAGATCACGGGTAGTACAGCCGGCATTACCAACTTTGCTTCTTCACTAACTAAAACTCAGAGTGCCAGCAATGCCGAAATCACTGTAGATGGCAGCCCTCTCAGTAGCGATACGAATACTTTTGATGGCACCATCATGGGATTGAAAGTAACACTATTGCGTGAATCAGATAAAGATACTGACGGTAATGTCAAATCTAACAAGGTTGATGTTGCTACCGATAAAGATGGCATCAAAACCATGGTCAAGAGCTTTATCGATGGTTACAACACCTTGGTCAGCAAAGCGGATGCCTTGGGTAAGCGCAATAGTATAGTGGCCGGGCAGAGCCAGGACGATGGTGGAGCCCTTGCCGGTGACTCAGTGACTCGAAGTGTCGTCAATCAGATGAGCAGTCTCCTCATAACCCCTTCTGATAACTCGAACGTGTTTGACACTATTTTCCAACTTGGGATCAAGATGGACAATAAGGGGGTGCTCTCTCTTGACAGTGAGAAATTTGATGAGGCACTTGATAAAAACTTCGAGCAAGTAGTCGCCATTTTCGGGGGCGAAAACGGGGTGGCGGGCAAGTTGGCGACGTCTCTGGAGGATTACTCCAAGACCGGGGGGTTGCTTGCTCAGCGAGAAGATTCTCTTAACTCCGATCTACGGACTCTGGCGCAAAAAGAATCCGATGCCTCGGCCCAATTGGTGAAATATGAAGCCAGTTTACGGGCTCGTTATGGTGGCCTGGATACCCTGCTTGCCAAGATGAACCAGTCCGCATCCTACTTAAGTCTTATCAATACTTCAGGCTCGTCATCCTGAATTATCTTTCCGCGATCTCGAGTGAGGAAAAACAGTCATGTATCGCAAGAATATCAAAGCCTACACCACTCAGAACCTTCAAGCTGAGATGGCAGTAGCAGATCCTTATCGTGTCATCCAGTTGATGATGCAGGGTTGTGTCGAACGCCTCGCACAGTCGAAAGGTGCGATAGAGCGCAGGGATTTTGAAGGAAAATCAGTCGCAATTTCCAAATGCATGGCTCTAATCAACGGATTGCAGGATGCGTTGGATCTCTCTTATGGCAAAGTACCAGAAGATTTGTTTGCTCTTTATGACTATATGAAGCAGCGCCTGTTGGATGCCAGTCGCGACATGGATGTAGAACCTCTGGATGAGGTCGGCCAACTGATACTGACTATAAAGAGTGGCTGGGACGCGATTCCATTAGAAGATAGGAAGCAAGCATTGAGCCAGCAGGCTGTCATATGACTAATGCTGAGTTTTTGAAAACGTCCGCGTTCAGGTTAGAGCTTGCTGTCAGTGAAAATAATCTGGAGCTAGCTCACCAGATAATAGATGAACGATTGAGATTGCTACAGATAATCAGCCGCGAGAATGATCATACTCCAGATTTGGTTGAAGCGGCAAAAGAAACTTTAGCTCATGATGAGAAGTTGAGCTTTTTAATTTCTCAAGAAAAAGAAAGTTTGCGACGAAAACTGCATGATGTTGTCATCGCAGATAAAGCAACGCAGTTATATAGAGTGCATTCAAAGTAAATAGGGGCTCTTTCATGGATATAGATAAAGATATAAAGCATATTGAAGCCGAAATAATTCGCTTGAAACGACAAAAAGAACAAGAAAAGGCCATGATAGAGGTTCTTCCTGTACGCTTTGAAAGTAACATGCGCGCACTAAAAAATTATATCCCCTCTGTTTATGAACAATTTAAAGATTATAATCCAACCCGTCCGTTTCGTTTTTTTTGTAATGAAAATGGCATTCCTAATATTGTGTGGCTTGATAGCAATGTCTCATTTTATGGAGAGGACCCTTATCAATACTCTCAGAGTCAAATAGAGCAAGTATTATGTCGTTCTAAAATTGACACATTCTCGTTCAATATAGAAGATGATTTATTTAATCAAGCACATGTTCAATACCTAAATAAACTTTGTAAACTATATGATGAATCGAAAGATGTACTTGATAAGCTGACGAGCATCCCGAGTCATGTTCCCATGGTGATGATGTTTGGTGTTGGTCTTGGGTATCAGCTATCATATTTATATGAAAGATGTAGCGTTAAAAACCTTTTTATTTTCGAGCCAGACCTTGATTTGTTCTATGCATCTCTGTTTGCATTTGATTGGCATTCTTTACTTCAACATTTAAATGAGGAAAATCTGAGTCTTCACTTGTTTTTGGGACAAGATGAGGACAGTCTGATGGAGGATCTTTTACCAGCACTGCATCGTCGTGGAGCATTCTGGATATCTAGTATATTTGCGTTCTGGCATTACCCATCAGAAAAAATATTTTCATTGACCGAAAGAATAAAAAAAGAATTTTATCTTCTTAAATCTGGTTGGGGATTTTTCGATGATAATTTGTTCGCGCTGGCGCATAGTGCAAAGAACATTGAAAACAAAGTTCCTTTTTTATTAAAAGGTAAAGATATTTCATTGCTGAGTAATGGACTCCCTGCTTTGGTTGTGGGTAATGGACCTTCTTTAGATGAAGCTATTCCATTCATTAAAAATAACCATGGCAAATTTTTCATATTCGCCTGTGGTAGTAGTATCACCGCACTTCATAAAGCTGGTATCAAACCGGATGTATTGCTGGCTGTCGAGAGAACAAAGAGTTCAGCTGATTTTCTAGCACTGCTTAATGATGATGAATACTTAAAAGATATTCTGTTTCTTAGTGTGGATATTATTCACCCCGAATGCCATAAGTATTTTGATCGTATGGCAGTTGGATTCAAACCCCATGAGCCTATGCACTCACTTTTAATGAGAAATATTGATGAAGCTCATAAGTATTCCCATCTAAATGGAGTGAACCCATTTGTTGGGAATACTGGATTAAGCTATGCAATTACATTGGGATTCAAAGAAGTATTTCTCTGTGGGATTGATAATGGATATAAAAATGCAGAACATCATCATTCAAAATATAGTGCTTATTATGATGATAGCGGCAAGCCTATTGAAAAATTAACAAAATTGGTAACGCAGAATGGTGGTTACATCATCCCAGGAAATTTCGGGGGCGATGTTACTGCGAGCCGGCTTTTCTGTGTCTCAATAAAATCAATGGAATCGTTGTTGAGAACACATAAAGAAGTGATGTGTTATAATTGTAGCGATGGTGCGATGATTGAAGGAGCGGTGCCTTTACGTATAAATGATATAGTTGTAACTGACGACTGTCCTGATAAATCAAAATTGATAGAGTTCATGTATAATGATTTCTTTTCTCCTCTGAATCTGACAAGAGAGGATATTGAATCTATCATGGCATTTGAATTGTTTGATGATATTGTTAAGCGTTTTATCTCGGATTGGAAGGTGGTAGAACCCTGCCGTAATGATATATCCGAGCTCATGCGGAAGCATTTTGAGTATTTAGTATATATATCAGAGACTCGGCAGCATCATATTCATAGAGTCCTAGTTGGTTCAATTAATTACTTTTTTTCATTTATAAATACTATCATGTATTCTTTCGATGATAAGGCGATGGACAATAATATTGTCAAGCCGGCCATTAATATCATGGTTGATTTTTTCGAAACGATAAGAGCAACATACCCTGAGGCGCTTAATTTTATTGATGACTCGGATTGCGAGATCGTTCATCTATACCGGAAAAATACGGCCGTAACTTGAATATATTGTTTCTTGGAGCTAAGCCATTCTAGCAGTCACTTGACACCGGCCTTAAGCCGGTGTTTTTATATATTATTCCAGAATAGACTTTGCCTTCGGAGTCATTTTCAGCACCCTATTGAACATGTTAGATCAGGAGATATGCTTCTCTATAATTTCCAAGTCTGATGAAAGTGTATAGTGTTGTAATTCTTCAAGAGTTCAGGTCTGTCAGCATAGACAGTAGTGTATCAATTATCATATAGACCATTTGAGGCAGTCTAATAACTACCTTTACTAAATGTGTCCAGTCGAAGATGTAATTGTTGAATTACCTGTTTCTTGCGGGTGTCTGGTGAAAACATTGTCTTCAGTTCCAAAGATCAATCTTTTTGGTAGGTTGTTATCAACAGTCCTATCGCCTCGCATATCTGCTCCACCGCGTTGAGGGCCCGCGGGGTGAAGCGATGCAGCTCATCGGGGTTGATGAGAACGAGGCGCTGCTGCTTGACGGCATCCAGCATGGGCCACTGATGCCAGTGGGCCAGCACGGCGGGATCCCGGCTACCGGCCAGGATGAGATCCGGGTTGGCCTTGATCACCTGCTCCAGCCCGACCTGGGGATAGGGGGAGCTGGCATCGGCCATGATATTGCGGCCGCCGCAGAGCCTGATGGCGTGGCCCGGCCAGGTCGAGTCGTTGACGCTGGTCAGCGGCGGATACCAGAGCTGATAGAAGACCGAGACCGGCTTGGGCTTGCCGTAGCGCTGTTTCAGGGCATTGAGCCTGGCCAGATAGGCGTCGGCCTGCTGGTCGGCCTTCTGCCGGGTGCCGAGCAGGCGCCCCAGGCTGCGCATCTCGTCGGCCAGGGAGGCAAAGTCGGTAGGCTCCGAGTAGAAGACGGGGATGCCGAGCTTCTCGACGGGGGCCAGCATGCGGGACTGGGCCGAGCGCCAGGCCACCACCAGATCCGGCTTCTGGGCCAGCAGGGCCTCCAGGTTGATGCTGCGGTAGTTGGCGACCCGTGGCAGGGGCGCCACCTCGGGGGGAAAATCGGAGGCATCGTCGGTGGCCACTATGCGATCCCCGGCCCCTATGTCGTACAGCAGCTCGGTCAGGTGGGGGGTGAGGCTGATGATGCGCTGCGGGGTGGCCGCCGCAGTGGACAGGGGCCAGCCGAGCAGGCACAGCAGCAGGCAGAGGGCGCGAAGGGGGAAGCGGTCAGCCACGAGTCAGTGCCATCAGGGTCAGGATCAGCGAGAGCCCGAGCCAGCCCCAGCCGATCAGCAGCAGGCGATGGAGCAGGCACCGGGGCAGGGTGGCATCGGGTTCGCTCCCATCGCCCAGCACCGGGAGGCGTACCAGCTGGCCCTGATAGTAGCGGGGGCCCCCGAGGCGACTGCCGGTGCTCTGTGCCAGCAGGCCGAGCAGAGCGCCCATGGCCGGATAGGGCCAGCGCAGGGCAAGGCGCAGCTTGCCCCCAAGCTGGCGCAACCGGGTCAGCGCAAGCGGGAGCGCCAGCAGCAGTATGGCGGGGGCGCAGAGCCCCTGATAGAGCGCACTGGCGGCGCGGCCGAAGTGGACGAACTCGGCCTGCTTCGGGCTCCAGGCCTGATTCATCAGCTGGGCTAGGCGCCAGAGCAGGGCCCCTTGCACCCCGGCCAGGGCAAAGCCCAGCAGGGGGCCGGCCCACTGGCCCACGAGGCGCAGCACGCAGGTCTCGCTCACCGCCTTGTTCAATCCCATCACCGACAGGGCGCCCGTCTCTCGTCTGAGCCAGGGGGCGGCCTGCAACCTCGCCACCACCAGCGTCTCCTGGGTTGCCAGGGCGCGGCTCCCCTGGGCGAGCTCCCGCAGAGGGCGTGATTCCAGCATCAGCAGCAGAAACAGCAGGTCGAACAGGGGTTCAGACAGGGAGAGGTTGCGCACCGCCCAGAGGCCGGCGGCGCAGGGCACCCAGACCACCAGCAGGGCCAGCAGCCCCGCCTGACGTTGCTGGCTGGGCGAACCGTCAGGGCGATACACCTTGTGGCCGAGGCGGGTCAGCAGCGACACGGCAGCGCCGGGCCTGAAACGCGCAGGCCAGGGCAGCACGGCCTCCAGCAGGGCGGCGCCCACCATGATGGCCGCCGTCGTCGAGGCGAGGGCGGCCATCAGGGCATCCCAGGAGGGGGCGTCGATCACAGCTTGCCGAGCAGCGCGATGATCACCTCGGCGGAGTGTTGACCCGCCACCTCGATGAAGGCATCGAAGGATTCCACCTGCTCCTTGCCGGCGATGTCGGACATGGCGCGCACCACCAGATAGGGCACCTTGAACATGTGGCATACCTGGCCGATGGCGGCCCCTTCCATCTCGACTGCCAGCATCTGCGGGAAGTCGGCGCGGGCCTTGGCGATGGCGTCCGGCTTGCACATGAACTGATCGCCGGTGCAGATGAGGCCGACCTTGGTCTGGTGCTTGCCTTGCTCGGCGATGCAGGTCTGGGCCAGGGCGATGAGCTTGTCATCGCAGGGGAAGGCTGCAGGCTGCTGGGCCATCTGACCCATCTCGTAACCGAAGGCGGTCACGTCCACATCGTGGAAACGCATCTCGCTGGCGATCACCACGTCCCCGATGTGCAAGTCCTGAGCGAAGCCGCCGGCGGAGCCGGTGTTGATGACGCAATCGGGGGCAAATTTTTCCAGCAGCAGGCTGGTGGCGACGCTGGCGGCAACCTTGCCGATGCCGGAGCGGGTCAGGATCACCTCTTTACCGGCCAGACGGCCCTGATAGAACTCGCAGCCGCCCAGTTGCAGGGTGGTGGGTTCACTCAGCTGGCTGCGCAGCAGGGCCACTTCCTGCTCCATGGCGCCGATAATACCTACTTTCATCATCTACCTCGTTTCTCAGATCTTGTGCGGGCCCGGCCACACGCTGGGTAGCGGTGCCGAAAAAGTTGGCGGGGATGATAACAAAAGATAACGGCGGCGCCGAGCGCCGCCGTTCGAATCAAGAGGGTAGGGGATTTCCGGTTAACCCAGTGCCGTATCCAGGGTCATCATCAGTGCAAAGCCGGCCATCAGGCCCAGGGTGGCATGGGTCTGGTGACCGTTGCGGTGGGTCTCGGGGATCACTTCGTGGGAGACCACGAACAACATGGCGCCGGCCGCGAGCCCCAGGCCAATGGGGTAGGCGATGGCCATGCCGCTGGCGAGCCCGACCCCGAGCAGGGCGCCGAGTGGTTCCAGCAGGCCGCTGCCGATGGCCACCATCACGGCGACAGAAGGACGAAAGCCGGCGGCGCACATGGCGAGCGCCACCGCCAGCCCCTCGGGTATATCCTGCAGGGCGATGGCGGTAGTGAGCGGCAACCCCACCGCCATGTCCCCCTGGGAGAAGCTGACCCCGATGGCCATACCTTCCGGCAGGTTGTGCAGGGCGATGGCAAACACGAACAGCCAGACCCGGGAGCAGCTCTCATGGCCGGGGCCGCAGGGGCCTGTCTTGTCGTGCTCGTGGGGGGTGAACTGATCCAGCCCCAGCATCAGCAGGACGCCGAGGGTCATGCCGGCCACCACCACGGCGGCGGCGAGAAAGCCGTCACCTGTGATCCCCTCGGCCGCCTCCAGTCCCGGCAGCAGCAGGGAGAAGGCGCTGGCCGCCAGCATCATGCCGGCGGCAAAGCCCAGCATGGCGTCTTCCACCCGCTGGGGAACAGATCGCAGGAACAGGGCGGGCAGGGCGCCAAGCGCCGTCGCGGCAAACCCGGCGGCGCCGCCGATGAGGCCATAACGCACCCCGGGGCTGATGTCACCGGCCGCCAGCATGACGAGGCTCTGCAACAGGAGCAGCAGCACGGCGGCCAGGGCGAGCAGCAGCCCCAGGGCAACGAGGGTGCGATCCGCTATCTGCTCGCGCAGTTGGACTGACCAGGAGGGGCTGAGGGTCGACGCGTTATCCATGGGGCCTCGGGGGACTGTGGTTGGGAGAGACGAGAGCGCCATTACATAACCTGGCCCCCGGTTTGTCCATGCTCGCGGACCGATTGCGGCAATCGGCTCAAGTTTGTGGTCATCCGATCTTGTACCCCGGACACATGCCAAATGACATGACCCTGTACAACACGAGAAGGATGAGCGAGGGCGGCAGCTGTGGCAGGGGGCGCGCCTGCGAACGCTCTTCCCCGCTTGTTCGTGTTGTTTCATTTTCCCGTCAGGAGTCTCGGGTCACCGTTTACACGGATGTGATCGCCACAGTGCACCTGCTTATCAGCAGTCGAGGATCACCAGCCAACATGTCTTACAAGAACCTCTCCATCGGCAAGAAGATTGCCGTGGTCTTTGCGGTTATTGCCGCCATCAACGTGATATTCGGTTTTTTTCTCGCCAGCGAACAGCGTGGCATGCGGGATCGGGTGCTGAATTTCACCGATTCCACCCTGCTGGCGCAGGGGCTCAAGGATCAGGCCTGGGATGAGCTGTTTCGCTCCAACGGGAGCTACACCGAGCCGGGCCGCAACGTGGCGTGGATCAATGAGTCTTCCAACGAGGTGGCGACCGGTGCCGATCACACCGCCCGCGCCTGTCTGGAGCTGAGCCAGCTGGCGGCGAGCCTGCGCCAGACCATAGGCCGCTTCCGTCTGGCCTGATGGTGGACAGCTGGCAGAGTACCAACAAAAACGGGGCCCCAGGGCCCCGTTTGCTATGTCACCGCGAGGGTGCCGGTCTGGCTCAGACGCCGAGGCCGGTTCCTGTGTCTTTCTTGGCGATCAGCTCAATCTTGTAACCGTCCGGGTCTTCCACGAAGGCGATGACAGTGGTGCCACCCTTGACCGGGCCCGGCTCGCGGGTGATCTTGGCGCCGGCGGCGCGTAGGGCGTCGCAGGTGCCATAGATGTCGTCCGCTTCCAGGGCGATGTGGCCGTAGGCGGAGCCCAGCTCGTACTCGCTTACGCCCCAGTTGTAGGTGAGTTCGATGACGGCCTCATCCTTCTCGTCACCGTAGCCGACGAAGGCCAGGGTGTACTTGTATTCGCTGTTCTCGCTCTTGCGCAGCAGTGTCATGCCCAGCACGCGGGTGTAGAAGTCGATGGAGCGTTGCAGGTCGCCGACGCGCAGCATGGTATGCAGAATTCTCATTGCTCAATTCTCCGGGTTGGTGATTGGTACTGCTTTCTATCTAGGTCTTGAGGTCGGGCTGTGAACGGAAAGGAGGTCGTTCAGCTCTGTGGGTAGACCTTTTCTTTGTACTCGCACAGGTCTTCGATGATACAGGAGCCGCAGCGTGGCTTGCGCGCCAGACAGGTGTAGCGCCCGTGCAGGATGAGCCAGTGGTGCACATCCAGCTTGAACTCGGCGGGCACCACCTTCAGCAGCTTTTCTTCGACCTGATCCACGTTCTTGCCCACCGCGAAGCCGGTGCGATTCGACACCCGGAAGATATGGGTATCGACCGCTATGGTGGGCCAGCCGAAGGCGGTGTTGAGCACCACGTTGGCGGTCTTGCGGCCCACCCCCGGCAGGGCTTCCAGTGCCTCGCGGTTTTCCGGTACCTCGCCGCCGTGGCGCTCCAGCAGGATGGCGCAGGTCTTGATGACGTTCTCGGCCTTGGTGTTGAACAGGCCTATGGTCTTGATGTACTCCTTCACGCCGTCCACCCCGAGCGCCAGCATGGCGGCCGGGGTATTGGCCACCGGATAGAGCTTGTCGGTGGCCTTGTTGACGCTGACATCGGTCGCCTGGGCCGACAGCAGCACGGCGATCAGCAGCTCGAACGGCGAGCTGAAGTTGAGTTCGGTGGTGGGGTGCGGGTTGTTCTCCCGCAGCCGCTCCAGTATCTCTCTGCGTTTTTGGTTATTCATCGCGTCTCATGTCTGTCTTGGTGCCAGCCCTCAGAGCTGGGTGGTGCGGGCACCGGCTGCGGGCAGGCTGCAGTGCGCCTTGTCGGCACGCTGTTTGCGGCCCATCCAGTCGTTGATGGCATTCTTGCCGGCGATGAGCAGCCCCAGGCCGATGAAGCCCCCTGGCGGCAAAATGGCCAGCAGCAGGCTGGCATCGGCATGGAACAGCTCGATGCGCAGGGACCTGGCCCACTCCCCCAGCAGCAGATCGGCGCCGTCGAACAGGGTGCCCATGCCGATGATCTCACGCAGGCCCCCCAGCAACAGCAGCACCAGGGTGAAGCCCAGCCCCATCATGAAGCCGTCGATGGCCGCCAGCAGGGGTGGGTTCTTGGAGGCATAAGCCTCGGCCCGGCCTATGATGACGCAGTTGGTGACGATGAGGGCGATGAAGATGCCGAGCGCCTGATAGAGGCCATAGGTGTAGGCGTTCATCAACAGCTGCACGCTGGTCACCAGGGCCGCGATGATCATCACGTAGACCGGGATGCGGATGTCCTTGGGCACCCAGTTGCGCACCAGGGAGACGGCCAGGTTGGAGCAGACCAGCACCACCATGGTCGCAAGACCCAGTCCCAGGGCATTGGTAAAGGTGGAGGAGACCGCCAGGGTCGGGCAGAGCCCCAGCACCTGCACCAGGGAGGGGTTGTTCTTCCACAGCCCCTGCAGCATCAGCTCCTTGAGCTCTTCGCGGCGGCTGTTGCCCTCATCGGCCGGGCTCTGGCCGTCAATCACATCAACTTGTTCCATTGCTTGTTCCGTTGTATGCGCCATACGGGGCTCCGGTGTCAGGGGGTGGCGTCGCAGGAGGGGGCCTGTTGCAGCAGCTCAGGGTGCTCCTGTTGCAGCAGCAGCAGATTCTTCACCGCCTTGACCACGGCGCGGGGGGTGATGGTGGCGCCGGTGAAGGCGTCAAATTCGCCGCCATCCTTCTTCACCGCCCAGCTTGCCGCGTTCTCCTTGGTAAGGAACTTGCCGACGAAGCTCTCTATCCAGCTCGATTTTTTCAGCTCGATCTTGTCGCCAAGACCCGGGGTTTCCTTGTGAGCCAGCACCCGCACCGCGCTGATGGCGCCGCTGGCATCTGTGCCGACCACCATGCGAATGGCACCACTGTAGCCGTCGGGGGCCACGGTTTCCAGCGCATAGCCGGTGTGCTCCCCCTTGAGGGTCGCGGTGTAGAGCGGCATGGGCTGATCGCTGCCCAGGTACTCGCGGCTGGTGACCAGCCTGCAGCTGGCCACCAGATCGTTGTCATAGCTCCCCGCCGGCAGCAGGGCCTCCAGGGTGCGCAGCTTCTCCAGCTGTTGCTGGTGAGCGATGCGATCCCGGGTCAGCTCGTTGGTCAGCACCACCATGGCGGTGCAGCCGAGGGCGAACAGGGCCAGGGTGACGCCGTTTTTGCGCATGCTCTTTAACATGTTGTGGCTCCGGTTCCGCTGGTATGAGAAGTCAAAGATGAAGTCATTTGCGGCGATCCCCATAGACCTTGGGACGGGTCAGGCTGTCGATGAGCGGCACGCAGAGGTTGGCCAGCAACACGGCGAAGGCGAAGGCATCCGGGTAGCCGCCGAAGCGACGGATGAGGTAGACCAGCACGCCGATCAGCACGCCGTAGATGAGGCGACCCCTGGCCGTGGTGCTGGCGCTCACCGGATCGGTGGCGATGAAGAAGGCCCCCAGCATGGTGGCGCCGCTGAACAGGTGCAGCATGGGGGTGGCGGTAGCGTCCGGCGTGGCCAGATAACCCAGGGTGGCAGACAGCAGCAGGGCCCCCAGCACGGCGGTGGGAATGCGCCAGTTGATCACCTTCTGCTGCAACAGGAAGAGGCCACCCAGCAGGTAACCGAGGTTGACCCAGCTCCAGCCAATCCCGCCCCAACCCTCGAACACGGCGTGAGTCATCACTTCGCTGGCGGTGAGCCCCTGGGTCAGGCCCGTCTTCAGGGTGTCGAGGGGAGTGGCCATGGTCAGGCCATCCACCCCCTGCTTGAGCTGCGCCAGGCTGTAGCCGTCCAGGCTGAAGCCGGTGAAGATCACCGAGACGGCGTCCCTAAAGTCGACCCCGTAGGCGGCGATGCTGGAGGGGGGCAGCCAGCTGGTCATCTGGACCGGGAAGGAGACCAGCAGCAGTACATAGGCCACCATGGCCGGGTTGAACAGGTTTTGACCGAGCCCGCCATAGAGGTGCTTGGCGATGATGATGGCAAAGGCGGTGCCCAGCACCAGCATCCACCAGGGCAGCAGAGGGGGCAGGGAGAGGCCGATCAGCACGGCGGTGAGGGCCGCGCTGCCGTCCAGCAGGGCCGGTTTGACAGGGCGGCCGCGCAGGCGCAGGACCAGGGCCTCGCAGCCCAGGGCCGTCACCAGGGCCAGCAGGATCTGGATCAGGGTCCCCCAGCCGAAGAACCAGGTCTGGGCCAGGAAGCCGGGCAGACAGGCCAGGATCACCAGCAGCATCAGGGTCTGGGTCTGTCTGCGGTTATGGGCGAAGGGCGCACTCGCGAGATTGAACATGGATCAGTGGCTCTTGTCGGTCGAAGGGGAAGGGGTGTGCGCCGCGGCATCGGCCGCCAGCTTCTTGGCCTTGGCGCGGGCGATGGCAGCGGCGATGGCCGCCTTCTTGGGGTCGACCTCGGCAGCGGGCTCAGTCACCGGCTCGCTCGGGGCGGCCTGCGTGTCGCTCACGGCGTCACTTGAGGGGACTGGCGCCTCGGGCGCGACCGCGGCGTCGGCCGCCAGCCTCTTGGCCTTGGCACGGGCGATGGCAGCGGCGATGGCCGCCTTCTTGGGATCGGCCTCGGGGGCTGGCTCAGTCACCGGCTCGCCCGGTGCGGCAGCCGTGTTGCTGGCCTCGTCACCGGCAGTCTGGGCAGCCTTCTTGGCCTTGGCACGGGCGATGGCGGCGGCGATGGCCGCCTTCTTGGGATCGACCTCGGTGGCGGGCTCAGTCACCGGCTCCCCCGGGGCGGCCTGCGTGTCGCTCACGGCGTTACCTGAGGGGACTGGTGCGTCGGGCGCGACCTCGGCGGCGGCCGCCAGCTTCTTGGCCTTGGCGCGGGCGATGGCAGCGGCGATGGCCGCCTTCTTGGGATCGACCTCGGCAGCGGGCTCGGCAGCGGGCTCGGCCACCGGCTCGCCCGGGGCGGCAGCCGTGTTGCTGGCCTCGTCACCGGCAGCCTGGGCAGCCTTCTTGGCCTTGGCGCGGGCGATGGCAGCGGCGATGGCCGCCTTCTTGGGGTCGGCCTCGGCAGCGGGCTCAGCCACCGGCTCGCCCGGGGCGGCAGCCGTGTTGCTGGTTTCGTCACTGGCAGCCTGGGCAGCCTTCTTGGCCTTGGCGCGGGCCAGGGCGGCGGCAATGGCCGCCTTCTTGGGGTCGACCTCGGCAGCGGGCTCGGCCACCGGCTCCCCCGGGGCGGCCAGCATGTCGCTCACTGCGTCACTTGAGGGGACGGGTGCGTCGGGCGCGACCTCGCCGGCGGCCGCCAGCTTCTTGGCCTTGGCGCGGGCCAGGGCGGCGGCGATGGCGGCCTTCTTGGGATCGGCCTCGGCCGCGGGCTCAGCCACCGGCTCGCCCGGGGCGGCAGCCGTGTTGCTGGTCTCATCACCGGCAGCCTGGGCAGCCTTCTTGGCCTTGGCGCGGGCCAGGGCGGCGGCAATGGCGGCCTTCTTGGGATCGGCTTCGGCAACGACAGCCGTGCCGGCATCATCCGGCTGTGCGGTCTCGACCGCCTTGGCGGCGCGGCGCGCCAGCGCCTCCTGCTTGCGCGCCTCGCGGGCGGCCATCATGGCGGCGTTGTCCGGCGGAGTCTCTGCGCTGGCGGCATCCTGCTTGGCCTTGAGGCGGGCCAGGGCGGCGGCGACGGGATCATCCCCCCCGGCCGCGGCCATGGCCTGGCGACGCTGGGCGGCGGCCTCGGCGTGGCGAGCCTCCCGCGCGGCCTTGTCCCGCTCGAAGCGGGCCTGCTTGGCTTCGAAGCGCTGCTTGGCGCGCTCCGCCTTCTCGTGCTCGGCACGGACCTCGCGGATGTCATCCTTGGCAATCTTGTAGTACTGCACCAGGGGGATCTCGCTCGGGCAGACCCAGGCACAGGCCCCGCACTCTATGCAGTCGAACAGGTTGAGCTTCTCGGCCTTGTTATACTCCTTGACCCGGCTGTACCAGTAGAGCTCCTGGGGCAGCAGGTTGGCGGGGCAGGCGTCGGCACAGGCGCTGCAACGGATGCAGGCCTGCTCGGGGCCGGGGGGCGGCAGCTCGGCGCGGGTGGGGGAGAGCAGGCAGTTGGTGGCCTTGACCACGGGCACCATGGCATGGGGCAGGGTGAAGCCCATCATGGGGCCCCCCATGATGACCCGCTGATCCGCCTCCGGTTGCAGTTCGAAACGCTGCAGCAGCCAGCGCACCGGCGTGCCGAGCCGCACCCAGGCATTGCCCGGTTGCTTGAAGGCATCCCCTGTGAGGGTGACGATGCGCGAGATGAGCGGCTCGCCATCGATGATGGCGCGCTTGATGGCAAAAACGGTGGCGACGTTGAGCACCATGATGCCCATGTCGACCGCCCGGCCCCCCTTGGGTACCTGGCGTCCGGTGAGCAGCTCTATGGTCTGCTTGGCGCCGCCGGAGGGGTACTTGGTCGGCACCGACTTGACCAGCACATCCGCGTCTGTGGCATGGCGGGTCAGGGCGTCGATGGCCGCCGGCTTGTTGTCTTCCACCCCGATCAGGGTGAGCTTGGGCTTGAGCAGGTGCTTGAGCACCCGGATGCCCTCCATGATCTCGTCGGCATACTCCTGCATCAGACGATCGTCTGTGGTGATGTAGGGTTCGCACTCCAGGCCGTTGACGATCAGGATCTCGGTGAGCTGGCCGCGGCCATCGAGCTTGCTGTGGGTCGGGAAGACGGCGCCACCGAGCCCTGCGACCCCCGCCTGCTGGATGCGATCGAGCAGCTCGCCCCGCTCCAGATTCCAGTAGTCGGGTTGGGGATTGCGCTCACCCCAGGCATCCTCCCCGTCCGGGGTCAGGATGACGCAGAGATCGTCCAGGCCCGAGGGGTGCGCCACCGTGTGTTGTTCGATGGCGGTGATGGTGCCCGAGGTGGAGGCGTGCACCGGCACTATGCGACCCTTGTCATGACGGGTCAGCGGTTGGCCCTTTTTGACCCTGTCACCCACCCGCACCAGCAGTTCGCCGGCCGGGCCCGCGTGCTGGCGCACCGGTATGATGAGCTGGGGGGGGAGACCCGCGTCCACGACGGGGGTCAGGCTGGACTGGTGCTTGTTCTCGGGAGGGTGAATGCCACCGTGAAAATCCCAGAGGGTGCCGGCTTTGATGCGTTCTAGCAGATGCTGCATGGTTACTCCGCTGTTTATTCCACTATCTTGACCGGAATGGCGACCTTGGCCAGATCCCATTTCCAGTTGTCGACCGTGGTCGGCACCGGGATCATCTCGATACAGTCGGTCGGGCAGGGGTCGACGCAGAGATCGCACCCGGTGCACTCGGCCGCGATGACGGTGTGCATCGCCTTGGTGGCGCCGAGGATGGCATCGACCGGGCAGGCCTGAATGCACTTGGTGCACCCTATGCACATGTCCTCGTGAATGAAGGCGACCTTCTTGACGGGGACGGCCGCTTCGTCGCCACCGTCCAGCGGCTGGGGCTCGACCCCCATCAGATCCGCTATCTTGCGCATGGTGGCATCGCCACCGGGCACGCACTTGTTGATCTTGTCGCCGTTGGCCAGCGCCTCGGCGTAGGGCTTGCAGCCCGGGTAGCCGCACTGGCCGCACTGGGTCTGGGGCAGCAGGGCATCGAGCTGGTCGACGATGGGGTCGGCTTGCACATGAAACTTGACGGCGGCATAGCCCAGAATGATGCCGAAGGCCAGGGCCAGCAGGGCCAGCACCAGGATGGCAAAGAGTATGTGAGTCATAGCGCTATATCTTGATGAGGCCGGTAAAGCCCATGAAGGCCAGGGACATCAGGCCGGCGGTGACCATGGCGATGGAGACGCCGCGAAAGGGGGCCGGCACGTCGGCGGCCACCAGACGCTCACGCATGGCGGCAAACAGGATCAGCACCAGCGAGAAACCGCAGGCAGCCCCGAAGCCGTAGATGATGCTCTGGATGAAGTTGTGACGCTCGTTGATGCTCAGCAGTGCGACGCCCAACACGGCGCAGTTGGTGGTGATGAGGGGCAGAAAGATGCCGAGCAGGCGATAGAGGGTCGGGCTGCTCTTGCGGATCACCATCTCGGTGAACTGCACCACCACGGCGATCACCAGGATGAAGCCCAGGGTGCGCAGATAGGCGATGTCCAGCGGGATCAGGATATAGTGCTCCATCAGATAGGAGCAGGCGCTGGCGAGCGTCATCACGAAGGTGGTGGCCAGTCCCATGCCGATGGCGGTTTCCAGCTTGCCGGAGACGCCCATGAAGGGGCAGAGGCCGAGAAACTTCACCAGCACGAAGTTGTTGATCAGCACGGTACTGACCAGTAAAAGCAGGTACTCAGTCATTGACGATGGGTTTTCCGGTGTGAAGGCGGCGGTATTATCTGATGTTAGGTGCCTTTAGACAACCGCAAGGCCGTATGGTTATTATTCGGGGGCCCAATTCATGGAGGCATTGTGCGCCCGCTACCCATACTGACCCTCACCCTGGCCATGCTGCTCTGGTCCAGCTCCTTTATCGCCCTCAAACATGTGCTGGAGGTCTGGTCCTTCGGCCAGGTGCTGTTTATGCGCATGGCGGTGGCCTCGGGCTGCTGGCTGCTGTGTTACCGTCACCTCGGCAACTTCCACTATCAAAAAGGGGATTGGCGCTGGCTGGCCCTGATGGGCGCCCTGGAGCCCTGCCTCTATTTCCTGCTGGAGGTCAACGCCCTGCGCTACACCAGTGCCGGGCAGGCGGGCATGGTCTGTGCGCTGCTGCCCCTGATGGTGGCCCTGGTGGCCTTCGTGCTGCTGAGGGAGCGGGTGAGCCGCCGCCAGCTGCTGGGTTTTGCGATCGCCATCTGCGGCATCGCCCTGCTGGGGCTGGCCGAGGGGGCCGATGAGTTCGCTCCCAATGCCTTGCTCGGCAACAGTCTGGAGATGGGGGCCATGCTCTGCGCCGCCACCTACTCAGTGGTGTTCAAGAAGCTCTCCAGCCGCTACGGCGTGCTGACCCTGACCGCCCTGCAGGCCTTCGTCGGCACCCTCTTCTTCGCCCCCTTCGCCTTCAGTGCCCCCTGGCCTGCGGACTGGGACTGGCAGGACATGGGGGTCATCCTCTTCCTCGGCGCCTTCGTGACGCTCGGCGCCTACCTGCTCTACAACTGGTCTGTCACCCAGGTGAAGGTGACCCTGGCGGCCGCCTATGTGAACCTCATCCCGGTCTTTACCCTGCTGCTCGCCTATCTGCTGCTGGGGGAGACGCTGGGTGCCTTGCAATGGGTTGCCTGCGCCGCCGTGCTGGCCGGCATCGGGGTCGGTCAGTTGCCCGCGGGCAAAAACCGGGTGCGCAGCGCCGCCGCCCAGAGTTGACTTTCCCCCGATCGGCTACAGTCTGGACAGGGATCTATGCTGGCCATTAAGGAGCCACACCATGAGCGACATGAAGTTGCTGGCCGAGGCCAAAGCTTTACTGAGCCACCACCCTTTCACCCTGGCCGATGCTAGGGCCCTGGAGGCCCTGGAGGAAGCGGCGGTGGGGGAGGAGGGGCTCTGCATTGCCGAGTTGTGGGAGCTGGCCCTGGGTCAGGCCGACGAGGAGGCGAGGCACTATCTGCAGGGAGAGGATTGACGCACTCTTCGAGTCTCTTGAATGAGCAATAAACAACGCGGGGCCAGGCCCCGCGTTGTTTATTGGATGGCGCACCCCGAGCTCAGATGGAGAGACTCTTGACGGTGTCCGAGACCGAGTTCGCGTCTTCGATGATCTCCTTGATGACGTCGGCGATGATGTTGGCCTGATCCTGCCCCGCCACCGCCTTGCCTGAGACGACGGAGACGGTCTGGGTGATCTTGGAGGTGATGTCGGAGTTGTGCTTGATGACCGAGACGATCTCGTTGGTGGAGGTCGAGGTTCTGGCCGCCAGCTGCCTCACCTCGTCGGCGACCACCGCGAATCCCCGGCCCTGCTCGCCGGCCCTGGCCGCCTCGATGGCGGCATTGAGTGCCAGCAGGTTGGTCTGATCCGCGATGCCGCTGATGGTGGAGATGATGGACTCTATGCTCTTGGATTGCTGATTGAGCAGATCTATTTGCTTGCTCACCTCGTTGACCGAGGTGTTGATGTGAGAGGAGGTCTCCAGCACCTTGTCGATCACCTCCCGCCCCTTGGCTGCACTGGCGACGGTTTCGCTGGCGATGGCGCAGGCCTTCTGGGCCGCCTCCCGGGTGGAGATGGATTTTTCCACCCGCTCCGTGATGTCGCTCGCCAGCTTGATGATTTTGACCACCTTGCCCTCGTGGTTGAAGATGGGGTTGTAGGTCGCCTCCAGCCATATCTTCTCCCCGTGATGGCCAAGGCGCATGAAGAGTCCGGACTTGATGTCCCCCGAGCCAAGATCGCGCCAGAAGTTGGGGTTTTTCTGGTAAAACTCGGGGTCGCAGAACTGGCGATGGTGTTTGCCGACCACCTCCTCCAGCCGGTAGCCGAAGCAGTGGAGGAAGTTCTGGTTGGCGGTGATGACGGTGCCATCCGGTTGGAAATCGATCACCGCCAGGGATTTGTCGAGCGCCGCCAGCAAGGCCTGGGTGCGCTCCAGAGAGGATTGCTGCGGTGTCACGTCCGAGGCGACCTTGGCGACGCGTACCACCTTGCCGTCGATCACGATGGGGAAATAGGTGGCCTCCAGCCAGACCGCCTTGCCCGATTTTGACTGGCGGATGAAGCGCCCGTTGCGGGAGATGCCACCGCGCAAATCCTGCCACAGGCTCTCATAATCTCGGGTCTTGACGTCCTCCGGAAAACAGAGCGTGCTGTGGTGCTTGCCAATGACCTCTTCACGTCCAAAGCCCACGATCTTGAGAAACAGCTCGTTGGCGAAGGTGACCACTCCTGCCGGGGTAAACTGGATGAAAGGCACCTGGGACTGGATGGCCTGCTCGAAAGCACTCAACTCTGCCATCTTTGCTACCTGCTCATTCACTTCCTTGCTTGTTTTTTGATTCCAGAACATGACAGAGCTCCTCCATGAGACCCTTGAATGACAGACCGACCTTAATCTGAGTGAATTAACAATAGCATTGCTCTTTGATGAATCATCATCGAGTCTGAATTAACTCTTTAATTTTCAATGTTGATATTATGGCTGCTTGATGGTGCGGTCTCGAATAAGGCTCTTTTATATTGTCGCCCTTTTCTGACCGCACCTGATATTGGCATGAAGGCGTCTCTTTTGGCACTTGATATTGTCGTCGCTACATTGGGGCTTTTATTTCATCACTTCGGCGTTAGATGAATATCGACCGATGCCGATGAGGGCTGCAATGGCATTGAGGCGCCGGGATATCGGCTGGAGGGGGAGGTGGATTGGCGGTCATCATGGGCGGTTGAAATAGACGATGAATCAGTATGAAGTGTGTGGGAAATAACCGCATACGCCCTATTGTTCCCCTTGATAACCTTCTTCCACCGGCGAAGCGCAATATTCCCGGGGTAGCAGCATCCTTATGAACCCGGGCTGGAGGACGGTGCGCTTATTTTGCCTTGAGGGTGGAGAGACGCTTGTTCAGCGCCTCCATCTCGTCTTGATACTGACGCGTCACAGCCGGCACATCCAGGCGTCGGGTTTCGCCAGTCTCGGAGGTGGTGGAGTCTGATTGGCCCTCGCTGAATCTGGTCATCTCGGGGTTCATCTTCTGACCCTTGGCGCCCATCTCGGGGCGCAGGGCCTCAAGCTGGCGCTGCTGCCGACTGCTGGCCAGGTTCTCCTCGATATCCCGGGTCCGCTTGTTTGCCCGTTCGACCTCCTCGGCCGAGGGGATGAAGACATTCATCCGCACCGGCTTGCTGTCACCGGTGCAGGGGATGTCGCTGAAGGTGATATTGCCGTTGCGGGTACATTGATAGACATCGGCCCGGGCGACCAGAGTAGTAGCGGCAACCAGGCAGCCAAGTGAGATGATCAGCACGCGTGACATAGGCTCCTCCTTGGATCCTTCCTTTGCACATTAGTACATGGCGCCTGACCAGACAATCGACCAGTGCCATCGACTCCCGCCAGGATGTCTTCATGGGGCGAGCCGACACCCCCGGTGTGCCACTGGGGGTCATGCAACCCGCCCGTTGGGTGGTCATTGTCGCTAAAATCGGTGGCATCCTGGTCGTTTTCCCCGCAGTTCAACACATCAGAGCACCATAGCAGGTCACAATGAGGTATCTTATGCCACGATTTCATCCATTTAACGGTGTCGAGACCCCATATGATTATCAAACCCAAGGTTCGCGGCTTTATCTGCACCACCACTCATCCGGTCGGTTGTGAAGCCAATGTTCGTCGCCAGATTGCTTACACCCAGGCCAAGGGCACCATCGAGAATGGTCCCAAGAAGGTACTGGTGATCGGCGCCTCCACCGGTTATGGTCTGGCCTCCCGGATTGCCACTGCCTTCGGTAGCGGCGCCGCCACCATTGGCGTCTTCTTCGAAAAGCCGAGCTCCGAGACCAAGACGGGCTCCGCCGGCTGGTACAACTCCGCCGCCTTCGACAAGGCTG
This sequence comes from Aeromonas sp. sif0611, assembly GCF_019218845.1. Lineage (NCBI taxonomy): Bacteria > Pseudomonadati > Pseudomonadota > Gammaproteobacteria > Aeromonadales > Aeromonadaceae > Aeromonas > Aeromonas sp. sif0611. The sequence goes on along the minus strand of NZ_JAHUWU010000001.1, from coordinate 647,229 downwards.
CCAAAGAGGCCGGCCTCTACGCCAAGAGCGTGAATGGTGACGCCTTCTCCCACGAGTGCCGCGCCAAGGTGATCGAGCTCATCAAGCAGGATTTGGGTCAAATCGATCTGGTGGTCTACTCCCTGGCCTCCCCGGTACGCAAGATGCCGGATACCGGTGAAGTAGTGCGCTCCGCGCTGAAACCCATCGGTGAGGTCTACACCTCCACTGCCATCGACACCAACAAGGATCAGATCATCACCGCCACCGTCGAGCCGGCGAATGAAGAAGAAATCCAGAGCACCATCACCGTCATGGGCGGTCAGGACTGGGAGCTGTGGATGGCTGCCCTGCGTGATGCGGGCGTGCTGGCCGACGGCGCCAAGTCCGTGGCCTACTCCTACATCGGCACCGATCTGACCTGGCCCATCTACTGGCATGGTACCCTGGGCCGCGCCAAGGAAGATCTGGACCGCGCCGCCTCCGCCATCCGTGGCGATCTGGCCGCCAAGGGCGGCACTGCCCACGTGGCCGTGCTGAAATCCGTGGTGACCCAGGCCTCTTCTGCCATTCCGGTGATGCCGCTCTACATCTCCATGGCCTTCAAGATCATGAAGGAGAAGGGCATCCACGAAGGCTGCATGGAGCAGGTGGATCGCATGCTGCGTACCCGTCTGTACGGCGCTGATCTGGCGCTGGACGAGCAGGCCCGTATCCGCATGGATGACTGGGAGCTGCGTGAAGACGTGCAGCAGACCTGCCGCGATCTCTGGCCCTCCATCACCACGGAGAACCTGTCCGAGCTCACCGACTACGCCGGCTACAAGCAGGAGTTCCTGCGCCTGTTCGGTTTCGGTCTGGACGAAGTCGATTACGATGCGGATGTGAATCCGGACGTGACATTCGACGTGGTCGAGCTCTGAGCCTGACTCAAGTGAAAACAGGGCCCTACGGGGCCCTGTTTTTTTGGCAAAAATCCCGTCATGTTGCGGAATTTTATTATCGACGATCACCTTTTTCCCATATCAAACCCGCTAGGCTTGCGCTGTTTGGATCACATGACGGCATTGCCGAGGTACGGAAGCTATGACCACATCAACCGCGGCGCCCAAGAAGCGCCAACTCCCCACTGTCTATACCCTGCTTTTCATCATCATCGCCTTGATGGCGGCCCTCACCTGGGTGCTGCCGGCGGGCAAATACAACTACCTGACCGCCAAGACCCAGCAGCCTGTTGCGGCGGCGGCCGTGGCTGACTACAGCGGCGACGAGCGGCTGCTGCCGGTGCCCGGCAGCTACACCGAGCTCCCCTCCCAACCGCAGGGGGTGTTCGAGGTGCTCAAGGCACCGATCCAGGGCTTTCACAAGGCGGCCGATGTGGCGCTGTTCGTGCTCATCATCGGCGGCTTTCTGGCGGTGACCATGCAGAGCGGGGCGCTCGATGCCGGGGTGGGGGCCATAGTGCGCGCCTTCGCCGGCCGTGAGCGCCTGCTTATTCCTGTGCTGATCGCTTTGTTCGCCCTCGGTGGCTCCACCTTCGGCATGGCGGAGGAGACGGTCGCCTTCTGGGCGCTCATCGTGCCGGTGATGATGGCCGCTGGCTTCGATCGCATGGTGGCGGCGGGGATCATCTTGCTCGGCTCCGGGGTCGGGGTGCTGGCCTCCACCGTCAACCCGTTTGCCACCGGCATCGCCTCCGGTTTTGCCGGCATTCCCATCGGGGAGGGGATTGGCCTGCGGCTCATCCAGTGGCTGCTGCTGGTGATCTTCGCCTCCTGGTTCGTGATGCGCTACGCCAAGCAGGTGCAGCAGGACAAGTCCCGCTCCGTGCTGGCCGACATCGTCTATGACGACGAGTTTTCCCAGATGAAGAGCGGCAATCTCGCCTTCACCGGCAAGCAGAAGCTCACCATGCTGGTCTTCTTCGGCACCTTCCTGCTGATGATCTATGCCGTGGTGCCTTGGTCGGATCTGGGCATCGATCTGCTGCCTACCTTAGGCTGGTGGTTCGACGAGCTCTCCACCCTGTTCTTCAGCGCCTCCATCCTGATTGCGATCATCAACCGGATGCCGGAGTCCAACTATGTGGCGACCTTCCTCAACGGTGCACGGGATCTCATCGGGGTGGCCCTGGTGGTCGCGGTGGCGCGGGGTATCTATGTGGTGATGGAGCAAGGCGTCATCATCGACACCATATTGCACTGGGCCGAGGGGCTGGTGAGCGGGCTGTCGTCGTCGGTCTTCATCCTGATGGCCTATCTGGTGCACATCATCCTGAGCTTCTTCATCCCCTCCACCTCGGGGCTGGCGACCGTCTCCATGCCGCTGATGGGGCCGCTGGCTGACTTCTCCGGCATCTCGCGGGATCTGGTGATCACCGCCTATCAGTCTGCCTCCGGCTGGATCAACCTGTTCGCTCCCACCGCCGCCCACCTGGTGGCGGGGTTGGCGCTCGCCAGGATCCCCTACGATCGCTTCGTACGCTGGGTACTGCCCTTTATCCTGGGCGTCGCTCTCATCACCATGGGGGTGCTGGTGGCTGGCGCCCTGCTGCAAGGCTGATGGCACGGATAAAAAACGACAGATAACAAAAAGGCTCCCGAGGGAGCCTTTTTCATGAGTGGGGCTTACTGCTTGTAGCTTTTGAGGAAGCGGGCGAGGCGGCCGATGGCCTCTTCCAGCTCCTCTTCCCGGGGCAGGAATACCAGCCGGAAGTGATCCGGCGCCGGCCAGTTGAAGCCGGTGCCCTGCACCAGCAAGAGCTTCTCCTGCTGCAACAGATCGAACACCATCTTCTGGTCGTCGCGGATGTCATACACCTTGGGATCCAGGCGCGGGAACATGTAGAGCGCCCCTTTGGGCTTGACGCAGGAGACGCCGGGGATTTCGTTCAAGAGCTCCCAGGCCTTGTCCCGCTGGCGGCGCAGGCGGCCGCCCGGCAGGATCAGCTCGTTGATGCTCTGATAGCCACCCAGGGCGGTCTGGATGGCGTGCTGCATGGGCACGTTGGCACAGAGCCGCATGGAGGCCAGCATCTCCAGCCCTTCGATATACCCTCTGGCGCGGCCCTTGGGCCCGGTGATGACCATCCAGCCCTGACGGAAACCACAGGCGCGGTAGGCTTTGGAGAGGCCGTTGAAGGTCACCACCATGACGTCGTCACACTGGGTGCAGACGCTGGTGTGGGAGATGTCGTCGTAGAGGATCTTGTCGTAGATCTCGTCTGCGAAGATGATGAGATTGTGCTGGCGGGCGATTTCGATCAGTTCCAGCTGAAATTCGCTGCCGTAGACGGCGCCGGTCGGGTTGTTCGGGTTGATCAGCACCAGACCGCGGGTACGCGGGGTGATGCGGGCGCGGATATCGTCCAGATCCGGATGCCAGTCGGCCCCCTCATCGCAGCGGTAATGCACCGCATGGCCACCGGAGAGGGTGACGGCGGCGGTCCACAGAGGGTAGTCGGGGGAGGGCACCAGCATCTCGTCGCCGTTGTTGAGCAGCGCCTGCATGGCCATGACGATGAGTTCGCTGGCGCCATTGCCGATGTAGATGTCGTCGATGTCGACCTTGCGCATCCCCTTTTGCTGGTAGTACTGCATCACCGCCTTGCGGGCCGAGAACAGCCCCTTGGAGTCGCAGTAGCCCTGGCTCTGGGGCATGTTGAGGATCACATCCTTGATGATCTCTTCCGGCGCATCGAAGCCGAACGGGGCCGGGTTGCCGATGTTGAGCTTGATGATGCGGTGGCCTTCGTCCTCGAGACGGCGGGCCTCTTTATGCACCGGGCCGCGAATGTCATAGCAGACATCGTCGAGCTTGTGCGACTTGTCGATAGTGAACATGGTGAGCGTGATTCCTTCCCCTGGGGGCGCGTTGGCAGAAAAGCTTTTTTTAGTATCAAATTTCTCTACCCCTATTCTTCACAGAATTGAATGCTAGAACAATCTAATTTATGGAATAAATCCCTGATATTTACCCCTGAAATAGGGTTGCTAGTCTGTTAAATTCAGCAGGATCGTTTGCCTCTCTCGCGAGAGACTAGTGAAAGATGAGGGCGAGGTTCATAAAGCAGTAAGAGTGTATTGAATTATCCATCTCATCTGGCACGATTGGCTGGGGTAAAAATCTGCTCCAACCCCTGCTGCCGGCCTAGTGCGCGCGCAGCTCAGGGCGTCTTTTCATCCTGTCATCGAGGCTCTTCAATGCACGCACCCGCCACCGGTCGCTACCGCCACTTCAAGGGGGGTTACTATCAAGTGCTCGCCCTGGCCCTGCACACCGAAACCGAGGAACAGCTGGTTGTCTACCAATCCGAGCAGGATGGTCAGGTCTATGCCCGCCCGGTCGCCATGTTCATGGAATGGATCGAGCATCAAGGGCAGGTGGTGAGCCGCTTCACGCCGGTGGCGTGAGCCTGGCTCGTTGCCATGAAAAAAGGCGCCTGAGGCGCCTTTTGCATTGGGAACACTGTCTTACAGACCCAGATTGGCTCTGGCATAGGCTTCGAAATCGGTGCAACCACCTATGTGCTGCTCGTCCAGGAAGATCTGCGGCACCGTGGTGACGGGCTTGCCCGCCTTGGCGGCGAGATCGTCCTTGGTGAGCCCCGCGACGTTGATGTCCACATAGCGGAACTCGAAGTCATCGCGCTCCTCGGTCAGCTGCTCGGCAACCTGCTTGGCACGAACGCAATAAGGGCAACCCGGGCGACCAAAAATTTCTACAAACATCTTTTCTCTCCGTTAGATAAGGCCGTTGAGACGAGGCTGGCGACAGCATAGCCTCGGCTCCTGGCCAGTCAAAGCTGAAAATTCCGATACGCCCATTCGCCGTGCTCGATTGCACTCCGGACAGGTGCCGCCACAGGGGGCGGCACCTGGCACGGCATTCTGAATTGGCAGCGGCAAGGGGGGTCCCTCCTCAAGCCAGCCTTACTGCTCGGCAATCTGGATGGGCTGCTGCTGATAGATGCTCTCCAGCACACCCTTTTCGAAGACGGTCCAGGGCCAGGCGGCCTTGCTGGCGCGGTAGCGCTCGTGGGTCGCCGGATCCTGGGAGAGGCCGCGCTGGAACATGACAAACGCCTTGCGCTGGCCACCCGCGGTGTCGATGAAACCGGCCAGGTTGGAGGTGCCCGTGATGGTGCCCGTCTTGGCGTGCACCTTGTTCTTCATCATGGGGGCGGTGACGCTGCGTCGCCAGGCCAGGGTGCCGTCCACCTGGGAGCTTGGCAGCAACTTGATGAAGTCGAGCTCGGCGTCGTTTGTCTGGATGAAATGGAGCACCGACAGCATCTGGCGTGCGCTGATGAGGTTGTGGGCGGAGAGACCGGAGCCGTCGGCCAGGGTGGCGTTGCCCAGATCGATGCCGTGCTTGGTCAGGATGGCGCGCACCGCCATGGTGCCGCTGCGATAGCTGCCCGGCTTGTTGTAGTAGTGACGACCCACGGTTTTGAGGAAGGTATCGGCGTAGAGGTTGTCGGATTTCTTCAGCATCTTGGCAAGCATCACCGGCAGGGAGACCGAGTAGTGGGTGGCCAGGGTTTCGGCGCCAACCGGTGTCTTGTGGGTGACCCGCAGCAGGCCGTCGTGGCTGATCCCGGCACGGTTCATGGCCCAGCGGATGTTGTCCCAGCCCCAGGCTTCCACGTCGTGGATGGCAAAGCGCAGCCCCTGCGGCTCCTTGTTCGGGGTGATGCAGCCCTTGAGCTCATAGAAGTTGCCCTTGGCCATGTCCACTTCCAGGGCGCAGAACTGACGCGCCATGTCGCCATAGCTCATCACCTCCACGTTGTCGGCGCCGATGCCGATGGGGACGCCGGTGGCAACGTTGCCCACGGCAGGCTTGCCAATCTGGGTGGCGGTGACGGTGCCGTAGGCACAGTTCTTGTCGATGATGACGGCCGAGACGGGAGCCGCGAAGCAGAGGGTCTGATCCCCCCAGGACCAGCCGTTGCCACGCTCATAGCCGTTGTAGGCGCCGGTGTTGACGTAGACGTTGCCCTGGATGCGGGTGACGCCGAGCTGCTTGAACAGGGCCACCAGATCCATCCGCGACAGGGTGGGGTCGCCGACGAAGTTGATCCAGATGTCGCCGTTGATGGTGTTGCCCTGCCTGGCGCCAGCCTGGGCCTGGATATCGGTGGCGAAACGGAAGTCGGCGCCGAGCTCGAGGCGGGCGGCCAGGGCGGTCAGCACCTTCATGGTGGAGGCGGGGGCTATCATGTCGTCGGCGTGACGGGCAAACTCCACCCCGTTGTTGCCCTGGACGATGACGGCGTACTGGCCCCCCTTGGGCGGGGTCAGCGGGGTGGCCTGGGCCACCAGGGAAAAGAGAGCACAAAAACCTATCAACAACCGCTGCATAAGATCCTCTAACTGAACGAAGGGCGCCGGCAGTGCGATGCGCCCCTGATAATCAAACCTGGTGACTGTCATTTGCCCGCCAGACGGCGTGGCTAGGCAAAGGCGTTGGCAGTCCGGTACCGCCCTTCATAATCAAAAATTTTCTCCTTCACCTGCCAGAAACGCCCCGACTTGCGGGCGATGACGAAATCCGGGTGACGGAACTGGCTTTCTGCCGCCAGCACGCTCGCCATGGTGGTGAATTCGGGCTCCAGGCCCGGGGCGGGCCAATGATGACGCACAAAGCGTTGTTGAAACAAGCGCCGCGCACCGCTGGTGTGAAAGGCGAAGTACTCCGTCAGGGTGAGACCGTCCTCATCGTGATAGGTCACTTCCAGCCGCTCCCCCTGTTTACCGCGCCCGGCACTCAGGGTCAGCCCCGCGCAGCGGATCACCATGCAGTCCTTGAGATTGAGCGCTTCCTTGAGCTTGTCGTCAGGATCCACCAGCAGCTGATCGCAGCTCTGGCAGCGGCGGGCGGCGATGTCGTTATCGCTGCCGCAAGCGGGACAGATCTTGGCGCGAAAGCGGTAGTCGCACTCCTCGCGGTGGCCCTCGTCATCTTCAAACAGCCCCTGACAGCGGCGGCCGTAGTGCTCGATCACCTTGTCATCCTCGTCGGTTTTACCCCAGAAGGTGTTGGCAAAGCCGCAGGCGGGGCAGGGCACCTGCACCGGCTCTGTGCCGGCGTGGGGTCTGGGCTCCCCCACCTCGGGGGCGAACAGGTTGAAGTTGTTGCCCGCGTAGTCGAGCACCAGACAATCGGTTTTGCCCGGCGAGAGGCGCAGGCCCCGCCCGACGATCTGCTGATAGAGCGACACCGATTCCGTGGGGCGCAGCATCACGATGAGATCGACGTGGGGAGCATCGAAGCCGGTGGTGAGCACAGCCACGTTGACCAGGAACTTGATCTCCCGCCCCTTGAAGGCATGGATGAGAGCATCGCGCTCCGGCCCCGGTGTCTCGCCGGTGACGAGGGCCGCGGTCTGGGATTTAGCCTGCAGTAGCCCCTGGATTTCCCGGGCGTGTTCGACGGTGGCGGCGAAGATCATCACCCCTTGGCGCTCGCGGGCATACTCCAGCACCTGGTTCAGGATATGGGGGGTGACCCGCTGCTGGCGCTTGAGCTCGCCGTTGAGATCCGCCTCGCTGAACAGGCCGTTCTCCCGCGCCACCAGCTTGCTGAAGTCGTAGTGGACTATGGGGGCATCGATCATGCGCGGTGGCGTCAGGTAGCCATTTTTGACCATGAAACGCAGCGGCAGCTCGAATACGCAGTCGCCAAACAGCCGCTCGCCGTGGCTCTTCACCATACCGTGGTAGTGGCGCCGGTAGATCCAGCCCAGCCCTAGTCGATAGGGCGTGGCGGTGAGACCGAGGATCTTGAGGGCCGGATTGGCGGTCTTGAGATGGCCTAACACCTGATGGTACTGGCTGTCGTCATCGAGCGAAACCCGGTGGCACTCGTCGATGATGAGCAGCGAGAAGGCGCCGTCGAAGGCATCCAGATTGCGCGCCACCGACTGCACCGAGCCGAACACCACCTGGGCGCTCGCCTCCTTGCGTGCGAGGCCGGCGGCAAAGATGTCGGCCTTGAGTCCCCAGGCCTCGTACTTGGCGTGGTTCTGCTCCACCAGCTCCTTGACGTGGGCCAGCACCAGCACCCGACCACGGGCCTTGCGGGCCAGTTCGGCGATCACCAGACTCTTGCCCGCCCCGGTGGGCAGCACCACCACGGCGGGATCCGGGTACTTGCGAAAGTGGCTGATCACGGCGTTGACGGCGTCGGTTTGATAGGGTCTGAGAACGAACATGAGGGAGTGGTGTTTGGACATGGTGCGGCGCAGGATGGCGCCATTATAGGGATCTTGGGGCCACAAAAACAGCGGGCCGGCATGATTGCCGGCCCGCAGGTACCACCAAGGCGCGCTTAGTGGAAGGGGAACAGGTAGTTGAGCCAGCTACCCATGCGCATCAGGATCTTGCGCATGATGGCCACATGGTGGACATGCTCGGTGTAGATGGCTGCCTGGCCGCTGGAGCCCGCGATCACCTGATACTTGGCCCACTCGGGGTCGGTGATCTCAAGGATGATGGGCAGGCGGCCCGGTACCTGGGCTGTGGTCTGATCGATGAGACCTGCCTGGGCCTGGATGTTGCCCGGTGCCATGGCAGGGATCACCGACAGCACCCTGGCCTTGAATATCTTGCCTGGGATACCGTCCAGTACCACCTCGGCCTCATCGCCATCCTTGAGCCGCTGCATGCTGTTTTGCCAGAACCAGCCGACGTAGGCATTTTCATCTTCATGGATGAAGGTCATCACGGGGCGATACATGAAGGGGGCGGCGATCATGCCGGGACGCAGCGCCAGCTGCACCACGTGGCCGTCGCTCGGGGCATAGACCACGGTCTGCTCCAGCTCGTACTTGGCGATGTTGAGCTGGGCGTTCAAGTCATCCAGCGACGCCTTCTGCTGGTCAATCTGGGCGACGATGTCGTCCACGTTGGCCTGGGTCACGTCGAGATCCCGCTGCTTGCCGATGCCGCGACGCATCAGCTCCTGAGCACGATCCCGGTCCAGGCTGGCGGAGCGCAGTCTGGCATCGAGGGCTTTGAGGAAATCCTTGTTGGAGGCGAGCCGTGCGGTCAGGCTGGCGACCTTCTCCTGGAAGGGCACAGCATCGAGGCGAAACAGCACATCACCCTGCTTGACCGGCTGGTTGGCCTTGACCGGCACCTCGATCACGCGACCCTTGACCAGGGGAACGACGGGGGTGGAGACGTAGTAATTGCGCGCCAGCTCGGAATAAGGGTGGTTGTAGTTCATCAGGACGATGAGGGCGCCGATGATGAAGACACCGCCGAGCACGGCGGTCGGTACAGTCCACTTGTTGAGCGGGATCTTGAAGATCTTGAAAATCCCTACACAGATGGCCGTATAGGTGAGGATAAGTAGCAAGTCCATGAAAGATTACCTATTTGTCGGTCTGTTCGAGCGTGGTCATGCGGGCCTGCAGGGCGGCAAGCTCTTGCTTGAGCGCGTTGATCTCATCTTCGTCTTTCTGCAATCGTTGATTGAAGCCCCAGCCGCGATCGGGACGATACACAGTGGCCCAGATCCAGAGGAAAGGCCAGAGCACATGCAGGGTGAACAGGCTGACCCAGCCGGCCACGTGAATAGCATCCTGGTGGGGGTGATTGCGATGTTTGGCAATCTCATACGGAATGTCGTGGATGACGATGATCCCGTAGAACATGACCAAGACGACGAACACCAATATTCCCAGGGCAATGTAATCAAGTACCATCGATTTCTCCCATCTTAGTCGCGAGGTAATGCCTTGTTTCGTCTAGACAAGGCATCCGGCCATGATGACAGCATATTAGCTGAGTGCAATAGTGCAACCGGGGAGTTGATATTCCGGTACAGGCTCGGTTAAACGCTTGGTTATTTATCATGCGCCATGAATTTCCTTCTATAAAATCAATCAGGAAAGAGATTCGTATGTCTCGTAGCATAAAAGGGTGGTGCGATGGAGAGGCGATGCAGGATAAGCCGCTGGTTGGCGGTGTTGCTGTTGTTCAATATCACGTTGATTGGCAGGCCGTGGGCAGCAGAGCCAAGGCTGGAGCCAACCGAGCAGGAGAAGGCACAGACACTGGTGTTGCTTCACGAACCCATCGTCATGCTCCAGGCCAAGTTTGGCCGCCTGGACGGAGCGGCCAGGGTCCGATTGACCCATGAACGGATCCAGCGTCTGGATCCCGCCGACCTGATCCCTCCTATCACCGTTCTCAAAGGCAGCCGGCAAGGTCAGGAAACGCGGGAGTTTATGGTCAACGGCAAGCGGATCCTGGTGCTGGTGGAAGGCGACCTGGAGGCTCTCGACGAGCTGACGCTGGAGCAGGCGAGCGAGCTTGTCCGGCAGCGGCTCGACAGGGTACGCCTCAAATACCTTGAATTACACTCGACTCCCTATCTGGTCAAGGCTGGCGGTATGGCGCTCCTGGCCAGCGTGATCTTCTTCGGCCTCATCTGGTCGCTGCAATGGGGGCATCGGCGGGTCAGGAAGTGGCTCGCCAATCGCCTGCTGCTGCAGAAGGGATTGATCCCCCACCAGTGGCGTCAAGTAGCGGGCAACGTGGAGGTCCGCTTGCTCGGCCTCCTGACCCTGCTGCTGCTCTTCATGCTCACCTATGGCTGGCTCACCTATGTGCTCGGCCTCTTCCCCCATACCCGGGCCTGGAGCGAGCAACTGGGTGACTCCCTGTTTACTCTGTGCGGCGACATGCTGGAGGGCATGATTGCGGCCATGCCCGGCCTGGTGACCGTGCTGTTGATTGTCGCCATCACCCGCTTTTTCATCCGGATGCTGGCCATTCTCTTCGATCGCATCGAGCAGGGACAGTTTCGTGTGCAGGGGTTGCACGCCGAGACCATTGGGGCCACCCGGCGGCTACTCTCCGTGGTGATCTGGCTGTTTGCCCTGACGGTGGCCTACCCCTATCTGCCCGGTGCCGACTCCGACGCCTTCAAGGGGATCAGTGTCTTCTTTGGCCTGATGGTGACCCTGGGATCGGCGGGGATCATGAACCATGCCATGAGTGGCTTGGTGCTCATCTATTCTCGTGCCCTGCGACCCGGCGATCTGGTGCAGATTGGCGAGGTGGAGGGGATGGTGAGCGAGCTCAATGCCCTCTCCACCAAGCTGGTGACCCGTCAGGATCATGAGGTGACCCTGCCCAACGCCGTGGTGGTGGGGGGCAAGGTGGTGAACCTGACCCGGCTGGCGGGGGAGAAGGGGGTTGCACTGCTGACCAAGGTGACCATCGGCTACGATGCGCCCTGGCGCCAGGTGCATGCCATGCTGGAGCTGGCGGCCCGGCGCTGCACCCAGCTCAACCAGAACGAGCCGCCTCTGGTGCGTCAGTTGAATCTACAGGACTGGTACGTGGAATATGAGCTGCAGGTACGGATGAAAGACGGCTTGCTGCCTGCCGTGGTCAAGACGGAGCTTCACGGGCATATCCAGGATGTGTTCAACGAGTTTGGAGTGCAGATCATGTCCCCCAATTTCATTGCCCAGCCGGAGCAGGCGGTGCTGGTGGCGAGGGAACATTGGTACCAGGCGCCTGCCGAGGGGCCCGGGGCGACCAGCAAAGGGTAAGCCCCTGGAAAATGAAGAGGCCCGGCAGCAATGCCGGGCCTCTTGTCATGGGGAAGAGTCAGTCTCGCGACTCAGCTCTCCTTGGCTTCCCTCAGCTGGGAGGGCCTGAACTTTATCAGGAAGGCCAGGGTGATCAGGGCCGTGCTCACCAAACCGATGATGGTGGATACGTTCATCGCCAGCCCGAAACCGATGGGGGCGTTGGCCAGGTAGGTGATCACCACGGCGGTCATGAAGATGGCGGGGATGGTGCAGATCCAGTGCAGCTTGCCCTCCTTGATGAGGTAGGCAGCCGCAGCCCACAGCATGATGACGGCCGTGGTCTGGTTGGCCCAGCCGAAGTAGCGCCAGATCACCCCGAACTCGGCCTTGGAGATGATGAAGCCGAGGATGAACATGGGGATGGCGATCAGCAGACGCTTGGCCAGCGGCTTCTGGGTCATCTTCAGGAAGTCCGCCACGATGAGGCGGGCACTGCGAAACGCGGTGTCACCCGAGGTGATGGGCAGGATCACCACGCCCAGGATGGCGAGGATGCCGCCGACGGTGCCGAGCAGGCTGGTGGAGACTTCGTGTACCACAGCCGCCGGGCCGCCGTTGGCCATGGTGGCGTTGAGCGCTTCGGTGCTGTCGTAGAAGGAGAGACCCAGGGTGCACCAGATCAGGGCGATGATGCCTTCACCTATCATGGCGCCGTAGAAGATGAAACGGCCGGACTTCTCGTTCTGCATGCAGCGCGCCATCAGCGGAGACTGGGTGGCGTGGAAACCCGAGACCGCACCGCAGGCGATGGTGATGAACAGCAGCGGCCAGAGCGGCAGCTCGGTCGGGTGCAGGTTGGAGAAGTCCATCCCGGTGTTGTAGAAGCCCTTGCCCGAGACGATGAGGCCGACGATGAGACCGACCGACATGAACACCAGCAGGGCGCCGAAGATGGGATAGAAGCGGCCGATGATCTGGTCGATGGGGACTATGGTGGCGAGGATGTAGTAGGCGAAGATCGCCACGATCCAGTAGACCAGGTCGGTGGAGGTGAGGTTGGCCAGGAGGCCCGCCGGGCTCAGCACGAAGACCACGCCCACCAGCATCAGCAGCACCACGGCGAACAGGTTCATGAAGTGCTTGGCAGCAGTGCCGAGGTGTTCACCGACCACGGTCGGCACAGAGGCGCCCTTGGCGCGCACCGACAGCATGCCGGAGAAGTAGTCGTGTACCGCGCCCGCAAAGATGCAGCCGAACACTATCCAGAGCATGGCGACCGGGCCGTAGAGGGCGCCGAGTATGGGGCCGAAGATGGGGCCGACGCCGGCGATGTTGAGCAGTTGCACCAGGTAGACTTTCTTGTCCGACATGGGGACATAGTCCACGCCATCGGCCATGGTGATGGCGGGGGTGGCAAGTTCGGGTTTCGGGCCGAATATCCGCTCGACGAATTTGCCGTAGATGAAGTAGCCCGCGACCAGCAGACCGACACAGAGGAAGAACCAGATCATTGTTACGCTCCAGCATTGTTATTTTATGGTGTGCGCGGTCAGTCTAGGTGGGGACTTCTGTTAACGGCAGGTAAAAGCGGGTGAGCGGCGACATGGCGACCCGAGCGGTCGCCTGCTGTGATCCGGCGCACAGCGGGCGTCCTTACTCCAGCCCCAGATCGTCCTTGAGCTCCTTGAGATAGCGTCGGCTGACCGGCACCCGGGCGCCGCTTGGCGTGACTATCTGGGCCAGCTGGTTTTCCAGCAACTGGATCTCGAAAATCGCGCCAGGGGCCACCAGATACTGACGATGGCAGCGCAGCAGCGGGGTCTTTTCCTCCAGGGATTTCAGGGTGAGCTGGGTGTGAAACAGCTCGCCCTGACAGGCGACGTGCACGCCGCCGAGATCCGAGAAGGCATACTCTACCTGTTCGATGGGCAACAGCCGCACCCGGTTGTGCAGATAGCCGGGGATGTGGCGAATGGCCGGCGCCAGCGCCGCTACCGGCCGGGGGCTGAGATCCTGGCGCAGGCGGCTTAGCGTCTTGGCGAGGCGGGCAGGTTCTACTGGCTTGAGCAGATAGTCGAAGGCGTTCTCCTCGAAAGCCTGGATGGCGTACTCATCGAACGCGGTGACAAACACGATGCGGGGCAGGGGATCGAGCATGGCCACCAGCTCCATGCCGCTGAGTTTGGGCATCTGGATGTCGAGAAATACCACGTCCGGTTTGAACCGCTGGATGAGGCCAAGTGCCTCGATGGCATTGGCGGCCGAGCCCAGTATCTCAATGTCGGGATCGCTGCCGAGCAGCTCGGCCAGCTCCTCGCGGGCATAGGGTTCATCGTCGACGATCAGGGTGCGGATCATGTCGGCTCCTTGGAAGGGGATTGCGGCTGTCTGGGCAGGGTGAACGAGACCCGGGTCCACTGCTCAGGCTCACACTGCACCCGGATGCCAAAGCGCTCGCCGAAGGCACTCCTGAGCCGCCTGTCCACAATGCTCATGCCAAGGCCATCGCCCTGTGAACCCGGTGGCCAGGCCCCGGCATTGTCCTCCACGCAGAGGGTGACACTGTCCTGGTCCTCCTCGGCGAAGAGCCGGATCCGTCCCTGTTCGAGCAGGGAGCCGGTCCCGTGTTTGATGGCATTCTCGATGAGGGGCTGCAGGGTGAAGCTCGGCAGTTGCACGTCGGCCAGGTGCGGCGGGATCTCGTTGATGACGGTCAGGCGCTCGCCAAAGCGTGCCTGTTCTATCTCCAGATAGGATTGGCAGTGCTCCTGCTCTTCCTGCAGGGTGGCCAGATCGTTCTGGCGCTTGAGGTTCTTGCGAAAGAACAGCGACAGATGCAGCAACAGCTGGCGTGCCCGTTCGGGGTCGCGCCGGGTGATGGCACTGATGGTATTGAGGGTATTGAACAGAAAATGGGGATTGATCTGCGCCTGAACGAGCTTGAGCTCTGACTGGACCAGCAATCGCTGCTGCTGCTCCAGCCGCCCACTCAGCAACTGTTGTGACAGCAGGTTGGCTATCCCTTCCCCCAGGGTGTGGTTGATCTTGAGGAAGAGCCGCTTCTTGGGTTCATAGAGCTTGATGGTGCCGATCACGCCTCTGTCTCCCTGCAGCGGGATCACCAGCACGGAGCCGAGCTGGCATTGGGGGGAGATACTGCAGCGATAGGGGTGGCGGTTGCCATCGGCAAACAGCACCTTGTTCTGGGCGATGGCCTGCAGGGTGATGGCGGACGTGATGGGGGTACCCGGTTTGTGGTGATCCTCCCCCGTGCCGATGAAGGCGAGGATCTTGTCGGTGTCCGTGATGGCGACGGCGCCGACCCCGGTCTCCTCCTGCACGATATGGGCGATCTTGCGGCTCGCCTCGGGAGTGAAGCCCTGGGTCATGATCCCCAGGGTACGGTTTGCTATGGTGAGCGCTTTGGCCGAAAAGACCCGGGAGAACTTCTCGTACATTCGCTGCTGGTCGCGGATCATGCTGATGAAGAGTGCCGCACCACAGGCGTTGGCGAGGATCATGGGGGTGGCGATGGTGCGCACCAGCAGCAGGGATTTGTCGAACGGGGTGGCGACCAGCAGGATGATGAGCATCTGCATGATCTCGGCCGCAAAGGTGGTGAAGAAGGCAATCCGGGGCTGGAACAGCGCATCCACCCGGTTCGTTTGCATCAGCCGCCAGTGCACCAGGCCGCCCAACAGCCCCTCGCACGTGGTGGAGATGGCGCAGGCGAGATCGGTAAAGCCGCCCAGGGTATAGCGATGCAGACCCCCGGTCAGTCCCACCAGGAAGCCCACCAGAGGGCCTCCCAGCAGTCCTCCCAGCACGGCGCCGACGGCACGGGTATTGGCGATGGCATCGTCGATATCCAGCCCCACATAGGTGCCCAGTATGCAGAAACAGGAGAAGATAACGTATATCAGTATCTTGTGAGGAAGCCTGACCGAGTAGTTGGCCAGTGGGCGCAGCAAGGGACTCTTGGAGAAGAGGTAGGCGATCACTAGGCTGACGCTCATCTGCTGGAGCAGGGAGAGGACTAATTGCATAAAAAACCTTCCTCAAGAATCATCCCGGGCCAGAACGCCACCGGGGCGTACTGTGAGCAAGTTCCTGTCTTGCTGCAGGACTCGGCCCCATGGCGGGGGAAGTTTGCCAGAATGAAAAAATAAAACCATATAAAATCAGCACGTTAAATTGATATTTGTGTAACCGGGCGGCGCTTGATATTGCTGGAGAGAGCATGAATGTGCCCGCTGGGTACGCCACATGGAGGTGGCATGCTCCGCCCGGCCTTTGGCTGGGCGTTTTTTATCCAGCTCCAATGGCGGACAGTTTTGAGGGGGCTCGAGCAATTATTCAGGTTTGTCCAATGAGTTATCCCCAGCTTCTGGGGATAACTCAGAAGGCGAAATAGTAGCAGACGCGTCGGCCTAGATGGAAAAACAACCGCTGCCCCTCATCCAGCTCCTCCTGCCTGAGGGTGGCGATGATGCTTCTCTCATCTTCCCGCAGATCGATCATGGCCACGGCTTCCGGGCGCTGCCCCTTGATGTAGGGTTGCACCTTGGGTTTGAGGGGCATGGTGGGTTCGCTCGAGAACACCAGCGCCACTGTATCATCCTCCAGACGCACCAGGGATCCGGGCGGATAGACCCCCAGCACCTTTATCAACAATCTGACCAGATCTTGATCGAATTTCTTCTGGGACAACTTGTAGAGCTGGCCGATGGCCTGACTCGGCCCCGCGGGGTGGAGGCCGCTGCGCGGGTGCAGCAGTTCGTCGTAATAGTCCACCAGGCCGATGAGGCGGGCGAGGGGAGGGATCCTGTCTCCCTGGATACCGAGGGGAAAGCCGCTGCCGTCCAGCCGCTCGTGGTGGAGATGGGCAACCTCGCGGATCCTGGGTTCGAAGGCCTGCAGCTGGTTGAGCATCTCCAGCCCGTACTGGGGATGCATGTTGAGAAAATTGAGCTCCGCCTTGCTGAGTTCTCCCCGTTTCTGGGTGATCTGGCTCGGGATCTTGAGCTCGCCGATATCGTGCAGCAGGCCGGCCAGCCCTGCCTCCTCGATCTCGATATGGCTCATGCCGAGCTCCCTTGCCATCAGCATGGCGATGAAGGCCACGCTCAGGCTGTGTTGCAGCAGGATGTCCGTGTGCTGGCTGCGAATGAGGTGCAAACCCAGAGGTCCCTGATGGTCGGCGAGGCGGGTGGCGACGATGCGCACCATCTGGGCGGTGTTGGCCAGCCCCTCGTCGGGCTTGAGATTGAGGGCGCCGAGGGCGTCACGAAGATCTGACAGGGATTGGCCGAATGCCTTGTCGGCGGTGCGCAGGGAGCGGCGAAAGGCCTTCTCGTCGAATGTGGATTTGGTCGGAAGGGGGGAGGCATCTTGCGTCGCACCGAGCTCAAATGAAGGGGCTGGCTCTGCACGCAGGAGGGGCTCGACGGGGAGATCGCTCTTGTCGGGATCCACCATCAGCAGGGTGAGTTCGAGGTGACGGAGGATGTCGAGCTGCTGCTGGTCGCGGATCTTGAAGGCATTGAACATGAAAGGGTGGTTGGTCCATCCCGTGGGGAGATGGATGTAATGGCCGATTTTCAACTGCTCGATGGAGGCCTGTATCAGCGCCATAGACTCGCTCTTCTGTCGAATTTGCCTATCAACAAGCTAGCAAAATTAAACAGATAGACAAACAAAAAAGCCCGCGCATGTGCGCGGGCTCTTGTCATCCGGACCGGTTATCAGGCCTTGGATTTTTTCTTGCTGTCTACCTTGGCGTCGACTTTGACCTCAACCTTGGTCGCCACCTGAGCTTCCTCGATGAAGGGACGGCCATAGTAGGTGTCCATCAGTATGGCTTTGAGCTCGGTGATCAGCGGGTAGCGCGGGTTGGCGCCGGTGCACTGGTCATCGAAGGCTTCCAGGGCCAGCTGGTCAACCTTGGCCAGGAAGTCGGTCTCGTTCACGCCGGCTTCACGGATGGAAGCAGGGATCCCTAAGGTCGCTTTCAGCTCGTCCAGCCAGGTCAGCAGCTTCTCGATCTTGGCCGCGGTGCGGTCACCGGCAGCAGTCAGACCCAGATGGTCGGCCACTTCGGCGTAGCGACGACGAGCCTGCGGACGGTCGTACTGGGAGAACGCGGTCTGCTTGGTCGGGTTGTCGTTCGCGTTGTAGCGGATGACGTTGCTGATCAGCAGGGCGTTGGCCAGGCCGTGCGGGATGTGGAACTCGGCACCCAGCTTGTGGGCCATGGAGTGGCACACACCCAGGAAGGCGTTGGCGAACGCGATACCGGCGATGGTGGCGGCGTTATGTACCTTCTCGCGGGCAACCGGGTCGTTGGCACCGTTCTGGTAGCTGGATGGCAGGTACTCTTTGAGCAGTTTCAGGGCTTGCAGCGCCTGACCGTCGGAGTACTCGTTGGCCAGCACGGACACATAGGCTTCCATGGCGTGGGTCACGGCATCGATACCGCCGAAGGCACACAGGGATTTCGGCATGCCCATCACCAGGTTGGCATCCACGATGGCCATGTTCGGGGTCAGCTCGTAGTCGGCCAGCGGGTACTTCATGCCGGTGGCGTCGTCGGTCACGACCGCAAACGGGGTCACTTCAGAACCGGTACCGGAAGTGGTGGTGATGCAGACCAGTTCGGCCTTCACGCCCATTTTCGGGAACTTGTAGATACGCTTGCGGATGTCCATGAAGCGCATGGCCAGGTCTTCGAACGCGGTGTCCGGGTGCTCGTACATGACCCACATGATCTTGGCGGCATCCATGGGTGAACCACCGCCCAGGGCGACGATCACGTCCGGCTTGAAGGAGTTCGCCATCTCGGCGCCCTTGCGTACCACGGACAGGGTGGGGTCGGCTTCCACTTCGTAGAAGATTTCCACTTCCATGTTCAGCTTCTTGAGCAGACGAACCACTTCATCGGCATAGCCGTTGTTGAACAGGAAACGGTCGGTGACCACCATGGCGCGCTTCTTGCCTTCCAGGTCGCCCAGGGCGATCGGCAGGGAGCCACGACGGAAGTAGATGGATTTCGGAAGTTTGTGCCACAGCATATTTTCTGCCCGTTTTGCGACTGTCTTCTTGTTGATCAGGTGCTTGGGACCGACGTTCTCGGAGATGGAGTTACCACTCCAGGAGCCGCAACCCAGGGTCAGGGACGGGGCGAGCGCGAAGTTGTACAGGTCACCGATACCGCCCTGGGTGGAGGGGGTGTTGATGAGGATACGGGCAGTCTTCATCTTGTCGCCGAAGTACTTGATGCGGTCGGCGTTGCGATCCTGGTCGGTGTAGAGGCCGGAGGTGTGGCCGATACCACCGATGTTGACCATGTCGCAGGCCATTTCGACGGCTTCTTCGAAGTTCTTGGCGCGGAACATACCCAGGGTCGGGGAGAGTTTCTCGTGAGCAAACTCGTCCTCTGCACACAGCTCCAGACCTTCACCGATGAGGATCTTGGTGGTGGCAGGCACGGTCACACCGGCCATGGCGGCGATCTTGGTGGCGGGCTGGCCCACGATGTCGGCGTTCAGGGCGCCGTTGATCAGCAGCACTTTACGCACCTTGTCGGCTTCGTCCTTGGAGAGGATGTAGCCGGCGTGAGTTGCGAAACGCTCCTTGACCTGGTTATAGATGGAGTCGACCACGATGACGGCCTGCTCGGACGCACAGACCACGCCGTTGTCGAAGGTCTTGGACATCAGGATGGAGGCGACGGCACGCTTGATGTCGGCGGTTTCGTCGATAACGATGGGCACGTTACCGGCACCCACGCCGATGGCGGGCTTGCCTGAGGAGTAAGCGGCCTTCACCATGCCCGGGCCACCGGTGGCCAGAATAAGGTTGATGTCGTTGTGCTTCATCAGGGCGTTGGACAGTTCAACGGACGGTTGATCGATCCAGCCGATGATGTTCTTCGGGGCACCTGCGGCGATGGCTGCATCCAGTACCAGCTTGGCTGCGGTATTGGTGGAGTTCTTGGCGCGGGGGTGCGGGGAGAAGATGATGGCGTTGCGGGTCTTCAGGGAGATGAGGGCCTTGAAGATAGCCGTGGAAGTCGGGTTGGTGGTCGGTACGATACCGCAGATGATGCCTACCGGCTCGGCGATGGTGATGGTACCCATCTCGTCGTCCTGGCTCAGGATGCCGCAGGTCTTCTCGTCTTTGTAAGCGTTATAGATGTATTCGGAGGCGAAGTGGTTTTTGATTACCTTGTCTTCGATGATACCCATGCCGGACTCAGCCACTGCCATCTGGGCCAGGGGGATACGGGCGTTGCTGGCGGCCAGGGCAGCGGCGCGGAAGACTTTGTCTACCTGCTCTTGCGAGAAGCTGGCGAATTCACGCTGGGCTTCCTTGACGCGGGCAACCAGTGCATCCAGTTCAGCCAAATTGGTTACTGCCATGTTTATCTCCTGATGATTTGAAAACTGTTTAGTAAGACCTTGGCAATGCCCGGCAATTATAGTCGCCCTGTCAAGGAGAGAATCACCACAACGGGGTATTTACATGCCTTACTAAATTGTTTTCTGACCCGATTATAGAGCGGGGATGTGTCAGAAAAGATTGATCTGGATCATATGTAACAAAAGAACAAAAGAAATTTTGTTTCACCATCCCGAACGGTCAGATGTTACGGGTTTGTAGAGTAGAGTGCCGAGGGGATGAACACGAGGTGAACAGGCGCTTTTCTACCGAATGACGGCTGTCGGGTCACCCACTCTCCGCTGTTTCAGTGGTGGCAAAGAGGGCGGTGAGTGCCAGCATGGTGCCGTCCCCGGAGATCCTCTCGGCCGTGAATGGGCGCAGACGTTTCATTTCTGTTGGAAAAATGGTGGTTGCTTTCATCCGGTGACAGGCTCGGGGGTGAGATATCTGATGGTTGTGCGGCAAACAGCGGGGGCGATCCCTGTTCGCGTACAGTGCGGATGCGGATCAGGGGCGGCGAGAAAGGTCACCATGAAGATCAAGATCGCGTGTCAACGTGGAGACGAGCAGTGGTGGTGAATGCGGGTTATCGCCTGGGATCGTCAGGATCAATCCATGAAAATGGCTCTTTATTGCATGGAAATCTTGTGATGAGTGGATGTGGCGACATAAAACGCCAGCAGACTTTGCTGAAATGTTAAGTTGATATCATTGCCATTAACAACTCGATATGTTGATTTTTGTCGATTCATTAGAGGAACTAACTGAAAAGCCCCGGAAAGGGTGAGATTATTTGATTGGAGAAGGGAAATAGCATGGTGTAAATTTACGCGCAGTTTGACGGGGATGGCCCTCGGTGGCCCGAATTGGTTCTGGATGGCGCTTATGGCAGCAATTGACTTCTCTTTATACCTGAAATTTTTCGTTGGCCTGTTTGCGATCATCAACCCGCTGGGTCTGTTGCCGGTCTTTGTGAGCCTGACGGGCCACATGCAACCGGATGAGCGCAGGAAGACCAACACCACGGCCCACATTGCCGTGATGGTCATCCTCATGGTCTCCATGTGCATGGGGCAGCTGATCCTCGATGGTTTCGGCATCTCGCTCGCGTCGTTCCGCATTGCCGGTGGCTCGCTCATTACCCTGATCGCCTGGTCCATGTTGCAGGGCAAGCTGGGGGAGGTGAAGCACAACAAGCAGGAGAAGGGTGAACTGGCCGCGCGCGAATCCATCGCTGTGGTGCCGCTGGCTCTGCCCCTGATGGCCGGCCCCGGTGCCATCTCGTCCTCCATCGTCTATGCCAGCCAGAAGACTCTGCCCCAGCTGCTGGGCATGTTCCTGGTCGTGGTGGCCTTTGCCTACTGCTCCTGGCTCATCTTCCGTGCTGCCCCCCTGCTGTTCAAGCTGATGGGCAATACCGGCATCAACGTGGTGACCCGGATCATGGGTCTCATCATGATGTCCCTTGGCATCGAGATCATGGTGGCAGGGATCAAGGGAGTCTTTCCCGGATTGATGTGATTCAGGTCCATTTTGTCGGAGCCGGTCCTCGTGACCGGCTTTTTATTGTTTCTTTTTTGTTAGTCATTTCCTAGAATCGAGCGGCTTTGTATGAAAAACACCCATTGCTCGATATTTAAATGCTGAATAAATGGTTTAAAGCTGTTTTTTTGACCACCAAAGCCGCCCCTACCTGATGATATCTATTGCATTATCAGAATTGTCAGGGAATTATGCGGGCAGCGGGATTTTTATCTCGTGAATGGACAAATGCATGGAATGTTCTTGTTGGAGTATGGAAATGACTCATAGAAAAACAATTATTAATACCCTTTTATTGACTGCACTCTTTGGTGGCGCCACCCTGGCACACGCCGCCGACGTCCCCGCCGGCACCAAGCTCGCTCCCGAGCAAACCCTGGTGAAAGGCAATGGCTCCGAGCCCGCCACCCTGGATCCGCACAAGACCGAAGGAACGGTTGAATCCAATATTCTGCGCGACCTGTTCGAGGGTCTCGTCACCTCAGGTCCCAAGGGTGAAACCCTGCCCGGCGTCGCCGAGTCCTGGGAAACCAAGGACAACAAACACTTCGTGTTCCACCTGCGCAAAGATGCCAAGTGGTCCAATGGGGATCCGGTCACCGCCCATGACTTCGTCTTCGCCTTCCAGCGGGCCGTGGATCCCAAGACGGCTTCTCCTTACTCCTGGTACATGGAGATCCCGACCATCACGAATGCGACCGACATCATCGGTGGCAAGAAACCGGCCGACACCCTGGGGGTGAAAGCCAGCGACGATTACACCTTCGAAGTGCAGCTGGAGAAGGCGGTGCCTTACTTCGTCAGCATGCTCTCTCACACCACCACCTATCCGGTGCCCAAGAAAGTGGTCGAGAAGTTTGGTGACAAGTGGACCCAGCCCGGTAACATGGTTTCCAACGGCGCCTATGTGCTGAAGGATTGGGTGGTCAACGAGCGCGTCGACGTCGAGCGCAACCCCAGCTACTGGAACAACGCCAAGACGGTGATCGAGAAGGTGACCTACCTGCCGATCCAATCCACCAACGCCGAGCTGAACCGCTACCTGGCCGGTGAAGTCGATCTCACCTACAACATGCCGATCGAGCGCTTCAAGCAGATGAAGAAGGAGCACCCGAACGAGGTGCAGGTGAGCGGTTATGTGGGCACCTACTACTACCAGTACAACTTCAAGCACAAGCCGTTTGACGACGTGCGTGTGCGCACCGCGCTCTCCTACGCCATCGATCGCAACGTGATTGCCGACAAGGTGATGGGCAAGGGCGAAACCCCGGGCTACACCCTGGTGCCTGATTTCGTCGACGGCTTCAAGCCGGTGGCCCCGGCCTGGTCCAAGCTGACCCAGGCCGAGCGCGACGCCAAGGCGAAAGAGTTGCTGACCGAAGCCGGTTACGGTCCGGGCAAGCCGCTCAAGTTCGAGCTGCTCTACAACACCGACGACAACCACAAGAAGGTAGCCGTGGCCGTCGCCTCCATGTGGAAGAAGCTGGGTGTGCAGGTGAGCCTGGTGAACCAGGAGTGGAAGACCTACCTGGAAACCAAGAAGCAGGGCAACTTCGACGTAGGCCGTGCCGGCTGGATTGCGGATTACAACGAAGCCTCCTCCATGCTGGATCTAATGCAGACCACTCACGGCAACAACGACGGCAAGTACTCCAACACCGCCTTTGACAAGCTGATGAGCGAGTCGCGCAACCAGGTGGACGCAGATGCGCGCAACAAGCTCTATGTCCAGGCCGAAGATATCCTGGCCAAGGACATGCCGATCGCCCCCATCTACCAGTACGTGACCTCGCGCATGGTCAAGCCCTATGTGGGCGGCTACCCGGCCAACCCGCTGGACAACCTCTACAGCAAAGACATGTACATCATTGCTCACTGAGTAAAGCAACAAGTCGCATAACAAGCAGGCCCGCCGGACGGCGGGCCTTTATTACAACCGCGACCCTTTGGAAGCAGTACAGGACAGGAAATGTCTATGTTGAAATTCATCCTTAAACGTCTATTGGAAGCGATCCCGACTCTGCTGGTCTTGATCACCGTCTCCTTCTTCATGATGCGCTTCGCCCCGGGTAATCCCTTTACCAGCGAACGCGCCCTGCCGCCGGAAGTGTTGGCCAACATCGAGGCCAAATATGGCCTGGACAAGCCCATCGGCGTGCAATACCTCACCTATCTGGGCAACCTGGTCCAGGGCGATCTGGGGCCCTCCTTCAAGTACAAGGACTTCACCGTCAATGATCTGGTGAGTCAGGCGCTGCCGGTCTCCGCCAAGATTGGCTCGGTCGCCTTCCTGCTGGCGGTGACGCTGGGAGTTACGTTCGGCACCATTGCGGCCTTGAAACAGAACACTCTCATCGACTATCTGCTGATGTCGTCGGCCATGGCAGGGGTAGTGATTCCGGGCTTCGTGCTGGCACCCTTGCTGGTGCTCTTCTTCAGTATCTATCTGGGCTGGTTCCCGGCGGGAGGCTGGCAGGGAGGCGGGGTGCAGTTCATGGTGCTGCCGGTGTTCGGCATGATGATGTATTACATCTCCGCCATCTCCCGCATCATGCGTGGCAGCATGATAGAGACCATGAACTCCAACTTCATCCGTACCGCCCGCGCCAAGGGGTTGCCGCTGCGCCACATCATCCTGAGACACGCGCTGCGTCCGGCCATGCTGCCGGTGGTCTCCTATCTGGGCCCGGCCTTCGTCGGCATCATCACGGGTTCCGTGGTGATCGAGACCATCTTCGGTCTGCCTGGCATAGGTCAGCTGTTCGTCAACGGTGCCCTCAACCGTGATTACTCCATGGTGCTCGGCCTGACCATTCTGGTCGGCGCCCTCACCATCACCTTTAACGCCGTGGTCGATATTCTTTATGCCGTCATCGATCCCAAGATCCGTTACTAAGCCGGGAGTACATCATGGTTGTCACAACTGAAAAACGCGAAGCCATCGAGGCATTCGCCCAGAAAGTGGAAGTGGTGGAAGGACGCTCCCTGTGGAAGGATGCCCGTCGCCGTTTCCTGCGCAACAAGGCGGCGCTAACCAGCCTCATCATCCTGACCATCATCGGTCTGGCGGTGATCGTCGGGCCGCACCTCTCCCAATACACCTTCGATGATCCGGACTGGGGGGCCATGCAGGCCGCTCCTGACACGGAGACGGGGCACTGGTTCGGCACCGACAGCCTGGGGCGCGATCTGTTCGTGCGCACCCTGCTCGGTGGTCGCATCTCGCTCATGGTCGGCATCATGGGGGCCGTGGTGGCCGTCATCATCGGTACCCTGTATGGCGCCGCTTCCGGCTTCATCGGCGGTCGCGTCGACAGCCTGATGATGCGGGTACTGGAGATCCTCAACGCCTTCCCCTTCATGTTCTTCGTCATCATGCTGGTGACCTTCTTCGGTCGCAACCTGGCCCTCATCTTCCTCGCCATCGGCGCGGTGAGCTGGCTCGACATGGCGCGGATCGTGCGAGGCCAGACCCTGAGCCTCAAGAGCAAGGAGTTCATCGAGGCGGCCCACGTCTGCGGCGTCTCCAAGTGGAAGATCATCACCCGTCATATCGTGCCGAACGTGCTGGGCATAGTGGCCGTCTACGCCACCCTGCTGGTGCCGGGCATGATCATGTTCGAATCCTTCCTGAGCTTCCTGGGACTTGGGGTACAAGAACCCATGACCAGCTGGGGTGCCCTGCTGGATGAAGGCTCCAAGTCGATGGAAGTGGCCATCTGGCAACTCCTGTTCCCCGCCGGTTTCATGGTGGTGACCCTGTTCTGCTTCAACTTCCTCGGGGATGGTCTGCGTGATGCCCTCGATCCAAAGGATCGATAAGACGCCAAAGGACTGGTAGACGCCAACGGCGCCATAAGACCCATCCGCTGAACGCGCGGCGTCAGCCAGATGGGCAGGAAAGCATCACGAGAGATCGATTAGGAGTTTTTATGAAATTACTGGATGTGAAAGATCTGCGGGTCGAGTTCAAGACCCCGGACGGCAATGTGGTGGCGGTCAACGACCTCAACTTCTCCCTCTCTGCCGGCGAGACCCTGGGGATCGTCGGTGAGTCAGGCTCAGGCAAGTCCCAGACTGCCTTTGCCATCATGGGGTTGCTCGCCAAGAACGGCATCATCACCGGCTCGGCCAAGTTTCAGGGGGACGAGATCCTGAATCTGCCGGAGCACAAGCTCAACAGGATCCGCTCCGAGAAGATCGCCATGATCTTCCAGGACCCCATGACCTCGCTGAACCCCTATATGAAGGTGAAGGATCAGCTGATGGAAGTGCTGATGCTGCACAAAGGGGTGAGCAAGGCGGCTGCGTTCGAGGAGTCGGTGCGCATGCTGGACGCGGTGAAGATCCCCGAGTCGCGCAAGCGGATGAACATGTACCCCCACGAGTTCTCCGGTGGCATGCGCCAGCGGGTGATGATCGCCATGGCACTGCTGTGCCGGCCGCAACTGCTCATCGCCGACGAGCCGACCACTGCGCTCGACGTGACGGTGCAGGCCCAGATCATGACCCTGATGAACGAGCTCAAGCGGGAGTTCAACACCGCCATCGTCATGATCACCCACGATCTTGGCGTGGTGGCGGGCATCTGTGACAAGGTGCTGGTGATGTACGCCGGTCGCACCATGGAGTACGGCCGGGTGAACGATATCTTCTATCGCCCGAGCCACCCCTATACCGAAGGCTTGCTGCGCGCCATTCCCCGTCTCGATACCGAAGGGGAGGTGCTGCCCACCATCCCGGGCAATCCGCCCAACCTGCTGCGTCTGCCCACCGGCTGCCCCTTCCAGGAGCGTTGCCACCGGGCGCACGAGATTTGCGGCCAGCAATCACCAGTCCTGACCCCCTTCGGCGACGGACGGACACGGGCCTGCCACTGGGTTTCGGATGCCATGATCAAAGGGGTGAACTGATGGGTACTGACAAGAAACTGCTGCTGGAAGTGTCTGACCTCAAGGTTCACTTCAGCATCAAGAGTGACAAGGCCTGGCCCTGGGCCAAGCCCTCCGCCCTGAAGGCGGTGGATGGTGTCACCCTGCGCCTCTACGAAGGGGAGACCCTGGGTGTGGTGGGGGAGTCCGGTTGCGGCAAGTCCACCTTCGCTCGCGCGTTGATCGGCCTGGTGCCTGCCACCGACGGCAAGGTGGTGTGGCTGGGCCAGGATCTGACCAAGCTCGAGCAGGGGGCGCTGCGGGAGAAGCGCAAGGAGATCCAGATGATCTTCCAGGACCCGCTGGCCTCTCTGAATCCACGCATGACAATCGGTGACATCATTGCCGAGCCGCTCATCACCTTCTACCCCACTCTCTCCAGGGAGCAGGTGAAGGAGAAGGTGCGGGCCATGATGACCAAGGTGGGGTTGTTGCCCAACCTGGTGAACCGCTACCCCCATGAGTTCTCCGGCGGCCAGTGCCAGCGCATCGGCATCGCCCGGGCGCTGATCCTGGAACCCAAGATGATCATCTGTGACGAGCCGGTCTCGGCGCTGGATGTCTCCATCCAGGCCCAGGTGGTGAACCTGCTCAAGTCCCTGCAAAAGGAGATGGGGCTCTCTCTCATCTTCATTGCCCACGACTTGTCCGTGGTCAAACACATCTCGGACCGGGTGCTGGTGATGTATCTGGGCAACGCGATGGAGCTTGGCACCCGTCAGGAGATCTTCGCCAATCCTCTGCATCCCTACACCAAGGCGCTGATGTCGGCGGTGCCCATTCCGGATCCGGATCTGGAGCGCAGCAAGGTCATCCAGATCCTGGAAGGAGATCTGCCCTCGCCGATGAACCCGCCGTCCGGCTGCGTGTTTCGTACCCGCTGCCCGGTGGCGGGCCCCGAGTGCGCCAAGACCCGCCCCATGCTGGAAGGGAACTTCGATCATGCGGTTTCCTGCCTCAAGGTGGACCCACTCTGAACCAGAGAGCCGTATTCGGGGCGCCCAGGTGGCGCCCCGATTTTTTGCAGGGGCAGATAAGATGCCCCTTGGCGCCACCTTTGGAGGCTGTTACTATCCGCCGCACAAGGGGAGTAACTTCTCGCCGGTTTGTCGTCATTACGGTGCACCCATATCCTGCAGTGCACCCGGCAGCCGGGCAGTTGATGAAGATCAGCTGTAAGTGAGACCTTGCCGAGAGGCAAGGTGTATCTGCTCCAAACGCAAACCCACGCCTCTCGGTCGTGGGTTTTGTCGTTTTGGGAGAAGTGAAAAATGGGTGAATGGTGGATGTGGACCGGTTTCTTCAGCATAGTGCTGGTCCTGTTGTGGATTGACATCCGCTTTGTCGGCGGCGGCAAGGCGCACAAGGTGTCTCTGAATGAGGCGGGGATCTGGTCCCTCATCTGGGTCAGCGTGGCCCTGCTGTTCAACCTGGCCATCTGGCTCTGGCTGGATCACAGTGCAGGCCGTGAGATCGCCAACCAGAAAGGGCTGGAGTTCCTCACCGGCTACCTCATCGAGAAAGCGCTGGCGGTGGACAACGTCTTCGTCTGGCTGATGCTGTTTGGCTACTTCGCCATTCCGGCCGAGCTGCAGCGCCGGGTGCTGCTCTACGGGGTACTGGGTGCCATCGTCATGCGCGCCGGCATGGTGTTCGCGGGCAGCTGGCTCATCGAGCAGTTCCACTGGATCCTCTACCTGTTTGGCGCCTTCCTGCTGCTGACCGGGGTCAAGATGCTGTGGGCCGCAGACAAGGAGCCTGACTTGGCCAACAACCCGCTGCTGGGCTGGATGCGTCGTCGCTTCAAGGTGACGGAGACGCTCGAGGGGGAGAAGTTCTTCGTCTGGCGTGACGGTGTGCGCTATGCCACCCCGCTGCTGCTCATCCTGGTGCTGGTGGAGGTGAGCGATCTCATCTTCGCGGTGGACAGCATCCCGGCCATCTTCGCGGTGACCACGGATCCCTTCATCGTACTGACCTCCAACATCTTCGCCATCATGGGCCTGCGCGCCATGTACTTCCTGTTGGCCGGCGTCGCCGAGCGCTTCACGCTGCTGAAATACGGGTTGGCGCTGATCCTGATGTTCATCGGAGTCAAGATGCTGCTGCTGGATATCTTCAAGATCCCGACCGGCATCGCGCTCGGCGTGGTTGCGTTGATCCTGCTGGCCTCCATGGGGCTCAGCCTCTGGGTGACCCGCAAGAAGGTGACTGACCAGAAGAGGGTGTAAGCACCCGCAAAAAAGGGCTCCTTAGGGAGCCCTTTCTCATGTCAGCGATTTGCTTAGCGCTTGATCTTCTTGGGGTTGGTGTAGCCCCAGACGGTGTACATGTCCGCCAGCAGAGCGCCGTTGTACTCTTCCAGGTCAGACTGCTTCACCTCGGCATCCCCCTGGCGGCCGAACAGCACCACCTCGTCACCGGGTTTGATCCCCTTGATGTCGGTCACGTCCACCATGGTGGTGTTCATGGAGGTCTTGCCCACCACAGGGGCCTTCTGGCCATGGATCAGCACATAGGCCTTGTTGCTCATGGCGCGGCGGTAGCCGTCGGAGTAACCCATCGGCAGGTTGGCGAGCAGGGAGTCGCGCTTGAGGGTGAAGGTGCGGTCATAACCGACGGTGTTGCCCGCCGGGTAGTGGTTGACGGAGGCGACCTGGGTCTTGAACGCCATCACCTTCTTGTACTCGGTGTAGGAGGGGATGGTGTCACCGTAGATGATGCCGCCCGGGCGTACCATGTCAAAGTAGGCTTCCGGCACTTCCAGAGTGGCGAAGGAGTTGGCGGCGTGGATGGTGAGCTTGCTGCGATCCAGCTTGCCGGCGTCGATCAGCCACTGGTAGTCAAGCTTGAACTGGGCCAGCCCCAGCTTGACGTCCTCTTTCTCCTCCACCGGGAAGTGGGTCATGATGCCGACCGGGGTGATCCCCTTGAGTTTCAGCATGGCCAGGGCATCGGCCTTGGCGTCATTCTGGCGCAGGTCTATGCCGTTACGGCTCATGCCGGCGGAGTTGAGGCCGATGTGCACCGACACGTTGGTGTTATGGCGCTGTGCGATGTCGGCGATCCCTTTGGCGCTCTCCAGGCTGCCTACCAGCTCTTCCAGCTTGTAGGGCAGCGCCTGCTCTACCTCGACCGGGGTGGCGGCACGGACCCGCATCAGGCGGCCCTCGAAGCCCTTCTCGCGGGCCACGCGGGCCTCTTCATTGCTGGCGATGCCGATGCAGGGAATGCCCGCCTTGACCACGGAGGGCACCAGCAGATCGATGCCGTGGCCGTAGGCGTCCGCCTTCATGATGGCGCAGATCTGCGGGCCCTTGTCGCCGAGACGATCCTTGAGGGTCTGGATGTTGTGCTCGAAGGCGGTCAAATCCACTTCCAGCCAGGCGTTGGCGGCGGTCTGCTCCTGGCCGTTGCGGGTGTCACTGGCCAGCGGCAGATAGGGGGCGGCGACGGCCTGTCCGGCGAGCAACCCGAAGACCAGGGTCGCGAGCAGGGTTTTCTTGTGCATGGGATGGTTCCTTTTTATTGTTTCTGTTGAGGATGGGCTCGCGTCAGACGCAAGCTGTGGCATGGCTGGGTCAGCATGTTGCTATGCTAATGATATGTTTAAATTTTTACCCAGATACCGACGCTGCGAGTGTATCTCAATGGCGTCATTTGTGGCACTTTTTGCAGGAAGAAAATATGCGTTTCGAGCTGCGTATCCCACCCTTGTTATTGTTTGTCGTGCTCGCCCTCGCCATGTGGCTGGGGCGGGGGGAGGAGAGGGGGACCGGGCTCCTGCTGGTGTTGGCCACGGTGTTGCTGCTGGTGGGGGCCGTGCTGGGGGGCGGGGCGCTGCTGCATTTTCGCCGGGAGCGTACCAGCGTCCATCCAATCCGCCTGCAGCAGAGCCGGGTGCTGGTGACTCAGGGGGTCTATCGCATCAGCCGCAACCCCATGTATCTGGGGCTGCTGTGCTGGTTGATGGGGTTGGCCTGCTATCTCGGGGGCCCCTGGGTCTGGTTCGGCCCGCTGCTGTTGCTGGGTTGGCTCACCCGCTTCCAGATCCTGCCGGAGGAGCGTGCCCTGCGCGCCCGTTTCGGTATCCCCTATGTGCAATACTGCCGCCGTGTGAGGCGCTGGTGCTGACAGCCAAACGACAAGAGGCCCGCAGTTGCGGGCCTCTTGTCGAGTAACGGGGAACCTTAAACCTTGGCGAGGTCAGTCTCGCCCAGGGGCGCGGTCTCTCCCAGGCTGTCTTCCGTCTTGGCCACCACGCTGGCGGCGATGGCGTTGCCCAGCACGTTGGTGGCGGAGCGACCCATGTCGAGGAAGTGATCGATGCCGAGCAGCAAGAGGATGCCGGCCTCCGGGATCTGGAACTGGTTCAGGGTGGCGGCGATGACCACCAGGGAGGCGCGCGGCACCCCGGCCATCCCCTTGGAGGTGACCATCAGCAGTAGCAGCATGGTGATCTGCTGGGCCATGGAGAGCTCGATGCCATAGGCCTGAGCGATGAACATGACCGCGAAGGTGCAGTACATCATGGAGCCATCCAGGTTGAAGGAGTAGCCCATGGGCAGCACGAAGCTGGCGATGCGCTTGTCACAGCCGAACTTCTCCAGTCTGTCCAGGGTCTTGGGATAGGCGGCCTCGGAGCTGGCGGTGGAGAAGGCGAGCAGTATGGGCTCGCGGATCATGGCCAGCAGGGTCAGGATGCGACGGCGGATGAAGAGGCTGCCCATGGCGATGAGCAGCAGCCAGAGGCAGGCCAGGGCCAGGTAGAACTGGGCCATGAAGGTACCATAGGTGGCGAGGATGCCGAGCCCCTCCTTGGCGACCATGGCGGCGATGGCACCAAACACCGCGAACGGCGCGAAGTTCATCACGTAGCCGGTCACCTTCAGCATGATCTCGGCGGCGCTGGCCATCAGCATCACCACCGGTTTGGCGGCATCCCCCAGGGCGGCGGCGGCCAGCCCGAAGAACAGGGAGAACACCACGATCTGCAGGATCTCGTTGGTGGCCATGGCCTCGATCACGCTCTTCGGGATGGCGTGGGTCACGAAGTCCTTGAGGGAGATGGCGGTGGCGGCCACGCCGGAGCTGGCGCCGTCATCGGGCAGGGAGAGGGAGAGGCCGACCCCGGGCTGCATCAGGTGCACCATCACCAGCCCCAGGGTCAGGGACATCAGGGAGGCCAGCATGAACCAGCCCAGGGTTTTGGCGCCGATGCGGCCCACGGTGCGGGTGTCGCCCATCTTGGCGATGCCGACCACCAGGGTAGTGAACACCAGGGGGGCGATGATCATCTTGATGAGGCGCAGGAAGATGTCGGTCAGCAGGGTGATGTCGCTGGCAAAGGTGGCGGCCTGGGTCGGGGCAAACAGGCGATAGCCTTGCCCGGTAACAATGCCAAGCAACATCGCAATGAGGATGGCAACGGTCAATTTGTTCATTTTCATGGGGGGACAGTCTCGATATGTGCAGTGCCTGTGCAGGTGGGAAGGGTGCCACCTCAGTCCGCTTTTGTGATCCGGGCCATGGAATCCTGACAGCCGGTATGCTGGCAGCATGCCTAATCACGGAGGGGAAATCCAGCGACTTATATCAGAACTTTATGTTGCAATTAGTTGTATGTGATATGGATCTTGTGAATTAATTATATTAATCGCTGTTTATTTTCATATTTACCAGATAAATGGCTTCCAGACTCTGGTCGTCCAATGGGGCTTTTCCCAGAGAGAAGATCAGCAGTGCCGAGGTGCGGTGCTCTACCTGCATCTCGTCCATGAAGGTGTCGGGTTCGTACTCATCAAAGCCGAACTGGGGGCGGGTCGGGGTGATCCTGACCGCATCCCGCGACAGGGTCAGCGTCTGCACCTGCACCCAGGCGTACCCCTGCGCCAGCGCTATCTCCCCCGCCCGCTTGAGCACATACTTGCGGGCCGTCTCCCTGTCCACCAGATCGTTGCCCACAAACTCCAACTGCCAGCGTGTCTCCCCGAGCCGGGACTGGGAGAAACCGGTCTGGCCGTTCCAGAAGGACTTTTCGCTGTCATAGGCGGTGGCGCAGCCGCCGAGCAGCAGCGAGCCGCACAGGGTGAGGGCGAACAAGAGGGGGGAGTTTGGTGACATGGTGCTGGCCCTTGGCTGAGAGGAAGTCACTACAGCACAACGCCGCCCACGAGACAATCGCCGGCCTGGGTACCGCCGGGGAGACAAAAAGAAAAGGCCTTGTCGTTTGACAAGGCCTTTCTCGGGGAATTTGGTCGGTGTGAGAGGATTCGAACCTCCGACCCTCTACACCCCATGCAGATGCGCTACCTGGCTGCGCTACACACCGACGGAGTCAGCTCGGCTGACGGGGAGGGAGTTTATGGAGATGCCCCGACCCTGTCAACAGGGGAAATCCCGGTTCGAGATCGTTTGCCTGCTTTGCGAGCAACTTCGGATCAAAGTGCGACCAGTGGTGCATTTTGTCGGCACCTCAGCGCCGTCTTGCATGAAAAACGGCCGCCCTGGTGGGCGGCCGTTTGGCGTGAGTGATAGGCGTCGCTCTCAAGCAGGGATCAGCGGTTGAAGGTCAGCCGCTTGCCCAGCACCTGGTCGGTGACCTGACCGTTCTGCCAGGCGATCTGGCCGTTGACCAGGGTCATCTCTATGGTGCTCTGGAAGCGGTAGCCGTTGAAGGGGGACCAGCCGCACAGGTAGAGCAGGTTGCTGTCGTTGACCACATAGGGCTTGCCGAGATCCAGCAGCACCAGATCGGCGAAGTAGCCCTCGCGGATGTAGCCGCGATCCTGCACCTGGAAGCGTTCGGCCACCGCGTGGGAGGTCTTCTTGACGATGGTCTCGAGGCTGAACACGCCGTTGTGGTAGAGCTCCAGCAGCGCCTGCAGGGAGTGCTGCACCAGGGGGACGCCGGACGGCGCCTTGAAGTAGCTGTTCTGCTTCTCTTCCCAGGTGTGGGGGGCGTGGTCGGTGGCGATGATATCGAGCACGTCGTTGCGCACCGCATCCAGCAGGGCGTGCTGGTCGGCGGCGCTCTTCACCGCCGGGTTGCACTTGATCTGGCTGCCCAAGGTGTCGTAGTCCGCCTCGTTGAAGAACAGATGATGGACGCACACCTCGGCGGTGATGTTCTTGTCCTTGAGATCCTTCAGATCCGGGGTGGCAGTGAAGAGCGACAGCTCCTTGGCCGTGGTCAGGTGCAGCACGTGCAGCTTGGCGCCGTACTGCTTGGCCAGGGAGACCGCCATGCTGGAGGATTTGTAGCAGGCGTCGGCGCTGCGGATGCGGCCGTGCTCGCGCATCGGCACATCTTCGCCCCACTTGGCGCGGGCCTCGTCTTCCAGCACCTTGATGGAGGGGGTGTCCTCGCAGTGGGTGACGATCATCACCGGGCTCTCGCGGAAGATGGCCGCCAGTGTCTCCTGGTTGTCCACCAGCATGTTGCCGGTGGAGGCCCCCATGAAGATCTTGATGCCGCAGGACTGCTTGGGATCGAGCTTCTTGATCTCTTCCAGGTTGTCGTTGGTGGCACCCAGGTAGAAGCTGTAGTTGGCGGCGGCGGAGTTGGCGGCTATCTGGTATTTGGCTTCGAGGGCATCGATGGTGGTGGTCTGGGGATTGACGTTGGGCATTTCCATGAAACTGGTGGTGCCACCGGCGACGGCGGCCCGGGATTCACTGGCGATGGTCCCCTTGTGGGTCAGGCCAGGCTCCCGGAAGTGCACCTGATCATCGATCATCCCGGGGATGAGGTGACGGCCTGCGGCATCGATCACCACGGCATCGGGGGCGCTGATGTCCGGGGCGATGCGGGCGATCCGCTCACCTTCGATCAAGACGTCGGAGGCATAGATGCGGCCTTCGTTGACCAGGGTGGCATTCTTGATAAGCAATTTGTTCATGGGGGGTTCCAGTTCCTTTGCCGATAATCCGGGGTCATAATATCGCAAACTGCACTTTCTCTGTAGCAAGGCCTGAGTAATGAAGTTATTTGTTAGAGATTTGACTGTGATCGATTCGAGCTATTTGTGCGAGCGTCGCGGCATGGTGGGTGAGAGCTGGCTGGTGGACATCGAGATGAGCGGTGAGCTCAACGAGATGAGCATGCTGCTGGATTTCGGACGGGTGAAGAAGCTCATCAAGTCGATCATCGATGAAGAGGTGGATCACAAGCTGCTGGTGCCGGCCGAATGCCCCCTGGTCCATGTCCACGCTCTGGACAACGACGAAAGCACGGTGGATCTGCTGCGCCCGGGTCGCTCCATCCACCTGCGCTGCCCGACCCAGGGCTTTGCCTTCATTCCTGCCCCCCAGGTGGACAAGGAGTCGGTGACCCGCTATCTGCTGGCGGTGCTGGCCAAGCGTCTGCCTGACAACATCAAGGATCTCTCCCTGACCCTGCGCCAGGAGAAGATCGAGGGCGCCTTCTACCACTACAGCCATGGCCTGAAGAAGCACGACGGCAACTGCCAGCGCATCGCCCACGGCCACCGCTCTCCGGTCGAGATCGAGGTGGACGGGGTGCGCGACGAGGAGCTCGAGCTGAACTGGGCCGAGCGCTGGGCCGACATCTACCTCGGCACCCTGGAGGACAAGGTTGCCCTCTCCGAGCTGGACTTGAGCGAGCTGGCCAAGGCTCATCTGGGGGAACACCACCTGGGCTTCAAGTACGTGGCGCCCCAGGGGCTTTTCCAGCTCGCCATGCCTGCCGCCGAGGTGGAGATGATCGACACCGACACCACCATAGAGCTGCTGGCCCACCATATCGCCCGCGAGGTGAAGAAGCAGGTGGGGGAGAAATTCGTCAAGATTGTCGCCTATGAAGGGGTCGGCAAGGGTGCCATCGCCTACGCCTGATCTCCCTGCAAGCCGCCATAAAAACGAGGCCCCGCATCTGCGGGGCCTCGTCGTTTCACAGCAATGGCTCTGGGCGTCAGGCGCTGAGCCGGAAGCGCTGCACCAGACCCTCCTGTTGCTCGGCCAGGCTGTCGAGTTGCTGACTGGTCTCGGCGACCCGCTCTATGCCCTGGTAGTTGAGATCCGAGATATCGGAGATGCGGTTGAGGTTGGTGGCGATGTCGGCGCTGGTGGCCTGCTGCTGCTCGGCGGCGGAGGCTATCTGGCTCGACATGTCGCTGATGAGTACCACTATGCCCTGCACCTCTTCCATGGCGTTGTTGGCCTGGGAGCTCTGATCCATGCAGCTGTCCATCTCGCGGGAGCACTCCTGCATCACGTTGACCGCCCGGGCGACCCCCTGCTGTAGGTTCTCGATCATGGTCTGGATTTCGCTGGTGGACTGGGCGGTTCGACCGGCCAGGTTGCGCACCTCGTCGGCCACCACCGCAAAACCGCGCCCCTGCTCGCCGGCACGGGCCGCCTCGATGGCGGCGTTCAGCGCCAGCAGGTTGGTCTGCTCGGCGATGCCGCGGATGACATCGAGGATGTTGCCAATCTGGCCGCTCATGGCACTCACGTCACCGATCACCTTGCCGGTCTGCTGCAGCTTGCCCGCCAACTGGTGGGTGGTGGTGATGTTGCCTGCCATCACCTTGCGGCCCATCTGTGAGGCCTTCTCCACGTCCTGTACCCGCTCCAGGGTCTGGTTGGCGGCCTGGGCCACTTCCCGCACCGAGGCCTCCATCTGGGTCATGGCGGCGGCGACCGAGGCGGTCTCCTGGCGCTGTTTCTCCAGATCCGCCCGCACCGCTTCGGTGGTGTGGCGGTTGTCGTGGGCGGCGCTGTTGAGCTGGGTCGAGGCCTGGGAGAGTTGTCTGAGCACGTCTCCCATCTGCTGGATCAGCAGGTTGATCTGGCTGCCGAGCTGGCCGAATTCGTTCTGGCTCTTGAAGCCGACCCGCTGGGTCATGTCACCCTGGGTCACCTCGGTCAGTACCCGCAGCAGTTCCTTGAGGGGGCGGCGGATGGCCTTGCCGAGGGTGAAGGCCACCAGGATGGCGACGAAGATGGCGATGACTATGCTGATCCCCTGGGTCAGGGTGCTCTGGGTCTGCACCCGATCGGAGGCCCTGATGCTGGCGTTCATCAGCTGCTGGCTCTGGGTTGTGATCCCCTCCAGCTTGTTCTGGATGCTGACGATGAGCTGGCTCGCTTGCTTGCTCTGCTCGCGCATGGTCTGCTGCTGCTTCATCAGCGCCAGGTACTGGGCGAGCACCCCCTCATTGGCGGTGGTGTCGCGCACGAAGCCATGGACGTAGTGGCCCATGTTGTTGTCGAAATCCTTGAGCTCCCCCTGGAGATCCTTGATGGTGCTGTTGAAGCCCTCGATCTGCATCTTGTTGCGCTTGAGTGCCGCTTCGATGGGGGCGGGGATGCTCTGGTTGAGGGCATCCATGGTGGAGAGCTCGATGGCGGAGAGCTTGGTGGTCAGGGTCTCGGAGAGCATCTTGATGAAGCTGTCGTCGACGGTGACCATCATGTCGCCGAGGTTCTTCTTGAACTGGGGCAGGCTGACCTGGAACTGGCCCTTGGCCTGGTTGACCTTGTGCAGCCGGGTGAGCAGGGCCTCGTGCTCGGTGGGCAGGGTCTGGGTCAGCTGCAGGTAGTCAGCCACCAGCTTGCCGAGGGCTGTCATCTCCCCCTGCAATTCGGGGTGCGCCGCCACCTGCTGCCTGAGGGTCGTCAGCATCTTGTCGACCTGGCCCTTGGCCTGCTGCAGCTCGGCCACTTCCGCCGGCAGTTGCTTGGGATCCTGCTCGGTCAGCACGTCGGTGAGCCACTTGTTGGCGCTGAGCAGGCTGATCTGGGTCTGGCTGCTGGCGATCACCAGCGGCATGGACTCTTGTGTTACCTGATCCAGGGCATCGCTGAGTTCGCTCTGGCCGCGAAAGGTCAGTACCGCGCTGGCGACCATGACGGCGACCAGGATGGCAAAGCCCAGATAGACTCTCTGTAAGATCGAGAGGTCTGACATTGTTTGTTTCATTATTGTCCCGCTGTCTATGCAAAAGTCCCTTGCCTGAGTACCCCGTCCCTTTGGTACCCTGCATGCCCTCACGGGGAATGCCGCTGGGGTACTCGGGACGTCATCCTCACTATCGGTATTCTTCACAATAACTGAAGTGATTGGGACAACGGCTGTGTCAAATGTCGGCTTGTGTCACACTTGGCGGGCTGTGGCGACATTTTTGGGAGTCGCTTGAGTTTTGCATTGAATTTTCTTTTTCATATAAAGGAGTTACCCATGGCGCAAGAAACCATTTTCAGCAAAATCATCCGCAAGGAGATCCCCGCCGACATCCTTTATCAAGACGATCTGGTGACCGCGTTCCGGGACATCCAGCCCAAGGCCAAGACCCACATTCTGATCGTGCCCAACGTGCTGATCCCCACGGTCAACGACGTGGAAGCGGATCACGAGCTGGCGCTCGGCCGCATGTTCACCGTGGCCCGCAAGCTGGCGGCGGATGCCGGGATCGCCGAGGACGGTTATCGCCTCATCATGAACTGCAACCGCCACGGCGGGCAGGAGGTCTACCACATCCACCTGCACCTGGTGGGTGGCCAGCCGCTGGGACCCCTGCTCAGCCTGTGATGCGTCCCGCCTCATTGACCGGCCTGCTGTTGGCCGGTCTGCTGCTGGGGGGCTGTGCCTCCCGCTGGCAAGACCTCTTCGTCTCCTATTCCGATCAGATGGTGCCCCTGCGCAACCAGCTGCTGCTGGGTCATGCCGCCGAGGCCCTGCCCGAGGTGCGCGAATCGACCCCGGGGGACGACACCTATGTGCTGGATCAGCTGGAGAGAGGCCGCATCGCCTGGCTGGCGGGTCAGGACGGGGTCAGCAAGCAGGGCTTTGCCGCCGCCGACAGCCGGCTCGCCTGGGAAGACAATCAGGCCCAGTACCGCCTGAGCCGGGGTCTGGCCCAGGCGGGCAGCCTGCTCACCAACGATCAGACCATGGCCTACCGGGCGCCGGACTACGAGCGCACCATGCTGCACCACTATCTGGCGCTGAACTACCTGCAACGGGGGGATGCCGAAGGGGCCCTGGTGGAGGTGCGCCGCGCCAACCAGGTGCAGGAGCGGGCGCTCAAGGCGCGGGCCGACGAGGTGCGCAAGGCCAAGGAAGAGAGCGAAGAGGCCGAGGCAGATGGGAATATGCGCCAGCTGATGTCGCGTGGGGCACCCGAACTCGATCGCCTGATAGGTCAGGTGAAGAACGGTTTCCAGAATGCCTATACCTTCTATTTCTCCGGCGTGCTCTACGAGGCGGCCGGGGATCTCAACGACGCCTGGGTCGACTATCAGCGCGGCTACCAGATAGCGCCGGACAACCAGAGCCTGCAGGATGCCTTGCTGCGCCTGGCGCGGCTTCGCGGCTCCGCGGACGAGCTCAGGGAGACAGAGAAAAAGGTGGGCCGCAAGGCGCCGCCGCTGGTCAAGGATCAGGGCCAGCTGGTGGTGCTGTTTGAAGATGGCCTGATCCCGGCGCGGCGGGAGATCTTCCTGCCGCTGCCGATCTCCACCTCCAGCGGCGATTTTCGTACCTTTACCGTGGCGGTACCCTATTACGACAACAGGGCCAGCGACACTGGCCCGCTGACGGTGTCGGCGGGCAAACAGGCCGGGCGGACCAGCTCGCTGGTGCGACTCGAGGCGCTGGCGGCCAAGGATCTGCAGGAGCGGCTGCCTGGCATGCTGACCCGGCAGGCGCTGCGGCTGGTGGCCAAGGAGCAGGTGAGACGCACCGCCGCCAAGGAGGGGGGGGATGTGGGCAACATCCTGGTGGGCATCTTCAATACCCTCTCGGAGCGGGCCGATACCCGCAGCTGGCTGACCCTGCCCGCCGAGGCATCGAGCTGGCAGGGAATGCTGCCGGCCGGAGAGGTGCAACTCCAGCTGGGGGCGGGCAGCGCCATGCGTACACTGCCGCTTACCGTGCACGGCGGGCGCACCACGCTAGTGTGGGTGCAGCGCCTTGGCAACCGCCTGACTACCCGGGTGATGCCCCTATGAGTGCCCGTTCGGGCGAGATCACACACTGACCGGTTCGGCCCCTCTGGCCGCCGGCAAGGAGCACAAGATGAAAGCACATGGCTTGGCCCTCGGGCTGGTACTGCTGCTGGCGGGCTG
Source organism: Aeromonas sp. sif0611 (assembly GCF_019218845.1). Classification (NCBI taxonomy): domain Bacteria; kingdom Pseudomonadati; phylum Pseudomonadota; class Gammaproteobacteria; order Aeromonadales; family Aeromonadaceae; genus Aeromonas; species Aeromonas sp. sif0611. Next base: position 607,686 of record NZ_JAHUWU010000001.1, on the reverse strand, counting down.
CGCCACCAATACCTCCGGCGTGGCGCTCTATGGCGCGGCCGGGGCGGCGGCGGTGCAGGAGCAGCATCAAGATGTCAACGTCACCCTGACCGAGCTCAGCCGCCGCGAGCAAAATGGCCTGCTGCGGGTCAACGTGGCCGCCGCCAGCACCCAGCGCGGCGATAACAGGCTGCAATACCTGTTCTATTGGTATGATGACGCCGGGCAGGAGGTGGCCAGCGATGGCCGCGGCTGGACCCCCATCAAGCTGCACGGCTACCAGACCCGCACCCTGTCCGCCCTGGCGCCGAGCCCGGCAGCCCGGGGCTACCGGATTTACGTACGCGAAGTGATTGAGGAATCGAACTGATGAGAATGAACCATGCCCTGCTGATACTGACCGGCACCCTGCTGCTCGGCGGCTGCTCCAGCACCACCGTCAGCTATGGCGACGCGACCGAGACCGAGACGGTGACCGTGGATTACGGCTCCTCCGACTTGCAGGCCATCGCCGACAAGATGGCGGACTCCATGCTGGCCTCACCGGCGACCTCCGAGATCACCGCCGGCGGTCGTCCCGTGATGTTCATGGACTCCATCCGCAACAAGACCTCGGAGCACATCGACACCGAGGCCATCACAGACACCTTGCGTACCAAGCTGCTGCGCTCCGGCAAGTTCCGCTTCGTCGACATGAGCAAGGTGAGCGCGGTCAAGCAGCAACTCGAGCACCAGCAGGGCAGCGGCATGGTGGATCCCGCCACCATGGTGCGCCTTGGCAAGCAGACCGGCGCCCGCTACATGGTCTATGGCAACCTCGCCAGCATCGTCAAGGACAACGGCAAGGTGAAGGACGTCTACTACCAGATGACCATGAACCTGATGGATCTGGAGAATGGCGAACTGCTGTGGGCCGATCAGAAGGAGATCCGCAAGCAGGCGAAGACCTCCACCTTTGGCTGGTGAGGCGACCCGGCAGCAGGGGGACCTGGCGGAGCTGACCCTGCTGGCCAGCCTGCCGGCCCCCTGGAACCGGGGGCGCCTTGAGCCACTGGCGAGCGGCCTGACCAACGGCAACTACCGGCTGCACCTGCCCTCGGGGCAACGCGCCTTCCTGCGGCGCGGGCACCCGGATCCGGTGCGTCTCGGTATCGACAGGGCCACCGAGTGGCAGCTCTATCAGGGGGCCGTGGGGGAGGGGCTGGCCTTGCCCTGTCATCACAGTGAACCCGCCACCGGCCTGATGCTGCTGGCGTGGTGCGACGAGCCGAACTGGGCCGCCGCGCCGCCGCCCCTGGCGGCGCAACCCCCCTTGCTGGCCGCAGTGCTGAGGCGCTTACACCGGCTGCCACTGCCCGCCGTGGTGATGGCGGTGCGGGCCCATGCCGCCGGCTATCGCGGCCGCCTGGCCCGGATCCCGGACTGGCTGCCGGCGCTGGAGCGGGCACTGCTCGCGAGCCGCGAGCCGGACGACTGCTGGCTCCCTTGCCATCACGATCTCAATCCGGCTAACTTGTTGGGCCATAGACCCTGGGTCATCGACTGGGAGTATGGCGCCGCCGGTCACCCGGGCTTCGAGCTGGCCAGCATCCAGCGCACCCATGGCTGGAGTGATGAGCTGCGGTGTCAGTTGGAGAGCTGCTATCTTGAAGGCAGGGAGGGCGCTCATAAGCTGCTCAATACCAAAGGATTCCAGGCCGAAGCCTTTCTGCCCTGGGTCGATTACATCGGACTGCTGTGGGCATTGCTGATGGCGGAGCAGCAACCCGGGCCCGACTATCAGGCCCTCATCGACATGAACCGCCAGCGCCTGGAGTGACATCGGGCAGAGGCCATGGCGCGACGCTTATTTTCTACGAATTGGAGGCATGCATGGTGACCAGATTCTCATGGCGTCAACCCCGCAGCTGGAGCCTGCTGCTGCTCTGCCTGCTGCTGACCGGCTGCGCGACCCGGGTGATCTACTACTGGCTCGATTCGGCCATCGTCTGGCAACTGGACGACTACTTCTCGCTGGACCGCAGTCAGAAGACCCTGCTGGACAGGGAGGTGAAGGGGCTGATGGCCTGGCATCGCCAACACGAGCTGCCCATCTATGCCCGGGATCTCGATGCTCTGGCCAAGGCGGTGGCCAGCCCCATGACCCCGGCCCAGGTCACCCTGCATCTGGACCGCACCCAGGCCAGCCTGACCCGCACCCTGGAGAACGCCATTCCCCGCACCGTGCGCCTCGCCAGCACCCTGACCGATGCCCAGGTGGCGCGCTTCATGACCGATAGAGTGAAACGCCAGCAGGAGCGCCAGCATGACTTCGCCACCGAGTCCAAGACGCAGATGCTCAAGGAGTTTCGGGAGAAGATGAACGAGCGGCTGGTGTTCTGGATTGGCAAGGTGAAACCGGCCCAGGAGCCGCTCATTGCCCAATGGGCTGAGTGGCAATACGAGATGATGCCCCCCTGGCTGGAGTTCCAGGAGGCCTGGACCAAGGAGCTGGCGCGGCTGATGAAGCAGCGCCAGGATCCGGACTTCGGCAAGGAGCTGACCCGCCTGCTGCAACAGGGGGATGGACTCATGGATGGCCGCTTCACCGGCTACACCGACCAGTCCCGCCAGCGCACCATCCAGTGGCTCAGCGACCTCAGCCAGTCGATGGATCTCTCCCAGCGCGCCCACCTCTACACCCTGCTCAAGGACTATGCCGAGGACTTCGAGGCCATGATCCGCAGCCGCTGATTGACAGGATCCGCGCCGCAAGGGCGGCAGGCGTCATGGCCTGCCGCCCTTGTCCTTGTAGGGGGGCTATGGTAGTTTGCCCTTTCTATTATTCGGGAATTAACTTTTTGAGCCTGCTGGACAAAGTGAAACTGGCGGCGATGACTCTGCTCATCGCGCTCACTCTGCTGCTCTCTACCGTCTCGGTGGAGGGGCTCAAGGCACCCGCTTCCCAGCACGCCGCCCAGCTGATGGAGGAGGCCGCGGACTCCACCGACGGCGCCCGGATCCAGCACGGCGCCAGCGACAGCGATGACGGTGTCGTCAAGTTCATCGGTTCCCACCAGAATCACCTGCTGCGCCTCGAGCACTCCCTGAGCCGGGATCATCAGCCTGGCCGCGTGGTCTACGAGCTCGTCATGAGCTGGGCCCAGCAGGGGATCCTGCTGCTGCTGTGCGGCCTGCTGCTCTACGCCGCCCTCTGCTACCCGAGGACGAGCTTTCGCGATCACTTCGCCAGCATCCACCGGCACCGCCTGCAGCGCCGGCACCTGCAATACCGCTTCTCCCAGAGCTTCCTCGCCTGACCCCGATGGGGTCAGTCTGCCTGCTGTTGCCTCATCTTCTCTCTGTTGCTGTTCACTTTTAGTGAACGGCTAGGCTGTCTTGTTTCATTTTTTTGCACGGTGCGACCCGGCGTCGTCCCTTGCGCTCGCCTGACAGAGGCCGATTTCATGAGAAAAAAGAGTCATGCCATACTGAACCGCATGAGCCTGTGGCAGTACGCCCTGCTGCTGCTGATGCTGCTCACCTTCACCTTCTACTCCCTGCCCACCTTCTTCGGTGAGCAACCCTCCCTCGGCCTCCATGGCCAGAGCCGCCTGAGCGGGGCGCAGCAGCGCCTGCTGCAGGAGCACCAGATAGCGCCCCAGCTGCAGATCGAGCAGAAGGAGCGGGTAGAGCTGGTGTTCGCCACCCAGGCCGAGCAGCAGCGGGCCAAGCAGTTGCTGGAGCAGCAGGGGGTGGACAGCACCGCCCTCACCCTGGAGTTTCACTCCAATGCTCCGACCTGGATAAGCCAGCTCGGCGCCGATCCCATCAAGCTCGGGCTGGACTTGCGCGGCGGCTCCCAGCTGCTGATCGGGGTGGACGTGGATTTTGTCATCGACAACCAGACCAAAAACCTGGTGGATACCCTGCGCACCCGCTTCCGCGAGGCCAACCTGCGCGGCGCCAGCGTGATGCTCACCGCCCAGGGATCCGTGGCCGTCACCCTGCCGGACGTCACCGGGCAGGAGGGCTGGCTCAATATCATCAAGGAGAGCGCCGGCACCCGTCAGGATCAGTGGACCCTCTCCCGCTCCGGCAATGAGCTCAAGCTGGTGCTGAGCGACGCAGAGCGCACCCTGCTGGTGAACAACGCCGTGACCCAGAACCTGTCGATCCTCAAGAAACGGATCAACGAGCTCGGCATCGTCGAGGCCTCGGTCCAGCGTCAGGGCCAGGACGGCATCCGCATCGAGCTGCCCGGGGTGCACAACCCGAAGCAGGCGAAAGAGGTGATCGGCGCCACCGCATCTCTGGCCTTCTACGAGGCCAAGGCCGACAGCCGCTTCTTCATGGCGGATCGCAACGGCCAGGCGGTCGGTCTGGCCCGCAAGCCGGTGCTGAGCGGCGAGCACATCGTCGATGCCCGCGCCAACATGGGGGAGATGGGCCAGCCCCAGGTCAACATAGTGCTCGACACCCTGGGTGGCAGCAAGATGAACCAGTTCAGCCGCCAGCACGTGGGCAAGCCCATGGCCACCGTCTTCACCGAGTACAAGACCAACGCCGAGGGCCGGCTTCGGGCCAAAAGTGAGGTGATCAACGTCGCCACCATACAGACCGCCCTTGGCAACCAGTTCCGCATCACCGGGATTGGCAGCCTGCCGGAGGCTCAGGAGCTGGCCATGCTGCTGCGGGCCGGCGCCCTCACCGCGCCGCTCAAGATCCTGGAGGAGCGTTCGATCGGCCCGACCCTGGGCTTGCAGAACATAGAGGCGGGCTTCACTGCCCTGGCGTTCGGCATGGCGGGCATGATGCTGTTCATGATGGCCTGGTATCGCAAGTTCGGCTGGGTCGCCATCACGGCGCTCATCGCCAACCTGCTGATGCAGGTGGGGATGCTGGCGGTGCTGCCGGGGGCCGTGCTGACCCTGCCCGGGATCGCCGGCCTGGTGCTGACGGTGGGCATGGCGGTGGACACCCATGTGCTGATTTTCGAGCGGATCAAGGACAGGCTGCGGGAAGGGGGCTCCTTGGCCAACGCCATCGATTTCGGTTATCGCTCGGCGTTTCGCACCATCTTCGATGCCAACATCACGACGCTCATCTGCGCCGTGGTGCTCTACGCCATCGGCTCCGGGCCGCTGCAGGGCTTCTCCATCACCCTGATCCTGGGGCTCATCTCCAGCATGGTGACCGGCATCTGGGGCACCCGCGCCATCATCAACCCCCTGTGGGGCAACAGCCGCGCCAAGCTGCTGAGGGTATGACCATGACTGACCACCTGTGTCATAACACCGCGCGTCCGAGCCAGCTCCGCGCCACTCGCTTCCCTGTGGGAAGCCTGCACCAACTGTCGAGGGAAGAACAATGCTGAGAATGATCATTGCCATGGGCCTGACCCGCTGGCGTTACATCGGGATGTGGGCCTCGGTGCTGCTGACGGTGGCGAGCATCGCCGTGCTCGCCATCAACGGGCTCTCCCTCGGGCTCGACTTCACCGGCGGCATCCTGCTGGAGTTTCGCATCCAGACCCTGAAGGAGGCCCACGAGCTCAATGCCCTGCTGAGCGCCCCCCTGGCGGGGGCCGTGGAGCTGCACGGCGCCGGCGTGCCCGGCGAGTGGCTCATCAAGCTGCCTCCCCACGAGCTGCCCTGGGCGGCGGAGGATCTTGCGACCATGCTGGGGCAGCAACTCGCCCTGCCGGTGGAGCTGCTGCGCACCACCATAGTCGGCCCCCAGGTGGGCGCCGAGCTGTTCCAGCAGGGGATGCTGGCGGTGCTGGTGGCCTCCTTGGCCATCTCCGCCTACCTGGCGGTGCGCTTCGAGTGGCGCCAGGCCATCGGCATCCTGGTGTCTGTGCTGCACGACGGTCTGGTGGCGCTGGGGTTGCTGGCGCTGTTCAACATCGAGTTCGACCTCAACGTCATCGCTGGCCTGATGGCGGTGATCGGTTACTCGCTGAACGACAGCATCGTCATCTCGGACCGGCTGCGGGACCTGCTCGGTTCGCGCACCCAGATGGGGATCCACGACTGTTCCGATGTGGCCATCAAGGCTACCTTCAGCCGCACCATGATCACCTCGGGCACCACCTTGTTCACCGTGGGGGCCCTGCTGCTGTTCGGTGGCGACGCCCTGTTCGGCTTCTCCTTCACCCTGTTCGCCGGCATCCTGGTGGGCACCATATCCTCCATCACTGTCGCCTCGACGGTGCAGGAGCTGCTGGGGCTCTCGCCCCAGGCCTACCAGAAAAAAGAAGAGGAGCTGGTGGAGGCGGCATGACCCCGTCACCCTGCATGCAGAACGGGCCCGAGGGCCCGTTTTTGTATCTCTGCGGCTGGGCTAGAAGCCGGAACCGGGTTGGCGCAAAAACTCGGCCTCCTCCGGGGTGCTGGTGCGCCCCAGGATGGCGTTGCGGTGGGGGAAGCGGCCAAAGCGCTGGACGATCAGCTGATGGCGGCGGGCGAAGTCGGCGAAGCCCTCGAAGGTTTCGCGCGCCGGGCCGCCCGCCTGCTCGGCCGCCAGCGCCTCGAACAGGGCCACGCTTCTGGCCTGCTGTTCCCGGGACTCCGCATGCTCCAGCGGCAGGTAGAAGAAGACCCGAGCCAGCGGGGAGAGGGCCTTGTCAGCGCCAAGGGACAACCCCCTGAGGCAGAGATCCCGGGCCTTGGCATCCTGGGCAAAGGCCGCCGGGGTGCCACGATGAAGGTTGCGCGGCAGCTGGTCCAGCAGCAGGATCAGCGCCAGCCTGCCGACCGGCACCTCGGCCCAGTGGGCGAGTTCGCCCTCTGCGGCGCCCTCTGCCAGCTCGCCGAAGCGGTGCGTCAGCAGCGCGTCCGTCTCGCTGCTCTTGCCCCACCAGAGGGGGGCTTGCCGGGCGGCGCGGGGAGCGTCGGCTGAGTCATCGCCAAACCAGAAATCGAGCAGAGGTTGCCAGGGTTGCATGGGTACTCCTTGGGCCTGGGGCCTTCAGGTGAAACAAGGCCGGTTGACCCTGTCATGGGGGCTGCCGGGACGGCGGCTTCTCGCTACACTGTGCCATCTTTTGCCCGAAATGCGGAACCCCAGATGAGCAAGGTCGTCGCCAGGCCAGCCGCCCCAGGGGCTCTCACCACTGATATAAGGAATGAATGATATGGCTGGAGCCAGTTTATTGACCCTGCTCGACGATATTGCCAGCGTGCTCGATGATGTTGCCCTGATGACCAAGATGGCGGCCAAGAAGACCGCCGGTGTGCTGGGAGACGATCTCGCCCTCAATGCGGAACAGGTCTCCGGGGTGCGGGCCGAGCGGGAGCTGCCGGTGGTGTGGAAGGTGGCCAAGGGCTCGTTTCGCAACAAGCTGATCCTGGTGCCCGCCGCCATCGCCATCAGCGCCCTGATCCCCTGGCTCATCACCCCCTTGCTGATGCTGGGGGGCGCCTACCTCTGCTTCGAGGGGGCCGAGAAGCTGGCCCACAAGTTCCTGCCCCACGACAGCGGCGAGACGGCTTCGTCAGTAGAGGCGCTTCCGGACGATCTGGAGGCCTTCGAGCAGCAGAAGGTAAAGGGGGCCATTCGCACCGACTTCATACTCTCCGCCGAGATCATCGTCATCGCCCTCGGCACGGTGCAGGGATCCAGCCTGGGCCTGCAGATTGCCGTGGTGGCGGGCATCGCCCTGCTGATGACGGTGGGGGTCTACGGCCTGGTGGGGCTCATCGTCAAGCTCGACGACATCGGTCTGCACTTGCTGCAAAAACCGGATGCCGGCGCCTTGCGCCGGGCGGTGGGGCGGGGGCTCTTGGTAACGGCGCCCCGGCTGATGCACCTGCTGGCGCTGGTCGGCACCATCGCCATGTTCATGGTCGGTGGCGGCATCCTGGTCCACGGCTGGCCCTTTGCCCATCACCTTATCGAGGGGGTGGCCGCCAGCCTGGCACCCCTGACCGGGGGCGCCGTGCTGGCTGCGGTGACGCCGACCCTGCTGAGCGCCCTGGTGGGGGTGGTGGCCGGTCTGCTGCTGGTGCTGGCCATGACCCTGGTGGGCAAGCTGACCCCCGCGAAATAATAGCGGCGATCGCTCAGGCATCGCCTCCTGCCGACAGGGGACGTCGCAGGTCGGATCTGCTGTTTGCTGACCAGAATGGGGGCTAGGCAAGGGCCGGCCCCCTTCGTACTATTTGGCGACCACTGCCCGCAGAGGCAGGGCCCCCACATGGACGCAAACAGACAAGGACAGTTATGACCACCACCCTCTGGCAGGATGACCACATCTATGCCGCCCCCGATTGCCCGGCGATCGACGCCGACTTCCAACGCGCCGCCGAGGCCCTGACCGAGATCACTACCCTGCTGGCCGCCTTGCCAGAGACCCGGGACATCAATCCCTTGCGCCACCTGCTTCGGGCCATTCGCCGCCAGGCCATTTCCGTGAGGAGACAAGCCTGGAACTGCCAGACCTTCGCCTACAACCGGCTCAGCCGCAACGGCCGCGACGAGGCCGCCCGGGTGCTGCTCTCCCGTGGCCAGCAGTTGCAGGCGAGGCTGGCCCAGCTCGTCAAGCCGGTGGCCCTGTTCTGGCTGAATGCCCCCGAGGATCAGGTGCGGGCCCTGCTGCAGGATCCCGAGCTGTTCGAGCTGGCCTACCTCATTCGCCACGATCGCCGGTTGCAGGATCAGGCCCTCTCCCTCGAGAGTGAGCAATTGATCGAGGGGCTGGCGGTGGATGGTCTGCAAGCCTGGGGGGATCTCTACGACAGCCTAGTGGCCAGACTCAGACCCGTGGTGGAGGGGGAGCCCATGGGGCTGGCCCAGGCGGACAACCTGCTCTCCCATCCGGACAGGGCGCGGCGCGCCAGTGCCTGGCACGGCATTCAGGCCGCCTGGCAGGCGGAGCAGGAGACGGTGGCCGCCATCCTCAACGCCATCAACGGTTGGCGCCAGGAGCTGGCGGCCCAGCGTGGCAAGTCGCGCCGGCTCGATGCGCTGGATCTCTCCTGCCACCAGGGGCACCTGGAGCGCGCCACCCTGGAGACCCTGATGGCGCAGGCCAAAGCCCACAAGGAGCTGGGCAGGCGGGCCCTGCGGGCCATGGCCGGCGCCCAGGGGATAACGGACTTCGCCCCCTGGGATCTCTATGCCCCGCCGCCCGCCGCGGCGCAGGTAAGGCTTGGCTTCGGACAGGCACTGACGCTGGTGGCCGAGGCCTTCGCCGCCTTTGATCCCGAGATGGGGGCCTTCGCCCGCATGATGGCGGATCGGGGCTGGATCGATGCCGCACCGAGCGACAACAGGCGCAGCGGCGCCTATTGCACCGAGTATGCCGACCCCGCCGAGCCCCGGGTGTTCCTCACCTTCGAGGGCACCATGGACAACGTCATCACGCTGGCCCACGAGCTCGGGCACGCCTGGCACAGCTGGCTGCTGCGGGATCTCCCGCTGGAGCAGCGGGACTACCCCATGACGCTGGCCGAGACCGCCTCCCTGTTTGCCGAAACCCTGGTGCGCGACGCGCTGCTCGCGCGCTCGCAGACCCGCGAGCAGCGCCTGGACATCGCCTGGATGGACGGGGAGCGGGTCGTGAGCCTGCTGCTCGACATCCCCTCCCGCTTCCACTTCGAACGGGCGCTGGTGGCAGGTCGGACCGAGGGGTATCTGGGGGCGGGCCAGCTGAGGGCCATGATGAAATCCGCAAAGCAGCAGTGGTATGGTGACACCCTCAGCCAATATGACGAGCTGTTCTGGGCCAGTAAGAGCCACTTCTCCATTGCCGAGTTCGGGTTCTACAACTACCCCTATCTGTTTGGCTACCTGTTCAGCCTAGGGCTCTATGCCCAGAAGGCGCGGGTTGGCGCCGACTTCGTGCCAGCCTATCGGGCGCTGCTCGCCGACACCGGCCGCATGAGCGCCGAGAGCCTGGTGGAGAAGCACCTGGGGGTCGACATTCGGGAACCTGCGTTCTGGGAGGAGAGTCTGCGCTATGTCGAGGAGGCAGTCAGCCGCCTCGAGCGACTGGTGTAGTCGCGAACCTTCCTGGGTTCCGGGAGGAGAGTCTGCGTTATGTCGAGGAGGCGGTCAGCCGCCTCGAGTGGCTGGTGTAGCCGCCCGCATTTGATCCGGCTGGTGTCGCAGCCAGCCTTGGTATTTCTGTTCGTGGCCCTGGGGCCACCCCTGTTTCACGACGGGCCGGACCCGTCTCTGACAATGAGCGTTCGATGCAACAACGAGTCTACCCACAGCAGTGGCAAAATCAGCACATCTACCCCTCCCTCGACAGCTGCGTGCTGGAGGCGGACATGAGCCTGGCCCGCGCCAGCCTGGCGGAATTGAGCGGTTTTATCGAGGGATTGGTCGGGGTGCAGGGTAACCAGCCGGCCCGGCAGGACTTCCTGCGGGAGGTACGCCTGCGGGCCCGGCGTATCCGCGAAATAGGCTGGAACATCGCCGTGCTGGCCGCCTGCACGGGGAGCCAGGACGCCCGGGATCCCCTGGCCAAACAGTTGGCCTCCCGCGCCCGGGCCCTCAATGCGGACCTGTTCAAGACGCTGGCTCCCATCGAAGATCTGATGCTGGGGCTGCCCGAGGCCGAGTTCGAGCAGCTGATGCAGGACCCCCTGCTCGGGGAGGAGGAGTACCGGCTGCGCCACGAGCGCAGCCTGCAGGATCAGCGGTTGCCGGTGGAGGCGGAGCAGCTGGTCATCGGCCTTGGCACCGACGGGCTGCACGCCTGGGGCAACCTCTACAACGATCTGGTGGGCAAGATCCGCCTCGTTATCGATGGCCGTGAGATGGGGCTGGCCGAGGCGAGCAACCTGCTCTCCAGCCCGGTTCGGGCCCTGCGCAAAGAGGCCTTCGACGCCATCAGCGCCGGCTGGGAAGGGGAGCAGGAGACGGTCGCCGCCATCCTCAACGCCCTCAACGGCTGGCGCCTGGAGCTCTCGCGCCAGCGTGGCAAGGTGCGGCCCCTGGATGCCCTGGATCTCTCCTGCCATCAGAGCCACATCGAGCGGGTGACCCTGGATACCCTGATGCAGGAGACCTGGCAGGCGCGCCATCTGGGTCAGCGGGCTCTGGGGTTGATGGCCCGGGGGCTCGGCATCGAGGAGCTGGGGCCTGAGGATCTGTTCGCGCCGCCCCCGGCGAGCAGCCACCGCAGCATCCCGTTCGAGGAGGCGATCGAGATCATCGCCCTGGCCTTCACCGGTTTCGATCCCGAGATGGGGGAATTTGCCCGCATGATGGCCGAGCGCGGCTGGATTGATGCGGCTCCCACCCCGAACCGGCGCACCGGGGCCTACTGCACCAAGTTTGCCGATCCGGTGGAGCCGCGCGTCTTCATCACCTATGCCGGCACCATGGACAACGTTATCACGCTCGCCCACGAGCTGGGGCACGCCTGGCACAACTGGCTCATCCGGGATTTGCCCATGAGCCAGCGCAGCTACCCCATGACGCTCGCCGAGACCGCCTCCATCTTCGCCGAGACGCTAGTGCGCAGCGCCCTGTTCGAGCAGGCCCGAAGCGCCGAGGAGCGCCAGGCCATCGCTTGGGCGGAAGCCGACGGCGCCGCCACCTTCCTGGTCAACATCCCGGCACGCTTCGCGTTCGAGCAGGCCCTGGTGGCCGAGCGCGAGCAGGGTTATGTCTCCTCGGCCCGGCTCAAGGTGCTCACCGACGAGGCGTGGGGGCGCTGGTATGAAGAGAGCCTTGGCCGCTATCACCCCATGTTCTGGGCCGCCAAGGCGCACTTCTCCATCGCGGGCTTCGGTTTTTACAACTACCCCTACCTGTTTGGTTACCTGTTCAGCCTCGGCGTCTATCAGCAACTGATAAGCCGTCAGGCCGCGGGTGAGCAGGATGTGGCACAGGCCTATCGCACCCTGTTGCGGGACACCGGCCGCATGAGCGCCGAGGAGCTGGTGGTGAAACACCTGGGGCAGGATATTCGCGAGGCGGCCTTCTGGCAGGGCAGCCTGGCCCTGGTGGCGGCGGCGGTGGATCGCTTCGAGCAGACCCTGAGCTGAGGCCGGGCGCAGGCAGGGGCAGCGCGCCTGCCCTCGTCAGGGGCCTGGCACCCCTTTTCCCCTGCCTGGCGCGCCCAAACGGGGTGGGGAAACGATTTTCCGGCGGCAGGGGGCGTGATCCAAAGCAAGAAAGTGCGATGTTTTGGTGGCGCCTCGGCGGTTCGCTGGGGTAGTTTCGATAGAACCGACACAGTTTTTGAGGTCTTATCCATGATCATCTATCTGCATGGCTTCGATGCCACCAGCCCCGGCAATCATGAGAAAGTGCTGCAGTTGCAGTTTATCGATGATGATGTGCGCTTCGTTCACTACAGCACGGTTCACCCGCGCCACGACATGAGCCACCTGCTCAAGGAGGTGAAGAAGCAGCTCGACATGAGCACAGACCCCAAGCCGCTCATCTGCGGGGTAGGGCTCGGCGGCTACTGGAGCGAGCGGATCGGTTTTCTGTGCGGTATCAAACAGGTGGTCTTCAACCCCAACCTGCACCCGGAAGAGAACATGCAGGGCAAGATCGACAGGCCGGAAGAGTACGAGGACATCGGCACCAAGTGTGTAACCGAATTTCGTAATAAAAATTCAGGAAACTGCCTGTGCATCCTTTCCGTTCAGGATGAAATCCGCGATAATCGGGACACTGAACGTGAATTGAAGAACTATTACGACATCGTATGGGATGAGCGCGAGACCCATAAGTTCAAGAACATCTCGCACCATCTGCAACGGATGAAGGCCTTCAAAGAAGCCTGAGCCATCACGTCAACCGATTTCGTTTTAGGGAGCCAATGGCTCCCTTTCGTTTTGAGGAACCAAGGAAAATCATCATGATGAATATTGTCGTTGTAGGCGGTGGCGCCGGCGGTCTCGAGCTCGCGACCAGCCTGGGCCGCAAGCTGGGCAAGAAGAACAAGGCCAGGATCACCCTGGTGGATCGCAACCGCACCCACCTGTGGAAGCCCCTGCTGCACGAAGTGGCCACCGGCTCCATGGATGCGGGCATCGACGCCCTGAGCTACCAGTCCCACGCCAAGAACCACGGCTTCGAATTCCAGCTCGGCAGCCTGACCGACATCAAGCGCGACGAGAAACGCATCGTACTGGCGCCCATCCACGACGACAGCGGCGCCCTGGTGGTCAACGAGCGGGAACTGGCTTACGACGTGCTGGTGATGGCGATTGGTTCTGTCTCCAACGACTTCAACACCAAGGGCATCAAGGATCACTGCATCTTCCTGGACAGCCCCTCCCAGGCGCACCGCTTCTACAACAGCATGATGAACCGCTTCCTGCAGTTCGCCACCGAATACCAGCCCGGTGACAAGGTGAAGATCGCCATCGTCGGTGGCGGCGCCACCGGCGTCGAACTCTCCGCCGAGCTCTACAACGCGGTGGAGCAGCTCTACGCCTACGGCTTCAAGAACCTCACCACCGACAGCCTCAAGGTGACACTGGTGGAGGCAGGCCCCCGCATCCTGCCGGCCCTGCCGGAGCGCATCAGCGGCTCCGCCCACCAGGAGCTGGTGAAGCTGGGTGTGGACGTGCGCACCGCCACCATGATCACCGAAGCCACTGCCGAGGGTCTGCACACCAAGGATGGGGAGCTGATTGAAGCAGACCTCATGGTGTGGGCCGCGGGCATCAAGGCGCCGGACTTCATGAAGGAGATAGCGGGCCTCGAGACCAACCGCATCAACCAGCTGGTGGTGAAAGAGACCCTGCAGACCACCCGTGACGAGAACATCTTCGTCATCGGCGACTGCGCCGCCTGCCCGCAGCCGGATGGCAAGTTTGTGCCGCCCCGCGCCCAGTCCGCCCACCAGATGGCGACCCAGGCATTCAAGAACATCCTGGCCAAGATGAACGGCGGCGAGATGAAGCCCTACCTCTACCATGACCACGGCTCGCTCGTTTCCTTGAGTCGCTTCTCCACCGTGGGCAGCCTGATGGGCAACCTGATGCGCGGCTCCATGATGGTGGAAGGCTACATCGCCCGCATCGTCTACATCTCCCTCTACCGGATGCACCAGGTGGCCCTGCACGGCTACATCAAGACCGGCCTCATCATGCTGGTGGGCCGCATCAACCGGGTGCTGCGCCCGAGCATGAAGCTGCACTGAGCCCTGAGTGGCAAGGTGCGATGGCAAACAAAAGGAGAGGCTCGCCTCTCCTTTTTTATGACCGTCTTTGAGGGCTGCGATCCGGCAGGTGCCGCCGGGTCGCAGCCAGCGCCTGTCCGCCCATCCCCTGTGGCCGGTTATTCGCGGTAGGGGGATGTTGCCTGCCGCAGGTTTGGGGTAGTCTGGAGCCCATTTTAACCCCAAGGAGCGCAAGATGATCCTCTCAACCACCCCCACCCTGGAAGGCAAGACCATTCGTGAATACCGCGGCATCGTCGTGGGGGAAGCCATCCTCGGCGCCAACATCTTCAAAGACCTGTTCGCCGGTATTCGCGACATCATCGGCGGCCGCTCCGGCGCCTATGAAAAAGAGCTGGCCCGGGCCCGGGAGATCGCCTTCGAGGAGCTCAGGGAGCGTGCCGCCACCTTGGGTGCCAACGCCGTGGTCGGCATCGACATCGACTACGAGGTGGTGGGGCAGAACGGCAGCATGCTGATGGTCAGCATCAGCGGCACCGCCGTGGTGGTGTGAGGCCGCTTTCATCCCCTTGCAAGCCAGCACCCCGAGCCGATCCTGAGATCGGCTTTTTTGTGGGCGTGTTCCACTGGTCTGGCGAGCGAGAAATGGATTAGGATGAGACCTCTTCTCCGCGTTATTCCGGCGAACCATCCTTGGCAGCAGAGATTTGTCCATGACTTTACTCAAACCGCCGGGGCTCAGGCCCGGCGACACCATCGGCTTTTTCTCCCCCTCCAGCGCGGCCACCGCCTGGGCACCAAACCGCTTCGCTCGCGCCAAGGCTTATCTGGCGGCGCAGGGCTTCGAACTCAAGGCGGGCAGCCTGACCGGGGAGCGGGATCATTGGCGCTCCGGCTCCATCGCGGCGCGGGCCGAAGAGCTCAATGCCCTCATCCGGGATCCAGAGGTGCGCGCAATCATGTCGGTGATTGGCGGCAGCAACTCCAACTCCCTGCTGCCCTATCTCGATTATGAGGCGCTGAAGCGGGATCCCAAGATCATCATCGGCTACTCCGACGTGACGGCCCTGCTGCTTGGCATCCACGCCAGGACCGGGTTGGTCACCTTTTACGGGCCGGCGCTGGTGGCCTCGTTCGGCGAGCTCTCGCCGCTGGTGGACGAAACTTTGGCCGGGTTCAACCAGATTTGCCAGGCAGGTGGCGCCGCCGTGCCCCACACGGTGCCGACTCCGACGCAATGGACCGACGAGCGGCTTGATTGGGAAAACCAGACCCGGGCCAAGCAGTGCCTGCCAAACCGGCTGATCTCGGTGGGGACCGGTCGGGTGCGAGGCCGACTGATCGGCGGCAACCTCAATACCCTGGCAGGGATCTGGGGCTCACCCTATATGCCGCCCATAGCGCGGGGGGACATTCTGCTGCTGGAAGACAGCCTCCTGTCGGCGGAGACGGTGGAGCGCTCTTTTGCCCACCTCAAGCTGTGCGGGGTGTTCGATCGCATCGGCGGACTGGTGCTCGGCAAGCACGAGCTGTTCGACAGCCAGGGCAGCGGCCGGCGGCCGCTCGATATCCTGCTGGAAGTGGTGGGGGAGCCGACCTTCCCCATTCTGGCGGAGTTCGACTGTGCTCACACCCACCCCATGCTGACGGTGCCGCTCGGCATCGAGGCCGAACTGGATCTCGACGCCCAGACCCTTACCCTGTGCGAGCCCTGGCTCTGCTAGCCGCAAGAGAAATGCAAAGAGGCCGCAGTTGCGGCCTCTTTGCTGTCTGCTCGCAGGATCAGGGCAGGGCATCGGCCCGGAAGTGTTGCAAGGATCTGCGGCCCTCGTCTCTTAAAGGTTTATTGACCTCAGGGTAATGCGTCGGCCCGGAAGGTGTTGCAAGGATCTGCGGCCCCCGTCTCTTAAATGTTTATTGACCTCAGGGCAATGCGTCGGCCCGGAAGGTGTTGCAAGGATCTGCGGCCCCCGTCTCTTAAATGTTTATTGATCTCAGGGTAATGCGTCGGCTCGGAAGCTGTTGCAAGGATCTGCGGCCCCCGTCTCTTAAATGTTTATTGACCTCAGGGCAATGCGTCGGCCCGGAAGGTGTTGCAAGGATCTGCGGCCCCCGTCTCTTAAATGTTTATTGACCTCAAGGTAATGCGTCGGCCCGGAAGGTGTTGCAAGGAGCTGCGGCCCCCGTCTCTTAAATGCTTATTGACCTCAGGGTAATGCGTCGGCTCGGAAGCTGGCGCGGATCTGCGGCACCAGAGGCGAGGGGTCGAAGCCCTTCTCCTCCCCGAGCACCGGGTGGAGCAGGGGCTTGTCCTCTATGGGGGCGAGATCCCCCGCCAGCAGCGCTCGGGTGGCCTGGCCCATCTGGTAGAGCTGGCGCACCGGGGCGAACTGGGTCGCCAGGTTGAGGGGGTCATCGGCGCGGGTGAAAGCCATCATGGGGATCTTGTAGGCCGCATCCCGGGGCGGCTTGGCGCCGTGGATACCCTTGCCTGCGGACATCAGGAAGGGCTGGTGATCACCAAAGGCCACCACCAGATAGCGCTTGCCGGACTGGTCCAGGGTCTTGAGCAACCGCTCCAGCGACGTCATGGCGTCCACCACCCCGGTGTAGTAGGTGTTGAGCAGCTGGCGCTCTGCCGGGCTCTGATCCGGGCAGGCCTTGTCGATCTGCTGGGCCCGGTAGCGATCCCCGTCGAAGGGGCCGTGCCCCTGCATGGTGACCGCGTAGGCGAACAGCGGCTTGTCATCCTGCTCGCTGCGTTTGATCAGGTGGTCGATGAGGGCATCGTCCGAGATGTAGAGCCCCTTGTGTTCCAGGGTGGTGAAGCGGGTGTCGAACCAGCGCTCCTCATAGCCGAGCGCCGGAATCGCCTTGGCGCGGCCCCAGAACTTCTCCACATAGGGGTGGGCGAACAGGGTCTGGTAGCCGCTTTGCTTCGCGCTCCGGGCAAGCCCGGGCACCTGGGCCGAGAGGTAGTAGTAGGGCACCACCCCCTGCTTGAGCAGACCCGCCGGCAGGCCGGTATTCATCTCGAACTCCGCCAGCACCGTCATGCCGCCCGTGGTGGGGGAGTGGATGGTCTTGTGCCACTGCGCCACCCCGGCGGGCAGACTCAGGGTGGGGGCGGGGGCGCAGATCTTGCCCTGCCAGTCGAGCCAGAGCGATTCGTATTGCAGCACGATCACCAGATCGAAGCGGGGCGGCTGGCCCCGGGCTGGCTGGCTCAGTTCGGGGGTGCGCTCGTTGATCTGCAGGGGGTAGCGAAAGACGTTGCCGCTTTGCAGCATCTCGTCCACCAGGTTGAACAGATAGAGGCCGGGGCCGGCGCGGATGATGTCCCTGTGGTAGTTCACCGCCCTGTCCACGTAGCGGATGTTGGCCCCGAGCAGCTTGTTGCCGGTCTGGGTGGCGAACACGCAGAGCGCGAAGAAGGCGGCGGTGGCGGCGGCTGTGCGCAGGATCCAGCGCGACAGGGCAAAGCGCCAGCACAGGAACAACAGCCCCAGCACGGCCAGCACCGGCAGCACGGGGTGCTGATCGAGCAGGATGTGCAGCAGGGCCAGCAGGTTGCCGAGATCGTCCCCCCCGAGCGGCACCCCGTAGATGGCGATCTTCATGAAGTTGGCGAGCAGGCCGATGCCGGAGAGCGCCGTGAACACCAGCCCCATATAGAGGTTGAACCCCGCCAGGGCACAGAGGCTCCAGCCCAGCACCATGCTGCCCCAGGCGAGGTAATAGTGCTCGGGCCGAAAGCCCGACCAGAACAAAAACTCTCCCAGCTTGAACACCACGAAGCCGTGCAGCAACACGAAGGTGAGGTTGCCAAGCAGCAGGCTGCCGACGATCCGCGAGCGGTAGCTTCGGCGCAGCCGCGGCAGCATCGCCCTGAGCACGGCGGCGCTCATCAGCAGCACCAGCAGCAGGCTGATCATCAGGTAGCTCAGGTTGAAGCCGCGCTCCGGCAGGGTCTGCAGTATCTGGCTGTATTCGGCGCTCTCGGGCCTGTCTGCCAGCAGCAGGCCGATCCGCAGTTGATAGCGGCTGTCCAGGGCGTCATCCGGTGCCCGCAGGGCGCTGTTGAGATCCAGGGTGCAGCGCTCCTGGCGACACTTCTGGCGCTTCTCCACCGCCTGGCTCAACTGATCGATGCGAATGCCCTTGTCGTTGAGCAGCTCCACCCGCACCTTGTCCCCCTCCTGCAGCGGTTTGAGCAGTTGCCACTGGCTGCGCACCACCAGATAGAGGCCGCGACTGTCGCTCTTGTAGAGCAGACTGTGGCGGCTGAGGGTGGCGATGGGCTGATCGGCGGGCCCCAGGATCAACGGTTGTGCCCGCCCGAGCCAGCCGGCGGGATTGAGCAGCGGCAGGGCGAGGGTCAGCAACAGCAGGGCTATCAGCAGACCGAACAGCCACCCGGCCAGAGACTGGGAAAGGGAGGGGCTGTGACCACAGACGGGGGCATTCATAGGGGCTCATCCTTGGAGCGGGCAGGGCAGCGATGGCTGCATCTATTTTGACCCGATGGTGAGGGGCTTGTTCCTTGATGTCAATTTAATGACAACGGGATGAATCTTGGGTGACGACCCGGGCGTGCGAATTGTGATCCCGATCCGGGAGGGGCATTCATTCTGTGATGAAAGCGTCATCATGGGGCTTTGCCGCTGGTCTGGGAGGGGGGCGCTGTTTAGTCTCTCAGTAACGGTTGGAGGTACATGTATGAATCCCAAGGTTGCGGCACGTCAGGCAAGATTGCTCCAGATGCTGGAGAACAACGACGAGATCCGGATCGGGCGTGAGCGAGACTGTCCCTTGCCCCTGACCCAGTTGACCAGGCTGACCGAGGATCACCCGGCCGTCGTCAGGGTCTATGGTCACGGGCTCACCGCCGAGGTGTTCCACCTCAAGGTGGAGGGCCATCACTGGTGCCTGAAGCGCTGCCGACCAGATTCCCTGGTGGCCAACGCCGACGGCAAGACAGCCTTTCTCACCGAGCTGGAGCGGCGCCGGGAAATCGAGAGCCTGCGGGAATTGCACCCCACCATACTCTCCAACGTGGTCTGCACCAGCTTCGGCTCGGCCCGCGCCGGGGTGCTGGTCTCCCCCTGGTTGAGGGGAGAGCCGGTGCGCAAGCTCAATGAGCGCAACCTGGCGCAGATGCTGGCGGTGGAGGCCGAGCTGGCGCGCTGGGGCTGGTTTGACTGGGATCCGAGCCCGGGCAACCTGCTTGACGACGGCCAACAGATCTCGGTGTTCGACTTTGGCTACATGTGGCCCTTCGATCCCCTCCACGAGTTCAACTCCAATGGTCTGAGCGACCCTGAATTTCATGTGCCGGAGCGGCTGGAGACCCGCACCCTGTCAGGGCTCTGGCTGGATGATGCCGATCCCTTGCCGCTGTTTCGCCACTGGCGGGGGCTCTGTCTCGCCTGGGCGAAGGGGGAGTTACAGTACCTTAGCCGGGAGGGGGCCAGTGCCCCCGTGCTGGCCCGCATGCAGGGGCTGGTGGGAGAGTGGAGTGCGGCGCTGGCAAGCGACGAGGCGCTCGCAGCCAACTGGTGGCGCGACATGTATCGCAGCCATCGGCTCGACATCCAGGACGATCTCAGCGGCAAGAGTTGCGGCCCCATGACCCTGCGTCGCCTCGACTGGCTGGAGCAGGCGGTGCGGGATCACTTCCCGGCGCTGGCCGAGAACCTGGGGCCGGACGAGGCAGGGCTCAGCCAGACTGCGCTGTTGCAACGGCTGGGGGCGCTGCGTGAGCAGATCCGGGCCAACCTGCTGCCAACCCCGGCAAGCCAGCCCATGGGCTGACATGACGGCTGACTCAATGACAAGAGGGGCGCATCGGCGCCCCTCTTCGTTGATATCGATGCTGGCGTTATGGCCTTCCCCTGATAACAGACCCTTCTCCCCACGGGGAGAAGGGTCTGACAAGGTTTCGTCAGGCTCAGTCGAGCAGCTCCTGATGGAGGCGGTTGACGATGTTGCCTGCCTCGCTCTCCTTGACCAGGAAGCAGAGGTTGTGGGCGCTGGCGCCGTAGCAGATCATCCGAATGTTGTGCTCGCGAATGGCGTCGAACACCCGGCTGCCCACCCCGGCGGCCTCGCTCATGCGGTTGCCGATGAGGGCCACCAGGGCGAAGTCGGTCTCCACCTCCACCTTGCATAGCTGGCCGAGCTCCGCCAGCACCTTGTCGCCCAGGATGGGCTCGCCGTTGCTCTGGCTGCCAGTGTGATCCAGGGTCAGGGAGACGCTCACTTCGGAGGTGGTGATGAGATCCACCGAGATGCGGTGACGGGCCAGGATGCCGAACACCTCTGCCAAAAAGCCGTAGGCGTGGAACATGTTGAGGCTGTGCAGGGTGACCAGCACCTGCTGGCGGCGCAGGGCCACGGCGCGAAACAGCGGGCAGGTCTCGGTGCTGGCGCGGATCCAGGTGCCACCGGCTGCGGGATCCCTGGCTGAGCCGACGAACACCGGAATGTCCTGGCGCAGTGCGGGTTGCAGGGTGGCCGGGTGCAGCACCTTGGCGCCGAAGGTGGCCATCTCGGCCGCCTCCACGAAGCTGATTTCCGGGATGGGGCGGGCCCGGGTGACCAGGCGCGGATCCGTGGTGTAGATGCCGGGCACGTCTGTCCAGATCTCTATGCTGCCTGCGTCCAGTGCCTCGGCGAGCAGGGCCGCGCTGTAGTCGGAGCCGCCCCGGCCCAGGGTGGTGGTGCGGCCATCGGCGTCGGCGCCGATGAAGCCCTGGGTGATGATGAGGCTGTCACCGAGCAGCGGGCCCAGGGTGGCTTGGCAGAGGGTGCGGGTGGCGGCGAGATCCACGGTGGCCTTGCCAAAGCGGCTGTCGGTGCGCAGCAGCTGGCGTGCGTCCTGCCAGCAGGCCTTGATGCCCCGCTGGTGCAGCAGTTCGGTGAAGAGGCGGGTGGACATCAGCTCGCCGCAGGCGATGAGGCGGTCTGCCAGTTCGGCATCGGTGTGCTGGCAGGCCTGGCGGGCCATGGTGCGGATCTCGCCGAGCTGGGCGTGAATGAGGGCGCTCACTTCGCCCGGGTTGCCGAGCGCCGTCAGTATGGCCTGCTGGATCCCGGCCAGCTTGGCGAGCTGGGCATCCTGCCCGGCTTCGTCCAGTTCACCCTGAGCCAGGCTCACCAGCAGGTTGGTGACCCCGGCGCTGGCGCTCAGTACTACCACCCGGGTCGCCGGATTGGCCAGCACCACGTCGGCGCAATGGTTCATGGCCGCGGCATCGGCGACACTGGTTCCGCCAAACTTGGCGACGTTGATCGGGTTCATTGCATACTCCTGTCTCAAGGTGAAAATCCGGTTTCATCGGGCAAAAGAGAGGAGGAGGCAGAAAATGGCAGGAATAGCGAAGGATCCCGGCCAGAAGCACTCCATCCGCGGTGCCCATCCCACAAGGATCCTGCTGGATGCCTGTGGGATGCACACGACCGATGACAACCCGGGGGATTCAGCCCCCGCAGCCGACGTTGAGGTATACCAGTTGCCTCACTCGTCTCGGCGCTGCTCCCCCTGACCCAAGTTCACCGGACGCTGGTGTCCTCCCTTGGGCTGCCTGGGCAGCGCTCCTCTTCTGGTGCCACCCTGAAAGGTGGCGTGCATGTAGAAATACCCTGCTCTGGATTGCACTGTCAATCGAGTTCGTAAAAAAGTACACAATTGGCAACAACCAGGCACAAGATCAATCAGTTACGAAATCGTCTTGGACAAAACCTTGGAGCGACGCTGCCAGTTGTAGAGCCGCTGGCGCGCCACCGGCAGATCTTCCACCTCCAGGGGATCGAAGCCCCGTTCCCGGAACCAGTGGATGGAACGGGTGGTGAGCACGAACAGGCGGCGGATGCCGAGCCGCTTGGCCCGCTCGGCCACCTTGGCGATCAGCTGATCACCCCGGTTGGAGTTGCGGTACTCGGGATGGATGGCGACGCAGGCCATCTCGGCCATTGCCTCCTCCATGAAGCAGTAGAGCGCCGCGCAGCCGATGATGAGGCCGTCGCGCTCGATGATGGTGAACTTGTCTATCTCCATCTCCAGCTGCTCACGGGAGCGGCGCACCAGTATGCCTTCCTCCTCCAGCGGCCGGATCAGATCCAGGATGCCGCCGATGTCTTCGATGGTGGCGGCCCGTGCCCGCTCGGCGCTTTCGCGCACTATCTGGGTGCCGAGACCCTCGCGGCTGAACAGCTCCTGCAGCATGGCGCCGTCATCCTGATAGCTCACCAGGTGGGAGCGCGGCACGCCGCCCCGGCAGGAGGCAATGGCCGCACGCAGGTAGCGGGCGGTGCCGGACATCTCCTCGCCGGCCTGCTCGAGCTCCACCAACAGCTCTTCTGCCTGCTCGGGGAAGAGCTCGGAGATGGCCTCGCCTTGTCTGTTCATCACCCCCTGGGTGCTGCTGAAACAGATGAGCTTGTCTGCCTTGAGATCCACCGCCACCCGGCGCGCCACCTCTTCGGAACTCAGGTTGAAGCTCTCGCCGGTGACCGAGCAGCCGATGGGGGAGATGAGCACCAGACCATGCTGATCCAGCTGGCGGGTGATCCCCTCCACGTCGATGCGCCGCACCCGGCCGCTGTGGCAGTAGTCGATGCCATCCTCGACGCCGAGCGGCTGGGCGGTGACGAAGTTGCCGCTCACCACGCTGATGCGCGCACCCTGCATGGGGGTGTTGGCGAGCCCCATGGAGAGCTGGGCCGTGATGTCGTATTGCAGGCCGCCACACACCTGTTTGATGATGGCGAAGCTCTTGTCATCGGTGACCCGGATCCGTCTGTGGTACTGGGCCTCGATGCCGGCGCGGGCCAGCGCCTCGTCGTTTTGCGGACGCGAGCCGAACACCAGGACCAGACGGATCCCAAGCGTCTGCAGCAGGGCGATATCGCTGACGATATTGGCAAAGTTGGGGTGGCAGATGGCTTCCCCGCCCATCATCAGCACAAAGGTGGCGCCCCGGTGCACGTTGACATAGGGGGTGGATTGCCGAAAGGCATGGACCAGGCTGGGTTCGCGTTCACGCACGTGTTTCATTCCATAAAAAAGCAGCAATTTGCTCAATATATGAAAATAAATTCACAAATCAAGACTAAATATTGGTTCTGGTGTTTTGTGCCGCCATTTTGACCAGCGGGGGGTGGCCTGCACCAGGGCGAGTCGGGGGGCGGTCACCCCGGTGAAGGGGCCGCCTCGGTTGATCCGGGCTCATAAACTGTTATCTTCGGGGTTCCTTTTCGTCAGCCGCATCGCGCGGGGTTTTATTCAAGGACAGGGCATATGGAGCAGATTATTTCACCGGCAGAGGCGCTGCCGGGACGACGGGAAGCGCTGGCGATCGGCCAGCAGCATGCCGTCAACGGCCACCCGACTCAGGGCCTCTGGCCCGAGGGGATGGAGCTTGCCTGGTTTGGCATGGGGTGCTTCTGGGGTGTGGAGCGCCTGTTCTGGCAGCAGCCCGGCGTCTATTCCACCGCCGCCGGTTATCAGGGGGGCCTGACGCCGAACCCCACCTACAAGGAAGTGTGCAGCGGTCTGACCGGTCATGCCGAGACGGTGCAGGTGGTGTTCGACCCTAAGGTCATCAGCTATGGCGAGCTGCTCAAGCTGTTCTGGGAGCAGCACGATCCGGCCCAGGGTATGCGCCAGGGTGGTGACATCGGCACCCAGTACCGCTCGGTGATCTTCTATGGGGATGACAGTCAGGAGGCCATCGCCCAGCAGAGCCTGGCCGCCTATCAGCAGGCCATGATGGCTAGCGGCGATGCCCGTCCCATCACCACCCGGATCCTGCCGCTGGCCCCTTTCTACTACGCCGAGGATTACCATCAGCAATATCTGGAGAAGAATCCGGAAGGGTATTGCGGGTTGGGCGGCATTGGCGTCTGCCTGCCACCCAGCCTGAACCGCTGAGGCGCAGCATGTATAAAACAGGGGCCATCCGGTCCCTGTTTCGTTTTTTTGAAAGAAATATTAAAAAAAGTGTCCTGGTCGGGAACTTAACCGAACCTCGGCAGACTAACAATTAGCTACCATGGACGGCAGCCAAGACCAGACACATTTCTTGCCTCGACATTCATTCCACTGACAAGCGCGATGAATCGGAAGTGATAGCAAGCAGGGCTGCCCGTTGAAGGCGGCCCTTTTCACTTTTCGGCCGTGCAGCCGCGGGGGGAGGGTGCTAGCGGATGGTGCTGTCGAACAGGTTCTTGATGAGACTGATGAACTCATCGAGAAAGGCGTGCTGTGCCGGGGTGGGCGCCCGCAGCCAGACGGCGGAAAGCACCTCCTCCAGATCGGCCACTACGGCATCGGCCTCCTGCATGATCATGAAACGCACCTTGGGGTCGAGCTGAGGGTTCTGCTCGCAGATGGCCATGAGGTTGTCGGCTACCCGGTTGCTCACCAAATCCTCTATGGTCTGGGAGCCCGTGCCCTGCTGCTGGCTCTCGAACAGGCCCAGACTCTCTACCAGATACTCGATCAGCGCAATATAACCGTCGCTCTCTACCACCATGATGGCTGCCTTCATTCATTGCTTTGGGGAAATGGTGGGTATTTTAGTGGCTGGCCTTGGCTTGGCAAGCGGCAGTAGAGGCGATGGCGGACAAAACTGACCCCGCCGCGCTCCACGGTTTCCAATCCGGCCTGCTCGAACCCGTGGCGCAGAAACAGCGCGAGGCTGAAGGCGCTGGCCTCCGTGGTCAGGCTGTGCAGGCCCAACTGGCCGGCCGCCTGCAGCGCCCGTGCCAGCAGCAGGCCGCCGAGCCCCTGACGCGGATGATCCGGGCTCACATAGAGCAGGCTGAGGTGGCCGTCATCGCTCAGGGTGACAAAGCCTAGGGGGATGCCCTGCTGCTCGATGACCCAGCCGTGGTGCTCGCGCAACTGGCTGACCAAGCCGGGGTGACGGGCGCCCAGCGCCCATTGCTCCACCTGCTGCGGGCTGTAATGCTCCGGGCCCATGCGGCGCACCGACTGCTCGAACAGGGCCAGCAGCTCGGGGATGTGCTGCTCCCTCAGGGGCCTGATCCGGGCGGGCGCGGTTTTTTGTGTCTGCGGCATCGATGTTATCCTGCCTTGCCTGACAGGGTTGGCGCCTGCGGTCGCCTGGCCCTGGGCAGGCCGGCCACCACCCGCTCATAGGAGTGTTCAATCCAGCCCTGCCAGAGATCGGTGTCCAGATCCTCGACCAGGGTCACCGTGTTCCAGTGCTGCTTGTTCATGTGCCAGCCCGGTTTGACCTCGGGATGGATCTCCCGCAGCAAAAGCGCGAGTTCGGGCTCGCATTTGAGGTTGATGGTGAGGGGCTCGGCCTGCCAGTTCACCAGGGCGAACATCTTGCCGGCGATGCGGTAGACCAGAAACTCCGGGCCGAAGGGGGTATCCTCGGTGGCCGCCGGCAGGCTGAGCAGGAATTCACGTAACGATACAAGGCTCATACAGGACTCCATGCTGGTCCGATGATAAGTGGCAGCATATTCAGCGGGGCGCCCCATCTGTTAATATGCCCGCCGAGTATATCCCTCAACCCCCCGGGAGCCCATAAGATGTTGTACCACAAGACCTTTGAGCTGGGCCCCGATCGGGATTGGGTGGTGTTTGTGCACGGCGCCGGCGGCAGCTCCTCCATCTGGTTCAAGCAGCTGCGCGCCTACCGGGAGCACTTCAACGTGCTGCTGCTCGACCTGCGCGGCCACGGCCAGTCCAACCAGCTGCAACAGGTGGTCAAAGGACACTACAGTTTTCGTGCCGTGACCGAGGACATCCTGCGCCTGCTCGATCACCTGCGCATCCCCCGCGCCCATTTTGTCGGCATCTCCCTTGGCACCATCCTCATCCGCCACCTGGCCGAGCTCTGCCCCGAGCGGGTCAAGAGCATGGTGCTCGGCGGCGCCATCCTGCGCCTCGACATCCGCTCCCGGGTGCTGGTGCAGCTTGGCCGGGTCGGCCAGCACATCCTGCCCTACATGTGGCTCTACCGCTTGTTCGCCTTCATCATCATGCCGCGCCAGCACCATCAGGAGTCCCGCAACCTCTTCGTGCGCGAGGCTCGCAAACTCTGCCAGAAGGAGTTCAAACGCTGGTTCCGCCTCGCCACCGAAGTCAACCCGTTGATGCGCTACTTCAAGGAGCGGGCCCTGCCGATCCCGACCCTCTATGTGATGGGGGAGGAGGATCACATGTTCCTCGCCCCGGTGCGTGAGCAGGTTGCCCGCGACCCATACAGCCGGCTCGAGATCATCGAAAACTGCGGCCACGTCTGCAACGTGGAGCAGCCCGACCACTTCAATCGCCAATCCCTGGCGTTTCTCTCTACTCAGGCGAGCGTCTTGCCCGCCGCGCCGCTAGAAGCCTGATCCCGCGCCAAGCCCCCTCCTGGGTGAGCGCAGTCCTCTCAGACGAAGTAGTGGGCGATATCCAGATAGCGCTGGCGGATATGCTCGATCAGCAGCCGGATCTTGCGCGGCGGCTGGCGGGTGAAGGGGTAGACGGCGTAGATGCCAAGCTTCTTGCCCACCCGCTCCGGAAACAAATCCACCAGATTCCCGCTCATCAAATCGTGATAGACCAGGCATCGCGGCACATAGACGATGCCGCGTCCCCCCAGCGCCGCCTTGCGCAGGGCACCGGCGTTGTCGGTTGAAAAGCTCCCCGACACCGACACCAGATAGTTGCCGTCCTCCCCCTTGAAGGCCCACTCCGACGCCCCCGTGCTCTGGTAGGCGTAGCGCAGGCAGTTGTGAGCCTGCAGATCTGCGGGCTCGCGCGGCGCTCCGAAGTGGCGCACATAGGCGGGGGCCGCGCAGATCACCCACTGGGAGTCGAGGATATGGCGGGCGATGAGGCTGGAGTCATCCAGATAACCGGTGCGAATGACCAGATCGAACCCCTCTTCCACCAGATTGACGAAGCGGTTGTCCAGCGACATCTCCACCGTGAGCCCCGGGTGCTGCTGGCAAAAATCGGCCACCGCATCGGCCAGCAGCAGCTCTCCCGAGATGGTGGGCACCGACATGCGCACATGACCGCTCACCTTTTCGCCAAACCCCGCCACCGCGTCGAAGGCGTCCAGTGCGGCGGCCTTCACATTTTTCGCACCTTGATAGAGCTCCTTGCCTGCCTCGCTCAGGGTGAGCCGGCGGGTGGTGCGATAGAGCAACTGCACCCCGAGTTCTTCCTCAAGGCGCCCGATCCGTTTGCTAACCACTGAATTTGTAATGGAATTTTGCTCAGCCACCTTGCTGAAGGAGCCTGCCTCCACCACCAGGGCGAAGAGGATGAGGTCGTCGGTACTGGCCATATTGATCAACTTTTGGAACGAATGTTGTTCATTATTTCCATATATCGCGAAAAAGGAACAGGGTAAGGTCACGTCCGATTAACAAAACAACAACAAGGTGCCCCCACGGTGCCTCTTCTGGACAAGGACGCAATGATGACAGACACCCTGCTGGCCCTGGTGGCCTTCTCGCCGATCCTGGTGGCCGCCGTGCTGCTGGTCGGCCTCAACTGGCCCGCCAAGCGCGCCATGCCCATCGCCTTCCTGTTGACCGTGTTCATCGCCCTCTGGGGCTGGCAGATGAGCCCGACCCGGGTCTTTGCCTCCACCCTGCAGGGGTTGGTGATCACGGTGACCGTGCTCTGGATCGTGTTCGGTGCCATCTTGATGCTCAATACCCTCAAACACACCGGCGCCATCAGCGCCATTCGCGGCGGTTTTACCAACATCTCGCCGGACCGCCGCATCCAGGCCATCATCATCGCCTGGTGCTTCGGCGCCTTCATCGAAGGGGCCTCCGGTTTTGGCACCCCGGCCGCCATCGCCGCCCCCTTGCTGGTGGCCATCGGCTTTCCGGCGCTCGCCGCCGTGCTGCTCGGCATGATGATCCAGTCCACCCCGGTGTCGTTCGGCGCGGTGGGCACCCCCATCCTCGTTGGTATCAACAAGGGGCTGGATAACCAGGCCATCGGCCACACCTTAAGCGCTGGTGGCAGCAGCTGGGACATCTACCTGCAGCAGGTGACCACCAACGTGGCCCTCATTCACGCCACCGTCGGCACCCTGATGCCGGTGCTGATGGTGATGATGCTGACCCGCTTCTTCGGCCGCCACCGCAGCTGGACCGAGGGGCTCGCCATCCTGCCGTTCGCCCTCTTCGCCGGACTCGCCTTCACCGTGCCTTACGCCCTGACCGGCATGCTGCTCGGTCCCGAGTTCCCGTCCCTCATCGGCGGCCTGGTGGGGCTCGCTCTGGTAGTGACGGCGGCGCGTCGCGGTTTCCTGGTGCCCAAGACACAGTGGGATTTTGCCCCCGAGCAGGAGTGGCCTGCCGAGTGGCTGGGCTCCATCAAGCTGGATCTGAAAGATGCCGCCGCCCGCCCCATGTCGCTGCTGCTGGCCTGGCTCCCCTATGTGGCGCTGGCGTTGTTGCTGGTGGCGAGCCGGGTGAGCCCGGCGTTCAAGGCAAGCCTCCTGTCGGTGAGCCTCGCCTTCACCGATCTGCTGGGGGAGAAGGGGGTCAGCGCCTCCATCGAGCCGCTCTACCTGCCGGGGGGTCTGCTGGTGCTCTGCGCCCTGCTCGCCACCTTGCTGCAATCGCGCTCCCTCGCTCCCTTCGGGCGGGCGATGGGGGAGTCCAGCCGCACCCTGCTAGGTGCCGGCTTCGTGCTCATCTTCACCGTGCCCATGGTGCGCATCTTCATCAACTCCGGCGTGAACGGGGCGGATCTTGCCAGCATGCCGGTGACCACGGCGAATTTTGCCGCCGGGCTGGTGGGGGAGTTCTTCCCGGCCCTGAGCGCCACCATAGGCGCACTGGGAGCCTTTATCGCCGGTTCCAACACGGTGTCGAACATGATGTTCAGCCAGTTCCAGTTTGAAGTGGCGCAGACGCTCGGGGTATCCACTGCCGCCATGCTGGCGCTGCAGGCCGTGGGCGCGGCGGCCGGCAACATGATTGCCATCCACAACGTGGTGGCGGCGTCGGCCACCGTGGGGCTGCTGGGGCGCGAGGGGGAGACGCTGCGCAAGACCGCGCTGCCCACCCTCTACTATCTGCTGGCCACCGGCCTCATCGGGTTGGTGCTCATGTACAGCTTCCACATCTCGGACGTCTTGCTGCAGCTCAAGTAAGGAGAGCAAGTGATGAAGGTAATGCGGGTCTATCCGGCCAAGCCGGCCGATGTCTATCTCTACGCCACCTGTCTGGTGGACTTGTTCGACCCGGTGGCGGGGCTCGATGCCATCGCCCTGATCGAGCGGGAAGGGATAAGGGTGCACTTTGTCGAGAAGCAGACCTGCTGCGGGCAGCCGGCCTACACCTCGGGCCACGAGGAGGAGGCGCGCAAGGTGGCGCAAAGCCAGATGGCGCTCTTCCCCGAGCCCTGGCCGGTGGTGGTGCTGTCGGGTTCCTGCGGCGGCATGATGCACCACCACTATGCGCGCCTGTTTCCAGAGAGCCGCGAGGTGGTGGCGTTTTGCGAGCGGGTGTTTGAGCTCACCGAGTTTCTGGCCCAGGTCTGCCGGGTGCGCTGGCACGGGGTGGGGAGGGCGAGCATCGTCATGCACACCTCCTGCTCGGCCCGGCGCGAGATGCAGGTACACAGCCGGGCCCGCGCCCTGCTGGGTCAGCTCGACGGAGTCACCCTGCATGAACAAGCCTACGAGAGCGAGTGCTGCGGCTTTGGCGGCACCTTCTCGGTGCGCCATCCCCACATCAGCCAGGCCATGGTGGAGGACAAGACCCGCCACCTGCTGGCCACCGGCGCCGACACCCTGGTGAGTGCCGACTGGGGGTGCCTGCTCAACATCAAGGGATCCCTGGCCTATCAGGGCAAGACACTGCCCGCCATGCACCTGGCCAGCTTCCTGCTCGCCCACAGCAAGCCTTTGTCAGAAAAAGAGGAGGCCCATCATGAGTGAGCACGCCAAGTATTCGCCGCGCCGCTTCCATCCCCAGGCCGAGGCGGCTCTGGCCGACCCCGTGCTGCGCCAGAATTTTCGCGGCGCCATGGATTACCTGCGCGCCAAGCGGCGGGATGCCTTCGCCGATCCCGTTGAAGAGGACGCGGTGCGCGATGCGGCGGAGCAGATCCGCCAGCGCTGCCTGTCGCGCCTACCGGAGCTGCTGGAGCAGCTCGAAACCAACTGCGAGCGCAATGGCATCCGGGTGCACTGGGCCCAGACGCCGGCGGAGGCCAACGCCATCATCCTCGGCATCGCCCAAAAACATGGGGTGAGCAGCATAGTCAAGGGCAAGTCCATGGTGAGCGAGGAGGTGGGTTTCAATCACGAGATGGCGCGCCACGGCATCCGCTGCCTGGAGAGCGACATGGGGGAGTTTATCGTCCAGCTCGACGGCGACACCCCGTCCCACATCATCATGCCCGCCATCCACAAGAACAAGCAGGAGGTGAGCGACACCTTCGCCCATAACCTCGAAGGCTTCACCCCCACCACGGACGTGGACGCGCTGATCCAGACCGGACGGCGGGCCCTGCGCGAAGAGTTTCGCCGCGCCGGCATGGGGCTCTCCGGCGTCAACTTCGCGGTGGCGGAGACCGGCAGCCTCTGTCTCGTCGAGAACGAGGGCAACGGGCGCATGTGCACGACCGTGCCGAAAGTCCACGTGGCCATCACCGGCATCGAGAAGGTGGTGGAGTTCTTCTCCGACGTGCCGCCGCTTTACAGCGCCCTGACCCGCTCGGCCACCGGCCAGGCCATCACCACCTACTTCAACGTCATCAGCGGCCCGCGCCGGGCAGGGGAGCTGGACGGTCCGGACGAGGTGCACCTGGTGCTGCTCGACAACGGCCGCAGCCAGGCCTATCGGGATGAGGAGCTGCGCAAGACCCTGCAGTGCATCCGCTGCGGCGCCTGCATGAACCACTGCCCGGTCTACACCCGCATCGGCGGTCACGCCTACGGCACCATCTACCCGGGTCCCATCGGCAAAATCATCTCCCCCCACCTGCTGGGGCTCGAGAGCACCCAGGATCTGGTGACCGCATCGAGCCTGTGCGGTGCCTGCGGCGAGGTGTGCCCGGTGCGCATCCCTATACCCGACATGTTGCAGCGCCTGCGCCGGGAGGCCAAACACGACGCACAGCCCGGCCACGAACCGCTGGCGGGGCAGGGGGCGGCCAGGAGCCGGCTCGAGACCCTCGCCATGCAGGGCTTTGCCTTTGCCGCCACCCACCCGCGCCTCTATCACGCCGCGACCGGTGTGGCCGGTCGCCTGCGGGGCTTGATGCCTAAACATCTGGGCCCCTGGACCCAGTGCCGCGAGGCCCCCAAACCCGCCCCCCAGAGCCTGCACGCCCTGCTGCGCCAGAAGAAGAAGGAGTCCTGAGATGTCGAGCAAAGAGGCCATATTAAGCCGCCTGCGCGGCGCCGCCACCCCCATTGCCCACGCTCCTCATGGCTGGCAACCCTGGCGCGGGGAGAATGATCAGGCGCGGCGCGAGCGCTTCCTCGCCGGGATCACCGCCAGTCATGCCGAGATCCTCACCGTCAAGGAGGCAAACCTTGCCCGGGATCTGAGCGCCTGGCTGGATGAAGAGGGAGTGACGCATCTGGCCTTTGGCCATGGGGGCCGCTGGCAAGCCGAAGTCGCGGCCGCCTGCGCCGGGCGCTCTGTGCTGACCCCGGCGGGGGAGTTCACCAACTGGAAAGACGAGCTGTTCGACGTCTGTCAGGCGGGCATCACCCACTGCGCGGGGGCCATCGCCGATACCGGCACCCTGGTGTTGCTGCCGGATGGCGGCGAGCCGCGCACTCTCTCGCTGGTGCCCCCCTGCCATATCGCCCTGCTGGCGGCTTCCACCATCGCCGACAACCTGGCGGGGCTGGTGGAGGCCGGGTGCTGGCAGCAGGCCATGCCCACCAATCTGCTGCTGGTTTCCGGCCCCTCCAAGACCGCCGACATCCAGCAGACCCTGGCCTACGGTGCCCACGGCCCGAGCCGCCTGCTGGTGGTGCTGGTGGAGGATTGCTGATGCGTTGGAACCAATTTGACGCCGCCGTGCTCGAGCGCATTCCGCCGGAGCGCCTGGTGAGCGACCCTGATCTTCGGCTGGCCCACGGCACGGACGCCAGCTTCTACCGGCTGGTGCCCGAGCGCATCGTGCGCCTCGACTCCCTCGATGAGGTGCGCTTCGTGCTGGGGGTGTGCCGCGAAATGCACCTGCCGTGCACCTTTCGCGCCGCCGGCACCAGCCTCTCGGGCCAGGCCCTGAGCGATTCGGTGCTCATCACCCTGACCGACAGCTGGCGCGGCCACCGCATTCTGGACGAGGGGGCGCGCATTGCCCTGCAACCCGGGGTGATCGGCGCCGATGCCAACCGCTATCTGGCGCCTCTGGGGCGCAAGATTGGGCCGGATCCCGCCTCCATCAACGCCTGCAAGCTCGGTGGCATCGCCGCCAACAACGCGAGCGGCATGTGCTGCGGCACCGCCCACAACAGCTATCACACCCTGCACGCCATGACCTTGCTGCTGGCCGATGGCACCGTGCTGGACAGCGGCGATCCGCAAAGCCGCACCGCCTTTGCGGCCAAGCGCCCGGAGTTGCTGACGGGGCTCGCGGCCCTGCGTGCCGAGGTGCTGGCGAATACTGAACTTGCCGCCAAGATCCGCCACAAGTACCGGCTCAAGAACACCACCGGCTACGCCATCAATGCCCTGCTCGACCATGAGGACCCTGTCGATATCCTCACCCACCTGATGATCGGCTCGGAGGGGACCCTCGGCTTTATCGCCGAGGTGGTGCTCGATACCGTGCCCGAATACCCCCACAAGGCCTCTGCGCTGCTGGTGTTTCGGGATGCGGAGCAGGCGTGTCTGGCCACCTCGCGCCTTAAAGCTGCGCCGGTGGCGGCGGTGGAGTTGATGGATGGGCGCTCCCTTCGCTCGGTCGCGGGCAAGCCCGGTCTGCCGGACTTTATCAAGGCGCTGGACCTGGCCGCCTGCGCCTTGCTGATCGAGGTACATGGGGAGTCAAGGGAAGAACTGGTCGATCGCTGCGAGCAGGTGATGGACATGGCCGCCGGGTTCGCCCAGGTCGCCTCGGTGCCCTTTACTACCGATAGCGCCGGCCTCTGGGCCATTCGCAAGGGGCTCTTCCCGGCGGTGGGGGCGGTGCGCACCACCGGCACCACCGTCATCATCGAGGATGTCGCCTTTCCCATCGAGCGTCTGGCGGAGGGGGTGGCGGGGCTGCAGCAACTGTTCGATCGCTTCGAATACGGTGAGGCGATTATCTTCGGCCACGCGCTGGAGGGGAACCTGCACTTCGTCTTTACCCAGGGGTTCGATGATCCGGCGCAGGTGGCCCGCTACGGTGCCTTTATGGATGCGGTGGCGGAGCTCGTCGCCGTGCGCTTTGGCGGGTCGCTGAAAGCCGAGCACGGTACCGGCCGCAACATGGCCCCCTATGTGGAGCTGGAATGGGGGCCTGAGGGGATGGCGCTGATGCGCCGCATCAAGATGCTGCTGGACCCGGACGGCCTGCTCAATCCCGGCGTCATCATCAACGACGACCCCAATGCCCACCTTGCCCACCTCAAGCCCATGCCGGCGAGCGATGCCATCGTGGATCCGTGCATCGAGTGCGGCTTTTGCGAGGCGGTCTGTCCCTCGCGCACCCTGTCGCTCTCGCCGCGCCAGCGCATCGTGCTCTATCGGGAGTTGTCACGCCGTGGTCGCAGCGGTGAAGCGGCAGGGGATCTTGCCCGGCTGTTTGACTATCAGGGCATTGAAACCTGTGCCGCGACCGGGCTCTGCGCCGATCGCTGCCCGGTTGGCATCAACACCGGCAGCCTTATCAAGAAGCTGCGCAGCGACAAGTACCAGCGCTTCGTGCCCATCGCCCGCTGGAGCGCCGATCACTTCGCCGGCGTCACCCGCACGGCGCGCGGTGCCCTGGGGCTCAGGGGCATTGCCGGCAAGCTGTTGGGCGACAAAGCGCTGGCAGGATTGGTAAACGGGGTACGTAACGTCAGCGGCCAGCGCACGCCCGCCTGGCTGCCGACCCTGCCTGGGCCGAGCCGTTACCAGTGGCCGCCAGGGGAGGGGAGCCATAGCGGATCCAGCGAGCGCGCCGTGGTCTATCTGCCGTCCTGCGCCAGCCGGGTGTTTGGCCAACAGGAGGATGCCCCGTCACTGCCGGACGTGGTGCAATCACTCCTCAATAAAGCGGGTTGCCGGGTCATCGTGCCGCAAGGCATTGAGGGGCTCTGCTGCGGCATGCCCTATGACAGCAAGGGGATGGTCGAGGTGGCACAGGCCAAACGCAGTGAGCTGGCCGAGGCCCTGTGGCAGGCAAGCGAAGCTGGCCGCTGGCCCGTGCTGCTCGACACCAGTCCCTGCGTGCAGCGGCTGCTCTCGGGGGCACTGGGCAAGGGCCTGCGCATATTCGAGCCCTCCGCTTTTGTGCTGGAACACCTGCTGCCGCACCTTGAGCTGACCCCCATCGATGAGACAGTGATGCTCCATATCACCTGCAGTAGCCGGCGCATGGGGCTGGGGGAGGCGATGCTCAGCGTCGCCCGTGCCTGCGCCCGGGAGGTGATAGTGCCAGAGCATATCCAGTGCTGTGGCTTTGCTGGCGACAAGGGGTTGATGACCCCTGAGCTCAACGCTGCCGCGCTCGCCAGCCTGCCCGCGCAGGTACCAAGCCATTGCCGCCAGGGTTTCAGCAACAGCCGCACCTGCGAGATGGGGCTGAGCCAGCACGCCGGCATTTCTTATCACAGCATCCTGTATCTGGTGGCGCAGGCGGCGAAATGAACAAGACCCGGCAGAATGAATTCTGCCGGGTCTTATTGGTTGGCTAATAGGTGGGTGTTCTAGATTTTTACACGTACAACGTTATTTATTTGTACAGCGCGTTCTGATGATGCCTTTCCAACACCACACTTATTGATAAGCACCGAAAATAACCGAGCCAATATCGGCAATGACTTTATCACGCTCGTGAATTGAAGAGCCTTCTTTTCTTACATACATTGTAATGACAATGGGATGCTGGGTTTCTGACCACACCATGGATATGATCCCGCGCACACCATAGTCACTGGCCCCGGAACGGTCCGCTATTGACCAACCTTTTGGTAAAGATGCCCTGAGCAAGTCATCAGCGACTCTGTTTCCCATCATCCATTGCTTCAGTTGGGCCCTGGATTCCGTTGACAATACATCTTGTAAAAGCAGTTTGTTTAGGCTGAGAGCCATTGCATCTGTAGTCGTTGTATCTCTGATATCATATTCAATGTTCTTTGTTAATTCCGGCTCATAACGATCGGAACGTAAAACGTTATCTCCCATTGAACGCATAAATGAAGTTAAACCCGCAGGGCCACCAATGGAAGATATGGCATAGTTTGCACCAGTGTTGTCACTGTATGTCAAGGTAGCTTCACAAGCATCTCTAAGCGTAAACCGTTTTCCAACGAGCTTTTCCGCTACCGGAGAATGCGTGACAATGTCAGACTCTTTTAATATGAAAGAGTCATTGAGTGTCAGTTGTCCTTTATCCACTTTTTCAAGTACATTGGCACAAGCCAATGCTTTGATTGTGCTATTAAAGTGGAAGCGTTGGTCGCCGTTTATGGATTCGTGCTCACCTGATTTTGTGTCTAACACAGTGACACCAACACGCCACCCTTGCTTTTCAAAAAAGTTAACTTTTTCTTCCAGCGCGGATGCGAATGCACTCGGAGAGAGAAGGATAATACTCGATGCCAATAACGTGGTTCTGAGGCTTGATATACTGATTTTCATTAGGGATTTTTTAACCTTCTGCAAATTTAAGCTATAAAATGAAGATATAATCTTGGTATGCTTTTCAAGTTTACTGATGAGTCGTATTCGGTTGCATATATTTATGCCAGCCTGGCATGTTTGTTATGTTTTATTTTTCAAAAATTTGATTACCCATGGCATATGGTCAGGAAGCATTTTGACATCACTTGACCCAGGTTTCCCCTCTGCCAAATAGATAGGTCGGCCACCTGTTGAGGGTGATCCCTGTCATCCGACAATTATCGACCCCCCAGCTTACTGCCTGTATCCCCTTTTCTTCCAATAAAGTCAGGATATATCCGTGTCCTCCTCCTGTAGCAGGCCATACTTCTCCATCACCAGACAGAAGATACGGTGGGTTTGTGAGAGGAAAATGAAGTTATGTGAAGTCCAGGTGAAGTCGTGACTGGCGGTCGCCCAGCAGTTGACAGGGACGTGGCGTTAGCGATGGCACTCCATCAGCTGGTTTATTAAGCAGCTCAATGAAACCCGGGCTCGCCAGGCCAATCGGGAGGATGGTTGTAAGGGGCATTTCTGGGAAGGGTCAATTCTGGCAACTCTGGGACACCCACCTTTTTGTTCGGGCCGTGACCGAGGACATCCTGCGCCTGCTCGATCACCCGCGCATTCCCCGCGCCCATTTTGTTGGCATCTCCCTTGGCACCATCCTCATTCGCCATCTGGCCGAGCTCTGCCCCGAGCGGGTCAAGAGCATGGTGCTCGGCGGCGCCATCCTGCGCCTCGACATCCGCTCCCGGGTGCTGGTGCAGCTTGGCCGGGTCGGCCAGCACATACTGCCCTATATGTGGCTCTACCGCTTGTTCGCCTTCATCATCATGCCGCGCCAGCACCATCAGGAGTCCCGCAACCTCTTCGTGCGCGAGGCCCGCAAACTCTGCCAGAAGGAGTTCAAACGCTGGTTCCGCCTCGCCACCGAGGTCAACCCCCTGATGCGCTACTTCAAGGAGCGCGCCCTGCCCATTCCCACCCTCTATGTGATGGGGCAGGAGGATCATATGTTCCTCGCCCCGGTGCGCGAGCAGGTGGCCCGCGACCCCTACAGCCGGCTCGAGATCATCGAAAACTGCGGCCATGTCTGCAATGTGGAGCAGCCGGATCACTTTAACCGGCAGTCGTTGGCGTTTATCTCCAGTCAGACGGTCGCGGCGTAAAGCTATTTAATGGGAGAGTCGGGCGGAGATTGGGTTGAGTAAAGCGAAGCCAAATATGGGGAGGTTATTTTCAACCAGTTAACCGTCGGTTTGGAGCATTTCGAGTAGGTTCGATTAGCGCAGTGTAATCGAACGCACGAGAAGGAAAAATTATTTTGGGGGATTATTCTTACCCAGATTAAGATATTAATATATAACTACACCCCCTTTATTTTAATATCAATGGACGTTTCGCGAACTACGCCCCTAAACTCGCTAGCGCTACAGCTTTAGTTACGTTGATAAAGTCGAGCTCACTAGCCTCTTCAGGTGTCATATAGTAAATATCCAGCGGATACTCTATGCTAATTTTAAAAAGTTGATTCTTTATCACTGAGAGTTCATCTGGAATGCTATAGATGATCAAGATATCTATATCGCTTGGAAAATTGTTATGCAACACAGAACCAAATATATATACATCAATTGATAGCTCTTGTTGTAATAGAGCTTTCTTCAATGAAAGAAAAAGAGATTGCAAATTTACCATCTTCGATTTAACTGACCCAAAAGCTCACCCCACGACAGGATTCTTACACCAGCACTGGCGGCTGCCATCTCACAGTTTCCAGTTCGTCGACAGTTCGGGTTGGATGTTAAAATTGCGTCAAAGTCGCCATATTTTTCAATGCCTGACCTGACAGACTCAGCAGTAAAGTCATAATCATTTAAGGCCAGTACAGTTACACTATGAAGGCCTGTCCTCTGAATCCTAAAACGGCGATTATCCAGTCTCTCTAAGCCCGTTACTCGAGTATGCTGTGATAAACCACGGATAATGAATGACATTTCGGCACTAATATAACCTGAGATGTTTCGACCATTAAGAGCACTAAAAATATCGCCCAAACCACCAATTGCAAACTGAGCACTCGAAGCAAGCTTAAGTAATGGTCCATCAATATAGGCGTCTTTCTTAATATTAAGTAGGAAGTCAAGTTGCTCTATATCTACACCTGTAACAGAGTCTATTGTCGAACGGTCTTCAGACTTTGTGAAGACAATAAACTCATCTCCTTCATCATTGATGATTTTGAGTAAATTATCTCCAACGTCTTCCACGTATTCGACTTTATCGTGGTTGTTTAATTTTTCAATGCACCAACTGTTTAGACTCATGATTCACTCCAAAATACTCAAAATTTTAGCAGGAAACATAGTTCCATTAGATTTGGTTTTTCCAGTATGCTTTGCTGCAAAATCATCCACATGTTGTTTATATTCAGCAAACACCTCAAATTCCCAATCTAGTAGCAAGTGTTTGTTTTTATCAATTAATTCTACGATTTTTGCATTATTAGGAATAATAAAGCTTTGAATTTTTCTAAGCCAGATTTCCGGCATTTCGCTTTCAGGATTAAATCTCTCTTCAGTCATAGGACCATAGGTGTCGAAGATTTTCTTGTTATCGATGAAGCATGGTTGGATGGCTTCTTTAACACTTTTCCTTGTGGCTACCAATTCATCACATTTAATTTCCGTTTTTTCCGAAAGTTGCTTTAGTAGATCTATAATGTCTTCTTTACTAAACCCATTATGAACAGTAATGTCACCATCAGCCATATAGTTAACAGAGTAATCTCCAGCTGATTGCTTCTTATTTGTTATCATTTTTGGTACCAACATTAATATCTCTATCAGCCATATAATTATTCGAGTTTTTTCCCGCGCTCTGTTTTTTATTTACACCATTCTTAACAAAAAACAAACTCAATACAAAAACTCCAACACCACTAAAAACCCACTCAATATTATCTGAAAATAACTTAACTAAATTATCGAAATTCTCCATAAAACCTCTCTTTTTACATAACAAGCGCGGTAGGTTCGATTAGCGAAGCGTAATCGGATTTCGCGAATTTTTCTTGGCCTTATAAACCGATGGTAGAAATCATATGCAACAAGGCAATAAAGGGTCCAGTTGGAGATGGTATCAAGCAGCCGTCAGTCTGTTGAGTGAAAACTCACCCAGCGAATGGAATTTGAATGATTTTTTGAAGCCGATCAGATTTCAAGGTATCAATATCCCGTCATTTCCAGATAGCCGATGCCGTTGGCGTCCCCCGAGACGGAAACCGCCCCTTCCCAGTAATCAAAGCGGCCCGTCATGGCCTGATTGGGCTGTCGAGCCTGAATGCGGAGGTTGAGATCCCCGGCCTTAAGCTGCCACTCGACGGGGTAGTCCTGCCCCTTTGGACCGCGCCAGGTCTTGCCCGGGGTGAGGACGATGGATTCTGGAGCGAGTAACCGGCTGCTGCCGTCCCGCTCGATCAGTATGCCATAGCGGTTTTCTGGCTCAGTGTGTCCAGCCTTGGTGCGCAGGCGAAACAGCATCAGCTCGCGGCCATCGGCCAGTTGCAGGGAGAACCAGTCCCAGCCCGACTGCCACTGGGCCAATACCGAGCTGCTCCACTCGTGATCAAACCACCCCTGGCCCGTGACATTGCGGGTCTCCCCCTCCAGGGTCAAGGTGCCGCTAAGCGTCAGACGCGGGTAGGAGTAGTAGAAGGAGGCGTTGCCCGGGCTCTTCTCGCTGTAACCCTCCCTGCCTTGCAGCACCACCGGCTTGGCGGCGCTCACCTTGAGGTTCAGTTCCCCAATCTTGCTTTGCACCTTGAGGGTGGCGGGAAAGAGCGCTTCCCCCTGAGAGGCAAGCCGCCACTCTCTTAGCCAATATTCACCGCCACTGGCGCCGGCGAGCCCGGGCCCCTGGCGGCTGGTGCGCTCATCCTGGCGGTGGCTGCCTTTACTCAAGTCCGTGATGGCGAACTGGGCCAGCCAGAGCTGGGGGTTGAGCCAGGGGTTGTCAGATGTGATCTGCTGCTCGATACCCTGGCGAAACAGGGTCCACTGCAGGCCGTAGTCGCGCCCCTGCTCATCTTTCAGGTTGCCGGTGAGATACCACCACTCGGATCTGTAGTCGGGGTGGGCGCCGTGATCGGCGGGCAGGCGGATGGGCTGACCCGGCAGAGCCTTTTTGAAGTGATCACTGCCACCGCCAAGAATGGTGCCCAGATCGCTGGCACCGATCGCAGCGCCATAGATGATGCAGACGATCACCAGCGGCCACTTCCAACTCACTTTCATACCACTCTCCTTGCGGCATACCAGGAGGCGAGTGCCCCGCACACCGGCGCCAGCAAGAGCGCTGTGACGGCGTGCAAGGGGGCGGCCTCGAAGGCGAGGCGCCAGCCAAAGGCGCGGGGGTTGACCACCTCAATCAGCACCCAGGCGAGGCCATAGCCTACCGGCAGGGCCAGCAGCGCCGTGAGCAGCCCCAATCCCGCCCCCTGCCACACCAACAGCCGGCGGCAGCCGCGGGGGCCTATCCCTAAGCTCTGCAGAGTCTGCAACTCCCCGTGCCGGGCCAACCCCAGCACCATAAAGGCGGAGCCGATGCCAACGAAGGCGATGCCGAGGATCAGCAACTTCAGCAGCTCGGTCACCACGAAGGTCTGATCGAACACCTTGAGCGCCGCGGCGTGGATGGCAGGGGCAGGTAGCAGGTTGACACTCTCGCCAAGGCGTGCGCGCAGCCGATCGCCGAGGCGCTCGGGGTCGGCGCTGAAGAGGGCGAGGGATTGCACGGCCCCCCCTTCGAAGGCGTGCAGTATCTGCCCCTTGTCGCTGCCGTAATCCTGATAGACGCCGGTGACGGTGAACTGCCTTGGCCCCTGCTCGCCGGTGACGTCCAGCCGCTGGCCTACCCTGACCCCGAGGCGCACAGTGAGCGGTTCGCTCGCCAGCACCTCGTCGGGCGTTGCGGGCCAGCGTCCGGCGAGCAACGGGTAGGCGGCTTTAAGCTCGGGGATAAAGTCCATCTGCGCCCACTCGATGGGGTGTCCCTGCCAGCGGGCGGGGAGCACGGCGCGGCGCGAGGCGGCGCTCAGCTGCGGCTCGGCCAGGATGGCGGTCAGGGTCTGCTCGCTCAGGTGGCCTCTGTTGCCCGCCACCCCCTTGGGGGCGCTGACATAGAGATCGGCGGCCAGACGCTGGCCGAGCCAGATCTCCACGCTCGAGCGAAAGCTCGACACCATGACCCCGATGCCGATGGCCGCGGCGATGGCAAGTTGCAGCGCCATCACCGCAATGGCGGTGCGATCCAGATGGTATTGGGTCTCGGCCACCCCAAGCCGGATGCTGAGGGGGCCGTGCCCGCGCAGCCGCCCCAGCAGCGCGCGCAGGGCATCGGGTAGCCAGAGCGCCATGGCCAGCAGCCAGCCTCCGGCTACGAAGAGGGCGCCCCCCAGACCGGTCTGCGGCAACAAGAGGCAGAGGGCGCACAGCAGCAGTATGGCGATGGCGAGCAGGCGCCTGCGCCAGGGATAAACCGGCGGGCGGCTGTTGCCCTCGCGAAGCTCCAGGGGGGATTGGCGCAGCAACTGCCACCAGCCGGGGAGGTTGGCGGCCAGGGTGCCAGCCAGGCCTATCAGCAGCGCCTTGATGAGACTTGCGGGGGAGAGGCGCAGCAGGTCGATGGGGTTGGGGCCATAGAGATCCGCCAGCGCCTGGGTGAGCTGCCCCATGAGGGCCAGGGCCAAGAGGCTGCCGAGCAGCAGCCCGAGCAGGGTGCCGATGGTGGCGAGGATGGAGAGCTCCAGGGCCAGCCAGCCGAGCACCCGGCTTGGCGGCATCCCGAGGATGATGAGCTGGGCGAGCTGGGGGCGGCGCACGCTCTGCACGAAGCGCTGGGCGTTGAACACCAGAAACAGCCCCACCGCCATGGCGAGCAGGGAGAGGGCGCTGAGGTTGAGGGCCAGGGCATCCCCGAGCTGACTGGCATCGAGGGCCGGACTGATGGGCTCGAGCCAGAGCGGCTTATTGGGGAGAGCGGCTTGCAGCGTGGCTTGCAGGGTAGGGGCCTCTGCCTCCGAGAGTTTGAAGACGATGCGATCCAGCCGGCCTTCTTTGCCGAGCAGGGGTTGGGCGAGACCGATGTCGGTCACCAGCAACCGCTCCATGGGGACGGCGCCTGGCTCGAAGGTGCCGGCCAGGGTGAGGGTCAGCGTGCGGGGGCTTTCTCCGTCTGCGCCCAGCACAAAGGGGCGAGACTGCCCCGGCGACCAGCCGAGTCGGCTTGCCTCGGGGGCAGAGAGCCAGACGCTGTCGGCGCGGCTCAGGGTGAAATCGGGCTCGCGCCCCGGCTGCTCGCCAAAGAGCCGGCGCAAGGGTCCCGGGTTGAAGAGATCCATCCCCAGCAGCTGGAAGCTGCGCCCCTGCTCGTCCTTGAGCCAGGCGTGCAGCTCTGGCATGGCGTCAAGGGCCGGCTGGCTTCGCACCAAGTGCACATAGAGCTGTTCATCCAGCCCGCCGCTCGGGGCCAGCCGGTAGTTCGCTTCTCCCGCGAGCTGGCTGCGGGCGGCGACGAAGTTGGTGCGGGCGCTGTGGTTCAGAAGCTCGATGGCCACCACCAGGGTGACCCCCAGCATCAGCCCGGCCAGGCTCATCAAGAGCAGCCAGGGGTGGGTGCGATAGAGGCGCAGCAGCGCCTTCAGGGGCAGCATCAGCGACCTCCGTGGCAGAGGTTAGCCATGGTGGCGCCCCTTGAGCTCGACCAGTTGCCCCCCTTCCAGGCGCAGCACCCGATCCGCAAGTGCGCCATAGCCCGGGTTGTGGCTCACCAGCAAGAGGCCGGCGCCGGTATCGCGCACCGCCGCCATCATCAGCCCCATCACCTGCTCGGCGTTGTGCTCATCGAGGCTCCCGGTGGGCTCGTCCGCCAACAGCCACTGGGGCTTGTGAATGAGGGCGCGGGCCAGGGCCACCCGCTGGCGCTGGCCGCCGGAGAGCTGTTCCGGCCAGGCGTGGCGCTTGTGGCTCATCCCAAGGCGATCCAGCAGGGCATCGAGGCGCGCCATGTCGCGGGGCAGGTGGTTTATCTCCAGCGGCAGGCGAAGGTTCTCCTCAACGGTCAGGGTCGGCAGCAGGTTGAAGTCCTGATAGACGATGCCAAAATGCCGGCCCCGCAAGCGGGCCCGCTCGTCCGCTGGCAGAGTGTCGAGCCGGGTCTCCCCCAGCCAGATCTCCCCCTCGTCCGGGGCAATGAGACCCGCGATGAGGTTGAGCAGGGTGGACTTGCCACAGCCGCTCTGCCCCAGCAGCAGACAGGTTTCGCCGGGGGAGAGCCGAAGATCCAGCCCCTCGAACAGGGGGAGCGTCTCGCCGCCGCTGGCGAAGCGTTTACTGAGGTTGCGCAGGTTCAGCATGGGATAACCGGTTGATGGCCAATGGCTTTCACAATGTCAGCCACTATGCCAGTTAGTGATCGCGCCTGCAAAAGGGATGAGGATCCTCGCTGGATCCCGCTCGCCAGAGGTGGTTAGAATAGGGGCTTCCATGGGTCACAGGATGAGCAAGGATGTTACACAAGCAAGTCAGTTTTATCGTCGACAGCAAGGGGGCCAAGCAGGCTGCCGTGGTCCCCATCGATATCTACAACGAGCTGATGACCCTGCAAAAGGCGCTCTCCGACAACAAGCCCGGCGAGCGCGAGCTCTACCACTTCAACGGCAAGGGGGCCGAGGCCCATGGCTATCCGGTAGGCAAGCGCCAGAATCCCGGCTTCATGGTGCAGGCGGGCTCCACCGCCAACGGGGAGGATGCCGCCTCCTTGCGCGAGGCGGTGATTGAGCTGCGCCAGGAGTTGCTGGCCAAGGGGGTGCTCATCCCCCGAACCGAGGGGGGCTTCGTGTTCGGCACCGATCAGCTGTTCAACAGCCCGAGCCTGGCCGCCAGCCTGGTGGCGGGCAACAACAGAAGCGGGCTGGATGCCTGGCAAAACAGTGCTGGCTACACCCTCAAGCAGTCCGGTTTTGGCAAGAAGACCCCCTGACGTCCCCTGTTCGGGCCGCGCCGCCTGCCCCGAGGCGGGCGGTCCGGCCTCAGGGTCGGGGTGGCGGTGACTTCCCTGTTCGCTGCTAGCCTCAATGCCAGACGGTTCTCAAGAGAAGCGCACCCATGTCTGGATCCTCACGCCTTGCCCCCTTGCTCGGGCTCTGCCTGTTCTGCGGCCCCGCCCTGGCCGATAGCGGCCCCCTTTCCCTGACGCACACCGGCGTCGGCCTCTTCGCCCTCGTCATCTTCGTGCTCGCCTATCTCCTGGTGATGGCCGAAGAGTACCTCAAGCTGCGCAAATCCAAGCCGGTGCTGATCGCCGCCGGCATCATCTGGATAGCCATTGGCGTCGTCTATGCCGGGCAGGGACAGAGCCCCCTGGCACACGAGGGGTTTCGGCAAA
This sequence comes from Aeromonas sp. sif0611, assembly GCF_019218845.1. Classification (NCBI taxonomy): domain Bacteria; kingdom Pseudomonadati; phylum Pseudomonadota; class Gammaproteobacteria; order Aeromonadales; family Aeromonadaceae; genus Aeromonas; species Aeromonas sp. sif0611. The sequence continues at coordinate 563,348 of NZ_JAHUWU010000001.1, read as the reverse complement.
ACCTGCTGGAGTATGCCGAGCTGATGCTGTTCCTGCTGGTGGCCATGACCTACATCAACGCCATGGAGGACAGGTTGCTGTTTGCCGCCCTGCGCGCCCGCCTGGTGCGGGCGGGGCTCAGCCTGCGCACCCTGTTCTGGCTCACGGGATTTCTGGCCTTCTTCATCTCCCCCGTGGTGGACAATCTCACCACGGCGCTCTTGATGTGTACCGTGGTGCTCAATGTGGCCAACGGGGATCGCCGCTTCATCAACCTCGCCTGCATCAACATCGTGGTGGCGGCCAATGCCGGCGGCGCCTTCAGTCCTTTCGGCGACATCACCACCCTGATGGTGTGGCAGGCAGGCAAGGTACCGTTCGACCAGTTTTTTGCGCTCTTCATCCCCGCTCTGCTCAACTTCCTGATCCCGGCCAGCCTGATGAGTCTGATGGTGCCGCGCCATGCCCCCAGGGTGCTCGATGAGGAGGTGGTGCTCAGGCGCGGGGCCGTCACCATAGTGCTGCTCTTCCTCCTCACCATAGGGACCGCCGTCGCCTGCCATCACTTCCTGCACCTGCCCCCGGTGCTTGGCATGATGACGGGGCTGGGTTATCTGCAATTTTTCGGTTTCTACCTGCGCAAGACGCAGCGCGGCATCCTGGCGCGGGAACGTGCACTCTACGAGCGTACCGGCGACCATGCGCGCCTGCTGCGCCTCGGCTCCATAGTGCCGTTCGACGTGTTCAACAAGATTGCCAAGGCGGAGTGGGACACCTTGCTCTTCTTCTACGGTGTGGTGATGTGCGTCGGCGGGCTCGGCTTCATGGGGTATCTGGCGCTGGCATCCCAGTTCCTCTACCAGGGGGATCCGACCCAGGCCAATGTGGTCATCGGCCTGCTCTCCTCCGTCATCGACAACATTCCGGTGATGTTTGCCGTGTTGTCGATGGAGCCGCAGATGAGCACGGGGCAGTGGCTGCTGGTGAGCCTGACCACGGGTGTGGGGGGGAGCCTGCTCTCCATCGGCTCCGCCGCCGGGGTGGCCCTGATGGGCCAGGCCCGTGGCATCTATACCTTCGTCGGCCACCTCAAGTGGTTGCCCGCCATTCTCCTTGGTTATATGGTCAGCATAGGGGCGCATCTGTGGCTCAACAGCGCCCTGTTCTGAGCGCCATGGACATTGCAAAGGAAGGGATGATGGGACAACTGTTCGAGGCGCTCTCGCCGCGCCACGTGGCCTTTATCGAGGCGCAGAAAATCTATTTTGTCGGCACGGCGGCGGGTGAGGGCACGGTCAACCTCTCCCCCAAGGGAGGGGATTCGTTGCGCATCCTCGATGCCCATACCCTGGCCTGGCTCAACCTGACCGGCAGCGGCAACGAGTCGGCGGCCCATGTGTTGCAGAACCCGCGCATGACGGTGATGTTCTGCGCCTTCGAGGGGGCGCCCATGATACTGCGGGCCTATGGCCGGGCGCGGGTGCTGCACCGGGGCGACCCGAACTGGGAGGCGGCGCTGGCGCGCTTCCCGGCCAGCGTGGCGGCCCGCCAGATCTTCCTGCTCGACATTGAACGGGTCCAGACCTACTGCGGCATGTCGGTGCCCCTGTTTGACTATCAGGGGGACAGGGAGGATCTCGCCAACTGGTCGGCGCGTCAGGGCAAGGAGGGCATAGAGGCCTACTGGCGCAAGAAGAACCAGCTGAGCCTGGATGGGCTGGAGAGCGAGATCCTGGCCCGCAGCGGCTTGGAGGCTGACGCCTGAGGGCCGCGCCCCTGATGCAAAAAGCCCTGTCCGGTGGACAGGGCTTTTTCGTGTCAGGCTAACCTGAGCCGAAGGGATCGTCAGGCCGCCCCGGCACGTTTGCCGGTGAGCAGCCAGTAGCAGAGCGCCGAGCCCATGCCACAGGCGGCGATGGCCATCGCCATGGGCAGTGGCGACTCGGGCGGGTTGAGGTTGACCAGGATCCCCACCACGGCGCCGATGCCAAAGCGCAGGGTGCCCGCGAGTGCCGAGGCGGTACCCGCCGACTGGGGGAAGTGGCCCATCAGGCCGGTCATGGCGTTGGCCCCCACCAGGCTGATGTGACCGACGAACAGTACCACCGGGATGACGATGCCCCACAGGCCGCCGGTCTGGCTCCAGGCGTTGTAGATGAGCAGGGCCCCGGCGCAGGGCAGCACCATCAGACCGTATTGCAGCATGCGCTCGGCGCCCACCCCCTTGACCAGGCGGCTGTTGACGAAGGTGACCACCATCATCAGCAGGATATTGAGGCCAAACAGCCAGCCGTAATGCTCGGTCGGCACCTTGAAATACTCGATATAGACGTAAGGGGAGGCGCTGATAAAGGCAAACATGCCCGAGCTCGACAGGGCGCCGCACAGCACATAGCCCATGGCGCCGCGGTGGGAGAGCACTCCCCAGTAGTTGCGCAGCACCTGGCCGAGCTTGAGGGGCTGCCTGTGTTCAGGTTTCAGGGTCTCCTGGATCTTCCACTGCATCACCACGCAGATGAGCAGGCTGATGCCAACCAGCAGCCAGAAGATAACCCGCCAGTCGGCATGGGCGCTGATGTAGCCGCCCACCACGGGGGCCACCAGGGGGGCCAGCGTCATCACCAGGATGACGAAGGACATGGCCCGGGAAAAGGCATCCTTCTCGAACAGATCTCGCAGCAGGGCATTGACCACCACGGATCCCGCCGCCCCGCCGGCGGCCTGCAGCATGCGCCAGGCCAGCAGCTCCGGCAAGGAATCCGCCAGGGCGCAGCCCACCGAGGCCACGGCGAACATCGTCAGGCCCGCCAGGATCACCGGCTTGCGGCCGAAGCTGTCGGCGAGCGGCCCGTAGAACAGCTGGCCGATGGCGAAGCCGCCCAAAAAGGCGCTGATGGTGAGCTGGGCCCCGTCGATGCTGGTGGCCAAGTCCCGGGCGATGGCCGGAATGGCGGGCAGGTACATGTCCACCGCGAGCGGGGTCAGGCCCGCCAGGGCGCCGAGCAGGATGAACAGGAAGCGGGGAGAGAGGGTCGTGGCTTGGGGCATAGGGTATCCGAGTCGTGGCAGGGCCGGGAAAAGAGGCAAGTGTTGAGTCTATCAGTTTTGGCAGGCTTGAGCAGGTCTATCCTGGCCCGGGCCCTGAGGGCAGATCTGCGAAGGAATTAGCGCACCGGACGGTATGCTCGGTGGCGGCAGAGGAGCAGGAGCCAGCCGAGCCACCCGAGCAAGGAGAGGGCATTGCCTGCCCGCTCGGGCCAGCGCGCCGTCAGCCTGAGGGTGAGGCTGTGGCTGCCCGCCGGCACCCAGAGCTGCATCAAGCCCTGGGGGTTGGCGCTCACCGTCAGCATCAGGTGCTCGTCGAGCCAGGCCTGCCAGCCGGGGTAATCATACTGGTGCAGGACCAGCCGGGTCGGCACGGTCGCCGTCACCGCCAGGGTCAGGGCCCTGGGTTGCCAGCGGTGCAACGTCCAGCTGGCGCCCGGGGGATCGGCGCTCACCGGGGGCTGGAACTCGTCCTTCCAGGCGAGCAGGGTCGGGGCGAACATGCCCCCCGGCACCTGCCTTGGCCTGTACTCCCGGGCGCTGCGCTTGCTGTCGAACTCGAACGTCATGGCCTCCCGGGTGGGGGCCTGGGTGAGGGGGGCGTGACGGACGTAGGCGAGGGTGGTGATCAGGGTCAGCAGGAGTGTTCCCCACCAGAACCATTGCCAGGGGCGGTGCGTGGGGGTACCCAGGGCAACCACGGCGACCGTGGCCAGGGTGAGGATAAGATTGAGTCGCCAGGGAAACTGCACTCGCTGCAGGGGGGGCAGCAGGCTCCAGAGCGGCTGGCTCACGGGCAGCATCATCAGGAAGGCGATGACGCCGATCGCCCCCCAACACAGGAGCTCGGGGTGGCGCGGCTCGCGGGCGGCGGCCCAGGCGATGAGCAGCAGGGCCAGGGTCAGCAGGCTCTGCCACGCCAGGTGCCCACGAAAGCGCCAGTCTCCCCAGCCCGAGGGCAGGCGGTCCAGGAAGTTGCGCCGAAAGTCGAACATGCCGCCGCGCATCAGCTCCATGGAGATGGCCCCCTGATCCGCCAGGGCGGGCAGCAGCAGGGCGGCCGCCATGCAGAGCCCCAGTCCCTGGGCCCCCAGAGCTATCCAGCAGGGGTGCAGATCCCGTACACGCCAGGAGAGCCAGAGGGCGCGCACGCTGACCAACCCCATCATCAGCAGCAGGCTGGGCAGGTGGGAGAAGGCCAGCAGCGCCAGACCCAGGATCAGCAGGGGCAGGCCCTGGCGCAGGCCGCGATGGGCGAGATCCTGGCCAAGCAGGATCAGCGGCGCCCAGGCGAAGGCCCAGAACTCCGCCAGGGCGAAGCGGGCATAGAGATCCATGGCCAGGTGATAGGGCAGGATCAGGTAGAGCAGGCTGACCGCCAGGGCTCGGCCCGGGGGCGTGGTGGCGCGCAGCCACAGATAGGCGAACGTGCCGGAGAGCAGCAGCGCCAGGGTGGCGCTGCCGAGCAGGGGGTAGATGGCTTGCTGGGCGGGGGCACCGGGGCCGGCAAAGAGGGCGCTGACGTAGTAGGGGAGCGGGGGGTAGAAGAAGAAGGTGGGGCTGCCAAAGCCGCCGTTCATGGCCATCAGCCAGCGGGGATAGAGCTCCCCCTGCCACAGCTGGCGGGCAAAATAGTGGCCCGAGAGCAGGTGGTGGAACAGATCGTGCCCCTGAGTGCCCCCCTGCAGCCAGACAGGCAGCACCAGGAGCGCACTGGCCAGTGCCAGGATCAGGGGCACCAGTGCCCACTCCTTGCCTCCCTTCATGCATCCTCTCCCTGCCACGCCCATGCGCAGTGAGTGTAGACGAGTCAGCTGACGCAGCGACGCGTTTGGGCCAGAGCTTTGAGCCTGTCAGCGCGGTATGGCGAGCCAGAGGCCGGGTTCGGCGCCAAAGCGGGGGGCAAACCAGTGCGTCTGGTGGGGGAGCGGCATCTCGTTCTGCGCTATGGGGCGGCGACTGAGGCGGCAGGCCCCCTGGGTGAGCGCAAGGGCGGCATCCCCCTGATACCAGCCGTCGGTGACGGGTAATGCCGTGGTTTCCCTAAGCAGCCGTACTCCCCACTGAGTCACCAAGGCCGGGCAGGTTCGCTCGGCCAGCCTGGCGGCCTGCACCATGGCGGGCGGCGCTGGCGGTATCAGGATGGTTGCGAGCAGCAGCAGGCTCGCCGCCATGGTCGGCAGTTCGCCCTGGCGCGGCAGCATGCCCGCCAGCAGCACTATACCGAGCAGTGTAATGGGCGCCAGGTGGCGGGGATTGTCGGGGTTCTGGCCAAACAGGGTCCAGAGCAGCAGGGCGAGCCAGTAGAGGGTCCAGAGCAGGGAGAGGGCGGCGGTCTGGCCCTTTAACCGCTGCCAGGCTGGCAGCAGGAGCAAGGCCCCCATCATCAAGGGCCAGAGCGGGGTGAGCTGCTCGTTGAAGGTGCGCGCCCAGCTCAGCAGCCGATCGCCGTGGGCCGCCGCCGTGTTGCCCCAGAGGGTAAAGTGGCCGTCGGTAAAGCGCCGCCCCTCGCTGAAATAGGCCCAGCCGTCGGCCTGCCAGACAAACAGCAGGCAGGCTAGCCCAACCAGCGCGATGGGGAGCATAAACCTGACGCGCGTGCCCTGCTGCGCCAGACCGAGCCAAAAGGGCAGCAGCGCCAGCACCAAGTAGGAGGGGCGCAGCGCCAGCAGCAGACCCAGCAGCAGACCGGCCAGTGTTATCTTGCGATGCAGCAAGGCCAGCAGCGCCCCGAGCCAGGTGGCCAGCGCCGGCCCATCCGAGAGGCCGGAGAGCGCCAGTGTCGGGGTGAGCGGCAGGGCCAGCACCAGCAGCCAGACCGGCGCAAAGAGACCCGGGCGTTGCCACAACCTGGCCGCAAGCCCAGCGGCGAGTGGTGCGATCAGCGCCGTGCCGAGCAGGCTGGTCCACTGCACCGCAGCGGCGGGATCGTCCACCGCCAGGTTGATCAACCGTGCCAGCCAGATAAAGGCGGGGTAGCCCGGAAAGTGGGGGGAGAACTCCAGCACGCTGAAGCGCGTCACCCCGTGGGCGAAATTGAGGGCATCATCGGAATCGAGCGCCACCGGGAAGGCCAGCAGCCAGCAAAGCCACACCCCTTGCAGCAGGATCAGCAGCCAAATGGTGGTTGAGCAGGAGGAAGCCCAACGCAGAGACCTTGCCTTCCCCCTCATCCCCATCCCTTCTCCCGCAAGGGGAGAAGGGGGCAAACCGGCGTCCGGGTGCATCTAGCGGCAGGCAGTGCGTAGGGTGGGTAGAGCGCAGCGAAACCCACCGTTTGTCACAGCGAGATGGCGCAATGATTGGCAGGTTGCCATCAAAGCGGCGCCAGCACGGCCATCAGCGCTTTTTCTGCATCGGTAAAGGCGGCGGCATCGGCGGGCTTGGCGCCTACCCCGAATACCCCCGGGTTGCCAATGGCGTCGAGCACCCTGGCCAGCGCCTGTTCGGCGGCCTTGCGATCCCCTTCGACGAGGGAGGGGAGGATCAAATCGAGGAAGCGCTTGCTCTTGACCACCAGCACCTTGGCGGTCTGGTAGTCGCCAAGGTTCTGGCTGGCCCCCTCAAGGCGGCGTTCGATCTCCGCCTTGTAGGCCCGGTTGAGCAGGGCCGCGGTAGCCGCGGCGTCTTTGGCCTTGATGGCGGCCGCGAGCGGTGCTTGCAGCTCGACCTTGTGGTGCTCTTCCAGATAGGTCAGCTCGTCGGCAATCTCGCTCAAGGTGGCGCTGGCATCCTTGCCGTCAGTGGCGGCGGTCAGCAGTGCCTCGCGGGCGTCGATCAGCGGCTCCTTGCCTGCGGCGGCGTAGGAGTAAGCCTGTGCCTGCCCGCTCAGCGTCAGCAGCAGGGTGAGGGCAAGTAAACCCGGGCGTATGTTCATCCTGTTCTCCTTACTTATGCCAAAAGGTTATGCCAATGGCGCGGCCCTCAGGCCACGCTCTGGGTTTCGATCACGGTGTTTTCGTTGCGATGATTGAAGGTGTTGCGGCGTCTGTCTACTTGTTGGACACCGACAATCATCAGGCCACGCTCTGGGTTTCAATCACGGTATTTTCATTGCGATGGTTAAAGGTGTTGCGGCGTCTGTCCACCTCCCTCGTTCACCACATTCAGGGGCCATCACGCCACGCTCTGGGTTTCGATCACGGTATTTTCGTTGCGATGATTGAAGATGGCGTGGCGTCTGTCCACCCCGTCGATCACCATGTCGGCCGCCATCATGCCCATCTCCATGGCGGTGTCGGTGAAGATATAGCGAAACGTCCCCTGGCGACCGGTCATGATGAGGTTGCCTATCGGCATCAGCGCCTTGATGGCTTCGTTGCGGCGCGCCTGATAGCCGAGATCCATCAGCGGATAGGCGTACTCGCTGCGCGCCTCGAAAGTCTCATCGCCAAGCTTGGCGGTATCGACGCCGAGGTTCGCGAGATCGGCGGTGACCCGGCCGCGCAGATCGGCCAGCGGCGCCTGCCAGGTGGCATCGCCCGGGTTGCAGGGGATCTCCAGCATCACCGAGGTCTGGCCCTGGGGCGCCATAAAGGGGCTGCGCCGGCGCGGCTCCTGCAGACGGGTGGCCAGAATATGGGGGTCGGAGAGGTACTGCCAGGTGTTGTCCGACAGGTTCTCCTGCTTGAGCGGCATATTGACGAAGCGAAGCGACCGGTAGTGCAGATCGCACGGCAAGCCCAGATGCTGGCAGGTGAGCGGCAGCGGCAGGGTGGAGATCACCTGATCAAAGCGCTCGCTCTGCTCAACGTCATCTTGTTTCCAATACACCCGTTCGATGCGGCCATCGGCCTGCTCGAGGCGGGTGATGGTGGCGCCGGTTTTGAGCTCAACCCCCTCGGCAACCAGCCGCTCCCCCAGGGTGGTGAAGATCTGGCCAAAGCCATATTTGGGGTAGCGATATTTGCGGGCATAGGTGCGCACCGAAATGCTGCCGTTGCGTCTTGGCAGCAGGCGGCGAGCCACGTCTTTGAGATCGATCAGGCTGATGCGCTGGCCGGCCCAGTCGGCGGAGAGCTTGTCCGGGTTGATGCCCCACAGTTTGCCGGTGTAGCCCTCGAAGAACTGGCGATAGAGGGTGCGACCGAAGTGGCTCTGGATCCACTCGGCAAAGCTCGCCTTGGCGAAATCGTCCGGCTTCTTGGCAAAGGGCAACAGCAGCAGATCTTTCACCGCACCGGCCATCAGGGTGAGCGGGGCGGTCTTGAGCAGGTTGGTCAGATTGAGGGGGTAGTCATAGGTGCGCCCGCCAAAGCGGATCACGCTCTTGCGCTCGGCGTGGAGCAGATCGTCGCCCATCAGCTCGTCGATAAAGGCGAGCAGCTCGGGGTTCTTGGTGATAAAGCGGTGGCCGCCGTAGTCGAAGCGATAGTCGCCGTCGCGCCCCTTGAAGGTCTGGGTGGCGCACATGCCGCCCACGACCGGCTCCTGCTCGAACAGGGTGACCGCAAAACCGGCCTGGCAGAGGCGCCAAGCGGCCATCAGCCCTGCGGGACCGGCACCCAGCACCGCAATGTTTTTCTTGTTGTTGTCGCTCATGACTGTCTATCCGAAAAATCTGGCAAAGGAAGAGGCTTAAAAAGCGGCCCCTTGGCCGCTTTTGAGGGAACTGCGCAACGCGCGATCAGCCTTGGGCCCTGGGTTGATAGCTGCGATGCCAGAGGGTGACGAAGATGGCCAGGTAGGCGGCCCAGGTCAGCAGCTGCAGGCCGGCCGGCGAGGCATTGTAGCCAAACAGGGCGCGCAGGAAGGTACCGAAGACCCCCCGATCGTCGAGAACCTGGCTGATGTTGAACACGGGCGTGGTCCAGAAGGTGATGACGTCTGCCGCCTGCAACATGTTGACCGCAGAGGAGAGCAGGCCAGCGGCGATGATGATGATGAGCAGGCCGGTCCAGCGGAAGAAGGGGGCCAGCGCCACCTTGCGGGTGGAGCGCAGCAGCCCCCACACCAACGCCACCGAGACCAGCAATCCGCCCAAGGCGCCGATGAGCCCCTCATGCAGATCCACCCCCTGCCCTGAGTAGATCAGGGCCGAGAAGAACAGCACGGTTTCAAACCCTTCGCGCATCACGGCGAGGAAGGCGAGCAGCACCAGGCCAAAGAGGTTGCCGCCATCGATGGCCGCATCGATGCGTGCCGTCATGGCCCCCACCTGGGATTTGGCCTGCTTCTGCATCCAGATCGCCATGTAGGTGAGCACCAGGGTGGCGAAGAGCAGGATCCCCGCCATCAGCAGGTGGTTGTAGCGCTCGCTCTCGAACTGGCTCACCACCACCTGGAACAGGAAGGCGACGACGAGGGAGGTGATAAGACCGAGCCCGACTCCCAGATAGATGAGCTTGTTGTAGCGGCTCGCCCCCAGCTTGGCGAGGTAGGAGAGGCAGATGCCGACCAGCAGGAAGGCTTCCAGCCCCTCGCGTAGGGTAATGAGAAAACTTGCGAACATCAGGATTGAGGCTCCGTATCGGGCGTGACGGGGAGGGGCTGCAGGGTCAGTTGCAGCCGATTGAGTTGCACTATGGGTGGCGCCGGCAAGCCCGGCTCGGCGGCGCGCACCGCATCACTGACCCACTTGGGGTAGGTGCGGAAATTGAGTCTGATGTCGGCCTTGAAGGGCCCCTGGGCATCCGCCGGCAGCGGCCAGGCTTCATCGCGCCAGCCATCGGCCGGAATGCGGGTGTCTTCAAGGAGCTTGGCGTAGCGCCAGAACTTGAGTCCCACCGGCTTGCCCTCGGCATCGCCGAACACTTTTCTGAACAGCCGCGCATCCTCGGGCACGGCGCCGTTCACCGGCTGGCCGCTGGTGAGCACGATGTTTCCGTTGGCGTCGGTGACGGTCAGCTCCAGCCAGATCTCGCGAAAATCGGCCACCCCGGTGGGGAGGGCGTGGCCGGCGCCGACGTTGGTAACCCGCACCACCAGCTGGCGGTTATCGACAGTCCCATCAATGCGGGCGGAGAGCGTGGCGCTGGCGCGCAGCAGTGCCAGGCTCTCCTGCTCGAGGGCCGGGTTCCTCAGCCCCACCAGCTGGTGCTGGGCGCCGGTGAAGTTGTGGCGATAGAGCCGTTCCTTCACCGGGCCGTTTTCGGTGGATTGGCCCGCTACCGGTGCGCCGCCGTTGCCGGGCTCCGGGTTCATGTGGCAGTCGATGCAGGTGCGCCGCTTGGCGAGATCCTCGGCCTTGGCGAAGCTGGAGTTTTCCCACTCGTCCCAGGTGTTGACGATGTTGGCGCCGGTGCCCGGGGCAAACTCGTTGTGGCACGACTTGCACAGGGCCGCATCCCGGTAGAAATCCTTCTGGTAGGAGGCTTTGTGCATGGCGGGGCGGGAGTTGATCTGCCGCTCGGCCAGCCAGTGCTGAAGGCTGCCCCCCGGGGCATCCTCGAACACATAACTCTCCCTGTCTTTCAGGTTCACCGTGAAGGCACTGTTGCCACCAGCATCCTCGAGTTTGGTGATGCGATGGCACAGCACGCAGCCGGTGCCTTCCTCGACAACCGGTTCACCTGCCTTGTGGGCCGCAACCAGCGAGGCGCCGCCCTGCTCAAACATGTGGGAACCCTTGGGCAGATCCTGCTGGCCGTTCAGCACCTGCTGGGGCATGTGGCAGCCCTGACACCACTGGCCGAACGCTTCCCCTTCGGTCTCGCGGGCCAGCGCCTGCACCACCTTGTAGTAGGGGTGGGAGTTGCCCATCAGCCGGTGGTTGCTCTCGCTCCAGTCCTTGAAGGCCTGTTGGTGGCAGTTCTGGCAGGAGGCGGAGTTGAGCCACTCTTTTGGGTGAGTGGTCGGCGCCTTGGCGGGATCTGTGCGCGGGGCATCGAGTCGCAGCCAGTTGGCAAGGTAGGGGAGGTTGCCGTCCGCCGTCACGAAGGCGTGCAGATCTTCCATCATCGCCTTCACCTCGGGTTGGGGCTTGGCGGGATCCACCATTGCCCCGCCATCTCGGGTGTCGTGGCCCATGCCGCCCTGGGTTTGCTGAGTCATGCGCAGGTATTCGCCGACAAAGTCCCCCGCCACCATGTTGGCGAGGTTGGCGTGGCCGTTGATGGCGTTGTCGCCGCTCTTCTGGCGATGGGCCGCCATCAGGTGGCGGTTGGTGAAGTTGAAGCCGTCCAGATGGCAGGAGTTGCAGCTCATCCAGTTGTCCCCGGCCATGGGGAAGCGGCTGTTGGCGGCGGTATTACCCAGGTTGAACAACCGCTCGCCGCGTTTGAGAGGCTCGGGGCGGGGATCCGTCTCCACCAGTTTGGCGAAGTGGGGCACATCCACTGTCACCCGGGCGAAGGGGCCGCTGCCGCCGGTACTGAGGCGGGTGAGATCCTGCCCCATGGCGTTGTGCACCAGGATATGGTCGCCGTCTACAAACAAGTCCCGCGGATTCTGGCCCGGCAGGTGGCGCAGCAGCTGGGTCGCCTTGGCGCCCCCCTGGAACTTCTTGCGGCGATGGCGGTTGCTGTTCTGCTTGCCGCTGCGCGAGAGGTCGAACACCAGCAAGTCCTCGGAGCCCGCCAGGGTCAGATAGACCCGCTTGCCATCGGCGGCGAAGCGCGCCGCGAACGGGTTGGAGACGATCTGGCTGCGGTTGCCGACGTTTGGCAGGTTGATCTGCAAGAAGAGCTGCTTTCTTTCATCTACCCGCTCTTTCTCCTCATCGAGATCGATGATGGAGACCGCCGGGAAGACGGTGCTCTGAAACTGGAAGGGGTGGTCGAAACTCCACAGCACATGGGGCAGCCAGGCTTCGCTGCCATCGGGGGAGAGGGCGATGCCATCGAGCAGGCGCGGCAAGCCCTGGGAGTCGCTTGGTGTGGCGCTGTGGGTCTCGGCCAGGGTGATGAGGCTGGGTTTGGGCAGGGTGGCACCCTTGGCGCTATTGCCAAGCTTGGCGAGATCATAGATGGCGAGTTGGCCCGTCATAGCGTGGGTGAGCAGCAGGCGATCGTCGTCGGTCAATGCCAGCCCGCGCGGGGTCTCGGCAGTCTCTGCATCCAGCTGGAGCTTGCCTGAGCTGTCATAGGCCTGCAGGTGACCCGATTCGAACAGGCTGACCCAGAACCAGCGCCGCTTGGGGTCGAAGATGACGCCGTAGGGTCGATGGCCGGTGGGGATCGCCTTCTCCAGATCGAGATCATCATCCAGCAGCAGCAGGCGATCGCCGCTGTAATCGGTGACCAGCAGGGTACCGTCGTCTGCGCGGGCCAGCTGGCGCAGATCCCCCCCCAGTTGCACCTCGTTGAGTCGCTTGCCGATTTTTCGTTCAAGCAGGGTGACCGAGCCGGCGCTCTGGTTGGCGGTGACCAGGCGCGGGGCGTTCCCCTCGTCATAGGCGATCATGGCAGTGCCCATCTCCTGGGCCGAGGCAGTCCCCGGCAGCAGGGCGGCGAACATCAGGGATAACAACAACTTCAACATAAGATCAGGTGCGCCATGTCAAGATGGTCCAGCGCCAGGCGTGGCGCAGCACCAGGGGCGTCAACGCGAGCGCGCTCAGCCAGTGGGCCCAGCTGGCAAGGTTGCCGAGGCTATCCCCCGGGGTGCCGTGTAGCACCAGCAGCAGGCCGCTGGCCAGACAGACCAGCAGCAAGGCTTCGATGATGCGCCCGGTGGTGCGCAAGAAAGGCTTGCGGCTCTTGCTCAGCAGACTGCGATGAGAGAGCCAGAAGGCACCAAATAGCAAGGGAAACAGGGTGAGCGAGAGCATGACATGGAGAAACAGATTCCAGCGTGCCAGGGACCAGACCGGGGTCAGCGGCTCCCACAGCAGCAGGCCGGAGAAAAACATCAGGTAGAGGGAGCCCTCGGCGGCCTGATGGTGATAGGCCAGCCACTGCCAGCACTGTCGGGGTGAGAGGGAAAGGCTTGTCATTGATTGCTCCAACGCCCGGGCGGTACGGCCCGGGGGGAGCAAGTTTATAACGCAGTAAGGGTAATGAAAAGAGTTATCAATTCGGTCGTTGATGAATAGATCCTGAATGAAATCAGGGACGGGTCACTTGTGGTCTGCCAGCCGTTCCGTGATGGCGTAGATGAGGGCCGCGGTGGAGAAGGCGAGGAACACGATGACCGACCATTTCATCTCTGTCTCGTTGCCGGAACCGTCGTCCAGGAAGGCCTTGAGCACCTCGATGCCGGCGATGGTCACCAGAGAGTTGATGACGATGAGTTTGAGTGAGGCGAAGTTGATCTTGCTGAGCCAGTTGTCCCCCAGGGCTGCCCGCTGCTCCGGGGTCTTGATGAACTGCACGTAGCCGCAGATGGCCACCAGGATCAGCATCTGTGCGACCAGCACGAAGTCCACCAGGGTGAGCACCCCGGTGATGAGATCCAGATAGTGGATGTCGATGATGTCGCGGCACAGCACATAGAGCTGCATGGCAAACTTCACCATCAAGAGGGCGACACAGATAAGGATGCAGACATAGAAGGGAAACATCATCAATCGGCTGCCGTTGAGCATGACGTTGAAGCGGCGCATGGGAAACTCCATCGAAAGGAAAGGCAGCCAGAATATCCGGAAAGAAAGGAGCGGGAAAGCGCCTTGGCGCCTCCCGCCTGGCTTAGAGGGGGAAGGTGGGGAGACCCTGGAACAGTTGCTGCAACCCCTCTCCCCAGGCCTTTCGCAGCGCCAGGAAGTGGGGGTTCTGTTCGGTGATGCGGTGCAGGTGTGCCGCCGAGAAGCTTCCCTCGGGATAGACCAGGGCATCCAGGGGCAAGCCCACCGAAAGGTTGCTGCGCAGGGTCGAGTCGATGGAGATGAGGGCGCACTGCAGGGCGGTCTGAAGCGGCGTCTCATGGTGGATGATGCGGTCGATTATGGGCTTGCCGTACTTGCTCTCACCAATCTGGAAGTAGGGGGTGTCGACGCTTGCCTCGATGAAGTTGCCCTCCGGATAGATGTGGAACAGGCGATGGCGCTCCCCCCGGATCTGGCCCCCCAGTAGGATGTTGCAGCCGAAGTTGACATGGCCCTGCTGCTGGCCCCCATCCCGGCTGATGACGGTGCGTATGGTCTGGCCGATGAGGGCCGCGACCTCGTAGAGGCTGGGGAGGGCAAGGAGCTCCTGCCCCTCCGTCAGCAGGCTGATGACGCTCTGGGTAGTGGCCAGATTGCCGGCGCTTTGCAGCACCAGCACCCTGTCCTCCCGGTTGAAGAGGTGCAGTTTGCGGAAGGTGGCGATGTGATCCACCCCCGCATTGGTGCGCGAGTCGGAGGCAAACACCATGCCGTCTTGCAGGCACATGGCGACGCAGTAGGTCATGAGACTCTCCCGGCCTTCATTGCTGCTGCCCATCCAGGCGAGTGACCTGTGCCTGGCTCTGCAACTGTTCACAGCCGCCGCCGTAGCGCACCCCGCGCACCGGACAGGCATCCAGGTAATCCATGCCGACCGCAAGCTTGAGGTGCTCGTTGGCGGAGCAGGTGAGGTTGGTCACATCGAAGGTTTGCCAGCGTTCCTCGATCCACACCTCGGCCCAGGCGTGCATCGCCACGTGGCTGCTGTCCTGGCTGTAGAGGTAACCGCTCACGTACCGCGCTGGCAGACCGGCATGGCGGCAGCAGGTGAGGAACACATGGGTGTGGTCCTGACAGACGCCACTGCCCGAGGCGAGGGCCTCGTCGGCACTGAAGGTGGCGTCCGTGCTGCCGGGCTGGTAGGGCATCAGCACCAGGATGCGCTCCATCAGGCTCTGCAAGTCAGCCAGGGCGGGCTCTTCTGGCAGACAATCCTTCGCAAGATCCCGCAGGGCCGGGGTCGGGCTAGTGAGGGTGGTGGGCCTCAGGTAGCTCAGGGGGGAGATGGGAGAGTGCTCCTCATCCTCCGGGGCGTCGTCGCAGATCTCCACCTCGCCACGGGCGCGGATCAGGATCCCCTCGTGGGGGGACTCCAGGCTCAGCACGTGCAGTATGTTGCCGTAACCGTCCGTGGTGCAGGTGGCCTCCCCGGGCAGCTCCAGCTGCCAGGAGAGGATCTGCTGGCGGGCGGTGCTGTGGGGGGTCAGGCGCAGGTACTGGGTGCTGCGGCGCACCACGTCGGCATAGTGGTAGCGGGTCTGGTGATCGATGATGAGTCTCATAATACCTCCAGGTAGGCGGCGTGGATGCTCTGGCCGATGGCGCCGATGTCGCCGAGGAAATTGCTCAGATACGCCTGCATGCCGAGGGCAAAGACATCGTCGATGGTGCCATAGGTCAGATGGGCGTTGAGTATGGTGGTGAGACGCCGGGGCGTCTGCCCGGCGTTGCCCTCGATCTGGGCCAGGATCAGCTCCATCTCGTCGAGGCAGGCGCGCAGGGAGCGCGGCACTTCGTTGCGCAGGATCAGCAGCTCGGCGATGGAGGCGTGGGAGAGCGTCTTGTAGAGGGTCTGGTGCGCCTCGTAGGCCCCCACCGAGCGCAGCAGGGCGTTCCAGCGGTAGAACTCGCGTACGCTGTCTTCATCTTCCCGGATTACCTGGTACTTGACGGTGAGGATGCGCGCCGTGTTGTCGGCCCGCTCGATGAAGGTGCCAAGGCGCAGGAACCAGAGTACGTCCCCCCGCATCATGGTGCCGTAGGTGGCGCCGCGGAACTGGTGGGAGCGCTCCTTGATCCAGTCGAAGAACTCCTGGGCCTGGCCGCTGGAGAGCCCCGCCTTGCGGCGCCGGCGGATCTCTATCCAGGCGGCGTTGATGCTCTCCCACACCTCACCCGGGATCTTGCCCCGCACCCCGTGGGCGTTGTCCCTGGCCATGCGCAGACAACTGAAGATGCTGACCGGGTTCTCCTCGTCGAAGCAGAAAAATTGCAGCAGGTTCTCCATGTTCACCTGGCCGTAGCGGGCCAGGAAGGGCTCGTGGGTGCCGCTGATGGTGAGGGGGGCCACCAGCTCGCTGTGATCGGCGTCGATGGAGGGCATCAGCGACATGGTCTGGGTGACGTCCAGCATGCGGGCCGTGTTCTCCGCCCGCTCCAGATGGCGGGACATCCAGTAGAGTTCACTTGCGGTACGGCTCAGCATGGGTTGCCCTCCATGACCCAGGTGTCCTTGGTGCCGCCGCCCTGGGAGGAGTTGACCACCAGGGAGCCTTCGGTGAGGGCGACCCGGGTCAGGCCGCCCGGCACCAGGCGCAGCTCCTGTCCGGTGAGGACGAAGGGACGCAGGTCTATGTGGCGGGGGGCGATGCCCGCCTCGACGAAGGTGGGGCAGGTGGAGAGGGAGAGCGTCGGTTGGGCGATGTAGTTGTCGGGCCTGGCCTTGAGCAGCTCGCGAAAACGGGCCAGCTCCTCGCGGCTGGCGCAGGGGCCGATCAGCATGCCGTATCCGCCGGCGCCATGGACCTCCTTGACCACCAGCTCCTCCAGGTGCGCCAGCACATAGGCCAGGGCATCGGGTTCCCGGCACTGCCAGGTGGGGACGTTGTTGAGGATGGGCTCCTCCCCCAGATAGAAGCGGATCATCTCCGGCACATAGGGGTAGATGGACTTGTCATCCGCCACCCCGGTGCCGATGGCATTGGCCAGCACCACGCCGCCGGCGCGATAGACAGAGAGCAGGCCGGGCACACCGATGAGGGAGTCCGGGTTGAAGGCGAGGGGATCCAGGTAGTCGTCGTCGATGCGGCGATAGATGACATCCACCCTTTTCAGCCCAGTGGTGGTGCGCATCAGCACCTGACCATCCTTGACCACCAGATCCGCGCTCTCCACCAGCTCCACCCCCATCTGCTGGGCGAGGAAGCTGTGCTCGAAGTAGGCGCTGTTGAAGCGGCCCGGGGTCATCACCACCACGCAGGGGTTGTCCACCGGGCTGCTCTCGCGCAGGGTCTGCAACAAGAGCGCCGGGTAGCGCTCCACCGGCGCGATGGGCTGGTTGTGAAACAGCTCAGGGAAGAGGCGCATCATCATCTTGCGGTTTTCCAGCATGTAGGAGACCCCGGAGGGCGTGCGCAGATTGTCCTCCAGCACGTAGTAGTCGCCGTCGCTGTTGCGAATGATGTCGACCCCTGTGATGTGGACATAGGTATTGCGGTGCAGGTCGACCCCCTGCATGCAGGGCTGGTACTGGGCATTGGTGAGGATCTGGGCGGCCGGGATCACCCCCGCCTTCAGGATGCGCTGATCGTGATAGATGTCGTGCAGGAAGGCGTTGAGGGCGGTGACGCGCTGGCGGATCCCCTTGTCCAGATGCTGCCACTCCCGGGCGGGAATGATGCGGGGAATGCTGTCGAACGGGATGAGGCGCTCGGCGCCGTCCCCATCCCCATAGACGTTGAAGGTGATGCCGACCCGGTGAAACAGCAGGTCGGCCTCCTCACGCTTGCGCTCTACGCTCTTCTCGTCGGTCTGCTGCAGCCACGCCAGGTAGGCGTGGTAGTGATCGCGAAACTGGTTGTCGGCGAGCAACATCTCGTCGTAACAACCGGGTCCGGGCGGCTTGATGGGTAGCATAGGCAACTCCTTGTGACGTCCCTGACGTCAGGAATTGCAAGGGGTGTGCCAGTCAATTGAGTCGCTATGAAGGCCGGTATCAGTAATTTTCTGCTGATAAATCATATGGATGATTATTCTGTCAGCATGAGGCAAAGGGCGCCGCACCAGACTGGCACCCCATAGAGGGTAGCCCTGCGCCATCTTGTGGCAGTGCCTCCAGGCGCGATGAGGAGAGACCGGCAAGGAGGGGAGGCCACGCTGCTTCGCCTTGCCCCGTGCTGGGGCAGTAGAAACGAAAAAGCCCAGTCCTGAGACTGGGCTTTAGAAGATGGCTCCCTCGACAGGACTTGAACCTGTGACATACGGATTAACAGTCCGCCGTTCTACCGACTGAACTACGAGGGAATTGGCTCCTCCTACTGGACTTGAACCAGTGACATACGGATTAACAGTCCGCCGTTCTACCGACTGAACTAAGGAGGAATTGCCTGTCTCGTCGAGACGCAGCGGATATTAATGATCCCCCGGACGGGTGTCAACCCGCCATTCTACGGAAAAAGGGCTTTTTGGCCCGTTTGCCCAAAACTTGGTCGCTGTGGACTATTTTCAGCACAATCAGCAGCTTGAGATACCTCTGCCTGCGGTTGCGGTTGCGGTTGATCAGGCCGTGAGAGGGGGCGCCCGGGTTGCCTTGCTGGGGCGCGGCAATGGATGGTCCGACATTGATGGTGATTGGCGAGAAAATCGGTGAGGTACCGCCTGTCGATGGTGTTGCATCTGTGATGATAGCGGGTATCGACGCGCTGCAGATTGGCGATGACAAGATATCTGGAGGGATGGGGTTAAAATCGGCGATATGCGGTCTATCGATGACAATAATGCGGGGTAATGGCCATTTCTTGATCCTGCCCATCGAATTATCGGGCCGGCTCAGGTATGGTTGCTCTGGATACCATCGCCGCGTCGACAGCTCTGCCGGCCCTTGATGATGATCGGGTGCCGGTTCACCCCGGCCTTTGTCTCCCTCTTCTGGTATTACCCTAGACATGCACAATCAAGCTTCCTTACAAGGCGTGAAGCTGGCTATCGCATTGCGCCAATCCTGCATCGACGAACCCTACAGCGTGGCGCGTTTCGGCCGTGACCTCATCGCCGGCATCACGGTCGGCATCATCGCGATTCCGCTGGCCATGGCGCTGGCCATCGCCAGCGGGGTGCCGCCCCAGCACGGCCTCTACACCGCCATCATCGCCGGCATCGTCATCGCCGTGACGGGGGGGTCGCGCTTCTCGATTTCTGGCCCCACTGCCGCCTTCGTGGTGATCCTCTATCCGGTGGCCCAGCAATTCGGGGTGGGGGGCCTCTTGATGGCGACCCTCATCTCCGGCTTCTTCCTGGTGGCCATGGGGATGGCGCGTCTCGGCCGCCTCATCGAATACATTCCGCCCTCGGTAACGCTTGGCTTTACGGGCGGGATCGCCATCGTGATCGCCACCTTGCAGATCAAGGACTTCTTCGGCCTGCACGTTCCCGAGATGCCGGAAACCTATGTCGGCAAGGTGCAGGCGCTGGCCCATGCCCTGCCAAGCTGGCAGTGGGGTGATACCCTGGTGGGGGTGGCCACCCTGGCGGTGCTGCTGCTCTGGCCCCGATTGCGGCTGCCGGTGCCAGGCCACCTGCCGGCCGTGCTGGTGGGTGTCGGCCTGGCTTTCGGTCTGCACCAGTTCGGGGTGGACGTGGCCACTATCGGCAGCAAATTCAGCTATACCCTGGCCGATGGCACCCAGGGCATGGGGATCCCCCCCATAGCCCCGACCCTGGTGATGCCCTGGGCCCTGCCGGGACCGGATGGTGCGCCGGTGGAGTGGAACCTCGCCGCCATAGAGCGGCTGCTGCCCGCCGCCTTCTCCATGGCCATGCTGGGAGCCATCGAATCCCTGCTCTGCGCCGTGGTGCTGGATGGCATGACGGGGCGCAAGCACAGCTCCAACGGCGAGCTGGTGGGGCAGGGGCTAGGCAACATCCTCGCCCCCTTCTTCGGCGGCATCACGGCGACGGCCGCCATCGCGCGCTCCGCCGCCAACGTGCGGGCGGGGGCCACCTCGCCCATCTCCGGCATAGTCCATGCGCTGGTGGTGCTGGCCGCCATCCTGGTGCTGGCCCCCTGGCTCTCCTGGCTGCCGCTCTCCGCCATGGCCGCCCTGCTGCTGCTGGTGGCCTGGAACATGAGCGAGGCCCACAAGGTAGTGGATCTGGTGCGCCGGGCGCCCCGCTCGGACGTGCTGGTGCTGCTGGTCTGCCTGTCGCTGACCGTCATCTTCGACATGGTCATCGCCATCACCTTCGGGGTGATCCTGGCGTCCTTGCTGTTCATGCGCGAGATCGCCAAGATGACCAAGCTGCACAATCTGGCGGAGCACGGGCGCTATGCCAGCGAAGTACCGGCGCAGACCCTGCTCTACAAGATCAATGGTCCCCTGTTCTTTGCGGCGGCGGAGCGGGTCTTCGACGAACTGCTGGCCCAGGTGGGTGAGCACAAGGCGCTGATCCTGCAGATGGAGGCCGTCTCCATCCTGGACGCCGGCGGGCTCTCTGCCTTCCAGCAATTTACCAGGCGCATGGCCAAGTCGGGCGTCCAGCTGAAGGTGGCCGAGCTGCAGTTCCAGCCCCTCAAGACCCTGGCGCGGGCCAAGGTGCGTCCTGTCCCGGGTGAGCTGGAGTTCTACGGCTCGCTGGAGGAGGCTATCAGAGGGGAACATTTGCACGAAGCGGTTGAAAATTGATGTAAAGGGATAGGAAACGGCATCTTTTTGGTCACTTGGTTCGCAAATTGAGCAATCGATGGCAAAAGATGAAAAATGAGATTGACCGGTCCTCTCCTATCCCTTACATTACGCCCCGTTCCGGCGCAGCAGCGCAACGAACCCGTGTTGGCTGAACACGTTAAGCGTCAGACCAAAATTTGGTGAGGTGTCCGAGTGGCTGAAGGAGCACGCCTGGAAAGTGTGTATACGGCAACGTATCGAGGGTTCGAATCCCTCCCTCACCGCCAAATTAGAAAAACCGACCTCAGGGTCGGTTTTTTGCTTTATCCGGTGACAGACGGCTCGGTTCGAGCCCTGGTTCGACAGGCGGGCAGGATAACCTGCCTGGACAGCCGCAGGGCGAGCGCCAGGAATGGCGCGAGTCAATCCCGACCCTCCGCCAACTTGAAAGCCCGACCTGATGGTCGGGCTTTTTGCTTTTGGGAACCTAATCTCCCCAAGTGCTGCGAAGAGTGGCCGATCCTTGCCTGAGGAGCATGAGGTTACTTGGCGGCTCCGACGCCGTAAGCCCCACAGGCGTGTCATCTCCCCGATCCTCTCTCCCCTTCGGAGGACTGTACCCGGTTTATCAACCGGGGTAGCTGTTTGTCCCCAGCCCCACCGGCGTGCTGGCGGGACTTTTCTATTGCCCTATCCCTGCCTTGCGCCGAGCCTCTCCCTGCCCTATCAGAAGATCACCCCGACCAGTCTGTCGAGTAATGCTTCGAAGGAGAACAGGGTGAGGAGCAGGGGCAGGAAGGGCACCACAGTCGCGAATACCAGTTGCAGGAACATGTCCCGGCTAAATGGCATGGGCCTGATCTCCTTGATGACGGCATAGGCATTGCCGAAATCGGCGAGGGACTGGATATCCGAGGCACCGAGCAGGGATTCCCCGTCCCGGTCTGCCGTGCGCAGCCAGCGGTGTTCGAAGTTGCGGCTGTATTCGGCGGCGAGGGCACCGTATTCCCGCAGTCCCATACGCTTGGCCGCCAGAATATGGGGGGTGAAGACCGTCAGGGGCGCCAGCACCAGCAGCAATCCAAAGCCGGCTAGCAGGATGATCTCCGGCTTGTAGGCGGTCAGCACGGCGGCGTCATAGAAGATCCGGTTGGCGATAAAACCGGCCA
Source organism: Aeromonas sp. sif0611 (assembly GCF_019218845.1). Classification (NCBI taxonomy): domain Bacteria; kingdom Pseudomonadati; phylum Pseudomonadota; class Gammaproteobacteria; order Aeromonadales; family Aeromonadaceae; genus Aeromonas; species Aeromonas sp. sif0611. Next base: position 541,971 of record NZ_JAHUWU010000001.1, on the reverse strand, counting down.
GCTGGGCACCCAGTGCGGTCAGCAGCGGTGAGTAGGCGTAGGCCGATCCCCCGAGAAAGCCTAGGCCGCAGTTGCGATCGGGATGGGTCGGCATGAGAGCGAGGGGGATCCGGGAAACCTGCCAGAGGAAGCGTGCCCAGATCAGAAGCCGGTAGAGCCAGCGCAGGAGCAGGAACTGGATAATGGGATTACTCACCCAGAAGAACCAGAAGCCGGGCAGGGTAAGGGTCGCATGACCCTCATTGAAGGTGGCGTACCAGGTTGAAGATTCCAGGGTGAAGGTGCTGGTCCGGATAAAATACCCCATCGAGAAGACGCACAGGATGAGCCCGACCTCTGCGGGGATCGAGTTTCGCCAGCTCATGGCACTGCGGATGGCGTCATGAAAACGTGGCAAGGAGAGCGGCGAGATCAACCCTCGCTCGACAAACTGGCTGACGATACCCCGGATGCGTTGATGGACGATCAGTTCGGCGAACACCAGCAAAGAGACGCAGATGAGAAAGCGGACATGGGTTTCTATGTCCAGCAGAAAGGGCACGGCCACCCCTTCAAGCAGGCTCCCTTCCCAGCCGCACAGCAGCAACAGGGGCAACCAGCAGATCCCGCAGAGAATAAGGATCCTGCGCCTGATATGCACCTCTATATCGCCAAGGTGAGCCCGGCTCCACAGCTGATAGAGCGGCCCTCCCAGGATCAGGGAGAAGTTGCCTGGATCGGACAGAGGAGGCGTGAGGGGATCGGGCGAAGTGACAGGCCTGTGATGCGACATGATGGGACCACCTTGGTGTGCGATGAAAGCGCCATCCAGCCGGTACTGGCTCGCCTTGCCACCAAAGTGGAGGGCGAGGGCGCTGCGGGCCGGGATCGGAGCTTGGTGTCATGAGTGCACCATGACGAGTCCTCTGAACTCAGCCTCTGTGGTGGCTGAAAACCCCATATGTAAAAGGATTGGCAGAGGAAAGTCATTGTCGCGATGGCGGGTTCCATCTCAGTACCCTTGAGCAAGCCCCATGGCTATAGGTATAGCGTTTGCCATGGACTGGTGACGTGATCAACCTACGACAATTTCACTCTTGAGGGCTCTCCAGCGTTCTCGATGATGGCCAGCACAATCCCTTGCCTCAGGGCTGTGTCATGCCAGAGAAAGCAGGGGCTGTTGTTGGCGAGATAGTCCTGAAAAGAGCCGTGCATTCATCATTGATGGCGGTATTAAATGCTGGTGTGGGCAACTTTTTGCCTCAGATGTGGTGTTAAGTACTGCCATTGCAATAAATGCCAGCAATAGACTCTTTATGCGCAAGGTGTTGCGGTGTGTTGATGCTCAACTGGGCATAAAATAGGTTCAAGTTGTTGTTTTATAGCTAAATAATGAATTGGCATAGTCACTGCTAATGGTTTCGGTTGAGTGTCATTACCGTTCAACCCATCAGGAGCAAACTCATGCCAACTCCATGTTATATCAGCATCGAAGGTAAAACCCAGGGCAACATCACCGCCGGTGCCTTCACCTCCGACTCCGTCGGCAACATCTTCGTGCAGGGCCACGAAGACGAGATGCTGGTCCAAGAGTTCCAGCACGTCGTTACCGTGCCGACCGATCCGCAATCCGGTCAGCCCGCCGGCCAGCGTGTCCACAAGCCGTTCAAGTTCACCGTGGCCCTGAACAAGGCCGTGCCGCTGATGTACAACTCCCTGGCCTCCGGCGAGATGCTGCCGAAAGTGACCTTGAAGTGGTACCGCACCTCGGTGGAGGGCAAGCAGGAGCACTTCTTCTCTACCGTGCTGACCGATGCCACCATCGTCGACATCGACTGCCAGATGCCTCACTGCCAGGATCCGGCCAACGCCGATTTCACTCAGCTGATCCAGGTCTCCCTGGCCTATCGCAAGATTGACTGGGAACACACCGTAGCCGGTACCTCGGGTGCCGACGACTGGCGTGCCCCGATCGAGGCTTGATGCCATGAGGGAGCGCTCGACCGGGGGCTCCCTTTTCTGAATCAGACAGGGAGGCTGCATGCCAAAAGAATCCTTCTATCCCGATACCAACGAACCGCACATTCACCTGCACAGAGGGGGGGCTACCTTCACTGACATTGGCCACAACCATAGAACTCTGGTTCGGGGATCCCTGGTGTACCGCGGAACCCAGCAGGAGGTGATCGCCGATCTGCAAAGTCGTGGTGATGCCCGCAGTCTCCAGATGGCGCAATACATCCAGGCCCATCTGGCGTGATCTCGAAGGCCGGGATACCGGCCTGCTTGTGATGTCCACTCAATAACGCCCGTCCGTTTTTCTCCTGCTTGTTTGCCCTGGTGAGCGAGCACAAGAAAGATCACGACTGACGATCCGACCGCGCGCCTCATGGGCGTGCGGTAGCCATGGCGGCGAGAAAGTGGCGGCCATGGTGGATCTCTTATCCACCTCAGGTTGCCCGGCAGGCTTGCGGGGCTGGGCTGATAGCAGAGGCGTACCGATGGCAGACAGCACAGGTTTACAATTTACCGTCAAGGTGGGGACGCTGCCCGAGAGCACCTTGGTGGTGGCCGAGTTTGCACTGGATGAAGCGCTGAACCGGCCGTTCAACCTGCGCCTGGAGCTGGCAAGCGCTCAGCCCGACCTCGACTTTGGCGCCGTGCTGGACCAGCCGTGCGAGCTGCTGGTGTGGTACAACGGCGAGCTGCAGCGCCGGGTGTGCGGGGTGGTCAGTGACTTCGCGCAAGGGGACAGCGGCTTTCGCCGCACCCGCTATCAGCTGCTGGTGCAGCCGGCCCTGTGGCGACTCTCTTTGCGCCAGAACTCCCGCATCTTCCAGGCGCAAAAGCCCGACGAAATCCTCTCCATCCTGTTGCAAGAGCACGGCATCACCGATTACGCCTTTGCGCTCAAAAACGAGCATGCCAAGCGGGAATACTGCGTTCAGTACCGGGAAACCGACCTCGATTTCGTGAACCGGCTCGCCGCCGAGGAGGGGATGTTCTACTTCCACGAGTTTGAAGCGGGCAAGCACCGCATTGTGTTTGCCGATGATGCTGCCGCCCTGACTGCCGGCCCCGAGCTCTTCTTCAACCTTGGCAACCGTTCCCTCGAGCAAGGCCCCTATGTTCGGCAGTTCCACTACCGCGAGGCCGTGCGCCCCTCGGATGTGGAGCTGAAAGACTACAGCTTCAAGACCCCGGCTTACGGTCTCTCTCACAAAAAGCAGGGCAGTGAGCTAGAGCATCAACGGGATACCTATCAGCACTTCGACTATCCGGGCCGCTACAAGCAGGACCCGAGCGGCAAGGCGTTTGCCCAGCACCGGCTGGATGCGCTGCGCAACGACGCGGTGGCGGGCCAGGCTAAGTCCAACTGCGCCGCCTTGCTGCCGGGCCAGACGTTTTCACTCACTGAACACCCCAACGGCAGCCTCAACACCGACTGGCAAATTGTGCGCATCCAGCACACCGGCTTGCAGCCGCAGGCGCTGGAAGAGGAGGGGGGCAACGGCCCGACCGTCTACCACAACGAATTCGGGGTGGTGAAAGCGAGCACCACCTGGCGGGCGCGCATCGGCAGCCCGGAGGCCCCTCACAAGCCGATGGTGGATGGCCCGCAAATCGCCATGGTGGTGGGCCCCGACGGTGAGGAGATTTACTGCGACGAGCACGGCCGGGTGAAGCTGCAATTCCCGTGGGACCGCTACGGCTCGAGTAACGATCAGAGTTCCTGCTGGGTGCGAGTCTCTCAAGGATGGGCCGGCGGCCAATACGGCATGATGGCCATCCCGCGCATCGGCCACGAGGTCATCGTCTCATTCCTGGAGGGGGACCCGGACCAGCCCATCGTCACCGGCCGCACCTATCATGCCACCAACCGGCCGCCCTACGAGCTGCCGGCCAACAAGACCCGCACCGTGCTGCGCACCGAAACCCACCAGGGTGAGGGGTTCAATGAGCTGCGCTTTGAAGACCAGGCTGGCAAGGAAGAGATTTATATCCACGGTCAGAAAGACCTGAACGTGCTGATAGAGAACGATGCCGCCTGGCATATCAAACATGACGAGCATAGGGACATCGACAATGAGCGGGTTACTCGCATCAGAAAGGTGCCGGGAAAGGAGGGTGCCCCGCCCAGTCTTGGCAACGATCATCTGACCGTTGAAGGAGAGAAGCGGGACCATATCAAGGCTGACTACTCGCTGAGCGTGGATACCTCCATGCATCAAAAACTCGGTCAGAGCTGGCTCACCCAGGCGGGGCAGGAAGTGCACGTAAAAGCCGGTGCCAAGGTGGTGCTGGAAGCGGGTTCTGAGATTACCGTCAAGGTCGGTGGCTGCTTTATCAAGGTCGATGGCGGCGGTGTCACCCTGGTCGGCCCCACCATCAAGATGAATTCGGGTGGCAATGCAGGCTCTGGATCTGGTTGGGCTGGCAAGGTACCCAAGAGCATCGAGGGTATGTTGGACAGCCCTCACACACGCTGGATGAAATTTTATCACCTCGACTCCGAGCTGATGCCGCTGGCGGGCACCCCCTACAAGGCCATATTGAGCGATGGTTCGGTGCGGGAAGGCACGCTGGATGGTGAGGGCATGGCGCTGCTCGAGGATGTGCCGGCTGGCACCGCCTCAGTGACCTATGACCTGCAGGACACTTTTGCCGATCTGCCCCGTGAATCCATCTCGGCCCTCACCGGCCATCTCGACAGTCTGAGCGACGAGGGCTGATATGTTCGGTAACGATCTGTTTGAACAGCTCTATGACCACCTAGATCAGGCGGTGTCTGGTGGCGCGGCCTATGTCAAACAAAGTGCAGAGGCGGTAAAAAAGGGGGTTGCTTCCAGCCTGCAGTGGATTTGGGAGGCCCTGCAGGGTGACTTCAACCCCAATCAAAGTGCAGGACAAATCGCTGCCAATGCGGTACTGGGCCTCATTCCCGTGGTCGATCAGGTGCTGGATTGTCGCGATCTGATTGCCAATGCCCGGGATATTTCCCGTGATCCCAAGCAGCCGGATAAGTGGGTTTTTCTGAGCTTTACTCTGATTGGCCTGATCCCGTCGCTGGGCTCAGCCCTCAAGGGGGTGTTGAAGATCATCTTCCTGTTTGTCCGCAAGGCGGGTGGGGATGCCAGCAAGGCGATCAGACCCGCAATGGCGCCCGTGCTGACGTTTCTCAGTGATCCCAAGGTCAAGAAAGTGCTGGGTATCACGCGCCTCGACAAGGTGCTGAAAGAATTTGCTGGCCAGATCCGTGGGTTGAGAGGACAGATTGCGGTCAGCGTGCTGCTGGGTTATCTGAACGATGCCGTCAAGTCGCTGACCAGTTTGATCGGCAAGATAAAGGGGTTGGCTCCTGCTTCAGTCAGGATCTGGCTTGAGCAATCCCAGCGTCTGGTGTTGCAGATGCAGTCACAGGCGGGTCAGATGCTGCCTGTCGCCATGGGGCCCGTGCTCAAATCCCTCGATGAGATAGCCGCGGGATTGGAGAAAGAGGCTGTCAAGCATGCCCCCGGTTACAAGGCCGTGCCCGGTGGTACCGTTATCCACCCGCTGCCGGACGATGTGGTCAAAGTGGACCTCAAGATCCTGAGCCGCTCGAAGAAAGGGATTTATGGTGAGATCATCAGCGACAACTGGATGGCAAATCACAAGTTCGAGAACCTGTTGCCAGAACATCGCCGGGTACGTAGCCTGAATGACAAACCCAGAGGGCGGGGCATCGATGGTATCTACAAGAACACCAATCCTCCGCCTCCCTACGTGGTGACCGAGACCAAGTTTCGGACGGCAGGGGGGGAGTATATTGACGAGGATGGCACCAAGAGCACCCAGTTGTTGTCGATGACCAAGGGGTCGGGCAAGCAGATGAGCAATTTGTGGATAGAAAGGCGATTACCGGATGAAATAGCAGATAAAAAGCTATTGGCGGATATCAGAAAACAAAAATATGAATCTTGGTTGATGATCGTCGATGAGTCTGGTGAGGTGATTCAGATCACCAAGTTGAATAAGAATGCCGATGCTATCGGTACTATCCCGGTCAAGTAGGAGTAGAGAATGAGTTCGTTTATTGAGCAGCGTCGAGATCCACTATTATCTGAGGATTTCTTCTTGGTTCAGCTAGAAGACTACAAAGAATCGCTCTATTTTGACCAGGAGTGGTGGAGTTGGATAAATGATCCTCACCATGAACGCTGGAGTGACCCAGCAGGATTGCCTACTCGCTCTGGTGCCAGTGCTGGCATGTTTATGGATAATCTTGAACATCTGATCTTGCTTTATTCTGGCGGGGTTTCTCATGAAGAGGTTATTGCTCAGCTAGGCATCGTCACTAAAGAGTTTTTACGCCATAAAAAAGAGTTTCAAGATGAACAGTTTTATTACTGGGAGCAAGATGCCTATCAATATCTGCTCTGGATGTTCTCATTAAGCGTCCTCTATGGCCAGGATGAGATGTTGCCCGAGTTGGTGCGTTATATCAGTAAGAATCCGGAAGGGGACGACGACCCGCTGTGGAGCATACTGTTGGCCCGCTTGGGTTATCCTGGCTTCCCTCGAGGTCCAGAATCCTATATTCCCGAGGTGTATCGCCCCCTATTCGATGCCATCAAGGGAGATGGTGTGAATCCCACCAAGGTTGAGCGTCAGGCGAGCATCAAACAATATCTCAAAGGATGGTACAAGGGGTGTAAAGAGTGCTATTGGCACGACAGGCACAAGGCAAAGCATGCCATCTACTTTGGCTATTGGGCTTTTGAAGCGGCGCTGGTCACCCTGCTTTATGAGCTGGACGACAGTAGCTATCGAGACATGCGTTATTACCCCAAGGATCTGGTCGATTATGCCAGAGCCAATGGTATTGCAGAGAAATGGCAGGCATTGCGAGTAGCCCAACATCCTATTGCCATGCCGGGTTCAGTGGTGGAGCAGGATGGCAACTGGCGCTGCAACCTGACCGATGAGCAGTGGCAGCTTCACAAAGGGCAGCGCTTACCTTCCCAAACCCATGTAAACAAGGATGACATGTTGTTTTGGGTACAGGAGTAGTCCGCAGTGTATCGATCATGCATTGCCTGCGTGATCGATACATCGCGAACCGAGCATCGTTTTGATGCTGCGGCGGTATTGCTTGGCACCCTTGGCTCTGTATGAAAAAAATCGAGAAAGAAAAGTGAAGGCGATAAAAAAACTATTTCTGCTCCTCTCCGTCATCATCTTGTCACCCCTGTTGATTCCCATGGTCTATGTCGAAAGACGAAGAAAGAAATGGCTTCTATCAATTTTACTATCCCCTCTGCCTGAAGAGATCAGAACCGGCAGATTGAACGCGCTGATGAATACCCATGCCGATGAGCTACAGGGCGGCATTGTGTCAACACTTGTTGAATTCAACTCTGATGAACATTGGGTGTGTCTCAATATTGACTGGCGAGACGTCGAGGAAGTTGAGTTGCAGGGCAACGCATTGGTGGATATTCACGGCATCAAGGAACATTTTATTTTCTCCGAGCCGGGTGAGGATACATCGGTTTGGCGCATATTGGTGCTTTATGACTTATGGCTGCAAGCGCGAGGATATGAAGTCGTGCTTTGGGATATAGATGCAGATCAATATACAGGGTTTATTTGTCGAACGGATGTTCTCTATAAACTGTTAAACGAGGGGCGCAAGCTGGGTTTGGCTCTGGTCAAGCTGGATCATGTGAACGAGCAATAAGATTATTGGGCGCCATGGGAATGTCCAGAATAAGGTCTATTTAAAAGTTGATAAGCAATAGAAAATCTATCTGGTTGTAAGAAAGCATTATGTATACAACCACCCTTCCATCTTCATTATTTGCAGATACAAACGATGACATACCGCACATTATGGTTGGTACTGGCGAGCCATTGGCTCGCCGCTTGTACCACAACGACGTCACAAACCGAATCCGAACTGACTCAAGCCGCCCAGCAGGGTCAGGGCAAGGCGCAATATGAACTGGCCCATCGCCTGGCCGCCAAGCCCGATTATCCCGAGGCGATGCACTGGATGAAGCAGGCCGCGGATCAAACAGGGCCTTTGGCTGCGGATGCCGATATTCGGGGAAAAGCGGCTCTGCAGGTAGGAAGCTGGTATCGGGTGGGCCTGGGTGAGCCGAAGAATCCTCAATTGGCCGAGAGCTGGTGGCAGCGCTCGGCCAAGCTGGGCAACCGTGAAGCCAGTTATCAGTTGGGGATGGAGTGTCGCCAGCAGCACAAAGGCAAGCTGGTAAGTGAGTGTCTCGACTGGTTCGAGCAGGCGGCCAAGCGTGATCATGCTGGCGCTCAGTTTATCTTGGGGGAGTGGTATGCCAGCCAGCCCGGCGCCGATGCAGATGCGGTTCAATGGCTGGAAAAGGCCGCCGAGCAGGGGAATCGTGACGCCCAATATCAGCTCGGCCTGCGCTATGGGCAGGGGAGAGGGGTGAGCAAGCGCCCCGACCTTGCCCTGCGTTGGTACGAAAAAGCAGCCGCCCAACAGCAGCCGGATGCCTTGTTGGCTCTGGCCCGTCAAGCAAATACGACAGAGGCGTTTCCCCTTTATCAGCGTGCCGCCAACGCGGGCTCGCCATCAGCTCAGTTATGGTTGGGACAAACCTACCTGGCGGATAAACAGGTACCACAAGATCTTGCGCTGGGCCGGTACTGGCTGGAGATGGCCGCAGGCCAGGGCTTCCATGAGGCCGAATATCAGTTGAGCCTGCAGCAGACGGACACGGTTGCACGTGAACATTGGCTGACCCTGGCCGCTGCTGGTGGTGTGAGTCAGGCTCAACTTGAGCTGGCAGCCTTGCAGCAGGAGAGGGGAGAGCTGAAGGCGGCTCGCCATAGCCTTTCCCTGGCCGCTGGACAGGGCAATGTGGATGCCCGCTATGCCTATGGTGAGATGTTGCGACTGGGGCTCGGCGGAGAGGCAGACTACAGCCAGGCATTGAAACAGTACCGATTGGCGGCAAACGCCAATCACCGTCAAGCACAATATCGTATGGGGACCATGCGCGAGCAGGGCTGGGGGGCGCCTCGCAATAGATTGCATGCCTATGCATGGTATTTGCTGGCGGCCACGGATGGCAATACTGATGCGACGGCTGCCAGTCATGAGCTGGAAAAAGGCATGACAGAACAAGAAAAGGGCGCTGGACAGAAACTGGCGCAGCACTGGTTTGTGACACTGGAAAAAAACAGTCGGTTGGTGCAGCCACACAACGACATTTAGCGTCATGAATGTGGCTGTGGTACCACATATTCAAAGTGAATGAGCGGCATCTTTCCCCTATTCTTCCGGTTCTCTTGTCATTAATCAGTCATGAAGCCGTCATGAAATCCCATTATGGCGGTTTTCTTATATCTCAACAGACATTTTCTGTTACAGAATCTGCCTTGAAATAGGTTGTTGATAGACCTTTCTCATGGTGTGAAGTTCACTCGTCAACATGGGTTAATATCGGATTTATCCTACGTAAATAATTGTTTTTTCTGATGTGCCCTTGTTTTTTTACAACGTGACGCAAAGCGTGGTGTAACTGTAAGTAATTGTTTTTATTGGTTTTTATTATTTGTATTTGTTTTTATTATTCATCTTAAATAATTTTTTGTTGACTCTGTTATATTTGCAAATATACCATTCGTCGCAAATGGCTCTCTAGCCAACATGATCTCTAACAAAGAGTGGAGACGTTATCTGGTTGTATTAAGTAGCAAGATGCATACTGTATTTTCGATTGCCAAGCTTCGCCTTGCCATATATCGAGAATACATCGTCGGTTGATGTTTTTTGTCAGGATCCCTGCCGATCCCGTCAACTGTCATTTTTTACAGTTGCTGACATAGGCATTGGCTATAAGCTTTGGGGTCTTCATGGATCCTTAACTTGGTATTTAGAGCATGGGAAAAGGAATTGATGGCGCTACTGTTGCGCCCAAAGAGCGTATCAATATCAAATATGTGCCGGCAACCGGTGGTCAACAGGCGGAAATAGAGCTTCCGTTGACCATGATGGTGGTTGGCAATATGAAAGGACGTATGGAAGAGACCCCCATTGAGGAGCGTCAAACCGTCTCCATCGACAAGAATAATTTTTCCTCTGTCATGAAAGAATCTGCACTGGAACTGACGTTTTCCGTTCCCAACCGCTTGGAAGAAAACAGCCAGGACGAGTTGCCTGTGTCGATCAAGATCCAGTCTCTGGAAGACTTCACCCCCGACAGCGTGGCCCAGCAAGTGCCCGAGCTGCGCAAACTGTTGGAACTGCGTGAGGCCCTGGTTGCCCTGAAAGGACCGCTTGGCAATATCCCGTCCTTCCGTAATCGTTTGCAGGATCTGCTGTCCAGTGACGAGGCTCGCGAGCAACTGCTCAAGGAGCTGGATCTGATTAAGCCTGCGCAGTGACCGCAGATTAATTGACTGACTGATAAGGAAAAAATATGTCTCTGGTCGAAGAACAGGTTCAAGCGGGGGCGAGTGCCGCCTCCTCGTCCCTGCTGGACGAAATCATGGCGCAGGCTCGTATCACTCCGGTGGACGAGGGCTACAGCGTCGCCAAGCAGGGCGTTGCTGCCCTGATCGCCAACATTCTGGACAGCGGTGCCACCAGCGATCCGGTCAACAAGGCGCTGGTGGACAGCATGATTGTCGAGCTCGACAAGAAGCTCAGCAAGCAGATGGACGTCATCCTGCACGCCAAGGAACTGCAGGAGATGGAGTCTTCGTGGCGCTCCCTCAAACTGTTGGTGGATCGCACCGATTTTCGCGAGAACATCAAGATCCAGGTGCTCCATGCCACCAAGGAAGAGCTGCTGGAGGATTTCGAGTTTTCACCCGAAATCACTCAGTCCGGCCTCTACAAACATGTCTATTCCAGCGGTTATGGTCAGTTTGGTGGCCAACCGGTGGGGGCTGTGATCGGCGACTATGCCTTCACCCACAGCGCACCTGACATCAAGCTGATGCAGTATGTCAGTGCGGTGGGGGCCATGGCCCACGCGCCTTTCATCTCCTCAGTCGCACCGGCCTTCTTCGGCGTAGACAGTTTTACCGACCTGCCGTCCATCAAGGATCTCAAGTCGGTGTTCGAAGGCCCGTCCTACACCAAGTGGCGCTTGCTGCGTGAATCGGAAGATGCCCGCTATCTGGGGCTGACCGCACCGCGTTTCCTGGCCCGTCTGCCCTACGATCCGACCGAAAATCCCATCAAGGGTTTCAACTATCAAGAAGACATCAGCTCGGATCATGACCACTACCTGTGGGGCAATACCGCCTATCTGATGGGTACCTCCCTGACCGACAGCTTCGCCAAGTATCGCTGGTGCCCGAACATCATCGGCCCGCAAAGCGGCGGTGCCATCCACGATCTGCCGGTGCATGTCTATGAAGCCATGGGTCAGTTGCAGGCGAAGATCCCGACCGAGGTGCTGATCACCGACCGTCGCGAGTACGAGCTCTCGGAAGAGGGTTTCATCACTCTGACCATGCGCAAGGACAGCGACAACGCCGCCTTCTTCTCCGCCAACTCGGTACAAAAACCCAAGGTGTTCCCGAACACCAAGGAAGGCCGGGAGGCCGAGACCAACTACAAGCTGGGTACCCAGCTGCCCTACATGTTCATCATCAACCGCCTGGCGCACTACATCAAAGTGCTGCAGCGCGAGCAGATCGGCTCTTGGAAAGAGCGTCAGGATCTGGAGCGTGAGCTGAACAGCTGGATCCGGCAGTTTGTCGCAGACCAGGAAAACCCGCCGGCAGAGGTCCGCAGCCGCCGTCCGCTGCGTGCAGCCCAGATCAAGGTGCTGGATGTGGAGGGGGAGCCGGGCTGGTATCAGGTCGCCATGGCCGTGCGTCCGCACTTCAAGTACATGGGGGCGAGCTTCGAGCTCTCTCTGGTAGGTCGTCTGGACAAGGAATAAGGCCCGATGCCGCATCTCTCTTCCTGGGATAGAGGAAATGCGGCCAGCCTGTTTGATCGTATCAGGGGGGAGGGGCTTGGCTCCTCTCCCCGCTCGGAGTCTGAAGAACTGATCGCATCTGTCAAACGGCAGCTCGAGCAGGTTCTCAACACCCGTCCCGGCAATTGCCGCAGTGCACCCGATCTGGGAGTCATTGATCTCAATGACGCCACTCAGGGCAGTGCGGATATCAAGGGACGGATCCGGGAGGCGATCCGGCAATGCATCCGTCGTTATGAACCACGGATCGTGCATGTGGATGTTCGTTCACCCGACCATCAGGCGAGTCCGCTTGAGATGTCGTTTCAGGTGACGGCCCACGTGCGGCTGGAGCATATCGAGCAAGTTACCTCGTTCAACGTCCATATGGACAGTCACCGTCACTACCGCATGGTCTGATCAATGTCGCTGGAACATTACTTCAGGGATGAACTGGCCTTTTTGCGCCTGCAAGGGCGCGAATTTGCCGATGCGCATCCCGAGCTCACCCGCTTTCTGTCGGAGCAGAATACCGACCCGGACGTGGAACGCCTGCTGGAAGGCTTTGCGTTTCTCACGAGCAACCTGCGCGCCAAGATCGAGGATGAGTTCCCCGAGCTGACCCACGGTCTGCTCAACATGCTCTGGCCCAACTACCTGCGTCCCGTGCCCAGCATGACCATCATGCAGTTTTCGGTCATTCCGGGCGCCATCGCCCAGCCGGCGCTGGTCAGGCAGGGCTGCCAGCTCGACAGCCTGCCCATGGACGAGGTGACCTGTCATTTCCAGACCTGTCACGATACCTGGGTCTATCCGGCAGATATCCGTCATATCGCTGCCCAGAGCGGCAACGATCTCTCCACCATCTCGCTGGATATCGCCCTGCATGCCCCCCTGCCGCTAAACGAACTGCAGCTGGACAAGCTGCGCTTCTTCCTCGGTGGCGACAGCTATACCGCCTATGAACTCTACTTCTGGCTCTCCAACCAGCTCTCTCATATCGAGCTGGAGATAGATGGCAAGCGCTTTCGCCAGGAGGCCAAGGCCCTCAAATCGGTCGGCTTCGAGCGCGATGACGCACTCTTGCCCTATCCGAACAACGTCTATTCCGGTTACCGGATCTTGCAGGAGTATTTCTGCTTCCCGGAAAGCTTCCTCTTCTTCGAACTCTCCGGTGGCGAGTGGCCCAAACAGCCGTTGCCGGTGAGCGAATTCAAGGTGCACTTCTGCTTCGACCGACCGCTGCCGGCGGAGCTCAAGATCCGTCCCGACTCCTTCATGCTCAACTGTGTGCCGGCCATCAACCTGTTCCAGCACGACAGCGAGCCGGTCAATCTCAACGGTCGTCAGGCGGAGTATCCCCTCAAGGCGAGCTATCGCCATGCCGACAGCTTCGAGATCTTCTCGGTGGATCAGGTGGAAGGCTGGGTCGAGGGGAACCTCGGTCGCTCGCGCGGCACACCGCGCATCTATCAGCCGTTCGAGAGCTTTCAGCACCAGATTGAACGAGCCAAACAGCGGCTGGCGCTCTACTACCGGGTGCGGGTCAAGGAGGCGGTGAGCGGGGATGGTTTCGAGCACAGCCTCTCGTTCGTGCGCGGGGATGAAACCACCACGGTCGAACTGGATGAATCCATCTCGGTGACGCTCACCTGCACCAACCGCTCGCGCGCCGCACGCCTCAAGGTGGGCAGTGTCTGCGTACCGACCGGCAGCTCGCCCTCGTTTGCCACCTTCCGCAACCTGATCCGGCCGACCCGGCCGCTGCGCCCGGCGCTGGACGGCAGTCTGCACTGGACGCTGATTTCCAACCTGTCGCTCAACTATGTCTCCCTGCTGCGCCGCGATGCCCTGGTGCAGGTGCTGCGCACCTACGATTTTCCGGCGCTGCACGACAAACAGGCCGAGCAGGCCTCGCGCAAGCGACTGGCGGGGATCGAGGAGATAGAGACCAAGCCGGTGGATCGGCTGGTGCGCGGCATGCCAGTGCGGGGGCTCAAATCGGTGCTCTCCATCCGTCAGTCCGCTTTTGGCAGTGAAGGGGAGCTCTACCTGTTCAGCACAGTGCTGGCGCACTTCTTCTCGCTGTACGCCAGCGTCAACGCCTTCCACCTGCTTGAGGTGGTCAATCTCGACAACAAGGAGCGCTATCAATGGCCAGTCCAGATCGGTCAGCACTCCCTGATGTGACGTCCGCCAGGGACGCGCCTCGCTTCAACTTCTTCCAGCTGGTTGAGCTGCTCAACCGGCTGGACGGTGCCGATCAGGAGCGCGGCCTCGACCATCTGCCGAGTGACGAGAACATCCGCTTCAAGGCGACCGCCTCTCTGGGCTTTCCCACCAGCGACGTGTTGCAGATAGGTAGAGATGGCAAGGGGCGCCACGAGCTGGAGGTGGCCTTCCTCGGCCTGCATGGCAGCCAGTCTCCCATGCCCGGCTATTACCTGGACTCGCTGGCGTGGGAGTACGCGCAGGGGGAGCCGAAGCTGGGTCTGTTTCTGGACTTCTTTCATCACCGTCTGCTGACGCTGCTGCACAGGATCTGGCGCAAGTATCGCTATCACGTCCGTTTTCAGGACAACGGCGAGGATGGATTTTCCCGCCTGATGTTCGCCCTGGTGGGGCTGGGCAACGAGGCTGTCTGCCAGAGCCTGCCGGTCAACCGCGCCAAGATGCTCTCTTATGCGGGCATGCTGGCCAGCCCCAGTCGCTCCCCCGAGGTGGTAGCGGGTCTGGTGGCGCACTGTTTCGATCTGGTGGACGTGGAGGTGAGCGCCTGGCAGTGGCGCAAGGTGCCTGTTCATCAGGATCAGCAAAATCGCCTCGGCGGCGCCTGCGCCACTTTGGGGAGTGATTTTGTCATCGGCGACAAGGTGAACGACTGTGCCGGCAAGTTCTTGTTGAAGATCAACAACCTGAGCTTTGGCCAGTTTCTCGGGTTTCTGCCGAACGGGGAGCACTTTCACGCCCTGGTGACCTTTGTCTCCTTCATCCTGCGCGATCAGCTGGCCTGGGATCTGCGCCTGGGGTTCGGCCAGGAGCAGGCGAGGGGACTGAGGCTCGGTGAGGAGCAGAGTGCCCGCCTGGGGTGGAGTACCTTTCTCGGCCAGCCGCCGAGTGATCCGTTCGTGACCATTTGTGTGCAGGAATAAGTGCAGGAATAAGTGCAGAAATAAGCTGCGCAGAACATTTAAGTACAGAGATCAGTGCAGGAGTAACTGTGGACGATTTTAACCAGCAACTTTCCCTGGTGGTGCTCAACAGCGAACAGCTCGACGGCAGCCAGCAGGTGCAGTACCGCTTCGACGAGATGGGGGGGACCCTGGGGGCCTCCGAGCAGGATGATTGGCAACTGCGCGACAGGCTGGGGGCCGTCATGCCCGCCCACGCCCGCATCGAGCTCAACGACGGTCGCTTCTGCCTGTGCGATCTGAGCGGCCAGACCTATATCAATGGCGCCACGTCACCCATCGGGCGGGCCCGCAAGGTGCATCTGGAGCAGGGGGACGAGCTCGTGGTCGGCCCGTTCCGGCTGCGTGCCTATCTGGGGGCCATCACCCCCGAGCAGAGCCTGCAACAGGTGCTGGGCAATCGCCCCACCGAGCAGCTCGACGAGTGGCTGACCAGCGATGAGCCCGTCGTACCGGCTGACGATCCGCGCACCCTGGCGGCCGATCCCTTGCTGGCATTGCAGCAGGAGCGCAGGGCGCCCAATCCGTTGATAGATGGCCCGCTGGCGGACGGTCGCCTGCAGGCCTCACTGCGTTCACAACCGGATGTGGACGTTCCCCCTCTTGCCCCTTTTTCTGCTGTCGAGAACACCATGAACCAAGAATTTCTGGATATGCCCGCCATCGAGAACCATCCCGATTATCAGCTGTCGCTGGACGGCGTCGACCACGTGGCCCTAACCCCGCTGATGCGCGGCCTGGGTCAACCCTTGCAACTGCAGGACACCCAGCAGGCCCACGACATGCTCGAAGAGATGGGCAAGACGGTGCGAGCCATGGTGGAGGGGCTGCTGCAGCTGCAAAACGAGCAGGCGGCGCTGGCGGACAAGCACCTGCGTCCCATCGAGGACAACCCGCTGCGCCTGGGCCTCGACTATGACGAGACCCTGGCGGTGCTGTTTGCCGAGCAGAAGAGCCCGGTCCACCTGAGTGCACCGGCGGCGGTGGCCGAGAGCCTGCACAATGTGCGCATTCACCACGTGGCGAACCAGCAGGCCATCGGCGCGGCGCTCGACAGCATCCTGCAGGCCTTCTCGCCGCAGGCGCTGCTGGGGCGTTTCGAGCAATACCGCCGCAGCGGTGCACCGGGCACGGCCGACGAAGGCTGGGCCTGGGACATGTACCAGCACTACTACCGCGAGCTCACCTCCGCCCGTCAGCAGGGGTTCGACAAGCTGTTCCACCAGGTGTATGCCCAGGCCTATGACCAGGCCGTGCGTCAGCAACAGGGACTGATTTGATGATACGTGCGCTGATGCTGGGCGTCGCGCTGCTGGCCCTGGCAGGTTGTACCACCATGGGCAAGATGGCCGACGTGGCCATGAACCCGGATATTCAGGTGGGCAGCAATGACAGTCAACCGACGACCCTGGGGCTGAGCCTGCTGGCGGAGCCTGACGTCAACCCCAACGAGAGCGGGGAGGCGGCGCCCATCGAGTTTCAGGTGGTGTTGCTGGCGGAGGATTCCAAGCTGCTCGCCACCGACTACGACCAGGTGACAGCGGACGTGGAGAAGGCCCTTGGCAAGAACTACCTGGATCATCAGGACTACACCCTGCTGCCGGGCCAGTTCAAATACCTGCCCCCCATCAAGCTCGACGAGAAGACCCGCTACATCGGGGTGATCGCACGCTACGCCGACCCCGACAGCGCCGAGTGGCGCAAGGTCATCAAGATCAAGAGCAAGGGGACGGCTTATCAAATCCTGGTGCACCTGCGCCTGGATGAAGTGGAACTGCAAAAAGAAGAAGAATAACCATGTCGAGTCGAAATCGGGTTATCTGGCGTGAGGGGCTGTTCATCAAGCCCCAGCACTTCCAGCAACAACAAAGACATTCGGATTACGCGCTGCACGCTCGCCTGAGCGCGCTGTCCGACTATTTCTATGGCTTGCAGTCGCTCGCCATCAACGAGGACTACCTGGGCTTTGGCCGCATCGCGCTGGTGGGGGCCACCGGCATCTTGCCGGATGGCACAGTGTTCAACATCCCGAACGATGATGTGCTGCCGACCCCGCTGGAAGTCACCGACGCCTCGGTGGCCAACCAGAAGGTCTATCTGGCGCTGCCGCTCTCGGTGAGCGGCGTCAACGAGGTCAATCAGGGCGGCCAGGTGGCCACCCGGTTGCAGGCCCATCGCCACGACGTGCGCGATCTGCACAGTGAAGGGGGGGACGTGGTCTCCCTCGAAGTGGGGCGGGTCAGCCTGCGGCTGATGCTGGAGCGCGAGGATCGCAGCGCCTACGCCTCTTTGGCGATTGCCCGCATTCTGGACAAGCGCCCGGACGGCGGTCTGGTGCTGGATCCCAACTTCATGCCCTGCAGCATCAGCGTCTCCGCCATCCCGACCCTCAAGCGCTTCCTCGGCGAGTCGGCCGGCCTCGTGGCCGAGCGGGCCCGCAGCCTCTCCCAGCGCATCGCCGCGCCGGGTCAGCAGGGGGTGGCCGACGTGGCCGAGTTCATGATGCTGCAACTGCTCAACCGGGCCCAGCCCCAGCTCTCCCATCTGGCGCGCCTTGGCACTCTGCACCCCGAGCGGTTGCACGAATCGTTGGTGCAGCTGTGCGGCGAGCTGATGACCTTTACCGACGAATCCCGCCTGCCGCCCGAGTTCCCCGCCTATCGCCACGACGATCAGCAGGTGAGCTTCGAGCCGGTGATGCTGGCCCTGCGCCAGGCGCTCAGCACCGTGCTGTCGCCGCGCGCCGTCTCCATCCAGCTGCGCAAGCACCAGTACGGCATCATGGTCGCCATGGTCAACGAGAGCGAGCTGATGACCAGCGCCGACTTCGTGCTGGCGGTGCGTGCCCGCATGCCGCAGGAGCAGCTGCGCAAGCAGTTGCTGCAGCAGACCAAGGTGGCCTCCAGCGACAAGATCCGCGAGCTCATCAGCCTGCAGCTGCCCGGCATTCCGCTGCTGCCGCTGCCGGTGGCGCCGCGCCAGCTGCCCTATCACGCCGGTTACAGCTACTTCCAGCTCGACCGGCAGAGCCCGGCCTGGCAGATGCTGGCGGTGGGCAACACCCTTGCCTTCCATATCGCCGGCGACTTCCCCGAGCTCGACATGCAGCTCTGGGCCATTCGCAGCCAGTGATCGCACCAAGGAATAAGCAGAGATGACCACGGACATTATCAAGAACGAGCAACTCAGCGACCTGCTGTTCGATCATGCCGAGCAGCTGGACATGGATTCGGACTACTGGTTCCGCCTGCGCGGCCAGAGCATCAACCCGATGATCGATGCGGTGACCCCCTTGCTGGGGCTGGTGCAGCGGGTGCGCCTGCTGTCGCGCTACGACCGGGTGCCCGAGCTCTACCAGCGGGTGGTGACCGAGATCCAGGCCATCGAACAGGAGCTGATGGCCCAGGGCTACGAGAACGGGGTGGTGCTGTCGTTTCGCTACATCCTCTGCACCTTCATTGACGAGGCCGTGATGGGCCGCGACTGGGGCAGTCAAAGCGAATGGTCCGAGCACTCCTTGCTGACCCGCTTTCACAACGAGACCTGGGGTGGTGAGAAGGTGTTCGTGCTGCTGGCTCGCCTGCAGGAAGACCCGGTGCGTTATCGCGACATTCTGGAGTTCATCTACCTCTGTCTGTGCCTCGGTTTCGAGGGACGTTACAAGGTGATGAGCAAGGGACAAGGGGAGTTCGAGCGCATCGTGCGCCAGCTGCACAAGCAGTTGGCCCCCGAGGCCGGCGGCGAGGCGCCCAGCGTGTTTCACCTCGATCTGGGGCAGCAGGCCTCCCGCTATCAGCTGCGCAAGCAAGTATCCCTGCGCAGCCTGTTCATGGGTGGCGCGCTGATCCTGGCGCTGATCTTTGGCCTCTATCACCACCAACTCAATAACCAGACCCAGGACGTGCTGCGTCAACTGGGCGAATTATTAAAATAAATACTTACTTAAGGAGAGCACGCCTTGATTCGTATAGAGCTACCGGTACTGGTGGAAAGACTCAACCCCATCTGCCGTCACATGCTGGAGGAGGCTGCGGCCCTCTGCGTCAATCACCAGGGCGCCGAGATCCGTATCGAGCACCTGCTGCTCAAGATGCTGGAGACCCCGCTGAGCGACGTGCGCCAGATCCTGAAGGTGGCCGGGGTGGAGGTAGAGGAACTCAAGACCCTGCTGCAACCCTCGAACGCCGACAGCGGTTATGGTCAGGGATACCCCTCCTTCTCACCGCTCTTGGTTGAGTGGCTGCAAGACAGCTGGCTGCTAGCCTCCGCCGAGCTGCAACACGCCCAGTTGCGCAGTGGCGTCATGCTGCTGGTGCTCTTGATGACTCCCCAGCGCTATTTGCCGGGGTCGGTGACCCGTTTGCTTGCCAACGTCAATCGTGAGCTGTTGCGCCAGCAGTTCGACGAGTGGGTCAAGGAGTCCGCCGAGACCCAGGTCACTGTCTCTGCCAGTGGCACTGCGACCCAGGCCGCCCTGCCGGCCGATGCCAGCCTGCTGGCTCGCTTCACCGTCAACGTCACCGAGCAGGCCCGCCAGGGGACGCTGGATCCCGTGCTCTGCCGGGATCACGAGATCGACCTGATGATCGACATCCTCTCCCGTCGTCGCAAGAACAACCCCATCGTGGTGGGTGAGGCCGGTGTCGGCAAGAGCGCCCTCATCGAGGGGCTGGCCCTGCGCATGGTGGCGGGCCAGGTGCCCGAGAAGCTGCGCGGGGTCGAGCTGATGACCCTGGATCTCGGTGCCATGCAGGCCGGCGCCTCGGTCAAGGGGGAGTTCGAGAAACGCTTCAAGGGGGTGATGCAGGAGGTCAAGGACGCCGTGCAGCCGGTCATCCTCTTCATCGACGAGGCGCATACCCTGATCGGGGCCGGCAACCAGGCCGGCGGGCTGGATGTCTCCAACCTCATCAAGCCGGCGCTGGCCCGGGGCGAGCTGCGCACCATCGCCGCCACCACCTGGGGCGAGTACAAGAAATACGTGGAAAAAGACGCGGCCCTGTCGCGCCGCTTCCAGCTGGTGAAGGTCGGTGAGCCCAATGCCGATGAAGCCACCGTGATCCTGCGCGGCCTGCGCAGCATCTACGAGAAGGCCCACGGTGTGCTGATCGACGAGGAGGCGCTGCAGGCTGCCGCCCAGCTCTCCGCCCGTTACATCTCCGGCCGTCAGCTGCCGGACAAGGCGATCGACGTGCTCGATACCGCCTGTGCCCGGGTGGCCATCAACCTCACCACCCCGCCGCGCGCGGTCAGCCACCTGCAAAACGCGCTGCGCCAGCGCGAGCTGGAGATCCGCCAACTGGAACGCCAGAGCCTGATAGGTCTTGGTGACAACGCAGAGCGCCTGGCCGAGTTGCAGGCGGCCCAGCAGGCTTGCCGTGAAGAACTGGCCGAGCAGGAGGCCCGGTGGCAGCAGCAGCAGGGGCTGGTACACCAGATTGTCGAGCTGCGCGCGGCGCTGCTGGCCGATCAGCAGGATGAGATGCTGGCCAGAGAGGCGCTGGATCTGGCCGATGCGCCGCTCGATCCGCAAGCCGCTGCCGAGCAGCTGGCCGCCCTCGAGCGCGAGCTGGCCGAGCTGCAGCAAGGAGAAGTGCTGGTCTCCGCTCACGTCGACAAGACCCAGATCGCCGCCGTCATCGCCGAGTGGACCGGGGTGCCCCTCAATCGCATCTCGCAAGGGGAGCTGGACGTGGTGACCCGCCTGCCGGAATACCTCGGCGAGCTCATCAAGGGGCAGGATGTGGCAGTGGCCCACCTGCACAAGCACCTGCTCACCGCCCGCGCCGACCTGCGTCGTCCCGGCCGCCCGCTCGGCGCCTTCCTGCTGGTGGGGCCGAGCGGGGTCGGCAAGACCGAAACCGTGCTGCAGATTGCCGAGCTGATGTTTGGTGGCCGCCAGTATCTGACCACCATCAACATGTCCGAGTATCAGGAGAAGCACACCGTCTCGCGCCTGATCGGCTCGCCACCCGGCTATGTCGGCTTCGGTGAGGGGGGCGTGCTGACCGAGGCCATTCGGCAGAAGCCTTACTCAGTGGTGCTGCTGGACGAGGTGGAGAAGGCCCACCCGGACGTGCTCAACCTCTTCTATCAGGCGTTCGACAAGGGCGAGCTGGCTGACGGGGAAGGGCGCATCATCGACTGCAAGAACGTGGTCTTCTTCCTCACCTCCAACCTCGGCTTTCAGACCATCGTCGATCATGCCGAGCAGCCGGACGTGCTGCTGGATGCCCTCTATCCGGAGCTCGCCGCCTTCTTCAAGCCGGCGCTGCTGGCGCGCATGGAGGTGATCCCCTATCTGCCGCTGGGTCACGATACTCTGGTGCAGATCGTGGGCGGCAAGCTCAACCGGCTGGTCAAGCTGCTCAAGGAGCGCTTCGGCGCCGAGGTGGTGCTGGACGACGAGGTGGCCGAGGAGATCCTGCTGCGGGCCAATCGCAGCGAGAACGGTGCCCGCATGCTCGAATCCGTCATCGACGGCGCCCTGCTGCCGCCAGTCTCCCTGCAGCTGCTGCAGCGCCTCTCGGCCGGTGAACCCATCAAGCGCGTCCACTTTTCCGTGGCCGATCACCAGTTCGTGGCCGAGGTGGGGGCTTGAGTATGGAGCAAGCCCTCGCATTTGCCCTGGCCCTCACCGCCCAGCGCGATGAGCCGCACCTGTGCCACTGGTGGAGCTCGACCGTCCATGCCAGCTTCCAGCCCAGGGGGCTGCTGCTCGGCATGCTGGATGTGAGCGGCCGCCAGCTGGAGTGCCAAGGCTGGGTCAGGGGGAAGGAAGTGGCGCTGGAGCTGGCGGTGGACGATTTTTCCCATCCGCTTGCCTATGTGCTGCACAAGGCCCAGTCCCGCACCTGGGACTCCCTCTACGGCGGTGCCCGCATCGAGCACGCCGGTTTTCGCGCACTGCTGGCCAATCTGGGGCAGCAGTGCGGGCTGCATGCGTATCCGCTGCTGGATGGCAACGGCAAGCCGTTTGCCGTGCTGGCCCTGATGGATGAAGGGGAGGTGCTGCGAGCCTGGGCCGACGGCCCCGAGCTGGCCCAGCTCTCCCAGGTCTTTTGCAACCAGCTCACCCTCATTCGCGATCTTGGTCGCAGTCGGCGGGATCAGGGGGTACTGCGCGACTCCCTGCGTCAGATGAAGGGAGAGGGGGAGCGGCTGCGTCAGCACGAGAAGCTGCTCGGCGATCAGCTGGTCGGTCAATCAGCGGTGATCCGCGGGTTGCGCGAGCAGATCAACCAGGCCGGCCAGCACAAGCTGACCGTGCTCATTCAGGGGGAGACCGGCAGCGGCAAGGAGGTGGTGGCACGGCTGGTGCACCAGTGCTCCGATCGCGCCAACAAGCCCTTTGTCGCCATCAACTGCGCCGCCATCCCGGAGAACCTCATCGAGAGCGAGCTGTTCGGTTACCAGAAGGGAGCCTTCTCCGGCGCCCTTGCCAACAAGACCGGGCTGGTGGCCCAGGCCAACGGCGGCACCCTGTTTCTGGACGAGGTGGGGGACATGCCCGCCGCCATGCAGGCCAAGCTGCTGCGGGTACTGGAGACGCGAAGCTACCGGCCGCTCGGGGCCGAGCAGGAGTATCACTCCGATTTTCGCCTCATCGCCGCTACCCATCAGCCGCTCACCCGCCATGTGGAGGAGGGGCAGTTTCGGGCCGACCTCTATCACCGCCTCTGTCAGTGCCTGCTGCTGATCGCCCCCCTGCGCGAGCACATGGATGACGTGCCGCTGCTCTGCCAGCACTTCATGGCCCAGTTTGCCGCCCAGGATGGC
This sequence comes from Aeromonas sp. sif0611, assembly GCF_019218845.1. Lineage (NCBI taxonomy): Bacteria > Pseudomonadati > Pseudomonadota > Gammaproteobacteria > Aeromonadales > Aeromonadaceae > Aeromonas > Aeromonas sp. sif0611. The sequence goes on along the minus strand of NZ_JAHUWU010000001.1, from coordinate 519,074 downwards.
AAGACCCTGGCTGGGCTGCAGCGCAAGTTCTTGAAACAGCTGCAGACCTATGACTTCCCCGGCAACGTGCGCGAGCTGCGCAACCTGCTGGAGGTGGCTTGTGCCCATACCCGTCACGGGGAGGAGGTGGGGCTGGAGGCGTTGCCGCCGGAGCTGCGCGAGCGGGTCTGCGTCGAGCTGCCCGGCACCATGGACGACTACAACCACATCCGCGATCTGCGCCGGGCCATGCAGCAGTACGAGGCCTCCGTCATCGAGGCGCGGCTGCGCCACTTCCAGGGCAATCGGATGCTGGTGGCCGAGAGCCTCAACATTCCCAAGCGCACCCTGGATCACAAGTGCCAGAAACTGGAGGTGAACTGATGAGCATCCTCGGCTTGTTACCGCTGCTGCTGGCCACCAGTGCGGCCGAGGTCCCGCTGGACATGGCGCGCTGGCAGGCCTGCCGGCAGGAACCCTCGCCGCTGGTACGGCTCGCCTGCTACGACGCCATCGGCAATGGCGCAGCCAGTGCCGCCGAAGGGGCAGCCCCAAAGTCGGCGGCCTGGCAGGCCATCTGGGCCCAGGAGCAGGCCCGCACGCCAGCGAGCGCCCCCTTCCTGTTGCAGAGCGACGCCGGCAGTGGCAGTGAAACCCTGACTCGCCCGGCACTGCGTGGGGCGACGCTCTCCATCGGCTGCGTCGACAGCATCACCCATATCCGGCTGCGGCTGGATCAGCCCTGGAGCGGCGAAAAAGTGCAGGTCGAGCTAGATGGTCAGCCGAGTGCCGGCTCCCAGAGCTGGTTTATCCGGGATCAGGGGCTGTTGCTGGAATATGGCCGCGGTCTGCCCGCCATCGAGGAGCTAAAGCGCTGGCAGGGCTATCGCGAGCTGCAGGTGCGGGCCGACAACGGCGCCCTCTTGCGGGTTGACTTGAGTGGCCTGAAAGAGGCGCTGGCACCGCTGCGTCAGCAGTGCCGCTGGTAGGAGGGGCGATGAGCTATCAACACCCCTGGTGTGCACGCCTGCTCACCAGCCTGCCGGATGAACAGATAAGAGGCGCCGTGCTGGCCGACGAGCCGCGCTGGGACTACGTGGAGACCGAGCTGGTCAAGCTGGGATCCCTCGCTCACAGCCAGGTGGATCTCAATGCGGTGGCCGAGGCCTGCCTCGGCTTGCTGGAGAGCCGCACCAAGGACATGCGGGTGCTGGCCCAGCTGCTGCGTTGTCTGCAGCACCCGGCCAAGGCGACCCCGCTGGGGGCGGCGATCAGTCTGCTGGAGGCCTGGATCCAGGCTTACTGGCTGCTGGCCTGGCCTAGCAATGCCAGCCAGAAGCAGCGGCTGATGGTGCAAATCGTCAAGCGCTTCGAGGGGGCTCTGCCGCGCATTTGCGAGAGCGCTTCGGCGGCCGAACTGGCCCAGTTGCTGGCCCAGGCCGAGCAGCTGGAGCGGGTCTGGCTGGCGCAGTGTCCCGACAAGGGGGAGCTGCTCGACCCGTTGGTGATGGGGCTGAAGCGGGCCCAGCGCCAGCAGGTGGCACAGGCCGAGGCCAATGCCGCAGGGCAGCCCCAGAGCAGCGGCGCGGCGGCAGCGGGCTCCCCGGCCTCGGTGGCATCGACCGCCAGCGGTGCCGGCGCCATGGTGCTCAGCGGCGGTGGCGGCAGTGTCGGCGTCGACGTCGACAGTTCCAACGATCGTGCCTGGCGTCAGGCCCAGCTCAAGGTGGCGGAGCTCCTGATCGAGCGCCAACCGGAGGCGGCGGTGGGCTATCGACTGCGCCGTCACGCCGTCTGGGCCGGGATCACGGCGGTCCCCATGAGCGGGGCGGGTAATAAAACCCCGCTGGCGCCCATGTCGGCGGACATGGTGGATGAGTACCGCGCTGCCATGAATGCCCCTGATCAGGGGCTCTGGCAGCGTATCGAGCAGAGTCTGACCTTGGCGCCCTATTGGTTCGAGGGACACAGGCTCTCGGCCGAGGTGGCCCAGAAGCTCGGCTTTGGGGCGGTGGCCCAGGCGATCGCCGAGGAACTCGGGACTTTTCTGCAGCGCCTGCCGGCCCTGCGGGAGCTCGCCTTTAGCGACGGCTCGCCATTTCTCTCCCCCGAGTGCAGCCGCTGGCTGCAACCGGCCAAGGGCGGCAGTACGGGCAGTGGCGAAGCTGGGCTGGCCGAGGAGGTCGCCCAGCGCCACGGCGAGCAGGGGGTCGCGGCGGCGCTCGCCCTGCTCGATGAGCGGATTGCGCAGTTGAAAGAGCCAAGAGATCGCTTCCACGCCTTGCTGGTGCAGGCGGAGCTGTTGGCGCAGGAAGGCATGGAGGCGCTTGCGCGCCAGCACTATCAACACTTGTGGCAAGAGGCCAGTCGCCTCGGGTTGTCGCACTGGGAGCCCGGGCTGGTCAACCGCCTGGAGAGCCTGGCAGCGCCGTTGTCGAAATGAATGCCGAAATGAGTCATTGAGTCGGAGTTGGATCACATTTTATGTTCAAAACCATATTTACCTGGTCAAGGCAGCAACTGCCGAAACTGAAACCCTCCTGGCCCCTGCTCGGTGCTGTGCTCTGGGTGCTCGCCCTCATCCTGGTGTGGTGGCTGGGGCCTCGTCTCGAGATCCGTGACGCCAAGCCGTTGGCGCCGCTGTGGGGGCGGGTGGTGTTCACCCTGCTCTGGCTCTGGCTGCTGCTGGGGGTTCTCTCCTGGCGGGTGTGGCGCAAGATGCAGCAGCTCAAGGCCGAGCGCCAGCATGAGGTGGTGCTGGAGCAGGATCCGGTCAAGGGGCTGCTCGACCGGCAGGCGCTGTTCCTCGATCGCTGGCTGCAGGCGTTGAATACCCATCTGGGCAAGGGGGCGCTCTACGCCATGCCCTGGTATCTGGTGCTGGGCCTGCCCGGCAGCGGTAAGAGCAGCCTCATTCACCGCGCCAACCCGGCCAACAAGCTCAACCCGAGACTCGACACCGAGCTGCGCGACGTGGCGCAGGATCAGCTGGTGGATTGCTGGCTGGGGGAACAGGCAGTAATGTTGGATCCCGCCGGGGTGCTGCTCTCCCAGAGCGAAGCCGAACTGGATCCGCAGGCGCGCAAGCATGAGCGGCTCTGGCTGCACCTGCTCGGCTGGCTCAATGAACACCGCCGTCGCCAGCCCCTCAACGGCCTGGTGCTGACCGTGGATCTGGCCTGGCTCTCCCACGCCAGCGTGGCCGAGCGCAAGGCTTATGCCCAGCTGATGCGCTCGCGCCTACAGGAGGTGTCGGCCACCATGAATACCCGGTTGCCGCTCTATGTCACCTTTACCAAGCTCGATCTGCTGCGCGGCTTTGACGTGATCTACCAGCAGCTCGACAAGGAGGCCCGCGAGGCCGTGCTGGGAGTGACCTTCAAGCCGGGCGCCGACTGGCAGCAGGATCTGGCCCTGTTCTGGGATCAGTGGGTGGACAACCTCAACCAGAATCTGCCCGAACTGATGCTGAGCCGGCTCGATGCCGCCCAGCGCAACGCGCTGTTCTCGTTCGTGCGCCAGCTGGCGGGCCTCAAGGATTACGTGACCAGCCTGCTGGCCGAGACCCTGGCCATCGAGGAGAGCAAGCCGCTGCTGGTGCGCGGGGTCTATGTCAGCTCCGTCTATCAGCAGGGGGTGCCGTTCGATGCGTTTGCCCAGGCGGCCTCCCGCCGCTACAACTTGCCAGAGCCCATCCACTCGGCCCTGCGCGGGGAGTCCAACACCTATTTCGTGCGCCAGCTCTTCTCCTCCATCATCTTCCCGGAGGCCCATCTGGCTGGCGAAAACCGGCTGCACACCCTCTATCGCCGTCGCCGCATGGCCATCGGCCTCAGCTGCCTGTCACTCTTCTCGGCCGCCCTCATCGGTGGCTGGCACTACTTCTACCGGGTCAACGAGGAGGCGGGTCGCAACGTATTGACCAAGGCTCAGGCCTTCATGGAGACCAACGAGGTGGCGGATGCCCACGCCTTTGGCGTGAGCCAGCTGCCGCGCCTGAACCTCATTCGCGAGGCGACCCTCTCCTTTGGCAACTACCGTGAGCGGATGCCGCTGGTGGCGGATCTCGGCCTCTACCAGGGCGACGAGATTGGCCCTTATGTGGAGGGCTCCTACCTGCAGTTGCTGAGCCTGCGCTTCCTGCCGGCCCAGATGCAGGGATTGCTGGCGGATCTCAACCAGGCACCTGCCGGCAGCGAGGAGAAGCTCGCCATCCTGCGGGTGATGCGGATGTTGGACGATGCGTCCGGTCGCAACAAGGAGCTGGTGGCGCAGTACATGGCGAGCCGCTGGCAGAAGGCCTTCCCGGGGCAGGGGGCGGTACAGGAGCAGCTGATGGGGCACCTGGATTATGCCCTCGATCACACCAACTGGTATGGCGCCAGAGCCGAGCGGGATCAGGCCGCCATCACCGCCTTTGTGCCGTTCAAGGAGCCGGTCTACGGTGCCCAGCGCGAGCTCGGCAAGCTGCCCATGTATCAGCGGGTCTACCAGAACCTGGTGGTGAAGGCGGGCGATGTGCTGCCGCCGGATCTCAACGTGCGCGACGAAGTGGGCCCCACCTTCGACACCGTGTTTGTCCTGCGCAGCGACAACGCAGGCCAGGTGCCGCGGTTGCTCACCTGGCCCGGTTTCAACGACTTCTTCCTGAAACAAGACAAGGCGCTCATCGATCTCACCGCGATGGATGCCTGGGTGCTGGGCCAGCGCAAGCTGAGTCAGTTGAGCGAGGCGGATCGCAAGGAGATCACCCGTCAGGTCAACGACCGTTACGTCACCGATTACGTCAACCAGTGGCAAAAACTGCTGACCAATCTGGACGTGCAGACCCTGGAGAGCCCGGAGCAGGCGCTGGACGTGCTCGCTGCCATCACCGGCAACGATCAGCCGTTCCAGCGGGTACTGGCCTCGCTGGATGACAACACCCGCATTCGCAAGATCTCCGATGTGGAAGGGGACCCGGCCCAGGCCATCAGCGCCCGCATCGGTCGTCCCTTCATGGCCACCAATGCGGCGCTCAGCGGTCGCGGTGAACAGGGGCCGCTCATCTCCGAGGTCAACCAGAAGCTGGTGGAACTGCAGCACTACCTGGAGCTCATCGTCAACGCCACCGAGCCGGGCCAGTCCGCCTTGAAAGCGGTGCAGCTGCGCATGACCAACAAGTACGCCGATCCGGTGTTCGCCCTGCAGCAATATGCCCGCAGCCTGCCGGCCCCGCTCGATCGCTGGGTGGGTCAGCTCTCCGAGCAGAGCTCGCGGCTGGTGATCGACCTGGCCATGTCTTCCCTCAATCAGGAGTGGCAGGACAAGGTGCTGGCTCCCTTCAACAGCCAGCTGGCCGGTCGTTATCCGTTTGATCCGAGCTCGAGCAAGGATGTGCCCCTCTCCGAGATGGAGCGCTTCTTCGCGCCGGGCGGGACGCTGGACAGCTTCTATCAGGTCAACCTCAAACCCATGGTGGAGAGTGGCCTGATGGAAGGGGAGTTCAGCTCGCCCATCCAGGCCGAGCTGGTCAAGCAGCTGGACCGTGCGGCCCGCATCCGTCAGATCTTCTTCAGTCAGCAGGGCAACCTGGAGGTGCAGTTCGCCCTCGAGCCCATCGAGCTCACCGCCAACAAGCGGCGCAGCGTGCTGAACCTGGACGGTCAGCTGCTGGAATACGCCCATGGCCGTCGTACCAAGATCCCGTTGGTGTGGCCCAACACCATGCGCGACGGGGCCGAGAGCAAGATCACCCTGGTGCCGGCCGCCCGCGAGCGCTCACCGCGCAGCGAAGGCTTCGTCGGCCCCTGGGCCATGTTCCGCCTGATGGACAAGGGGGAGCTGACCCAGGTCAATGACGCCACCTTCGATGTGCGCTTCCCGGTGGATCAGGGGGCCATGACCTATCGCGTCTACACCGACAGCGCGCAAAACCCCTTCACCGGCGGCCTGTTCAGCCAGTTCAGACTGCCCGAATCCCTCTATTGATCGCGTCGGGGGCACGTTGTGCCCCCTTCCTGCGTTGGAAGTTCATATGTCACAGAATCAGCAAGGTCAGCAGGCCCTGAAAGTGGGGCGCGACCCCAGGATGTTGCCGGAGTACGAGGCGCTGCGGGCCGAGATCAACAAGCTCAGCCACGCTTCGCGCCCCGAGGTGGACTGGCAGCGGATCCATCAGCTCGCCAGTCTTATCTTCGAAAAACACGGGGTGGATCTGCAGACCGCCATCTACTTCACCCTGGCCCGTTCGCGCCTGCAGGGGCTGAGCGGTTTTACCGAAGGGTGCGAGTTTCTCGCCAATCTCATCGTCACCCAGTGGGAGAGCTTCTGGCCGCCTGTCCATCAGGAGCGGGCCCGCATCGAGATGCTCGACTGGTTCATTGCACGCATCAGCGACGTCATTCGCCAGTACCAGATCAGCCACGAGGACAAGCGGCTGATCTATCGCTGCGAGCGGGCGCTGCAGCTCATCAGCGAGAAGCTGCACAATGCGGGTCTGAGCCGCATTCCCCGGGTCGAGAATCTGGTGCACTTCATCGAGGGGTATACCCACCTGTTCGATGAGACCGAGATCGTCATCGTCTCCGACGAGCCGGGCCTCAAGGAGGATCTGCAGATCCCGCCCATGGTGTTCTTCAAGTCCGACATGGAGAGTGATCACGGCGGCACGGTCTCGGCATCGACCCCGTACCTGCCCCAGGGCAGCATTCTGGTGGGGCGCGAGAAGGGGCAGGTCAAGCCCACCGTGCTCAAGATAGAGCAGCACCGCCGGCAGCGTCCGGCCTGGTTCTGGTTTGGTTGCGGCCTGCTCAGCTGCGCCCTGCCGGTGATGGGGTGGCTCGGCTGGCAGCAGCATCAGCAGGAGAAAACCGTGGCGGCCCAGCGTCTGGTGCAGCCGGCCGCCGAGCTGCCTCGAGCCCTCAGCTATGACGACATTCGCCAGGCGCGCATCGTGCTGGGGGAGCAGACCCTGCAGAACATGGAGAGCGATCTGGTGGCCCGCTACCAGAACCAGTTGACCCGGCTCGAGCAGACGTCGCCGCTCTACTGGTATCGCTACGGCGAGGGGCTGCGCAACTCGCTCTTGATGCTCTATCCCGACTCGCTGGCGGTCAAGGCGCTGGACAAGCAGTGGCAGGCGCAGCTTGGTAGCCAGCAGGGGGACGTCATCAGCGTGCCCACCTATCTGGATGCCCGCGCCGGGGTGGATGCCCTGCTCGATCAGCTGTTGGAGCTGGAGCGCCAGCGCAAGACGGTGACCATCTCCTACCTCAAATCCCAGCTCTACGAAGTACAGAAGAACCTGATGCAGAACATCCCGTTCAGTCTGCGCCTCGGTGAACTGGAGGCGAGAAAAGCCTCCCAGGAGCCCATCACGGCTGCCGAGCTCAAGAGCCTGGAAAATGATCTGAAAGCGCTCAACATCCGCCTCTATCAGCTGCAACAGGGCACTTCTGGTAGCTGAAAGTACTGCCTTGAGCAAAGAGTTGCGCAAGGTGTGGTGGGTTTGACTGGCAAGGCAAGGTTTGCCGGGAAACTTGCCCTGTCTTGCGCAATGGATTGCAGCAGATTGGTCAGATGCAGCGAGCTTGAATCGTAATTGACTGATTTTTAATGTGATTGTGGGCGACTTTGCCATGGCATGGAGGCTGCTGGGTCGCCGTTCCAACTGTCTCTGCACCAGGCTGCGCTTGCACCATGGTTGCCCCACGGAGAATCCAGATGTGTCCTTCTATTGCATTGCTCGGTGATATCGGCACCGACCACGATGGTTTCCACCCATCCCCCGTGATTGCCGCCAGCCCCGATGTGTTCCTCGATGGCAAGCCGGTGGCCCGCCAGGGCGATCCGCTGGCCCCTCATGATAAACCCAACAATCCACCCCATCCGCGCAGCATCTCGGGCGGGGTCGGCTCTGTGCTGGTCAACGGCAAGCCCATCGCCGTGACCGGCACTGCCGTCGGCTGCGGCGGCGTGGTGATTGGTTCAGGCAGCGGACAAGCAGGTTAAGGAGCGCTTCATGGCAGACAGCACAGGATTACAATTTACCGTCAAGGTGGGGGCCCTGCCCGAGGGCACCTTGGTGGTGGCCGAGTTTGCGCTGGAAGAGGCGCTGAACGGGCCGTTCCAGCTGCGCTTGGAATTGGCGAGCCCAGAGCCCGACGTCGACTTCGGTGCCGTGCTGGACCAGCCGTGCGAGCTGCTGGTGTGGTACAACGGCGAGCTGCAGCGGCGGGTGTGCGGGGTCGTGAGTGATTTTGCGCAGGGTGACAGCGGTTTTCGCCGCACCCGCTATCAGCTCATGGTGCAGCCGGCGCTGTGGCGGCTCTCCCTTCGCCAGAATTCGCGCATCTTCCAGGCACAAAAGCCCGATGAAATCCTCAGCATCCTGTTGCAAGAGCACGGCATCACCGATTACGCCTTTGCGCTCAAGAACGAGCACGCCAAGCGGGAATACTGCGTTCAGTACCGGGAGACTGACCTCGATTTCGTGAACCGGCTCGCCGCCGAAGAGGGGATGTTCTATTTCCACGAGTTTGAAACGGGCAAGCACCGCATCGTGTTTGCCGACGACGCGGCCGCCCTGACCGCCGGCCCCGAGCTCTTCTTCAACCTCGGCAACCGTTCCCTTGAGCAAGGCCCCTATGTGCGCCAGTTCCACTACCGCGAGGCCGTGCGCCCCTCGGATGTGGAGCTCAAGGATTACAGCTTCAAGACCCCGGCTTATGGCCTCTCCCACAAGAAGGTGGGGGCGGAGCTCGAGCACCAGCGCGACACCTACCAGCACTTCGACTATCCGGGTCGCTACAAAGCGGACCCGAGCGGCAAGGCCTTTGCCCAGCACCGGCTCGATGCGCTGCGCAGTGATGCGGTGGCGGGCCAGGCTAAGTCCAACTGCGCCGCCTTGCAGCCGGGGCAGAGCTTCTCGCTCACTGAACACCCCAACGGCAACCTCAACACCGACTGGCAAATCGTGCGCATCCAGCATACCGGCTTGCAGCCGCAGGCGCTGGAAGAGGAGGGGGGCAGCGGCCCCACCGTCTATCACAACGAATTCGGGGTGGTGAAAGCCAGCACCACCTGGCGGGCGCGCATCGGCAGCCCGGAGGCTCCTCACAAGCCGATGGTGGATGGCCCGCAAATCGCCATGGTGGTGGGTCCCGAAGGGGAGGAGATTTACTGCGACGAGCATGGTCGGGTCAAGCTGCAGTTTCCGTGGGACAGGTATGGCAGCTCCAACGACCAGAGCTCCTGCTGGGTGCGGGTTAGCCAGGGCTGGGCGGGCGGTCAATACGGCATGATGGCCATCCCGCGCATCGGCCACGAGGTCATCGTCTCGTTTCTGGAAGGGGACCCAGACCAGCCCATCGTCACCGGTCGCACCTATCACGCCACCAACCGGCCGCCGTACGAGTTGCCGGCCAACAAGACCCGCACTGTGCTGCGCACCGAGACCCATCAGGGCGAGGGCTTCAACGAGCTGCGCTTTGAAGACCAGGCTGGCAAGGAAGAGATTTACATCCACGGTCAGAAAGACCTGAACGTGCTTATCGAGAACGATGCCGCCTGGCACATCAAACACGACCAGCACACCGATATCGACAACGAGCGGGTGACCCGCATCAAGGCCAACGACCACCTGACGGTGGAGGGTGAGAAGCGCGACCAGGTAAAAGCCGATTACTCGCTGACGGTGGATGCCAGTTTGCACCAGAAGCTGGGGCAGTCCCTGCTGGTGGAAGCCGGTCAGGAAGTGCATATCAAGGTGGGCGACAAGCTGGTGCTGGAGGCGGGTTCTGAAATAACCCTCAAGGGAGGCGGCAGCTTTGTGAAAGTTGATCCTAGCGGCATCAAGCTGGTGGGCCCCGCCATCAAACTCAATGCCGGTGGCAGCGCTGGGTCTGGCTCTGGCTGGGCAGGTCAGCCTCCCATCATCCCCAAAGGCGTAGAAGTGGTGAAAGCTCCTGACTTGGTTGAACTGGTCAAGGCCATCCCCACCGAGAAGGCGATGGAGGCACTGCTCAAGGAGCAAGGGCCTGCGCAGACCTTCTTTGTGCCATCCCGCTAAGGGCCATAGTTCGTACGATTACGAGTGAAAAGAAGAAGATGAAAATCTTATATCCAATGCAAGTGGGCGGCGGTGATGCTCCCAAAGAAGCTGCCTCACTTGAAGAGTTCATCGGCATGCTCAATGGTGAGCCGGGCGGCACTTTCCTGCTAGGTGGCAACCGTATCTGGCATGGCGGTATTCATTTAAGCGACAAGGGAGGTTGGCATCCAGGGGGCGCAGTGCGAGCTATTGCCGATGGAGAGATAGTGGCCTACCGCATCGCGTCCGATCCCGTTGCCGTGACGTTGGAGCCGGAAGAGGGAAAGCCAGGTGAGCCAATTACTCTGCATACCTCCCCTTCATTTTGCTTGGTCCGGCATCGTTATGAGGCTACCGAAGAAGTTTCCGGACAGCAGCAGCCAAAGCGCAATACCCTTACCTTCTACTGCCTCTATATGCATATTGCTTGCAAAAACGCTTATCAGGGTGAGCCTGAACGTCATGTGCTGACAGGGAGCGGTGTCGCTATATACAAGGCCACTGCAAGTCTACAGTTTCAGAAAGAGGACAAACTGGGTACGGCTCGCAAGGGGGCCGAAGTTATCTTGATTGGGGCGCCATCAGAGCGGATGAATCTGAATAATGAACCTTATTCTTACCAGCTAGTCAGCTATGCGACTTCAAAGGACGATGATCCGTCAGCGTTTTATGTGGCTTCACAATTTATCAAGGAAGAACGCAAGATTGAGTCCGATTGGATGATGGCCAAGCAAGATATTCCTTCTCTCTATCCGATCAGTCGCAACAGCTATCTGCGTAAAAGTAAAGATCAGGGTGAAGCTGTGACAGCGGGATTGCCAAAAACAAGCAAAGTAGCACGAACCACAACTCAGCCAGTCGTATTTTCCAATATGAAAGAGTATCTCGAGATTGAGGTCTGGGAGGTTGCCCAAGGCAAGCTGACCGATGGTAAAGGGAATGTTGTCCCCAATGCCTCAAAGGGTGATCGTTATTGGGTTGCTAAAGAGATGCTGGGTCAACCCAGCGATGCCGTTCGGCATACCCCCATTGTTTACGACAAAGTGGAGCTGCGACATACCAATCCCATTCCGGTCAAGGGTGGTGAGGTGGTCGGGCATTGGGGGGAGCATGAGACACCGAAACCAATGGCCAATGGCTTTGTGCTCAATGAAGATCGTAAAGCCATACATATGGAAATATTTGTCGCAGAGAGTGACAAGGAGGCTCTCGGTAAATGCATCAGCAATGAAGGAAAGTTAACCAAGGGACAAGAGTATTTGCTGCTCAAAGAGGGGGAGCAGGCAGATACTTATAAGTTGACCAAGGAGAATAATAAAATCGGTTTCAGCAAGGTGGGAGCCTTTGGCCCGCTGGAGGCTCCCAAACCGATAAACACTCAGGATATCGTGACCCATGGTGCCGACAAATTTGTGAAGGTGGCCGAGGATCAGCATGTGCTTATCAGTGGTGACACTCGCTTGGTGAGCCAACATGAGTGGGCCAGACTGGGTGTGACATTGGTTGATGGCGGCTCTGATCCCGACGGATTTCTGGACAAGGCTGACACTGACGGCAAAGAAGGAGGAGACTTTTTCAGCGCTGTCTACGAAGAGCTGGTGACAGATCGGGATGGTGATGGCAGTATCAGTGCCGATGAAATCAAGGCTGCGATGGCGAAGGAAATGGTCGCAGACAAAGTGCGTAACCTCTTTATCAAGCACGAAAGCGAATGGGTAAAGCGCGATACGTGGCCAAGGCTAGAGCAAGAGCTGAAAAACATGCCCAACCTGTACAAATACGTGCTGGAAGTCACCAATAAGATGGCCTGGATAGAGCAGGCTGCTGCTGTGGTGGGGGATGCTAAACCTTGGTTTATTCATCCGGCAGGGATGATGGAATTGATAGGGGAGAGCGAGAATGAGTCATCACTAAAAATAGATTATGACTTCATTCATAGCCTAGAGGGGGGGATGATTTTAAATGGCTATGTACCTGAGCCAGAAACTAGCCAAAGTGGTGTGACAATATCTGTTGGTTTTGACTTAGGTGCTAGAAATTTGTCTGACCTTAATCGACTTGGTTTAAATACTTCTTTGGTATCTAAGTTGACACCCTATTTAGGGAAGAAAAAATCTGAGGCGGATCGTTTTGTTAGAAACAATCCATTATCAGTTACTTTAGATGAAGCAAATGAAATTTATTTGGCCGTTAAAAAACAAAGCACAGAGGAGTTGATTAGAAAATATAATGCTGAAAGCTCAGTTGATTTTGAATCACTGCCTAAGGAAGCTCAGACAGTTATTGCCTCTGTTGAGTATCAGTACGGCTCTCTAAAAGTTAGTACACCAGCACTTTGGGAACAAGTTGTAAATCAAGAATGGCAGGATGCATATGAAAATCTCTTGGATTTTGGAGATGCTTACATTACAAGAAGACGCAAAGAAGCTGAATATTTAAAGGGTATGCTATGAAAGTCTTTATTGTTATTTTTTTGTTTTTTTCATTCTCTGTCGTGGCTAACGTTCAGACATTTACGCAATCAGAACTGCAAGTTATATATGATAAATTAAATATATCAACATTCCGAAGTTCTTTGATGCCAAAAAGAACAAAGGATAAAATTTATCTAAGTCAAATGGGGTTTTCTAAACCTGGCTATTTCAAGGATGGTTTTTTGATAGATAATAAGGACTGGGTTTATACATTTACCGTTATAGAAAAAAAAGATAAAAATAGAGATGGGACGACTGATTACACCATATGTTTTTCGGATAAATCGAAAGCAGGGACATATAGCTCAGTCCAACCAATGTTGATTTCACCATTAGGTGTTGATGGTCAATATATAGCTCTGTCATTCACTGTTGATGGATGCTGACTTTAAGTAGGGTGCTAGGTCTTGATCTAGCACCCCCCCTTTAGTGTTCAGTAAATCATAGCCATTCATTATTTTGATAATTTATTTTCATGCATCATCTTTTTCTCCTTTTGATGTAAGCCAATGTAATAAGATTGTATAATCTCTATCAGGAGAGGATAGGCTACAAGGTGTGTGACTTCACCAAGATGACCATCTATGTGACGCCGAGTGTGGTGCTACTTGGGTGTGCGTTGAAGACGATATATCAAGGCCAATACGCTTCCCCCTCCCATCTCGGTGAACTCTATGTGTTGCTATCCCCCGTGGCTATCGCGGCCTAGTAGAAACGCCGGGTTCCCTTATCGGGGGCAAGAAGAGCAAGCATCAAGTCCATCTTGAAGTCTTCACCCAGGATCCCAGACTGGATGATGTATTGGCCAACAAGGCGGGGACTAAAGGCGGTGCTATTTATGCCAAGGTGCCGGCCGATCTCGTCTTGCATGAGAAGAAAAAGCAGGATGGTAAATATTTCTGGGTCGCGACGGGTGACAAGAGTCTGGAAGAGCTGGTTGAATTACCCAAGCTGGAAAAAGACGCAGCCAAGCAGGAATGGGTTTGCATCTCGTCAGAAAAATATGTCAAGAAAGAGCAAGTCGAGCTGCTGAGTCAACATGACTGGCTCAAGATCGGTTTTATAAAGATCGATGGCTCTGGATCCGATGGCTATCTGGATCCCGATGCACCGCCTGCATTCTTTACGAATCTGGTAAAAAGTTTTGATACGGATGGCGATGGTGAGCTTAGCAGTGAAGAGATTCAAGTTGCCCTGCAAAATAGCGGTAATGCCGATCAACTTCATAAGCTAATCGTCAAGCATCCCAGCGAGTGGTATGAAAAATCTTCGGCCAGCAGTTACATATGGCTTGATAAATTGATGGCCAAGGTTGGTCTGCCCGACTTTGACAAGTTGGTGGATCACGAAAAGCAGCGGATCGATAAGCTGGAGTGGATGCAGAGTGCTACCAAGTTAAAGCTTGGGAAGGCGATTTGGCATTTCTACCCATTACATTTTAAATTTAAAGAATCGCGTACGACAGTGGGTATCAACTGGGCAAGAAGTGTCTTTGGTGATTATCTAGCCAGTGTTGAATCAGGCGGGGATTACTCTGCATACAATAATATAGTCCATGGTAAAGCATCGTCATTCTATGGAACTAGTCTAACATCTATGTCCATAAGTGAGGTTATGGTTTCTCAATCTCAACCTGGTCGAAAGATGTTTGCTGTAGGACGGTATCAACTAATACCTAGTACTCTTATTAGTGCAGTAAATTATCTAAAAATAGATAAAAACTTACTCTTTAATGAGGAGGTTCAAGACTATATTTTCAATAACTATCTGATAGCAATAAAAAGGCCTGAAATTATTGAGTTCCTTGAAAAAGACGGCAGTGTCGAGGACGCTATATACTCATGGGCTAAAGAGTTTGCTTCAGCAGGCGTGAGGAAAGGTCGGGCAATAAGTAATAATAGGGTGGCTTTAGGTGGAGAATCGTATTATGCTGGCGACGGTTTAAACAAAGCACATATAACACCTGATAAGATGGTGGATGTTCTGGTGAAAGCTAAAAAGGATGCTTTAAAATGAAGTTTTTAACTGGGGCTATTTTTTTTGTTATTAGCTTTTCTTGTTTTTCTAACTCATTAAGTTTCAATGACTTCCCGAGTAAGTCTGTTAGTAGTGCTTACGTTAATAAATTAATTGCAGGCAGTAGTGATTACAGTGAACTTTATATAAAAGATGCTAATCGTTCCCTATTAGAAGGGAAAGTTAACTTTAATGGGCATTATGTTGTCTTTGTCACTTCGTGTGGAGGTGGATGTATCTATGGAGGAATAGTAGATAAAACCTCTGGGAAGTTAATAGATTTCCCTGATGCATTTTCACCTGGCGATGATGATGATCAATTTGAATTGAAATATAAAAAAGAGAGTAGTCTTATCTGTTTTGATGGTATTAGTCTTGATAGTGGAGAATCTGGTCAGAAATGCTATGCCGTATATGGAGACGGGCTTGAGAGAGTTGCGGGCCTATTGAGGGAGGAATAGAGAGTCATTAACTCAACTATCTCGTTCTTATAGTTATTATCTGACACCGATGTCAAGTCGGTGTTTTTTAATTGGTGGTTATAGATGATAGTTAAACGAGCTTTAGTAGCATTATTTATCTTTATATGTCTTAATCTTCGTATTAATTAATTGTTGGCAGTGCACTGTAGTGCTATTGAGTCAACATGACTGGCTGAAGATCGGTTTTAAAAAGATCGATGGCTCTGGCTCTGGCTCTGACGGTTATCTGGACCCGGATGCACCGCCTACCTTCTTTACCGAATTGGTAAACAGTTTCGACACTGACAAGAGCGGTGAACTCAGCAGTGAAGAGATACAGGCAGCGCTGCAAAATAGCAGTAATGCAGAGCAACTTCACAAGCTTATCGTCAAACATCCCAGCGAATGGTATGAAAAATCCTCGGCCAGTACTTATCTGTGGCTGGACAAGCTGATGGCTAAAATTGGCCTACCCGATTTTGACAAGCTGGTAGATCACGAAAAACAGCGTATCGATAAGCTGGAATGGATGCAGAGTGCAACTAAGTTAACACTTGAGAAAGATAGCTGGCACTTTTCGCCTGTCGGAATCATGGCGTTAGCAATAAAGGCCCAAAATGGGCATCCTAAAACGTATATAAGTGACACTTTAAACGAAATTGAATTTTTGTCTTTCTATAATGGTGAAGTAGTTGAAGAGTCAGATTATGTCAATGCTGCTTCTGAGCTTGGTTGTGAGGTAAATGCTATAAAAGCAGTAGCATTAACTGAAACCGGTAGTACAGGCAGTTATTATAAGTTCTCAGATCAGGATGATGCAGTGCTTTCTATTTTGTTTGAAAGGCATAAATTTAGTAATATGACGAGTGGGAAATATGATAAATCTCACCCTGAAATATCTAACCCTGTGGGGGGCGGATATGGGGCATATAAAGTTCAGTATAGGAAACTTATGCTGGCCTACTCGTTGGATAAGAATGCTGCATTAAAAGCAGCATCTTGGGGGAAGTTCCAGATATTAGGTTCCAACCACTTGAGTGCTGGATATAAAGATGTAAATGAATTCGTTAGTTCGCTCAGTGTTTCAGAAAAAAACCATCTTAAAGCTTTTGTTGATTTTATAAAAGCTGATAATAAATTGCTAAAAGCTATTCGAGCAAAGGATTGGTTAGCATTTGCACTAGTGTACAATGGTCCTAGGCAGAAAGGGTATGATAAACGAATGAAGGATAATTATAATGCGCTCTAATATTTATATTTTCATGTTGCTTTATTTAATTTCAGCATCTTCGTATAGCAGCGAAAATGTGTATTTTTCTTGTGAGACTGATAAAGGTGACGTTAAGTTATTCGTTGATGGAAATATATTGAGTTATGAGTTCTCGAAAGATGATAAGACTGAGCTTTCTTATCACTCATTGGGAGATGGGTTTAGTGGATTCAGTCATAATTATTACTATAGATACCAGACTGAATATGGAAAGGTTTCTTTCAGTAAAGGGAAATACAAGTATGCGATTTTTAGTAACTACGAAGGAAATGAAGAAATGTCAGGTGTAATAGTAACTATATCCGGAAAAGAATATAACATCCCTTGTAGAAAAACAATTACAAACAAACTTGTGGATCTTATCCCCTTGCTACAATGTGATAAAGAAGATGCATTGGGATGCTATCCTGAAAGATAATATCTTTAATGTTGATTCTGGTACAGATTAATGAGTCTTTTTTCAAAAAGGTTGTACATCGCTTTTTATAGTGTTATTCCTATGTACACATATGCCTATAGTACCTGCGATGATGATATATTGTATTATATTACCACTAAGACTTCAGATGGTGAACCAAGTAGCACCTTATCGATAATGCATAGCGGGAAAGGGCAGGTGTTCACAGTTCCATTTCCTTCTGGAAATAGCTCATGCAAGAAAGTAAATAATGATGGACTTATAAAAATAACTGTCTCTGCCGATAGGCCAAGACTGAACGCTGTATATTATTTTGATGTTGCTGGTAAGTTTAATTATATAGGTAGTGCATCTATCTCAACAAGCTCTGGTGAGGAACGTGTAAGTGGTGTTGGCGAAATAAATAAAGGTAATGAAATTCCTTTCGTTAATTTGGATGGAGTGGTAAGCGAGGATGCAGCCATCATAAGCAAGATCATCAATGCTTCTTATATTTTCGCGAGTGATGAAAAAGTGTCAGACTTATACCGTGACATGAGATACATCGTGATAGATGCATTGTCAGAGAGTACTGGGAACAAAATTTGTGATAGTGACGAGAGCGTGTTCTATTACTGTAAGACAAAATCGGGGAAAAATCTGAACTTATGTTACTCTCCTTTCTCAGGAGACATAACATATAATTATGGCAGGCAGGGAAAGGAGCTATCACTTAATGATTTTTCATTGATGGGTGAGATATTTAGCTTTAAGAATAAAAACACGATGTACAATGTGTCACCTGATAAAGATGAGATATCAGTGATCCAGAATGGCAAGATATTATCTGTTATTTCATGCGCATGAAATATTTATTTTTGTATAGATTCTATTATATTCCGACACCGGCTTAAGGCCGGTGTTTTTATATCCAGGATCGCGTAGTTACGGCTCTCAGGTTCGTTCTCTTTTATCTGAGCATCGAGATCAGCTGTGTTCGTTTTTGTCGGGGATGTTGCCTGAAAGGCTCCCATTGAAGCTTTTTTGTGTGGCATTAACAAGTCGGATGTAGGCAGCAGTGGCAGGTCCTGATGATTAGCAATCCAGGTTTGATTAATTAATCGGTCTTGTACTGTTTTTTCCAAGCTTTCTTTGCGTGCCCCACTTGGAAAAATTGCGGTCCCAGTATCGATAACAGCCAATATCACTCGTAGGAGAATGATACTGTGACAACGCTTTCATTTTCTTTAATGGATGGCCGGAATGGATCGATAATTTATATGATTATAATTGTATTGGATCTTGAAATGCCTATTTATGGGTATTCTGTGCCATGATTATGAAGCAATAAGTGCATGTTATATATAGCTTTTTATTTTCATTTCATGGGGTCTCGAGCGCATTAAAGTGTGGTGACTTGATAAAGATCAACATAAAGGGGGAGGGGGAGGCATAGCATTCCCGCCATTAAGCATTTGTCAAACAATGCTCACTGACGGGAATAAAAAGAATGGTCGAGGATAATTTTTTATCGGCTCATGGAATTAATCGCCGTGATTTTATGAAGTTGTGCGCCGGGATGGCCGCAACCCTGGGATTAAGTCAGCATGCCGTCGCCAAGATGGCCAGCGCGCTCACCAACCCCGAGCGGCCGCCGGTGATCTGGATTGGGGCGCAGGAGTGCACCGGCTGTACCGAGTCACTGCTGCGCGCCACTCACCCCACCATCGAGAACCTGATCCTCAACACCATTTCGCTGGAGTACCACGAGGTGCTCTCGGCGGCCTTTGGTCATCAGGCGGAAGAGAACAAGCACAACGCCATCAAGCGTTATAAAGGCAAGTATGTGCTGGTGGTGGATGGCTCCATTCCGCTCAAAGATGGCGGCGTCTACTGCATGGTGGCCGGTGAGCCCATCGTCGACCATATTCGCCGCGCCGCCGCCGATGCGGCTGCGGTCATCGCCATCGGCTCCTGCTCCGCCTGGGGCGGTGTGCCTGCCAGCGGCGGCAACCCGACCGGCGCTGTCAGCCTTGAAGAGGCGCTCGGCAATATCGGTACCCCCATCATCAATATCCCGGGCTGCCCGCCCAATCCCCACAACTTCCTCACCACGGTCGCCTACTACATCACCTACGGCAAGCTGCCGGCGCTGGATAGCAAGAAGCGTCCGCTGTTTGCCTATGAGCGGCTGATCCACGAGAACTGCGAGCGTCGTCCGCACTTCGACGCAGGTCGTTTTGCCAAGGAGTTTGGCGACGAGGGCCACCGTCAGGGCTGGTGTCTCTACCATCTGGGCTGCAAGGGGCCGGAGACCTATGGCAACTGCTCGACCCTGGAGTTCTGCGATGTGGGCGGTGGCATCTGGCCGGTCGGCATCGGCCACCCTTGCTATGGCTGCAACGAGCAGGGTGTTGGCTTCAGCAAGGGGATCTTCCAGCTTGCCAAGGTAGAGAACCCGACTCCGCGGGTGGATAAACCCGATGTAAAGATCCAGGAGGGGGGCTATACCTCGCCCACCGCGACGGGCCTTATCGGTGGCGCCCTCGGGGTGCTGGTGGGGGTGAGTCTGATGACGGTGCGTGAACTCGGTCGCCAGCAGAAGCGCCACGAAGCCGGGCAGCACCCATCACGGGAGGAATAACCGTGAACAGACGCAATTTCCTCAAATTCGCCTCTGCCAGTGCGCTGGCGGCAGGGGCTGCCGTGCCCGGCACCGCCATGGCGGTGGCCAAGAACAAGCCGCCCATTCCCGGGTCGCTCGGTATGTTGTATGACTCCACCCTCTGCGTCGGCTGTCAGGCCTGCGTGGCGGAGTGTCAGCGTTTGAATGGCAACCCGTCCAATCCGGAGGGAGCCCAGACCTGGTCCACCAACGACAAGCTGACGCCCTACACCAACAACATCATTCAGGTGTGGAAGAGCGGCACGGGCGAGCACAAGGATCAGCTAGTGGATGGCTACGCCTACATCAAGAAGCAGTGCATGCACTGCGTCGATCCCAACTGTGTCTCGGTCTGTCCGGTGCAGGCCCTTACCAAAGATCCCAAGACCGGCATCGTTCACTACAATCCGGACGTCTGCACTGGCTGCCGTTACTGCATGGTGGGCTGCCCGTTCGATGTGCCCAAATATGACTACGACAACCCGCTGGGAGCGATCCACAAGTGCGAGCTCTGCAACCAGAAGGGGCTTGAGCGGATCGATCAGGGCAAACTGCCCGGCTGTGTCGAGGTGTGCCCGACCGGCGCCGTGATTTTCGGCACCCGCGAGGAGCTGATGGCCGAAGCCAAGCGCCGCCTGCTGGCGACCCCGGGCAGTGAATATGCCTACCCACGCCAGACCTTCAGCGCCAACGACCCTTACCTGCACGAGGTGCCCAACTACCAGCCTTACGTCTATGGCGAGAAGGAGGGGGGCGGCACCCAGGTGCTGGTGCTGGCCGGGGTGCCCTACACCAAGCTCGACATGCCCGACTTGCCGGAGCTCTCCTCCGGTGCTCGCTCCGAGCATATCCAGCACACCCTCTACAAGGGGATGGTGCTGCCCATGGTGGTGCTGACCGGTCTTTCTGTGCTCATTCGTCGCAATAGCAAGAAGAACAGTCACGATCACCATCACGATGATGGCCATGAGCAGGGGAGTACTCAGGTAAACGATCAGAGTTCAGCAAAGGGGGGCAAGGATCATGAGTAATCACAAGGCGCATCCTCTCGGCGGCAAGCTGGTCAGCTGGCCGGTGCTGGTGCTGGCCCCCTTTGCCGTGCTGTGCGGCATGTTGATCTTGAAACGCCTCTTCTTCGGGCTGGGTTCGGTCACCGACTTGAACGGGGGTTACCCCTGGGGGTTGTGGATCTCCTTTGACCTGCTGATCGGCACCGGTTTCGCCTGTGGCGGCTGGGCGCTGGCCTGGGCGGTCTATGTGTTCAACCGGGGCGAGTATCACCCGCTGGTGCGACCGGCGCTCTTGGCGAGCCTGTTCGGCTACTCGCTCGGTGGTCTCTCCATCACCATCGACGTGGGCCGTTACTGGAACCTGCCCTACTTCTACCTGCCCGGTCACTTCAACACCTCCTCGGTGCTGTTCGAGACGGCGGTCTGCATGACCATCTATATCGGGGTGATGGCGCTGGAGTTTGCGCCCGTGCTGCTGGAGAAGTTCGGCTGGAAGGCGTCACTCATTCGCCTCAACAAGATCATGTTCTTCGTGCTAGCGCTGGGGGCACTGCTGCCCACCATGCACCAATCCTCCATGGGCTCGTTGATGATCGTCGCGGGGGAGAAGATCCATCCGCTCTGGCAAAGCTACGAGCTGCTGCCGGTCTTCTCGCTTCTGACCGCATTCATCATGGGCTTTTCCATCGTGGTGTTTGAGGGCTCTCTGGTACAGGCGGGACTGGCGGGGCGGGGCCCCAACGAGAAGTCGCTCTTCTACAAGCTGACCCAGGTGATCGACATCTTCCTGATCCTGTTTGTGGCGCTGCGCTTTGCCGAGATCGTCATCAACGACAAGTCGGAGTACCTCTCCCAGTGGAACCGCTTCTCCATCATGTTCTGGAGCGAGATCGCGCTGATGATCTTCCCGCTGCTGGTGTTCCACTGGGACAAGAGCCGCCGGGATTCGCGCATGTTGTTCCTGGGGGCCCTCAGCATGCTGCTGGGCGCCGCCCTCTGGCGACTGGACTACTCCCTGCTCGCCTTCAACCCCGGCAATGGCTACCACTACTTCCCCTCCGCGACGGAAGTGCTGATCTCCTTGGGCTTCGTCGCCATCGAGGTGTGTGCCTATTTGCTGCTGATCCGGCTGCTGCCGGTACTGCCATCACTTGAACGTGTTCACCAAGATTATCAGGCCCGAGGGAAAGCCAACGTATGAGCCAACGTATCACCATAGACCCCATCACCCGCATTGAGGGGCACCTGCGTATCGACTGCGAAATCGAAGGCGGCAAAGTGACCAAAGCCTGGTCGTCCGGCACCATGTGGCGCGGGATGGAGGAGATCGTCAAGGGCTGCGATCCACGCGATGCCTGGATGATAGTGCAGCGCATCTGCGGGGTATGTACCTCCATTCACGCCATCGCCTCGGTGCGGGCGGTGGAGAACGCCATCGGCGCCAAGGTACCGGTCAACGCCCAGTACATCCGCAACCTTATTATCGCGGCCCACAACATCCACGATCACATAGTCCACTTCTATCAGCTCTCCGCGCTGGACTGGGTGGACATCACGGCCGCACTGCAGGCCAATCCGCAAAAAGCGGCCGACCTGCTCAAGGGGGTATCGACCTGGTCCCTCAACAGTGCCGATGAGCTGACCAAGGTGCAGGACAAGATCCGCGCCCTGGTGGCTAGCGGCCAGCTCGGCATCTTTGCCAACGGCTATTGGGGTCACAAGGCGATGAAGCTGAGCGCGGAGGTGAATCTGATCGCCGTGGCCCACTACCTGCAGGCACTGGAGTGTCAGCGCGATGCCAACCGCATCGTCGCCATCCTCGGTGGCAAGACCCCCCACATCCAGAATCTGGCGGTGGGCGGGGTGGCCAACCCCATCAACCTGGATGCGCCGAGCGTGCTCAACCTGGAGCGGCTGCTCTACGTGAAGAGCTTCATCGATCGGCTCGGCGAGTTTATCGAGCAGGTCTACAAGGTGGATGCCGCCATCATAGCTGCCCACTATCCCGAGTGGCTGAACCTGGGGCAGGGGGCCAAGCACTACCTGAGCGTGCCTGAGCTGCCTACCGACGGTGACGGTGGCAGCTTCCTGATGCCCGGTGGCTACATCGAGAATGGCGATCTGGCCGGCTATCGTCCCATCGAGAGCCATCAGGATGCCTGGCTGATGGATGGCATCGCCGAGAGCAACAAGCACGCCTGGTACAAGGATGACGCCCCCCTCAAACCCTGGGAGGGCAAGACCGAGCCCAACTACACCGGCTGGCAGGATGACGGCAAGTACTCCTGGGTCAAATCTCCCACCTTCTACGGCAAGGTGGTGGAGGTGGGGCCGCTTGCCGACTTGCTGGTGAAGCTGGCCGCCAAGCACCCGGAGACGGTGGCGCACTTCGATCAGCTGAACGGCCTCTATAAAACGCTCACCGGTTCAGCCATCAAGACTGAACAGCTGCACTCCACCCTGGGCCGCATCATCGGCCGGGCGGTGCGCTGCTGCGTGCTGAAAGACACCTTGTCTCATCAGTGGAAGGCGCTGGTGGACAACATCGGCAAGGGAGATTTCAGCGCCTACATCAAGACCGAGATCCCGGCGGACAAGGAGTTTCGAGGGGTGGGCTTTGAAGAGGCGCCGCGCGGCATGCTCTCCCACTGGATCGTCATCAAGGGCGGCAAGATCGAGAACTATCAGGCGGTGGTGCCATCGACCTGGAACTCGGGCCCGCGCAACTTCAATGACGAGCCCGGTCCCTACGAGCAGGCGCTGGTGGGCACCCCGGTGGCGGATCCCGCCAAACCGCTGGAGGTGGTGCGCACCATCCATTCGTTCGACCCCTGCATGTCCTGCGCGGTCCACGTGGTGGATACCCAGAATGGCGAAACGACTCAGGTGAAGGTGCTGTGATGAACACCCTGATCCTGGGAGTTGGCAACCTGCTGCTCAGCGACGAGGCGGTGGGCGTGCGCATCGTCGAGGGGCTGGGGCGCGAATACCGTTTCGCTCCCGGCATCGAGCTGCTGGACGGCGGTACCGCCGGTATGGAGCTGCTCGAAGCGATGGCCAGTCGCGACCACATCATTCTGGCGGATGCGGTGCGCAGCGGTAATCCGCCGGGTACCGTGGTGACCCTGAAGGATGAGGAGATCCCGACCCTGTTTGGCCGCAAGATCTCCCCGCACCAGCTGGGGCTGGCGGACGTGCTCTCGGCGCTGCATATGACGGGGGAGTCGCCCAAGCGGCTCACCCTGATCGGGGTCGAGCCCGAATCCCTGGAGCCCCGCATCGGCCTCACCCCCGTGGTGGCGGCTGCCATGGGGGAGGCGACGGATCGGATTTTGACCCTGCTGGCTGCCGTTGGTGCGCCCGCCATTGCGCTCTCTGAGCAGGAGAAAGCTGAACAAGCGCGGGAGGGCCTATGGCGCAGTCCCATTTAAGCGAGCTTGATGCCGTGCAAGAACGCGTGCAGGAGTTTGCCGGTTTTACAAGCGATCCCGCACCTCTGCTGGTATCCCAGTACGAGCGGATCGCTCGCGAAGAGATGCAGGCCCTGCCGTTCTATCACCCGGCCATGCCCATCCTGGTCGAGTGCACCCTGTTTGAAGGGCAGTGGCTTGGCTGCGTGCTCACCCCCTGGATGTTGAGCGTGGTGGTGCTGCCGGGGCCGGATCAGCTCTGGCCGGTGCGCAGCAGTAGCGATCGGCTCGCCCTGCAGCTCCCCTGCGGCAACATGACCTTTATGGTGGGCGAACTGCCCGAGACGGGGCAGTTGCTGGCCTGCTCCCTGATGTCGCCGCTGGATCCGCACCTTGGTGCCGAGGAGGGGCGCTCACTGGTGAGCAGCACCCTCAAGATGCTGCACTCCTTGCCTGTGCAGCAGGGGGAGGGACGTGTCGATCTCGGCTGGCGACGGCTGTTTGGTGCGCGCGGGCGTTAGCCTGCCTGCGTTGGTAAAAAAAGATGGGGCCCTTATCGGCCCCTCATTCGCTTCTATCGGTGCCACCTTTTCTCGCGCTCTCGCGCCCGGTGGCAACAGATGAAAAAGGAATGCTATGACCCTCCGAACGTATGATGCACGCGCCGCCGGGGCTTTGCTGGCCCTACTATTGGGCGCCAGCCCCTTGGCGCAGGCCGCCCTCGCCACTGAGACCACCCCAGTTACCCAGCCGGTGCCAGCCGAACTCAAGCTCGCCATCGGAGCCGAACCCACCGAAGGGTTCGACCCGCTGCTGGGCTGGAGCCACGGCAGCTACCTGCTGCTGCACAGCCCGCTGCTCAAGCAGAACGCGGATCTCGGTTGGCAGAATGTGCTGACCCAGGCGGTGGCCCCGAACCAGGATGGCAAGGGGTGGCTTATCACCCTCAAGCCCGGCCTGAAATTCTCCAACGGCGCGCCGCTCACCGCCGAGGATGTGGCCTTTACCTACAACAGCGCGGCCAAGGGCGGCGGCAAGATCGACATGGGTAACTTTGTCTCTGCCAAGGTGGTCTCGCCCACCGACGTTGCCATCAGCTTGAGCGCCCCCCAGAATACCTTCGTCAACGTGCTGGGATCGCTCGGGATAGTGTCGAAGCAGGATTACGATCCCAAGCGCTATGCCCGCGAGCCGGTCGGCGCGGGCCCTTACCGGCTGGTGAACTTCCTGCCCGGCCAGCAGCTGGTGGTGGAGGCGAACCCCTATTACGCCGGTGGCAACAACGACTTCAAACGGCTGGTGTTTGTCTTTATCGACGAAGAGAGCGCCTACGCCGCCGCCCAGAGCAATCAACTCGATCTGGTGCGCATCGCCCCCTCGCTGGCGCCCACCGTACCCGACACCCTCAAACTTTGGGTGCGTCCGAGTGTGGAGAACCGCGGCATCGTCTTTCCCATTCCGCCAGCGGGCGGCAAGGATGCCAAGGGTTATCCCATCGGAAACGACGTGACTGCCGATGTGGCGGTGCGTCGCGCCATCAACTACGCCATCGACCGCAAGCTGCTGGCCGATCAGCTGCTGGAAGGGCATGCCATCCCTGCCTACAGCGCGGTGGAAGGCTTGCCCTGGTTGAACAAAGCCACCGCCTTCAAGGACGGCGATGCCGCCCATGCCAACGCCCTGCTCGACGAGGCGGGCTGGAAGATGGGTAGCGATGGCATTCGCCACAAGGGCGATCTGCGCGCGGCCTTCACCCTCTGGTACACCAGTGGCGACAGCACTCGCCGGGATCTGGCTGAAGCGGTGCGGGCCATGCTCAAACCCATAGGTCTGGAGGTGAGCCTCAAGTCCGGCAGCTGGGAGCAGGTGGAGCGTGAGATGCACGCCAATCCGGTGCTGATGGGGTGGGGGAGTCTGGATCCCATGGAGCTCTATCACCACTACCAGAGCGGTTCCGCCGGCGTTGAGTTCTACAACCCGGGCTATTACCAGAATCCGGTGGTGGATGGCCACCTCAAGCAGGCGCTGGATGCCCCCGATTGGCAGACGGCCGTACCCTTCTGGCTGCAAGTGGAGTGGGATGGCAAGAGTGGCGCTGGGGTACAGGGGGATGCGGCTTGGGCCTGGCTGCTCAACGTGCAGCACACTTATCTGGCCAACCGCTGCATCGACCTTGGCAAGGGGGCGCCGGAAATTCACGGTAGCTGGTCACTGCTCAACAACCTGCAGGATTGGCGGTGGACGTGCCGCTAAGTTCGTCCACCATGATGACTGCAACACTGAAAGCCCTGCTGCGTTTGGCTGGGCTGCTCTGTCTGGTCTCTGTTGCCACCTTTGTGCTGCTGAGCTATTCCCCAATCGACCCTATCAAGGCCTATATCGGCAACGATCTGCTCCATGTCCCCCCCGAGCAGTACGCCCGCATCGCCGCCCGCTGGGGGCTGGATCAGCCGCTCTGGCTGCGCTACTGGCACTGGTTCACCCAGGTGCTGCGGGGGGATCTCGGCTACTCCATGCTCTACAACGCGCCTGTGAGCGAGGTCATTGGCCAACGCTTTGCCGCCTCCTTCCTGCTGCTGGCGGGCGCATGGCTGCTCTCCGGCTTTTTCGGCATTCTGCTGGGGCTGTGCGCCGGTCGCTATCTCAACCGCTGGCCCGATCGCCTGATCTGCCGCTTTGCCTACCTGCTCGCCTCCTTGCCCACCTTCTGGGTCGGCCTCTTGCTGCTCGCCCTGTTTGCGGTGCACTGGCCGCTACTGCCAGTCTGCTGCGCCTGGACGCCGGGCCTCTCTGCCGATGAGGCGGATTGGACTATGCGAGTGCGCCATCTGCTGTTGCCGGTCACCACGCTCGCCCTGCTCGGGGTAGGCAACATTGCCCTGCATACCCGGGGGCGGGTAGCCGAGGTGCTGGAGAGCGACTTTATCCGCTACGCCCGCGCCCAGGGGGATGGCGGCTGGCCCATGCTGCGTTTTCACGTGCTGCGCCACGCCCTGACCCCGGCGCTCTGCCTGCAGTTTGCCTCGCTGGGTGAGCTGATTGGCGGATCGCTCTTGGCAGAGAAGGTCTTCTCCTACCCGGGGCTCGGGCAGGCGACCGTGGATGCGGGGCTTAGGGGGGATATTCCCCTGCTGATGGGCATAGTGCTCTTCTGCACCCTGTTGGTCTTTTTGGGCAACACGGCGGCGCGGGTGCTGCTGGCCCGCATCAACCGGGGCTGGGAGGGTGTGGATGCTGTTTAATCCGCTTCCCTCCATAGTGCGCCTGGCCGTGGCTCTGATCGGATTGGCGCTGCTGGCCGCTTACGGCTGGAGCTTGTCGGCTCAGGATGTGCCGATGGATCTGCTGGCGCGCCAGCAGCCCCCCTCGCTGATTCACTGGTTCGGTACCGATCAGATGGGGCGGGATCTCTGGCTGCGGGCCTTTCAGGGCACCCTCACCAGTCTGGAGCTGGGTATCAGCACGGCGCTCTGCAGTGGGCTGCTGGCCATGGTGGCGGCGAGCCTCTCGCTGGTTCACCCCAGATGTGATGCGGCGGTGCGGCTGGTGATCGATGCCATGCTGGCGCTGCCCCATATGCTGCTGTTGATCCTGATCTGCTTTACCGCAGGGGGCGGCATGCGCGGGGTGATCCTGGCTGTGGCCCTGACCCACTGGCCCAAGCTGGCGCTCATTCTCTGCGCAGAAGCGCGGCGGATCGCCTGTAGCGACTATGTGGTGCTGGCCCGCTGTCAGGGGATGGGAGCGCTGCGCCGCTGGCGTACCCACCTGCTGCCGGGGCTGTTGCCCCAGTGGTTTATCGGCACCCTGCTGATGTTCCCCCACGCGGTGCTGCACAGCGCGGCGCTGAGCTTCCTCGGCTTTGGCTTGGCGGCCCACGAGGCCTCCCTTGGCCTGCTGCTGGCCGATGCCCTGCGCTATCTGGCCGGGGGCGGCTGGTGGCTGGCCCTCTTCCCCGGCCTGATGCTGCTGACGTTGGTTTTACTGTTTGATCAGGCCACTCGCGCCCTGCAACAACTCTGGTTTGGGAGTGAACAATGCTGAGCTTCGACCATGTGACCATAGAGGCGGCCCACTACTCCTGGCTGGGGCGGCGCAGCTGGCAGCCTTTGCTGACCGATATCAGCCTCCAACTGGCGCCGGGGGAAATCGTGGCGCTGGTGGGGGGGAGCGGCGAGGGCAAGAGCCTACTGCTGCAAAGCGCCTTGACCCTGCTGCCAGACAACCTGCGGATGCGCGGCGCCATCTCCCTTGATGGCACGCCTCTGTGCGATGCCAGCCGAGCCCGTCTGCGCGGTCACACCCTCTGCTATGTGCCGCAGGGGGTGAGCGCCCTCAATCCGCTACTGACGGTGGAGCGCCAACTGGGGCGCGCGGCGCGTCTCTGCGGCCAGAACGGTTCCCGCGAGCGGCTTGGTGAGCAGCTGCTGCGCTACCAGTTGCCCGCTGCCACCTTGGACAGATTCCCGAGCCAGCTCTCCGGTGGTATGGCCAAGCGCATTCTGGCCTGCACCGCGGCCCTTGGCGGCGCTCGCTACATTCTGGCGGACGAGATCACCGCCTGGCTCGATGAAGGACTGGCCTGTCTGCTGCTCGGCCAGTTGCGTGAATTGGCCAATCAGGGCAGCGGTATCCTCTGGGTCACCCACGATCTGGCGCTGGCGGCCCGTTTTGCCGATCGCATCGTGGCGCTGCATCAGGGGCAGGTGAGCGATACCTTGAGTAGCCACCATCTGCGCCAAGGGCTGGGGAGCGAGATGCTCCGTGCCCATTGGCAGGCACTGCCGGAGTTCAACACGCTCTTCTCTGTACCGGAGGTTTCCTGATGTTTGAAGTACGGGATCTCACCATCGCCCAAGGGGAACGCCCCCTCTGGCAGGGGTTGTCGCTGACGGTGAAAGCGGGCGAACGGCTAGGGATATCTGCGCCAAGCGGCCACGGCAAAACCACGCTGGGGCGGGTATTGGCCGGTTGGCAACCGGTTCGGGCTGGCGGGCAGATCCTGCTGGATGGGCAGCCTTTGCCTAAGCAGGTGAAAGGCTACAATCCCATCCAGCTGGTGCCCCAGCACCCCGAACTCACCTTCAATCCCTATCGCACCACTGGCCAGGCGCTGTGGGATGTATGGCGCCCCGATGACACCATGCTGGCCCGCTTTATGGTCAAACCCGAATGGCTCAGTCGCAAGCCGGGTCAGCTCTCCGGTGGCGAGCTGGCACGCATCGCGCTGCTGCGCGCCCTCGATCCCCGCACCCGTCTGCTGATTGCCGACGAGGTGACCGCCCAGCTGGATCCGCAAATTCAGCGCCAGCTCTGGCGGGAGCTGATGATTGAGTGCGAGCAGCGCGGGCTTGGCATGGTGATATTCAGTCACCAGCAGGCGCTGCTGCGCCAGATCTGCCATCGGGTGCTGCGTTTTGGTGAGGTGCCGGGTGCGCAGGAGCAGCTAGCCCGCAGCGTGGCCTGAGGGTTGGTGTTCCCCCTCATCCCCAGCCCTTCTCCCGCAAGGGGAGAAGGGGGCAGACGGTGCCATCTCGCCAGGCTCGGGGTTTGGGAAACAGGGGCTGGTTGTATGCTCGCAGACCCTCTCAGGGGGCGACTATTTCGAGCATATTGCCAGCATCCACGCATAGGTTTCCCTTTCCATGTTGAGACAGAAGAGAAGAATGCGATATCCACGAACCGGTTCCCTCTCCCTGGGGAGAGGGCCAGGGTGAGGGGACGCGAGTGTGGGACGCTGGCCAGTCTGGACAGACAGAACGGCTGGCAAGATTCGCAGATAAAAGAGAGGGAGGCATCAGCCTCCCTCTCTTTTATCTGCCGTTAGCAACGACGTTTAACCGGTTCAGGTTCAAGCACTGGCCAGCCAGTTGAGCCAGGCATCCATCCCTTCGCCAGTGGTAGCGCTGACCTGGATCACCTGGATATAGGGGTTGACCCGTTTGGCGTTCTCGATGCAGCGGGCCACGTCAAAACTGACGTAGGGCAGCAGATCGATCTTGTTGATCACCATCAGCTGGGCGGCGGCGAACATGTCCGGGTACTTGAGGGGCTTCTCTTCCCCCTCGGTGACGGAGAGGATCGCCACCTTGTACTTCTCGCCGAGATCGAAGCTGGCGGGGCAGACCAGATTGCCCACGTTCTCGATAAAGAGGATGCCCCCTTCATTGGCGGGCAGCTGGTGGCAGGCGTCGTGGACCATCTTGGCGTCCAGATGGCAGCCCTTGCCGGTGTTGATCTGCACGGCAGGGACACCGGTGGCACGAATGCGATCCGCATCGGCGCTGGTCTGCTGATCTCCTTCGATCACCGCGCAAGGGCGCTTGTCAGCCAGCTGGCGCAGGGTTTCGCACAGCAAGGTGGTCTTGCCTGAACCCGGGCTCGATACCAGATTGAGAACCAGCTGGGCCGCTTCGTCGAAGTATTCGCGGTTGTGGGCCGCCAGCGCGTTGTTCTTGGCCAGCACATCCATCTCGATGGCGATCAGCTGGCGCTGCCCCATGCCGGGCACTGACAATCCCGCTTCCCCTTTGCCATAGTGCAGATCACCCTGCTCATGCTCATGCTCATGCTCATGCTCATGCTCATGCTCATGCTCATGGCTGTGATCATGGGGATGTGCATGGGAATGGCCGTGGTCATGAGAGTGGGCATGATCATGATGATGGTCATGGGGGTAATCATGGTGGTGCTCGTTTGGGTGATCATGACCCTCGTGGCTCATCGGTGCCCGTACACCATGGTAGTGGTGATGGACATTCCCCTGATGGTGATAGTGGTGGTGAATGATCAGGGTGCGCGGCGCACTCTGCTCGTGGTCATGATGGTGATGCGCGTCATGAGCATGATGATGGTCGTGCTTATGGCCATGTTCATGGTGATGTTCATGTTCGTGATGATGCTCATGATCGTGCTCATGGCCGGCGATCCGCGCCTGGCCGCATCCGCATACGCTACACATATCAACTTACCTCGATGTCGGTGATGCGCAGGCTATCACCCTGCGCGACTCGTAATTTGTACCCGCCACACTCGGGACAGGCCTGCCCGCGCTCGGTGAGGGTGACCGTCTGGTTGCAGTCGTAACACCAGGCTTCTGCCGCCTGGTGCTGAAAGTGGAGCTGAGCCCCTTCGACGGCAGTGCCCTTGGCGGCCGCCTCGAAACAGAAGGCAATGGTGTCCGGGTCGACGCAGGAGAAGCTGCCGACCTCGAGCCAGAGGGCGGTCACCTTGTTAAAGCCCCGCTGGGTGGCCTGTTCGGCCGCCAGATCGATGGCAGCCATGGCCAGAGACATTTCGTGCATGGTGGCTCCTTAACCGATATGGGGAGGAGCAGTGACTCCTCCCCCTAATTGGGAAAACGGCATATGGGTGAACGGCATGGCCGCTCAACAGATCCGCGGCAGCAGCTCCCCTTGCGGTAGCTCCAGATAACGGCGGCTGCCCCAGGGGTTGTTCAAGATCACCTTGTGGCGATCGCTTGCCTGCACCACGCCGATCTGACTGGCGGCGGGGTTGAATTGCCGCAAGATGCCCAGTGCGTCCTGCGCCTGTTCCGTAGGCAGGGCCAGCACCATGGTCCCCTCGTTGGCGAGATCATGGGGCTCGAAACCGTAGAGCTCGCACAGGCCGCGCACTGGGTCGCACACCGGAATGGCGGACTCCTCCAGCTCGATGGCAACGCCGGAGGCGCTGCTCCACTCGTTGAGCACGGCGGCAAGGCCGCCACGGGTGGCGTCGCGCAGGGCGTGAGGGGTAATGCCCGCCTGCAGCAGCGCTTCTACCTGTGGCCAGAGGGTAGTGCAGTCGCTCTTGAGATCAGATCCCAGTTGCAGGGCGTCGCGGGCCATCAGGATGCAGGCGCCGTGGCTGCCGATATCCCGCGACACCAGAATGGCGTCACTGGCTTTGAGGTTGCGTACCGAGATGCCCCGGCTCTGCTCAGGCAGCGGGAAGGTGCCGACCCCGCTGGTGTTGATAAAGATCTTGTCGGCTGCCCCCTTGGGCACCACCTTGGTGTCGCCGCAAACGATGCGGGCACCGCTGTTGGCAAGCTCCGCCGCCATCGACTCGACGATGCGGGCCAGATCGGCGTAGGGGAACCCCTCTTCGATGATAAAGCTGGCGCTCAGATACTCGGGCTTGGCCCCCATCATGGCGAGATCATTGACCGTGCCGGCGATGGCCAGCTTGCCGATATCGCCCCCCTCGAAGAAGAGCGGCGAGACGGTAAAGCTGTCGGTGGTGAAGGCAACGGGGCCCTCTACCGGCAGCAGGGCGGCATCTTCCCCGCGCAGCAGGATCTCGTTGCCAAAGTGGCGAAAGAAGAGCTGGTTGATCAGCTGGTTCATCTCCACGCCGCCGCCGCCGTGGCTAAGTTGGATTTCTCTCATCGTGATTGGATCTCCACAAGGTTGCCGAAGCAGACTGATTCATCTCCACTCATCACCCGACCGCCGTGGCTTAACTGAATTTCTCTCATTGGATCCCCATATATCGGTAGTAGGCATTGCATGCCCCTTCGGAGCTGACCATGCAGCTGCCCATGGGCTGGGTCGGGGTGCAACCCCGGCCAAAGACTTTGCACTGGTTCGGCTTGGCCAAGCCGCGCAGGATATCGGCGCACTGGCACGCCTTGTGGTCATCGATGGGAGTCTGATCAAGCTGGAAGTGGCGCTCCGCATCGCGCTTGGCGAAGGTATCCCGCAGGCGCAGGGCGGAGGCGCTGATATCCCCAAGGCCTCGCCAGCGAAAGTGCTCGCGGGTCTCGAAAAAGCGCTCGACCAGCCGCTGAGCGGCTTTATTGCCGCTGGCGGTGACCGCGCGGCTGTACTGCACCTCCAGCGCGTAGCGACCCTCTACCTTCTGGCGCACCATCATCAAGAGCGCCTCCATCACATCCACCGGCTCGAAGCCGCTCACCACCACCGGCACCTGATAACGATCGACGATGGGCAGGTAGATATCGGCGCCGGTAATGACGCTGACGTGGGAGGGGCCGATAAAGGCGTTCACCTTGGCAACCCCGTCGGCCATCACCGCGTGAATGGCAGGGGGCACCAGCACATGGTTGATATGAAACAGCAGGTTATCGATCCCTTGATCTTCAGCGGCAGCTAAAAGCGCGGCAGTCATTGGGGTAGAGGTTTCGAAGCCGATGGCGAAGAAGACCACGGTTTTGTCCGGGTTCTCGCGGGCGATGCGCAGGGCATCGAGGGGGTCATAGACGGGGCGGATATCGCTCCCCTTGGCGCGCTGTTGGGCCAGCGTGCCTTGGGAGCCCGGCACCCGGATCATGTCCCCCAGAGTGACCAGAATGACGTTGGGT
This sequence comes from Aeromonas sp. sif0611, assembly GCF_019218845.1. Taxonomy (NCBI): domain Bacteria; kingdom Pseudomonadati; phylum Pseudomonadota; class Gammaproteobacteria; order Aeromonadales; family Aeromonadaceae; genus Aeromonas; species Aeromonas sp. sif0611. The sequence goes on along the minus strand of NZ_JAHUWU010000001.1, from coordinate 485,992 downwards.
TTATGCGCCAGCTCGATGGCCTGATCAATGCGCTCTTTGGGCATGATGCAGACCGGGCAGCCGGGGCCGTGGACGAACTCTATGCTGGCCGGCAGCAGCTGGTGCAGGCCGTACTTCATGATGGTGTGGGTATGGCCGCCACACACCTCCATCACCCGCAGCGGCTCGGGCAGATCCTTTGCCAATTCGGTAATTTGGGCGGCGAGGGCACGGATCACCTCGGGCTGGCGAAAGCCCTGAAAGAGATCATTCAAGGTCAGCATGGCAAGATATCCTGGTTGGGCATCAGGGCCACCATCTGGCGGAAGCTCTCTAGGCTGGCCTGCGCCTCCTCTTCGTCAATCTTGCTCATCACAAAGCCGATGTGGAGCAGCACATAATCGCCAATGTTGAGAGGCTCTTCGAGCAGCATGCAGCTGACGCGTCGCTGCACCCCCAGGGTATCGACGGTGACGCAGTTATCTTCGGGGTGCAGTTGCACCACCTGAGAGGGGATGGATAGACACATGGATTTCAGGACTCCGACAAGGTGGCACAACCGGCTGTGGCAGGCTGGTGCGTGGCAAGATGGTGGATGGCAAACCAGAGCTGACCTGCGGCGATGCCACCGTCATTGAGCGGCAGGGTTTCGCTGGTCAATACCTGCCGGCCGGTCGCTTCGAGTGCGGGCACAAGCTGATCCATCAGCACCCGGTTTTGAAAGACGCCGCCCCCGAGCGCCACCGGATAGCCGGGGAAGCGCTCGGCCAGGGCAACCACCAGCTTGCTGATGGCGTGGATAAAACCGGCGGCCAGGCTGGCGGTGGAGGTACCTTGGCGCCGCTCGTTGATGAGGGCATTGAGCAGCTCGGTCCACTCGATATGCAGTAGCCCCTCCGCTGATTGGCTGAGATCAAAGGCGAGGGGGAAGGGCGTTTCATCGGGAAGCAGCTGCAAGGCGGATGCCTCCAGCAGGAGCCCCGCTTCGCCCTCGTAATCCGGGGTATCGATCACCCCCAAGAGCGCCGCCACCGCATCGAACAGCCGCCCGATGGAGCTGGTGTAAGGGGCGTTGCGACCCAAGCGCCAGAGCTGATGCAGATTGCTGATCCGCTCAGGCGGCAACTTGTTGATCAACGGAATATCGAGGGCGCTGATCGCCTCCACGCCATAGGATTCGAACAGCAGCCCCAGCAGCTGGCGCACCGGTTCGCGAATCGCCGCCTCGCCGCCAATAAGCTTGAAGGGCTGGAGGTGGGCAACGCGCTCAAATCCCTGAACGTTTGCGATCAGCAGCTCGCCGCCCCAGAGGGTGCCGTCATCCCCAAGGCCGGTGCCATCGAAGGCAACCCCCAGCACCGGGCCCGTGATGTCATGTTCGGCCATCACCCCCAGCAGATGGGCGTGATGGTGCTGCACTTCAAGGTGGGTTGCCCCCTGATTCTGGCAATAGCTTTTGGCCCACTGGTGGCTGAGGTAGCCTGGGTGTCGGTCCGAGACCAGCAGTTGGGGTTTGAGATCGTAGAGATCGCGAAAGGTGGCCAGGGTCTGCTCGAAGTGACCCTGCATCGGCAGGCTGTGCAGATCGCCGATATAGGGGCTGTAGATGCGCTGACGACCGAAGGCCAGCGCCAGCTGGTTCTTCTGCTGCGCCCCGACCGCCAGCAGCGGCACCTTGACCGCCTCTTGCAGGCTGGGGGTGCAGGGGGCATAGCCCCGGGCGAGGCGCAACGTCTGGCGCCGCCCGCCCGCCCACTGCACCAGACTGTCGTCGCACGGGTGCAGGATGGGGCGGTTGTGATCCAGGATGCCGTCAATCTCGCCCCCGAGTTCCCTGACCACCGGCTTGCACTCGATAAGGATCGGGCTGCCGCGACCATTGGCGCTGGTGGCCACCAGCGGGATGGCGCAGGCATCCAGCAACAGCTGGTGGAGCGGGGTATAGGGGAGCATGACCCCAAGGTAGGGGATGCCGGGGGCGATCCCCTCGGCCAGCGGCGCGGTTGTCAGTAGGGATTCTGACGGCAGATCATCGTTTTTGCGCTTGCGCAGCAAGGTGATGGGTCTGGCCTGAGAGGCGAGCAGCGTCCACTCAGCCTCGCAGCCGGTGACATGCAATTTGGCCTCGGCAAGGGAGCCCATCATCACCGCCAGCGGCTTGCGCGCGCGCCGCTTGAGCGTTCGTAATCTGGCGACACTCTGTTCATTGCGGGCATCACATATCAGGTGATAGCCCCCCATTCCCTTGACCGCAATCAGCGCCCCCGCTTGCAGGGCGCGGGCAGCCATTTGCAGGGCATTCTCACGCTCGGCCAGCACATCGCCATTGCCGCTGCGCCAGCTGAGGTGTGGCCCGCACTCGGGGCAGCTCACCGGTTGTGCGTGGTAGCGCCGATCCAGCGGATCTTCATAGGCCGCCGCGCAGCGCGGGCACATGGCAAAGCCCGCCATGGCGGTATGGGGGCGATCGTAGGGGAGGCGGCGGATGATGGTGTAGCGCGGGCCGCAGTGGGTGCAGTTGGTAAAGGGGTAGTGGTGATGGCGATCCGCGGGGTTGGCCACGTCCGTGGCACACGCCTCACACATTCCCTGATCCGGCGAGATGGCGACCGTAGCCGCGCTTTGCTGCTGGCTCGCTTTAATTCGAAACTGGCTATGAAGTTGGCCATCGAAGTCGGGATCATGAGCGCAGGGCAGTTCCCGTTCGCTGAAATGATCGATTCGGCTTAAGGGAGGCGCCAATTCCCGCAGTTCGCGGGCAAAGCTGGCCAGCTGCTCGGGGGAACCCTCGGCGCCGATAGTGACGCCGTTGGCATCGTTCAAGACATAACCGGCAAGGCCGTGGCGCAGCGCCAGCCCATAGACGAAGGGGCGAAAGCCCACCCCCTGTACGATACCGTCGATATGAAATTCGCGGCGCAGCCGGGAAAATGTCGGGGTTTGGGCCGTCATGACGCCACCCTGAGGGGTGCGGGTGCTCTTCCTTGATAACAAGGGGGCAGAGGGCCCTCCCCGACGACAAGAGGGCAGGGGAGGGCCGGCCATCCGGCGATCATCCTGGGGAATGTCATGCGATATCGAACTCCCGTCTGCTGGCCTACCGCCACGGCACGGCCTCAGGGTGCAACGAACAGGGTTGCAATGGGCGCCGCGAGGGAAGGGGCCTTGGCGTGGCAGGGAAAGGAGGAAAGTGGCCCCTGCCGCGGGGGCCAAGTTTATCGGGTCAGTGGCCCCCATTACCTTGATCTCGCACCGGTTTGAGTGCCAGACGCGGCGCTTCTTTGCGATCCTGCGAGACGGGCCCGCTCGTTATTGAGAGGAGCATCGGGCGGGGCAATCGACGGGGTAGTGACGGCACAGCGCATCGGGCGATCTGATAACGCCCTTGCAGAGTGCTGCGGCCAGGGGCGCTGGCCTCGGGAAAGATTTTTGTTTGGTTTTATTTGACGATGCTCATTAACCGAATAGAAAAACTAAACATCCCGGGTGCTTTTTATCGCCTTGTGAGCCCTGGGTGGCCCTTTTGGGGTTTGCACTGGAGCGTAAAGCGGAGCGCAGCCCGGTTTCCCCGGTGTACCGGAAATCTGTGTGGCAAGGGGGAGGGGCCATTTGGCGGGATCGGCCATTGGCGCTCGGGGCCGGCTCGGGTATAGTCCTGCGCCAACAAGATAGGTTCGGATGGAGGAGTCGGCGCCGCGTCAGGCAAGCGGGCCGAATCACTCCTTCGGCGCGGCTTTAAAGGATATCCCCATGAAATTCAGTCCCCTGCTCGATGAGATGATGAAGGCGCTGCAGGTCTTGCCGGGCGTGGGCCCGAAATCGGCCCAGCGCATGGCGTTCACCCTGCTGGAGCGCGAGCGCAGCGGCGGCCTGCGCCTCGCCTCCCTGCTCAATAGGGCGCTGACCGAGATCGGTCATTGCAGCCACTGCCGCACCTTTACCGAGAACGATCGCTGCGAGATCTGCGCCAATCCCAAGCGCGAGGAGAACGGTCTGCTCTGCGTGGTGGAGAGTCCGGCGGACGTGGCGGCCATCGAGCAGACCGGCCAGTTCTCCGGCCGCTACTTCGTGCTGATGGGCCATCTGTCGCCCCTGGACGGCATAGGCCCGGAGGAGCTGGGGCTGGAGATCCTGGAGCGGCGCCTCAAGGATGAGCACATCAAGGAGCTGATCCTCGCCACCAATCCCACCATAGAGGGGGATGCCACCGCCTGGTACATCGCCGACATGGCCCGCGCCGCCGGGGTGGAGGTGAGTCGCATCGCCCACGGGGTGCCGGTGGGCGGGGAGCTGGAGCTGGTGGATGGCACTACCCTGTCGCACTCCCTGATGGGACGCCAACGCATCTAAACCTGCTCATAATCCTGCTGCGAAGCCGTGATCAAGGCTCATGTGCTGCTCGCTTATGTGAAACCAGGGGCTCACGTATGCCTATAAGTTCCGCTTCCTGCGCGGATCGACACCTTGCTGACGGCTTCTCGCGACGGCCCATCAACAGGTTTGGCTGGATGGTACAAAAAGTGGGCAACTGAGCCTGTGACGAGGGGCGACTGTGCAAGTTTGCACAGTCGCCCCTTGATATTTGAAAGGCCAGCCCCATCTAGGTTGGGAATCTGTTCAACCCGACGTTTTGAGGACTGGTCGATGACCCAAAGTGTTCACGCCGAAACCCACGGCTTTCAGACTGAAGTCAAACAACTGCTGAGCCTGATGGCTCACAGCCTCTACTCCAACAAAGAAGTATTCCTGCGCGAGCTTATCTCCAACGCCTCCGATGCGGCGGACAAGCTGCGCTTCAAGGCGCTTTCCGATGCCTCTTTGTTCGAAAACGACGGCCAGCTGCGCGTGCGCCTGGTGGTGGACAAAGAGAACAAGACTCTGACCATCTCGGACAACGGCATCGGCATGACCCGGGATCAGGTGATCGAGCACCTGGGCACCATCGCGAAATCCGGTACCGCCGAGTTCTTCAAGCACCTCTCAGGTGATCAAGGCAAGGACTCCCAGCTGATCGGTCAGTTCGGGGTGGGCTTCTACTCCGCCTTCATCGTCGCCGACAAGGTGACCGTCATCTCCCGCGCCGCCGGCACCGAGCCGGGCCAGGGCGTGCAGTGGGAATCACAAGGGGAAGGCTCCTTCACCGTGGCTGACGTGACCAAAGAGGGTCGCGGTACCGACGTCATCCTGCACCTGCGAGCCGAGGAAGAGGAGTTCCTAGACGACTGGCGCCTGCGCGCCGTGGTCGCCAAGTATTCCGACCACATCAGCGTGCCGGTGGAGATGTACAAGGAGGGCACCCCGGATCGCGAAGAAGACGGTGAGACCATAGTCGGCACCCCTGGCGAGTGGGAGCAGGTCAACCGCGCCACCGCGCTCTGGACCCGCAACCCCAAAGACATCAAGGACGAGGAGTATCAGGAGTTCTACAAGCACGTCGCTCACGACTTCGAAGACCCCCTGCTGTGGGGCCACAACCGGGTGGAAGGGGCGCAGGAGTACACCAGCCTGCTCTATATCCCGGCCCGCGCACCGTTCGATCTCTACAACCGCGAGCAGAAGCACGGCCTCAAGCTCTACGTGCAGCGCGTCTTCATCATGGACGACGCCGAGCAGTTTATGCCGACGTATCTCCGGTTTGTAAAAGGGGTGCTGGACTCCAACGATCTGCCGCTCAACGTCAGCCGCGAGATCCTGCAGGACAACAAGGTGACCGCCTCCCTGCGCAAGGCCTGCTCCAAACGGGTGCTGACCATGCTGAACAAGCTGGCCAAGGACGACAGCGAGAAGTACGCCAAGTTCTGGAGCGAGTTCGGCAATGTGCTCAAAGAGGGCCCAGCCGAGGATTACGCGAACCGCGAAGAGATCGCCAAGCTGCTGCGCTTTGCCAGCACCGCCGGCGAGGGCGAAGCCCAGACTGTGTCGCTGGAAGACTACGTTGGCCGCATGAAGGAAGGTCAGCAGAAGATTTACTACATCACCGCCGACTCCTATGCCGCGGCCAAGAACAGCCCGCACCTCGAGATCTTCCGCAAGAAGGGCGTCGAAGTGCTGCTGATGTGGGAGCGGGTGGACGAGTGGCTGATGAGCCACCTGACCGAGTTCGACGGCAAGCAGCTGGTCTCCGTCACTCGTGGCGAGCTGGATCTCGGCGAGCTGGAGGACGAGGCGTCCAAGCAGGCCCAGGAGGAGGCTGAAAAGGCCAACGCCGGTCTGGTGGCGCGGGTCAAGCAGAGCCTGGCCGATGCGGTGAAAGAGGTGCGTGTCACCCACCGTCTGACCGACTCCCCCTCTTGCATCGTCACCGATGACCACGGCATGAGCACCCAGATGATCAAGCTGATGCGCGCCGCCGGTCAGCCGGTGCCGGAGCAGAAGTACATCCTGGAGCTCAACCCTGACCACGCCCTGGTGAAGAAGCTCGACACCATAGAGGATGAGGCGCTGTTCGGTGAGTGGGTCGCCCTCTTGCACGAGCAGGCCCAGCTGGCGGAGCAGGGCGGCCTCAATGATCCGGCGAGCTTCGTCTCCCGTATCAACCGTCTGCTACTCCAGGCGTGATGTGATTGGCCCACTGCAAGGCAGTGGGCTTTTTTTTGGTCGACGCCGCCCTCGGGGCGGCGTTGTCCGCCCTGCTGGTTGCTGCATTTTCAATCATTTTTGATGGCAATGGCCTGCGTCTTTGGTCGCAGAGACGGCGCCAGGGGGTGGTGATAATCTGGCCACTCACACGGGGTGAGCTTGTTAATATGGGCGAAAACGTGTAGTTTTTTGCCTTCTCAAGAATTGAATAACCAATCAATTAGGAGCGTGTATGCGCATTGTTCTGTTGGGAGCACCGGGTGCCGGCAAGGGTACCCAGGCTCAGTTCATCATGGAAAAACACGGTATTCCGCAGATCTCCACCGGCGACATGCTGCGTGCGGCGATCAAGGCGGGCACCGAGCTGGGCCTCAAGGCCAAGGCCGTGATGGACGCAGGTCAGCTCGTCTCCGACGACATCATCATCGGCCTGGTCAAAGAACGTATCGCGCAACCGGATTGCGCCAACGGCTTCCTGCTGGACGGCTTCCCCCGCACCATTCCCCAGGCGCAAGCCATGAAGGATGCCGGTGTGGTAGTGGACTTCGTGCTGGAGTTCGACGTGCCGGACGAAGAGATCGTCAAGCGCATGAGCGGCCGCCGCGTGCACTCCGGCTCCGGCCGTACCTACCACGTGGTGTTCAACCCGCCGAAAGTGGAAGGCAAGGATGACGTGACCGGTGAAGATCTGGTGATCCGTGCCGATGACGAAGAGACCACGGTGCGCAAGCGTCTGGATGTCTACCATCAACAAACCGCGCCGCTCATCGGTTTCTACGGCAAGGAAGCGGAAGCGGGCAACACCCGTTACGTCAAGATCGACGGCACCCAGCCGGTGGATCAGGTCAGCCAGCAGCTGGCGACCATCCTGGGCTGAGCCCGCCATTGCCAACGTTCCTGAGGGGCCAGCGGCAATGTGCCATTGAGACAAGGGCCCGGCATGGGCCCTTTCTTGCATTCAGACATAACAACAGAAAGACAGGAAGCAAACGTGACCACGAAAACCGGGATCTTGCTGGTCAATCTGGGGACCCCAGCCGCGCCAACCACGGCCGCCGTCAAGGCGTTTCTCAGCCAGTTTCTGCACGATCAGCGGGTCGTTGACCTGCCGCGTTATCTCTGGTGTCCACTGCTCCACTTCATCATATTGCCGACGCGCTCCCCCAGGGTAGCCAAGCTCTACCAGCAGGTGTGGACCGAACAGGGCTCACCCCTGATGGTGATAAGCCTGCAGCAGCGCGCGGCGCTGGAGCAGGAGCTCAAGCGTGAAGGGGTCGAGGTGCCGGTGGAGCTGGCCATGACTTATGGCTCACCCTCCATGGAGGATGGCTGGCAGGCGCTCAAGGCCAAGGGGGTCAACCGGGTGATCCTGCTGCCGCTCTATCCGCAATATTCGGTCAGCACCACGGCCTCGGTGTTCGATGCCTGGGCCAAGGCGATGAAGAAAGAGCGCAACCTGCCGGTGGTGCGGCTCATTCGTGATTACCATGCCCACCCCGAATACATCCAGGCGCTGGCCATGAGCGTGCGTCGCCATTGGGAGCAGCACGGCCAGGGCGAGCACCTGCTGATGTCGTTCCACGGTATTCCGGAGCGTTACGAGAACGAAGGCGACCCTTATGGTCATCAGTGTCGGCGCACCGCGGCCCTGCTGGCAGAAGCCCTGGGCCTGGCCCCCGAGCAGTGGACCGCGAGCTTCCAGTCCCGCTTTGGCAAGGAGGAGTGGCTTAAACCCTACACGGACGTGACCGTGGAAGGATTGCCGACCCGTGGTGTCAAGCGACTCGATGTGATCTGTCCGGCCTTCTCGGCGGATTGCCTCGAGACCCTGGAGGAGATCCAGGTACAGAACCGCGAGATCTTCATGGACGCCGGGGGTGAGCAGTTCGAATACATACCGGCCCTCAACAGCGATCAGGCCCATATCCGCATGATGGTGTCGCTGATCTGTCGCGAGCTGGCGTGAGGGGTCTTTACGGCCGCGACGGTGCGCGCTGGCTGTTCGGGTTCAACGATAAAGGAGTGTCTCGATGATGCATATCACGCTGATCTATGGCGGCTTGCTGGGGCTCTTGTTCCTGCTGCTCTCGTTCTGGGTGGTCAAGCGCCGCGCCCAGTTCAAGGTGATGATAGGGGAAGGGGAGGCGCCCGAAATGCTCTCCGCCATCCGTGCCCACGGCAACTTCGCCGAGTACGTGCCGCTTACTCTCTTGCTGATGGCCCTGTGCGAACTGGCCGGGGTGGGGGCACTCTGGCTGCACCTGGGTGGGGGGCTGCTGCTGGCGGGGCGCATCCTGCACGCCATCGGCATCCAGATCCCCAGGGCGCCGAACAAGCCACGGCTGTTCGGCACCCTGTTTTTCTGGCTGTCCCTGGGGCTCTTCTCGGTGCTGGCGCTGGTGCAGGGGCTGTCATTCGGCTGAGACCAGACGTCACTTGAGTGCGAAAAACCACCTCACCGCGAGGTGGTTTTTTGAGGGAGAAAGATCAAACGTTTTCCTCGCAACCCCTTGCCTATACTGACCTCAAAATTTAATCGTGCGACTTTTCGGCGGGGTGGATTGTGTTAAAATCCCGCCCCTCTTTCCCCCAGAGCACAGAAGATTGCCATGAAATTTCCCGGTCAGCGCAAGTCCAAACACTACTTCCCGGTCGACAGGCGTGATCCCCTGATCCCGCAAAATCCGTTGCTCACCGAACTGGGCAAGGCCTATGTGGTGGGCATAGATCAGACTCTGGTGGATATCGAAGCCCATGTGGACGAGGACTTCCTGAACCGGTACGGCCTGAGCAAGGGTCACTCCATGCTCATCTCCGATGATGTGGCCGAGCGGGTCTATGAAGAGCTCAAGGCCAACAACATGGTGGTGAGCGAGTTTGCCGGCGGCACCATCGGCAACACCATGCACAACTACTCTGTGCTGGCGGATTCCCACTCCATCCTGCTCGGGGTGATGAGCCAGGACATCCGCATCGGCAGCTACGCCTACCGCTATCTGTGCAACACCTCGTCCCGCGTCAACCTCGACTACCTGCAGCCGGTGGACGGCCCTGTCGGTCGCTGCTTCACCTTCATCACCGAAGGGGGCGAGCGCAGTTTTGGCATCAACGCCGGCAAGATGGATCATCTGGACGTGGCGCACATCCCCGAGGCCATCATCAAGGAGTCCTCCGCTCTGGTGATCACCGCCTACCTGGTGCGCGGCGCCGACGGCACCCCCATGAAGGAGGCGGCCATGGCTGCCGTGCGTTATGCCCGCGAGGCCGGTGTGCCCGTGGTGCTGACCCTGGGCACCCGTTTCGTCATCGACGAGAACCCCCAGTGGTGGCGTGACTTCATCAGCGAGAACGTGACCGTGCTCGCCATGAACGAGGACGAAGCCGAGGCCCTGACCGGGATCAAAGACCCGCTCGGTGCCGCCGACAAGGCGCTGGACTGGGCCGACATGGTGCTCTGCACCGCCGGTCCCGTCGGCCTCTACATGGCGAGCTACACCGAGGAAGACTACAAGCGCGAGACCACCCATACCCTGCTGCCCGGCGTCATCCCCGAATTCAACATGTATGAGTTCAGCCGCCCTATGGCCCGCGACAAGTGCCGCAATCCGGCGCGGATCTACTCCCATATCTCCCCCTACATGGGCGGCCCGGAGAAGATCAAGAACACCAATGGTGCCGGGGATGGCGCCCTGTCTGCGGTGCTGCACGACATGGTGGCCAACGCCTATCACCGCATGAATGTGCCGAACTCCGCCAAGCATCTGTCCGAGTTCCTCACCTACTCCTCCCTGGCCCAGGTGTGCAAATACGCCAACCGGGTGAGCTACGAGGTGCTGGCCCAGAGCAGCCCGCGTCTCTCCCGCGGCCTGCCGGAGAAGGAAGACAGCCTGGAAGAGGTGTACTGGGAGCGGTGATACCGTCATCCGGTCGACAACAAGAAAGGGTGCCACTGGGCACCCTTTCTTGTTTTTGGGGCTGGATCATGTTTTTGGCACTGCTTTTGCTGTCATCGTGGACAGGCCGCGTCATGGCGACATACCTTGTTAACAACATGTGGCTGGTTCGGGACTAGGGTATGTTGAGACAATGGAGTATCGGCCGGCGCCTGTCGCTGGTGACCCTGATGGTGCTGGCGCTGCTGGGACTGTTGCTGTTCTTCTGCCTGCAGATCTATCAGCAGGGGCTGATGGGGGAGAAGAGCCGCCAGACCCAGGCCCAGGTCGAGACCGCTTACAGCCTGGTGGCGGGGCTGGAGGCCAGGGTGCGCAAGGGAGAGCTCGACGAGGCGAGTGCCAAGGCCGAGGCCCTCGCACTGATCAAGGGGCTGCGCTATGGCGCCGACGACTACTTCTGGATCAACGACAGCCACCCCACCATGGTGATGCACCCCATGAAACCCGAGCTGGACGGCAAGGATCTCTCCGGGGTGGAGGATAAACAAGGGCTCAGGCTGTTCGTGGCCTTCGCCGATCTGGCGCGGGCGCAGGGCGCGGGGGAGGTAGCCTATTACTGGCCAAAGCCCGGGGTGGAGGAGCCGGTACGCAAGATCTCCTACATCAAGCGCTTCGCCCCCTGGGACTGGATCATCGGCACCGGCGTCTATGTGGACGACGTCGAAGCCCAGTATCAGGAGGTGCTGCGCACCCTGCTCGGGGTAGGCCTGGTGCTGGCCATCCTGCTGTTTGCCGTGGTCGGCCTCATCGTGCGCAGCATAGTGGTGCCCCTCTCCCAGTCGGTATCGGCCCTCGGCAACATCGCCAGAGGTGAGGGGGATCTGCGTTTTCGGCTGCCGGAGTCGGGCCGGGACGAGTTGAGCCAGCTCTCGGTCAACTTCAACCTCTTCGCCGGTCAGATGGCACAGCTGGTGGGACGCAGCCAGCAGATCACGGCCCAGAACCGGGAGCAGGCGCACCAGCTGGCCCAGGTCGTCGATCGGACAGGCGCCATCGTCACCGGCCAGGAGCAGGATACCCTGCGTGTGGCCAGCGCCATGGAGCAGATGACGGTGAGCAGCCGCGAAGTGGGCCAGCACGCAGCCCAGGCCGCCGAGGCGGCGGACTCCGCGCTCAACCTCGCCCAGCACGGGCGCCAGGTGGTGGCCCAGACCCGGGAGACCATCAGCCAGCTGGCGGACGAGATGGTGGAGACGGTGCAGGCGGTGAGCCGGCTCGAGCAGGAGACCCAGCAGATTGGATCTGTGCTCGACGTGATCCGGGGAGTGGCGGAGCAGACCAACTTGCTGGCCCTCAACGCCGCCATCGAGGCGGCCCGGGCCGGGGAGCAGGGGCGTGGCTTTGCGGTGGTGGCCGACGAGGTGCGCACCCTGGCGACTCGCACCCACAGCTCCACCGACGAGATCCGGCAGATGATCCAGCGGTTGCAGGAGGGGGCGGGCCGGGTGGTCAGCAGCATCACCCAGTTGCAGCAACTCTCCCGTTCCACCGCCGAGCGGGCCGGTGATGCCGACGGTGCCATCCATGCCATCGATGGGTCTGTGCACACCATTACCGCCATGAATAGCCAGATAGCGACGGCGGCGGCCGAGCAGAGCCGGGCGGCCGAGGAGATCAACCAGCGACTGGTAGCCATCACCGGGCTGGCGGCGGATGCCCTGGCTCAGAACCGGTTGACCGAGCAGGCGGCAAGCCAGCTGGCGCTCTCCTGCGATGAGTTGGGGGCCCTGGTCGCCCAATATCGTACCTGATGGTGCTTATCCCTGCCTTTTTGGGGATAAGGCTTGAGTCTGGGGGGCTTTTGGGACACCATCAGCCCCATTATTGGCCAGCGTTGGCCAACCGCCTGCAAGAGAGAGACCCCATGAGCAAACTAACTGACAATCTTGACGCCAATTTCCAGCTGTTCATCGAAGAAGTCCGCGAGTCGGGTCAGGTGTGGGGTCTGCGCTACGGTGAAGACTGGGTAGTCTGCCGCTCCGCCGAGTTCGAGGATGCCGACGTCATGCCGCTCTGGTCTGCCGAGGGCGATGCCCGTCTGCACTGCGTGGACGAGTGGGCGGACTACGAGCCGGAAGTGATCGAACTGGAAGAGTTCCTCGACATCTGGATCAACGATCTGGACGAAGATGATGTGCTGGTCGGCCCGAACTGGAACGCCGATCTGGAAGGCCAGGAGCTCGAGCCCATCGAGCTGGCCAAGGCGCTGGTGGAACTGGACGCCTGAACTGTGCTGCATTGAGTGCCCCTCATCGGGCCCTCGTCGAGACCAGAACCGACGGCTGTGAGGCCGTCGGTTTTTTTATGCCCGCGGAAGCACCAACATCCGCGGGTGATTTGGCTTTGCACCCATCACCGAGATGGGTCATCATCAACCCTTTGCCGATCGGGAGGAGCCATGTTTGTCTTTGACGTGACCACGCGCGCGGGCGCACGGGCCCGGATCCGGGTGCAGGCACTGGATTGGGGCCAGAGCGGTCCCGTGACCTTCCAGTGTGACAGCGACGCGCTGGCCCTGGTGCTACTGACCGACTGTCGCTGCGATGCGGTGGGATATTTCGATCTGCTGGCCGGCTGCAAGCCGCTCTATGTGGAACAGTGGCTCGCCTATCTGCAGGAGAGCGGCCACCTAGACAAGCAGAGTTGCCAGTTGGAGAGCCCGTCCCAGGAGGACTATCTGACCCGGGCCGGGCTGGATGACGAAGAGCTCAATGCTCTGCTGGGACAGGTCTACAAGGTGGCCGGCTTCAATCGTTTGCAGATCAACCGTTACCTCAAGAACCGCCACAACCCGACCATGCTGGCGACCCGTTACGATCAGAAGGAGCTGGAGCGCTATCGCCAGCTCAATGACATCATTCTGACCCTGCTGAAGTTGAAACGCTCTCCGTAAAAAACGCCATCTGGCTCATCTCCGGTCCCAGCTCCTGGGGCCGTGCGATCAGGTACCCCTGCAACCCGTCTACGTACATGCCTTGCAGCATCTGCTTCTGCCCTATCTGCTCGACCCCTTCCGCTATCACCAGACTGCCCATGCGATGGGAAACGTCGACTATCATCCGCACGAATTGCTGGTTGGTCAGATCCTGCTCCAGCTCGGTGATGAGGCCGGGGTCCAGCTTGATGTAGTCGGGTTTGAGCTCACGAAACAGGCTGAAGGAGCCTATCCCCTTGCCAAAGTTGCAGATGGCCGAGCGGCTGCCGTGGCGCCTGAGCAACTCGAACAGCCGCCTCGCCCCCGTCAGGTTGCGCTCCAGATGTTCCTCATCTATCTCGAACACCAGGTTGGCGCTGATGTCGGGGTCTTTTTGCAACTGGTGATCGAGCCAGATGAGGAAGGCGCTGTTTTGCAGCAAGGTGCCCGGCAGGTTGAGGCCCCAGCGGCTGTTGTGACCACCGAAGGCGCGGTATTGACGGATAACGTGGCGGATCACCATTTGCGCCAGGCGAAGCACCATGTCCAGACGTTGGGCCATGGCGTGCAGGGTGTCGCTCGGCAGCGTGGTGCCGTCGCTGCTGCAAAAGCGGGGGTAGATCTCGTGATAGGCCTGCATGCCGCGATGCAGGGGCTGGATGGGCTGGCAGGTAAAGCTGACGCTCTCCTGCTCCAGCAGATCGGTCAGTACCTGGGTCCAGTGACGCTGCCCCTGCAACTCGACCACCTCGTCACTCTGCTGGATGGCCCAGCCGTTGACCGCTTCCGTCTGGGCACGGGCCAGCGCCAGATCGGCTCGGGCCAGGATGGCCTCTATCTTCTGTTCGCTGCTGAGCCGGGTCATGCCCGAGTAGGCGGCACTGTCCAGCTCGTGTTCGTGCTGATAGCGATCGAAGGCGAGTTTCAGATCCCGCCCCAGCAGGTGGGGGGGGATCTGGGCCAGTGGTGGCATCAGAACCGCGAAGTCGGCCCCCGAGATACGATAGACCTGATGGCCAGGGAAGCGGCTCACCGTGTGGGTGATGAGGCTGGCGATGTCCTTGATGTAGGCATCCCCCGACTGGAAGCCGCGCTGGGCGTTGAGCTTGCCAAGCTCGGTGGCACGGATCAGCACCAGGATGGCGGTCTGGGTATTCTCCTGTTGCAGCAGTTCGGTGAGATCGCGCCTGAACGCATGGCGGTTGCGCAGGCCCGTCATCTCGTCCCTGGTCGCCTGATTGTGCAGTTCGCTTATCTGGCGGTGTGCATCGAGTTCGGCTTCACTGAAGGAGGCGAGTAACTGGCGTAGCGCCGTTTGTGCCTGCGGGCTGTCCAGCATGGCGGGATCCCGCTGCTGCAGCGCCAGCAGCCAGCGCTGCTCCTGCCTCGCCCGTTCCCCCTTGCGCACGCTGTGGGTGAGAAAGAGCAGCATGGCAAAGCCAATGATGGTGGTCATCAGAACCAGCAGCAGGGTGAGGGGGGAGACCGGGGGCGCAAGCCAGAGCCCCTGCAGCAACAGCATGGGAATGCAGACCAGGGCGCTGACCAGCAGCAGATTTCCCTCGTGTTTATTCAACATCGTTTCATCCTTGATGATGTTCATGATGTAGAAATTCTAACCAAGCCGCCGGCACAAAGCATGAGTACTCACGCAACTCCATGAAAAGGACCGACGGAAAGCAACTAAATGTGAGTGAAAACACTTTCATAGTTTGTGAAAAAAGCGAAGATGGGTTGAAAACAGCCCCAACAGAGCAGAGGTAAATATGTTGCTAGAACCCGTAGACACAGCCAAAGCACGGCAACTATTGAATCAGAGTATGGCCTTGGTGCTCGCAGGGGGACGAGGCAGTCGCCTGAAGCAGTTGACCGACAACCGCGCCAAGCCCGCCGTCCATTTCGGCGGCAAGTTCCGCATCATCGATTTCGTGCTCTCCAACTGCATCAACTCCGGCATTCGCCGGGTGGGTGTGGTCACTCAGTACAAGTCCCACAGCCTGCTGCGCCACCTGCAATCGGGCTGGTCCTTCCTGCGCTATCAGATGAACGAGTTCATCGATCTGCTGCCTGCCCAGCAACGGGTGGACGAGGTGCACTGGTATCGCGGCACCGCCGATGCCATCTACCAGAACGTCGACATCATTCGCGACTACGGCCCCAAATACATAGTGGTGCTGGCGGGGGATCACATCTACAAGATGGACTATGCCGCCATGCTGCTCGATCACGTGCGCCTCGGCGCCAAGGTGACGGTGGCCTGCATCGAGGTGCCGCGTGCGGAGGCGTCCGCCTTCGGGGTGATGGACATCGACGAGCAGCGCAAGATCCGCGCCTTCGTCGAGAAACCGGCCAACCCGCCTGCCATGCCGGGCAATGACCAGGTCTCCCTGGCTTCCATGGGGATCTACATCTTTGATGCGGAATATCTCTATCAGCTGCTGGAGGAGGACATCCACAACCTGGAGTCCAAACACGACTTCGGCATGGACGTGATCCCGCGCATCGTGGGAGAGGGCAAGGCCTTTGCGCACCCCTTCACCATCTCCTGCGTCGGGGCCAAGGAGGGACAGAAACCCTACTGGCGCGACGTGGGCACCCTGGACTCCTTCTGGGAGGCGAACATGGATCTCGCCTCCGTGGTGCCCGAGCTCGATATCTATGACGAGAACTGGCCCATCTGGACCAGCCAGAACATGTCGCCTCCCGCCAAATTCGTGCAGGACAGAAACGGCCAGCATGGCATGACCATCAACTCCATGTTCGCGGGGGGATCGATCGTCAGCGGCTCCTTCGTGCTGAACTCGGTGCTCTTCACCAATGTGCGGGTGCACTCCTTCTGCACCCTGGATCAGGCGGTGATCTTCCCCGGGGTCGAAGTGGGGGCGGGCTGCCGCCTGCGCCGGGTGGTGGTGGACAAGGGCTGCAAGCTGCCCGATGGTCTGGTGGTGGGGGAGAACGCGGACGAGGATAGCCGCCGCTTCTACCGCTCCGAGCAGGGCATAGTGCTGGTAACCAAGGAGATGCTGGCCAAGCTGGGGTGACACCATTGCCAACGTCAGACGTCACAAGTAAAAAGGGAGCCGATATGGCTCCCTTTGTCTGTTCAGCCGGGCTGCTGATTATTTTTCGGTGATCAGGGCCTTGGCGGCCATCACCATGGCGGTGCCGTGCTTGCCGCCGGCGGCGGTCACTTGCGGCACGCCATCTTCGTCGGTGTCACCACCGGCGCCGTCGATGACGTTCTCGCCGGAGTCGCCTACCCACTCGGCCATCTGCATGCCGCCGTTGACGGTGCCACGGAACCAGCTCACGTACTGACCGGTCAGCTTGGCCAGCTCCAGCTCGGGTGCCTTCTCGGCCCCTTCGTTGCGCAGGTTCAGCATGGCGGAGCGCAGTGCGCCGGAGATGGCGGCCTGGGTCCAGGGGGTGTATTCACCCTGCTTGCCCGCCAGCCAGGTACCCGCCTTGGCATTGAAGTAAGCCTTGTCGGTGGCGATGAAGAGCTCGCGCGCCGCAGTGCGGTACTTGGCATCCGAGGTGGCCAGGAAGGCGGCGGTCAGGCCGCGGATGGCGGCAAACTGCGCGTCGATGGACTGGCCGGCGTCAAGCTTGCCACCCAGGGTCAGACCGTCATGGACCAGGCCGTTCGTGCCCACCAGCTTGCCGAGGATGAAGTCAGCCTGCTTGCGCACCAGCTCCAGCGCCTGTTGACCTTGCTGAGTCTTGAGGTTCAGCTCGCCATTGTCACCGGCGGCGTAGCCGACCGGCAGCGCATCCTGGGCGCGCTGGAAGATCTGCAGGGCGACCAGGGCGTAGGCGGCGTCAAAGGTGGTGACGTGCTTGCCCTGCTTGCCTGCTTGCCAGCTGTCGACCAGGGTGCCGGCCTTGGGCTCGAAGTGCAGGGCAGCCAGGTTCTTGAAGGTCAAGTTGGAGAGATTCAGCGCCAGGGAGAAGGCATCGCTGCCCGCCACCGCCTTGCCTAGATCGTTGGTCTGGTTGGCGGCCGGGGCGGCGGCGAACGGGGCGCCGTCAAACACGGCGTGGAAGGCCGGGTTCTGGTTGGTGTTGGCGCCGCGCTGATCGGTGAAGGCGTAGAATTCGGAGAGCGGCCACAGCAGCATCCAGGCGTCACGCAACTGGGCGGAGCCGTCTACCACCTCGAGCTTGCCGATGGCACCGACGTCATTCTTGCCGGCCTCGGTCACCTTCACCTGATGGGGGAAATAGACCACACCCTTGGCCGGATCGTACTGGGGGGTGATCTTGGCGCCCAGCTGCTTGCCATCGAAGCCGATCTGGCCCTGCAGGATGGCCAGCTTGTCGATGGACTGCTCGGTCAGCATCATGCCGTTGAAGCCGTCGGCGGCAGAAACGCCCAGCTTGTGCTTGCCGTCCTGATCCATGGTGGCGGACGCGGCTTCCACCTCTTCATCGCTCTCGGCCACGTGCATGCCGCCCAGGAAGTCCTGGGACCACAACACCTCCTTGAGCAGGATGCCGCCCACGGCTGCGGGGACCAGCAGGTTGTCACTGCCGCTCCAGCGCAGGGTGGCGTAGTCGCGGAAGTAGGCGGGGACCTGGGTCTTGACGCTCTTCTCGTTGCCCTTGGCGGTCTTGATGGTGATCTGGTCGCCGTTGACCGGGGTGGCGTTCACGGCTTGTGCGAACTCCGGGTTGGCGGAGGCGTAGGGCAGGGAGAGGGGATACATGCCCTGGGGAATTTCATCGGCCGGGAAGCCGACGGCCTCGGCCATGGCCAGCACCCGCTTGCCCAAGTCGGCCAGGGTGCCACCGCGCGCCTGGTTTTGTGGTCCGTTCACCAGATGGGGGCCCATGCCGGACTGGTAGTTCAGCGCGTACATGGCCTCTTCGGAGTATTCATAGGATTCGATGCCGGCGGCGAAGTCGAACGGGGTGGGCTCGTCGGCGCGGTTGGCGTCCAGCACGTCCAGATCCAGCCCCAGCGCCTCGGCCAGCGGCTCGCCGGAGAGTTCGAATTCGGTGTAGGCCAGCATGTTGGCGGCGGTGTTGAAGGTCTTGTCTTCCACCTTGACGGCAGCGTGCGCGGCGCTGCTGAGCAATGCACAGGCGATCGCCTGCACCAGTACGGTCTTTCTCATGTCCTTTTCACCCATATGTTTGATTTTATTATGACGCTTCTCATGAATCTAAATGAGAATGGTGTGCATTATGAGGCAAAGGGGGTGTCTTGAGAAGAAAAAACCGCGCCCTTAAGGAGGGCGCGGCGGCAGGCGTTACATCAGCTTGAAGGGGATCACCAGGCGACCCGGCTCTACCTTGAGGGCCTCGACCTTCTCCTTGATCCTGGCCTCGTTCTTGCGACTGCCGTCGAGCCGATAGACGGGGGTCTGGGAGAGGAAGAGGGAGAGCGACTGGTTGAAGGTGGGCAGCAGCGGTGTGAGGGCGGCGCCCACGTCGGCCGGCTCGGTCTTGACCGAGATGAGCTCGAGGTCTCGCAGGTAGATGGCGCCCTGCTCCGCCACATAGTCCGGGCGGGCGCTCAGGGAGAGGCGCACCTTCATCTGCTGGCTGCCAAGGGGGCTGGCCACTTCCAGATCGCCGGCGGCATCCAGCTCGACCCGGTCGGTCTGGCGGCGGCCGATGCGGCTTTGCATGTCATCGAGGCGGATCTTGCTCGACATGATGCCGGGGATCCCCAGCTGTTTCTCGAAGGCGACTCGCTCCTTGAGGTACTGGTTTATCTCCCCCTCGCTGACGCTGTACTGGGTGAGAGAGCAGGCCGCCAGCAGCAGGGCGAAGGGGAGCAGAAGCAGGTGCTTTAACATGGGAAGGTTCCATCAAATGGGTGGCAACAACGGATGGCGCCATCTTAGGGGCAAAGCGGGTCGGCCGCCAGTGGGGGCGGGCTGACCCCGTTTCTGTCGCATCCCCCATATGGGGATGGCAATCCGTGTTCATTCGAGTAGCGTTGTCATCCCCTGCGCCAACAGGCCCGCCGTGCCGCTGTCCCCGCAATACCCACAGACAAGCTCCTGTTTTATCGATTCAAAATCCCATTGACCCCGTGATTTCAAAGCGAGTATTTTACCGCCGCACAAAATCAAATTGATAATCATTATCATTTTGAATCTTCTTTGAGGGTGTAACGTGAAGACTCGAGTAATGGAAAATGGCGCACCTGCCGAGGCGAAGATGTTGCCTGATTTCTTGTTTACCTCGGGTCAGGGCACGATCAGTGCCACTGACCTGGGGCAACCCATCACCACCCCCGCCTGCGAGTGGCCCCTGCTGGCGCAGCAGATAACCTTGGCCCTCGATGCCGCCAGGGTTGCCGGTCAGACCAACCCTCTGCTTATCGGTGCCTTCGCCTTCGACCCGGCGGAAGCCTCCTGCCTCTATGTGCCCGGCCGCTATGAGCGGGGCGATCGTCCTGTCCCGTTGGCACAGGCGCCGGCGATAGACGCTGTGGCAGAGCAGGCTGTCGAGGCCAACCGGGTCATCTCGGTGCAGAGCACCCCGGCGTCTGGCGAATTCCAGGCCTCGGTGAGTGCTGCGCTGGATGCGTTTGCCCAAGGCAAGCTCGCCAAGGTGGTGCTGTCGCGCAAACTCACTCTTACCCTGCACCAGCCCGCCGACCCTAAGCAGGTGATGGCCCGTTTGATGGCCCAGAATCCCCACGCCTTCCACTTCTCCCTGCCGCTCGGTCAGGGCCGCCGCCTGCTGGGCGCCAGCCCCGAGCTGCTGCTGCGGGTCAGCGGGGGAGAGGTGTTCACCCATCCGTTGGCGGGATCCGCCAGACGGGCGAGTGAACCGGCGCAAGACGAGGCGGTGGCCCGGGATCTGCTGGCTTCTCGCAAGGATCAGCATGAACACAAGTTGGTGATCGACGAGATCCGCCGGGTGCTGACGCCTCACTGCCGCGAGCTGGCGATCCCCTCTCATCCTTCGCTGATGAGCACGGATACCCTCTGGCATCTGGGCACCCCCATAGCCGGGCTGCTCAATGGTGGTGAGGCGTCGGTACTCTCCTTGGCCTGCCAGCTTCATCCCACCCCGGCCCTGTGCGGCTATCCCACCGATCTCGCGCGCCAGTTCATCCGCGAGCAGGAGCCCTTCCGGCGAGCCCTGTTCAGCGGCATCGTCGGCTGGTGTGACAGCCAGGGCAACGGCGAGTGGGCAGTGGTGATCCGCTGCGGCGTGCTCGATGGGCATCAGGTGGAGCTGTTCGCCGGCGCCGGCATCGTCGCGGGCTCGGATCCCGCCATGGAGTGGGCCGAGACCGGCACCAAACTGGGGACCATGCTCAAGGCCCTGGGCCTGAGTCCGGAGGTGGCGCAATGACCCAGTCCAACCGCTTCCTGCCCTATACCCGCTGGCCTGATGCCTTGGCCCAGCAGTACCGCGCCAAGGGCTATTGGCGCGGCGAGCCCCTGACCGCCATGCTGGCGCGCCAGTGCGAGCTGGCCCCCGACGCCGAGGCCATTCTCTGCGGCGATCGCCGCTTCAGCTATGGCGAGCTGGACGCCGCTTCGAGCCAGCTGGCCGGGCGTCTGGCCCGCCACGGCCTGGGGGTGGGGGACACCGCGCTGGTGCAGCTCCCCAACGTGGCCGAGTTCTATCTGGTGTTCTTCGCCCTGCTCAAGGCCGGCATCGCGCCAGTCAACGCGCTCTTTAGCCACAACCGGCTGGAGCTCATCTCTTATGCCGAGCAGATCACTCCGCGCCTCTTTATCGGCTCGCTGGCTCATCCGCAGTTTGCGAACAAGGGTTGCGAGAGCGAGCTGCTGACAACCATCGGCGTCGAACTGGTGCTGCTGGATGGCGATGGGGGGGAGCTGGGGCTGACCCGCTGGTTGGCGAAGGGGGCTGAGAGTGAGCCGGTGAAATCTGGCCCGACCCCGGCGGACGAGGTGGCCTTCTTCCAGCTCTCCGGCGGCAGCACCGGCACACCCAAGCTCATCCCGCGCACCCACGATGACTACCTGTATAGCGTGCGCCGCAGCAACGAGATTTGCGGCCTCGGCCCCCATACCCGCTATCTGTGCGCCCTGCCGGCGCCCCACAACTTCCCCCTGAGCTCCCCGGGCGCCCTGGGGGTGTTCGAGGCGGGCGGTACCGTGGTGCTCGCACCCGATTCCAGCCCCATCAGCTGTTTCCCGCTCATCGCCCGCCACCGGGTCAATCTCACCTCGCTGGTGCCGCCGGCGGTCTCGCTCTGGCTGCAGGCAGCGGAAGCGGATCCCACCGCGTGCACCCAGCTCGAGAGCCTCGATTTGCTGCAAGTGGGCGGCGCCAAGCTGGGGGAGGCGGTGGCCAGCAAGATTGGGCCGCTGCTCGGCTGCCGGCTGCAGCAGGTGTTCGGCATGGCGGAAGGGCTGGTGAACTACACCCGGCTGGACGACCCCGACGAGAAGGTCATTCACACCCAGGGCCGCCCCATGAGCCCGGATGACGAGGTGCGCATCCTCGATGAGGCGGGCAATCCGGTCGCCCCCGGCGAGCCTGGCGCCCTGCACACCCGCGGCCCCTACACCTTCCGCGGTTACTACCAGAGCCCGGCCCACAACGCCCGGGTGTTCGATGCCGAGGGCTTCTACTGCTCCGGCGATCTGGTGGTACAGGATGCCGATGGTTACCTCACCGTGGTCGGGCGGCAGAAGGATCAGATCAACCGGGGCGGCGAGAAGATCGCGGCGGAAGAGGTGGAAAACCAGCTGCTGCACCACCCGGCCATCACCCATGCGGCCCTGGTCTCCATGCCCGACAGCGCCATGGGGGAGAAGAGCTGCGCCTTCATCGTCAGCACGGATCCCGCCTTGAAGCCGCTGGCCTTGCGCAAGTTTCTGCGCGAGCGCGGGGTGGCGGACTTCAAGCTGCCCGACCGTTTCGAAACCCTGGACGCCCTGCCCATGACGGCGGTGGGCAAGATTGACAAGCAGGGGCTGCGGGCGCGCATTGCGCACGCCATCGCCGCCAACCAGCCTCTACAGCATAAAAACTAGTAAGGAATCATGACGTTATGGCTATCCCAACCCTGAACAATTACGCCATGCCCAGCCAGTGGAAGGCCAACAAGGTCAACTGGTCTCTGGAACCCAAACGCGCCGCCCTGCTGATCCACGACATGCAGGAGTACTTCACCGCCTTCTATGGCGAAAACAGCCCGCTGATCGCGGCCCTCACCGAGCGCCTGGCCGCCGTGCGCAAGCAGTGCAAGGCCCTCGGCATTCCGGTCTTCTACACCGCCCAGCCCAAGGATCAATCCCCTGAAGATCGCGCCCTGCTGAGCGACATGTGGGGTCCGGGTCTCAACAAGAGCCCCGAGCTGCAGCAGGTGGTGGCGGCGCTCTGCCCAGAGAGGGACGACACCGTGCTGGTCAAGTGGCGCTACAGCGCCTTCCAGCGCTCCGAGCTGGAGCAGATGCTCAAAGCGCTGGGGCGGGATCAGCTGATCATCGGCGGCATTTACGGCCATATCGGCTGCATGATGACCGCCTGCGACGCCTTCATGCGTGACATCCAGCCCTTCTTCCTGGCGGACGGGGTGGCGGACTTCTCCCTGGCCGACCACCAGATGGCGCTGGACTACGTGGCGACCCGCTGCGGCAAGGTGATCCCCTGCGAGGAGGTGCTGGCCCTCGCCCCGGCTTCTGCCGCCCAGAGCAATCTGTTGCTGACCAATCCGCTCCTGACCAATCCGTTGCTGACGTATGAGGGGCTCAAGGCGCGGCTGCTGAGCCACATCGACGAGGACGAAGGGGAGTTTGACCCCGACGAGAACCTCATCGACTACGGTCTGGATTCGGTGCGGATCATGGCCCTGCTCACCGAGTGGCGCGCCGCCGGGGTGGAGCTGGGCTTCGTGGATCTCGCCAAGCTGCCGACCCTCAATGGCTGGTGGCGCCTCATCGAGGCCAAGCTGGCAGCCCAGGCGCTCGAGGTGACCCCATGAACCGCTTCCCCTTGACCATCCCCCAGCAGGGGCTCTGGTCCGGACATCTGCTCAACGACGACAAGGCGATGTTCAACACCGCCGAGTGCATCGCCTTCGACGGCAAGGTCGAGGCGGCCGTGCTGGTCGCAGCCCTTGCCAAGGCGGTGGGGGAGTGCGAGGCGCTCAAGGGCCATTTCGAAGACGATAAGGAGGCGGTCTGCTTCGTCCCGGCCGAGCTGCCCCTGGCCTATGCAGAGGTCTCCCTTGAGCGCGATGACGAGACGCTGGCCCGCGCCTGGGCCTGGGCCGATCTGCGCCGCCCGTTCGAGCTGAGCCAAGAGGCGCCCTGCCGTTTCGCCCTGCTGCGCGGCCCTGGCCGCGATTATCTCTACAGCTGCGTGCACCACATCGCCCTCGACGGCTTTGGCACCACCTTGCTGTTCCAGCGCATCGCCGAGCTGTATGCAGAGGGGCTGACCGGTGAGATGAACTCCCCATCCCCCTTCGGCTCTTTGACGGAGGTGCTGGCCGAAGAGGCGAGCCGCGAGCAGAGCGGCAAGAACGCCGCCGCTCGCGCCTTCTGGCAGGAGCAGCTGCAAGCCTGGCCCGAGGTGACATCCTTTGGGTCGTTACGGGCGCCGATTGCCGCCGACTTTATTCGCGAGAGCCGTCCGCTGCCGGCGGCGCTGTGGCAATCTCTGACCGGCTTTGCCGACGAGCACAAGCTGGGCTGGCCCGATCTGCTGCTGGCCGGCCTCTCGGCCCAGCTCTCCCTGGCAAGTGGTCAGCGCCAAACCCTGCTCGGCCTGATGATGATGAACCGCATCGGCTCGGCATCGTTGACCGTGCCCTGCATGCAGATGAACATCACCCCTCTTGCTCTGGAGCTCGAAGAGGGGATGGATCTGGCGGGAGCTGCCGGCGCCGTGGCCAAGGCCAAACGCGGGGTGCGCAAACACCAGCACTACCGCTACGAACTGCTGCGTCGCGACCTTGGCCTGGTGGGGGGCGACAAGCGCCTGTTCGGCCCGCTGGTCAACATCATGCCATTCGATCACGCTCGCCGCTTTGGGCCGCTATCTGCCCATATTCTCAACATCAGCGCCGGCCCGGTGGAGGATCTCACCATCGAGGTGCAGGTCGGCGTCGATGGCCAGCCACGCCTGGATCTGGACGCCAACCCCGGCTGCTACCAGCAGGGGGATCTGGCTGCCATCGCCGATACCCTGTTTGCCCTGCTGGGCCGCTGGCTGGCCGAGCCCGCCCAGACCCTGGGAGCGCTCAAAGCCGACTGGCTGGCCGAGCAGCGGGCCAGAGCCCTGATCGCCGGCCCCGCCCATGAAGTGATCAAGGCACGGCCGGTGCTGGAGGCGCTCTGCCACTTCGCCGCCCAGACCCCGGACAAGATCGCGCTGGAGCAGGGAGAGGCCCGCTTCAGCTATGAGGCGCTGCTGGCCAGAGCCGAACAGATGGCGGCCGCCCTGCAGGCCGCAGGCGTCGCCCCCGGCGACAAGGTGGGGGTCATGCTGGCCCGCACCCCCCAGGCCATCTTCGCCCAGCTGGCGGTACTGCTGGCGGGCGCCGTCTACGTGCCGCTCGACCCTGAGCAGCCGCTGGAGCGTCAGGGCCATATTCTGCGGCTGGGGGAGGTCAAGACCCTGATCACCCAGGCCGAGTACCGCCACAAGCTGGCCAGCCTGTTTGAGGGGCGCACGCTGCTGGCGGGGGATCTGGTGAGCGATGATCGGCTCAACCAGCCGGCCGCCGGCCGCGCCGTCGCCTACCTGATGTTCACCTCGGGCTCCACCGGTCTGCCCAAGGGGGTGGCGGTCAGTCACGGCGCGCTGGATCACTTCGCCGCCGCCGCCCGCTGCCGTTATCACCTGGATGAAGACGCGCGGATGCTGCAATTCGCCCCCTTCAACTTCGACGCCAGCATCGAGGAGGTGTTCGCCACCTTGAGCGCCGGCGCGACTCTGGTGCTGCGCACCGACGCCCTGCTCGAATCCATGCCCGCCTTTGCGGCCGGGGTGGAGCAGATGGGGATCACCCACCTCGACCTGCCCACCGCGTTCTGGAACGAGTGGGTGGTGGCGCTGACGGCGGGTCAGGCCCATATTCCTGCCGGGCTTGCCACCGTCATCATCGGCGGCGAGGCGGTCTACCCCGAGCAGCTGGTCCAGTGGCAGCGCCAAGGCCGCTCCGATGTGCGCCTGTTCAACACCTACGGCCCCACCGAGACCACAGTGGTGGTGACCACCCAGGAGCTGCAACAGGAAGACCCGAGCCAGGCCCAGTTGCCCATCGGCCTGCCGCTGCCCGGCATGCAGGCGCTCATTCTGGGGGCGGGGGAGCAACCCGCCAGTGAGGGTGAACTGGTGCTGCTCGGCCCGCAGCTGGCCAACGGCTATGTGGGCAGCGCGCAGAGCCCGAATGTGCAGAGTGCGCAGGGCGGTTTCGGCACCCTGCGGGTTGGCGCGGAGCAGATGCCCGTCTACCGCACCGGCGATCGGGTGCGATTGGTGGATGGCCGGCTGGTCTACCTCGGTCGGCGCGACAACGAATTCAAGATAAGCGGCTATCGCATCCAGCCCGGCGAGGTGGAGGCCCAGCTGCTGGCCCTGCCGGGGGTGGACGAGGCCTGCGTGCAGGGGGTGAGCATCGGCAGCGTGCGCCGGCTGGTGGCCTTCGTGGCGGGGCCGGAGCGCGACAGCCGGGTCATCAAGGCGCAGCTGGCCAAGGTGCTGCCTGCCGCCATGATCCCCACCGACTATCGCCACTATGACCAGCTGCCCCGCACCGGCTCCAACAAGCTGGATCGCAAGGCTCTGCTGGCCGCCTACCAGGCGGGCGGCGAAGCCCTGACCCTGGGCAGCGAGACCGAGAACCGGGTCGGCGCCATCTGGCAGCAGATCCTGGGGCTCGCCACCATGGCGCCTGCCGACAACTTCTTCGAACTGGGGGGCCAGTCCCTGCAGACCATCCAGATCGTCAACCGGCTCGGCGCCGAGTTCGGGGTGCAGGTCAAGGTCTCCGACGTGTTCGATCACCCGCGCCTCGACGACTTCTGTCGTTTCCTCGACGGCCTGCTTGCCGAGGACGAAGAGAGCGTGGAGATGGTGTGGTGATGAGCAAGGAGCAACAAGCAATGACCTTTGATTTCACTGGCAAGCGGGTCTGGGTGACCGGGGCTGGGCGCGGCATCGGCCGCGAGGTGGCGACGCAGTTCGTGGCGGCCGGAGCAATCGTGGTGGGGTTGGATCTGGCGTTTCCCGAAGCCGACTACCCCTATGCCACCCGGCTGCTCGATATTGGCGATTCGAAGGCGGTCAACGCCTGCTGCGCAGCGCTGCTGGCGGACGGCGGGCTCGATGTGCTGGTCAACGGGGCAGGGGTGCTGCGCCTCGGCCCTGCCGACGCCTTGAGCGATGACGACTGGCACGACTGCATGACGGTCAACGCCAGCGGCGTCTTCTACCTGCTGCGGGCCCTGATGCCCCACTTCAAGGAGCAGCAGCGCGGCGCCATCGTCACCATCGGCTCCAACGCCGCCCATGTACCGCGCATGCAGATGGCAGCCTATTGCGCCTCCAAGGCGGCGGTCACCAGCCTGACCCAGACGGTGGGGCTGGAGCTGGCCCCCTTCGGCGTGCGCGCCAACCTGGTGTCGCCGGGCTCGACGGATACCCCCATGCTGCGCGGCATGCTGCCAAGCGAGCAGGCCATGGCCCGCACCATTGCCGGGCTGCCGGAGCAGTTCAAGCTCGGTATCCCCCTGCGCAAAATCGCCACCCCGGCGGAGATCGCCCATACCGTCCTCTTCCTGGCCTCGGATCTGGCCAGCCACATCACGCTGCAGGATCTGGTCGTCGACGGCGGCGCCACCCTGAGTGCCTGAGGCTTGAGAAACAGATGAACAATATGATTTTGCTGTTGAAACAGCTGGAACGGCAGGGGGTCAAGCTGGCTCTGAACGACAAGGGCCAGCTTATCTCCCAGTCGAGCAAGGAGGCGGTAACGCCGGCCATCGGCGCCACCATCAAGGCCAACAAGGATGAGCTGGTGCGCTGCCTGATGGCCCGCGCCGCCTTCGAGGCGCCCATTCTTGCGCAACGTGATGCCGAGGGCGCCCGGCAGGGGCCGCTCTCCTCGTCCCAGAGCGGGCTCTGGTTTATCGAGCAGTACGAGGAGGCCTCCCACCTCTACAACATGCCGGTCTATTTTCGCGTCAAGGGAGAGCTGGACACGGCGGCGCTGGAGTTTGCCTTCGACCACCTGTTTGCCCGCCACCCCAGCATGCGTACCCGCTTCATCAAGGACGAGGCGGGCAGGGGGGCGCAGGAGATCCTGCCCCACACGCCCTTCAAGCTGCATATCGAGGACGTGAGCGCAGAGCCCGCAGCCGAGCGCGAGGCCTATGTGGCCCGCCGGGTGCGCGAAGAGATAGGCCGCCCCTTCTCCCTGACCAAAGGGGATCTCAGCCGGGTGCACCTTATTCGGCTGGGCAGCCGCGAGCACGTGCTGCTGATCACCCAGCACCACATCATCTCCGACGGCTGGTCGGTCAAGAACATGTTCGCGGATCTCAAGCGCGCCTTTCTTGCCCACCAGAACCGCGAGCCCCTGCAGGTGAGCGAGCTGCCGCTCACCTACATCGACTATGCCCGCTGGTTCAACTCGCCGCGCTTTCTCGATTATCACGCCGAGTTCAAGCCGTTCTGGGTCGACCGGCTCGGTGGCAGCCCCGAGGTGCACGGTCTGCCGCTCGACAAGCCGCGCCCGGCCCATCAGGCCAGCGGCGGCGAGCTGGTCTTCTCCACCATCGACAATGAGCTGTGGGAGAGCTTCAAGCGCCTCTGCCAGCGCCACAGCACCTCCAACTTCATCGGCCTGCACGCCCTGTTTGCCTTGCTGATGGTGCGCCAGAGCGGCGAGAAGGAGGTGGTGATCGGCACCCCGCTCGCCTATCGCGAACGCCACGAGATCGAGTCGCTGGTGGGCTTTTTCGTCAACACCCTGGTGCTGCGCACTCAACTCAGTGGCAAGCCCAGCTTTGTCGACTACCTGCAGCAGTGCCGGGAGGAGGACTTGGCGGCCTTCGATCACCAGCTCTACCGCTTCGAGGCGCTGGCCGAGGCCATCGGCGCCGATCGCACCACCGCCATCAACCCCATCTTCCAGATCATGCTGGTCTATCAGGCCAAGGTGGACTTCAACGATCTCATCCCCGGCTGCCAGCTGGTGGAGGAGACCTCGCCTGTGCTGCCGGCCAAGACCGACATCTCGGTGAAGGTGACCGAGCTGATGGACTCCGTCAGGGTGGACTGGCTGTTTGCCACCGCCCTGTTCGAGCGAGAGACCATCCAGGCTCTTGCCGATCGCCTGTTGCACCTGATGCGCGCCGTGGTGGCGGCCCCCGAGACCGACATCTGGCAGCTACCGCTGGAGGCGGGCACCGACCAGGCAGCGATGGCCGCACAGCTTGCCGAGCTGCCGCAGGACTACCCGAGCCGCGACACCCTGCTCTGTCATATCGAGCGGCGCGCCGGGAAGTCGCCGGACGCGCTGGCGGTGAGCGACGGTGCGCAATCTTTGACCTATGGTGAGCTGGAGGTGCGTGCCAACCGGCTGGCCCACTGGTTGCTGGCTTGCGGCGTCACCCCGGGCGCCGCCATCGGCATCCAGGCCAGACGCGATGTCGCCTTCGTCATCGCCCTGCTCGCCTGCTGGAAGGCGGGGGCGGCTTATGTGCCCCTCGACCCTACCTATCCCGCCGAGCGGCTGGCCCATATCCTGAGCGACGCCAGTATTGCGCTGGTGCTCGGGGGAGAGCCGGATGCCCGGCTTGCCGAGGCCATCAAGGGCACAGATGCCGGTTACCACAACCTGCACCAGCTGGCGCTGGACAAGATGCCAACCAGCACGCCGGCACTGCCCCGGGACGCCGCCATGCTGGCCCAGATCATCTACACCTCCGGCAGCACCGGCCTGCCCAAGGGGGTCATGGTGGAGCAGGGCAGCCTGGTCAACCTGATGGCGGATCACGGTGAGCGCATCGCCCTTGATCAGAACGGGGCCATGTTCAACTGCATGTCTCTCTCGTTTGATGCGGGCAACATGACCAGCTTGCTGCCCCTGTACTGCGGCGCGGCCCTGCACTTCGGCGAGCCGGGCGAGGGGGTGATCGCCGCCGCCATGGCCAAAGGCGCCAGCCATATGATTTTGCCGACGGCCCTGCTTGCCAACCTTTTGCCACCGGCGGATCTCGGTTCCCTCAAGGCCATCGGCTTTGGCGGCGAGGCGTGCCCGAGCAGCCTGGTGGAGCGCTGGGGGGAGCGGGTGGCCCTCTTCAACATGTACGGCCCGACCGAGTGCACCGTCACCGCGCTCTGCGCGCGGCTCACCCTGGGGGCGCCCATCACAATCGGTCGCCCCGTCAACCACCTGAAGGCGCTGATCCTGGACGAGGCGGGCAACCTCTGCCCGGTGGGGGTCCCCGGCGAGCTCTGCCTGGCAGGGTTGGGGCTGGCCCGCGGCTACCTCAATCTGCCGGAGCGCACCCAGGAGGCCTTTATCGAGCTGGCGCTGGCGGAACGTGCCCATCGCCTCTATCGCACCGGCGATCGGGCCCTGCTGCGCCGCGACGGCAACATCCAGTATCTGGGCCGGATAGACGAGCAGATCAAGCTGCGCGGCTATCGCATCGAGCCGGGGGAGATAGAGACCCGGCTTGCCGAATTGTGCCCGGCCATCCGTCAGATCAAGGTTGTGGTGCAGGAGGGGCGCCTGCTGGCGTATGCCTGTTTGCAGGCCGGGGCGAGCGAGCCCGACGGCGATGCCCTGCTGCAGCGGGCCGGCGAGTGCCTGCCCGAATACATGGTGCCGGCGCGCCTCTGCTGGCTGCCCGAGATGCCGCTCACCCCCAACTGCAAGCTGGACTTGCGCCGCCTGCCCGCCATCGTCTGGCAGCAGAGCAAGGGCGAGCCGCAAAACGAACTGGAGCAGACCGTGCTCGCCATCTGGCAAGGGGTGCTCAAGCAGCCGCTCGGGGTGGAGGATGATTTCTTCCGCTTAGGCGGTGACTCCATCCTCAGCATCCAGCTCACCACCCGGTTGCGGGATGCGGGGCTGCACTGCAGCGTGAAGGACGTGTTCGAAGCCAAGACGGTGCGCCGCCTCTGCCGCCAGCTCGGCCAGCAGCAGGCGGTCAGCCACAGGAGCGAGCAGGGCAGCCTGACCGGCGAGTTCCCGCTCCACCCCATCCAGCACTGGTTCTTCGAGCAGGGCTTTGCCAGGCCAGGTCACTGGAACCAGGGGGTGATACTGCGCCTGCCGGCCGGGGTGGAAGACGAGGCCCTGCGCGGCTGGCTGGGTGCCCTGCGCCAGCACCACGACGCCCTGCGCCTGGCGGTGACCCCGACCGGTCAGCACTATCTGGCCGAACTGCCATTGCCGCCGCTGCCGACCCTGGATGCCGGCAGCCTGGATGAGGCCGGGCTGCAGGCCCGCCTGAGCGAACTGCAGGGGGATCTCGATCCCGCCTGCGGCCATACCCTGGCCTGGGCCCGCCTGCGCAATTTGACGGTGGACGGGGAGACGGTGGAGGGGCTCTTCCTCGCCTTCCATCACCTGGTGATCGATGCGGTCTCCTGGCGCATTCTGGCCGAGGATCTGGCCCGGGTGAGCAGGGGCGAGCCCCTGCCCGCCAAGGGCAGCAGCTATCGCCAGTGGGGCGAGGGGCTCGCGGCCTACGCCAAACGGGAAGAGGAGCAGATGGGCTTCTGGCTGGCTCAGGGGGAGGGCTGCGAGTCAGGCTTGCTTTCGGCGCAACGTGCCGCCGATGGTCGCGCCGCCGCCAGCCTGCTGCAACTGAGTCAGGAGACCACGGCCCGCCTCATCGACACCGCCAACCAGGCCTACTTCACCCGGGTGCCCGACCTGCTGCTGGCGGCACTGACCCGTACCCTGAGCGAGCAGGGTTACGGCAGCCGTCACTGCGTGATGCTGGAAGGGCACGGCCGTGAGGCCATCGATGCCGAACTGGACGTGAGCCGTACTCTGGGCTGGTTCACCAGCACCTACCCGCTGGCGCTGGAGGATGCCGGGGCCTGGGATGGGCTGGTCTGCGCCACCAAGGAGCAGCTGCGCACCGTGCCGGACAAGGGGGTGGGCTTCAACGCCCTGCGACTGCACCACCCCCGTGGCTGGGCACTGCCCCAGGCCCTTGTCGTCTTCAACTATCTGGGGGTCAGCCATCAGGGCGTTGCAAGCCAAGCCTGGCAGCCCCTGCCGCTGGCGCCGGGGGCACCCACGTCCCCTGACAACCTGCCGCGCGAGCTGGTCAGTCTGCACGGTGGCGTGTTTGATGGCCGCCTCACCCTGCGCCAGGTGGGCGCCCTCAACCAGCAGGCGAGCGACGCCCTGATGGCACGGCTGGCGGACAACCTGACGGCGCTGGTGGAACACTGCTGCACGGTGAAGGCCCCACGCCATACCCCGAGCGACTTCCCGGGGCTGGGCCTCTCGCAAGCCGCGCTCGATCGGGTGCTGAGCGGGCGTGAGGTGGAGACCCTGCTGCCCATGACCTCCTTGCAGCAGAGCATGTTCCATCACAGGGCGCTGCTGCCCCGGGATCACGCCTATCACCTGCAGACCGAGTTTGACTATCACCAGCCGCTGGACGTGGCGGTCTACCGTCAGGCCTGGCAGGGGCAGATCGCCCGCTGGCCGGCCCTTCGCAGCGAACTGGTGCTGACGGACGGAGTCGCGCTGCAGCGCATCATGAAGCACGCCGAGCTGCCGTTCCACTATGAGGACTTGTCCGAGGTGGGAAATGCGGTGGGAGAGGCAGAGGCACGGATCCAGGCCTACCGTGAGCAGGATCTGGCCCGCCCGATCCCGCTCGAGCAGGCCCCCCTGCTGCGCCTTGCCTGCTTCAAACTGGCCCCCGATCACCACAAGGTTGTCTTCAGCGCCCATCACGGCGTGCTGGATGGCTGGAGCGGACCCGTGTTGCTGGGGGCGCTGCATCGCGGCTATCAGGCTTTGATGAACGGCCTGTTGCCACAGCGCGATCCGGATACCGCCTGGCTCGAATTTGGCCGCCATATCGTGAGCCAGACCCGCAGCGCCGACGCCTACTGGCAGGGGCGTGGCGAGCTGCTAACAAAGCCTAACGATCTCGCCTGCCTGTTCGGGGTGACGCTGGACGCTAGCTCAAGCGGGCGCCATACCCAGCAGCGACCGGCGGTGTGCGCCACATCGTTGCCGACCGAGGTGGCGACCTTGCTCGCGCGCAGGGCCCGTGACCTTGGCGTGACCGCAGGCCTGTTGGCCCAATATGCCTGGCACCGTCTGCTGGCATGCCGCTCTGGCGATGCCGTCACCCTGGTGGGGAACGTGACCCCGGGCCGGGACTATCCCATCGAGGGGATCACCGCAAGCGTCGGGCTCTACATCAACAGCCTGCCGTTGGCCCTGGCGTGGCGCACCGAGCTGAGCCTGGCCGAGCATATCGCCCGGTTGCAGACTGACCTGATGGCGCTCAATGAGCACGGAACCCAGTCGCTGGCGGCGCTGACCAAAGGCCGGGCGCGTCTGTTCCAGAGCCTGTTCGTGTTCGAGAACTACCCCATGCCCGCGGCCCCTGCCGCCCCCGAGCCCCATCAGTTGGTGCCGCGCTTTGGCGCCGTGGTGGAGAAGGTGGAGCTGCCTCTGTCGCTCGTGGTCAGCAGCCGGGGCGAGACGCTCCAGCTGCGCCTCGAGTTCGACGGCGAGCAGATCCCCGAGGCCCAGGCCGAGGCGGTGCTGGCCGACTGGCTGGCCGAGCTTGGCTGGCTGGCGCAGGCGGATCTGGGCCAGCCGGCCAGAGTGGCGGCGGCCGCGCCGTTCCCAGCACAAGGAGCTGCCATACCATCTACAGCCACATCATCGACTGTCACCAGGGCTGAGTCCGGTCTGGCTCAGCCACCGGCCGAGGCCCGCAGGCTGGTGGCCCTGTGGGAGCGCCAGTGCGGCGTACCCGGCATCTGGCAGCAGACCCTGTGTGAACTCGGGGTGGATTCGGTGCAGCAGATCGCCCTGCTGGTGGCCCTCAATGAGGCGTTTGGCCAGGAGCGGGCGCCGCTTACCCTGCAGACCCTCAAGGCCCACCCATCCCCCAGCCGGCTCTATCGGCACTGGCTGGTGCGCCAAACGGAGGCCGCGCTATGACAGTGACCATCAAGCATGAGGCTCCGCTCGTGCAAACCCGGCCTGCCCCCCGTGAGGGGGCGGCCAACCTGGGCGCGCGGCTGGCGGCCTGTCTGGCCGCCACCCCGCTGGCTCCCGCCATCCGTATGGGCGTGGGCATGAGTGTGGACATGGCAGAGAGCCGTGACGGTGCAATCACAGGGCAGTGGCTCAGCTACGGCGCGCTCAATGCCAGGGTCGGCGAGATTGCCGCCCGATTGCAGGGACTGGCGGTGGGGGAGCGGGTCGGTCTCTATCTCTCCCGCAGCCCGGATCTGGTGGCCAGCCTGCTGGCCTGCCTGCGCCTCGGTCTCACCTTCGTGCCCCTTGAGCCGGACTTTCCGGTGGAGCGGCTGCAGGGGATCGCCCGTCAGGCGCGCCTGTCGGCGGTGATCTGCGACGGCGACAGACCGGCTCCCGCCTTCGGCTGTCCGCTGCGCACCCTCGATGGGCCGGCAGCGGCAGGGCCCGTCTCCTGGCACCAGGTGGATGACGCCCTGGCCGCCTACATGATGTTCACCTCGGGCTCCACCGGCGAGCCCAAGGGGGTGGTCATCAGCCGCCGGGCCCTGCTCTGCTTCCTCGACGGGATCCGCGAGCGGCTCGGGCTTTCACCTGGCTGCCACTGGCTCTTTATCACCACCCCGGCCTTCGACATCTCCCTGCTGGAGATGCTGGGGCCGCTCTGGGGCGGGGGCCGGTTGACGGTGGCCGGCGGCGAGCACAACAAGGATCCGCTGGGGATGCTGGCGCTGCTCGAGGGCGACCCCTCCATCAACTGGCTGCAGGCCACCCCGGCCTGCTGGCGCATGCTGCTCAAGGCCGGCTGGCAGGGGCGCGATACCCTCACCGCCCTGTGCGGCGGCGAGGCGCTGGACCCAGGCCTGGCCGAGCAGCTCTGTGCCCGCACCCGGCGACTGTGGAACTGCTACGGGCCCACCGAGGCCACCGTCTGGTCCCTGGTGAGCGAGGTGCACTGGCCACCGACTGATGGCCGGATCACCATCAGCCACAGCCTGCCCGGCTATCGCCACTGGGTGCTGGATGAGGCGGGGCAGCAGGTGCAGGAAGGGGAGGTCGGTGAGCTCTGCATCGAGAGCCCGGCCCTGTGCGAGGGGTACTGGCGCAAGCCGGCCTTGACCAGCGCCGCCTTCCTGCGCCTTGCCACCCATCGCCTCTATCGCACCGGTGATCGGGTGAGGCGGCTGGGGACGGACCGTTTCCTCTATCTGGGTCGGCGCGACGATCAGGTCAAGCTGCGGGGCTTTCGCATCGAGCTCGGGGAGGTGGAGGCGGGACTGCGCCGCCAGGCCGGGGTGCAGGAGGCGGCGGTGCGCCTCTTTGGCGAGGGGGACGAGGCCATGCTGGTGGGCTACGTGGAGGCGAAAAGCGGGGTGACCCTCCATCGCCTGGCCCTGCGCAAGGGGTTGCAGGCGACGCTCCCTCACTACATGGTGCCAGCGCGACTTATCCTGCTGGATGCCCTGCCCAAGACCGGCAGCGGCAAGCTCGATAGAAAGGCGCTGCCCCTGCCGGAGTAGCATTGCCCGTTGCTCGCAAGCGTTGATAAACAAAAAAGCCCGCATGATGCGGGCTTCTTGTTGGCAGTCAACCGAGATGGGGATCAGTGCGCGATGGGGGCCGCGTCCGGCTTGGTGAGCAGCTGCTCGACGTCGTCGATCACCTTGAGCGCCGCCTGGGGCCCGCCGGTGGAGGTCCAGAGCGACCCGTCCACGGCGCCGAAGCGCTTGCCCTTGATGGCGCCAAGCTGCTGGAAGGCCGGGGTCTGCTCGGCCTGCTTCATGGCATCCACCGCATCGCCGCTGGTGCTCAGGGTGCCGACCACCAGCCAGTCACCGTCCAGCAGGTTGAGGGATTCGAGACTCAGAGCCGGGGAGTGGGGGCTCTTGTCGCCGATCTGGTGGGCAGGGCGAGCCAGCCCCATCTCGGTGACCACGCTGCTGGCGAAGGTGCCGCCGTGCATGTAGCTAGGCCCCTTGGGGTTCCAGCGCACTATGCTCACCTGCTCCCCCTGGTGCTTGGCGAGCTTGCTGCGGGCCTCTGCCAGGCGGGCGTCATAGCGGGCGAGGAAGGCCTTGGCCTCGGCCTCCTTGTTCATCACATTGGCGCTGCGGTTGAACACGGTTTTCCAGGGCTCGCCCCAATTGCCGGTGACCACTGTGGGGGCTATCTCCTGCAGCAGGGCCAGCAGCTCTGGCTTGGTCTGGCCGGTGAGGATGAGATCCGGTTCGAGGTCTATCAGCTTCTCCAGATTGGGGTTGTCCAGATCCCCGACCACGGCGATCTCCTTGCCCGCCTTGTCCAGCAGATAGCGGGGCAGGGTGGACTGGCCGCGGCCGTTGACTGTGCCGACCGGTTGCACCCCCAGGGTCAGGGCGCTGTCGAGGTCAAGCTCACTCAACACCACGACGCGCCGGGGCGCATCGGGGACAGTGTGGGTCTGGCCGTTGGCATCGAGTACCTGGCGGGTGCCTGCCTGGGCCTGAAAGCCGACCAGACTGGCCAGCATGAGCGCGGCGGCCAGGGGGGAGAAGATCTTCATGGTTACATCCTTAATGGGTGAAATCGGCGGCACTCTTGGCCCATGCAGGGCAGCCCCTGTTGGTCGTGCCTGCCAGCCTGAAACCGGGGTCCAAATGGGCGGGGACATGCTACCACAGAAGCGCAAGTGAGAAACATTGTCATTTGTATTTGTGGTGTCTGCCCTGGGGGTTTTGTTACCATGAGGCGCCATTGCAAGGAGCCCAGATGCCCCCCTTATCCCCTCTCACCGCCTTCCTTTTGCAACGGGATCACCTGCTGCTGCCGGGTACGTCCCCCTTGACCCTGCATCGCATCTGCTTCGATGCCGCCGCCTTTACCCCCGCCTGCTTCGCGGCCCACGACATGGCGCTGCCCGCCAGCCTGGAGCGTGCGGCCCCCAAGCGGCTGGGGGAGTTTCTGGCGGGGCGCCTCGCGGCCCGCGAGGCCCTGCGCCCCTTTGGCCTTGCGGGGAAGGGGGTGGCCATCGGGAGCGCCCGCGAGCCCCTGTGGCCTGCGGGAATGGAGGGGAGCATCAGCCACAGTCAGCTGGCGGGGCTGGGGGTGGCGCTCTGTGGGGTGCGCCCCGCACAGGGGGGAATGGGGCTGGATCTGGAGGCCTGGCTGGGGCCGGAGCAGGGGAGTCAGCTCTGGCCCGGCATCGTCGATGAGGATGAGTGGGGGCGACTGGAGGGCGGGGCCCGCGCGTTCGGGCTGGACAGGGCCAGAGGGCTGACCCTGGTGTTTTCCGCCAAGGAGAGCCTGTTCAAGGCGCTCCATCCCAGGGTGGGGCGCTACTTCGACTTTCTCGATGCCCGCTGGCTGGGGATGACGGCCCAGAGCCTCACCCTCGAGCTGAAGGTCCCGCTGACGCCGACCCTGCCGGCCGGCTGGCGCTGCACCCTGCACTGGCAGCCGCTGCCGGGGGGCGTGCTCACCGCATTGTTGCTATGAGAGTGAGGCTTCGACCCAGACAAAGAAACCGCCATCAGGCGGTTTCTTGCCATCCGGCTCAGGCCGATTGCGCATGGTCGACGCGCCGACGGGGCACTATGACGGGGGCACCGTCGCCGGGGGCGTGCAGTATGTCCACATCTGTCTGGTAGAGCCGATCGATGAGGGACTTGGTCACCACCTCCCGGGCCGGGCCCATGGCCTGGATGCCGCCATCCCCCAGGGCAATCAGCTCGTCGCAGTAGCGGGCAGCGGTGGCGAGATCGTGGATGACGATGAGCACCGTCTTGCCCTCGGCGGCGACCCTGTGGATGGCCTCCATCACCTCGGTCTGGTGGCCTATGTCCAGGGCGCTGGTGGGCTCGTCCAGCAAGATGAGATCCGCATCCTGGGCCAGCACCATGGCGAGCCACACCCGCTGGGCCTGGCCGCCGGAGAGGGAGCTGGCGCTCTGCTGCCAGATGGCATCGAGCTGCATCCGCTCCCTGGCCCAGCCCACCATGCGGGCGTCCTCCTCGCTCCACTGGGTGAACCAGCCCTGATGGGGATGGCGGCCGTACTGCACCAGCTGTTCGACCCGGATGCCGGGCGGCACCAGGGGGCGCTGGGGCAGGTAGGCCAGCTCCCGGGCCAGGGCCTTCATGCCATAGCTCCCCAGGGGCTTGCCCTTGAGCAGTATCTCCCCGGACTGGGGCTGCTCCTGGCCAGCCAGCAGTTTGAGCAGGGTGGACTTGCCGCCCCCGTTGGGGCCGACGATGCCCACCAGCTTGCCCTGGGGGATGGAGAGGGAGATCTCCTTGAAGATGGCCTTGTGCTGATAGCCGAAATGGAGTCGATTCACGGTGAGCGTCATCAGGCGGCCCTCGGTCTGTCTTGGAAATGGATGAAGGGCATGGTCAGTCCGCCCGTTGTCTGTCTTTGATCAGGATGAACAGCAGCAGCAGGCCGCCGAGAATGCGGGTCATGATGCCGGTGGCCACCTCGTGGGGGCTGGCCAGTAACCGCACCAGGGTGTCGCTGGCGAGCAGCATCAGGGCGCCGCACAGGGCCGCAATCCAGAGCGGCACTATGCGATCCCGGGAGAGCCAGGAGGCGAGAATGGGGGCCGCCATGGCGATGAAGACCACGGGGCCGCCGATGGCGGTGCCAAGGGCCGCAACTATGATGGCCTGGGCCAGCACCCCGAGCTGCACCCGGTTCACGTTCACCCCCAGGGTTTTGGCGGTGACGGGGCCGAGGCGCAGCACGCCGAGGGCGCGGGAGAGATAGACGACCCAGGGGCAGACCAGCAGGATCAGTATCCCCACCGGCAGCACAGTGCCGTAGCCCTGGCCGACGAAGTTGCCCATGTTCCAGAGATAAAGGCTGGTGAGGTGCACCAGGGACTGGGTGGACATGGCGAACTGGCCGATGGCGTTCATCAGCTCGGAGACGCCGATGCCGATCACCACGAACAGGTAGCCCTGCTCCCCCGGCTTGTTGCACAGGGCATAGAGCACGGCGGCGGCAAACAGGGCGCCGAAGGGGGCGGCCCACCAGGGCCAGCTGCCGAGGGTCAGGTAGAGGGAGAAGATGATGATGGCAAGGGACGCCCCCTCGTTGACCCCTATCATGTCCGGGGTGGCGAGGCGGTTGCGGACCAGGGTCTGCACCAGGCAACCTGAGAGGCCCATGGCGGCGCCGGCCACCAGCACGGCGACGATGCGCGGCAGCCGGATCTTGAACACTGTCACCTGGTCGAGTCGGCTCCCCTCTCCAAGCAGTGTCTGGATCACTCCCGGCATGGTGATCTTGCCTGAGCCCAGGGTCAGGGCCAGCAGGGAGAGCAGGGTGAGGGCGAGCACCAGCGCCAGGGTGACGAGCCAGGCGCGGCGCTCCAGCAGCAGGGTGCGGCGGCCGAGGCGCAGGCGCAGGGTGCCGGTGGGGACCAGGGTCCCGGGCAGGGAGCCCGTCAGGGTGTCATTCGTGGGGTTGTTCATGGGAGGGCACCTTATTTGACGGCCAGCAGGGAGCGGAAGCCTCCGCTGCGCACCACCAGGATGAGCACGGGGGCGCCGATCAGCGCCAGAATGACGCCGTTGGGCAGCTCGAACGGCTGCAGCAGCCAGCGCGCCAGTATGTCGGCCCCGAGCAGGAACAGCACCCCGAACAGGGCGGAGAAGCGCACCTGGATGGCGAGGCGCACCGGCTCCACCAGGCGGGCGCAGTAGGCGGCCAGGAAGCCAACGAAGCCGATGGGCCCGGCGATGGCGATGGCGCAGGCGGTGAACAGAGTGGCGGCCAGCAGCACGCCGATGCGCACCCGGGTCGGCCGGATGCCGAGCGCCTGGGCCTGGTTGTCCCCCATCTGCATCAGGGTGAGCTGGCGGCAGAGCGCCAGGGTCAGCAGCAGGGCGGCCAGCGCGAAGGGGGTGACCGTCAGCACGGACTCCAGGCTGGAGGCGGCAAGGGATCCTAGGTTCCAGAAGCGGAACTGCTCCAGCACCACCCGGTTGGAGAGCAACAGGAAATTGGAGAGGCCGCCGAAGGTGGCGGAGAGGGCGACCCCCACCAGGATGAGCTTGAGGGGATTGGAGCGCCCCACCATGAGACCGAGGCCGAGCACGATGAGGTTGCCAAGCAGGGCCCCCATGCCGGACCAGAGCAGGTAACCGTAGGCGGATTCGACGCCAAACCAGGTGAGGCCTATCACCAGGGCGAAGACGGCGCCGGCGTTGACCCCGAGCAGGCCGGGTTCGGCCAGGGGATTGCGGGTGGCGCTTTGCAGCATGGAGGCGGCGAGCGCGAGACAGACCCCCACCACCAGGGCCGCCAGGGTGCGGGGCAGGCGCAGGGTATTGACTATCATGGCGAGTTTTTCATCGGCCAGGAAGGCGGGATCGCCCATCAGGAAACCGGCGACCTCGCGGCCACCATAGACACCGGCA
This sequence comes from Aeromonas sp. sif0611, assembly GCF_019218845.1. Lineage (NCBI taxonomy): Bacteria > Pseudomonadati > Pseudomonadota > Gammaproteobacteria > Aeromonadales > Aeromonadaceae > Aeromonas > Aeromonas sp. sif0611. The sequence goes on along the minus strand of NZ_JAHUWU010000001.1, from coordinate 445,999 downwards.
CCTGTGGCCAGTGACAGAGAAATCAGCAGCAAGAGGAGCAGCACTCCGAGCCAGAACAGCTGTGCTTGGTATCTGAGCACGCAACAACTCCTTTGATACGGGGCAGTAGAAACGCAAAAAGGGAGCCCCGATCTCGGGGCTCCCGCAGGGAGAGCTTACAGCTTGTAATCGACACCGGCGTAGACGGTGCGTCCTTCCAGGATGAAGTCGGCGTCGGTGGCCACCTCGTCACGCTGGGTGTTGGTGAGGTTGGTGATGCCGAGCTTGAAGTCCAGCGCCGGGGTGACGGTCCAGTTGGTGTTCACGTCCAGGGTCTGGTAGTGCTTGGAGGTGAACGCCTGGGAGTTGCGGGCCGGCACCTTGATCACCTGGCTGCCGACATATTGCCAGGCCAGGTTGGCGCTGACGAGCTCGCTCGCCTGCCAGTCCAGGCCGAGGTTGCCGGTGTGATCCGGGGTCTTGGCCAGATCATCCCCTGTGCTCCTGTCCTCGGAGTCCAGCAGGGTGAAGTTGCCGGTCAGCTTGACGTTGTCCAGCACGTCGACCCAGCCGGTCAGCTCCAGACCCTTGATGCGGGCCTCCTTGACGTTGAGGTAGGTCATCACGGTCGGACGGTAGCCCGGACCCCACTGATCGCTCTGGATCAGATCCTCGATCTCGTTGTGGAAGCCGGTCACCCCGGCGCCGAAGCGCGCGGCCTCGTAGGCGGTGCCCAGCTCGTAGCTGACGGCGGTTTCCGGCTTCAGATCCGGGTTGCCGATGACCTGGCAGGCGCCGCGGCAGGCGGTGGTGGAGAAGCCTTCGCTGGACTGGGCCAGGGTCGGGGCCTTGAACGCCTTGCCGGCGCCACCCTTGATCACCCACTCGTCGGTCAGGGTGTAGAGGGCGTAGGCGCGCGGGCTGAACTCGGTGCCATAGGTCTCGTGGTGATCCAGACGACCGGAGAGGGTCAGGGCCAGATCGCCGAAGCCGAACTCGTCCTGCAGGTAGACGGCGCTCTGGGTCGCATCCACGCTGCCATTGGCGATGTTGCGGCTGTGCTCCAGCTCGGTCTTGCGCAGCTCGGCGCCTGAGGTGAGCAGGTGATCTCCCAGGTAACCGCTGACCTGACCGTCCACCGTGTTGTTGGTCTGGGTGATGTCGGCGGCGCCGCCATTGAGCTGGGAGTCATCCATCAGATCGATCTGCTCGAAGTAGTAACGAGCGCGGCTGTCGAAGTGCTCCCAACGGCCGTTGTGGGTCAGCCCCAGGCTCAGGCGATCCAGATTCTGCACGTTGTGGGGGGTGGCCGGTGCGGTCGGGGCGCGGGGCACGTTGTTGAAGTAGCTGTCCATGTCGTTCTGGTTGTAACCCAGATCGAAGTCGATGTCCTGGTTGTCCGCCACCAGCCACTTCAGGCTGGTCAGCACGTTGACCACTTCACGCTTCTCCAGGGCATCGGCGTCCGGGTTGTTGGACTGATCGCTCTTCCAGTTGTCGCGCTGATAGCCTTCCACCACCACGCTGCCCAGCAGCTTGTTGTCGATCAGGGCGCCGGAGACATAGGCACTGCCCTGGTTGGCATCGCCGCCTTCCCCCTTGGTGGGCATGCTGTGGGTGTAGCCGACGGCAGCCTCTGTCTTCTCCTTGGCCTGGCGCAGGATCACGTTGACCACACCCCCCAGGGCATCGGCCCCGTACAGGGAGGAGACGGGACCACGGATCACCTCGATGCGCTCGATGGCGGCCATGGGGATGGAGCTCAGGTCGAAGTCGTTACCGTAGGCGCTGCCCAGGGTCTCGCGGGCGTTGACCCGTTTGCCGTTGATCAGCAGCAGGGTGTAGTCACCCCCCATGCCACGGATCTTGATCTCGTTGCGGCCGGTGGGGTTGGTGGAGACGATGTTGACGCCCGGCACGTGCTTGAGGGCATCGCCGATGTTGTTGACGTTCATCTTGTCCAGATCGGCACGGGTCACCACCGAGACGCTGGCCGGGGCGGACAGCTCGGTGTGCCTGGTCTGGGTGGCGGTGACCACCATGGTCTCGTTGGCCTTGACCGACTCTGCCTGGGCCAGGCCCGGTACGGCCAGCAGGCCGAGGGAGAGCAAAATCGGGTTCAAACGAAATACGCCATGCTGCAACTGCATTGTCAAAACTCCATGAATAAACAGAGGTTATGGGGTAGGGCGCGGTGGGCCCAAATGCTCACTGACTTCCTTGTCTGGCAGTACCAGAGGCAGGATTATTGTTATCTCTTGTGCTCTTCAGTCCCCGGATGAGGAACCAGACGCCGGTGCAGGCCAGGAGGCCGCAGCCGATGTTGATCCAGGCCAGGGTGGAGAAACCGTGCAATGCGCCTCCCTCGTCGGAGACCAGGTATCTGGCGGAGAGCAGGCTGCCGACCCCGGCCGCCACATTGGTGACAGTGCCCTGGAAGGACATGAAGGCGGCGCGCTGATGGGGGGCCGGAATGGCGGCGGTGACCGCAAGGGTGGTGCTGGCGCGGGCCGAGCTCAGGGCCATGAAGAGGGTGAATAGCAGGTAGACGGGCAGGCCGACCGGCAGGGCGAAGCCGAGCAGGGTGACCAGGGCCAGCAGCAGGCTGGTGAGCAAGATGGCGCCCTGGGCGCGGCCCTGGTCTATCCAGCCGCCGCACAGGCGCATGGTGGCCATGCTGGCGAGGCCGCCGCACAGATAGAGGGCGGCGATCTGCTGGCGCGGGAAACCGAGGTTGAACTGGAAGTAGTTTGCAAAGTGCGGGATCAGCAGGAAGTGGCCGAACATCTGCAGGCAGAGGATGCACAGGGCCCCCTGACAGAGCGGCGACCCCAGCAACTGGCGCAGCCCCTGGCCCTGCGGGGCGCGGCTGACCGGTAGCGAGGGCAGCAGGCGGGCGCAGATCAGCGCCAGCAGCAGACCGCTGGCGCCAAACAGCAGGAAGGGGCTCTGCCAGCCGAGCCACTGGGCCAGAACCAGGGCGACGGGCACCACCAGGATGGCGGCCAGGGAGAATGCCATGCCCACGTAGGCGAGGCGGCGTCCGCGATCGCTTGGTGGCACCAGATCCAGCACGGAGGCCATCAGAATGGCGGCAAGGGGCCCGGCCACGCAGCCGGACAGGATGAAGAGCAGCAGCAGTTGCTGGCTGTCTTGCACCAGGGCACAGGCCATCAGCAGCAGAAAACGCAAGGTGAGCAGCACCAGCAGGGCGGGTTTGCGATTGACCCGATCCAGCCAGGGGGCAGCAAGGAGCCCCGTCAGGGCGGCTCCCAGGGTGGCGCCGCCGCTGAAGTAACCGGTCTGCTCCGGGGCCATGCCGAGGCTGGTCACCAGATCGGGCCCGAGCGGCATCACCATCATCATGCTGCCCATGGAGAGCATGTTGATCAGCAGGGCCAGATGGATGGCAGCAGGGGAGGAGACGACAGGTTCTGGCTTCATCAGAGGCTGACTCGAAAAAATGAGTCCGAATTGTATCCGAGGGATATTGTCGTGACAACAAATGATAACCATTTTTATTTGTATTGAGTGGTCTCTCAATGAGTCTTTTATTTGGGCTCGAAAGCGAGCCGGATAAGGACCTTCATGATACCGTCCTGAGCCAGGCAGCTTGCCCCTTGCCATTGCAATCGGGGCGCCATGGCCCATGATGGCAAGGTGATGCAAGAGAGGCTGTGGGAAAAAAACTGATGTGGAGGCGACGATGAGAAGTTGGCGATGGTATTGGGTGCTCGGGTGCTGTGGACTCTGGGCCTTGCCGCTGCGGGCCGAGGTGAAAGTCATCCCGGTGTTTGAGGCAGAGGGGATGGTGCGAACCCTGAAGGAGATATACCCGGCGCTAGGGGTGAGTGCCATGGGTAACCAACTGGTGCTGAGCGGGACTCCTGCCCAGTTGCAGGAGGCTCAGATCACCCTGGATCAGCTCAACCAGCCGCCCCAGAGCCTGCTCATCGAGTGGCGGGTAGCGGGGGCGTCCAGCAGCCGGCAGGCGGGAATCGGCATCGGCAATGACAACGCCAAACGGCGCTGGCTGGTGGAGGGGGGGGCCGAGGATTACCAGCGCACCCAGCAGGACAACTGGCAGGTACGCGGCCTCTCGGGGCGGCCCGTTCTGCTGCAGATGGGCTCCTATCAGCCGGTCACCTTCTATCGCTGGCAGGGAGGCCGGGTGGTGGGCATGATGCCGCTGATGAACGGCCTCTACGCCACCGCCACCCTGATAGGGGACAGGGTACAGATAGCGCTCAGCAGCGAGCAGGCCAGGCTGGAGCGGGGAGACATCAAGACCGGGCAGAGCGCCACCGAGGTGAGCGGCGCCCCGGGTCAGTGGCTGACGGTGGGGGAGCTCTCCACCAGTCAGGAGGGTCAGGGGGCCGCGCTATCCAATCCGTCACAGCTCGGGGTGGCGAGCGGCAGCGAACGTCAGACCCTGCAGATCCGGGTCATGCGTCAATGAGGCGGACGAGGGTGGTCATTAATGGGGTTGATCCCGGGTGTAGTCCCGTAACTGACGGCTCTTGAGCAGATACCAGAGCGCCCAGAGGCTGGCGACCAGCACCAGGGCGGTGGGCCAGCTGAACGACCACGCTTGCAGATTGAGGCTGTGCAGCTGCATCACCAGACCGCTCGCGGTGGAGCAGAGCAACAGGCCCCGGCTGTGGCGCCTGAGTCTGGCGCGAATGCTTTGAGTCTGCTGATAGGTGCCGCCGCAGGCCAGCAGCGCCAGCATGGCGGGCACATCCGTCAGCAGGCCGAGATAGAGGCTCATCTTGTCCGGATAGAAGAGGGTCAGGATGGCGCTGCCGCTCTCCCGGGTGACGCCGGCCATCAGAAACAGCCAGACCGAGCGGGTCAGCAAGAGGGCGATGGGCCAAAACCAGAGCGGCGGGCGCAGCTGGCCATGATCGTCATAGCGATGTTCGGGGTAGAGGGTCATAAGGCCCGTTCCGGGGTTGAACTATTGATGCAGGGGATATGGGGCGGGGGGCTGCCCTTTGCAAGGCGGGGGAATTAATCGGGGGGCCATGCCCCCCAATCTCTGTGCAGCTTGTCTGACGCCGGAAGAGGTTACAGCCAACCCTTGCGCTTGAAGAAGAGGCCGGTGCCGAGCGACGACATTACCATCAGCACCAGCGACATCTGATAGCCGTACTCCCAGGCGAGCTCCGGCATGCGGCCGAAGTTCATGCCGTAGATGCTGGCGATAAGCGTCGGCGGCAGGAAGATCACCGCGGCCACCGAGAAGATCTTGATCACCTTGTTCTGCTCCAGATTGGTCACCCCCATGGAGGCCTCCAGCTGGAAGTTGATCTTGTCAAACAGGAACTGGGTGTGGGGCAAGAGGGACTCCACGTCGTGCAGCATCTCGTCGATCCACTTGTTCTGCTCCCCTGTCATGCGCTGGCGCAGGCTGCGTTTGAGGAAGCGCAGGGCACGGCGGGTATCGTGCAGGGAGAGACGGATCTGGCCGTTGGCCTCTTCCTGGGCCATCAGCTCCTTGAGCATGGAGTTGATCTGATCCGGCTCGAAGATCTGATCGGCGGTGTTCTCCAGGGTCTTGTAGCCATCCTCGATGAGATCCGAGAGGTACTCCACCTTGAGGTTCTGCACCTCCAGCAGGATGTCGAGGGCGTTCTCCACCTCCAGCCGGTCCTGACGCATGTAGTGGCGCAGCAGGCGCACCAGGCCGATGTCATCCTCGCGAATGCTGATCAGCAGGTTGTTGCGCAGGGTAAAGGAGACGTGGACACCCTTGGTGTCGCGGCCGATGCGCTGGGGGAACAGGGAGTGGATGTGCAGACCATCGGTGTCCCAGTAGAAACGGGCGGACGCCTCTATGTCGTCCAGCTCTTCCTTGTCGGGGACCTCTTCCAGAAACAGGCCCGTCAACCATTCTCGCTCCGCTGTATCCGGCTTGTAGGCATCCAGCCAGACGGTGTTGTCGGGGACTATGTCGTCCGGCCCGAGCGTGACTATGTCCAGCACCTTGTTGTTGAGAATGTAGGCGGTGATCATCTGTCCCCCCTTAAGAAGTCATGGGTAATCAGGGATGGTTGCACAGGTTCATGCGGCCTTAGATCGCACAGAAAGCGATCCCATGAAATAGCATAACGAGGCCGATGGACAACCTGAATGCGGCGAACTATACAGGGGCGGGCCCCGCTTGTCAGGGGCTATTCATCGGGGGTTCAGCCTGTTTGCTCAAAAAAACGGCGAGGTCGGAGCAGCTGTTCACATCCCCATGACCCGGGTGGGATAGCCAGGGCATGGGGGCTTGTTCGGGTGAACCTCTTGAGGTCAAGCCCCAGCCTGAATCGCAGCGGTCACATATTGGGATAGTTCGGGCCGGACCCTCCCTGGGGCGGGGTCCAGGCGATGTTCTGGGGCTGAGTATCCTTGATGTCAGGCCCCAGCTCGAACCGCGCCGGTCACATATTGGGATAGTTCGGCCTTGAGCCTCCCTGAGGCGGTGCCCAGGCGATGTTCTGGGGCTGCGCATCCTTGATGTCAGGCCCCAGCCCGAACCGCGCCGGTCACATATTGGGATAGTTGGGGCCGGACCCTCCCTGAGGCGGTGTCCAGACGATGTTCTGGCTGGGATCCTTGATGTCACAGGTCTTGCAGTGAATGCAGTTCGCCGCGTTGATCTGCAAGCGAGGCTGACTCTCCGCCTCCGGGGTTTCGGCCTCTATTATCTCAAAGACGCCGGCCGGGCAGTAGCGCTGGGCGGGCTCCGCCCAGGTGGGCAGGTTGACCGTCACCGGGATGCGCTCGTCCTGCAACTTGAGGTGGCAGGGCTGATCCTCGTCGTGGCTGGTGTTGGCCAGGTACACCGAAGAGAGCTTGTCAAAGCTGAGCCGCCCGTCCGGCTTGGGGTAGTGGATGGGCTGGCAGCGGCTGGCCAGGCGCAGTTGGCGATAGTCCGGCTCCTTGTCCAGCAGGGTAAAAGGAGAAGTGCGGGCAAACAGCCGTTGCTCCAGCCAGTTGAAGGCGCCGCCAAGCCAGGGGCCGAAGCGGTGCAACGCCGCGCCGAAGTTGCGGGCAGTTTGCAGCTCCTGCGCCAGCCAGCTCTGTTGCAGCGCGTCCTGATACTCGGCCAGATCCCGGCCCCCCTCATCGCCGCCGCGCAGGCTCATGGCGACCGTGCTGGCCGCCAGCATGCCGGACTTCATGGCGGTGTGAATGCCCTTGATGCGTGAGAAATCCAGGGTGCCCGCATCGCAGCCGATGAGCAGGCCGCCGGGGAAATGCATGCGGGGCAGGGAGTGCCAGCCCCCCTTGGTGATGGCCCTGGCGCCGTAACTGATGCGCTCGCCCCCCTGCAGGGTCTCTGCTATCAGGGGGTGGTGCTTGAGGCGCTGGAACTCGTCGAACGGACTGAGCCAGGGATTCTGGTAGTTGAGATCGACGATGAGGCCGACCGCCACCTGATCCTCTGCCAGATGATAGAGATAAAACCCCCCCTGACTCTTGCTGCCCCGCTGCTCACCGAGCGGCCAGCCGCTGCCGTGCAGCACCCGGCCGGAATGAGACTGGCCAGCAGGCACCTGCCACAGCTCCTTGAAGCCGATGGCATAGTGCTGAGGTTGGTGTTGCGGTTGGGCGGCGTTTTCCAGCGTGAACAGGGCGATCAACTGTTTGCCGAGGTGGCCGCGGGCCCCCTCGGCAAACAGGGTGTAGCGACCATACAGTGCCATGCCGGGCACGTGATCCGCCTTGGGATTGCCCGCTTTGTCGAGACCCAGATCGCCGGTCACTACCCCTCTTATCCTGTTCGCTTCCACGATGAGCTCGCTCGCCGCGAAGCCGGGGTAGATCTCGACCCCGAGCGCCTCGGCCTCCCGGGCGAGCCAGCGGCAGAGGTTGCCGAGGCTGATGATGTGGCAGCCGTCGTTGTGCATGCGCGGTGGCACCGCCCAGTTGGGCAGTTGCAGGGCGCGGTTGTCGCTTTGCAGCAGATGGACCTGATCATCCGTGACCGGGACGCCGAGCGGCGCCTCTTGCCAGCGATCCGGCAACAGCTCCTTGAGGGCGACGGGATCCAGCAGAGCGCCGGAGAGCAGATGGGCGCCCACTTCCGCCCCCTTTTCCAGCAGGCAGACCGAGAGATCCGGGGCCTGCTGCTTCAATGCGATGGCGGCACTGAGGCCAGCCGGGCCGCCACCGACGATGACGACATCAAATTCCATTGCTTCGCGTTCCATCTTGCCTCTGCGCTCGACTTGGCCTAGGGTAGTGCTGGTAGTTTACGTAAACGTAAACCATTTTGTCAGCATAAAAGTGTGAGAGTGCAAAATGGATTCACTCAACCGATACGAGGGATGACCGCCATGAAGCTGCTGGTCGCAGTCAAACGGGTCGTTGATTACAACGTCAGGATCCGGGTCAAGAGCGATGGCTCCGATGTGGAGCTCGCCAATGTGAAGATGGGCATGAACCCGTTTTGTGAAATCGCGGTGGAGGAGGGGGTCAGGCTGCGCGAAGCCGGGGTGGCGAGCGAGCTGGTGGTGGTGACCTTCGGCCCGGAGGCCGCGGCCGAACAGCTGCGTCACGCCCTGGCGCTGGGGGCGGATCGGGCGCTGCACTATGTTACCGATGAGACTTTGACCCCACTCACCGTGGCCCGCGCCCTGCAAAAGGTGTGCGAGCAGGAGCAGCCCAGCCTGGTGCTGCTCGGCAAGCAGTCCATCGACTCTGACAACAACCAGGTGGGTCAGATGCTCTCGGCCCTGTGCGACTGGCCGCTCGCCACCTTCGCCTCCGCCGTCAGGCTGGTGGAGGGAGAGTTGCAGGTGACCCGCGAGATAGACGGCGGTCTCGAGACCCTCGGCATGGCGCTGCCCGCCGTGGTGACCGTGGACCTGCGCCTCAACGAACCCCGCTTCGCCTCGCTGCCCAACATCATGAAGGCCAAGCGCAAACCGATAGAGAGCGCGTCCTTTGCCGACCTCGGCGTCGAGCCGGCCGGTCAGACTCGGCTACTTGGGGTGATGGCACCTGCCCCCCGGCGCGCCGGCGTCAGGGTGGGCTCGGTGGACGAGCTGCTGGACAAACTCAAGCACGAAGCCAAGGTGATCCCATGAGCGCATTGAGGGGCACGGCCTATCCCTCGGGCCAACTGGTTGCCGCCAGCGGGCGCGTTGGCGAATGGACAGGAAGATCAACGGACGACATCAAGGTGCAGCCATGAGCGTACTCATCATTGCCGAACATCATCAGGGCCAGCTGGCGGACAGCGCCGCCCGTCTGGTCACGGCGGCGAGCCTGCTCGGCGCCGAGGTCCACCTGCTGCTGCTGGGTCAGGGTCTGGCGGAGGCGGGGGAGCAGGCGGCCTCCTTGCAGGGGGTTAACCGGGTGCTGCTGGCCGAGCACCCCATGCTGGCGGAAGGGCTCAATGACGGGCTCGACCGACTGCTGGCCCCCGTGGTGCGGGACTATCAGCATTGCCTGATGGCGGCGAGCAGTCACGGCAAGGATCTGCTGCCGAGGGTGGCGGCCAGGCTGGGGGTGGAGATGATCTCCGAGGTGACGGGCATCGAGGGGCCCGATACCTTCCTGCGCCCCCTCTATGCGGGCAACGCCATTGCCAGGGTGGCGAGCACGGCGCCCGTCAAGGTGCTCGGCATACGGGCATCGGCCTTCCCAGGCGTCGAGAGCGGGGGGGCTGGAGCCAGGGTAGAGCACCTTCCCGTCCCCGAGCTGGCGTGCCGGACCCGGCTCATCGAGCGGCGTGCGGTGCGATCCGCCCGGCCCGAGCTTGGCGCGGCGCGGGTGGTGGTCTCGGGCGGGCGGGCGCTCGGCTCCAAGGCGCAGTTTGCCCTCATCGAGGCGCTGGCCGACAAGCTCGGCGGGGCTGTGGGTGCCTCGCGGGCCGCGGTGGACGCAGGCTTTGTGGCCAACGATCTGCAGGTGGGCCAGACCGGCAAGGTAGTGGCCCCGGAGCTCTACATCGCCATCGGCATCTCGGGGGCCATTCAACACCTGGCGGGGATGAAGGAGTCCAAGGTGATCGTCGCCATCAACAAGGACTCGGAAGCTCCCATCTTCCAGGTGGCGGATTACGGCCTGGTGGGGGATCTCTTCACCCTGCTGCCGGAGCTCACCGCCAAGCTGTAAATGTGCCAAAAAGGGGCGCAGAAAGCCGTCTGTGCTGTCTCGCCTCCGTTTCCATGCATGTTCGCTGCAAGCCCTGGCCCGTTCAGGGCTTTTTCCATGGCGGGGGCGTCGGCCATGGGGGCAAAAGGTTGCGCTGGATCCCAAAAAGCCTTTGCCCCCACGGGGGCCTGTCGTGTAAAAACGTTCGAGTCATCGATCACTCTCATCCACTCACGGAAAGCGTCATGAGCAAACAGATTTACAACTTCTGCGCCGGCCCCGCCATGTTGCCGGTTGAAGTCATGGAGCGCGCCCAGCGCGAATTTTGTAATTTCCAGGGGCTGGGAGCCTCGGTCATGGAGCTGTCCCATCGCGGCAAGCCCTATATGGCGGTCGCCGAGAAGGCCGAAGCGGATCTGCGGGATCTGCTGGCGGTGCCGGACAACTACAAGGTGTTGTTCATGCACGGCGGCGGTCGCGGCCAGTTTTCTGCCGTGCCCATGAACCTGCTTGGTGGCGCCAACAAGAAGGCGGATTATCTGGTGACCGGCGTCTGGGCCCAGAGCGCCGTGGATGAGGCCCAGAAATACGGGGACATCCAGACCTTCCAGGGGGTCGCCAAGAACGAGCAGGGGATAAGCCACCTGTTGCCGACCCCGGCGTTTCGTGCCGACGCGGCCTATGTCCACTACTGCCCGAACGAAACCATAGATGGCATCGAGATGTTCGATATCCCGGCCACCGGCGATGTCCCCCTGGTGGCGGATCTCTCCTCCACCATACTCTCCCGTCCCATCGACGTGAGCCGCTTCGGCATCCTCTACGCCGGTGCCCAGAAGAACATAGGCCCCTCTGGGCTGGCCATCGCCATCGTGCGGGACGACCTGCTGAACCAGGCGAGAGCCGACGTGCCCTCGATCTTCGACTACCAGCTCACCGCCAAGAACGACTCCATGTTCAACACCCCGCCCACCTACGCCTGGTATCTGGCTGGCCTGGTGTTCGAGTGGCTCAAAGAGCAGGGCGGGCTCGAGGCGATGGAGGCGCGCAACAAGGCGAAGGCCGACTTCCTCTACGGCTACCTCGACGACTCCAGCTTCTACGGCAACAAGGTGGACGCGGCCTGCCGCTCCCGCATGAACGTGCCGTTCCAGCTGAAAGACGAGGCCCTGGACAAGCAGTTCCTGGCCGAGTCGGAAGCCGCCGGTCTGCTGGCGCTCAAGGGGCACCGCATCGTCGGCGGCATGCGCGCCAGCCTCTACAACGCCATGCCGCTGGAAGGGGTCAAGGCGCTGGTCAGCTTCATGGATGGCTTTGCCAAGCGTCACGGCTGAGGCGTGTTCCCCTTGTAGCAATGACGCCGGGGGCTCCCCGGCGTCTGTTTTTCCAGAAGATCCTGACCGCCAGCCTCGTTGCCCCGGTTTTGTGCCACAGACGGTCTTGCCGCGCGGGGCGCAGGCTGTTAACGTCCGGTCAGGTGATTTACTTGAGATCGTACGGGAAGTCTATGAATTCGTTGCGTTTGGAACCCATTTCTAGCGTGGCCGGGGTGGTCAATCTGCCTGGCTCCAAAAGTGTCTCTAACCGTGCCCTGCTGCTGGCAGCCCTGGCACGGGGCACCACCCGGCTCACCAACCTGCTCGACAGCGATGACATCCGCCACATGCTGGCGGCGCTGACCCAGCTCGGGGTCAAGTACAAGCTCTCCGCCGACAAGACGGAGTGCACAGTGCATGGCCTGGGTCGCAGTTTTGCGGTATCGGCGCCGGTCAACCTCTTCCTCGGCAATGCCGGCACCGCCATGCGCCCGCTCTGTGCGGCGCTCTGTCTGGGCTCCGGTGAATACATGCTGGGGGGCGAGCCGCGCATGGAAGAGCGCCCCATCGGTCATCTGGTGGATGCCCTGCGTGAAGCGGGTGCCCATATCCAGTACCTGAAAAAAGATGGCTATCCGCCCCTGGTGGTGGATGCCAAGGGTCTCTGGGGCGGCGACGTGCACGTCGACGGCTCCGTCTCCAGCCAGTTCCTGACGGCGTTTTTGATGGCGGCCCCCATGGCGGCCGGCGACACCCGCATCCACATCAAGGGGGAGCTGGTCTCCAAGCCCTACATCGACATCACCCTGCACATCATGAAGCAGTTCGGGGTGGTCATCGAGCATGACGACTACAAGGTGTTCTACATCAAGGGTAACCAGACCTATGTCAGCCCCGGTGACTTCCTGGTGGAAGGGGACGCCTCCAGCGCCTCCTACTTCCTCGCGGCGGGCGCCATCAAGGGCAAGGTGCGGGTCACCGGCATCGGCAAGCACAGCATCCAGGGGGACATCCACTTCGCCGACGTGCTGGAGAAGATGGGCGCCCGCATCACCTGGGGCGATGACTTCATCGAGGCCGAGCAGGCGTCGTTGCACGGCATCGACATGGACATGAACCACATCCCCGATGCGGCCATGACCATCGCCGTGGCCGCACTGTTCGCCGAGGGGCCCACCTCGATTCGCAACATCTACAACTGGCGCGTGAAGGAGACCGATCGCCTGCACGCCATGGCGACCGAACTGCGCAAGCTGGGCGTCGAGGTGGAGGAGGGGCGTGACTTCATCACCGTCACCCCGCCAGCGCAGCTCAAGCATGCGGCCATCGATACCTACAACGATCACCGCATCGCCATGTGCTTCTCCCTGGTGGCGCTGTCCGATACCGCCGTCACCATCAATGATCCGGGTTGTACCTCCAAGACCTTCCCGGACTACTTCACCAAGCTGGCCAGCATCAGCCAGGCCTGAGTCCGTCGGGCCCGCCTTGTGCGGGCCCGTTCGTTTTTGCCTCCCGTCTTCTTCCCGGTTTGCCAACGCCCTTTAGCAGCATTATCCAAACTTGCAAGGTGTGCTGATAAAATTCCTTGCCAAAGAATGTAATTTTCTATTTACACCGTCCCGGTCGCGGGCTAGATTGAAGTTTCTTCATCGCAGTCATTTAGCAGGAAACTTGGTCATGCAGCATCAAACCGACGACGTTCGTATCAGTGAAATCAAAGAGTTATTGCCCCCGGTTGCGGTGCTTGAGAAGTTTCCGGCGACCGAGACCGCATCAAATACCGTCTTTGAATCCCGTCAGGCCATCCACAACATCTTGGCCGGTGACGATCAGCGCCTGCTGGTGGTAATAGGTCCCTGCTCTATCCACGATCCGGTCGCCGCCCTGGAATACGGCAAGCGCCTCAAGACTTTGCGCGACGAGCTCAAGGGCCAGCTGGAAATCGTGATGCGGGTCTACTTCGAGAAGCCGCGCACCACGGTCGGCTGGAAGGGGCTGATCAATGACCCTTACCTCGACAACAGCTGCCAGATCAACGACGGCCTGCGCATTGGTCGCAAGCTGCTGCTGGATCTCAACGACATGGGGCTGCCGACCGCCTCCGAGTTCCTCGACATGATCACCCCGCAATACGTGGCGGATCTGATGAGCTGGGGCGCCATCGGTGCCCGTACCACCGAATCCCAGGTGCACCGCGAGCTGGCCTCCGGTCTCTCCTGCCCGGTGGGCTTCAAGAACGGTACCGACGGCACCATAAAGGTGGCCATTGATGCCATCGGCGCCGCCAGCGCCCCGCACCACTTCCTGTCGGTGACCAAGTACGGTCACTCCGCCATCGTCTCGACCGCCGGCAACCCGGATTGTCACATCATCTTGCGCGGCGGCCGCGAGCCGAACTACAGCGCCGTCCACGTGGATGAGGTGGTGAAGGGGCTGGTCAAGGCCGGTCTGCCCCAGAAGGTGATGATCGATTTCAGCCATGCCAACAGCAGCAAGCAGTTTAAGAACCAGATGCTGGTGGCCGAGGACGTGGCCGGTCAACTGCGCGCCGGCAGCAAGGCGGTGTTCGGTGTCATGGTGGAGAGCCATCTGGTGGAAGGTCGTCAGGATCTGGTGGAAGGGTGTGAGCTCACCTTCGGCCAGAGCATCACGGATGCCTGCATCGGCTGGGCCGACACCGAGGTGCTGCTGCGCAATCTGGCGGACGCCGTGGCCACCCGCAACGCCCTCTGAGGCAAGGGCGGGGATGCCCGCTCACGGCAATAAAAAAGCGCGACCCCAGGGTCGCGCTTTTTGTTGGCTCAGAAAGAGAGGGCTTACTTGGCCCGCTCCTGGTGGCCACGCAGGCGGATGTTGATCATCTCCACCACCAGCGAGAAGGCCATGGCGAAGTAGATGTAACCCTTCGGAATGTGCAAGTCCAACCCCTCGGCCATCAGGGCGACCCCGACCAGGATCAGGAAGGAGAGGGCCAGCATCTTGATGGTGGGGTGGGTGTCGACGAAGTCACCGATGGCCTTGGCGGCAAACATCATGACGCCGACGGCGATGACGATGGCCAGTACCATGACGGGCACGTGATCCGCCATGCCGACCGCTGTGATGACGGAGTCCAGGCTGAAGATGATGTCGAGGATGGCGATCTGCACCAGTGTCGACATGAAGCCGACGGTCTTGCTCACTGTCCCTGGGTCCTCGGCGGCGCCCTCCAGGCTCTGGTGGATCTCGTGGGTGCTCTTGGCGATGAGGAACAGGCCCCCCACCAGCAGGATCAGATCCCGACCGGAGATGGCTTCATTCAGCACGCTGAACAGCGGTTCGGTGAGACGCATCACCCAGGCCAAGGAGAGCAGCAGCAGGATGCGGGTGCCCATGGCAAGCCCCAGCCCCAGGATCCGCGCCTTCTGGCGCTGAGCCTCCGGCAGACGCCCCACTAGGATGGAGATAAAGATGATGTTGTCGATGCCCAGCACGATCTCGAGCAGGGTCAGGGTGGCGAGCGCGACCCAGGCTGAGGGGTCAGCAATCCATTCCAGCATGATTGAACCTTGGTTGAAAAATTTGAAGCAGCGCATTCTAGCAGGGGGTTATGGCTTGTCCCAGTGGCGGGAAAAGATAAAAATGGCAGCCATCCAACGGGAGGAAAACATGTTTCGATTAGGGCTCATCATCAACCCCATCGCCGGCATCGGCGGGGCCGTCGGTCTCAAGGGCAGCGACGGCATGGTGGCCGAGGCGCTGGCACGCGGTGCCACCCCCAAGGCCAGTGAGCGGGCCCGCCAGGCCCTCTTGCCCCTGTGCGAGCTGACCACGCCGTTTGAGCTGCTGACGGTGGCCGGGGAGATGGGGGAGACACTGGCCACCGAGCTGCATCTGCCTCATAGCATCGTCTACCAGCCAGCCGAGGCCCAGACGAGCGCCGAGGACACTCGGGCCGCCGCCCTGGCCCTGCGGGAAGCGGGGGTGGATCTGCTGCTCTTCGCCGGTGGCGACGGCACAGCCCGGGATATCTGCGCGGCGGTGGGGGAGTCCTGCCATGTGCTCGGCATCCCGGCGGGGTGCAAGATCCACTCCGGGGTCTACGGCGTGACCCCGGCGGCGAGCGGCCGGGTGGCGGCGCGGATGATAGCGGGCGAGCTCCTGAGTCTGGTGGATGCGGAGGTGATGGACATCGACGAGGAGGCGTTTCGCGCCGGCAAGGTGCGTGCCCGCCACTATGGCCAGCTGCTGGTGCCCGGGGATCTGCGCTACGTTCAGGCGGTCAAGCAGGGTGGAAAGGAGTCCGAAGAGCTGGTGCTCGCCGATCTTGCCGCCGGTGTGGTGGAGCAGATGGAGCCCGATACCCTATATCTGATGGGGTCGGGCAGCACGGTGGCCGCCTGCATGGCCGAGCTGGGTCTCGAAAATACCTTGCTCGGTGTGGATCTGGTGGAAAATGGCCAACTTATCGGGCAGGATCTCTCCGCCGCCGAGATCCTGACCCGGATCCGCGGCCGTCGCTGCCGCCTGATCATCACCCTGATCGGTGGCCAGGGACATCTGTTCGGGCGCGGAAATCAGCAATTGAGTCCAGAGGTGATCCGGGCCGTCGGGCGAGACCATATCCAGGTGCTCGCCACCAAGTCCAAGCTGGCGGCTCTCGAGGGCCGTCCGCTGCTGGTGGATACCGACGATCCGGCACTGAACCGGTCGTTACGTGGTTATCTGCGCATCACCACGGGATACAAGGATCAGGTCATCTACCCGGTGGCCAACCCGGAATAGGACATCAAGGATGCGGCTGGCCTGGCGCCAGAGAGCCGCGATCAACCGGATCGCGGTTCCACTCCCCCGAATTTTTTGCCGGCAATCCCGGAAATGAGGCTGCGTTAAATGACGATTCACGATTTTGAACACAAGTTGTTGGGACTGATCGACGCCATGGTCGCCACGGCCAGCGAGGACGAGCTGTTTGCGGGCGGCTACCTGCGGGGTCATATCTCGCTGGCGGTGGCGCGCGCCGAGCTGGAGGGCAAGACCCTGGTGCGGGACGTAAAGAGCTATGTACTGCGCAGCCTGAACGAGGCCATCTTGCAGGGGGAGCTCTCCGAGCAGGACGAGGTGCTGGTGCAGGAGATGTGGAAGCGTCTGCAGCAGCAGGCGGAAGCTTGATCCCTTTCGCAATTCAAACAGAAGTTTAAGTAATCTGCTTCCCTGAGTGTTATCAAAAGGTTAATAATGAGGCTCGCCTTTTGTTTCAGGGATTAAACTATGGCCTCCTCCTCACGCATTGCCACCAAACTGCCGCTCGAGATGCTCTATCACTGGGAGCGGCAGTGTCCCGACCGGATCTATCTTCGCCAGACCATCCACCGCGAATACGTCGACTTCACCTGGGGTGAGGTCGCCGACGAGGCGCGGCGCATTGTGACGGCACTGCGTGCCTTGGGACTGGTTGCCGGTGACAAGGTGGCGCTGCTTTCCAAGAATTGCGCAGAGTGGTTCATCGCCGATCTGGCGATGCAGATGGGGGGCTACGTGAGCGTGCCCATCTACCCGACCGCCAACGTCGATACCATCGAATACGTGCTGCGCCACAGCGAGGCCAAGGCGATCTTCGTCGGCAAGCTCGACGACTGGAAGAGCCAGGAGGCGGGGGTGCCCGCCGATCTGTTGCGTATCGCCCTGCCGTACGACACCATGCCGGCCGCCCACCAGTGGGATGCGCTGCTCGATGCCCATGAGCCCATCCCGGACAGCCCGGTGCAGGCGCCTGACGCCCTGCTGAGTCTGGTCTACACCTCAGGCAGTACCGGCAAGCCCAAGGGTGCCATGCTGAGCGTGGAGCGCTACGCCTGGTCCTGCGAGAAGCTGGTGGAGGCGGTCTCCCTCACCGCAGCGGACCGCGGCTTCTCCTACCTGCCGCTCGCCCACATCACAGAGCGGGTCTATATCTACGGCGGTAGCCTGTTCAGCGGCGCCACCATCGCCTTCCCCGAGTCCCTCGATACCTTCATCGAGGACGTCAAGCGCTGCCGACCCACCGTCTTCATCTCGGTGCCGCGCCTGTGGGCCATGTTCCGTATCAAGATCCACGAGAAGCTGCCCCAGAAGAAGCTGGCGCTGCTGCTCAAGATCCCGCTCATCTCCGGCCTGGTCAAAAGCAAGTTGCAGAAGGGGTTGGGACTGGATCAGGCGCGGGTGCTGGGCTGCGGTTCGGCCCCGGTGGCCCCGGCACTGCTCGAGTGGTATCACAGCATCGGCATCGAGATCACCGAGGCCTGGGGCATGACCGAGAACCACGCCTACTCCACCCTCAACTACCCCTTCCGGGCGGACAAGATCGGGACCGTCGGCAAGGCCGGGCCCGGGGTGACCATCAAGATCTCCGAGGAGGGAGAGATCCTCTGCCGCTGTGACGGCATGATGCTGGGCTACTACAAGGATCCCGAGCACAGCGCGGAGGCCATCGACGCCGACGGCTGGCTGCACACCGGTGACATGGGCAAGCTGGACCGGGAGGGTTACCTCACCATCACAGGGCGCATGAAGGATGTGTTCAAGACCGCCAAGGGCAAGTATGTGGCCCCTGTGCCCATCGAGGGGCTCTTGGGGCAGGAACCCATCATAGAGCAGTTGTGCGTCATTGGTTATGGCATGCCGCAGCCGGTTGCCCTGGTGCAATTGGCCGAGAGTGCCATGAAGGGGGACAAGGCCGGGGTCGACGCCCAGCTGGAGGCTGCCCTGACCCGGGTCAACGGCCAACTCGAGTCCCATGCCCGCCTGCGCGGCATCCTGGTGGTCAAGAGCCCCTGGAACATAGAGAACGGGGTGCTGACCCCCACCATGAAGATCCGCCGCCATCTGCTGGAACAGAAATACGCAGACATCGGGGAACGCTGGTCCGGTGTCCAGCGCATCATCTGGGAATCCTGACAAGGGCGAGCGGAGTCTTGAACACAAATGCAAAGAGGGGAGCCAGTGGCTCCCCTTCGTCATTGCAGGCAACTGTGGTTCAGACCGCCTGGTACTCCAGCTCCACCCGCCCCAGCGCCTTGAGGGTCGACTGGGCGGAATCCCGCTGGCTGATCTGGCCGGACTTGCTCTCTAGCAGCACGGCGCGGCGCACTGTGGTGAGCTCCTCGCCATTCAGCACAGCATGGGCGCAGGCCATCTGCATCGGGGGGAGGCTTGGGTTGAAGGCGGCGTTCTCGGCGTAGCGGCCGCAGAAGATGCGGCCGTCCTCGAACTGCAGCGCCACCGCGGCATAGCCCTGACTGTAGGGAGCATAGCTCTGGCGGGCGGCGGCCAGCGCGGCCTGCCACAGGGGATCGTCGCTCTCAAGCTTGAGCTCGTCGTGGGCCTGGGGGCTCATCAGGGCATCGGTGATGTCGAGATCGGCGGGGCCGAAGGAGTGGGGCAGGAAGGACTGCAGCTCGCTCAAGTCGTCCGGCAGGGAGACCTTCAGGGTCTTGGCAGTGCTCAGCTCGTTCATGAACTGGCGGCAGTGACCGCAGGGGGTGTAGTTGACGGTGATTTCACTGATCCCGGTCTCGCCGCCGAGCCAGGCGTTGGAGATGGCGGACTGCTCGGCGTGGACCGAGTGGAACAGCCCCTGGCCCGCAAACTCCATGTTAGCGCCAAAATACCAACTGCCGCTCAGGCCGCAGGCGATGGCGCCGACGAAGAACCTGGAGATGGGGGCGACCGAGCAGGCGGCCGCCAGCGGCAGCAGGGCCAGGCGCAGGGCCCGATCGTCGAGCCCGGTGGCGGCTTTCAGGGTCGCCACTTGCTCAGGGGTAAAACGGGCCTGGAAATCGTCCCCCAGCATGGGCAGCAAGGCAGCCTGGAGCGGGGCGGAAAGGGTCTCGAATGGCTTGGCAAAGCGGGGATGCATACTGTGTCCTCAAAGGCCAATTGGGGGGCCATTGTAGGGAGCAAGCGCGGCGAAATGTGTGAGCGCGCTCACGCCTTGATGGGCAAAGGGGCGGGGATGGTAAAGGAAACGTTTGTCTTTCGCAATCTGTGCGCTTGCTCGCAGCACGGGAGGCGTAGCAGGGCTGCCTGAGTATGGTTGGACGCCAAGATCGCGCCCCAGCCATAACCGTCAGGGGCGGCTATGGCTGGGCGCTGTGGGGATCAGGTCAGCCAGTGATAGAGGGCAAACAGCAGGGGGGCGGCGGCGGCGGTCAGCACGCCGCATACCACCATGGCCAGCGACGAGAAGGCCCCCTGGGTGACTCCCTGCTCGGCGGAGGCGGCGGTGCCAATGGCGTGGGCACAAGCCCCCATGGCGAGCCCCTGGGCCTCGGGGTCGGTCACTCGCATCAGCCTGAGCAGGGGATAGCCCACCAGGGCCCCCAGTATCCCCACCACTACCACCACGGCTGCGGCGATGGCGGGAATGCCGCCGAGGGACTGGCTGACGCTCATGGCGAGCGGGGTGGTGATGGACTTGGTGGCGATGGAGGCCAGCAGCGCCGGATCCGCCCCCATCAGGTGGCCAACGCCCAGGGTGGTGCAGACCGAGATGAGCACCGAGGTGAGGGTGCAGACGACGATGGGCCTGAGCTTGTCCCGGATCTGGCGCGCCTGCTGGTAGAGGGGCAGCGCCAGCGCTACCACGGCGGGCTCCAGCAAGGCGGTGATGGGGGCGGTACCGTGCTGGTACTGATCCAGCGGCAGATCCAGCCAGAGCAGCAGACCTATGATGACGGCGGTGGGGATCAGCACCGGGTTGATGACGGGCCAGGGCAGGCGGCGGTAGAGGGACCGGGTCATGAAATAGAGTGCCAGGGTCAGGGGCAGGGCAAACCAGAACATCATTGTCTGTTCATCCTCTGATAGAGATGGCCGACGGCGCCCAGGATCAGCACTATGCCGAGCACGACGCAGAGCATGATGAGGCCAAACGACTGGCGCAGGGGCTCGAGCCAGGCCACGAGGCCGACGGCGACCGGCACGAACAGCACCCCCATGTGACGAAGCAGCAGGCCGCCCCCCTGCTCGACCCAGGAGAAGCGGATGAGCTGCAGGGAGAGCAGCACGAACAGCAGCAGCATGCCGATGATGCTGCCGGGGAAGGTGAAGGGCAGCAGGGCAGCCAGGGCCTTGCCTGCCAGCAGGCAGGCGATGATGACCAGAAAATCACGAAGGTAGCGCAAGGCGCGTTGCAACAACACGGGGGCCTCATCTTGGCAACTGTGAGCGAGGTCGCAGTTTAACAGGCACGGGGGGGATGGAACAGGGTCAACTGACCCGCAGGGGATACAATGGCCCCTCGCGTTTTTCCCATCACACGCAGGAGATCCCATGTCTTCCCCCTCTTTTCTGGCCAGGTTGCGCCAGCTGTCCGCCGATCCCGCCCTGCCTCCCCAGCTGCTGCAAACCCGCCAGTGGGACGGCCCCCTGTGCCGGGTGAGGCTGGACAACATTGGGTCCATCCCCGAGGCCGTGCGTCACTGGCGGCTGTTTGAGGGGGATCTCGGTCTTGCTCCCAACGCGGCCATCTACGGAGAGGGGTTCCAGATGCTGGCCCAGACCATGGGCAGCTGGCAGGCCCCCGAGCCGGTGGGCCGCTGCCCCGACGCCAGCGTCTATCGCATCACGGACGACGACGGCTATCACACCGTGCACAACCTGCTGCTGGTGGCCTGCGAGGGGGGCTGGCTGCTGCTGGCGTTCGCGAGCTGTCAGCGCTTTGGCGGGGAGTTTCGCCTCTATCCGGACGGGCGCCTCGAGATAGTGATGAACGCCGAAGGGCGCACCCTGGCACCCGGCCAGCACTGGCAGAGCGAGGCGCTGATCTGCCTGGAGGGGCCGGACAGGGAGGCCCTGCTGGGGTCGCTGGCGGACTATATCGAGGCCGAACACCCGTCGCTGGTGAACGAGGTGCCCGCGCGCCCGAGTGGCTGGTGCTCCTGGTATCACTACTATGCGGACGTGAGCGCCGCCGACATTCGCGAGAACCTGGCGGTGCGGGCGATGCGCTTCCCGGCCCTGCGCTACGTGCAGATAGACGACGGCTATCAGGCGAAAATGGGGGACTGGCTCACCCCTTCCCCCAAGTTCGAGCAGGGGGTGGCAACCCTGGCTGGGGAGATCCGCGCCGCTGGCTGCGAGCCCGCGCTCTGGGTCGCCCCCTTTATCGCCGAGCCCGGCTCGCAAGTGTTCCAGCAGCACCCGGAGTGGTTCGTGAAGGGGGAGGATGGCCTGCCGCTCCCCTCGGAGCGGGTCACCTACGGCGGCTGGCGCTGCACTCCCTGGTATGTGCTGGACGGCACCCATCCCGAGGTGCAGGCCCACCTCGAGCAGGTGTTTCGCACCCTGCGTGAGCTGTGGGGCATCCACTACTTCAAGCTGGATGCGAACTTCTGGGGCGCCATCCACGGCGGCCGCTTCCACGACCCGGCCGCCACCCGGGTCGAGGCCTATCGACGCGGCATGGCCGCCATCCTGCGCGGTGCCGGGGAGGGGGCCTTCCTGCTCGGCTGCAACGCCCCCATCTGGCCGAGCCTCGGCCTGGTGCACGGCATGCGGGTGAGCGATGACGTGGAGCGCCAGGGCCGGCGTTTTCGCCAGATAGCGCGGGAAGCCTTCTGCCGCGCCTGGCAAAACGACCGGCTCTGGGCGCTGGATCCCGACTGTGTCTGCCTGCGGGATATCCCGGGCCAGCACGCCGGCCGCGCCGAGTACGACTTCCACCTGGCCGCCCTGGTGGCGAGCGGTGGCATGGTGCTGGCGGGGGACAGGCTGCAGGATCTGGACGAGGGGCAGGGGGCGCACCTTGGCAAGCTGCTGGCCCTGTGCGCGGCGCGCACCCCGGCAGCCCGTTTCGATGACATGGGGTTCAGCCGTGGTCGGGTGGCCCTGCCCGGGGGCGGCGAGCTGCTCTGCCTGTTCAACTGGGACGAGCAAGCCACAGAGATGGCGCTGCCGGCGGGGGGGACGGATTTCTGGAGTGAGGCCCCCCTGGGAGAGACGCTGGTGCTGGCGGTGGGCCAGGGGGCGGTGATCCGCTACTCCTGAATACCGCGCTAAGCAAAAAGGCTCCCTCGGGAGCCTTTTTATCGGGTGGGGTTGACCCCTAGAAGTGCCACTCCATCCCGATGGCGTAGTTGGCGGAGCCATAACCCGGGATCTCGTTGCTGGAGGCGAGCGCCTTGAGGGTCAGGCGGGCGCTGAGGGGAATGCCGAGCCCCATGCCGATGGCGACCTCGTCGCTCTGATCCCCCATCATGTCGACCCGCAGGGTGCGGTAGAGGGAGAGATCCTGGCTCATCTGGGCATAGATCTGGGACGATTTGTTGTAGAGCTGACCGAAGATCTCCATCTGGAAGCCGTTCTGGGGCGTGATGGCCAAGGGAATACCGGCGAAGCGATAGAGGTCCGAGTGGTTGAAATAGCTGTTGGTGATCTGGGGGGTGAAGTCGGTCTGCTGATAGAGGGTGCTGAAGTTGCGCTCGATGAGCTGATAGGTCTGCTCCGGCAGACGCAGCAGATAGTCCGGCACTTCAAAACGCACCCCGGCCAGGGTGGTCTGGGGCAGCAAGGCACAGGCGACAAGGGTGAGAGCAGACAGTGCTGAACGCATAAAACGAGAGATCCCCAACAGTCGAGGCGCGGCATCCATGCCGGCAGCGCATGTAATTATCAAACTATCAGGAGCTTGGCTCCCCTGCTCATTATGTCGCGGACGCGGGGAGCTTACTGGGTTTTAAGTGTGAAACGCCTCACATCTCATAGATCTTCCAGGTAGCGATAGAGACTCTTCAGGATCGCAAAGTTCCGTTCGTTACTCTGATTCTGCTCCGCCAGCGCCTCGAGACGGGGCACATAGTCCGGCAGACGGCGGCTGAAGTAGTCGCTGCAGTGCAGGCGCCAGCGCTTCTGCTCCGCTTCGCTCAAGGTGTGAGGCCAGTTGCGGGCGCGGTAGCGGAACAGCATTTCCGGCAGGCGCGGATCACTGAAGGCAAACTCCCGCTCCCCCAGCAGATCCGCCGGGGTGGCGCGCACCAGATCCATGGTTGACTTGTCGCCGTGGCCGAAGAAACCGGCGTAGAGCTGGGTATCCGGGTCGCTGTCATTGCTGCCCGCAAACTCCTGATTGAACACCTCCACCAGTTTCTCTCGCACCTCGGGATGGGCTCGCAGCAGATCCAGGCTCTTGCGACACTGCTCCCGGTCTATGCCAAGCTGGTCGGCCCGCTCCGGGGTCAGGGTGGCGGCCGGCGCCAGCACCGGGCACTTGTTGATGTGCACCAGTTTCACCGGAATGGCCGCGAGATCTCCCAGATCCTCTTTTTTGGTATAGAGGCGCTCGCGGATCTCCTCGCTCGTGAGCTCGATGAGCGGGGTGGGGTCGCGGGTCAAGTCCACCATGATCACCGCATTCTGGTTGCTGGGGTGCCAGGCGAGTGGCGACACCCAGCTTGCGCACCCCTGCCAGGGTGAGAACATGCCGGAGACGTGCACCAGGGGCTTCATGGAAACCACGTCGATCAGCGCCTTCACCTTGTTCTTGTTGCGCAGGGCAAACAGGTAGTCAAACAGCTTGGGCTGGGCTTTTTTCACCAGCTTGGCCATCTCTATGGTGGCCAAGACGTCCGAGAGCGCATCGTGGGCGTTGGCGTGGGCCACGCCGTTGGCCACCGTCAGCTTCTCAAGCCGGAAGCTCGGCTTGCCCTCGTCGTCCTGGGCCCACTCTATCCCCTCCGGACGCAGGGCATAGCAGGCCCGCAGCATGTCGAGGATGTCCCAGCGGGAGTTGCCGTTTTGCCAGCTGTAGGCATAGGGGTCATAGAAGTTGCGATACAGGGTGTAGCGGGTCACCTCGTCATCGAAGCGGATGCTGTTGTAGCCCAGCACGCAGGTGTTCGGGGTGGCGAACTGCTCGTGGATCTGGCGAATGAAGTCCGCCTCGCACAGGCCGTCCTTCATCGCCTTTTGTGGCGTGATGCCGGTAATCAGGCACGCCTCCGGCTCCGGCAGGTAATCCGCGGGCGGCTTGCAGTAAATCACCAGCGGCTCGCCGATGATGTTGAAGTCGGCGTCGGTGCGAATACCCGCAAACTGCGACGGCCTGTCCCTGGCGGGGCTGATGCCGAAGGTCTCGTAATCGTGGAAGTAGAAGGTGGGCTCGCTGCCGGGCTGTGCTGTTTTGCTCATGTTGCTCGAGGTGAGGTGTCCGATGGCGGCGCCATGGCGCCTGGGTGGGCGGTGCCATGCACCGCAGTTGCCAGCATGGTAAACCATAGCGCAGGCAGAGCGAAGCGCGGGCGCCCTGGCTGCCGGTTTATTGAACGCTCAAGGGTGTCGTATCAGGGGACTGTGCAGGATTGCGGCTGGATGGGGGCTTATCGGGCCGTACCCGGGGGCAGGGGCATCAGGGTGTGCAGATCCAGCAGGGTGAAGAAGCCGCCTTCGTCGGGATACCAGCCGCCGGTGTCTATGTAGTAGACGTTGCCAAGCCGGGCCGGAAGGCCCACCGGGGTGTGGCCCACCACCAGGGCGACGAGATCCTCGACACCGCTCTCATCCAGCCGCTCGATGCGGCGCCTTGACCAGAGGCAGACGTTCTTGATGGCGCGAAGCCTACCGCCGCTTACCCCCGCATCCAGTTGGTCCAGCAGCCCCTGCCAGGAAGAAAAGGGGCAATCGGCGTGGAGCAGCCCGACCGGGCCGGCCGGAGTGGCCACCTCGATGGCGATAGGCAGGGTGCGGTAGTGGGCGGCGAGCGCCCCCTGCTCGCCCGGGGTCAGCTGCTGAAACCAGCCGCCGCCGTTCTGGATCCAGTTCTCCCTATCGCAGCTCTCGTAGCGGCAGACATAGTCGTCGTGATTGCCGCAGACTGGGTGAAACCAGGGCTTGGCCAGCCACTCGAGCACGGCTGTGCAGTCGGGGCCGCGATCCGTCAGATCCCCCACGGAGAAGAGGCGATCCCGAGCGGGGTCGAATCCCGCCTGGTCCAGCGCCCCTTGCAGCAGCGAAAAGTAGCCGTGGATATCGCCGACGGCGAGATCTCGCCCCAGAGGATTGCGGGAGAAGCGTCTGATCAGCGGGGACGGGTTCATGTCGATCTCCTTGCCCGTGCCGACGGGCGGCTTGTTCGCTTTTGTCTGGCCGTACATAAGGTTACAGAAGAAAGATGGCGGCCTCGCGGGGGCTGGTAAATCATATGACAGCATGCATGAAAAGGGGGCTCAGTGGCGAGCTCTTCCCGCCTTGCCCTTTCATGTGCAGGTGCCACGGGGGCCTTGTTCGCCGTCCCATGGCAGCGTCGTCATCTCGCTTTTTGACAGGAATCTTGAATGCGGCGTCAGCTGTTGATCTGGATAGGCCCCCTGTGCAGCCTGCTGCTGCTGGGGGCGGCCTTGACCGTCCTCTATCATTTGACCCACCTGTGGCACTGGCACGACATCCGCCTGGCCATCTGGTCTCAACCCTTGCCGCAGCTGGGGGCCGCCCTGCTGCTCACCCTGCTCAGCTATGGTTGCCTCTGTTGTTACGATCTGCTGGCCCTGAAGGTGCTGGACAAGCGACTGCCCCTGCAGCAGGTGGGGATGACCTCCTTCATCGCCTACACCTTCTCCAATACCCTGGGCTTTGCGCTGCTCACCGGCTCGTCGGTACGCTACCGGCTCTACTCCTCCCTGGGGCTTGGCACCGGAGAGGTGGCCAGGGTGATCCTCTTTTGCTCCATCACCTTCTTCCTCGGTTTGCTGGGCTGGGGGGGCAGCGCCCTGTTGCTGGGGCAGGGGGCTGCCCTGCTGGCACACTGGCCGCGCTGGGCGACCGGTCTGCTACAACTGGCGGGGGCCCTGGCCCTGCTGACGGTGCTGGTTTATCTATTTTGGCCGGGGGCGGCCCTGGTCTGGCGCGGGCACCTGCTGCTCCTGCCGCGCATCAGATACCGCCAGCTGCAACTGCTCATCGCCCTGCTCGACTGGATGGCCGCCGCCGCCGTGCTCTATGTGCTGCTGCCATCGGGTAGCGTGCCCTATCCGGTGTTGCTCAGTGCCTTCGTGCTCTCGAGCCTGCTTGGGGTGCTGGCGCATGTGCCGGGGGGCATCGGGGTCTTCGAGGCGAGCATGAGCCTGCTGCTCACCCACTATCTGCCGGTGGACAAGCTGCTCGCCTCCCTGCTGATCTACCGCTGCGCCTACTACTTCCTGCCCTTCCTCTGTGCCCTCCTGTTGTTCGCAGGTCAGGAGTTGCTGCAACAGCGGGCCCGCCTGCACCGGCTGCAGGGGATGATGATGGCGACCCGGGAGTTCGTGCCCGCCCTGGTGAGCATGGGCACCTTCGCGGCGGGTACTCTGCTGCTCTGCTCCGGGATGATCCCCACCATGAGGGGGCGGATCGAGGCCTTCCTGCAGGTGCTGCCCCTGCACCTGCTTGAGCTCTCCCATGTGCTCGGCAGCGTCAGCGGCGTGCTGCTGCTGTTGCTGGCTCACAGCCTCTATCGCCGTCATGACGGGGCTTTCAGGATCACCCAGTGGCTGCTGGGGCTCGGCATGCTGTTCTCCCTGTTCAAGGGGTTTGACTGGGAGTCTGCCCTGCTGCTCGGGGGCTTCTTGCTCGTCATCACCCCCTGCCGCCCGCTCTTTTATCGCAAGGGCTCCCTGCTCCACGCCCGGTTCACCCCCTCCTGGCTGATGTCGGTGGGGGCCGTGCTGCTGGGAGCCTTGTGGTTGCTGCTCTTCTCCTATCGGCAGGTGGAGTATGACCCCTCCCTCTGGCTGCACGTCTCGGCCCACGGGCCCGGGGCGGCTTCCCGCGCCCTGCGTGCCATGGGGAGCGTCATCGGTGTGCTGGCGGTGGTCGGGGTAGCCCATCTGCTGGCCCCTTTGCGCCTCGCCACCGACAAGCCGGATGCAGAGGCGCTCTCCCGTGCCCATGGGCTGGTGATGCGGGCAGGGGGAGGCCACGGTTACCTGGCCCAGCTCGGGGACAAATCCCTGCTGTTCCACCCAAGCGGCGAGGCCTTCCTGATGTACGGGGCAGAAGGCAGCAGCTGGATAGTGATGGGGGATCCCGTCGGCCAGCCCACCCTCGTGGAGGAGCTGCTCTGGCAGTTTCGCGAGCGCTGTGACGAGCACGACGTCAGCCCGGTCTTCTACCAGGTGTCTGCCCGCTATCTGCCTGTCTACCTGGATCTCGGGCTCATCCCCTTCAAGCTGGGGGAGGAGGCCATCGTGGATCTGCACGGCTTCGATCTCGCCGGCAGCCGCCTGCGCAACCTGCGCCAGAGCCACGCCAAGGGCAAGCGGGAAGGACTGCGCTTCGAGGTGGTGGCCGCAAGTGAGATTGCCGCCCTGCTGCCCGAGTTGAAGGGGATCTCCGACAGCTGGCTGCACAGCAAGCAGGGCAAGGAGAAGGGCTTCTCCGTGGGCAGTTTCGAGCCAGCCTACCTGACCCTCAACCCGATGGCGCTGGTGCGGCGCGAGGGGCAGATCGTCGGGTTTGCCAACCTCTGGATCAGCGACAACAAGGAGAGCCTCTCCATCGATCTGATGCGCTACAGCCTGGACACGGGGGCGGCCCCCGTCATGGACTTCCTGTTCGTCGAGCTCCTGCTGTGGGGCAAACAGGAGGGCTATGCCAGCTTCAACCTGGGGATGGCTCCCATGTCGGGGTTCACCGATAACCCCCTCGGCGGATACTGGGCCCGCCTTGGCAACACCCTGTTCACCCGGGGCAGCCGCTTTTACAACTTCCAGGGATTGCGGCGTTACAAGGAGAAGTTCGGCCCAAGGTGGGAGCCTCGCTACCTGCTCTGTACCGGTCATCTGGTGCTGCCCCGCACCCTGACTCACCTCGTCTCCCTCATCAGTCGCGGCCCCTTCGGGCTCATGAAGAAATAGGAGTTGGCCCATGAGAGCCATGTTGTTGCTGTTGATTTGCTGTCTCGTCTCTTCGTTCACCCTGCCGGCGGTCGCCGCCCAGCCAAGCCGGGTCGGCACGGATCTGGGGCTGGTGGAGTTACCGGTGGCGCAAACCTCGTCCGCCCCCATGGTGGTCTTCATGAGCGGGGATGGCGGTTGGGCCGCACTCGACAAGGGGCTCAGCGCCGAGTTGCAGCGTCACGGTATGCCGGTGGTGGGCTGGAGCTCGCTCAGTTATTACTGGAAGAAGAAGACCCCGGATCAGGCGACGGCGGATCTGGTGCGCATCCTCACCGAGTACCAGTCCCGCTGGGGGCGCCAGCGCTGGCTGCTGGTGGGCTTCTCCTTTGGCGCCGAGATAGTGCCCTTTGTCATCAATCGCCTGCCGCCGGCCTATCGCGACAGCCTGGTGGGGGCCGTGATGCTCTCGCCCTCGACGGCGTCGGATTTCGAGATCCACGTCAGCGACATGGTGGTGCACGACAAGGGGGGCAGCTATCCGACCCTGCCGGAGGTGAAACGCATCCAGAGTCTGCCGCTGCTCTGCGTACAGGGGGCGGATGACGACTCCCCGGTCAAACTCTGCCCGCACCTGCAGCAGCCGAATGTCACCACAGTGACCCTGCCGGGATCCCACCACTTCGACGACGACTACGGAGTGCTGTACCGGAGCATCGCCGATCGGCTGCCCTGGGCGGGGGAGGAGCAGGATCACTGAGCTGCCTTGCCCGCCAGGGGAGGCTGACTGAGAGAATCATTCAGCTGTCAATAGAATAAAAAAACGCCAGTCAATTGACTGGCGTTTTTTTTATTCTGTGATACGGCTTTTGATGGCGAGTCAACCGGCCTTAGAGCAGGTCTTCCAGCTGATACTTCTTGAGTAGTTGATCGAAGGTGCCATCGGCCTTGACGCTCTCGATGGCAGCATCGAACTGGCTCTTGAGCTTGTCATCCTTCTTGCGCAGGGCCACCGCCACCCCTTCTCCCAGGATCTTGTCCTGAGTGCCGTTGAACTGGGGGCCGACGAAGGCGAACTGCTTGCCCATCTCCTTGTCGAGGAAGCCCACCTTCAACTGCACCATGTTGCCGAAGGTGTAATCGGCGCGGCTGGACTGCAGATCCAGCATGGGAGACTGGGCGTTGACGTAGCGCTTGATCTTGGCCACGTCACCGTAGCGGGCGGTGATGAAGTTGTCCTGGGGGGTGCCCTCCTGCACCGCTATCACCTTGCCCTTGAAGTGCTCAGGGGTGTCGGCAAAGTCGGCAGCCTTGTCGCTGCGCCCCACGAAGCGGTTCTGCATCATGTAATAGACCTGGCTGAAGGCGACCTTCTGGCGCCGCTCGTCCGTGATGTTCATGGAGGACATGATGGCGTCGTACTTGCGCACCTGCAGGCCGGGCAGCAGGGCATCCCAGGGCTGGTTGATCACTTCGCACTCGGTCTTCATGGCCGCGCACAGGGCATAGGCGAGATCGACCTCGAAGCCGCCTAGCTTGCCGCTGCTGTCGACCATTTCGAAGGGAGGATAGGTGGCGTCGGTGGCGATCACCAGAGGTTTGGCGGCGGCCTGGCCCGCGGTGGCCAGGGCCATCAGCATCATTGCGGTGTTGAGTTTCATGGTCAGTCCCTTGAAGTGTGATGTCATTCCTAGCGTGCTAAATGGTGCCGGCCTCAAGGGCCGACGGCTATCTTGCGATGGGTGAGGGCTGGCAGCTGGCTGCGCACCCGGCGCTGGGCCGCCAGATCCAGGGTGGCGATGGCCAGTCCCTGACCCTCCTCTACCTGAGCCAGTACCCGGCCCCAGGGATCGATGATCATGCTGTGGCCGAAGGTGCGGCGCCCGCCGGGGTGCTCACCTCCCTGGGCCGAGGCCAGCACGAAGGCCAGGTTCTCCACCGCCCGGGCCCGCAGCAGCAGCTCCCAGTGCGCGAGCCCGGTGGTGTGGGTGAAGGCCGCGGGCAGGGCGATGAAATCAGGCGCGGGGTCCAGGCGAAACAGCTCGGGGAATCGCAGGTCGTAGCAGATCCCGAGACGCAGCAGCCCCCAGGGCAGGGGATGGCTCACCACCTCCCGGCCCGGGCTCATGGTCGCGGCCTCGTCATACTGCTCCTGCCCGGTGCAAAAGCCAAACAGGTGCAGCTTGTCGTAGCGGCTCGCGAGCTCCCCTTGCGGGTCGATGAGCAGGCTGCTGTTGTGCATCTTGCCTGGCTCGTCGCTTACGAGCGGCAGGGTGCCCGCCAGCAGCCAGACTCCGAGCTCCCGGGCCAGCTCCCGGGCCCAGGCCAGCAGGGGGTGATCCTCCACCGGGGCGGCCAGGGCCACCCGCGCCCGCTCGTCAACCGGCATCAGGTAGAAGTATTCGGGCAGCAGGACCAGCTCGGCCCCCTCGGCCGCCGCCTGACGCAGCAGTGCCTCGGCCTGGGTCAGGTTGTGATCGAGATCATCCCCGGAGACCATCTGCAGGACGGCAACGCGCAGTGAATCCATGGTGCCTCCTAGACGCCGCACAGGCGCTCGGCGCCCGCCAGCAGGGTGTCGTCATCCTTGGAGAAGGAGAGACGGATGACCCGCTGATCCGTGCCGTCGTGATAGAAGGCGGAGACCGGAATGGTGGCGACCCCGTGATCGCGGATGAGCCGCTGCACGAAGAGGCTGTCGGGCTCGTCGCTTACCCGCTCGTAGCTCGCCAGCATGAAGAAGCTGCCCGCCGAGGGGAGCAGGGTCAGGCGCGAATCCGCCAGGGCCGAGGTCAGCAGGTCGCGCTTGCGCTGGTAGAAGGCCGCCAGCCCCTGATAGTGGGCCGGTTGCTGCAACAAGTGGGCGAAGCCGTACTGCATGGGGGTGTCGGCGGCGAACATGGCGAACTGGTGCACCTTGCGGATCTCCTCCATCAGGGGGCGGGGGGCCACACAGTAACCCACCCGCCAGCCGGTGACGTGGAAGGTCTTGCCGAAGGAGAAGACGGCGACGGAGCGCTCCACCAGCTCCGGATAGCGAATGACGCTCTGGTGCAGGGCGCCGTCGAATACCACGTGCTCGTACACCTCGTCCGAGAGAATGAGAATGTCGGTGCCGCGCACCAGGCGAGCCAGGCGCTCCTGATCCCCCGCCTGCCAGACGGTGCCGGTGGGGTTGTGGGGGGTGTTGAGCACTATCATGCGGGTGCGGGGGGTGATGCGGGCGGCCACTTCCTCCCAGGGGATGGCAAAGTCCGGGGCCTTGAGGGCGATCACCACAGGGGTGGCCCCCTGCAACTGGATCATGGGGCGGTAGCTGTCAAACGCCGGCTCGAACATGATCACCTCGTCCCCCGGGTGTACCAGGGCGGTGATGGCGCAGAACAGTGCCTCGCTGGCGCTGGCGGTGATGGTGATCTCCTCACCGGCGTCATAGTGGTGGCCGTAGCTGGTCGCTATCTTGGCCGCCAGCTGCTCGCGCAGGGCGAGCAGCCCCGTCATGGGGGCATACTGGTTCTCCCCGGCCAGCATGGCCTCGTGGGTCACCCGGATGAGCTCGGGATCGCAGGGGAAGCTCGGCGCCCCCTGGGAGAGGTTGATGCTGGGATGGCGGGCGGCCAGATCCCCGATCACGCTGAAAATGGTGGTGCCCACTTGGGGCAGTTTGCTGACAATGCGGGGGGAAGACATGGCGCCGTCACCTGAGTGTGTTAAAGAGGTCCCTTTTTAGCCCCCGCAAGGGTTGCCGGACAACGGATTATTCGGCATGTTATGCATGAGTTTTTCTCAAGCATGGAGGCTTGTATGTTGTCCACCCAACCCCGCAGCCAGTTGCCCCTGTATGGCTTGCAGGTATTCGAGTGTTCTGCCCGCCATCTGAGTTTCACCCTGGCCGCCGACGAGCTGTGCGTGAGCCAGGGGGCGGTGAGCAAGCAGATCGCCCAGCTGGAGGCGCGCCTCGGCCATCTGCTGTTCGTGCGCGGCACCCGCTGCCTCACCTTGACCCCGGCCGCCGAGCGGCTGCTGCCCTTCGTTCGCGAGGGGCTTGCCCGCATGGGGGAAGGGCTCAGTGCCCTGCAGACCCTGCCCCACGAGCAGGCCATCAGCATCAAGGTGCCCTCCTGCGCCAGCCGCTGGCTGCTGCGACGGTTGCAGGCATTCGAAGGGGAGGCGGTGGAGGTGCGCGGCAGCCACAGCCATGGCATCGACTTTTCCCGGGAACCCTTCGATCTCGCCATCGTCTATCAGCCCTGCCTGGGACGCTATCCCCACAGCCAACCCCTGTTTCAAGAGCGGCTGACCCCGGTCTGCGCCCCGGCGTTTGCCGCCAAGCATCGTCTGTTCGAGCGCGACCTGAACGAGCTGCCCCTGCTGCCACTCATCCATGCCAGCGCCGATCGGCGGGACTGGCGCAACTGGTTTGCCGCCTTCCTCGACATCCCCTGGCAGCCCCAGGGGGGACAGCTGTTCGATACCCTGGACTTGGCGATGAATGCCGCCCTGCAGGGGTTCGGCCTCTCCCTCGGGGATCCCACCATAGTGGCCGAGGAGCTGGAGAGCGGCGCCCTGGTCGCCCCCTTTGCCCCCGTGCTGGAGACGGATCACGAATACGCCCTGATCGCCCGCCCCGACAGCCAGCGCCAGGGCGTGGCCCGCACCTATCACTGGTTACTGGAGAGCCGCGACCAACCCTGATTGCTGTCAGTGTCTCCCTGACTGAGTGATATCAGTCTGCCCCTAAAAGAAACAGCCCCGCGAGCGGGGCTGTTGTCATGGTGATGGCTACTGGCCGATTAAGGGGTCAGTGGCAGATCTTGTAGTAGACCTCGTTCCAGCGCAGTTGCTCCTTGAGGGCGGGAATGCGGGTGTGCTCGTCGATGACCACGAACTCTATGCCCATGATGTCGGCGAAGGTGCGCAGCTGTTCGATATCCACCGATTGGGTGAACACCGAGTGGTGGGCGGCCCCGGCCAGGATCCAGGCCTCGGCGCTGGTTTGCAGGTCCGGCATGGGCTGCCACAGGGCGCTGGCCACCGGCAGTTTCGGCATGGCCTCTGGCAGGTCTACCACCTCGAGCTGATTGACCACCAGCCGGAAGCGGTTGCCCATGTCGATGAGGCTGGCGTTGACCGCCTTGCCGGCGGGGGCCGCAAACAGCAGGCGGGCCGGATCGGCCTTCTTGCCTATGCCCAGATGTTGTGCATCCAGCACGGGTTTATCGGCGGCGATGGAGGGGCAGACCTCCAGCATATGGGCCCCCAGCACCAGGTTGTTGCCCGCCTCCAGGTGGTAGGTGTAGTCCTCCATGAAAGAAGTGCCGCCTGCAAGACCTGCCCCCATCACCTTGAGGGTGCGCAGCAGGGCGGCCGTCTTCCAGTCCCCTTCCGCCCCGAAGCCGAAGCCTTGCTGCATCAGGCGTTGGCAGGCGAGCCCCGGCAGCTGGTGCAGGCCGTGAAGGTCTTCAAAGGTGGTGGTGAAGGCGCCAAAACCACCGTCGGTGAGGAACTTCTTCATCCCCAGCTCCTGGCGCGCCGCCTCATACAAAGAGGCGCGAAGCGGCCCGCCCGCCTGCACCGCCTCGGTCAGGGTGTAGCTTTCTTCGTATTCGGCCAGCAGCGCCTCGATGTCGCTTGCGGGCACGGCGTCGATCACTTTGACCAGATCGCCGACCGGGTGGTAGTTCACCTGATAGCCGAACTGGATCTGGGCTTCAATCTTGTCACCCTCGGTGACCGCCACGTTGCGCATGTTGTCGCCGAAGCGGGCGATCTTCAGGTGGCGGCTGTCGTGAATGGCGGCGGCGACCCGCATCCAGTTACCCAGCTTGCGGTGGGCCTCCTCATCTTGCCAGTGACCGACCACCACGGTGCGCGGCAGCCGCAGACGGGCCCCCATGAAACCGAACTCACGGCCGCCGTGGGCGGTCTGGTTCAGGTTCATGAAGTCCATGTCGATCTCGCTCCACGGCAGATCCCGGTTGAACTGGGTGTGGAACTGCAGCAGGGGTTTTTGCAACTGGCTGAGTGCCGGGATCCACATCTTGGCGGGGGAGAAGGTGTGCATCCACACCATGAGCCCGATGCAGCGCTCGTCGTGATTGGCATCCCGGGCTACCGCGCTTATCTCGTCGAGGGTGGTGCCGGTGGGCTTGAGCACTATCTTGACCGGCAGGCCGGCGCGCTCGTTGAGCTGGCTGGTGATGGTGTGGGCGTGATCGGCCACCTGCTTCAGGGTGGTGGCGCCATACAGGTGCTGGCTGCCGACCAGGAACCACACTTCCAGCTGTTTCATCAATTCCATCTTGGTGTCCTCATTATGCTTTTGTCTGGCCGTAATAGGCGTGCTTGCCATGTTTGCGCTGGTAGTGCTTCTCCAGCAGGTAATCGGGCAGGGGGCGTGCCCCCGGGTTTATCTGGCCGGTGAGCCAGGCCATGCGCGCCACCTCCTCCAGCACCACGGCGTTGTGCACCGCGTCTTCGGCACTCTTGCCCCAGCTGAAGGGGCCGTGGTTGGCCACCAGCACCCCCGGCATGGTGAGGATGGGGGTCTGCTTGAGGGTCTCGACGATGAGGTGGCCGGTCAGCCCCTCGTAATCCTCCTCGACCTCGCCCGGAGTGAGCAGGCGCGAGCAGGGGATCTCGCCGTGAAAGTAGTCGGCCTGGGTGGTACCGAAGATCGGGATGGCGCGCCCCGCCTGGGCCCAGGCGGTGGCATGGGTGGAGTGGGTGTGCACCACGCCGCCAAGCTCGGGATAGGCGCGATAGAGCACCAGGTGGGTGGCGGTGTCGGAGGAGGGCCGCAGAGACCCCTCCACCTGCTTGCCCGCCAGATCCAGCACCACCATGTCCTCGACCCGCATCCGCTCGTAACTGACGCCGCTCGGCTTGATGACCACCAGATTGCGCTCTCTGTCGATGCCGCTCACATTGCCCCAGGTGAAGGTCACCAGGCCGTGGCGCGGCAGATCCAGGTTGGCGACGAGCACCTGCTCCTTGAGCATCTGGAGGTTCATGCCGGCATCCCCCGGTTGTAGAGCGGCTCGGCGGCGGCGCCCCAGGCGAGGTAGCGCTGGTAGAGACGCTCGTATTCGGCGACCCGCTCAGGGTTAGGCTGGTGGGTGCGCTCCACGGCGCTCGCCATGTGGCGCTGGGCCTCGGCCACATCGCCGTGGATCCCTGCCGCCACGGCGGCAAAGATGGCCGCCCCCAGGGCGCAGCACTGATCCGAGGCCACCACCTGGATGGGCCTGTTCATCACGTCGGCGCAGGTCTGCATCACTGTGGTCGACTTGCGGGCGATACCGCCAAGGGCGATCACCTGCTCCACCGGCACCTGCTGACTGGTCATGCACTCCATGATGCTGCGGGCCCCGAAGGCGGTGGAGGCCACCAGGGCGCCAAAGAGATCGGGGGCATCGGTGCCGAGGTTGATCCCCGTGAGGGTGCCTTGCAGGCGCTGGTTGGCGTAAGGGGTGCGGCGACCGTTGAACCAGTCGAGCACCACCGGCAGGTGGGCCAGATCGCGCTGCTGCTCCCAGGCGGCGGCCAGGCTTGGCAGCAGCTCCCGCTTGTGGGCCTCGATGGCGGTGCGAAGCTCCGGATACTGGGCGGCGAGGCTCTCCAGCGGCCAGCCGAGCTGGCGCAGATACCAGGCATAGATGTCGCCGAACGCCGATTGTCCCGCCTCCAGCCCCACCATGCCCGGCACCACGCTGCCGTCCACCTGGCCGCAGATCCCGGCAATGGCGCGATCGCCGATGGTGGCCTCGTCGGCGATCAGGATGTCGCAGGTGGAGGTGCCTATCACCTTGACCAGCGCATTGTTGCCAGCCCCGGCCCCCACCGCCCCCATGTGGCAGTCAAAGGCGCCGCCGGCGATCACCACCTCGCAGGAGAGGTGCAGCCGCTCCGCCCACTCGGGGGTCAGGGTGCCGACCGGCAGATCGGCGGTCCAGCTGTCGGTAAAGAGCGGGTAGTCGAGATCCTGGGTCAACAGCGGATCCAGGGCGTTGAGAAAATCGGCGGGGGGCAGGCCGCCCCAGCTCGGGTGCCAGAGGGACTTGTGGCCGGCGGAGCAGCGCCCGCGCCGGATGTCGGCCGGGGCCTGGGTGCCGCTCAGGATGGCGGGCACCCAGTCGCACAGCTCGACCCAGTTGCAGGCGGCGGCGCGCACCGCCGCATCGGCTCGGGAGGCGTGCAGTATCTTGGCCCAGAACCACTCGGAGGAGTAGACCCCGCCGATGTAGCGGCTGTAGTCGGGGAACTGGCCGCCGTGGCACAGCGCCGTGATGGCCTCGGCCTCCTCGATGGCGGTGTGATCCTTCCACAGCACGAACATGGCGTTGGGGTTGTCGGCAAACTCCGGGCGCAGGGCCAGCACACGCCCCTCTGCATCGATGGGGGCTGGCGTGGAGCCTGTGCTGTCCACCCCTATGCCTCGCACGGCGGCGCGCTGACGCGGGGTGAGCTGACTCACCACCGCCACCACCGCCTGCTCCATGGACTCCAGATAGTCGAGGGGGTGGTGGCGGAACTGGTTGGTGACCGGCTGGCAGTAACGACCGGCCTGCCAGCGGGGGTAATAGACGACCTGGGTTGCCAGCTCGGCGCCGTCGTGGCAGCGCACGGCGAGTGCCCTGACCGAATCGCTGCCGAAATCGAGTCCGATGGCGATGTGCTCGGACCTGGGGTGCTCAGACATAAGTGCTCCTGACCATCAATGAGGGGTGACTGGTGAGGAACCATAGGAGATGGACCTGAGGGGCGGTTAGCCATTGGCTGCTGGAAATATGGATTTTAACGCTGTTGCTGCAAGAGGGTGACGGCCATCCAGAATTGGGTATGTGACAATTTTGCTAATTATATAGACGAAACGGCTGCAATTTCATGGCGTGATCCTGCTCTCCATTTTTCCATGTGAAAACGATTACAACTTGGTTCGCTCATCTAGCAACAACAATAACGTCATGTTTGGACATGTTTTTATGTGGCAGCTTGAGGAATGGACCCGATGGCCGCGCTTCATGGATACATGGATTGATAGAACACCTGGAGACACTCGCATGAACAAAATCGTTAAAAGCATGATCGCAATGGGGTTTGCCCTTGGTATGGCAAATTCTGCTTTCTCGGCCGAGGCGCTGAAGCTGGGTTATCTGGTCAAGCAGCCGGAGGAGCCCTGGTTCCAGACCGAATGGAACTTCGCCGACAAGGCGGGCAAGGATCTCGGCTTCGAGGTGATCAAGATAGCCGTCCCCGATGGCGAGAAGACCCTCAATGCCATCGACAGCCTGGCGGCCAACGGCGCCAAGGGCTTCGTCATCTGTACCCCTGATCCCAAGCTCGGGGCCGCCATCATGGCCAAGGCCAACAGCATGGATCTCAAGGTCATCACGGTGGACGACCAGTTCGTCAACGCCAAGGGCCAGCCCATGGAGCAGGTGCCCCTGGTGATGATGGCCGCCACCAAGATTGGTGAACGCCAGGGCCAGGAGCTCTACAAGGAGATGCAAAAACGTCAGTGGGACCTGAAGGCCACCGGCGTGCTCGCCATCACCGCCGACGAGCTGGATACCGCCCGTCGCCGGGTCGACGGCTCCTTGAGTGCGCTCAAAGCCGCCGGTTTCCCCGAAGGCCAGATCTACCGCTCTCCCACCAAGGCCAACGACATTCCGGGGGCCCTGGATGCCGCCAACTCCATGCTGGTGCAGCACCCCGAGGTGAAGAACTGGCTCATCGTCGGCATGAATGACAATACGGTGCTCGGCGGTGTGCGCGCCACCGAAGGGCAGGGCTTCAAGGCCGACAACGTCATCGGCATCGGCATCAATGGTGTGGATGCGGTGAACGAGCTCTCCAAGTCCAGCGCCACCGGCTTCCTCGGCTCCTTGCTGCCAAGCCCGGACGTGCACGGCTACAAGAGCATCCAGATGCTCCATGACTGGGTAGTCAACGGCGCAGAGCCGGCCAAGTTCACCGAGGTGACCGACGTGGTGCTCATCACCCGCGACAACTTCAAGGTCGAGCTGCAGAAGAAAGGTATGTGATCGCCAATCCCTGATACCCATGCCGGCATGGCGCCCTGCGCCGTGCCGGCTGGCTGGAGTCATCTCATGAATCAAGTTCCTTATCTGGAGTTTTGCGGCATCAGCAAGGAGTTCCCCGGCGTCAAGGCGCTGCAGAACGTCTCCTTCTGCTGCCAGCAGGGCTCGGTGCACGCCCTGATGGGGGAGAACGGCGCGGGCAAGTCCACCCTGCTCAAGATCCTGAGCGGCTTTCAGGCTCCCACCACAGGGGTGGTGAAGCTGGCGGGCCAGGAGAAGGTGTTTCAAGACACGGTCGACGCCCTGGAGAGCGGGATCGCCATCATCTATCAGGAGCTGCATCTGGTGCCCGAGATGAGCGTGGCGGAGAACATCTACCTCGGGCAGCTGCCCACCCGGCGCGGCGTCATCGATCGGGAGAAACTCTATCAGGATGCGGCCAGACAGCTGGCGCGCCTCGGCATGGATGTGTCGCCGGAGACGCCGCTCAAGTACCTGTCGCTCGGGCAGTGGCAGATGGTGGAGATCGCCAAGGCCCTGACCCGGGACGCCAGCGTCATCGCCTTCGACGAGCCGACCAGCAGCCTGTCGTCGCGCGAAATTGAGCAGCTGTTTCGGGTCATACGTCAGCTGCGGGACGAGGGCAAGGTCATTCTCTATGTCTCCCACCGGATGGACGAGATCTTCGCCCTGTGCGACGCCATCACGGTATTCAAGGATGGCCAGTTCGTGCGCACCTTCGCCTCCATGGCCGAGGTGGACCGGGATCTGCTGGTCAAGACCATGGTGGGACGGGAGCTGACCGACATCTACGGCTACAGCCCCAGAGCGCTCGGTGAGGTGGGCCTCAAGGTGGAGCACCTGATGGGACCTGGCCTCAAGGCGCCAGTGTCGTTCGAGGTCAAACGGGGGGAGATCCTCGGCATCTTCGGGCTGGTGGGGGCCGGTCGCAGCGAGCTGATGAAGCTCATCTTTGGCGCCGACAAGATGCGCACCGGCGAGATAGCCGTGTTTGGCAAGCCGGTGGTCATCGGCAGCCCCATCGACGCCATTCGCAGCGGCATCATGCTCTGTACCGAAGACCGCAAGGCGCTCGGCATCATCCCCATCCATTCGGTGCAGGAGAACATCAACATCAGCGCCCGCCGTCACAAGGCGTGGGGGGGCTTCTGGATCAACCAGCAGTGGGAGGACGAGAACGCGAGGCTGCGGATCCGCGACATGCGGGTCAAGACCCCGTCTCCCCATCAGGCCATCATGAACCTCTCCGGCGGCAACCAGCAGAAGGCCATTCTGGGGCGTTGGCTCTCCGAGGACATGAAAGTCATCTTGCTCGACGAGCCGACCCGCGGCATCGACGTCGGGGCAAAGAACGAGATTTACAACGTGATTTACGATCTGGCCAAGGTGGGCATCGCCGTGGTGGTGGTATCAAGCGAGCTGCCGGAAGTGCTGGGCATCGCGGACCGGATCATGGTCATGCGGGAGGGGGAGATCGCCGGCGAGCTCTCCCACGATGAGGCCAACGAGGTCAAGGCGCTCAATCTGGCCATGCCGGCCCGTTGATCTGCTGACCGCAACGAGATAGCACCCGGAATTTTCAGGAGAAAAACCATGACAACTACTACCTCAGTCGGCCAGGCCGCCAGCACCGCGACGACCAGCGGCTCCCGCCTGCAACTGGCCCGCGTCTGGGATCAATACGGCATGCTGGTGATCTTCGCCATCCTGTTCCTGCTGGCCTGCGTGCTGGTACCCAACTTCGCCAGCCTGATCAACATGCGCGGGCTCGGGCTCGCCGTCTCCATGTCGGGCATGGTGGCCTGCGGCATGCTGTTCTGCCTCGCCTCCGGCGAGTTCGACATGTCGGTCGGCTCAGTGGTGGCCTGCTCCGGCGTCGCCTGCGCGGTCGGCATCAACGCCACCGAGAGCATCACGGTGGGCATCCTGGCCGGCATGTCG
This sequence comes from Aeromonas sp. sif0611, assembly GCF_019218845.1. Classification (NCBI taxonomy): domain Bacteria; kingdom Pseudomonadati; phylum Pseudomonadota; class Gammaproteobacteria; order Aeromonadales; family Aeromonadaceae; genus Aeromonas; species Aeromonas sp. sif0611. Next base: position 405,775 of record NZ_JAHUWU010000001.1, on the reverse strand, counting down.
GTGGGGGTGCTGTTTGGCCTCATCAACGGCATAGTCGTGGCCAAATTCAAGATCAACGCCCTCATCACCACCCTCGCCACCATGCAGATGGCACGGGGGGTGGGCTACATCATCTCCGACGGCAAGGCGGTCGGCATAGTGGAAGAGGGCTTCTTCGAACTCGGCAACTCAGCCCTGCTCGGCATCCCGACCCCGGTCTGGCTGACCGCCGTCTGCTTCGTGCTGTTCGGCCTGCTGCTCAACAAGACCACTTTTGGCCGCAACACCCTGGCCATGGGGGGTAATGAGGAGGCGGCACGCCTGGCCGGGGTCAATGTGGTGCGCACCAAGATCATCATCTTCACCATGACCGGGCTGATTGCCTCCATCGCGGGCATCATACTCGCCTCGCGCATGACCTCGGGCCAGCCCATGACCTCCATCGGCTTCGAGCTGGTGGTGATCTCCGCCTGCGTGCTGGGTGGGGTCTCCATGAAGGGGGGGATCGGCAAGATCTCCTACATCATCGCCGGGGTGCTGATTTTGGGGTTGATGGAGAACGCCATGAACCTGCTCAACATCTCCCCGTTTGCCCAGTATGTGGTGCGTGGCCTCATCCTGCTCGCCGCCGTGCTGTTCGACCGCTACAAGCAGGTGCGCAAGGCGCGCGTCTGATCCCTGTCCAACCGGTGCCGGCCCGCGTTCAGCGGGTCTGCCCAGGGTGGCACCATGGCTCACGGCACATCCCGTTGTGAGCCAGTTCACCAATTTCACACGGCGCTGAGCGCCAGATAGCGCGTTCCCAAGGTGAGTCTTTACAATGACCCAAGCCGATTTTTTTACCCAAGCGCTGTTTTCCGCCATGTCCTCGATGCAAAAAGAGAAGCCGAAACAACTCAATCCCCTGCTGCCGGGCTACGCCTTCGATGTGTTCCTGGTCTCGGGCATGACCCCCATCGAGCAGGGGAGTGCGCTCGACTTCATCATCGACCGGCCCCAGGGAATGAAGGGCTTCATCGTCAACCTGACCATCAAGGGCAAGGGGCAGATCTTCCAGGGGGATCAGGCATTCACCGTGGAGCCAGGCGACTTGCTGCTGTTTCCGCCCGCGGCCGTGCACCATTACGGCCGGGCGCCGGATGCGCGGGAGTGGTATCACCGCTGGGTCTATTTCCGGCCGCGGGCCTACTGGGCCGACTGGCTCAAGTGGCCCCAGGTCACTGAGCGGGTGGGGCGCCTGCAACTGGCGGACGCCGCCTTGCTCGCCGAGTTCGACGCCCTCTTCCTCGACATCGAAGAGACCCACCAGCAGCTCAGACCCATGTCGGAACAGCTGGCCATGAACCTGCTGGAGCGGCTGCTCATTCGCTGCTATGAAGCCTCCTCCCTCAATGCCTACCCCACCATCGACCACCGGGTTCACCAGGCGTGCCAGATCCTGAGCGAATCGCTCTGCGCCGAGATCTCGGTGGAGGCGCTGGCCGAGCAGGTGTTTTTGTCCCCGTCACGGCTGGCCCACCTGTTTCGCGAGCAGGTGGGGGTGAGCATAGTGCGCTGGCGCGAGGATCAGCGGATCATGCGGGCCAAGCTGCTGCTGCAGACCACCCCCATGTCGGTGGCTACTATCGGCCAACAGGTGGGCTATGACGATCAGCTCTACTTCTCGCGGGTGTTCAGGAAGCGGGTAGGGGTCAGCCCCACCGAATACCGCAAATGCGCCACCCCGCTGTGATGCCGGGTTCGGCAAGGTCAGAGAGACGACAAAGCCCTCGTGATGAGGGCTTTGTCATTCAGGTGCGGATCTGGGCTCAGAGCGCCGCCATGGCCTCACGAACCAGGGCGCCTATCTTTTCCCACTCCTGTTTCTCGATGAGATCCGCCGGGACCATCCAGGTACCACCGCAGGCAAACACCGAATTCAGGGCCAGGTACGCTTTCACATTGCTCGGGCTGACCCCACCGGTGGGCATGAAGCTGACTGGATAGACGGCGCTCATGGCCTTGAGCATGGGGAGACCGCCGGAGGGCTCAGCCGGGAAGAACTTGAGGGCGCGAAGGCCCAGCTCCATCGCCTGCTCGACCAGGCTGGGGTTATTGACCCCCGGGATCATCAGCACGCCGCGCGCCTGACAATACTGGACGATGCGCGGGTTGAGGCCGGGGCTGACGATGAAGTCCACCCCGGCGTCGATGGCCTGATCCACTTGGGCCGTGGTGAGGACGGTGCCGGCCCCGATGATCATCTCGGGGAAAGCGGCACGCAACTGACGGATGGCCTCGGCAGCCGCCGGGGTGCGGAAGGTGATCTCCGCACTCGGCATGCCGTTGTCCATCAGGGCTTGGCCCAGGGCCACGGCATCGTCGGCATTCTGGATGGCGATGACGGGGATGATCTTCAGGGTTGAGAGTGTTTCAAGCAAGGTTGACATGGGTTGCCTCAGAGGTGGGAAGGGGGGGCATCGCCGAGCCGGGAATGATTGCCCCGCGATGCTGGATGACGGTGCCGGCCAGCAGATGGGCATAATGAGCCGCCTTGCTTGCCGTGTGCCCGGCGAGCCGTGTGGCGAGGTAGCCGGCGCTGAAGGAGTCGCCGGCTGCCGTAGTATCGATCACCTGCTCCCTGGCCAGTGACATGGCCGCCACTTCGCAGCGCTGCTCACCCTGTACGATGAGGCAGGGGGCGGCGCCCCGTTTGATGACGATCTCGGGGACGCCGAACCCTTGGGTACGCGCCACCACCTCGGCCTCCTGGCTGTCACCCCACAGGGAAAATTCGTCGTCCAGGGTCAGGAAGGCGAGGTCGGTCAGGGCCAGCACGGCGCTATAGATCCGTTGTGCGGCCTCTTGGTTTTCCCACAGCCGTGGCCGGAAGTTGTTGTCAAAGGCGATCTTTACACCCTTGGCTCGACACAAGGCCACTTGCTGCAGCAAGCTGGCCCGATCGGCGGGGGGGAGGATAGCGAGGCTGATGCCGCTTAAGTAGATCCAGTCAACTTGCTGCAACTGCTGGCAAATAGACTCGGCGTCCTCTCCCTGCAACCAGTAGCGGGCGGCTGCGTCATTGCGCCAGTAATGGAAGGTGCGCTCGCCCCGGGCATCGGTTTCGATAAGATAGAGGCCGGGCAGTTTGTGCTCCAGCCTCTGTACCAGCTCGGTGTGCACCCCTTCCTGCTGCCACTGGGTCAGCATGGTGTCGCTCATGCTGTCCGTCCCCAGCGCCGTCACATAGTGCACGGACAGCTCGGGGTGGGTGCGGGTCAGGTAGACGGCGGTGTTGAGGGTGTCCCCTCCAAAGTGACGTACTATGCCCGCCTTGCTCTCGGATAGCTCAATCATGCACTCGCCAATGACGGCAATCTTGGTCGGCATATGCCCTCCCGTGTTGATGACACCGTTATTATATTTAATGTCCCATAGACATCAAATAAAATAAAACATCATTTCATAAATTTTTTGTGTGATCCGTCTGTGGGGCTGGCAGTGCGATCTTGATGTCGGGGGCGGGGCAGCATGGGTAGTCGTGTCGCCAGGTTGCAAGGGCAGTTGCGTCGGTCAGCCTGGTCTGCGACCTCATCTGTAATGGCGGTGGGTCTGGGCGTTGTCCTCCTGTGAAACGCACCTATGGCTATGATTGGGCTTGCGTTTCAAATACACTGAAACGATGGAGCTTATAAGGAGAACCTTATGTCAGTGGTAGATACCTCGCCAGATTCCGTTTCATCCGTTCTGAAAGTCTTTGGCATCCTGCAGGCGCTGGGGGAGCAGAAAGAGATCGGCGTGACCGAGTTGTCCCAGCGGATCATGATGTCCAAAAGCACCGTCTATCGCTTCTTGCAGACGATGAAGACCCTGGGTTATGTCAATCAGGAGGGGGAGTCAGACAAGTACACCCTGAGCCTGAAGCTGTTCGAGCTCGGTGGCAAGGCGCTGGAGCACCAGGAACTGATCCCGATCGCGGATACCCAGATGCATCGCTTGGGCAAGCTGACCAAGGAGACCCTGCACCTGGGGGCGCTCGACGAAGACAGCATCGTCTATCTGCACAAGGTAGACTCCGAATACAACCTGCGGATGTACTCCCGTATCGGTCGTCGCCGCCCGCTCTACAGCACCGCCCTTGGCAAGGTGATGATGGCCTGGTTGCCCGAGGAAGAGGTGCGCGGCATGCTGGCCAATGTCAGTTTTGAGCGCTTTACCGAGCACACCCTGACCGACATCGACGCCTTGCTGGCTCAATTGGTCCTGGTGCGCGAGCAGGGTTACGCGGAAGACAACGAAGAGATGGAGCCGGGCCTGCGCTGCTTCGCCGTGCCCATCTACAGCCGCATGGGACGCATCATCGCTGGGCTCTCCCTGTCACTGCCCCTGGTGCGTTTCAGTGAAGAGAACAAGGATGAGCTGGTGGGCTTGCTGCATGAGGCGGCGGCCCGTATCTCGGCCGAACTCGGTTTTCACGACTATCCATTCCTGGCCAGGTAACAGGGGATGAACCGCGGCAGCCTGCCGCGTTCTTTCTCGAGCAAAGCCGGTGGCGGGACTGTCTGACAGCAGCTCCGCCTCCGGCTTTGTTGTCCCTTGTCGTGCTCGCTCTGGCAACTACCAAGGCTTATCCCTGTTGCGTGCTCACGCATCTCGCCTGTCGCCGCGCCCTGTAGAGGCCGAGGATGAGGTGGCCGTTGACGATGAAAAAGCTGCCCTCCAGCAAGATGCCTCCCCATGACCCCGCCCAGATGTTGTGGACAAATCAGCAGACTGTGCTGCTCAACATGCACAGCCGCAGCGCCATGCCTTCTAGCCGAAACAGGGCGTAGGTGCTCAAGGTGGTGCCGAGCAGCGTCAACAGCTGGATGGGATGTGCGATCCTGGGCATCACCAATAGCCAGGTCAGTCCCAGAAAGAACAGCATCACACCCAGGCCGCGATAATAGCCGGAGACCCAGGTCCGTACCGCACAGAGCAGGCAGTTGATGGCGGCGGCCGTGGCGCCGAGCAACATGAAATGGGCTGTGAGGAGTGCGCCGTTGAGGGTCAGGTGCAGCCGCAGTTTACTGTCCTGGGATTGCCGGAAGGCGGTGATGCCTATGGCACAGGCGAGCAGGCCAAGCAGCTGGGCCAGGGGGTCGAGCGACATTGAATGGATTCCTAGACGAGACGAACGAAAAAAGGCGCCTATGGCGCCTTTTGTATGGGCTAAGGGTTAGCGGGCCAGCCAGCCACCGTCGACGGCAATGGTGTAGCCGTTGATGTAGTCGGAGGCGGGGGAGGCCAGGAACACCACGGGGCCCATCATGTCATCCGGCACCCCCCAACGTCCGGCCGGGATCCGCTCCAGGATGGCGGCGTTGCGATCCTCATCGGCGCGCAGGGCCGTGGTGTTGTTGGTGGCCATGTAGCCGGGGGCGATGGCGTTGACGTTGATGCCCTGGCTGGCCCACTCGTTGGCCAGCAGGCGGGTGATCCCCATGACGCCGCTCTTGGAGGCGGTGTAGGAGGGGACACGAATGCCGCCCTGATAGGAGAGCATGGAGGCGATGTTGACTATCTTGCCGCCCCGGCCCTGGGCCATGAACTGCCTGGCCACCGCCTGGGACATGAAGAAGACGCTCTTGATGTTGATGTTCATCACGTCGTCCCAGTCCTTCTCGCTGAAGTTGATGGCGTCGTCGCGGCGGATGATGCCGGCGTTGTTGACCAGGATGTCGACGCGGCCGAAGCGGGAGACCGCCTGATCCACCAGGGCGGGCAGGGTATCCACCTTGCTGACATCGGCCTTGAGGCTCAGGAACTGGCGTCCGAGCGCCTCCACCTTGGCGATGGTGTCCGTGGGCTCGACGATGTTGATGCCGACGATGTCACAGCCGGCTTCGGCCAGACCGAGCGCCATGCCCTGGCCGAGGCCGGTGTCACAACCGGTCACGATGGCAACCTTACCCTTCAAATCGAATGCATTGAGAATCATCTTGTTTCCTCTGCTGCCACCAGACGTGGCAGGGGTGATGGGGAATGCGGGCGACCCGTGTCGCCCGGAATCGGATGGGAATTAGCGCAGATCCCTGACGGCCACATGATCCATGTCGCCGAACACCTGGTTTTCGCCGACCATGCCCCAGATAAAGGTGTAGGCCTGGGTGCCGACGCCGGAGTGGATGGACCAGCTTGGGGAGATGACGGCCTGCTCGTTGTGCACCAGCAGATGACGGGTCTCGTCCGGCTTGCCCATCATGTGGAACACGGCGGCATCCTCTTGCATGTTGAAGTAGAAGTAGACCTCCATGCGGCGCTCGTGGGTGTGGCAGGGCATGGTATTCCACAGGCTGCCCTCTTCCAGCTGAGTCATGCCCATCACCAGTTGGCAGGTCGGCAGCACGTCCGGCACCAGGTACTTGTAGATGGTGCGGCGGTTGCTGGTGGCAGCCTCGCCCAGGGTGGTCGGTGAGGCTTCTGCCCGGGTGACCTTGCGGGTCGGGAAGCTCACATGGGCCGGGGCGCTGTTGTAGTAAAACTTGGCCGGCTGCATGGCGTCGACGCTGACAAAGCTCAACTCGCGGGCACCCTGACCCACATAGAGCGCCTCGGCGTTGCCGATCTCGAAGGGGATGCCATCAACCACCACCACGCCTGGCCCGCCGATGTTGATAAGCCCCAGCTCGCGGCGCTCGAGGAAATAGCTGACGCCGAAGGTCTTGCCCAGCGCGTCCGAGAAGGCGAGGGGATCCTGGACCGGCATGATGCCACCGAACACGATGCGGTCGATGTGGCTGTAGGTCATGGTCAGCTGGTCTGGCGTGAAAATCTCTTCTACCAGGAATTCACGGCGCAGGCCCTGAGTGTCCAGCTGTTTTGCATGATCGCTGTGAATGCTTTGACGAATTTGCATGATTAACCTCGATGAGCGCCGCAGGTTGGCAGTCGCGTTGTCTGTAATGGCTATAATGATAACAAGCAAAAAATAAAAATCAAAACAGTGTTTTGTATTTTTTGTTTGTTGGGATTAGACTTCTTGCCCGGTGTGGCTCATGGCCGTGCCGGGCCCGTTGAACCGGGCCACTGATGTCTTCGCGCCATAAAGAAAGGCTTCGCGGCGAAGGCAGACAGGCTGCCGCCCTGCCGGGTGGCGGCAACAGGACATTCGTTGCCAATCTCATTCAATAACAGGTCTATCAATGAACAAGTGTGTTTCATCCAATCGAATCATCATGTTGGCCGGGGTGGCTGCCCTGAGCACGGTTCTGTTTGCCTTCGATACCGCCTCCCTCGGGCTCTGTGCGGCCTTCCTGACCACGGGATCCTTCTCGCTGCAGGTGTTCGACATCCTCAAGACGCGAGAAACCAAGGCGATTTCCACCAAGATGTATCTGGTCTTCATCAGCGGTCTGTTGCTCTGGCTGACCTATGGCCTGAAATCGGGTGACACACCGCTGATCATGGCCAATGGCATCACACTGCTGCTGGCCAGCGCTGTCATGGTGCTGAAGTGGAGCAATGAGCGGGCCTGACCCATAGTCTCGAAGATGACCACCCTCCGGTGGGATGGCCATCGGATGCTCCTTATCAGCACTCAGCTCCATCCATCTGGTGGATGAACGAAGCGGCGCCTTGGGCGCCGTTTTTCGTCTTGGCTTATTCCCTCCACGGATCTGATTTACCGACTCAAGCGGCGCAGATAGTCCACACTCTCCCGCAAGGCTTCCCCCGACAGCTCCTCGACGATGATGGGAACATGGGTCAGTTGGCACTGCGCCAGCATGGTCAGCACCTCGGCATAGTCGATCAGCCCCTGCTCCAGACCCACCGATACCTTGTTGCGCCCCTCCAGGATGAAGTTCTTGAAATGAAGCAACCGGATGCGCTCGCCATGCTGGCCGAGAAAGTCGGCCAGGATCTCGCGCCAGTCCGCGACATTGTCGGCATCCAGCAGATTGGCCAGATCCAGGGTCACCAGGAAGTGCTCCCCCAGGCGGGTGTTCAGCCGCGCCAGGCTCTCCGCATCGTGAATGATGTGATCGCACACCGCTTCCACCAGAAAATCGCAACCGGCCAGCGCCAGATCGGGCCTTAACCGGGCCAGGCTCTGTTCCACCTTGTGGAAGGCGGTGGCCCCGTGGTTGTCCGGATGCCGGGTCCAGTTATCGTCGTTGAGGGAGCCGGTCTCACTGCCCACGACGCCGATGTGGCAGTGGCGGGCGAGCTCGATGTTGAGCCGTACCCGCGCCAGTTCGCGCATCAGGAAGTCGGCGTCGGAGTGGGCGGGGTTGAAGTAGCTGGCCAGCAGGAAGATGGACAGTCCGGCCTCTTGCAACTGCTGGATGTGGGTGGTCAGGGCGTGGATATCACGGGCCTGATAGGCCTCGGGCCAGCTCTTGTGCACGGCCAGTTGCAGCCCGTCGAGGCCGAGCTGGCGGGCCTGGGCGATCAGTGCCGCCGGCGTCTGATCCGCGAGATCATGGGCGCGGGCCCCAATCTTCAATCTGTTCATGACATGCTCCTGTGGGTCATGGCTGTGATGTCTCTGACGGCACCTCGGTCAAGGGGGTCGGCGTCAGAAACGGCTTGCGAGCCCATCTGGGCTCGCAAGTTCAAGAGGCAAGTCACGGCTCTCGAATGGACCCCAGCGAGGGGGCCCGATACCCGATGCGCGCGCTTGCCATCGGCACACTCAAAGCCCCATCAGGCGGCCGTTGCCGGAATGGTTGCATCGGGGGCAGCCTGTGGGCCCTTGTTATACTCCTGCTCGAAGTACTCACGGACCATGGGGGCCGACAGACCGACCACCACCTGCAGGTTCTTGCCCGAACGCATGACCCCCAGGGCACCGGCTTGTTTGAGGGCCTTGTCATCCTGTACCTGGGTCGGATCCTTCACCACCAGGCGCAGACGGGTCTGACAGTTGCCTATGGTCTCGACGTTGTCACAACCCCCGACACAACGCAGTATGGCGGCGGCTCTGAGGCGATCCGGCTCCTGGCCGGCCACGGCCTTGCCAGACTGCTTGTCACGGTAGTCCTGCTTGGAGTAGAGGCGCACGTCGTCTTCCTCCTCTTCATCGCCACGACCTGGGGTGAGGAAGTTGAACTTCAGGATCATGTAGCGGAACACGAAGAAGTTGATGGCGGCGAAGCTGAGGCCCAAGGCTAGGTGGATCCAGATTAGGTGGGCGTGGTTCTTGGCGTAGAAGACCCAGTTGAACAGGATGATGTCGTTCAGACCACCACCCATGAAACCGACCACACCGGACAGATAGAGCGCCACACACAGGGTTGCACCAATGATGGCATTGACCAGATACAGCACCGGGGCCACGAACAGGTAGGTGAACTCGATGGGTTCGGTGATGCCGACGGCCATGGCGGTGATGATGGCCGGGATCACCAGGGCGGCGATCTTGCGCTTCATCTTCTGCTTGGCAGTGGCATAGATGGCGAGTCCGGCCCCCAGGGAGCAGAACACGCTGATGTTGCCGTACAGGGAGTAACCGGCGGCCGGGAACTGTTCAACCAAAGGCACGGTGGAAGCCGCATAGGTGGAAACGTTCTCGATCCAGTGGGTGTAGAGACCACCATCGACCACGGCCGGGCCGAAGAAGAAGGGGAAGTAGACGAAGCGGTGCAGACCGGTCGGCACCAGAATCCGCTCCACGAAGGCGAGCAGCCACATGCCGAAGGCATCGGCTTCCACATAGAAGCCCTGCATGGCGTTGATCCCCACCTGGACCTTGGGCCAGAACTCGCAGGTCAACCAGGCCATGGGCAACATGACGAAGAAGGAGATGATGAACACCAGGCTCATGCCCTGGAAGATGGTGAGGTAATCCGGCAGTTTCTTCTCGAAGAAGCGGTTGTGGATCCAGGTCACCACGCCGCCGATGATGAGGGAGAAGACGATGCTGGTATCCAGCGTCTTGATGCCCCCCACCAGCGCCAGGCCGCTGGCGCCGCCCACTTCCTGATTGAAGTTGACCCCGAACTCAGGCCCCCAGAAGGTGAGCATGCTGTTGGTGAAGTAGTTGTAGGCCATGTAGGCAAAGAAGGCGACCAGCGCCGCTCGGGCCTGACCCGACTTGGCAAGACCCACCGGGAGTGCCATGCAGAACAGCAGGGGGAAGTTGCGGAAGATGGTCCAGCCCCCCGACTTGATGATGGTCATCACCTTGAAGAAGTTGGAGTCGGGGTGAGCCAGGTCCCCCATGATATCGGGCATGGTGAGCAACCCGGTGATGGCGAGCAGCAAACCGGTAAAGGGTAGAAAGGCAATGGGGACAGCCATGGCACCGCCAAAGGTCTGGAAGGCCCCCATAAAGTTCCGTTTGGACATCAATTTTTCTCCGAATGATTACAACGATAAAGTATTCAGGCCAGCCACTGGCCCTGCTCAAGCTCGAGCAGCAGCAACATCGTCAGCGCCTGGGCGTAAGGCACGGGTGCCATGGCAATGTCGCAGTAGTACTGGTGGTCATGACCGACCATGGTCCCCTTGGAGGCCTCGAGGACGATGCCGTCCCCGTCGATACGCTGCCACACGGCACGGGCCGCCCGCAGGGCAGGCTCAACCACGACCTCATCCAGCAGCCCCAGGCGGACACCGCGCAACATGCCATAGGCGATCCCCGCCGTGGCCGAGGACTCCTGAGGGGAATAGGGGTCATCCAGCACCGTGTGCCACATGCCGTTGTCGGCCTGCAGATCGCACAGGGAGCGCACCTGGCGCGCCACCACCTGGGTGAGGAATCGGCGGGTGCCGGCATCCAGGTGATCCCCCATCAGATCGATGAATTCGGGGATGGCCACGGTGATCCAGGCATTGCCCCTGGCCCAGAAGGCCTCGGCATAATGGTGCCGATCGAGGAAGGTCCAGCCGTGATACCAGAGCCCGCTCCTGGGCTCACTCAGGTAGCGGGTGTGCAGCAGGAACTGGTAGACGGCCTCGTCGATCAGATCCTGACGCTCCAGCACTATCCCGGCCGTGCCGAGGAACAGGCAGGTCATGAAGAGGGTGTCGTCCCAGAGCTGGCCGGTGTTGGGTTGCTCCTTCACCACGTGCTGGAAGCCGCCCTCTTCGGTTCTGGGCAGGTTGGCCAGCAGATCGTCGGCCCAGGCGTTGACCGCCTCGTGCAGATCGGCACGGCCGCTGTGGCCCGCCAACAACGCCAGGGTGATCATGGGGGCCGTGGTATTGATCTGCATGGCGGGCAGCCCCTTGCGGATCTGGTCTTCGTACCAGGCCAGCAACGAGGCTTGCAGTTCGGCATCGTCCTTATGCCGGGCATAACGCCAGAAGCCGTAGAGGCCGACGCCGACCTCCCACTCCCACTGCTCGAACTGGATGGTCAGGCCTTTGCTGGCCGTCAGTTCGCCCATGCCTTTGAGCTGGCAGAAGCCACGGACCACCCGCTCCAGGGTAGGGATCAGTGCTGGCTGTTTCATTGAGCTTCTCCACGATAGGCGATGATAGGGTCACATCCGACGTCGGCGGGGAAGCTGTGCGAGACCCCCTCGACCAGGCAGGTGCCCTGCCAATCCAGACACATGAGTTCGCCCTCTGCGGTGCCGGCGATGGCCGTCTCGCCATCGAGGCTTACCTCGAGCGTGGTCATGCGTTGACAGAAGGCAGCGAATGCCGCGTCGTTGCCATGGCCGACCTCGATATACCAGGCCACCCTATGCGCCTTGGCGCGATATTCATTGCCGGCGGTCATCCCGGTTGTCATCGCATTGAGGGGGGCCGAGCAGCCGATGGCGGCGAAGGCATCCCCGGCCTTGATCAGGCAGCCGTGGGTCGTGGCGATCACCTGATCGAAGGCCTCCGCCGGCAGGTAGAGGTGAGTCCAGGGGAAGGGATCATCCTCGGCCAGCCGATAGATCTGCAGAGTGCGGTTTTTCACCTGCATCACTCGCGGCAGCACACCGTTGCCGGACCAGTAGGAGGGGCGCTGTTCACCGCCGGGTTCGGCTTCGCCCGGGTGGTTGACCCAGAACTTGGCGTCGTGACCGGAGGCGAACTGCACATCCACCAGATGCTGCTGATGGCCGCGTTGACCGGCATGGTGGTCGACGCAGCTGGAGAGGCTGACGCCCGGCTCCTTCCAGACGACGATCTTGCCGCCCCCCGCCTGATAGCAGGCCGCCAGCGTGCCCTGTTGCAGGGTCGCGTAGCGGTCGGCCTCGAGGGGGGGCTGATAGTCGCTGGCACAGAACAGCGGCAGGGAGGCGCACTTGCGGTTATACCAGCCGCCGCCCCAGGCCACGTTGCCGTAGGCCGACAGCTCGGTGAGCACGCCGGCCAGCAGCTCCTTCTCGTAGACTCGTCCCATGGTGCCGGCGGCAATCCCGGCCTGATAATGCAGGGAGCTGAGCAGCATCAGCCGATCGATGAGTGCCTTGGCGCGCTCGCGCACCCAGGTATCTTCCGCCAGCTGATAGAGTGCAAACAGACCGATGTAGTCGACCGGGTAGTAGGGGGCCGAGTTCCACTCGACAAAGCCGTGCCGATCGATGGCATCGAACCACTGCGCCAGGCGCTGTGCCGCGATGGTGCGCTGCTGTTCGCCGCTGCGGCCAGAGGCCAGGAAACGTTCGGCGGGGAACAGCTGGCCGGCCAGGTATTGGGCGGTGTGGAAGCAGAGGGTGTGGTTCTCGCTCCAGAACCACATCACGTCATTGCCCGGTTCATCCATCCAGTAGCGATAGCCGAGGATGGCACTGCGTACCCGTCGCCACAGGACGGTCGGGAAGTGCTCGCCCTGGTGGCGTTGCCAGATCCAGAGCAGCGGGACCAGGGAAAAGTCGGAGCAATCCTCGCGGGCGCTGATCCGCGCCAGGGTGTCGAGCAGCAACTGCTCAGCCTCGGCGGTGATCTCGCCGCTGTGCAGCATGGCCAGCAGGCGAGCTGTGCGTTCCATACCATGTTGGGCGCAGTGCCGCAGTGCCTGCTGCTTGCGATCGCTCAGGCTGGTCGATGGCTCGGCATTGCCGAGGGGCTGCATGAGGTTGACACCGAAGCTGCGGTTGATGGAAACGCCAGCACAGCTCATGTTCAGCACAATCTGGTAGTGCGCAGGGCCGATGTCGGCGGGGAGATCCAGGGTCAGCCACTGGCTGCCCGGCGAGACGGTGCCGAAATCCACCTGGCGCGGTCTGAAATTGTCATTGCCCATGCCATGGATCTCGCCTTTCAGGCGAACGGGGTGCGTCGGTGCGGCCATGCCGAGCCGGATCCTGACCTGATTGTGCCAGGCGGTGAGTTCGGGGCGCATGGCGCCGGCAAACTGGCAGATCTCATCGAGCATGTCGGCATCGACATTAGGCAGCGAGACCCCAAGCGGCTCGTTGCCGCGGTAGATGAGCCGCAGAGCAAACACCGTATCCCGCTCAAACAGCTCTTCCAGATGGACAAGCAGGGTGTTCTTGCCCGCCTGCAAGGGCAGCATCAGCTCACAACGTTGCAGCTTGTTACGGGTGAAGGGGGTGAACTGGGTGATGGGCAACCCATCACACCAGAGTCGGACTCCGCCGCAGGTCGACAGCTGGAAAGGGTAGTTACCCGCTTCCGCCGCATGCAGCTCGACTTCCAGCCACCGCTGCACATGGAATGGCACTCGCTGGAAGGAGGAGAAGGAGACGGTATCGCCCTCACCAGTGAAACTCACCTGGGTGCGCGGCAGGGCTTCACCCGGTTCGATGGTGCGTTCGACCATCTGCTGGCGAAAGATGCGCCGACAAAAGGCATCCTCTTGCGGTCCCATGCCGTTCTTGAAGTGGTAGTCCATGGCCATATCCATGGCCTCACCGGCAAAAAACTCGGCGAAACGCTCCGCGCGGGGGGGGGATACGCAAAAACGGGTGAGCGCCATATTCGGCTCAAGCACCCAATTTCCAAGCTTCATACTACTCTCCTTGAAGCTATTGAGACCCATAGGGATTTATTAATATTGAGTAACCAGACGAACCCCTTTTTATGTTGTTAAAGGGGTTCGCCACCTTAATGAATATAAAAACAGATGGCAGTGTGTTTTAACGGAGAATGATGAAAGTCATTGGGCCGTTGGACATCTGATTTTATCTCTCATTCAACGCAATGATGTAAACTGTGACCTGAGCGACAATATGTCGACAGTCAACCGATTAATGTTTCCTGAACTGGAGCATAACCATAATGTTTGCTCATTCAGTGACAGTGAAATGTCAATTTCAGATAAGTCTGTATTACGTGACACAAGGCCCATATTCAGCGATGAATGGTCATTCGCAATGAATGACAGGGGTCATTGGATTCCCTTTTTACTTCATCTCCCACGGCTCTTTATTTATCGTGTCATAGGACCTGGTTGGTATTGACTTTCAAGGGGACTGTCGTTATTCACTGACCCCAATGACTCTCGATATCGCAGAGGTGCGCCTTGGGCCTCAGCCCTGGGATAGCAGATTCAGGTCTAGAAGATGTACTCAATCCCGACGCGCCAACGCCACTGCCAGTCATTGGGGTAGGGGTTGTCATCGGCCGGATCGTTGTATGATACGTAGCCGATTTCGGTGAAGGGTCGCCAGTTCTTGTTGATGGGGACACGGATGGTGACGTTGTTCAGATATGAATACTCTTCGCCATTAAAGTCAGGATAATCGAGCTTTTTATATTCGAAGTCATAGGCAACGGACCAATTCTCTGCGTTATAACCAAGGTAATAATTCAACTGGAAATAATGGCCGTTTTCCTTGTTGAGCGAATCGTCGTAGTTGCGCTGACCCACCCGGAAACGTGCGGCAGTATAAAAATTGGGATTGAACCAATAGGTGGGCTTGACGTGAATACGCAAATCTTGCACGTCATCGGTGATCTCGGTATTGAATCCGGATTCCAGCAACCACGTTTCATTTAGCTTGGCGAGGTAGGTCAAGTCATATTCGGTGCCAGTGGTGTGGAATTCATCGAAGGCACCCTCTCCTTCACCACCGTTGGTAAATTTGGACTCGACACCAAACCCCCAACCATTATCGAAGCGATGAGATACCACCAGGCGATCGCTCTGTTGATCCTGTTTTTCCAGAAACTCGTGTCGATAATTGAGGCTCAATGCATTCGCATTCATGCTGGTGAGCGCGGAGCAGACGGCAATGGCTGCACAGGTGAATTTTAACTTCATACCTTTCGATCAATCCTATGAAAAAAGCTGCAGACAGTGGTCCCATTGCCAGATAGCACATGTGGCTTTCAATCTGAATTGGGCTCGTTTAAATCTGTTTTGGCGGCAATGCACGGCCATGAGTTGGGTTGTGAAGATCAGCAAGCACATCTGTGATGTGCGTGTCGAGCAAGTTTCATCTCACTGGTCATCATTTTTCAAAACAACGGTTCAAATATAATTCAACCAGTGTTTCATTTGCAATGACAACATCATGATGACGCCCTAAAATGGGATCTGTGTCTACATAAAATGAAATGACGTTTCTTTTTATGTGCGTGTGGGGGTTGATTGGAGCTTTATGGGGGCTGGGCTGAAGACGAGAAGGAGGTATTTTCGATGAGTCAGAAACGATCTGGCCCTCGGGATGAGGGCCAGGGAGGATGGACAGAGCGCCTGCGTATTTAGCCTTGGCGAGCCTTGAATCTGGGATTGCTCTTGCAGATCACGAACAGCTTGCCGCGTCGACGAACGACCTGGCAATCAGGATGGCGTGACTTTGCTGATTTCAGTGAGGCGAGCACTTTCATGATTTTTCTTTTCCTTTGTTGAAGAATTGGCCAAATCGCTGACCGAAGCGGGCGACTTGTCCTTCCTTGCCGACCTGCTTCTGCTTGCCGGTATAGAAGGGGTGGGAGGCACTGGAGACATCCAGCGTCACATAGGGATAGGTGTTGCCATCTTCCCATTGCTTGGTGCGATCGGTCTGCAAGGTGGATCCGATCAGGAAGTAGATGTTGCTGGCCAGGTCGTGAAACAGGACCTTGCGGTATTGAGGGTGAATGTCGGGGCGCATGATTATCTATTTTGTTATGTTATAACACGAAATTATGATGCGACGGATGAGAACCAATATCAACCATTTTTTCTCCCGAGGTGGCCAGGCAGGATGGAACTCGCTCAGAAAAGGGAAGCAGGAGGGAATGCGATGTGGTCATGACATGGGAGAACGATGGATTGTTGAGCGATGGAAGGGGAACGAGATGCTGAGCCTTTACTTTTGGTTTTTACTGTATAAAAATACAGTCATTTCTCATGGAGACGTATCCTATGCGCCTGGAAATCATCATCGACAGAAAACATCAGATCCCCACTGCGACCATGGAGGCGCTGCGTCAGGAGTTGCTCAAGCAGCTGGGCGAGCGATTCCCTGATCTGCATGTGCGGGTTGCGCCCGGCAGCGCAATGGCCTTGACGGTCAGCCGCGCCAGCAAGGAGGACAGGGAACTGGCCGAGGCCATGGTGCAGGAAGTATGGGAGAACGCCGAGAGCTGGATGCCGGAGGCGGAAGGCGCCGAGGCCTGATCAGGAACAGGTTGTCATTTTGCCTGTCATGGTAACAGGCTGGCTCTTACCCCGGTTTGAACGAAACGCAGCTCAAGGCTGCGTTTTGTGTTTGTGAGAAGGTGGCAGGGTGCTGGGCCAGCTAAGAGGGCTCAGAGCCCGGCCCAGCGTTTGAGGCTGCCACTTTGTACTCGCTGATTTGCCTCTGCGATGTCGCCATTGGCGCGAAGCGCCTTGAGGGCGATGGGCAGGGCTGTGCGCACCTCGTCGGCGGTCATGCCGGCATGGAGGGCGGGATGATAGGCGAGCTTGAGCAGCACATAGTCGAGCCCGGTGGGGAAGCTGTCGATGCTGTTGTCGTTGAAGATGGAGGGAAACACCTTGTCCGAGTCATTGGGCAGCCCCATCACCTGGGTGAGCTCCTCCACTACGCAATCCAGAAAACGGCCCTTGGCCCGGCTGTAGTCCACCGGGATGATGATGGTGGCACGGGTGATCTCATAGCGGCCGTTGGCCGCGAAATTGGCCAGGCAGATCCCCTCCTTGAGGGCAATGCCGACAGAGTCATCCTGGCGCATGGTGCGGCGGGCCCAGCCGGCCATCTGCTGGTGCCTGGTCATGATGAGGGTGAGATTGGGGTTGTCGCTGACGAGCAGTATGGGGTGGCCGGTGATCCTGGCCAGATGCTGGCTCTGCACCTTGACCACCTCGGCCTGCAGCGCCTTGTCGCCAAACTCGTTGATGAGCTTGAGGCGGATGGGGCCTTGCCAGCGGGAGAAGCGTACCTGGGCCTCATGGCCATATTCCCGCTTCATGGCGACTTCCATGAAGCTCTGGATCAGATAGTCGTCGCTCTGCCAGCGCTCGGTTGCCAGCAGGGAGCAGGGCAGCAGCATGGCGAGCCACAGGGCCATCACCTGGCCTCGCGCGGCATGACGACAGCTATGCCCTGAACGAGTGTGCCCTGGGATCATCTTGCCTCCTTGCAACCGATGGCCTCAGCCCGAGGTGCGTTCGATGTCACGCCAGGTGAGCCATAGCCTGAGATCGAACTCCAGTTGATGATAGTCCGGTTCCATGTGCAGGCAGAGCTGGTAGAAGGCCTTGTTGTGATCCTTCTCCCGCAAGTGGGCAAGCTCGTGCACCACTATCATCTTCAGGAAGGCGGGATGGGCCTCCTTGAACAGGGCGGCGATGCGGATCTCGTTCTTGGTCTTGAGCTTGTTGCCCTGTACCCGGCTGACATAGGTGTGCAGGCCGAGGGCATCCTTGATCACGTTGATCTTGCCGTCGAAGATCACCTTGGAGAGCGGCGCCGAGCTTTTCAGGTAGCGGTTTTTCAGCTCCATGGTATAGGCCAGCAGCGCCTTGTCACTCTGGACGAGGTGGGTCTCAGGGTAGCGTTTGGCCAGCATCTCGCCGAGTTTCCCCGCCGCGATCAACTGCTGTACCTGGGCCTTGAGCGGCTCGGGATAGCCCCCCAGATAGGTCAGTTCCGCCATGCTGTCTCCCCCTTCACACTAAAAAAGAGCGCCATTGTAATCATGATGGGCCCCCTTGAACACAGGTCTGCACGCCAATGAAAGGGGCCGTCGCTGTTGCCAGCGACGGCCCCGACTTTCGCAACCGGTCTCAGCGACGGCGATAGAGACCCGGATCCACCTCTTCATAACGGTCCGTCAGATATTGATAGAAGGCGAGGCTGGAGGGAGAGCTCGGCGTTTTCAGCTGCTCTGCCACCCGCTCCGGCTTGGCGATGATGAACTTGGGATCCTGCCGCCGGATGTCGGCCAGCACCCGCTCGCGCACGTCATAGGGCGGATTGACGTTGGCGAAGAACAAATAGGCGGAGGCGGGCTGGCGATCTGTCCACAGATAGTATTGCGGCTGTATGCCGTCGACCCAGATCTTGTCGGTCGGCCCTGTCTCGGCCTTGATCCTGTCGACCCGCACCTGGGCCGGCGGATTGAACGGCTTGCCCTTGAGGTTGCCCTCCCAGGCGTTGTTGACCAGCAGAGCCAGCATGGCGAGTGACGCCAGCCAGGGGGTGGCGCTGCGCACATCCCAGGCGCGCCAGAGCGGCACCAGGATGAGCACCGGCAGGGCCCACAGCAGGCTGTTGCCGAGCACTTCGCGCACCCGCGGCAGCGACCACTCCTTGGTGCTCCAGCCGTAACCGAGTTGCTGGGCCAGCAGCCAGCTTGCGGTCAGTACCACTAGCGAGATGCAGAGCAGGCCCAGGGCATCGGACTGTTGCTCGCTGCGATCCAGCAGGCAGGCCAGAGGCAGCAGGCCAAGCTGCAGGTAGAGCACGTCGTAGTGATCGAACACGTGGCCGGAGACGGAGTTGGCGATCAGGGTAAAGAGCACGCCAAACAGGGTGGCGCAGAGGGCAGGCAGATACCACTCCTGGCGGCGTCCCAGCATCAGCACCATGAAGGCTGGCAGCAGCATGACGAGGCCGGTGCGCAGCAGGCCGACTGCCCCCACTTCCGGCGAGAAGCCGTTGCCATAGCTCCCCTCGAAGAAGATGCCGAAGGCGTAGTATTTGAATTCGTCCAGCAAACCGTGGTGCTGGAAGTAGGCAAACAGCGGGCCGCCGACCAGGGCCAGCCCCAGCAGGCTGGAGCAGAGCAGGCCGAAGGCGCAGCGCCACTGCTCACGCAGACACCAGTGGCAGAACAGCACCAGATACCAAGCCCCCCAGAAGGCGCCGTTGTTGGTGCGCATCCATGCCACGATGGCGAAGGTGAGGGCCGCCACCAGGGCCGGACCCCAGCGAAACTGCTTGTCCAGCAGCAGGGTGATGAAGGCCCACTGGGCGATGAGGGCCAGGTGGAAAGTCCAGTCCTCGGTCATGTTGCCGTAGTAGTAGCGGGTGCTGTAGAGCGCCAGCAGCGCCAGCATGCTGCCGAGGCGGGCCCGCAGGGAGAGCCCCAGCTGGGAGAAGGCCTGCCAGCTGGCGAGCAGACCAAGCCAGCAAAGTACCCACTCCAGCAGCCAGATCCCGAAGAAGCCTCCCAGGGAGTAGCCGAGGGCATCGAGGGCGAAGATCATGGGGCCCTTGATGTCGATCATGTCCCGGTAGAGCACGCCCCCCTCGCTCCACATCTTGCCCATCACAGCGAACAGGGAGGCATCAAAGCCGGGCGCCATGCCGTGGAACAGCGGGTTGCGCAAGCAAAACAGCAGCGCCATCAGGGCGGTGAGCAGGACAACCAGCGGCTTGAGCCCGGGGTTGTAGCGCTGAGGGGTAAAACGGATGGCGTGATTCATGGATGACCTGTTCCTGCGGGAAAGACGTAAAAGCGGGCCTATCTTGCCGAGGCCGGCAGTCCGATGCAATGGGCTGGGGTGATGTGTTTGAAATAATGTATAAAAGTAGCGTTTTCAGTGCCTGAGTTGCGCAAGACGGCGGCGGTGTCTGGTGTTGCCGAGGCGATGTAAGAGGGTAGGGGGATGTACTTGGTATAACGGACAAGAGTGCCGTTTCACCCAGGAAAGCGGCACTCTTGCAGGGGATGGCCCGATGAGAGCCTCAGGCCATGGGACTGGCGCCCTGGTATTCCACCAGTGCCGGCAGGGGGGCCAGCTCGGGCAGATGGCGGGCCCAGCGGATAAAGGCATCGGCCAGGGTGATGCCGAGCTCCTGATTGTGCTGGGTCAGGGTGCGGGCCAGGGCCGTGTAGCCCTCCTTGCCGGAGGCGGTGTAGGCGCTGGAGACCCCCCGATAGATGGCATCCATCTCGACGTTCTGCCACTGACCCGGGCTCGCCTCCCATTCGAGGCGGGTGATCCGGCTCCCCCTGGGCCTGTCTGCCTGATAACGGAAGCGCATCCCGGCGGTATAGGGGAAGCTGCCGCTGCCATTGCCGACCACGCCGTTGTTGGTGGCGTTGTCGATGGCTCCCTCCAGCGCCTCCGCCAGCTCATGGCCGTGCACCCGGTAGAGGGTGAGTGGAATGGCAAAGGGCAGCAGGCGCCCGGCGATGTCCGCCTCGCTCAAGGGGCCGGGTTCGAGGGAGCTGCGTACTCCCCCTGCGTTGTGCAGGGCGAAATCCACCTGGCCTACCTGCTCGCGGGCACCGGCCAGCATGGCGCTCGCCACCAGGGGGGCGACCTGACTGCCAGCGGGTAGGGCGGCATCGGGCAGGCGCTGATGGTGCAGTGGCCCGGCGAGGTGGGTCACGATGCGCCGGGTCATGGTCTCGAGTTCGGGTCGGTAGCGCCTGGCCAGATGCTGCTCGATCTCGGGGGCCGGCTCGCAGAAATGGAGCCCTGCCGGCGGGGGCGAGGCAAAGGGCCAGGGCTGCCAGGGCAGCCACTCCAGCTGGCCGCGGCTTTGGCAAACGCGTCCGCGCTCATCAAATTCCAGCTCGCACACCCCGAGGCACAGCGCGCTGTGGGCCGCATGCAGTATGGCGACCCCCTCGATCATCAAGGGGTAGTCCCCCTCGCTCATCAGCCCGAGCGGGGCCAGATCCCCCAGCTGGCTGTGGGTGTGGCCACCGACAATCAGGCTGAGTTCGGGGAAGCGGGCCGCCAGCTTCTTGTCCTGCTCCAGCCCAAGGTGGCTGAGCAATATGATGTGCTCTATCCCTTCGGCCTTGATCTCGCCAAGGGCGGCGCTGAGGGTCTCTTCGATGCCGTGGAAGCGGGTGTGGGGATCCGGGCTTGCGATGGCGGCCATCTGCGGCAAGGTGATGCCGAGCAGGGCGAAGGGGACGCCGTCGATGACGCGTCTGTGCCAGGGACGGCTGGCATCAAACAGCTGTGGCAAGCCGTGCAACCGCAGCGGGGCATCGGCTGGCTCCTGGCTGCTGTCGAGGTTGGCGGCCAGCACCGGATAGTCGAGCTGGCGCAGAAACTCCACCAGCGGGCCGTTGCCGAGATCGAATTCATGGTTGCCGATCACCATGGCATCCGGTCGTAGCAGGCCGAGCAGGTCGGCGTTGGCCCGCCCCTTGAAGCGGTTGAAATAGAGCGACCCCTGGAAGGTGTCACCCCCGTGCAGCAGCAGGCAGGTCTGGCCCGCAGCGGCAGCCTGCTGGCGCAGGGCGGTCAGCCGGGTCAGGATGCGGCCGTAGCCGCCACACTGGGTGCGCCATTCGGACTCACCCTCAGGGGAGAAGCGCATGGGGGCGCCATCGAAATGGGAGTGGCAGTCACTGAAGTGGGCAAGTTGAACCGTAATACTCAAGGCTCGGTCCTCCTTAGGGAAAAAGAGCACCGAGTCTACTGCAAGGGGTGGGGGGGATGCCAGCCCGGCAGGCGCCGGGCTGGAAAAGAGTCAGACGGTACTCAGGCAGGGACCAGGATCTGGGTGGCGAGGATCACCACCAGCAGGCCGACCGCGACCGGCATAGAGGTGCGCTTGACCACCTCGAACGGGGACAGATTGCCCATGCCCGCACAGGCGACCACCACCCCGGAGACTGGCGAGATGGTGCGACCCAGGTTGGAGGCTTGCAGCATGGGGATGACCAGGTAGGCAGGATTGACGCCCAGACTGGTGGCCAGGTGCGGGATCAGCTCCACGAAGGCATAGAAGGGGGCATTGCCCGAGCCGGTGGTAAAGGCGGCCAAGGTGGTGATGACCACCAGCACCAGCATGATGACGATGCCGCCGGTGCCAAAGCTCTGGGCCAGATCCAGGAGATTGGCGATGAAACCGAGCCCCATCAGCCCCTGGGCGAAGACCCCGGCCCCCACCAAGAGCATGACCACGCCGGCGAAGGCGTCAGCCATGCTGCGCCAGCACACCTGCAAACCGTCCAGCAGCTCGCGGCCGTTGCGCTTGCGCACCAGCTCCAGCAGGGCGGCCAGCACCAGGCAGATGACGATGATGGTGACGATGTCGAGCTTGGGGCCCAGCTTGCCGTCAAACAGCAGCACACCGATGATGGGGGTGAACGGCAATATGGCGTAGAAGCCGGGGGCATCGGTGATGAGATCGCTCGGGGCGACCGCCTCGTTGTGTTCCCCGGACTTCCTGTCCAGATAGCGCTGCCAGAAGAAGTGGGTCACCGCCATGGCGGCGATGGCCGTCAGGGAGATGGGCAGGGTCAGCTTGAAGGCAAACTCGATGAGCTCCATGTTGGCGGCCTGGGCGGCCATCACCACGTCCCCCGAGGTGGGGGCCAGTATGATGGCGGCCGGAGAGGCGCACACCGCGGCCGCGGCGCCACGGGAGATCCCCATGTTGACCATCAACGGGAACAGGGTCGCCATCAGCAGCACGCCGAGGCCGGTGGCGGAGCTCACCGCCAGCGACATGGCGCAGGCCACCAGGTAGGCGGCTACCAGCAGTATGTAGGGGGACTTGATGATGCCAAGGGGCTTGCTGGCCAGCTTCACCAAGATGGTGTTGGCGCCTATGTGGCTCATGTAGCCGGCAAAGCCGCACAGCACCATGATCAGCATGCCGAGGCCGCCCCCCCTGTCTACCAGCAGGAAGCGCACGTACTCGAACACGTCTGTGGCCACGTGGCCGGTGGAGGTGACGCTGGCTGGCAGCACCGCCTTGCCCATCAGGGCGGTGATCGCCAGCAGCAAGAGGCCGCCGCTGAGCAGCACCCCGGTCGCCGAATAGCCCTTGAAGATGTAGCGACCCACGGCCAGGGTGACCAGGGTGCCAATAAGGAGTTCCATCATAAATAGGTTCCTGAGTATGGAGTGACGTATGGCATCTAACGGGCTGAGCAGAGGATTGGACTGGCTAGCCTGACATGTGCCAACAAAAGCGCCGGGATTATTACCTCATAAGGAGTAATTCACCATGGGAATGGTGGCTGGCTGTGATCTCCCTTGCAAATCCCCATCCGCCCAGGGGGAGATCCTACCCTGTGCCACCCCCGGCACCGAGAGCAGGTGACAGCGCCCCTGATCGCGGTTAATCTCCACACTGACTATTAATTCATTGATTATTAATTGAAATTACGCCGGGACTCACAAGGAGCAAGGCAGCACGACGATGGGACTCTTCAGCAAGACAGGGGCGGTGGCGGCCCTGATATATGCCGCCTCAATCGGAGCAGCACCCTCCCATTATGCAGGTATTCGAGTGGCGCCTGATATCAAGGTCGATTTCCAGTTCTATCGGGTATCAGGGGCCGATGTGGCTGCAGTGATGCGCCAGATCACCGCCTTGTCACCCACTCAGGCGGACGGCCATATCGGCAGGGCCAGCTATCAGCTCTCCTGGCAGTTGCAGACCAGGGCGACCCCGGTGCGCTGCGAGCTGGATCAGGCCCAGGTGACGGCCCGCATCCAGGTCAGGGTGCCGAACTGGATGGACAAGGGCAGGGCGTCCGCGGCGGAGCGGCAGAAGTGGGACAAGCTGGTGGCGGCCATGTTCGACTACGAGAGCCGCCACAAGGATATATTGCTCGAAAGCGTCAGCCAGCTCGGCATCCGGCTCGCCCAGTTGCCCATTGCCCGGGATTGTGCCGTCTTGCAGCATCAGGGCTGGCAGCAGGGGCAGGCGGTGCTGGAGGCGACCCGGGATCGATTCGCCACCCTGGCGCAGCAGACCGATCGGGGGCGCAAGCTCGGGGTCAGCTGGCCAGAGGGCAGCTGACCGTCATCGCCAATAAAAAAACGGGCTTCCCTTGTGGAAGCCCGTTTTGTTTGAGGTCCAACCTGGGTTGGGATCAGGACGCCGGATCGCGCAGCGGCTTGCCCTTGCGCAGCCTGCGCACCCAGTAGCGGGCCGGATGCAGCGCCTCCAGCAGATCGGCCGCCAGCGGCAGCGGATCACCGCAGATCTCGCTCGCGACCAGCTCACCGCAGAGGGGCGCCGAGCACAGCCCCCGGGAGCCGAGGGCGCCCAGCACATAGAGACCGGCGTGCAGGGGCAGCGTGCTCTGCTGATCAGCGGGGGCCTTAGGGTCTTGATCCGCCAGGCTTGCCAATCTGGCGACGGGGCCTGCCACCGGCAGGTGATCCCGGCTGGCGCAGCGAACGCCCACCCGCGCCTCGTTGCCGCTCACGTCCACCTCGGCAGGCCAGCTTTGATCAGGCAGGCAGGCTTGCAGCCGTGCCTGGTTCTGAGCCTGCTCCTCGGCACTGAATGCGAGGGTACTCTGGTTACGGCCATAGCTGGCCCCGATGCAGTGCGCTCCGTCGTGGGCCGGGGTGAGGTAGCCGTCGTAGCAGAGCACAGTCCTGAGCTGGCTTAACCGCGCCGTGGTCGGCACATGGCTCACCTGACCGCGGACCGGGTAGAGCGGCAGCTCCGCGAAGGGGAGCAGGGCGGGCAGCCGGTGACCGGCTGCCACCACCAGGTTGGGGGCCTGCCACAGGTGGCCATCCTGGCTCTCCACCTGCCAGCCGTCCGCCAGCTCGCTGATGCTGCTCACCGGTGTGTGGTACTCAAGTCGCAGGAGACCGCTGGCTTGCGCTTCTTTCAGGGCGGCGCGGGTGAGATCCGCCGGGCAGAGCCAGCCCCCCAGGGGGTAGCTGACGCCACCGTGGCCGCAGGGCAGGCCGACCACCTGCTCAACTTCCGAGGCAGAGAGTGGGTGCATCAGCTCGGGGGGGAAGGGGCCCTGACCCATCTTGGCGAGCTTGGCGGCGGACTTGTCGTCGTAGCCAAGCTGGGTGACGCCGCACAGGGAGAAGGCCACGGGATGGCGCGCGGCCAGGGTCAGCAGCCGCTGGCGGGCATAGCCGAAGGCCAGGGAATAGAAGCGCGACAGGGCGTCATGCTCCCCGTTGAGCAGGGGATAGAGCGCCCCCTGCCGGTTGCCGGAGGCGCCGGTGGCAGGCTCGCCATCTTCACACAGCAGGGTCACCTTGCGACCTCGCACCACCAGAGAGAGTGCCGTCATGGCCGAGGCGATGCCGCCGCCGATGATCAGCACCTCGCCGTCCCGGCCGGCGGGGCGGGCATACCAGGGGGAGATGCTTTGCTCGGGCACTTTGCCCTCCCGCCTCCCTGCCAGCATCTCCCGCTTGCTGCCGTGCCCCTTCACCTTCTTCATGGCAAAGCCGGCGTCAATCAGACCGCGGCGCACGAAACCGGCGCAGGTAAAGGTCGAGAGGGTCGCGCTGGTGCGAGCGAGGCGAGCGAGGCCATCGAACAGCGCTTGTGTCCACATCTCGGGATTCTTGGCCGGCGAGAAGCCATCGAGATACCAGGCATCCACCAGACCCTGAGGGCCGTGAGGCACCTGGGGCAGCATCTCCTTGATGTCGCCAAGCCAGAGATCGAGGCGGATGCGGCCGCCGGCAAAAATGAGGCGGTGGCAGCCGGAGACCGGCAGCGGCCATTGCTCGATGAGAGGCTGGCTAAGGTGCGCGAGCTCGGGCCAGGCCGCCAGGGCCTTGCAGAGATCGGCTTGGGCCAGGGGGTATTTCTCGAAGCTGATGAAGTGCAGGTGCGAGCCGTTGCCGGATTGGGGGGCCTGTTCCAGGAAGGCGGCCATTGTCGCCAGAAAGTTAAGACCTGTGCCGAAACCTGTTTCGCCAATCACGAAACTGTCACTATCGTGGTGCGAAAATCGTGCCGGTAGGTGATTTTGCAATAAAAAGACGTAGCGGGTTTCACTTAGACCGTTATCATTGGAAAAGTACACATCCCCGAACTCACTGGAGACTGGAGTTCCCGCTTCATTCCAGTCCAATCGGGCATGATGTAAGGATGTTTGACTCACGTTTTCCTCTGCTCGCGTCATAAATTCGCGGGCATTCTACGTGAAAGCAGACCAGTTTGGCAGCCGAAAGCGGGTAGACTCGGTGCCAGTTTTTCCAGACGAGATGAATTAATGAGAAGAGCAGTGATCACCGGTATCGGCGTCATCTCCAGTATCGGCAACAACAAGGAAGAGGTGCTGGCCTCCCTGAAAGCAGGCAAATCCGGCATCACCTATTCCGAGCAGTTTGAACAGTACAACCTGCGCAGCCGTGTCTGGGGTAACATCAAACTCGATCCGTCTGAACTGATCGACCGTAAAGTCATGCGTTTCATGGGTGACGCCGCGGCCTATGCGTACCTCTCCATGCAGCAGGCTATCGCTGACGCGGGTCTGCCAGAGGATCAGGTCTCCAACGAGCGTACTGGCATAGTGGTCGGCTCCGGCGGCGCCTCCGGCAAGAACACCTCCGAGTCTGCGGACATCGCCCGTGAAAAAGGGGTCAAGCGCGTGGGTCCCTACATGGTGCCGCGCACCATGTCCTCCACCACCTCTGCCTGCCTGGCCACCCCGTTCAAGATCAAGGGTGTCAACTACACCATCAGCTCCGCCTGTGCCACCTCTGCCCACTGCATCGGTCACGCACTGGAGCTGATCCAGCTTGGCAAGCAGGACATCGTCTTCGCTGGCGGCGGCGAGGAGCTGGACTGGTCTTCCACCATCCAGTTCGATGCCATGGGCGCCCTCTCCACCAAGTACAACGACACCCCGGAAAAGGCGTCCCGTACCTATGATGCGGACCGCGATGGTTTTGTCATCTCCGGTGGCGGTGGCATCCTGGTGGTCGAAGAGCTGGAACATGCCCTGGCCCGCGGTGCCCACATTTACGCCGAAATCACCGGTTACGGTGCCACCTCCGACGGCTACGACATGGTTGCCCCGAGCGGTGAAGGCGCTGTGCGTTGCATGAAGATGGCGATGCAGGACGTCGGCTCTGTGGATTACATCAACACCCACGGCACTTCGACTCCGGTCGGTGATACCAAGGAGCTGGAAGCCATCCAAACCCTGTTTGGCAGCAATGCGCCCAAGCTCTCCGCCACCAAGGCGATGACGGGCCATGCCCTTGGCGCCGCCGGTGTGCACGAGGCCGTCTACTCCCTGCTGATGATGGAACACGGCTTCATTGCCCCCAGCATCAACATCGAGAACCTGGACGAGAAGGCCGTGGGTCTGCCCATCGTACGTGCCTACGAAACGGCCGATCTCAATACCGTCATGTCCAACAGCTTCGGCTTTGGCGGTACCAACGCTTCCTTGGTGTTCAGCAAGTTCAAGGCTTGATGAACCGATGAAGTGAAAAAAGGCGCCGCAAGGCGCCTTTTTTTTGGGCTTTAACTGGGCCTCAGGCCGGTTCGGCCAGGGGCAGGCGCATATAGACGGCGTCCTCGCCGTACTCCTCCAGCGACTTGGGGGTCTTGGCTGGCACGAAGCCCTGCTTGCGCCAGAAGGCGGGGGCATCCTGCACCGCCACCAGACCTGCATGGCGATACCCTTCTCGGCTCGCGAAATCGAGCGCCGTGGCCAGCAGTTGCTGCCCGACGCCCAGACCGCGGGCCTCGCCACTGACCGCAAGATCGTGCAGATAGAACTCTTCATGACCGGCCAGCGCCTTCATCGGCACCGAGAGGGGCGGGGGCTGGTGAGCGCGCCAGGGATGGCAGAGCAGGTAACCGAGCACCCGGCCCTGACGCTCGGCGACCCAGCAACAGGCGGGGGCGAGTTGTGCCTTGTTGCTCATCACCTCGAGGGGCTCGGGCTCCAGCTGGTGGTAGCACTCGCTCTGAATGGTCATGATGGCGGGCCAGTCGAGGGGCCGTATGGTTCTTATCTTGATCATCGTACAGGAGGGCGCGTGCCCCTGGTCAACCCTTGAAAGAAGGTGGTCAGCATAACCCAAGGGGCGTGCAAATTGAACCGCAGCCCCTCGTGGCTCAGCGAGCGGCCTCTTTGCTCACCACCTTGATCAGCTGATAGCGCACCGAGGAGGCGTCCGCCGGCACGTCGGTGAGCTGTTCGGTACGCACTTCCAGTTGATAGTGGAAACCAGGCTCAAAGGTGAAACCTTCGATCTGCTGGTAGAAGAGGGTCCAGCTCTCGCCAGGCTGGCTGCGCACCTGCATGCACTTCATGGGGGCGACACCGACGCAGTCGGCCAGCTTGTCCTGGATATAGAGGGTCTCTGTGGCCGGGGTGCTCTGGCAGGCGCTGAGCAACAAGGCGGAGCAGAGGAGCAGGGGAGCTTTCATGATGGGTGTCCTTGGCGTAAAAGGGCGCGATTAGACCCTCAAATGAAAAGGCGGTCAATGACCGCCTTTGTAACAAGCCATGACAACTCGCCGGATCAGCGCTGATCGAGGGGAGTGAAATCCCGTTGGGCCAGGCCGGTATAGAGCTGACGCGGACGGCCGATCTTCTGGTCCGGATCCGAGTGCATTTCGTTCCAGTGGGCAATCCAGCCGATGGTGCGGGAGATGGCGAAGATCACGGTGAACATGGACATGGGGATGCCGATGGCCTTCATGATGATGCCGGAGTAGAAGTCCACGTTCGGGTAGAGCTTCTTCTCGATGAAGTAGGGGTCGGAGAGCGCGATGCGCTCCAGCTCCATGGCCACGTCCAGCAGCGGATCCTTGATCTGCAGCTCGGTCAGTACCTCGTGACAGGTTTCGCGCATCACGGTGGCACGGGGGTCGTGGTTCTTGTAGACCCGGTGGCCGAAGCCCATCAGACGGAAGGGATCGTTCTTGTCTTTGGCCTTGGCGATGTACTCGGGAATACGGTCAACCGAGCCGATCTCCTCGAGCATCTTGAGGCAGGCTTCGTTGGCGCCGCCGTGGGCCGGACCCCACAGGGAGGCGATCCCCGCAGCGATACAGGCGAACGGGTTGGCGCCGGAGGAGCCGGCCAGACGCACGGTGGAGGTGGAGGCGTTCTGCTCGTGATCCGCATGCAGGGTGAAGATGCGATCCATGGCGCGCTCGACGATGGGGTTGACCTTGTACTCTTCGGTCGGCACGCCAAACATCATGTGCAGGAAGTTGCCGGCATAGGAGAGGGCGTTGCGCGGCTGCATGAAGGGCTGGCCGATGGAGTACTTGTAACACATGGCGGCCAGGGTCGGCATCTTGGAGAGCAGACGGAAGGCGCAGATCTCGCGATGTTCTTCGTTGTTGATGTCGAGGGCATCGTGATAGAAGGCGGACAGGGCGCTGACCACACCGCACATGATCGCCATGGGGTGGGAGTCACGGCGGAAGCCGCGGAAGAAGAAGGCGATCTGCTCGTGCACCATGGTGTGGCGGGTGACCAGGCGTTCAAATTCCGCGTATTGCGTCTTGGTGGGCGCCTCGCCGTACAGCAGGATGTAACAGACTTCCAGGTAACTGGCCTGGGTGGCCAACTGGGCGATGGGATAACCACGGTGCAGCAAGACACCCTGATCTCCGTCAATATAGGTAATGGATGATTTGCAAGCACCGGTGGCCATAAAGCCGGGGTCGAAGGTGAAGTACCCTTGCGCGCCCAGTTTTCTGACATCGATTACATCGGGTCCAACAGTACCGGACAGGATCGGTAGTTCTACCGGCTCTTTTCCGGGCAGATGTAGGGTGGCTATCTTATCAGCCATAGCACGTCTCCTTTGCTCTTTTATAATTTGGTTCCAGTCCTACTTTATTACGACTTTCATGACGCTGGCAAAGGTTCTTACCCGTACCACGGCGGCTGGAGCGCCTTATTTGAACCAGAGAACCACTCTCTTGTCAATTTTCCTGAATGATCATTAATGACTTGTTAAAGCGGTTGTGAGATCTGGTTTACGGTTTTGGGTTTTCTATGTAGCTAATTGATTGTCATTGGTTAAGGCCGCCGATATACTGCGCCTCGTGGGTGATGGCCGTCGGTGTTTGAAACGCTTTCGCAAAGCCAGATGTGATATCTAAAATGTTGTTTTTGGCTTTTCCGAGTTGTTTTGGTAACAAAAACCTAACAAATGCCACTCCTCGCCCTCAAAGCGTGTGAAAACAATAACTAACGTGCTCAATGGAGCTGAGTGGGCAAAGCCGTGAAAAATAAACAGAGACCTGTAAACCTCGACCTGCAAACGATCAGCTTTCCTGTCACCGCCATCGCTTCCATCTTGCACCGTGTCTCAGGGGTCATCACCTTTGTGGCGCTGGCCATCTTGCTGTGGATGCTTGGAACTTCACTCTCCTCTCCCGAAGGATTTGAAACCGTCGTTGCCATCATGGACAACTTCCTGGTCAAGTTCGTGTTGTGGGGGATCCTGACTGCGCTGGCATACCACATTGTGGGCGGCCTGCGTCACCTGGTCATGGACATGGGGCATTGGGAAGAGCTGGATTCCGCGAATCAGAGTGCCCGGGTGGGCTTCGTGATTACCGGGATTCTGGCGGTATTGGCGGGGGTACTGGTATGGTAACCAATTCTGCAACTTTCGGGCGCAGCGGTGTTCATGATTACATCCTGATCCGCGCCACCGCCCTCATCATGACGGCTTACGTCCTCTATCTGGTGGGCTTTGTCGCCTTCAACGACATCACCTACGAGGTGTGGACCGGCTTCTTCGCCACAACCTTCACCAAGGTCTTCACCCTGCTGACGCTGCTGTGCGTCCTGATCCACGCCTGGATCGGTCTGTGGCAGGTGCTGACCGACTATATCAAGCCGGTCGGGCTGCGCGGTGCGCTGCAGTTTGCGCTGGTGGTGGTGCTGTTCGTCTATCTGATGACGGGTTTCGTCGTGCTGTGGGGTGTGTAAGGTGACTATTCCAACTCGTGAATTTGATGCGGTCGTGATCGGTGCCGGTGGTGCCGGCATGCGCGCCGCGCTGCAGATTGCCCAGTCCGGCAAGAGCTGCGCACTGCTTTCCAAGGTTTTCCCGACTCGTTCCCACACGGTTTCCGCCCAGGGCGGGATCACGGTCGCCCTGGGCAATGCCCATGACGACAACTGGCAGTGGCACATGTATGACACCGTCAAGGGCTCCGATTACATCGGTGACCAGGAAGCGATTGAATACATGTGCAAGACCGGCCCCGAGGCCATCTATGAGCTGGAGAACATGGGCTTGCCCTTCTCCCGCTTCGACAACGGCTCTGTCTATCAGCGCCCCTTCGGCGGTCAGTCCAAGAATTTTGGCGGCGAGCAGGCGGCCCGTACCGCGGCGGCTGCCGACCGGACCGGTCACGCCCTGCTGCATACCCTGTATCAGCAGAACGTCAAGAACAAGACCACCGTCTTCTCCGAATGGTATGCCCTGGATCTGGTGAAGAACCAGGACGGCCACATCGTCGGCTGCACCGCCATCGACATGGAGAGCGGCGAAGTCGTCTACTTCAAGGCCAAGGCCACAGTGCTTGCCACTGGCGGCGCCGGTCGCATCTACCAGTCCACCACCAACGCCCACATCAACACGGGTGACGGCGTCGGCATGGCACTGCGTGCCGGAGTCGGCGTGCAGGACATGGAATTCTGGCAGTTCCACCCCACCGGCATCGCCGGGGCAGGGGTACTGGTGACCGAGGGTTGCCGTGGTGAAGGCGGCTATCTGCTCAACAAAGATGGCGAGCGCTTCATGGAGCGTTACGCGCCCAACGCCAAGGATCTCGCCGGTCGCGACGTGGTGGCTCGCTCCATCATGATCGAGATCCGCGAAGGCCGTGGCTGTGACGGTCCCTGGGGCCCGCACATCAAGCTCAAGCTGGATCACCTCGGCAAAGAGGTGCTGGAATCCCGTCTGCCGGGCATCTGCGAGCTCTCTCGCACCTTCGCCCACGTGGATCCGGTCAAGGAACCCATCCCCATCATCCCGACCTGCCACTACATGATGGGCGGCGTGCCGACCAGCGTGAACGGCCAGTGCCTGACCCAGGATAAAGACGGCAACGATGTCCCCGTGGTCGGCCTGTTCGCGGTGGGGGAAATCGCCTGCGTGTCCGTGCACGGTGCCAACCGCCTCGGCGGCAACTCCTTGCTGGATCTGGTGGTGTTTGGTCGTGCCGCCGGCATGCACCTGGTGGAGACCCTGGGTGAGATGGATCATGGTCGCGAGGCGTCTGAATCCGACATCGCCGCGGCGCTGGCCCGCTTCAATCGCTGGGAGAACAACCGCGATGGCGAGGATCCCGCCGAGATCCGCCGTGACCTGCAGCGCTGCATGCAGAACAACTTCTCCGTGTTCCGTGAAGGGGACGCCATGGCAGAAGGGCTGGCCGAGCTGAAACTCATCCGCGAGCGCCTCAAGAATGCCCGTCTGGACGACACCTCCAAGGAGTTCAACACCCAGCGCATCGAGTGTCTGGAGCTGGATAACCTGATGGAGACGGCGTTTGCCACCGCGGTTGCCGCCAACTTCCGTACCGAGAGCCGGGGTGCCCACAGCCGCTTCGACTTCCCGGAGCGTGACGACGAGAGCTGGCTGTGTCACAGCCTCTATCATCCGGACACAGAGTCCATGACCCGTCGTGCTGTCAACATGTCACCCAAGACCCGTGAGGCGTTCCCGCCCAAGGTCCGGACTTACTGATTGCGGAGCCAAGCACAATGAACGTCACATTCTCTGTCTACAGATACAATCCGGACGTTGATAACGTCCCGCATATGAAGGAATATCGTCTTGATATTCCTGAAGGTTCCGACATGATGGTGCTCGACGCACTGATCCAGCTCAAGGAGCTGGATCCCACGCTCTCCTTCCGCCGCTCCTGCCGCGAAGGGGTCTGTGGATCAGACGGTCTCAACATGAATGGCAAGAACGGTCTTGCCTGCATCACTCCGCTCTCCGATCTGCTGAAGAAGGGCAACAAGGTCGTCATCCGGCCCCTGCCTGGTCTGCCAGTGATCCGCGATCTGGTGATCGACATGACCCAGTTCTACACCCAGTGGGAGAAGGTCAAACCCTTCCTCATCAACGATGAGAAACTGCCGCCCGTGCGTGAGCACCTGCAATCCCCCGAAGAGCGCGCCAAGCTGGATGGCCTGTACGAGTGTATTCTCTGTGCCTGCTGCTCCACCTCTTGCCCCTCCTTCTGGTGGAACCCGGACAAGTTCATCGGCCCGGCCGGGCTGCTCGCCGCCTACCGTTGGCTGGCGGACAGCCGCGATACCGCCGCCACTGAACGACTGGGCAACCTGGATGACGCCTTCAGCGTGTTCCGTTGCCACGGCATCATGAACTGCGTGAACGTCTGTCCCAAGGGCTTGAACCCGACCAAGGCCATCGGTCAGATCAAGTCGATGTTGCTCAACCGGGCTGTGTAATACCAGGGCCAGGACGCCTTGCGCCGGGCCCGACCTCTGGATAGCCATCCCGTCCCGGGATGGCTATGACCCTACAAGCTGCGCTGCAGTGAACAAGATGTACAAGGGATAGAAATGCATAACGGCGTGATGAAGGCCTGGTTGGAGTCATCTCACCTGGCTGGTGCGAATGCAAGCTACATTGAGGATTTGTACGAATCCTTCCTGGAAAACCCCGACTCCGTGGCCGAAGAGTGGCGCAGCCTGTTTAGCGAGCTGCCCCAGGTCAATGGCCATGCAGTTGAACAACCCCACTCTCAGGTTCGCGACTATTTCCGCCGCCTGGCCAAGGATCCCTCCCGTTACAGCGCGCCCGTTTCCGATCCCCAGGTGGATGCCAAGCAGGTGCGCGTACTGCAGCTGATCAACGCCTTCCGCTTCCGCGGTCACCAGAATGCCAATCTGGATCCCCTCGGCCTCTGGACCCGTGAAACCGTTGCCGAGCTCGACCCGGCATTTCACAACCTGCAGGGCGCAGACATGGATGCCACCTTCAATGTGGGCTCCTACGCCATCGGTCGCGAGACCATGGTGCTCTCCGATCTCTACGCCTCGCTGAAGAAAACCTACTGCGGCAGCATAGGTGCAGACTACATGCATATCACCTCTACCGAGGAGAAGCGCTGGCTGCAAGACCGTCTTGAATCCATCGAAGCCAAGGGCAACTACAGCACCGAGGAGAAGACCCGCTTCCTCGAGAGCCTGACCGCCGCCGAAGGGCTGGAAAAATACCTGGGCGCCAAGTTCCCGGGGGCCAAGCGTTTCTCCCTGGAAGGGGGCGATGCCATGGTGCCCATGCTGAAAGAGCTTATTCGCCGCGCCGGTGAGCAGGGTTGCAAGGAGGCCGTCATCGGCATGGCCCACCGCGGTCGCCTCAACGTGCTGATCAACGTGCTGGGCAAGCGTGCCCAGGATCTGTTCGACGAGTTCGCCGGCAAGCACGGCGAGTCCTGGGGCACAGGGGATGTGAAGTACCACATGGGCTTCTCCTCCGACTTCGCCACCCCGGGCGGCAACGTCCACCTGGCGCTGGCCTTCAACCCGTCCCACCTCGAGATCGTCAACCCCGTGGTCATCGGCTCGGTGCGTG
This sequence comes from Aeromonas sp. sif0611, assembly GCF_019218845.1. Taxonomy (NCBI): domain Bacteria; kingdom Pseudomonadati; phylum Pseudomonadota; class Gammaproteobacteria; order Aeromonadales; family Aeromonadaceae; genus Aeromonas; species Aeromonas sp. sif0611. Next base: position 371,232 of record NZ_JAHUWU010000001.1, on the reverse strand, counting down.
CCCGCATGGACCGTCGCGGTGACAAGGATGGCTCCAGTGTGCTGCCCATCACCATCCACGGTGACTCCGCCATCGCGGGGCAGGGTGTGGTGGCAGAAACCTTCAACATGTCCCTGACCCGTGCCTACGGCGTCGGCGGCACTGTGCGCATCGTCATCAACAACCAGGTGGGTTTCACCACCTCCTATCAACGTGACCTGCGCTCCACCGAATATTGCACCGACATCGCCAAGGCGGTGCAGGCGCCTGTGCTGCACGTCAACGGGGATGACCCGGAAGCCGTGGTGCTGGTGACCCAGATTGCGCTGGATTATCGCAACACCTTCAAGCGTGACGTGGTGATCGAGCTGGTCTGCTACCGTCGTCACGGCCACAACGAGGCCGACGAGCCGAGTGCGACCCAGCCGCTGATGTACCAGAAGATCAAGCAGCACCCGACTCCGCGCAAAATATATGCCGATCAGCTGATTGTCGAAGGCACCATCACCCCTGAGCTGGCCACCACCCTGGTCAACGACTACCGCGATACCCTGGATCGGGGCGAGCGGGTGAGCAAGGAGTGGCGTCCCATGGAGCTTCACTCCGTGGATTGGACCCCTTATCTCGGTCACGACTGGGCCATGGCCTATGACAGCACAGTGCCCATGGATCACCTGAAATCCCTCGGCGAGCGCATCAGCCAGTACCCGGCGACCCATGTGCTGCAGCGCCAGGTCGAGAAGATCTACGAAGACCGCCGCCTGATGGCCGCCGGCGAGAAGCTGGTTGACTGGGGCTTTGCCGAGACGCTTGCCTACGCCACCCTGGTGGACAAGGGCGCACGCATCCGCTTCACCGGGGAAGACTCCGGCCGTGGCACCTTCTTCCACCGCCACGCCGTGCTGCACAACCAGACCGATGCGAGCACCTACACCCCGCTGTGCAACCTGCACGACGAGCAAGGTCCGTTCGAGATCTACGACTCGGTGCTGACCGAAAACGCGGTACTGGCGTTCGAATATGGCTACGCCAGCGCCGAGCCGGCCGGTCTGACCATCTGGGAAGCCCAGTTCGGCGACTTCGCCAACTGCGCCCAGGTGGTGGTGGACCAGTTCCTCTCCTCCGGTGAGCAGAAGTGGGGCCGGATGTGCGGCCTGACCATGCTGCTGCCCCACGGCTACGAGGGCCAAGGCCCGGAGCACTCCTCCGCCCGTCTGGAGCGCTATCTGCAGATGTGTGCCCAGCACAACATGCAGGTGTGCGTGCCCTCCACCCCGGCGCAGGTGTTCCACATGCTGCGTCGCCAGGTGGTGCGCCCGATGCGCCGTCCGCTCATCGTGATGACGCCGAAATCCCTGCTGCGCCACCCGCTGGCGGTGAGCAAGCTCGACGAGCTGGCGGAAGGCACCTTCCAGAATGCCATCGGCGAGATTGATGCGCTGGATCCGAAGGGCGTCAAGCGGGTGGTCTTCTGCTCCGGCAAGGTCTACTACGACCTGCTCGATGCCCGCCGCAAGGCTGAGCAGCAAGATGTCGCCCTGGTGCGGATCGAGCAGCTCTACCCCTTCCCGGAAGAGGAAGTGCGCGCCATTCTGGCCGACTATGCCCATGTCGCCGACTTCGTCTGGTGTCAGGAAGAGCCGCAGAACCAGGGCGCCTGGTACAGCACCCGTCATCACTACGACAGCGTGCTGCCAAGCCATGCCCGTCTGTGTTACGCCGGTCGTCCGGCCTCGGCCTCACCGGCCGTCGGTTACATGTCTGTCCACGCCAAGCAGCAGAAAGCCCTGGTGGAAGACGCGCTGACCCTGGAATAAACGAGTTGTGAAGGGGAGGGGGCTCTGTGAAGCCGACCCTCTCCGTCTCTGGAACAAGCCTGCTGGCCAAGAAGTAACAAGGAACTGATTACATGACTATCGAGATCAAGGTACCGGACCTGCCGGAATCAGTGGCGGACGCCACCATCGCCACCTGGCACAAGAAACCGGGTGATCTGGTTGCCCGTGACGAAGTGCTGGTTGACATCGAAACCGATAAAGTCGTGCTGGAAGTCCCCGCGCCGGAAGCCGGCGTACTGGGTGACATCCTGCAACTGGAAGGCGCCACTGTGCTCTCCCGTCAACTGATCGCCATCCTCAAGGCGGCCCCGGTGGCCGGTGAAGAGACCAAGGAGAAGCCGGTGGACGTGGCGACCGATGACGCTGCCGACGGTTTGAGCCCCTCTGTGCGCCGCCTGGTGGCCGAGCACGATATCGACGTGGCCAAGCTGACCGGTACCGGCAAAGGTGGTCGTGTCACCAAGGAAGATGTGGACACCTTCATCAAGAACCTGAGCAAGCCGGCAGCCCCCGCCGCCGTGGCAGCCGCACCGGTTGCGCCCATCGCCCCCCTGGCCGGTCGCACCGAGAAGCGTGTGCCCATGACCCGTCTGCGCAAGCGCATCGCCGAACGTCTGCTGGAGGCCAAGAACACCACCGCCATGCTGACCACCTTCAACGAGATCAACATGGCGCCCATCATGAAGCTGCGCAAGCAGTACGGCGAGATCTTCGAGAAGAAGCACGGCATCAAGCTCGGCTTCATGTCCTTCTACGTGAAGGCGGTGGTGGAATCCCTCAAGCGCTACCCGGAAGTGAACGCGGCGCTGGACGGTGACGACATCGTCTATCACAGCTACTTCGACGTCAGCATCGCCGTCTCCACCCCCCGTGGTCTGGTGACCCCGGTACTGCGTGACTGCGACAACATGAGCCTGGCCGACATCGAGAAGGCCATCAAGGATCTGGCGGGCAAGGGCCGTGACGGCAAGCTGACCGTGGATGAACTGACTGGCGGCAACTTCACCATCACCAACGGCGGTGTGTTCGGCTCCCTGATGTCCACCCCCATCATCAACCCGCCCCAGAGCGCCATCCTGGGGATGCACAAGATCCAGGACAGACCCATGGCCGTCGACGGCAAGGTCGAGATCCTGCCGATGATGTACCTGGCGCTCTCCTACGATCACCGCATCATCGACGGCCGCGAGTCGGTGGGCTTCCTGGTCTCCATCAAGGAGCTGCTGGAAGACCCGACCCGTCTGCTGCTGGATGTCTGAACAAGAGTGACTGAAAGATAACGAGGGGCCGCCCAGGCCCCCATTCACAGGGGATTGAGAAACACGAGCCCCGGACGGAAATACCTACAACACGGATAGAGCATCTATGAATCTGCATGAATATCAGGCAAAACAGCTGTTTGCCGAGTATGGCCTGCCGGTCTCCGAAGGTTATGCCTGCGCTACCCCGCAGGAAGCGGCCGAAGCGGCCGACAAGATTGGCGGCAACACCTGGGTCGTCAAGTGCCAGGTCCACGCCGGTGGGCGTGGCAAGGCGGGCGGCGTCAAGCTGGCCAAGAGCAAGGACGAGATCCGCGCCTTCGCCCAGAACTGGCTCGGCAAGAACCTGGTGACTTATCAGACTGACGCCAACGGTCAGCCGGTCACCAAGATCCTGGTAGAGTCCTGCACCGACATCGCCAAGGAACTGTATCTGGGCGCCGTGGTTGACCGTGGCAGCCGCCGCGTGGTCTTCATGGCCTCCACCGAGGGTGGCGTGGATATCGAGAAGATCGCCCACGAAACTCCGGAACTCATTCACAAGGCCGCCATCGATCCCCTGGTGGGCCCGCAGGCTTATCAGGCCCGCGAGCTGGCCTTCAAGCTGGGTCTGGTCGGCGATCAGATCAAGCAGTTCACCAAGATCTTCATGGGGCTGGGCCAGATGTTCCTGGATTGCGACTTCGCCTTGCTGGAGATCAACCCGCTGGTGATCACCGACAAGGGCAACCTGCACTGCCTGGACGGCAAGATCAACATCGACGCCAATGCCCTCTACCGCCAGCCCAAGCTGCGCGAGATGCACGATCCCTCCCAGGATGACCCCCGCGAAGCGCATGCCGCCCAGTGGGAGCTGAACTATGTGGCCCTCGATGGCAACATCGGCTGCATGGTCAACGGCGCGGGTCTGGCCATGGGCACCATGGACATCGTCAACCTGCACGGCGGTTCACCGGCCAACTTCCTGGACGTCGGCGGCGGCGCCACCAAGGAGCGCGTGACCGAGGCCTTCAAGATCATCCTGTCCGACAGCAAGGTGCAAGCCGTGCTGGTCAACATCTTCGGTGGCATAGTGCGCTGCGACATGATCGCGGAAGGCATTATCGGCGCGGTCAAGGAAGTAGGGGTCAAGGTGCCCGTGGTAGTGCGTCTGGAAGGCAACAATGCCGAACTGGGTGCCCGTAAACTGGCCGACAGCGGCCTCAATATCATCGCCGCAACGAGTCTGACTGACGCAGCTCAGCAAGTGGTTAAAGCAGCGGAGGCCAAATAATGAGCGTTCTGATCAACAAAGACACCAAGGTGATCTGCCAGGGCTTCACCGGCGGTCAAGGTACCTTCCACTCCGAACAGGCGATTGCCTACGGTACCCAGATGGTCGGCGGCGTGTCGCCGGGCAAGGGTGGCACCACTCACCTCGGCCTGCCGGTGTTCAACACCGTTCGTGGCGCCGTCGAAGCCACCGGCGCCACCGCCTCCGTCATCTATGTTCCGGCCCCGTTCTGCAAGGACGCCATCCTGGAAGCGATCGACGCTGGCATCAAGCTCATCGTCACCATCACCGAAGGCATCCCGACCCTGGACATGTTGCAGGTCAAGGTGAAGCTGCAGGAAACCGGCGTGCGCATGATCGGCCCCAACTGCCCGGGCGTCATCACCCCGGGTGAGTGCAAGATCGGCATCATGCCGGGTCACATCCACAAGCCGGGCAAGGTAGGCATCGTCTCCCGCTCCGGCACCCTGACCTACGAAGCTGTCAAGCAGACCACGGACGAGGGCTTCGGCCAGTCCACCTGCGTCGGCATCGGTGGCGACCCCATCCCGGGCTCCAACTTCATCGACATCCTGGAGATGTTCCAGAACGATCCGAAGACCGAAGCCATCGTGATGATCGGCGAGATCGGCGGCAGCGCCGAGGAAGAGGCGGCGGCCTACATCAAGGCCCACGTCACCAAGCCGGTGGTCTCCTACATCGCGGGCGTCACCGCCCCGGCTGGCAAGCGCATGGGTCATGCGGGCGCCATCATCGCCGGTGGTAAAGGCACGGCCGCAGAGAAATTTGCCGCCCTGGAAGATGCCGGCGTGAAAACCGTGCGCTCCCTGGCCGATATTGGCAAAGCCCTACGCGAAGTAACTGGCTGGTAAGTTCTTTAGCCTGTTATCTCAGATAGCAAAATGCCGCCCTCGGGTGGCATTTTTTATGAGCGCGGGTTTATGCCGTTTGGTACCCACCGGCATCATGTTCCGTTTGTCGGTTGGTGCCGGAAGGATGGTTCCAGATCCGGTCTGATGAAAGATAACCTGAGGCTTCAGTGAAGTAGGCCCCGGGGAAGCGGCCAGGGCTGTGCACTTAATCTGTTAAAACAGACATCTCCTGCTGGTCGTTCTGTGACATGGTGGCAGCAAAGTTATTGCGACCACCTCCTTTGCCGTAAGCAGGCTCCATTCCTCCTGATGGGAGGGCACCTCCAGCGGCGGGCGCTTCTCCCGGGATCACCGACGAGGAGCAGGACGTGAGCAATAGCGATGCAGCTATTAGCAATGCAAGTTTCAACGTCTTCATGGCAACGTCCTCTGTCCAGCTAATGGGCTGGGCTTGCGAGTAATCAGTTTAGATCTTGTTGCCGGGGCAGAGTGCATCAGCATTGACTACATGTTGTAGCCATTGGAGGCTTTCCGATGGAAATTTTGCATCAATTCAATGACAAGAACATCATGGCAAATTTGCCAAAAAATTCGCGGAAGTCGCTAAAGGTGCATTGGTTCTGCTTCTTTCGGCGTCAAAACCAGACCCCTTGGGCAGGGGGCTAATTGGCAGTGGGTGTAGTCCATCTTCCTTGAAAAATCGGACCATAAAGGGTATAACCACGCGCTTTACTGGTCTATTGAGCGAGCCCTTCCATGCAGCGAGTCGAGAAAATGCAGCCAACTCCTTTTTGGCAGGAGAAGACCCTGCAGCAGATGACCATGACGGAGTGGGAGTCACTGTGCGACGGCTGCGGCAAATGCTGCCTGAACAAGCTGATCGACGAGGACACCGAGGAGCTGGTGTTCACCAATGTGGCCTGCAACCTGCTCAATACCAAGACCTGCCAGTGTTCCGACTACGGCAACCGCTTTAAAAAAGAGCCGGACTGCCTGCAGATCACCTTCGACAAGATTGCCGAGTTCGACTGGCTGCCGTCGAGCTGCGCTTACCGCCTGCTGGCAGAGGGGCAGAGCCTGCCTGAGTGGCACCCGCTCATCACCGGCAGCCGCAGCGCCATGCATCAGGCCGGTCAGTCGGTACGCGGCAAGGTGGTGCACGAGGCCCATGCCGGCGACTGGATCGATCACATCATCACCTGGGCCAGTTAAGCCGCAGCCGACAACAGAGTATCCAGATGCCGCAGGGGCAGGGGAGTCGGACTCCTCTGCCCCTGTTGCTATGGGTATATAGAACGATCAGTTTTAAGGCCTGATGGCAGTGGAAACACGATGTTGCACTCAGGGGATAGAGCGCGCGCCATCCTCTCTCGGGGTCGCGTGCTGAAGCCGGAGGGTGATAAGAGCGACCGCTTGCCACCATTAAGCCCGCCAGCGCCCGCCAAATCGCTTTTATGACCAGGGGCAGGGGAGTTTACACCCCCTCTGCCCCTGCTGTTTTCTGGCGCCTCACAGCGGGACACCAGGCCCCTTTCCTTCACACTGACCCCTCTCCCGAGAGTAAAGAAACCAACCCTGGCGTGCAGGGGCTACGTTGGCTTTGCGGCAGCTAGTCTGACTGCGCTTTTCTGAATGGGAGGTTGGGCAGAGGATGTGTATCTAAAACCGCGGGGGAGAGCGGTGATCGCCAGCAAACAGCCATAAAAAAACCGGCGCCTTGGCGCCGGTTTTTGTTCACCGAGACTCTATTACAGAGAAGCGGTGAAGGTACGGGTGATGACGTCTTGCTGTTGCTCTTTGGTCAAAGAGTTGAAGCGAACGGCATAACCGGATACGCGGATGGTCAACTGCGGATATTTCTCCGGGTTTTCCATGGCGTCCAGCAGCATTTCACGGTTCATCACGTTGACGTTCAGGTGCTGACCGCCTTCCAGGTTGGATTCGTGGTGGAAGTAACCATCCATCAGGCCAGCCAGGTTGGCTTTCTGTGCTTCCATGTCTTTGCCCAGCGCGTTCGGCACGATGGAGAAGGTATAGGAGATACCATCTTTGGCGTAGGCGAACGGCAGCTTGGCAACGGAAGTCAGTGAGGCAACGGCACCCTTCTGGTCACGACCGTGCATCGGGTTGGCACCCGGGCCGAACGGTGCACCGGCGCGACGGCCATCCGGGGTGTTACCTGTCTTCTTGCCATACACCACGTTGGAGGTGATGGTCAGCACGGACTGGGTCGCCACGGCGCCACGGTAGGTGTTGAGCTTCTGAATTTTCTTCATGAAGCGCTCGACCAGGTCACAGGCGATGTCATCGACGCGAGCGTCGTTGTTGCCGAACTGCGGGTACTCGCCTTCGATTTCGAAGTCGATGGACACGCCATCTTCGTCACGAACCGGCTTGACCTTGGCGTACTTGATGGCAGACAGGGAGTCGGCTGCGACGGACAGACCGGCGATGCCGCACGCCATGGTGCGATAGACGTCACGGTCGTGCAGTGCCATCAGGGAGGCTTCGTAGCTGTACTTGTCGTGCATGTAGTGGATGATGTTCAGGGCAGCGACGTACTGCTTGGCCAGCCAGTCCATGAAGTGATCCAGGCGATCCATGACGTCGTTGTAGTCGAGGTATTCGCTCTTGACCATTTCGGTTTTCGGACCGACCTGGATCTTGAGCTTCTCGTCGATACCGCCGTTGATTGCATACAGCATGGTCTTGGCCAGGTTGGCACGAGCGCCGAAGAACTGCATCTGTTTGCCGATGATCATCGGAGACACGCAGCAAGCGATGGCGTAGTCATCGTTGTTGAAGTCCGGACGCATCAGGTCATCGTTCTCGTACTGAACGGAAGAGGTTTCGATGGATACCTTGGCGCAGTACTTCTTGAAACCGACCGGCAGCTTCTCGGACCACAGAATGGTCAGGTTCGGCTCAGGGGACGGGCCCATGGTGTACAGGGTGTTCAGCATACGGAAGCTGTTCTTGGTGACCAGGGTACGGCCATCAACGCCCATACCGGCCAGGGTCTCGGTCGCCCACATGGGGTCGCCGGAGAACAGTGAATCGTATTCAGGGGTACGCAGGAAGCGAACCATACGCAGCTTCATGACCATGTGGTCCATCAGCTCCTGGGCTTCTTGCTCGGTCAGCAGGCCTTTCTTCAGGTCACGCTCGATGTACACGTCCAGGAAGCTGGAAGTACGACCGAAGGACATGGCGGCACCGTTCTGGGACTTGACCGCCGCCAGGTAGGCGAAGTAGGTCCACTGCACGGCTTCTTTGGCGGTCTTGGCCGGTACGGAGATGTCGCAGCCATATTTGGCGGCCATCACCTTCATCTGGGCCAGAGCACGGTGCTGCTCGGAGATCTCTTCGCGCAGACGGATGGTGGCTTCCAGGTTGACACCGTTTTCCAGGTCGGCCTGCAGGGACTTGAACTGGGCCAGTTTGTCGGCCATCAGGAAGTCGATACCGTACAGGGCAACACGGCGGTAGTCACCGATGATGCGGCCACGGCCGTAGGCATCCGGCAGACCGGTGATGACGCCGGATTTGCGGCAGTTCAGGATGTCTTTGGTGTAAACGTCGAACACGCCCTGGTTGTGGGTCTTGCGGTACTCGGTGAAGATCTTCTCGACCATTGGGTCCAGTTGACGACCGTAGACTTCGCAAGAGGTCTTGACCATCTTGATACCGCCGTTGGCGATGATGGCGCGCTTGAGCGGCTTGTCAGTCTGCAGACCGACGATTTGCTCCAGGCTCTGATCGATATAGCCGGCATCGTGAGCGGTAATGGTGGAGGGCAGGTCAGTATCAAAATCGACCGGCGCGTGAGTGCGGTTCTCGATCTTGATCCCTTCCATGACCTTGTCCCACAGCTTGGTGGTAGCTTCGGTCGCGCCAGCCAGGAAGGACTCGTCACCTTCATACGGGGTGTAGTTCTTCTGGATGAAGTCACGGGTGTTGACAGAGGTCTGCCATTCACCGGCTGCGAAGCCTTCCCATGCTTTTTGGAACTGTTCGTTAAGTTCTGCCATTTTCATTACCTCTCAAGGTATTTATGTGTCTGCCGCCATCCTTAATGATGGCGACGGAAGATAAACCAGTAAGTCAGACCAACCATGACGCCGCCACCAATGATATTACCTATGGTGACCGGAATGAGGTTGTTTAGGACGAAGTTGGATACGGTCAGATCGGCGAACGATGCCGGGTCCTGGCCGATGGCCTGCCAGAATTCCGGGCCTGCTACCGCATGGATGGCGATGCCGACCGGGATCATAAACATGTTTGCGATGCTGTGTTCAAAGCCGGAGGCCACGAACATGGCGACGGGAAGCAGCATCACCATCACCTTGTCGGTGGCAGTGCGGGCGCCGAAGGCCATCCACACGGCGAGACACACCATGAGGTTGCAGAGGATGCCGAGCGCCAGGGCCTCGAAGAAGGTGTGATGGATCTTGTGCTGGGCCACTTTCATGGCGTTCAGCCCCCACTGACCATCCGCCGCCGTGTACTCGGCCGACATGATGATGAGGGCGACTATGATGAGCCCGCCGATGAGGTTGCCGAAGTAGACCAGACCCCAGTTCTTGAGCAGCTGAGTCCAGCTGATGCGGTTGGCTGCCTTGGCCACCAGGGTCAGGGTGGTGGAAGTAAACAACTCGGCGCCGAGCAGTACGCACAGAATGAGACCGAGGGAGAAACAGAGGCCGCCGACCAGCTTGGACATTCCCCAGGCCATGCCGCTCGATCCCGTGGTGACGGTGATATAGAACACGAATGCGATGGCGATGAAAGCGCCAGCCGTGATGGCCAGAGGAATGACCTTGTGGGCGGGCTTGGTGGCCTTGGCATAGGTGATGTCTTCAGCCAGGGCGGCGATGGCTTCGGGCTTCAGACAATCAAAGGGAGATTCTGCTTTCAATTCTCAGTACCTGCATATTTTGCCTGTGGAAATCATAACAAAGGGGCTGATCCCCAAAATTGACTCCGATCAAGAATTACAGATTGTGAATGTAATTTTACTACAGGTTTTTTATTCATCCGGAAGCTTGACTTTACACCAGGTTTCAGGTGAAACAGAAGGTGGTGTGTTTTTAATTTCATGATTTTTAAGAGTTTATATCTGCTGCATCAAAAAAGGCACTGGCAATGCACCTTTGAGGCCGCCGTGCACGATGAACTTCAAATTGACAACCCCCTAAGAGGTATTTTTTGTTATTTATTTCATCTTTGAGTAGTGGCCAGCAAAAGCGTAGACCATAAAACAGAAGGGGCCATCAGGCCCCTTCGTCACACTGGCATGTCAACGCCATGTATGGATTCGTTTGGCTTTTTGCAGCTTCTCGTAGGCTGCCAGCAGTTTCTGATGCAGGGGGAACTGGGACAGGGATAGATCCGCAGTCTCCAGACCATGGAAGCGTGCCTCGCCGCGGGCATGGGCCCAAGCCTCGGCCAGGGTCTCTTCCCCGAACATGCGGGTGAACACCGGGCGGTACTGCTCTGGATCACGCTCTTCATCCAGGAACAGCTCGACGCAGGCGCGCAGGGCACGGTAGTAGTTCGCGCGATCGGCCGGGAACACCGACTGGTTGAACTCCATGGTCCAGTCGATGAGATCCAGTGCGCTCTCCAGGTCACCTGCGGCCAGGGCCAGCATGGCCTTGAGTTCACCGATCCGCAGGGTATGCAGGGCGGAGCCCTTGGCGGCGGCGATGCCGAGCAGCTCACGGACGCGGGTGCGCTCGTCGTGCCCCTCTTCGTCCAGCTGATCGAACAGCGCCATGTACTGTTCCGCGTTCCACTCCAGGGACGGCAGCGCCAGGATCACTTCCCGCAGGTGGGCACCCATGGTGTTGTTGGCCAGCAGCAGATCCTCGACCGGATAGATGTCGGACATGCCCGGCACCAGGATGCGGCAGGCGTAGACGCCGAGGTGCTCGTAGTCGGCGATGTAGACCGGTTGCTCCAGCTCGTGGAAGATGCCGATCAGGTGATCGAACTCCTGCTGGGAGGTGCCACGGAAGTCCCAGTCGGCAAATTCGAAGTCGGACTCCTGCTTGAACAGATCCCAGCTGATGAGACCGGAGGAGTCAATGAAGTGAGTTTCCAGGTTGTGGTGATCCGCCACCTGCTCGTTGTCGAATGACGGCGGCACGAATACGTCCAGATCCTTCAGGCCACGGCCCTGCAGCAGCTCGGTGACGGTCCGCTCGAACGCCACTTCGAAGCGCGGGTGGGCGCCGAAGGAGGCAAAGCAGGTGCCATTGCTCGGGTTGAGCAGCACCACGCAGATGACCGGATAGCGTCCGCCGAGCGAGGCATCGAAGCTGTAGATGGGGAAACCTTCGGCCTCCAGCGCCTCGATGGAGGCCTTGATGCCGGGATAGCGGGCGATCACCTCGCTCGGGATCTCGGGCAGGCTCAGGGCCTCGGCGATGATCTTGTTCTTCACGTGGCGCTCGAACACCTCGGACAAGCCCTGGGTGCGGGCCTCGGTCTTGGTGTTGCCGGCGCTCATGCCGTTGGAGACATAGAGGTTGCCGATGATGTTCATCGGGATGTAGACGGTCTGATGATCGGACTGGCGCTCGAACGGCAGGGCGACGATGCCACGCTCCTCGTTGCCGGACTGCAGGTCCACCAGCATGTCGGCGGTCACTTCGCCGTCCGGGTTGTAGAACTTGCGGGTGAAGCTGTCGAGCAGACCGGCAGGCAGTTGGTCACCCTGGATGGGGAACCACTTCTCGTTCGGGTAGTGGACGAAGTCACCGTTCGCCACCTGCTCACCCAGATAGAAGTCGGCAAAGAAGTAGTTGGTGGAGAGACGCTCGAAATACTCCCCCAGGGCCGAAGCCAGGGCAGCCTTCTTGCTGGCTCCCTTGCCGTTGGTGAAGCAGAGGGCGCACTCTTTGTCCCGGATGTGCACGGACCAGACGTTGGGCACGGGGTTGAGCCAGGAGGCCTCTTCGATATCAAAGCCCAGGGCCTGCAGCTTGGTCTGGAAGCGTTCGATGGAGTCTTCCAGCGCCGCGTCCTTGCCGGGAATAAAAGTGTGGTCGGTCATCACAATATCCTGATTTTTATTGGCTCATGTTCGGTCGCAGATAATAGCATGAGTGGCGGGAAAAGCGGCCAGGACAATCCCATTCCAGGTGCGGGTCAGGGGGCTGTCGGTGGCCTGAATAGGCTGGGTTATTAGCTCTCCTGAACAACATTAAGAAAAAGTAGTTTTTTTTATGTCATGCCGTCGCCCATCATGGGGTCGACTTGTTTCTTCGTGGTGACAAGCATCACGGGCCTGCCCTCCGGGCATGGGGTATGTGGCCTCGTCTGCCGTTATTGCCTTCACCACGGATCATTTATTGGGAGTTGCTATGCCATTCATGACACCACAGATTGATGCCAGGGTGACCAGGCTGGCCCCGGGATTCCGGGCCCTGAGCATTCAGGTCGACGGGGCCAGCATCGTCGATCGCAACGTCGGCGCACAAGCGCTTGCGCGGGCCTGCCAATCCGTCGCGGCGGGCGGTGCCCCCTGGGCACAGGCGCATCTGTCCGCCTGGGGCGAGGTGTTCAAACGCTTCGGTGCCAAGCCCCAGCGCACCCCCTGCTCGGCACAGGCGCTGCTCAAGCGGGTGCAACGCGAGGGCAGCCTGTCCTGCATCGATCCCGTCGTCGATCTCTACAACGCCATCAGCATCGAGTACGCCATCCCCGTCGGTGGGGAGGATCTCACCGCATATGAAGGGTCGCCCCGGCTGATCATTGCCGATGGCACCGAGCTGTTTGACACCATGAAGGAGGGGGCCCCTGCCCACGAGACCCCCGAACCTGGCGAGGTGGTCTGGTGTGATGACAGAGGCGTGACCTGTCGCCGCTGGAATTGGCGTCAGGGGACCAGAACCCGGCTCAGTGCTGAGTCCGGGCAGATGTGGTTCATTCTGGAGAGCTTGCCTGAAATGCCGCTGGCGGCACTGCAGGAGGCCGGTGATCGGCTGGTCGAGGGGTTAAGGCAGATGATGCCGGGCGCCCGGATAGAGAGCGTGCTGATAGGAAACCCCGGCGGGGCATGAGGAGAACATAATGGCCACCCTGGGTGGCCATTTTTATACGTGCTGGTGGGACGTCGTGGGACGAAGCTTCCATCTCGTTATCAGCCGATCAACTTGAGCCCCAGGATACCGCCGATGATCAGCAGCAGGCAAAGCACACGGGCCAGGGTGGCCGGTTCGTTGAACAGCCAGATCCCCATCAGCACGGTACCGACCGCGCCTATGCCGGTCCAGACCGCGTAGGCGGTGCCAAGGGGCAGCTGCTTGACCGCCATGGCGAGCAACAGCACGCTCACCCCCATGGCAGAGAGAGTCAGCAGGGTAGGGAGGGGACGGCTGAAACCGTCGGTGTACTTGAGGCCGATGGCCCAGGCGACCTCGAACAGGCCGGCCAGTAGCAGGAGTAACCAGGGCATATGAGTATTCCAGGCGGGGCAGGGTCGTCCCTGCGAGTCAAGAAGGCCTTGGGGTCGTCCCCAGGGGGCAGTGGTTGCCAGTCGGACATCATGATGCCTGACCGATGGGGAGTCCGCCAAGCGCGGTAGCCCGGAACCCATGGTTATTGCGGCAAATGACACAGAATATTGCGCAATTCGACTTGCGCCCGTCGCCACAATCCGTAATGTGGACAGACGCATTAATTACACATCATGCTTGTGGCCAATTTGTGAACGGCCCCCCGTCCGGCAAGGGATCACGGCATATGAGACTTCATTTTTATAGCAGCTATCCAGGGTAGGACATTATGAAAAAAGTTGGTTTGGTCGGTTGGCGTGGCATGGTGGGTTCGGTACTGATGAGCCGGATGCAGGAAGAGAAGGATTTTGCCCGCATTCAACCCACCTTCTTCACCACCTCCCAGGCCGGTGAGGCCGCCCCCAATTTCGGCGTCGATGCCGGCACCCTGCAGGACGCCTTTGATATCGAGGCACTGGCCGCACAGGAGATCATCATCACGGCTCAGGGTGGCGACTACACCAAGGATGTCTATCCCCGTCTGATGGCCGCCGGCTGGCAGGGTTACTGGATTGATGCCGCCTCCTCCCTGCGTATGGAGAAGGACGCCGTCATTATCCTGGATCCGGTCAACGGCGACGTGATCGACGAGGCGCTGGACAAGGGGATCAAGACCTTCGTCGGCGGCAACTGCACCGTTAGTCTGATGCTACTGGCCCTGGGTGGCCTGTTCAAGGCCGATCTGGTGGAGTGGGTGAGCGTGGCCACTTATCAGGCCGCATCGGGCGGTGGCGCTCGCCACATGCGCGAGCTGGTCACCCAGATGGGGCTGCTGCGCGACGAAGTGGCGGTAGAGCTGGCAGATCCTGCCTCCGCCATCCTCGACATCGAGCGCAAGATCACCGAGAAGACCCGCTCTGGCACCCTGCCGGTGGACAACTTCGGCGTGCCGCTGGCCGGTGGCCTCATCCCTTGGATAGACACCAAGCTCGACAACGGTCAGAGCCGCGAAGAGTGGAAGGGCCAGGCCGAGACCAACAAGATCCTCGGTATCGAGAACGCCGCCATTCCGGTGGATGGTCTCTGCGTGCGCATCGGTGCCCTGCGCTGCCACAGCCAGGCCTTCACCATCAAGCTGAAGAAAGATGTGCCGCTCCCCGAAATCGAGGCCCTGCTGGCCGCCCACAACGACTGGGTCAAGGTGATCCCCAACGATCGCGACATCACTGCCCGCGAGCTGACCCCGGCCGCCGTCACCGGCACCCTCAGCATCCCGGTGGGGCGTCTGCGCAAGCTCAACATGGGCCCGGAATACCTGGCGGCCTTCACCGTGGGCGACCAGCTGCTGTGGGGCGCCGCCGAGCCGCTGCGCCGCATGCTCAACATCCTGCTGGCGCGCTGACAGGGATAGCTCGCAAGAGCACACAATAAGGAAGGCCTGGCCTTTCTTATTGTGTCGACATATCGAGCGACATAAAAAACGGCATCCTTGCGGGATGCCGTTTTTCAATTTATCCAGTTTGACTCTTACATGTTCTGTGCTTCGTTTGGCACGATGACAGAGGCGTGATTTCCTTTCGGCCCCTGCTGCAGTTCGAAGTTGACTGCCTGACCCGCTTTCAAGGTCTTGTAACCTTCCATTTGAATCGTGGAGTAGTGAGCGAAGATGTCTTCACCACCGCCTTCCGGACAGATAAACCCAAATCCTTTTGCGTTGTTGAACCACTTGACTGTTCCGGTTGCCATACATCTACATCCTTTTATTGATTACCCTGAAGTCGTTGAGTAACCTGCGCCAGCCTTATATAACTAGAGCATCACCCCGTAGCAGACGGGCGCCGATTAGCAAGTAACCAATCTAGTCCAACTTTTAAGCGAGTCAAGAAGTTGTTAACAACCGATGTGATCTGGTTAACAAGTCTATTGACAATCTTGAGCGAGACGGTAGTAATCTAGAGGTACCAAAGCGCAATTATGAGCAAGCAGAAAGAACTCTTTGCTAATGAAGAGATTGCAGAAGCAGAGAAAACGAAGCTGCAACCGCCACCCATGTACAAGGTCGTCTTGAACAACGATGACTACACACCGATGGAGTTCGTGGTGGAGGTGCTGCAAAGGTTCTTTGGTATGGATCTGGAGAAGGCCACTCAGGTCATGCTGAGCGTGCATTATAGTGGTAAGGGAGTCTGCGGCACATTTACCGCCGAGATTGCCGAGACCAAAGTGGTCCAGGTCAACACCTATTCACGTAACAACGAACATCCACTGCTATGTACCATGGAAAAGGCTTGAATCTGATGACTTGATGGCGATAACGACACCGCATTGTTGCTGTACTGAGGGGAGGTGCCTATGTTGAACAAAGATCTAGAAAAGACGCTGAACGAGGCTTTCAAGCTGGCCCGTGACGAGCGCCACGAATTCATGACCGTCGAGCACCTGTTGTTAGCCCTGCTGGATAACAGTTCAGCCCATGAGGCGCTGAATTCGTGTGGTGCGGATGTGGAGCAGATGCGCAAGGAAATACGCGCCTTCATCAATCAAACGACCCCGCTCATCCCCCGTGATGACGAAGACAGAGAAACCCAACCGACCCTTGGCTTCCAGCGCGTGCTGCAACGTGCCGTGTTCCATGTCCAGTCGTCGGGCAATACCGAGGTGAGCGGTGCCAATGTGCTGGTCGCCATCTTCAGCGAGCAGGAGTCCCAGGCTGCTTACTTCCTGAAAAAAGCCGAGATCAGCCGGCTGGATGTGGTGAACTTCCTCTCCCACGGGGTGCGCAAAGACAGCAAGCCCGAGAGTGGCGGCAATAATGCCGAGTCCGATGACGAGGTCTCCTCCGCCCAGATCGAGAGCTTTGCCACCAACCTCAACCAGCTGGTACTGGAGGGGCGCATCGATCCGCTGATCGGTCGCGATCAGGAGCTGAGCCGCACCATTCAGGTGTTGTGCCGTCGCCGCAAGAACAATCCCTTGCTGGTGGGGGAGGCCGGTGTGGGCAAGACCGCCATCGCCGAGGGGCTCGCCTATCGTATCGTCAAGGGTGACGTGCCCGAGGTGATAGCAAACAGTACCATCTATTCCCTGGACATGGGTTCCCTGCTGGCAGGGACCAAGTACCGTGGTGACTTTGAGAAGCGTCTCAAGGTGCTGCTCAAGCAGATCGAGCGTCAGGAAGGGGCCATCCTCTTCATCGACGAGATCCACACCATCATTGGGGCGGGCGCAGCCTCCGGCGGTCAGCTGGATGCGGCCAACCTCATCAAGCCGCTGCTCTCCAATGGTCTGCTGCGCTGTGTGGGGTCAACCACCTATCAGGAGTATTCCCAGATCTTCGAAAAAGATCGGGCTCTGGCGCGCCGCTTCCAGAAGATCGACATCGTCGAGCCGAGCATAGATGATACCACTCGCATCCTGATGGGGCTCAAGAGCCGTTATGAGTCTCACCATGGCGTGCGCTACACCGTCAAGGCCATCCGCGCTGCGGTCGAGCTCTCCGCCAAGTACATCAATGACCGCCACCTGCCGGACAAGGCCATCGACGTGATCGACGAGGCGGGGGCGGGGCAACGTCTGTTGCCGGTCAGCAAGCGTAAAAAAGTGATCAATGTGCCGGAAATCGAGGCCATAGTCGCGAAGATTGCCCGCATCCCGGAGAAATCAGTCTCCTCCTCCGACAAGGAGGTACTGAAGAACCTGGAGCGCAACCTCAAGATGGTGGTGTTCGGCCAGGACAAGGCCATTACCGTATTGACCGACGCGATCCGACTGTCGCGTTCCGGCCTTGGCAACGAGCGTCGCCCTGTGGGCTGCTTCCTGTTTGCCGGCCCGACCGGGGTGGGCAAGACCGAAGTCACCCAGCAGCTCGGCAAGGCGCTCGGGGTCGAGGTACTGCGCTTTGATATGTCCGAATACATGGAGCGCCATACCGTCTCCCGCCTGATCGGGGCGCCTCCCGGCTATGTGGGCTTCGAGCAGGGTGGCTTGCTGACCGACTCGGTGCTCAAGCATCCCCATTCGGTGGTGCTGCTGGACGAGATCGAGAAGGCGCATCCGGATGTCTTCAACTTGTTGCTGCAAGTGATGGACAACGGCACCCTGACGGACAACAACGGACGCAAGGCCGATTTTCGCAACGTGATCCTGGTGATGACCACCAACGCGGGCGTACAGGAGACCCAGCGCAAGTCCATTGGCTTCCAGCAGCAGGACATGAGTCACGATGCCATGGCGGTGATCAACAAGACATTCAGTCCGGAGTTTCGTAACCGGCTCGATCACACCATCTGGTTCAACCATCTGGACATGGCGGTGATCCATCAGGTAGTCGACAAGTTCATCGTCGAACTGCAGGTACAGCTGGATGCCAAAGGGGTATCACTGGAGGTATCTGAAGAGGCGCGCCACTGGTTGGCCGAGAAGGGTTATGATCGGGCAATGGGTGCCAGACCCATGGGACGGGTCATTCAGGAGCACCTCAAGAAGCCGTTGGCCAATGAGATCCTGTTCGGCTCACTGGTCGATGGCGGAGTAGTGAGAGTGGAGCTGGTGAATAACAGCCTCAGCTTTGACTTCCAGGTCAATGTTGAAGCTGTCTCTCACTAAATGTGATTGAGGCCAGAAACGACAAAAAACCCCAACCGCGAGGCTGGGGTTTTTTGCTGAATTCCTGGCTTAGCGAGAGCGGAAAACAATACGTCCCTTGGAGAGATCGTACGGAGTCAGAGCCACCGTTACTTTGTCCCCAGTCAGGATACGGATGTAGTTTTTGCGCATCTTGCCGGAAATATGAGCGATAACCACGTGACCATTTTCCAGTTCCACACGGAACATGGTATTGGGCAAGGTTTCGAGAATGGTACCCTGCATCTCAATACTGTCTTCTTTAGCCATTGAATCCTCTTGATAAGCCACAACAAAAAACCGCTGGATCATGCCGGATTTAAGGCTATGTGTAAAGTTTACTCGGGCTTGGTGTCGATATTTTTCCATTCTCCCTGCACCAGCAGCTCGTGGGGCAGGTACTGGCGCTTGTAATTCATCTTGCGGCACGCCTCCACCAGATAGCCCAGATACAGCCAGCTGCGACCGGTGCGCCTGGCCAGTTCCAACTGGCTCAGAATGGCAAAGGTGCCCAGAGAGCGGTCGGCATAATCGGGATCGAAAAAGGTATACATGGCGCTCATGGAGTGGGGGAGCAGGTCCGTGGTGGCCACCCCGATGAGGCGTCCCTCCTTGCGTATCTCCATGTAGAGCGGTGGCATCCAGTCGCAGTGCAGGAATCCCTTGTACTGGGTGCGGCTCGGCGGGTACATGCTGCCATCGTGGTGGCGCTCGCGGATGTAGCGCTCATAGAGCTGGTAATACTCGGGTTTGTCGTCGTAGCTCAGCACCAGCTCGAGATCCCGGTTCAGCTGACGAACGCGTTTCTGGCCGCGGTTAGGCACGAAACGCTCGCTGTGGATGCGCAGTGACTGGCAGGCGCTGCAGGCCGGGCAATGGGGGCGATAGATGTCGTTGCCACTGCGCCTGAATCCCGCCGTCAGCAGTCGCTCGTAACCGGCAGCATTGAGCAGCTCATGATCCATCAGTACCAGCAACTGCTCCTGCTCATGGCCGAGGTAGCTACACGGGTGTCTGGGGGTCAGGCCTACCTTGAGGATCACTTCTTCTGTCATAGGCTGATTCTCCTCTGCTGCCAGCAACCGTCTTGCAGTGGTTGCTTGATCAGGCTCGCCAATGTGGTCAGAAACCGGCTTCTTGGCCACTCCTGGACTCCCAGGGTGGCCAGGAAGTCGTTCTGCATCTGGCAGTCGATGAGGGCACCCCCATGGCGTGCGAAGTGGCGACAGAGCGCCACCATGGCCAGTTTGGCGCCGTTATCGATGCGGCTGAACATGGACTCACCGCAGAAGAGGCGGCCAAGGGAGAGGCCATAGAGCCCCGCCTGCAACTGACCATCCTGCCAGATCTCGACGGAGTGGGCATGGCCCAGGCGGTGCAACTGCCGATAGGCGTCGATCATGGGGGCGCTTATCCAGGTGCCGCTGGCGCTGCGACGGGGGGCGGCGCAGGCCGCTATCACCTCATCGAAGGCATGATCGATGGTAATGTCGAAGGGGGTGCGGCGCAGATACTTCTGCAGGCTGCGCCCTATGTGCAGCTCATCGGGCACTATCACCCCCCTGGGATCCGGCGACCACCACAGCAGCGGCTGATGGGGCTCATTCCACGGAAAGATCCCGCTGTGATAAGCTGCCAGCAAACGGGCAGGGGAGAGATCTCCCCCGATCGCCAGCAGGCCGTTGGGTTCTTCCAGCGCATGGCTGGGGGAGGGAAACCAGCACAGCTCATCATCCAGTTCGGTGAGATAGCGAGACATAAGACAGAGGTTCACAGATGAAGGCCATTATCCTGATAGTATCCAGCTTGCTGGGCTTTGTCACGGCGCCCGCCTGGGCTGCACCCTACGAGCGCAATACGGCTCGCCCCGTCGATCAGGTGGTGTTTGGCCAGGTGGACACGGTGCGCAACATCACCCAGCGCCAGGTGCTGGAATCCGAGCATACCGGTTGGAAAACCCTGGGTGGCGCCGTACTGGGGGGGCTGCTTGGCAACCAGTTTGGCGGCGGCCATGGGCGGGAGATCGCCACCGCCGTGGGGGCACTGGCGGGGGCTGCTGCGGTGCAGCACTACCAGTCCGGTGGCAGCGTGGTGGAGAAGCAGCTGGTGGAGCTCTTGATCCGCAATGAACAGAACGGGCTCATCAACGTTATCCAGGACTACGATCCGGCCATGGTGTTTGCGAGCGGAGACAAGGTGCGCATCCTCTATTTCAGCGATGGGGTGCGGGTCGACAAGACCTATTGAGGAAACCCGTGAGCGGGCAGGGGGCAATCAGGAGGGGGAATAACCCGGCGGTCACAAGGGGCGCCGGGCGGTACTACACGGAGTGTCTCTTTCGAGACTCGTTCAGGCGTCCTGGCAGACTATCTTGTCGCGACCTGTGTTCTTTGCCTGATACAGCTGGCGATCTGCCTCACTCAGCGCCTCGTCCATGGAGAGCCGCCCGACCTTGATGACGCCAAAGCTGGCGCGCACAAAGAGCGGTACTTCCCGTGACAGCGGCTGCTGACGCAACTGTTGCCGCAGCCCCTCCAGCCGCTTGAGCAGCACGGGAACCGGGCAGTGGGGCACCATCAGGGCAAATTCCTCGCCACCGAAACGGGCTATCATGGCATCCGGGAAGAACTGGGTGAGCAGCCGGGTCAGGTGGCAGAGCAACTGATCGCCGATGGCATGGCCCCAGTGATCGTTGACCTGCTTGAAATGATCCACGTCCAGCACGCACAGGGCGAGCTGCGCCTGCTGACGCTGATGCTCCTCGAACCACTTCTGCCCCTCGTTGAACCAGTAACGCCGGTTGTAGAGCCCGGTCAGGTAGTCGCGGTTGGCCGATTCCTGGATGTTGTTGAACTGCTCGAGCGCCTCCAGATTGTGGCTGACCCGGCACTGCAGCTCCTCGGGCTCGAACGGCTGGTTGAGAAAGTCGTTCGCCCCCTGCTTGAGGTAGCGGGCAGAGAGGCCGTGCTTGTCCGACACCGAGATGCCGATGATGGCGAGCTGCTGCTTGCTGTAACGCTCACGCAGCATCCGCACCAGGCTGATGCCGTCTATCTCCGGCATGTAGTAATCCACCAGCATCAGGCGAATGGCCGGGTGTTGCTCGAGCAGGGCCAGGGCATCCCGGGCGCAGGTTGCCTCGTGCACCAGCAGCAACTGCTTGCGCAACTGGGCAGCGGTGCGATGGCGGGAGGTGCGGGAGTCATCGACCACCAGCACCTCGATAGCCTGATTGAGGTAGAGGCGGTGCACCAGGCTGACGGCGTATTGCAGGGAGTGGCGTGAATCTTTCATCACGTAATCCAGCACACCGGCCTCCAGCCAGGCTTCCCGTTTCTCCTCGCTGATGTCGGCGGTGAGGATCACCACGGGCAGACCACGGTCCAGCAGCACATTGACGGCTTCTCCACTCGGGGCATCCGGCAGGGTGAGATCCACCAGGGCGACCACGTACTCTTCGCCCTGACAGTCGCGGGCGCCTTCAAGGGTATCGAACGCATCAATCTCCAGCCCGGTTTGTTGCGAAATGGCCTGAGTCAACATGCGGCGAATCGTCAGGCTGTCTTCCACAATCAATATTTTCCGTTTCATCCGGCTCCTTAAAAGAAAAGGGCATGCCACTTGGCATGCCCTTTATATCCTTGTGCTTATTGTGCGTCCAGATATCGCTCGGCATCCAGGGCTGCCATGCAGCCGGTACCGGCTGAGGTGATCGCCTGACGGTAGACGTGGTCGGCCACGTCGCCGGCGGCAAACACGCCCGGGATGCTGGTCTGGGTCGCGAACCCTTCCAGGCCGCCACGCACCTTGAGGTAGCCGTTTTCCATCGCCAGTTGGCCTTCGAAGATCTGGGTGTTGGGCTGGTGACCGATGGCGATGAAGACCCCCATCAGCGGCAGCTCGGAGGTGGAGTCGTCCCGGGTGCTGCGCAGGCGCACGCCGGTCACGCCCATGTTGTCACCCAGCACCTCGTCCAGGGTCTGGTGAGTGTGCAGCACTATGTTGCCGCTCTCGACCTTGTCGTGCAGACGTTTGATCAGGATCTTCTCGGCGCGGAACTCGTCGCGGCGATGGATGAGGTGCACCTTCTTGGCGATGTTGGCCAGATAGAGCGCCTCTTCCACGGCGGTGTTGCCGCCGCCGACCACGGCCACTTCCTGGTTGCGATAGAAGAAGCCGTCACAGGTGGCACAGGCGGAGACGCCACGGCCCTTGAAGGCCTCTTCGGAAGGCAGGCCCAGGTACTTGGCGGAGGCGCCGGTGGCGATGATCAACGCGTCGCAGCTGTATTCACCGTTGTCACCCTTGAGGCGGAACGGGCGCTGGGTCAGCTCCACTTCATTGATATGATCAAACAGGATGCGGGTATCGAATTTTTCCGCATGCTCTTTCATGCGCTCCATCAGGGCCGGGCCGGTCAGCCCTTCCGCGTCCCCTGGCCAGTTTTCCACCTCTGTGGTGGTGGTCAGCTGACCACCTTGCTGCATGCCGGTGATGAGCAGGGGATTGAGGTTGGCGCGGGCGGCGTAGACGGCGGCGGTATAACCCGCCGGGCCGGAGCCCAGGATCAGCAGTTTGCTATGAGTAACTTGGCTCATGATGTGATTTCCGAGACGTGATGAGTTTGCGCGATTGTAGGTAATTCGTGATCCGGGGTCAAAGGCCAGGGCACCGATTGTGGCAATCGCCAAAGAGAGGAAAGGATGGCTGGATTTGAGCCATAAAAAAACCGCCCATCGCGGGCGGATTTTCACTCATCGACGCTCCCTGGCGGGGGCGGGATCAGTTCAGCAGGGTCAGGGGATCCGTGTAGGCCAGGTTGTGCGCCACGGCGACCTCTTTGCAGGTGATCTTGCCCGCCATCACGTTCAGGCCGTGCAACAGGTGGGGATCACTGAGCAGTGCGCCGCGATAACCCTGTTCCGCCAGCTTGATGATGAAGGGCAGGGTGGCGTTGTTGAGGGCCACGGTGGAAGTGCGGGCCACGGCGCCCGGCATGTTGGCTACGCAGTAGTGCACCACCTCGTCGACGATGAAGGTGGGATCCTCGTGGGTGGTGGCGTGAGAGGTCTCGACGCAGCCACCCTGATCGATGGCCACATCCACGATGGCGGAGCCCGGCTTCATGCGCGCAATGTGGTCACGGCTGACAAGTTTTGGCGCAGTGGCGCCCGGTACCAGCACGCCGCCGATGACCAGATCCGCCGCCAGCAGGTGGCGCTCCAGGGTCTCGCGATTGGAGTAAACCACCTTGGCCGCCCCCTGGAACTCGCTGTCGAGACGACGCAAGGTGTCGATATTGTTGTCGAGTATGGTCACGTCGGCACGCAGGCCGATGGCCATGCGGGCCGCGTTGGAACCGACCACACCGCCGCCGATGATCACCACCTTGGCCGGTTCGACTCCGGGTACACCACCGAGCAGCACACCGCTACCGCCGCGGGATTTTTCCAGCGCCTGGGCACCGGCCTGAATAGACATGCGTCCGGCCACTTCAGACATGGGGGCCAGCAGGGGCAGGCCGCCACGGCCATCGGTGACGGTCTCGTAGGCGATGCAGACGGCGCCGCTGTCGACCAGCTCCCGGGTCTGGGCCAGGTCTGGCGCCAGGTGCAGGTAGGTAAAGAGGGTCTGGTCCGGGCGCAGCATGGCGCGCTCGACCGCCTGGGGCTCCTTGACCTTGACGATCATCTCCGCCTTGGCGAAAACGTCTGCCGCAGAGGCCAGAATTTCGGCTCCGGCAGCCAGATAATCTGCGTCACTGAAGCCAATGCCATTTCCTGCGCCGCTTTGGACGAAAACGGTATGGTTTCGTGCTGTCAGTTCACGTACACTGGCCGGAACCATGCCTACGCGATATTCATGGTTTTTTATTTCCTTAGGTACACCGATAATCATGCTATCCCTCGTCTATCGATTGGTGGTTTATGTTGCCCAGATGTTAAGCAACATTTGCGCCTAGTATATTCAGGTATTGACAGGATTTGTGACCATTATTATAAAATGACTGGTGATTCTTACCAAAAAATAGCCAAAGGATGGAATTAAATGATGGAAGCTAAGAGTCGGCTAAAGGATTTGGACAGGATTGACCGCAACATTCTGAATGAACTGCAAAAGGATGGCAGGATTTCGAACGTTGAGTTGTCCAAACGAGTTGGCCTGAGTCCCACACCGTGTCTGGAACGGGTTCGTCGCCTCGAGCGTCAAGGCTATATCGAAGGATATGCCGCTATTCTGAACCCTCATTATCTGGATGCGTCTCTGCTGGTGTTCGTGGAAATTACCCTCAATCGTGGCGCCCCCGACGTGTTCGAACAGTTCAACAAGGCTGTTCAGGTGCTCGAAGAGATCCAGGAGTGCCATCTGGTGTCAGGTGATTTCGACTATCTGCTCAAGACCCGCGTCAGCGACATGTCGGCCTACCGCCGCCTGCTGGGGGAAACCCTGCTGCGTCTGCCCGGCGTCAATGACACTCGCACCTATGTGGTGATGGAAGAGGTCAAGCAGAGCAGTCGTCTGGTGATCAGCACCCGATAAGCGGGATTGTGCTGTGACTTGCATACACCACGACGAGTCACGATAGTCAGAAACGAGCGGCCGGTCCGCTCGTTTCTTCTTATTACTGTATTCATGGCCCCGCCCTCAGGCACTGGCTGACAATCGGTGGGCTTTTCAGGGATACTAGGCCCCCTATCCCCGCATTACATGTTTTCAGAAAGGAGCCGGAGTTTGGCCGATAAAAAGCTGTTTACTCCTTTGTCAGGTACGCAACGGATCTTCGAGGCCGTCTTGATCGCCATCACGCTGATGGCTGCCTATCTCTTGCTTGCCCTGTTGACCTACCATCCCGCCGATCCCGGTTGGTCCCAAACCTCCTGGCAGGGAGAGGTGAAGAACCTCGCGGGCAGCGCCGGTGCCTGGCTCGCCGACATCACCATGTTCACCTTCGGGGCCTTCTCCTATCTGGTGCCCCCCTTGGTGGTACTGCTCGGCTGGAGCCTGTTCTGGCGCCCGAGCCGGCTGCTGGAGGTGGACTATCTCACCCTCTCGGTGCGCATCATCGGCTTTGTCCTGACGGTGCTCGGGATGTCCGCCATCGCCAGCATGAACTTCAATGACTTGCAGAATTTCTCCGCAGGCGGCCTAGTGGGGGACGTGATCGCCTCCGCCGTGGTGCCCCTGTTTGGCGGGGTCGGGGCCAACCTGATGCTGCTCTGCTTCGTGGCCACCGGCATCACCCTGTTCACCGGCTGGTCCTGGCTCACCATAGTCGAGCGGATCGGGGCCACCTGCACCGGCAGCGTCAGCGCCATCTACCATTTCCCGACAACCCTGGGTCGCTGGCTGACAGGCGGCTGGCGCCAGCCCCGTTTTGAGGGGCCGGATCCCCTGCTGGAAGGGGGTGTGGGCGCTCTCGATCTCGACGACGAAGAGGACGAGCCCCATAGCAGCTGGACGCGCAACCCCAAGGCCAAGGGGAGCCAGAAGTCAAAATCTGACGAATGGCTGCCGGAGCTCGATGACGACACCTTCCAGTTCGATCCGCAATTCGATGATGAAGAGGACGAGCCGGCGCCCGTGGCCAGACCCAAGCGCGCCGCCGTTGCCAATGCCCGCCGTCAGCCGGCCCTGGCCGATGACGGGGATGACGAACTCGATCTGCCCTGGGCAGAAGGGGAGGAAACTGCCGCCGCGCCTGCGGTGGCCGCACCGGTCAAGCCCAAGCGCCGTCCCCAGCCCGCCATGGCGCCGCTGCCGAGCATAGAGCTGCTCGACCGCCCGCCCGCCAAGACTCAGATGATGAGCAAGGACGAGCTGGACCGCATGGGCCGGCTGGTGGAGGCGAAACTCGCCGACTACAACGTGCAGGCAAAGGTGGTCGGCGTCTATCCGGGCCCCGTCATCACCCGCTTCGAGCTGGATCTGGCGCCGGGCATGAAGGCGAGCAAGATCACCAACCTCTCCCGGGATCTCGCCCGTTCCCTCTCCGCCAGCAGTGTGCGGGTGGTGGAGGTTATCCCGGGCAAGACCTTTGTCGGCATCGAGCTGCCCAACCGGGTGCGCCAGACCGTCTACCTGCGTGAGACCCTGGACTGCGAGGCCTTCTCTGGCAGCCACAATCCGCTGACCATGGGGCTGGGGCAGGACATCGCGGGGGAACCCGTGGTGGTGAACCTGGCCAAGATGCCTCACCTGCTGGTGGCCGGTACCACGGGCTCGGGCAAGTCGGTGGGGGTCAACACCATGATCATCTCCATGCTCTACAAGTCGACGCCGGACGATCTGCGCTTCATCATGATCGACCCCAAGATGCTGGAGCTCTCTGTCTACGAAGGTATCCCCCACCTGCTGACCGAGGTGGTCACCGACATGAAGGATGCCGCCAACGCCCTGCGCTGGTGCGTCGGCGAGATGGAGCGTCGCTACAAGCTGATGTCCGCGGTCGGGGTGCGCAACCTCAAGGGTTACAACGACAAGGTGCTGGCCGCGGCCGCCGAGGGCGAGCCCCTGCGGGATCCCTTGTGGCGTCCGGGTGACTCCATGGATCAGATGCCGCCTGAGCTGGAAAAACTGCCCCACATAGTGGTGGTGGTGGACGAATTCGCCGACATGATGATGATCGTCGGCAAGAAGGTGGAAGAGCTCATCGCCCGTATCGCCCAGAAGGCGCGGGCAGCCGGTATTCACCTCATTCTCGCGACCCAGCGCCCCTCTGTGGATGTCATCACCGGCCTCATCAAGGCCAACATCCCGACCCGGATCTCTTTCCAAGTGTCGAGCAAGATCGACTCCCGCACCATCCTGGATCAGGGCGGCGCCGAATCCCTGCTCGGCATGGGGGACATGCTCTACATGCCCGCCGGCACCTCCAACCCGACCCGGGTCCACGGCGCCTTCGTCGATGACCACGAGGTGCACAAGGTGGTGGCGGACTGGAAACTGCGCGGCGAGCCGAACTACATCGAGGAGATCCTCTCCGGTGAGTCGGATGGCGAGGGCGGTGGCGGCGAGTACAGCGGCGGTGGTGACGAGGAGCTGGATCCCTTGTTCGACGAGGCGGTCGCCTTCGTGGTGGAATCCCGCCGTGGCTCGACCTCCAGCGTGCAGCGCAAGTTCAAGATTGGTTACAACCGGGCGGCCCGTCTCATCGAGCAGATGGAAAACCAGGGCATCGTCAGCTCTCCGGGGGGCAACGGCCAGCGCGATGTGCTGGCACCGCCCCCGGTGCGTGATTAAGCCTTCATATCATCTTGGCCATGTCTGCGGACATGGCCTTTTATCTGACCCTCTTCAACGGGAATCGCGATGAAAAAAGCATTATTGATGGGTTCTGTACTGTTGCTTGCCAGCAGCCAGGTGTGGGCCGATGCGGCCAGCGATCTCAAGCAGAAGCTGACGGGTGTCAGCCTGTTTTCGGCCAAGTTTGCCCAGACCGTCTATGACAGCAAGGGCAAGGAGCTGCAGAAGGCGAGCGGCACCCTGCTGGTGCAGCGCCCCAACCGCTTCAACTGGCACACCACGACCCCGGACGAGAGCCTGATCGTGGCGGACGGCAAGGATGTGTGGGTCTATGACCCCTTCGTCGAGCAGGTCACCGCCCTCAAGATGAAGGATGCGGTACTCAACACCCCCTTCGTGCTCATCGCCGGCAACGATGTCGGGCTCTGGAAGAACTACGACGTGACCCAGGAAGGGGACGTCTACACAGTCACCAGCCGCAACAAGGACGAGCTGATCGCCTCCTTCCGCATCACCTTCGACCGTCAGAACAATATCAGCCGGTTCGACGTGAAAGAGGCTCAGGGGCAGTGGAGCGAATTCACCTTGAGCAGCTTCAACCGCAAGCCGGTGCTCAAGGGTAACGAGTTTGTGTTCAAGACGCCTGCGGGGGTCGCACTGGACGATCAGCGCTGATGAGCAGGCGGTCGCTGGATTTCTCGTCAGCCCGTCTGTCAACGGCGGCGGGCGTGATGCTGGGGGTCAATACAGATGAGTAACCTCTTATTGGATTTCTCGTCGGACTTTCGTCCGCTGGCGGCCAGGATGCGGCCGCAGGACCTGGATCAGTACATAGGCCAGCAGCACATCCTGGGGGCTGACAAGCCCCTGCGCAAGGCGATCCTGGCGGGGCACTGCCACTCCATGATCCTGTGGGGACCGCCCGGCACCGGCAAGACCACGCTGGCCGAGCTGATGGCCCACTACTGCCAGGCGGAGGTGGAGCGGCTCTCCGCGGTCACCTCCGGCATCAAGGAGATCCGGGCCGCCATCGACAAGGCGAAGGAGAACAGCTGGCGCGGGGTGCGTACCATCCTCTTCGTGGACGAGGTGCACCGCTTCAACAAGAGCCAGCAGGATGTGTTCCTGCCCCACATCGAAGACGGCACCATCACCTTCATCGGCGCCACCACCGAAAATCCCTCGTTCGAACTCAACAACGCACTGCTTTCCCGGGCCCGGGTCTACCTGCTCAAACGGCTGGAGGAGGAGGACATCCTCGCCATGCTCGATCAGGCGATGACAGACCCCCGTGGCCTCAACGATCCGAGTCTCACCTTTGCCCCCGGCGTCAAAGCGGCGCTGGCCAAAGCCGTGGATGGGGACGGGCGCAAGTCCCTCAACTACCTGGAGCTCTTGGCCGACATGGCCGAGGCCAATGGGACAGGGGAGAGGGTGATCGACAGCGCCCTGCTCGCCGCCGTGGTGGGGGAGCATGTGGCACGCTTTGACAAGGGCGGGGATCACTTCTACGACCTCATCTCGGCGGTGCACAAGTCCATTCGCGGCTCGGCGCCGGATGCGGCCCTCTACTGGTATGCCCGCATGGTAAGCGCCGGTTGCGATCCCCTCTACGTCGCCCGCCGCTTGCTGGCGATTGCCTCGGAAGATGTGGGCAATGCCGATCCCCGTGCCATGCAGGTGGCGCTGTCTGCCTGGGACTGTTTCCACCGCATAGGTCCGGCGGAAGGGGAGCGGGCCATCGCCCAGGCCATCGTTTACCTCGCCTGCGCCCCCAAGAGCAATGCGGTCTACACCGCCTGGAAGGCGGCGCTCAATGACGCCAAAAACCTGCCGGACTTCGAGGTGCCGCCGCACCTGCGCAACGCCCCTACCAAGCTGATGAGCGAGCTCGGCTATGGCGCCGAGTACCGCTACGCCCACGACGAGCCCGGCGCCTATGCCGCCGGCGAGGAGTACTTCCCACCAGAATTGGCCGGCAAGCACTACTACCAGCCCACCGATCGGGGCCTCGAGAAGCAGATCGCCCAGAAGCTCGATTACCTGCGCGAGCTGGACCGGCAGAGCCCGCGTCAAAGAGACAAGTAAAGGCACGTTGTCCGGGCAGCATGGCGATCCCTCGGATCGGCGAAGATAAGCCTGCTGATGCCGTCAAACTTGGCAAAAACGACAGCAATACGCCCTGTTCGGGCGGGGGGGCGGTCTGCTACACTGCCCCTCTGACCCCGCTTGTCTTGGCCTTGCACCATCTTCTTGATTTAGAAGGCCCGATTCCGAAGACATAGGGGTGCGCCAACCGATGTTAACTTCCGGATCTGTTTTCTCGCCAGGGCGGATGACCCAGGCCCAGATCCCATTAAAAAAAGTAGGTAAACCATGCTGGATCCCAAATATCTGCGCAGCGATATCGAAGAAGCTGCCGCTCGTCTGGCGACACGTGGCTACGCGCTGGACGTAGCGGCTGTCAATGCTCTGGAAGAGAAACGCAAGGATCTGCAGTCCCGTACCCAGGAGCTGCAGGCCGAGCGCAACGCCCGCTCCAAGTCCATCGGTGAGGCTGCCCGTCGCGGCGAAGATGTGGCTCCGCTCAAGGCCGAAGTGACCAAGATCAACGACGAGCTGGAGACCAGCAAGGTCGAGCTCGAGGCCCTGCTGGCCGACATCAAGGCCATCTCAGACGCCATCCCCAACCTGCCGAGCGACACCACCCCGGTGGGCCGCGACGAGAACGACAACGTGGAAGTGCGTCGCTGGGGCACCCCGCGCGAGTTCAGCTTCCCGGTGCGCGATCACATCGATCTGGGTGAAGCGGCCAAGGGCGTGGACTTCAAGAACGGCGTCAAGCTCTCCGGTGCCCGCTTCGTGGTGATGAAGGGTCAGATTGCCCGCCTGCACCGCGCGCTGGCCCAGTTCATGCTGGACCTGCACACCCTGCAGCACGGCTACACCGAATGCTACGTGCCCTATCTGGTCAACCCGGATAGCCTGTACGGCACCGGCCAGCTGCCGAAATTCTCTCAGGATCTGTTCAACACAGGTATCGAGGGCGAAGGGGAAGACGAAGGCAAGGTGCGCAAGTTCTCCCTCATTCCTACCTCCGAAGTGCCGCTCACCAACATGGCCCGCGACGAGATTTTCGATGAGCAGGAACTGCCCATCAAGATGACCGCCCACAGCCCCTGCTTCCGCTCCGAAGCCGGCTCTTATGGTCGTGACACCCGCGGTCTCATCCGCATGCACCAGTTCGACAAGGTCGAGATGGTCCAGCTGGTGCACCCGGAGAAGTCCTGGGATGCGCTGGAAGAGATGGTGGGTCACGCCGAGAAGGTGCTGCAACTGCTGGAGCTTCCGTATCGCGTGATGGCGCTCTGTACCGGTGACATGGGCTTCTGCGCCGCCAAGACCTACGATCTGGAAGTGTGGCTGCCGGCCCAGAACACCTACCGCGAGATCTCCTCCGTCTCCAACTGCACCGACTTCCAGGCGCGCCGCATGCAGGCCCGCGTGCGTGTCGACGGCAAGCCGCAACTGCTGCACACCCTGAACGGCTCCGGCCTGGCGGTAGGGCGCACCCTGGTGGCGGTGATCGAGAACTACCAGCAGGAAGACGGCCGTATCGCCATCCCGGCGGCGCTGCAGTCCTACATGGGTGGCCTGACTCACATCGGCTAAGTCCCTCTTGCTCAGCACAACGCCATGGCCATGCCATGGCGTTGTGCATTTGGGCGCCAGTCGCCCCCTCGGCAGGGGACGAGAGCGGTCTCCTTCGGCGCTCCATTGAACCTTTAACACATTTTTATCAAGCATTGCGCAATCGTTTTTGTTAGACTGCGCCGCAATTTCGCAGGACATCTTTTTCTATGGTCTGGATTGATTACGCCATCATCGGCATCGTCGGTTTTTCTGCCCTCATCAGCCTGGTGCGCGGCTTCCTGAAGGAAGCCATGTCCCTCGTCACCTGGTTCGTCGCCTTTTTTATTGCCAGCCATTTCTATCCGGATCTCGCCGTCTACTTCACCTCCTTCTCCGACGCCATGGTGCGCAACGGCCTCGCCATCGCCGCCCTGTTCGTGGCGACCCTGATCCTGGGGAGCGTGGTCAACTACGTGGTGGGCCTGCTGGTGGAAAAGACGGGACTCTCCGGCACCGACAGAGTGTTGGGGGTCTGTTTTGGCGCCATTCGCGGGGTACTGATCGTCAGTGCCCTGCTGTTTTTCATGGATACCTTCACCAGCCTCTCCCAGAGCGACTGGTGGGTGGCGTCCAAACTGGTTCCCGAGTTCAAGCCGGTGATCCAGTGGTTTTTCGGGTTCATGCTGAACTCGTCCAGTTTTCTTCAACAGGTACAGTGACTTCGAGGTAGCAAAGACATGTGCGGTATTGTCGGTATAGTTGGCACCACCCCCGTCAATCAGGCCCTCTACGACGCCTTGACGGTGTTGCAGCACAGGGGACAGGATGCCGCCGGGATCGTGACCATTGATAGTGGAAACTTCCGGCAACGCAAGGCCAACGGCCTGGTGAAGGATGTGTTTGAAGTGCGCCACATGCAGCGACTGAAGGGGCATATCGGCATAGGACATGTCAGATATCCCACCGCAGGCAGCTCCAGTGCCGCTGAAGCCCAACCTTTTTACGTGAACTCTCCCTACGGCATGGTGCTGGCCCATAACGGCAACCTCACCAACGCCAAGGATCTCAAGGAGCAGCAGTTCAAGGTGGCTCGCCGCCACATCAACACCACCTCGGATTCCGAAGTGCTGCTGAACGTGCTGGCCCACGAGCTGGATCTGTGCGACAAGATGGCGCTGCGGCCGGAAGACATCTTCTCTGCGGTGCGCAAGGTGCACCAGCAGATCCGCGGCGCCTATGCGGTGGTCTCGCTGGTGATTGGCCACGGTCTCATCGGCTTCCGCGATCCCAACGGCATCCGCCCGCTGATCCTGGGTCGTCGCGCTGACGAGCAGGGCCAGGTGGAGTACATGCTCGCCTCCGAGAGCGTGGCGCTTGACGCCATCGGCTTCGAGACGGTGCGTGACGTCGCTCCGGGCGAGGCCATCTACATCACAGAGCAGGGCCAGCTCTTCTCCGAGCAGTGTGCGGAAAACCCGCAGATGAGCTCCTGCATCTTCGAGTACGTCTACTTCGCCCGCCCCGATTCGTGCATCGACAAGGTCTCCGTCTATGCCGCCCGTCTCAACATGGGCCGCAAGCTGGGCAAGAAGATTGCACGGGAGTGGGAAGATCTCGACGTGGACGTGGTCATCCCCATCCCCGAGACCTCCTGTGACGTGGCGCTGGAAATCGCCCATACCCTGGGCCTGCCTTACCGTCAGGGCTTCGTGAAGAACCGCTACATAGGTCGTACCTTCATCATGCCGGGCCAGACCCAGCGCAAGAAGTCGGTGCGTCGCAAGCTCAACGCCATCAGCTCCGAATTCAAGGGCAAGAAGGTGTTGCTGGTGGATGACTCCATCGTCCGTGGCACCACCTCCGAGCAGATCATCCAGATGGCCCGTGAAGCAGGGGCGGCCAAGGTCTACTTCGCCTCGGCGGCACCGGAAATCCGCTTCCCCAACGTCTACGGCATCGACATGCCCACCGCCAACGAGCTGATCGCCCACGGCCGTGAAGTGGAAGAGGTGTGCAAGCTGATTGGCGCCGATGGTCTGATCTTCCAGGATCTGGAAGATCTGGAAGAGGCGGTGCGGGAGATCAACCCCGAGCTGCGCCACTTCGAGACCTCGGTGTTCAATGGCCACTACGTGACCTCGGACGTGGATCAGGGTTATCTGGACCACCTGAACGCCCTGCGCAGCGACGACAACAAGGCGGTGCGCGAGTGGCAGGAAGGAACCAGCAACCTGGAGATCTTCAACGAAGGCAGTTAAACGTTTTCTGATTGCCATCGTGATGAACAACAGGGGGGCCTAGGCCCCCCTGTTGCATTGATGCTCTTCCCGCCAGTAAGGGGAGGCCCTCAGGCCAGATCTTCCCCGTTGCTGGCGATGACCTTCTGGTACCACCAGAACGACTTCTTGCGCCTGCGCGCCAGGGTGCCCTGGCCAGCATCGTCCCTGTCCACGTGGACGAAGCCGTAGCGCTTGCTCATCTCGCCGGTGGAGGCGGAAACGAGATCGATGCAGCCCCAGCTGGTGTAGCCCAAGAGCGGTACCCCGTCTTCAATGGCATCCCCCATGGCGCGGATGTGCGCGCGCAGGTAGTCGATGCGATAGTCGTCCTCTATCTCGCCATCGGCGTTGATCTCGTCCACGGCTCCCAGGCCGTTCTCCACCAGGAACAGGGGTTTCTGGTAGCGATCGTACAGGCTGTTCATGGTGATGCGAAGGCCGAGCGGGTCTATGCCCCAGCCCCACTGGCTCACTTCGATGTGGGGGTTTCGCAGGGATTTGACCACGTTGGCGGCGCTGGTGTTGCCCGCGTTCATGTCGGCCGAGGCGCAGCGGGAGGCGTAGTAGCTGAAGGAGACGAAATCGACGGTGTGCTTCAGAACCTCATCATCCTCCGGCGCCTTGACGAGCTGGATCCCCTTCTCGCGAAACACCCGGGCCGCATAGGCCGGGTAGGCGCCTCTCGCCTGCACGTCGATGAACAGCAGGTTCTCCCGCTCCTTTTGCAGCGCGGCCCAGACATCTTCCGGCTTGCAGGAGTAGGGGTAGAAGCTGCCCCCCGCCAGCATGCAGCCCACCTGGTTGGCCGGGTTCACCTCGTGGGCAATTCGGGTCGCCAGGGCGCTCGCGACCAGCTCGTGGTGGGCGGCCTGATATTTGACCTGCTCCTGGTGCTCCCCTTCCTCGAACACCAGTCCGGCGCCGGAGAAGGGGCTGTGCAGCAGGATGTTGATCTCGTTGAAGGTGAGCCAGTACTTCACCAGGCCGTCGAATTGTTCGAAGCAGGTGCGGGCATAGCGGGTGAAAAAGTCCACCATCTGGCGGTTGCGCCAGGAGCCGTACTCCACCACCAGGTGCATGGGCACGTCGAAGTGGCACAGGGTCACCAGGGGCTCGATGTTGTACTTTCTGCACTCCTCGAATAGCGCCCGGTAGAAGGCGATGCCCTCGGGGTTGGGTTCTTTCTCGTCACCCCTGGGGTAGAGCCGGCTCCAGGCGATGGAGGTGCGAAACACGGTGAAGCCCATCTCTGCCATCAGGGCGATGTCTTCCTTGTAGCGGTGGTAGAAATCTATGGCCTCGTGGCTTGGGTAGAACTCGTCATCCCGCAGGATGAAGCGCTTCTCCTGGCCAAGCTTGACCGCCATGCGGTTGGCGCCATGGGGGATCATGTCGACCGTGGTCAGTCCTTTGCCCCCCTCGCGATGGCCGCCTTCCGCCTGGTTGGCGGCCAGGGCGCCGCCCCAGAGGAAATCCTGGGGAAATCTGGTTATCGCCATTGGTTACCTCTTGTCATGTCGGATGATATGAATTCACAGGCTGGCGGCCGGCTGGCCCGGCATGGCCGCGTCGGCCCGGGCTGGCGTCTGGGAAGACTGCTCCTGCACAGGTATGTCTTCAAAGCCCATCACCAGGGTCAGCACGAAGGAGAGCACCACGGAGAGCGCCATCACGGCGAACACCCAGGCGATGCTCATGGGGTTGGCCGGATCGAAGAACTGCACGCTGGTGAAGAGCCCGGGGGCCGCCATGGAGTGGCTGGCGAGCCCGGCCATGCCCGCGACGGCGCCGCAGATGAAACCGCTGATGAGGCTGGCGATGAGGGGGCGCTTCAATCGCAGGGCGACGCCGTAGAGGGCGGGTTCGGAGATCCCCGCCATGATGGCGGAGGCGGCCGCCGCCAGCGCAGTCTGGCGCAGCTCGGGGTTTTTGGTGCGCCAGGCGACGGCCAGGGAGGAGCCGCCGAGGGAGAGGTTGGCGCCTATCTCGGAGGGCATCACCATGCCTTCCTTGCCGGTCTCGGCGATGGTCTGAATGATGGTCGGGGTGAAGACGCGGTGCATGCCGGTCATCACCAACAGGGGCCAGAGCGCGCCCATGATGGCCACCGACAGCCAGCCGAGGTAGTCGTGAACCGTGTAGACCAGGCCCGAGATGGCGGTGCCAATCCAGATGCCGATGGGGCCGATGAGCAGGATGGCGAGTGGCGCCGCGATCAGCACTATCAGCATGGGCTTCAAGAAGTTCTTGGTCACCGCCGGGGTGATGCGATCGACCCAGCGCTCTATGTAGGAGAGGCACCAGGTCATGACCAGGGCCGGGATCACTGTGTAGGTGTATTTCACCGCGGTGACCGGGATCAGGGCGAAGGTCACCTGTTCCCCCTCGGCGGCCCTGGCCATCAGCTCGATGAAGCTGGGGTGCACCAGCACGCCGGCGATGGCGATGGCGAGCGACATATTGGTCTTGAACTTGGCGGCGGCGGAGGCAGCCACCATCAGGGGCAGGAAGAAGAAGGCGCCGTCACCGGCCACCGTGAGTATGGTGAGGGTCGAGGAGCCTTTCTCCAGCACGCCGGTCATCTCCAGCACCATGGCCAGCAGCTTGAGCATGGAGCCGCCGATGATGGCCGGGATGAGCGGCGACATGGTGCCGATCAGGGCGTCGAGGACGGCGGCGCCCATGCGCCGCAGGCTGAAACCTGGCTTGGCCGCTGGCACGTCTCCCTGTGCGCCTTCCGGCAACTGGGCAAGCACCTCGCGATAGGCGTGGGAGACCATGTTGCCGATGATCACCTGGCACTGGTTATCACTGCTGACCACCCCAAGTACCCCGGCAGTGGCCTTGAGCATTGGACTGTCCACCAGGGTGGGGTCTTGCAGCACGAAGCGCAGGCGCGTCATGCAGTGGGTCACGGCGACTATGTTGCCGGTTCCGCCGAGGGCCGTGATGACCTTGCCGGCCAGGGCCGCGTAGTTCTTTGACATCTAGTCGTATCCTTTTTACCAAATGAGGCCTGTCTAACCCCATCACTGACGACGGGAAGAACGGGAATGAAACTGCATTGTGGAACCGGTTCCACATAGCATGCGCAGTTTCATGCTCACAGACAAGACGGTCGCACCGCCATTGTGCAGAAGCGTGAATGGGATCACTGAAAGGGGGGGCCTGCGCCCATTCTCGTTAGCACAAGCGGGTCCCGTGCAGTACACTGCGGCCCGTCGAGAAGAGGGGAAGA
This sequence comes from Aeromonas sp. sif0611, assembly GCF_019218845.1. Lineage (NCBI taxonomy): Bacteria > Pseudomonadati > Pseudomonadota > Gammaproteobacteria > Aeromonadales > Aeromonadaceae > Aeromonas > Aeromonas sp. sif0611. Next base: position 334,488 of record NZ_JAHUWU010000001.1, on the reverse strand, counting down.
TGATGACGACTATGCTGGAGGTGGCGAAGCGGGCAGGGGTGTCGAAGGCGACTGTCTCCCGGGTGCTGTCGGGCAATGGCTATACCAGTCAGGAGACCCGGGATCGGGTGTTCCAGGCCATAGAGGAGAGCGGCTATCGCCCCAACCTGCTGGCCAGGCAGCTGGCCACCAAAAACACCCAGACCCTGGGGCTGGTGGTGACCAACACCCTCTATCACGGCGTCTATTTCAGCGAGTTGCTCTCCCACGCGGCGCGGCTGACCGAAGATCGGGGCCGCCAGCTGATCCTGGCCGACGGCAAGCACAGCGCCGAGGAGGAGCGACAGGCCATCCAGTACCTGCTCGACTCCCGCTGTGACGGCGTCATCATCTACCCGCGTTTTCTCAGCGTCGAGGAGATGGACGAGCTCATCGAGCAGCACTCCCAGCCCATCATGGTGCTCAACCGGCGGCTGCGGCGCCACCCGGCGCACTGCGTCTACTCCGATCAGCAGGCTGCCGCCGCGGCCGTGGTAGACAGGCTGGTCGGGATGGGGCACAGCGACATCGCCTTCATCACAGGCTCGGCGGATTCGCCGACTGGCATGGAGCGCCTCGCTGGCTACCGCGAGGCCCTTGCCCGGCACGGCATTCCCGTGCAAGAGGCGCTGATCGCCCCCGGCAAGTGGACCCCCGCCTGCGGCGCGGCCGCCGTCTCGACCCTGCTGGCGCGCGGGATGAGTTTCACTGCCCTGATCGCCAGCAACGATGACATGGCGATCGGTGCCATCAAGCAGTTGCACGAGTGCGGCGTGTCGGTGCCGGAGCAGGTCTCTGTGGTGGGGTTCGACGACATCGCCCTGGCTCCTTACGTCATTCCGTCGCTGGCCAGCGTCAAGATGCCGGTGACCGAGATGATCCAGGAGACCATCAACCGGTTGATCACCATGGTGGAGGAGGGGGAGCCCGAGGCGCTGCCCTCTTTCAGTGGCAAGCTGGTCCGGCGCGATTCCCTCAAGCGCCTGCTGGAGTGAGGCCGCCTCTGTGCTGGGCAGGCGGGGCGGGATCCGTTAGCATGGGCCCCCTTCGCGGGCCTCGCCCGCCGCATCAATATATGCCAATCAAGACCAACCAGAGAGTGCAAGAGTTCAGATGGATGACCTGCTAGCCCCCGTGCGCCAATTTCTGCATTGTGAGACCCCGGATGAGTGGGTGGAGATGGCGCGGGATCCCGCCCAATTGCCGACCCTGCTCATCGACCACGCCAACTGCGAGAACAAGGCCGCCCTGACGGCCCACAGCCTGGTTCGCCGCTACTGCCTGCCCAAGGAGAAGCGCCACCTGCTGCCCAAGCTCGAATTTTATCGTGAGCTGGATGCCATCCCAGAGAAGGCCGAGATCCTCGGCAAACGCACCATGGGCGAGTCCGACAGAAGCGTGTTCGCCGAGCTCGAGCGCAACCCCCTGCTGTTCCCCATGGTGCGGCTCATTCAAGAAGAGCTGCACCACTTCGAGCAGGTGCTGGAGATAATGCAGGCCCGCGGCATCCCCTACGGCCCCGTCACCGCCTCCCGCTATGCCCGCAGCCTGCTGGCCCACGTGCGCACCTACGAGCCGGCGGCCGTGGTGGACAAGATGATCATCGGCGCCTACATAGAGGCGCGCTCCTGCGAGCGCTTTGCGAAGATTGCCCCTCACCTGGACGAGGAGCTGGGCCGCTTCTATGTCTCCCTGCTGCGATCGGAGGCGCGCCACTACCAGGACTATCTGGCACTGGCCGAGCAATATGCCGGGGAGGATATCAGCGAGCGGATCGCCTTCTTTGGTCGTCTCGAAGCCGAACTTATCTGCTCACCGGACCCGCAATTCAGGTTCCATAGCGGCCTGCCTGTCAGATCTGACAGTTGTTGAGCCCAGAGGGGCTGCCTACTATCTCGGTGTTCCTACTACGAGCGACGCAATCACTTTTTTGAGCGCAATCCCCCGGCGACTGATGTGACATCAGGCCGGGTTTTTTTATGCCCGGCCCATGGGCTGGAGGGGGAACGGCTGGGGATCAGCGGCGGTATTCGTTGTTGTAGTTCTGGATGAGGCGGCGGGTCACGTCGTGCTGGGGATCGGCGAAGACCCGCAAGGTCTTGCCGCGCTCCACCACCCGGCCCTCGTGCATCACCAGCACCTCGTCGCTGATGTGGCTGACGATGCCCAGATCGTTGGCCACCAGCACATAGCTCAGCCCCATGGTCTCCTGCATCTCCAGCAGCAGGTTGATGATCTGGGAGCGCACCGAGATGTCCAGGGTGGAGAGTGCCTCATCCGCGACCACGATTTTCGGGTTGAGGATAAGCGCACGCGCCAACCCCACCCGCTGCTGCTGACCGGCGGAGAGCATCTGGGGATAGAAGAGGGCGTGATCCGCCAGCATGCCCACCATGCGCAGGGTCTGGATCACCTTCTCCCGACGCTCCTCCTCGCTCAGGGCCGTGTTGAGGCGCAGCGGCGTCTCCAGGATCTGGCCGACCCGAATTTTTCGGTTGAGCGAGGTATTGGGGTCCTGGAAGATCATCCGCAGCAGCTTGCAGCGGGTCTGATAGTCACCGTGGATCAGGGGCTGCCCCTCGATGGCGATCTCGCCGCCGCTCGGCTCTATCATGCCGGCCAGGATCCGCGCCAGCGTGCTCTTTCCCGAGCCCGCCTCTCCGACGATGGCCAGGGTCTGGCCCACCCCGAGATCAAACGACAGGGGCTTGATGGCCTCCACCGCCTGGCGCCTGAACAGGCCGGTGCGGTTCTGATAGGTCTTGCACAGGCCCCTGACCTGCAACAGGGCGGGTTCGATCACAGGCTGGGCTCCTTCATGACGACATTCACGTTCAGGCTCATTTCTTTGGCTCTTCCATGTTCAGCGGGAAGTGGCAGCTGGGGCATGGATGTCCCTTGGCCTTGCTGATTGGGCATGGGCTGGTGATGACTCGGGTTCATTTCTTCGGTTCTTCCATGTTCAAGGGGAAGTGGCAGTTTAGAAATGGATGTCCCTTGGCCTTGCTGATTGGGCATGGGCTGGTGATGACTCGGGCTCATTTCTTCGGCTCTTCCATGTTCAAGGGGAAGTGGCAGCTAAATTGGTGTCCCTTTACCTTGCTCATCAGCGGGGTCTGCACGCACTGCTTCTGGGCATAGGGACAGCGGGGGCCGAGGCGGCAGCCGATGGGCAGGTGCTGCAGGGGGGGGATCACCCCGGGCAGGGTCTCGAGCCGGGACTTGTGACGCACCAGCTTGTCGAAGTCGGGAATGGACTTGAGCAGGGCGTCCGTATAGGGGTGACGGGGGGATTCGAGGATCTGATCCCGGGTGCCCACTTCCACCATCTGGCCGCAGTACATGATGTTGATGGTGTCGGTCAGGTTGGCGATGGCGGCGATGTCGTTGCTGATGATGAGGATGGTGGTGTTGCCCAGCTTGTTCATCTTGTCCAGCAGCCGCAGGATCTGGGAGTGGGTGGTGGACTCCATGGCGCTGGTGGGCTCATCCGCCACCAGCAGCCGCGGCTGGTTGGCGATGGCCATGGCGATCATCACCTTCTGGCACATGCCATCCGACAGCTCGTGGGGATAGGCCCGCATCACCTTGCGGTGATCCTTGACCCCGACCCGGTGCAAGAGGGCGATGGCCCGCTTCTTGCGCCACTGGAAGCGCTGCCAGAACTTGCCGGCGAAGGCGCTGGTGGGGATGGCCTCTTCCAGCTGGGTGCCTATCTCCTCGGAGGGGTCGAGACAGCTGATGGGGTCCTGGAAGATCATGGCAATCTCCCGGCCCATGATGCGGCGCCGCTCCTTGGGGGCCATGGTCAGCAGGTCCATGTCGTTGAAGCGCATCCGGTCGGCGCGCACCGTCCAGTTGTCCTTCTGGATGCCGACGATCACCTTGGCTACCAGGCTCTTGCCCGAGCCCGATTCTCCTACCAGGCCGCGGATCTCCCCCTCGTTCAGGGTCAGGCTGACCCTGTCCACCGCCTTGACCTTACCCTGGGGGGTGTCGATCTCTATGGTCAGATTGCGTATATCAAGCAAGGGCATGATGATTTCCCCCTTTTAACGGCGCGAGGGTGACTGTATCGGCTCGTGACGGCAGGGCCTGAACGCTGTACCGGCGTGAACCCGGAACCATGAGGCTGCCTCTCTTCAATGATACCCCCATCAGTCGTTCCCCTCTTTAAGCGCTTCGCGAATGCCTTCACCCACCAGGTTGGTCACCAGCACGCTGAACAGAATGGCCATGCCCGGCAGGGTCACTGTCCAGGGGGCCAGATAGATGAGATCGCTCGAATCCGCCAGCATGGCGCCCCACTCCGGCTGGGGTGACTGGGCCCCGAGGCCGAGGAAACCCACCGCCGAGATATCCAGGATGGCGGCAGAGAGGGTACGGGTGGTCTGGGTCACCAGGGTTTCCACTATGTTCGGCAGTATGGCCAGACGCATGATCCGCAAGGGGGGGGAGCCGTCGAGGCGGCTCGCGATGATGTACTCCTTCTGCATCTCGGCGTGGACGGCGTTGTAGGTCGCCCGGATGAAAGGCGGTATCAACGCCAGCGTGATGGCGATCAGGGTGTTGAACAGCCCCGGCCCCAGGATGGCGACCACTATGATGGCCAGCAGCAGGGAGGGGATGGAGAGCAGGGTATCGAGCAGGTGATGGAGCACGCTCGACTTCACCCCCTTGCTCATGCCGCCGAGGATGCCGATGGCGGAGCCGACGAGGAGCGCTATCACCACTACCAGCAAGGCGTTGCCGAAGGTGAGGCGGGCCCCCACCACCAGGCGGGAGAGGATGTCGCGGCCCAGATCGTCGGTGCCGAGGAAGTAGTCAATGTTCCCCGTGCTGGCCCAGGAGGGGGCCAGCAGCAGGCGGCCGCTGTGCTGATCATCGATGCCGTAGGGCACCACCAAGGGGCCCACCAGGGTGATGAGCAGCAGCAGGCCGAAGCACCAGAGCCCCCCCATGGCCAGTGGATTGCGGCGATAGGAGGCCCAGGTCTGCTCCAGAGGGGAGAGGATCTTGAGCTCCGGATAGATGTTCGATTTATCGTGCATGATGCAGGCTCCAGCCCTGGCCCCAGTTCAGGCAATAAGCGAGTTCAGTCTTGTTTTGCATAGAGTTCTTTGCGTCGTGCCGGATACATGATGGTGGTCAGCAACTCGGTGCTGACGCTGATGAAGATGACGAAGCTGGCCACCACCAGGAAGGCGCCGCGGATGGCGGCATAGTCCTGCAGCGCTATGCTGCTCACCAGCCAGCGGCCGATCCCGGGCCAGTCGAACACCACCTCGGTGATCATGGCGGAGGTGAGCACGCTGCCGAGCTGCAGGCCGAGCAGCGGCAACACCGGCGGCAGGGCATTCTTGAGGCCGTGGCGCCAGACGATCTGGCGGCGGGAGAGGCCGCGGCTGGCGGCGGCCTTGATGTAGTTCTGCTTCATCACGTCGATGAGAGAGCTGCGCACGTGGCGGATCACCTCTGTGGTGGGCACCACGGCCAGCACCAGAGACGGCAGCACCAGGTGACGTAGGGCGTCATGCAGCGCCGCCTCGCGCCAGGGCTCCTGGCTCATCAGCACGTCGACGATGGCGATCCCCGTGATGGAGGGGACGTCGTAGAGCAGACTGATCTGACCCGAAGAGGGCAGCCAGCCGAGATCCAGGGAGAAGAACATCACCATCAGCAGCGCCAGCCAGAAGACGGGCACGGCGTAGCCGATGAGGCCGGCGGCCATGATGGAGAGATCCAGGCCGCGCCCTTGATAGAGGGCCGCCAGGGTCCCGAGCGGGATCCCCACCAGCAGCGAGATGGCAAAGGCCGCGAGACAGAGGGTCAGGGTCGCCGGGAAGTAGTGGCGGATCTCGTCCAGCACCGGCAGGCCGGAGACGCTGGAGAGGCCGAAATCCCCTTCGACGATGCGCTGCAGGAAGTCCGGGTAGCCGTGCCAGAAGTCCAGCACCTGGCCGATGAGGCGAAACTCCAGCAGGTAGGCCCCCAGCGTCAGCACCAGCAGGGTGATCACCAGCAGGGTGATGCGGCGCAGAATATAAAAAAACATGCTTATGCCTCCGTGCCGGGCTGCGTCGATGGGAAGGGAGGCCAGATGCCACCTGTGGGATGGATGTCAGCCATGTTCACTCCCGATGGGCCTGGTTGAAGGTGGTGCCGCCAAAGGGCATGAGGGTCAGCCCCTGGATGTCGCTGCGGCTCACCTGGGTGCGCAGGGCATGGGCCAGCGGGATGAGCGGCAACTGTTCGTTGAGCAGCGACTGGGCATAGTAATAGTTGCGCAAGCGGAACGCGAGTTGCGGGGTGGTTACCGCATCGTCCAGCAGTTGATCGAAGGCGGGGCTGCACCAGCGGCTGTAGTTGTTGCCCCGCTCGACGGCGGCGCAGCTCAGCAACTGGCGGAAGAAGTTGTCCGGGTCCGCGTTGTCGGCGATCCAGCCGGAGAGCAGGCTGTCATATTGTCCCTTGGCGAGCCGGGTCTCGATGACCGGCCAGGCCTGCTGCACTATCTTGAGCTTCACCCCTATCTTGGCGAGATCGCTGCGCATCAGCTGGGCGGTCTTGAGGCCGTCCGGGTTGTAAGGGCGGGCACCGGGCTGCACCAGTACCTGCATCTCGAACCCGTTCGGGTAGCCGGCATCCCTGAGCAGCTGACGGGCGAGCGTCAGGTCTGGCTTGCGCTGGGTCAGGGAGGGGTTGTAGCCCCAGGAGAGCGGCGGCAGCAGGCTGGCGGCAGGCTGGCCGGTCTCGAAATAGACCGCCTGAAGCAGGTTTTGCACGTTGATGGCGCTGGCCAGCGCCTGGCGCACCTGCACCTTGTTGAAGGGGGCCTTGCGGGTGTTGAGGGCGAGGAAGGCGACGTTCATGCCCGACTGTACCGACAGGTTGAGGTGAGCGTCCCTGTCGATCACCGACAGCTGGCTGGCGGAGGGGGTGCTCATCACGTCACACTCGCCGGTCAACAGCTTGGCGAGCCGCTTGGACGACTTGGGGGTGATGTCGTAGATGAGCTGCTCAATCTTCGCCTCGCCGCCCCAGTAGCCGGGGTGGCGCAGGTAGCGCACGAACTCGTTGTGACGGTACTCCTTGAAGCTGAAGGGCCCGGTACCGATGGGTTGGCTGTCCAGCAGCTCGGGGGTGCCGGCCTTGTCCATCTGCTCGCCATATTCGGCCGAGAGCACGATGGCGTAGTCGCTGGCCAGGGTCGCGAGGAAGGAGGCATCCGGCCGGTTCAGCTCGAACACCACCTCATGGGGGCCCTTCTTGTAGACCCGCTTGATGAGGCTGGTCAGCCCCAGGCTGTGAAAATAGGGGTACTCGCCACCCGAGATGCGGTGGAAGGGATGCTGTTCGTCCAGCAGGCGATGATAGGTGAACAACACGTCGTCGGCGTTGAAATGGCGTGTCGGATTGAACCAGGGGGTGTGATGGAAGGTCACGCCCTTGCGCAGGGTCAGGGTATAGGAGAGGCCATCTTCGCTGCTGCGCCAGTGGGTGGCGAGGCCCCCCTCGATGCTGAGGGTATTGGCATTGACCTCGAGCAGGCGATCGTAGAGCGGGCGGGCGCTGGCATCCAGGGTCGCCTCGGCATTGGCAAGCTGCGGGTTGAAGGATCTGGGCGCCCCGTCGGCACAATAGATGAGCCCGGTCCTGGAGGCATCGTCTTGTTTCTGACAGCCGGTGACCAGTACCAGGAGACCGAGCAGCAGTGGTGTGAGCATTCTCATGTTGGAACCATGTTTTCAGACAGAGTTGCCCGCCAGAGGGCGAGCGCGTTGCGGGATCCTGCCGGGCAGGGACTCCCATCGGGATGTGCGAACATCCCGTTCGTCAATTCCCTCGAGCAGCTGGCATTGGCTCCTGAAGGGGGATGGCTCGGGGTCAGTCGTTGTCCGCATTGCCATTGTTGTCATCCCCGTCGAGCAGCTGGTATTTACGCAGCATGCCCCTGAACTGGTGGTAGCTCAGGGTCAGCAATTGGGCGGCTTTGCGCTGATTATACTGGGATTGCTGCATCGCTTGCTTGAGTAAATTAATCTCGTATTCCGCGACCACTCCCTTGAGATCCAGCGGCAGGCTGATGGCCTGGGGGCCGCTTGTCGAGGCCGCCTCGCTGGCGACCGGGGACGGGGTGCCGGTCCGGGGGCGCCAGGGGGAGTCGAAGGGGTTGATCACCAGCTCAGAGAGCGGCAACTGCGGATTACCCTGACGATACAGGCTGCGCTCCACCACGTTCTTGAGCTCCCGCACGTTGCCGGGCCAGGGGTAGTCTTGCAACAACTGGGTCGCCTTGCGGGAGAAGCCGGCAAACAGCGGATACCCCAGCTCCCGGGTCATGCCGTGGGCGAAGTGCTCCGCCAGCATCAGTATGTCCTCCCGTCGCTCCCGCAGCGGGGGCAGGGTGATGACGTCGAAGGCCAGCCGGTCCAGCAGATCGTGACGAAACTGTCCCCGGGCCGCCAGCTGCGGCAGATCCTCGTTGGTGGCGCACACCAGGCGCACATCTACCTTGAGCGCCTTGGCACCGCCGACGCGCTCGAATTCACCGTACTCGATGACCCGCAGCAGCTTCTCCTGCACCCGGGCGCTGGTGGTGGCCAGCTCGTCGAGGAACAGGGTGCCGCCATCGGCTCGTTCGAACCGGCCCTGATGACGCTTGGCGGCGCCGGTGAAGGAGCCCGCCTCGTGGCCGAACAGCTCGGTTTCCAGCAGGCTCTCGCTCAAGGTGGCGCAGTTGATGGTGACAAAGCTTTGATCCCAGCGATCCGAGAGATAATGTAGGCGGTGGGCGATGAGCTCCTTGCCGGTCCCCCGCTCGCCGATAATAAGCACAGGTTTGCGCAGGGGGGCGAGTCGCGAGGTCTGCTCGATGATTTCTAGAAACGCGTTGGACTCACCCAACAGACTTTCCGTGGCCGTGGTCATCCTGATCCCTGTTCGTTGAAAAATCTGGTTAATCTTACCAAAAGTTGGTTATTTTTATCATCTCTTGTTCCGGGCATCTTGAAACTCATGGAGAGTGCCCATATAAATCAACAAGTTAATTATTGTTCCAGATTGGCACACAAGTTGCCATTGTCAATGGAGAAACAACCCAATGCCCATCACAGGAGTAGAACCATGAGTATTTTTTCCCGCCTGGCCGACATCATCAATTCCAATCTGACGTCCCTGCTCGACAAGGCCGAGGATCCCCAGAAGATGGTGCGCCTGATCATCCAGGAGATGGAAGATGAACTGGTGAAGGAGCGCTCCAACCTGGCCCGCTTCCTCGCCAACCAGAAAGAGATCGGCCGTCAGGTCAGCCGCCATCAGGAGCGGGTGAACGAATGGCAGGCCAAGGCCGAGCTGGCCCTGACCAAGGGGCGCGAGGATCTGGCCCGTGCCGCCCTCATAGAGAAGAACAAGCAGAGCGAGCTGGCCGAGGCGCTCTATCGCGAGCAGCAGGCTGTGGACAGCGGCATCGACAAGCTGGGCGACGAGATCCGCCAGCTGGAAGCCAAGCTCGAAGACGCCCGTGCCCGCCAGAAGGCGATGGCCATTCGCAGCGAAGCGGCCAGCAGCCGCCTGAACGTGCAAAGCCAGGTGGCCCGTGGCGACAGCCAGGCCGTGGTCAGCAAGTTCGAGCGCATGGAGCGTCGCATCGACGAGATGGAAGCCCGTGCCGATCTGGGACAGTCCGACAAGGCCCTGGCCCAGCAGTTTGCCGAGCTGGAAGCGGACGATCAGATCAGCAAAGAGCTCGAGGCCATGCGCCAGAAGCTGGGTCAAGGTGATACCACGCCGAAACAGGGGGAGTAACAGATGGAAGATCTGCTGGGTGTATTGATGGTTCCCATGGTGGTCTTCATGGTGGTGGTGGCCCCCATCTGGCTGGTGCTGCACTACCGCGCAAAGGGACGCATTGGCGCCGGTCTTGCCGATGACGAGCGTGAACAGCTGCAGGGGCTGCTGGTGCGTGCCGAGAAGATGCAGGAGCGGGTCGGCGCCCTGGAGTCGATTCTGGATGCGGAAGTGCCGGGCTGGAGGAACAAGGTATGACACAGTGGAGCAAAGAGGGGCGCAACCTCTATCGTGATCCCCAGCGCGGCAAGATAGCCGGCGTCTGCGCCGGCCTTGCCGACTACTTCGGAGTGGAGACCTGGATAGTGCGGCTGCTGGCCATCAGCGGCCTCATCTTCGCCGGTTTCATCACCTTCACCGCCTACGTTGCCGCCTGGTTTCTGCTCGACAAGAAGCCAGTTACCCTCTACGCCCAGGAGGATGCCGATTTTGCCGAGGTGCGCATGAAGGCGCGCAGCTGGCAGGCCGGTGTCACTCCCCATCAGGCGCTCGGTCGCATCGCCCAGGAGCTCGACGCGCTCGAGCCTAGGGTGCAGCGCCTCGAGAAGCTGGTGACCTCCAAGGAGTTCACCCTGCAGCGCGAGTTCAGCAGGCTGTAAGTGCCGCAAGGGCTGCGGGGCCATGGCCCCGGCCCTTATCCTCATGGTTCGGCTGTGACAGGAGAAAAAGACCCGCCTTGATACGCAACAAACTCGAACAGTCATGGTCTGTGCTGCAGCACAAGGCCTTTGAGGTGGTGAACCGGGCTCGGGATCGCCACATCCGGCTGGCGGTCACCGGCCTGTCGCGCAGCGGCAAGACTGCCTTCATCACGGCGCTGGTGAACCAGCTGGAGCACGCCGCCATCGACGGCCGTCTACCCCTGTGGGATGCCCATCGTCAGGGGCGGATCCTCGGCGCCCGCCGGGTTCCCCAGCAAAACGCTCACATCCCCACCTTTCCCTACGAGCGGGGCCTCGATGCCCTGTTTGGTGATCCCCCCGCCTGGCCAGAGCCGACCCGTGGGGTGGCCGAAGTGCGCCTGGAAATCCGCTACCGCACCCGCCATCCCTTGCGCCGGCACCTGGGGGAGATCTCCACCCTCTATGTGGATCTGGTGGACTACCCAGGCGAGTGGCTGCTGGACTTGCCGCTGCTGGATCTGAGCTACGAGCAGTGGAGCGAGCAGGTGGCAACCCAGTTGCGTCGCCCCGAGCTGCAGGCCCTGGCCGCCGACTGGCTGGCCCCCGGCTGGCAGGCCGAGCAAGCCTTCGAGGAGCGGCCGGCGAGCGAGTTGGCGGCACGTTACACCGACTATCTGCATGCCTGCAAGCAGGAGCTCGGGCTGCACCTCATCCAGCCGGGCCGTTTCGTGCTGCCGGGGGAGTATGCCGGGGCGCCGCTGCTGCAATTCGTGCCCTGGGTGTGGGACAAGCCAGCCCGGGAGCCCGCCGATGGCACCCTCTACGCCACCTTCAAGCAGCGATTCGAGCAGTACAAGCAGCATCTGGTGCAAGGCTTTTACGAGCAGCACTTCGCAGGCTTCGATCGCCAGATAGTGCTGGTGGACTGCCTGGCGCCCCTCAACGCCGGGGCCGCCAGCTTTGGCGACATGCAGCAGGCCATCGACCGCATCATGGAGAGCTTCGCCTATGGCAAGAGCAACTGGTGGCGCCGGCTGTTCTCTCCACGCATCGACAAGCTGTTGTTCGTGGCGAGCAAGGCCGATCACGTCACCCCGGAGCAGCACGGGCCCCTGGTCTCCCTGCTCCAGCATCTGGTGAGCAGCGGCCGGGGTCAGGCCCGCTTCGAGGGGATAGAGACCGAATGCCTGGCGCTGGCCGCCATCAAGGCCACCGAGGTGGGCAAGGGGGTCGCCAATGGTCGCGAGTTCCCGGCCATTCGCGGCACCAGTCTCGCCGGGGAGCCGCTCTTGCTCTTCCCGGGGGAGGTGCCACCCCATATTCCACCCGCTCAGTGGTGGAGCACCCAGGGCTTCGATTTTCAGGCATTTCGCCCGCTGCCCATGAGCGCCCATCAGGCGCTGCCCCATATCCGGTTGGACGCGGCACTGGAGTTCTTGCTCGGGGATCACCTCGAATAACCGGCGCCGCACCAAGGAGCAGACAACAAAATGAACGATCAGACAACACAGAAGGTGCCGCTGCAAGGCAAGGTGATCCTGGAGCCGACCCTGTCGGTGGCGAGCGAGACGCCGCCCCCGGCACCGGCCCAGCGGCTGGAAGAGGAGAGCTTCGAGCGACTCGAGGCGCTGGACGAGCTCACCGAGGTCGAACCCGCGCTCACTGTCAGGCCTCGCCGTCGTCATCGCCTGCTGGCCTGGGGGTTGGGGGCGGTCGGTCTGCTCTCCCTGGGCCAGTTTGGCGCCTTTCTCTACGACCAGTTTCTCACCACCCCGCTCTGGGGCGGCGCCTGGCTGCTGGCTTCGGGCCTGGTGGCGGTAGGCACGGCCGGCGTGGTCGGGCGCGAGTGGCTGCGGCTGCGCACCCTCAAGCGGCGCCAGGATGTGCGCTCAAGGGCCGAAGATCTGCTCGCCCATCAGGGGGTGGGGCAGGGGCAGGCATTCTGCGAGGCCCTGGCCGAAAAGAGCGGCGACAAGGGGCGGGAGGGATATAACAACTGGCTGGCCCAGCTCGACGAGAGCCACAGCGATCGGGAGGTGCTGACCCTCTACAGCCAGCTGGTGCTGGGGGAGCGGGATAAACTCGCCCAGGCCCGGGTCGCCAAGTGGTCGGGGGAGGCCGCCGTGCTGGTAGCCCTGAGCCCGCTCGCCACCGTCGACATGATGCTGATGCTCTGGCGCAACCTGCGGATGATCGAGGACATCGCCGATGTCTACGCCATCGAGCTCGGCTACTGGAGCCGCATTCGCCTCATCCGTCAGGTGTTTCGCAACATGCTTTATGCTGGCGCCACCGAGCTGGTGACCGAGGTGGGGATGGATCTGCTGGGGGCTGAGCTGACCGCCAAGCTCTCCGCCCGTGCGGCGCAAGGGGCGGGGGCCGGCCTGCTCACCGCTCGCCTTGGGCTGCGCACCATAGAGGCGTGCCGCCCGCTGCCCTGGTGTGCGGACGAGAAACCCAGGCTCGGGGAGCTGCGCAAGCGGCTTGTCGGCCAGCTGGCGGGCTATCTTCGCAAGTCATAGTGCCATTCAAGGGCGGGGATCACCCTGCTTGATCTCTCCATGTGCGGGCTATTTGCGCCACCACAGCGCCCCGGGAAAGCAGATCTGGATGTCACAAATTATTTACATCTGTGGCAGGCAGCCGACCTCGGGGTCGGCTGCTTTTTTGCTGGGCAAGCCGTTACAGTGATCCTGAAGAGCAACGACAAGGAGCCTCTAGGGGCGGGAGATGGCAGGGATCATGGCAAGTAGCTACACAGCACACCAACCGGACGAGCAGGGCGTCATCCACTACTCGGAGGAAGAGCAGGGGACCTGGCAGATCCTGATCGCGCGCCAGCTCGCGGCGCTCGAGGGCAAGGCCTGCGACGCATACCGGGCGGGGCTGGCTCGGCTCGCACTGCCTCGGGATCGCATCCCGCAACTGGGGGAGATCAACGCCGCCCTGACCCCCGTCACCGGCTGGTCGGTGGCCGCCGTGCCTGCCCTCATATCCTTCGATCGCTTCTTTGCCCTGCTCGCTGATCGCCAGTTTCCGGTGGCCACCTTCATCCGCCGCCGTGACGAGCTCGACTACCTGCAGGAGCCCGATATCTTCCACGAGATCTTCGGCCACTGCGCCATGCTGACCAACCCCGCCTTTGCCCACTTCACCCACCTCTATGGCCAGCTCGGACTCAACGCCAGCAAGGAGGATAGGGTCTATCTGGCGCGGCTCTACTGGTTCACCGTGGAGTTCGGGCTGGTGCAGGAGGGCGATGACCTGCGCATCTACGGCGGCGGCATCCTCTCCTCCATCGGCGAGACCGCCTATGCGCTTTCCGGGCAGCCGGTGCTGCAACCCTTCGATCTGCTGGAGGTGCTGCGCACTCCTTATCGCATCGACATCATGCAGCCCACCTATTTCGTGTTGCCGAACCTGGCGTGTCTCTACCGTCTGGGGCCACAGGAGATCATGGCGGCGGTGGCCGAGGCCCGTCGCCTCGGCCTGCGTCCGCCCCGTTTTTCCCCGGCCCCTGGCCGGCAGGCGAGCTGAACCCGTTTTCAACCCATTCCACAACATGATTGATGAAAGGAGTCCCGAATGTCTGAACTGGCAACCCAACGGTGCGAAGCGTGCCGCGCCGATGCCCCCAGGGTGACCGAGCAGGAGCTGAGCGAGCTGATGCACGCCATCCCCGACTGGCAGCCCCTGGTGGTGAACGGCGAGCTGCAACTGAGGCGCGAATTTGCCTTTCGCAACTTCAAGGAGGCGCTGGCCTTCACCAACCGGTTGGGGGAGCTGGCGGAGGCCGAGTTCCACCACCCGGCGATCCTGACCGAGTGGGGCAAGGTGACAGTGAGCTGGTGGACCCACAAGATAGGCGGCCTGCACCGCAATGACTTCATCATGGCGGCACGTACCGACGAGCTGCTGAGCTGAGATTCCGCGCCTCTGCATCCCCATTGAGAGGGGCTGCCCGGTGAAAACGGGGCAGGCCCGCATTTTTATGGGGGAGCGCTCGCACTGGCGGGATCGAGTCTGTATCATCCGGCTATTCAGAATGTTAGCTAGGAAGTGTGTGCCGAATGCGTCTTGAAGTCAGCTGTGAAGACCGTCTGGGCCTGACCCGGGAACTGCTCGACCGACTGGTGGAGCACAACATCGATCTGCGCGGCATCGAAATCGATACCTCAGGCATCATCTATCTCAATTTCCCCGAGCTGGAGTTTCGCGATTTCCAGCATCTGATGCCGGAGATCCGCCGCATTCCCGGCGTCTATGACGTCAAGACCATCCCCTACATGCCCTCCGAGCGAGAGCATCACGAGATAGAGGCCCTGCTCAAGGCGCTGCCGGATCTGGTCTTCTCCCTCGACAGCAAGGGACGGGTGACCCAGGCCAACCAGGCCGCCCTCACGACCCTGGCGCTGCCGCCGGAAGAGGTGCGCGGGGTGGCGCTCGCCTCCCTGGTCAAGGGTTTCTCCTTCGCCCGCTGGCTGGAGGCGAGCGAGATCAAGCCCCAGACCTGCAAACTCAGCCTCGGCGGTGAGGAGTACCTCGGCGATCTGATGCCGCTGTTCGTGGCAGAAGAGAAGGGCAAGCAAGCCTTGGCCGGCGCCGTGGTGGTGCTCAAATCCGCCCGCCGGGTCGGCATGCACTTCAGCGCGCTCCATGCGGTGGAGGTGGGAGGCTTCGAACACCTGCAGGCCGAGAGCCAGAAGATGAAAGAGGTGCTGGCCCAGGCCGCGAAACTCGCAATGCAGGATGCCCCCCTGCTCATCGTCGGCGAGACCGGCACCGGCAAGGAGCTGCTGGCCCGTGCCTGCCATGGCGCCAGCCTGAGATCCAGCCACCCCTTCATGGCTCTGAACTGCGCCGCCATGCCGGACAACGTGGCCGAGAGCGAGCTGTTTGGCTACGCCCCCGGCGCCTTTGGCAACAACACCGAGGGCAAGCGCGGGGTGCTGGAGCTGGCGAGCGGCGGCACCCTGATGCTGGACGAGATCGGCGACATGTCCCCCCATCTGCAGACCAAGTTCCTGCGGGTGCTGCAAGACGGGGTCTTTCGCCGGGTCGGGGACGAGCAGGAGGTGAGGGTCAACGTGCGCTTCATCTGCACCACCCAGAAGCAGTTGCTGGATCTGGTGCACGAGGGCAAGTTCCGGGAAGATCTCTACTACCGCCTCAATGTGCTGAGTCTGGCGCTGCCGCCGCTGCGCGAGCGCAAGGCGGACATCATGGCGCTGGCCCAGCAGTTCGTCTCCCGCTTCGCGATCGAGTTGCAGCGCCCGCGCCCGCGCTTTACCCGCAACATGGCAGAATACCTGACCGCCTACCGCTGGCCCGGCAACGTGCGCCAGCTGCGCAACTGCCTCTACCGGGCCATGACCCTGCTGGAAGGGGACGAACTCGGCCCCGAGCACGTTGACTTGCCGGTGGCGGCGGATGCCATGCCGCTCATCGACGAGTGGTTCGAAGGGGGGCTCGACGAGGCGGTGAAGCGCTTCGAGAGCCGGCTGCTGGAGCGGCTCTACCCGGCCTTCCCCTCTACCCGCCAACTGGCCAAGCGGCTCGGGGTCTCCCACACCGCCATCGCCAATAAGCTGCGCGAATACGGGATTGGTAAAAAGTAACTCCGAAGGCGGTGTGCACCCAGGACGCCCCTCCTGGTGTGGGCGGCCGCCATCGCTGCGACGCCAGATGACGCAGCCGGTGTGTGTCCGGATGGGGAGCCGCCGCGCGGCTGGTAAGCTCGGTGCGACTCCTCTCTGGCACTCCCTTCATGGGCGTCGGCCCATCCCGGTACCGACGTGGATTTAAGCGCGGGCATCATGCAGTTGTTTTGTTTCATCCGGATTTCCATGTGGTTGCTGCCACTGTGTTGCATGCTGGCACTGGCCAACGTGGCGATGGCCGCGACCTCGGCCGAGATCCGCAGCGACATGGTGCGTCAAACCGTGCTCGATATCCTCAGCTACACCCGTTGGCCCAGCGAGCCTGCCACACTGCGGCTCTGTGTCGCCGCGCCCACGGCATATGCGGCGTCGCTGCTGACCATCAGACAACAGGCCAATGGTCGCCCGGTCGATGTGCATCGCTACGAGCTCGACGACGAGGCGTTGTTTCGGCGCTGCGATGTGATCTATCTGGGAGTGCTGACCCCCGAGCAACGCCTCGCCCTGTTCGAGCGTCTGCATGGTCACGCCATCCTCAGCATCAGCGAGCAGAGCCGCGAGTGCATCGCCGATGCGGTGTTCTGTCTGCAGGCAGGGGAGCGGGTGCGCTTTCGGGTCAACCTGGATGCGCTGGCCCGCAGCGGCGTGCGGGTGCACCCGGCCGTGCTGAAGCTCGCCAGGGCGGATGAGGACGCGCGATGACAATCAATCACGCAAACCCTCGACTCACGCTGCGACAGAGCCTGGGGCGTACCCACATGATGATCTCCCTGACCGCCGTCTGCATGGCGGGCCTCTTCCTGACCATCACGGCGCTGCTGGCCCTGCGCCTCTATGCGGATCACAACCTCAAGCTGGTGGCGCGTGCCATCAGCTACACCACGGAGGCGGCCGTGGTGTTCGATGACAAGGATGCGGCCAAGGATGCCCTGGAGACTATCACCTCCCGGGAGGACATCGCCAGCGCCAGTATTCTGCTGCCCGACGGTCAGGTGCTGGCGAGCTGGCGGCGGGACATCACGACCCCCTGGACCAGCCTGGAACAGCAGTTGGCCCGCTTGATCCTGCCGGGGCCGGTGGAGCTCTCCATGGTGCGGGAGAACAAGGAGATTGCCCGGGTCCACCTGGTCGGTCACGGACAATACCTGTTGCGCTTTCTCTTGCAGACCCTGATGGCGACCCTGGTGTGCCTGTTGCTCAGCATCCTGGGGGCGCTCTATGTGGCGCGCCGGATGCAGCGTTCCATCACGGCACCCCTCAAGGCCCTGACCGAGGTTGCCTACAACGTCAGCCGCCAGCGTGCTCTCAAGCAGCGAGTACCGGCGGCCAACATCGCCGAACTGCACGCGCTCGGGGAAGACTTCAATTCCCTGCTCGACGAGCTGGAGGCCTGGCAGGCTCACCAGAAGCGGGAGAATGCCAGCCTGCTGCACCAGGCGACCCATGACCCTCTCACCGGTCTGCCCAACCGGGCGCTGTTCGAGGCGCGGCTGGAGCAAGCCATTCAGGCAGGACACACCCGGCATGAGCGGTTTGCCCTGCTCTATCTGGATTGCGACCGTTTCAAGCAGATCAATGACAACCTGGGCCATGCCATAGGTGACGAGGTGCTCATCGCGCTGGCGCGGCGGGTGCAGCATCAGCTCAGGCCCATGGATCTGGTGTGTCGATTGGGAGGGGATGAATTTGTCATCCTGCTCTCTCCGGTGCATCAGGAGAGTGAGGTACACGAGGTGATGATGCGGATCCAGCAGGCGATGACCACTCCTGTGGTCTTGAGCGATGGCCGCCATCTGCAGATAGGGGTGAGCGTCGGCTCCGCCCTCTACCCCGAACAGGGGGGGACGGCAGAAGCCCTGTTGCAATTCGCCGACGGTGCCATGTATGAATCCAAACGACAACGCAGGGAGGGTACCGGAGACCATAAGACAACCACTTGAAATTGAAAATAATGAAAGGACGAGAACAATGACTTTTTTCAACCTGATGAGAGCGGGTCTGTTCGCGCTCTTGCTCGGTGGTCTGGCGGCTTGCCAGAGCGCGCCCAAGGGCCTCACCGAGCAGCAGATCGCCGCACTCAAGGAGCAGGGGTTTCACCTGACCGACGAGGGCTGGACCCTGGATATCTCCAACAAGGTGCTCTTTGCCAACAACGTTGGGGCTCTCAATCCCGGCACCCGCCAGGTGGTGGAAGCCTTGGGCAGGGCCCTGATTGAGGTGGGTCTGAACCGGGCCCGGGTGGACGGTCACACCGACTCCACCGGCGAGGCGGCCTACAACCAGCAGCTCTCGTTGAAACGGGCCCAGTCCGTGGCCGAGGTGCTGGCATCTGTGGGCATGCCTGCGGCCAACCTGGACATCCGTGGACGCGGGGAAGAGGCGCCCATCGCCGATAACGGCACCGCCGCCGGGCGGGCGGAGAACCGCCGGGTCGCCATCATCATAGACAACGGCTGATCGGCCAACGCCCTGCATCAACTGCTATCATCCGGTTTTCCGGATCCCTTCGTTCGTTAGCCCGAATGCGTGTGTGCCACCACTCTCCCGCCGGAGAGTGGCTCTCTTCCTGCCACTCCTGCTGCGTGCTCTCGCTTTACATGCTCTCTCGTACCCAGATAGCGGGGGCGATGACGCCCTCTCAATGTCCCTGACTTGATCCAGCACAACACGGAGCTCAACTGATATTCGTTATCATTTGCATTATTTCCAGACGGTAACCTGCCAGTGATGACGCCACTATTCACCCCGACCATGACGGGGCTCGCCACCCCGGATCCCCTGAAGTTCGCCTTTGGTACCAAGACCTCGGCCCATGCCAGCCGGGGCGGCGCAGCCCCCTTGACGCTGGACGACCACGGCTGGCGAGCCTGGTGGCAGCGGCCGAGCGAGGCTCAGGAGCGGGCGATCTATATTCATGTTCCCTTCTGCCGCAAGCGCTGCAGCTTCTGCAACTTCTTCGAAAACGGCGCCAACCCGGCGCGCATGAGCCATTACATGGCGGCCCTGTGCGACGACCTGCAACGGGCCGCCGAGTCGCCCTTTGGCCAGAGCCGCCCCTTCTCGGCCATCTACGTGGGGGGCGGCACCCCGACCGACATGGCGGCGGCGGATCTGGGGCGACTGGCCAGGGCCATTCGCACCTTCCCCTTGACCCCGGATGCGGAACTGACCCTGGAGGGGCGGCTCAACGGTTTTGATGATGAGAAGTGGCAGACGGCCCTGGCGGGGGGCTTCAACCGCTTCTCGTTCGGGGTGCAGAGCTTCAACACAGAGGTACGCCAGCAGGCGGCCCGTTTCGACGACAGGGAGACACTGCTCGCCCGGCTGGGGGAGCTGACCCGGGATGACGCAGCCGTCATAGTGGCGGATCTCATCTTCGGCCTGCCGGGGCAGGATGATGCCCTGTGGCGCCAGGACATCGCGGACGTGATGGCCAGCGGTGTGCACGGGGTGGATCTCTACCAGCTCATCTCCATGCAGGGCACCAATCTGGATCGGGCGCAGGAGAAGGGCCGGCTCGGCTGGTGCGCCGATGGCCAGCAGCGGGCGGCCATGTATGCCTATGGCGCCCACACCCTGGAGCAGGGGGGCTGGCAGCGGCTCTCCTGCAGCCACTGGCGGCGCAGCGACGCCGAGCAGAGCCGCTACAACCAGATGGCCAAGCGCGGCGCCGAGATCCTCCCCTTCGGCGCGGGGGCGGGGGGCAACATCCATGGCCACGGTCTCATGTATGGCCGGGATCTGGCAGCCTGGCACGAGGCGCTGGCGGCCGGTCTGCGTGCCCCCGGCATGGTGATGAGGCCCAACCCCAACGCGCCCGTCGATGGCCTGCTGCGCGGTGGCCTCGATACCGGCTGGCTGGCCCTCGGGCGCTTGCCGTCCTCCTTGCGGACGCATCTGTTGCCGCTCTTTGAACGCTGGCAACAGCACGGCCTGGCCGAGCTGACCGGGGAGACACTGGCGCTGACCCTGGCGGGGCGCTTCTGGAACGTCAATCTGCAGGCGGGTCTGTTCGAGTATCTGCAGTCAAATCCCATGGGAGGGGAGGCGGCAACCCTCGCCGCTCATCCGGGCGGGGCCCGGCATCACTCGCGGGTGTAGTGGGCAGGGAGCAAAACGAGAAAGGAAAGGGGGCCGCTTGAAGGCCCCTTTTCGTCATGGATTGTGCACTTCCTCCACCCGCACCCGCAGGCTGCCCTCGGCGAGCGTGGTGACCAGTTGCTGGCCCGGGCTCACCTGGGCGGCGCGGCTGATGACCTCGCCACTGGGGGTACGGGTGATGGAGTAACCCCGCCCCAGGGTGGCCAGCGGGCTTATCCCGTCGAGGCGCGCACTCAGCATGGCGAGGCGGTGGGCGGCGAGATCCTGGCGCTTGTTCATCAGGGTATGGAGCCGCTCTTGTGCCAGCTGGTGACGACGCTTGCCAGCGGCCAGCAGTTTTTCCGGGCTCCTGGCCTGCAAGCGCAGTTCTAGGTTTGCAAGGCGCCGCTCCCCCTGATGCAGGCGCAGATTGAGCAGTTGCTGCAGGCGGCCGGACAACTCGTCCAGACGCTGGGACTGCTGCTCCAGTCGGCGCTTGGGGTCCTGATGGTCGAGCCGCTTTTGCAGCAGCACGAAGCCGTGGCGGGCGGCGGTCTGGCGCCGGGAGATGGCCTGCACCAGGCGCTGCTTGAGATGCACCAGGCGCTGGGCGCGGGCGCTCCTGTCCGGTGCTACCAGCTCGGCGGCGGCGGAGGGGGTGGGGGCGCGCAGATCAGCGGCGAAGTCGCTGATGGTGACGTCCACCTCGTGGCCCACGGCGCTCACCACCGGAATGGTGGAGTGGGCAATGGCGCGGGCCACCGCCTCCTCGTTGAAGCACCAGAGATCTTCCAGCGATCCGCCGCCGCGCCCGACGATGAGCACATCCACCTCGGCGCGGCGGTTGGCAAGAGTGATGGCCGCGACGATCTGGCCGATGGCGGCGCTGCCCTGCACCTGAGTCGGATAGATGAAGACCGGGAGATCCGGGGCGCGGCGCCCCAGCACCGTCAGCATGTCGTGCAGGGCGGCGCCGGTGGCCGAGGTGACCAGCCCCACGGCGCGCGGCTCGCGGGGGAGCGGGCGCTTGCGGCCCTCGTCGAACAGCCCCTCGGCGCCGAGGCGGCGCTTGAGCTCCTCGAAGCGCAGGGCCAGCATGCCGTCCCCGGCGGGTTGCATGGATTCGATGATGAGCTGGTAGTCGCCCCGGGGCTCATAGAGGGAGACCCGCGCCTGCACCAGCACCTGCATGCCATCTTGCGGCCGGAACGGCACTCGGCGGTTGTTGCCCTTGAACATGGCGCAGCGCACCTGGGCTGAGATGTCCTTGAGGGAGAAGTACCAGTGGCCCGAGCTTGGCATCGCCAGGTTGGAAAGCTCCCCAGTCAGCCACACCAGCCCCAGATCCTGCTCCAGTATCATGCGCACGGCGCTGTTGAGGCGGGTGACGGTGAAGATTTGCTGCTGCCTGCTCTGGCTGGATTCGTCGAGGTGGTTCAAGGCTGGCCCTGCTGCTGTGTCCGCCGGGGCGGGGAGAAAACGATGGGGCATATCTTACCCCAGTTCAGCCCATCCGCCGAGTCCGTGTCTGTGGCAGCAGCGGCATCTGGCACCAGTTTGGCTGTGTCAGACGCCGAGCCATGGGGTCCGGCAGACGGCAGTTAGCTCTGTGGCTGCGCCTTGGCCGGTTTGGCGGCTTTGCTCGGGCTCACCACCAGCCAGACCGCGAGACAGACGATGGCGCCGCCCGCCACGAAGCCGCCGGTGAGGGTCTCGCCGAGCACCAGATAGCCCCACAGTATGCCAAAGGGCGGGATCAGGAAGGTGACCGTCAGGGAGCGCAGGGGCCCGATATCGGCGATCAGCCTGAAGTAGATCAGATAGGCGAGGGCGGTGCAGATGAAGCCGACCGCCAGCACGCTGGCCCAGACGTCAGGCTGGGCCCAGTTGACGGTGGGGCCTGTCACCAGGGTGTAGCCGAAGAAGGGAAGCAGGAAGAGGCAGGCACCGAGCTGGCTGCCAAAGGCCACCAGCTTGGCGTCGAGGCCCCCCCGCTCACTGATCCAGCGCCGGGTGAGGAAGCCGGCGCAGCCATAGCAGGCGGTGGCGATGAGGCAGGCCAGCACGCCGATGGCCAGCTGACCGCTCAGGTCGACCTCCCCCGTAGTGGTGATGAGCCCTATGCCCATCAGCCCCAGCATGACGCCGCTCCACTTGCGCAAGGTCAGCGTCTCGTTGAAGAAGGAGAAGCCGATGAGGGCCCCCATCAGCGGTGTGGTGGCGTTGAGGATGGCGGAATAACCGGCGGGCAGCCAGAGCGCGGCGATGGCGTACATCAGGAAGGGCACGCCCGAGTTGATGATGCCGAGCACCATGATGGACTTGAGCTTGCCCTGAAACAACATGGGAGTGCGCAGCAGCAACAGCATGGCGGCGAGCCCGACCAGGGCGAAAAAGACCCGCAGGAAGGTGGTGTTGACCGAGCCGAAGGCGGGCGCGGCGATGCGCATGAACAGGAAGCTGGCGCCCCAGATGGCCGCCAGCGCCAGCAGCCGCACGTAATCCGATGTTCTCATCTTCTCTCCCTGAATGAACCGCCCTGCTGCCCGAGATGGCAAGGGGCCTTGCATCATGGCGGCAAGCGTCCCCAATGGCAACGGCCCAGAGCAGTAGGAAAGGCGCTGATAAGGTTCCCCGATGTGACCGCCACGGGCGGCGCGTCTATATCCTCCGGGTGGGGGACTTCCCCTTCACTCCCATACAAAGAAATGAAAGCGCTATCAATCACATACAGCCAATGGCGAGGTCGACATCGGTCACATTTTGCGCGTGTTGGCCATGAGTCGGTCACTCGGGACTCTAGACTGGTCGGGCTCATCCGAAGGCGGGACGTTGCGGATGGGGGAATGCCTGGGTACACAGGCGTCACACACAAAACAATGAAAATAAAGGACTATCAATGGCTAGATGGATACTCGCGGCCGGATTGTTGGGAACCCTGATCACGGCGCCGAGCACGGCGGCGGAATGGTTCTTCCGGGGCACCGCGAATGGATGGGCGGCGACCGCCATGACGTCGACGGACGGCGTCAACTTTGATACCTGCCAGCGCTTCGTGAGCGGGGACGCCAGCGGCGGCCCGCGCTTTAAAATCGACCGATACGGCAACTGGCAGCAGAGCTACCCGAGCGCCGACTACGCGGTCACTGCCAATACCTCCTATCAGATCCGCATCCATGCCGGCACCCAGGCCATCACCACCACGGCGGTGGCGAGTTGCGAGGCCGCAGGGTTTGCCAGCACGCTGCCGCAGCTCAATGTGCGCGGCACCTTCAATGGCTGGGCCAGCCTGCCCATGACGCTGGTGGCGGATCACCTGTGGCAGGCCGACGCCTACATGGATGGCAAGACCAACCAGCGGCTCAAGTTTGATCAGGCGGGGGACTGGGCCATCAACTTCGGCGACAGCAACGCCGATGGCGTGCTCGAGCGCAGCGGCGGCGACATCCTCTGGAGTGGCACCGGCAATGTTCGCTTCCAGGTCAACGACCAGACCCAGGTCTACAGCATCACGGCGCTCGGGGACGACAACCAGCCCCCCATCGCTGTCATCACCCCGGGGGGCATCCTGAATGTCGCTGTGGGGGATGCCGTGACCTTGAGCGGCAGCGACTCCACGGATCCCGACGGCCAGATAGCGAGCTATCTGTGGAGCAGCGGTGAGACCACGGAGAGTATCAGCGTCAACACAGCTCAGGCGGGCACCTTCACCTATGGCCTGACGGTCACCGACGATCAGGGGGCAAGGAGCAGCAGCAGCGTGAGCCTGGTGGTTGCCGCCGCCCAGACCGGCGGCAGCTGGTATTTCCGCGGCACCCCCAACAACTGGGGTCTGACCGCCATGACCAGCGAGGATGGAGTGACCTTCTGTACCGAGCAGACCTTTGGCAGCAGCAACCCCCGCTTCAAGATTGACCGCAAGGGGGACTGGACCGAGGCTTACCCGGCCCAGGACTACAAGGTGAGCGCCAACACCAGTTACCGCATCTGCTTCGACAACCAGGACAAGACGCTGGAGGCGGCACCGCTCGCCGGCGCCGACAATCAGGCGCCCACTGTGACCGCCACCCCGGCCCCGGGCAGCTATGTGGATAGCCAGTCCATCACCCTGGGAGTGAGCGACGATAACGACAGCGCCCCCGCCGTTCATTTCACCACGGACGGCAGCACCCCCACCACGGCATCCCCCCTCTACGCCGGTCAGGCCATTCTCGCCAGCGACAAGGGCAGCGGCACCGATCTGGTGATCCGCACCCTCGCCATCGACGCCAGCGGCAATCAAGGGGTGCAGAGCTTCAGCTATCAGATTGGCGAGACCCCGGTGGCGAGCGGCGATTTTCGCGCCGAGAGCATCTACTTCCTGCTGACCGCCCGTTTCTACGATGGGGATGGGAGCAACAACTACTACAATCGGGACCGCTACAAGGCGGGGGATCCTCACTGGCGTGGCGACTTCAAGGGGCTCATCGAGAAGCTCGACTACATCAAGGATCTCGGCTTCACCGCCATTTGGGTGACGCCGCCGGTGGAGAACCGCTCCGGCCTCGACTACCACGGCTATCACGCCTACGACTTCTACCGGGTCGATCCCCGTCTGGAGTCGCCGGGGGCCGGTTATCGCGAGTTCATCCAGGCTGCCCACGCCAAGGGGCTCAAGGTAATACAGGATGTGGTGATCAACCATTCGAGCCAGTACGGCCTGCGCGGGAAGACCTGGATCGATCGCCTGCCGGTCAAGTACTACGTGCCGGCAGGCTCCAGCCAGGGACTCATCAACAACGGCCCCTATCAGGGCAACCTCGGGGACTACGCCAGCGCCAACCGCTGTGACGACGACAACCCGGCGGCCCCCGACTGGTACAAGGCCCGCTGCCAGTCCGATCCGGTGGGCACCCAGCCCCTGGTGGACCCCAAGACCGGCGCCACAGTGCCGAGCGCAGGCTACAACCCGAACCGCTTCTTCGGCATCGACGCCCAGACCCTGGATCCCAGCTGGTATCACCTGGACGGCTTCATGTCAGGCGGCGACTGGGAGAGCCCGCTCGCCCTGCAGCGCAAGCACATGGCGGGGGATTGCATCGATCTCGCCACCGGCAACCAGAACGTCAAGGATTACCTCAACGGCGCCATCCACCAGTACCTCGACATGGGGGTCGACGCCATTCGCATCGATACCTTGAAGCACATCGAGCGGGACGAGCTGCTGACCTATGTCCACGATTGGCAGGCCCACAAGCCGGGGCTGTTCGTCTTTGGCGAGAACCTGGTCAAGGGCACCGGCTGGGGCTCTGAGCTGGCCAATGACAACGCCTCGGCGGTGATCCGCCCCTGGTGGTATACCCGCACCACGGCCAACCCGGCGGATCCCCGCGCAGGGGGTGATTCCGGCCTCTCGGTGCTGGACTTCTCCCTCTTCTCCACCTTCCGTGACAACGTCACCAAGGGGAGCTTTGGCGGGGTGGGGGGGATCTTTGGGATGGACTGGGTCTATGGCGATGCCACCAAGCTCATCACCTTCTTCCAGAACCACGACGTGGGGCCGGACAACGACTTCAAGTACCGCTACGGCGGGGAAGAGGGCAATGCGGCCATGACCTACAACCTGCTCTGGACGGCGCGGGGCATCCCGACCCTCTACTACGGGGAGGAGGTGATGTTCCAGGCCGGCAAGCCGCAAGACATCGACGGGGCCACCATGACGGTGGATCAGACCGGTCGCGCCTACTACGGCGACGTACTAGATAACCCGGCCACGCCGAGCCACCCGCTCTATCAGCACATCAAGCGCCTGAACCAGATCCGCAAGGCGGTGCCCGCCCTGCAGAAGGCGCCCATGAGCCAGGTGAACGAGTGGGGGAGCGGCATCAGCTTCGTGCGCGACCTGAGCGCTCAAG
Organism: Aeromonas sp. sif0611; assembly: GCF_019218845.1. Taxonomy (NCBI): domain Bacteria; kingdom Pseudomonadati; phylum Pseudomonadota; class Gammaproteobacteria; order Aeromonadales; family Aeromonadaceae; genus Aeromonas; species Aeromonas sp. sif0611. Next base: position 308,364 of record NZ_JAHUWU010000001.1, on the reverse strand, counting down.
GCAGCTACGCCGCCGTGGGCCTCGCGGCCAACTCGGCCCAGCAGATAAGCCTGAGCGGCCTGAAGAACGGCACCTACAGGGACGCGGTAACCGGCGCGAGCCAGAGCGTCAGCAACGGCAGCCTGAGCTTCCAGGTGCCCGCCTACTCGGCGCGAGTCTGGGTGTTGAACGGCCCGGGCAAGGTGGGGATTGACGGCAAATACCTCAAATAAGGGAAGCCTGTCATGGTGTGCAGCGAGTCGGCCTTGGGGCCGACTTTTTTATGGCACCGAGGCGTGAAGCGGGGGATGAAGGTAGGTGCATCCCACCCTGGTCGCGCTGGGGGAGGCAAGCCCAGGGCCCAGAATTGCACGTCTTTGGTGCGTTTGCCCCGATGTGGTGCATTTCCTTGTTGTTTGCTCTTGAGCCCAATCCCGCAGAAACATGCCGTATCACCCCCATGGCTCCCTCCTGATGGGCATCTTACATGCTTTAAAGTGGCATTTAATCGGCATGATCCACCGAATAAACGGGTTAATCAGGAATGACCGCGACATGTTTTTGAGTGGATTGGGTAAACATGCTGATCCAGCAGGGTAGCCCATCCCCGGATTGGTATGTTCCATCTGTTTCTTGATGGCTATACGGAATTTAAATTCGATTTTTGATGGTATCTCGGACTCTTGTTTTGATTGGCGCTCTTTTTGCTGTGACTTGTCATGCCCATGATGGCGATGTCAGGGGCAGGGGGCCGCAAGGTCGGGGGTTGGTGTCAGCAGGCTGAATGCACCGCCGCCATCCGTGCCGGAGCGGCCTGGTTTTCGGGCAAGGGACGCCACAATCAATTCGTGTTAAGGAGTCATATGGAAGGTGAAATGACCATGCAGCCACTCTCTGTGGACAAGGGGCTGGCCCACAGCCTCAAGGACGATGTCTACGGCATGGTGCTTGGCGTCATGTTTATCGCAGTCGGCCTCAATCTGCTCAAGTGCGCCGGCATGATCACCGGCGGCATCGCGGGCATAGCCCTGCTGCTCGCCCATGTCAGCAGCCTGCCCATAGGGGTGCTCTTCTTCCTGGTCAACCTGCCCTTCCTGGTGTTTGGCTATGTCACCATGGGGCGGGCCTTCATGGTCAAGACGCTGATCGTCAACGTCGCCCTCTCGGCCGCCACCCAGGCGGTGCCGCTGCTCTTGACGGTGAGCTATGTCCATCCCCTGTTTTCGGCCCTGGTGGGGGGCACCTTCCTCGGCATGGGGGTCTTGTCCCTGGCCCGCCACAACGCCTCGGTGGGGGGCATAGGCGTGGTGACGCTCTGGCTGCAAAGGCGCACCGGCATCAATGAGGGAAAGAGCCAGATGGTGCTCGATGTGCTGGTGTTTGCGCTCTCCCTGCTCACCCTGCCGCTCTCTCTGCTGCTCTGGTCTACCTTAAGCGCACTCGCCATGAACGCCATGCTGATGAACTGGCACAAACCCGGTCGCTACCAGGGGGGCTGAGTGGTGGCCCCCTGCGGGGCGCGGGGGAGGGGAATTGTTAAAAAGTGACCCGAGGGGCGCTTCACCGGCATTTGGCTGCCAACGGCAAAAAAGATCATCTTGTCGCGAAAAAAGGCATGGTTACGCCTGAATTTATTGGTTTTTTGCCCCGTTGGTCGTATTAAATCGGGCTACGCCATAAAAAATTCAAAAAACTTCTTTACCACTGGCCAATGCATGAGTAAAATTTGTCGGCAATATTTTACACCCCCACTCCTCAACGGTGAGATATTGCCATGCTCAGGATTGCCAAAGAAGCGCTGACCTTCGACGATGTACTGTTGGTTCCAGCACACTCCACTGTTCTTCCGAATACCGCCGACCTGCGTACCAAGCTCACGTCTGCTATCTCCCTGAATATCCCGATGATTTCCGCTGCCATGGACACAGTGACCGAAGCCCGTCTGGCTATCGCACTGGCCCAGGAAGGCGGTATCGGCTTCATTCACAAGAACATGTCCATCGAGCAGCAGGCTGCCGAAGTGCGCAAGGTCAAGAAGTACGAGAGCGGCGTGGTCTCCGACCCCGTCACCGTACGCCCTGACATGACCATCGCCCAGATCAAGGAGCTGAGCCACAAGAACGGTTTCGCCGGTTACCCCGTGGTGACTGACGGCAACCAGCTGGTGGGCATCATCACCGGCCGTGATGTGCGCTTCGTGATCGATCTCTCCCAGACCGTTGAACAGATCATGACCCAGAAGGATCGTCTGGTCACCGTGCGTGAAGGAGCCCCTCGCGAAGAGGTGGTTGCCCTGATGCAGAAGCACCGTATCGAGAAGGTGCTGGTGGTGAACGCCGATTTCAAACTCAAGGGCATGATCACCGTTAAAGATTTCCAGAAAGCCGAACGCAAGCCGAACGCCTGTAAAGACGAGCGCGGCCGTCTGCGGGTCGGTGCCGCCGTCGGTGCCGGTGCCGGTAACGAAGAGCGCGTCGCCGCCCTGGTGGAAGCCGGTGTGGACGTGCTGCTGATTGACTCCTCCCATGGCCACTCCCAGGGCGTGCTGGATCGCATCAAGGCGACCCGTGATGCCTATCCTGACCTGCAAATCATCGGCGGCAACGTCGCCACCGCCGCTGGCGCCAAGGCGCTGGCCGCCGCCGGCGTCAATGCCGTCAAGGTCGGTATCGGCCCGGGCTCCATCTGTACTACCCGTATCGTGACCGGCGTGGGTGTGCCCCAGATCACCGCCATCTCCGACGCCGTCGACGCCCTGGAAGGCACTGGTATCCCGGTGATTGCCGATGGCGGCATCCGCTTCTCCGGTGACGTGGCCAAGGCCATCGCCGCCGGCGCAAGCTGCGTCATGGTGGGCTCCATGTTCGCCGGTACCGAAGAGGCACCGGGCGAGATCGAGCTCTACCAGGGCCGCTCCTTCAAGTCCTACCGCGGCATGGGCTCCCTGGGCGCCATGTCCAAGGGCTCCAGCGATCGCTACTTCCAGACCGACAACGCCGCCGATAAGCTGGTACCGGAAGGGATCGAAGGACGCGTGCCGTACAAGGGCCGCCTCAAAGAGATCATCCATCAGCAGATGGGTGGCCTGCGCTCCTCCATGGGCCTGACCGGCAGCGCCACCATAGACGACATGCGCACCAAGGCCGAGTTCGTGCGCATCTCGGGCGCCGGGATGAAAGAGTCCCACGTTCACGACGTGACCATCACCAAAGAAGCCCCCAACTACCGGATGGGCTGATAAAACGGGGCCCTGCGCCCCGTTTTTCCACCATTTTTTTATCCCATGCTTTTTGTGACAACATCAGCCTGATGCAGGAATAAAATGACTAAAGACATTCACGCCCACCGTATCCTTATCCTGGATTTTGGTTCCCAGTACACCCAGCTCATCGCCCGTCGCGTCCGTGAAATCGGCGTCTACTGCGAGCTGTGGGCCTGGGACGTAACCGAAGAGCAGATCCGCGAGTTCAATCCGAGCGGCATCATCCTCTCCGGCGGCCCGGAATCCGTGACCGAGGCGGGCAGCCCGCGCGCCCCCGAGTACGTGTTCAATGCCGGCGTGCCGGTGTTCGGCATCTGCTACGGCATGCAGACCATGTCCGAGCAGCTCGGCGGCAAGGTGCAGTCCTCCAACCTGCGTGAATTTGGTTATGCCCAGGTCGAAGTGCTGGGCCACTCCGGCAAGACCAGCGCCTTGCTGCGCAACATCGAAGACGCGATCAAAGACAACGGCCATGCTCTGCTGGACGTCTGGATGAGCCACGGCGACAAGGTCACCGAGATCCCGGCTGGCTTCACCACCATAGCCCAGACCGCGACTTGCCCCCATGCGGCCATGGCCGATGAGGCCCGTCGCTTCTACGGCGTGCAGTTCCACCCGGAAGTGACCCACACCCGCCAGGGTGCCCGCATGCTGGAGCACTTTGTCAAAGAGATCTGCGGCTGCGAATGCCTCTGGACCCCGGCCACCATCATCGACGACGCCGTTGTCCGCATCCGCGAGCAGGTGGGTGACGACGAGGTGATCCTGGGCCTCTCCGGCGGCGTGGACTCCTCCGTGGTTGCCATGCTGGTGCACCGCGCCATCGGTGATCGCCTCACCTGCGTCTTCGTGGACAACGGCCTGCTGCGCCTGAACGAAGGCACCCAGGTCATGGAGATGTTTGGCGATCACTTCGGCCTCAAGATCGTCAAGGTCGATGCCGAAGAGCGCTTCCTGTCAGCTCTCGCGGGCATCGACGAGCCGGAAGCCAAGCGCAAGACCATAGGTCGCGTCTTTGTGGAAGTGTTCGACGACGAAGCCAAGAAGCTCAAAAACGCCAAGTGGCTGGCGCAGGGCACCATCTACCCGGACGTCATCGAATCCGCTGCCAGCAAGACCGGCAAGGCCCACGTCATCAAGTCCCACCACAACGTCGGCGGCCTGCCGGAAGAGATGAAGATGGGTCTGGTGGAGCCGCTGCGCGAGCTGTTCAAGGACGAAGTGCGCCGTGTCGGCCTCGAACTCGGTCTGCCCTACGACATGCTCTACCGTCACCCCTTCCCGGGTCCGGGTCTGGGCGTGCGCGTGCTTGGCGAAGTGAAGAAAGAGTACTGCGATCTGCTGCGCAAGGCCGATGCGGTCTTTATCGAAGAGCTGCGCAAAGCCGACCTCTACAACCAGGTCAGCCAGGCGTTCGCCGTCTTCCTGCCGGTGCGCTCTGTTGGCGTCATGGGCGATGGCCGCAAATATGACTGGGTCATTGCGCTGCGCGCCGTCGAGACTATCGACTTCATGACCGCCCACTGGGCCCACCTGCCGTACGACTTCCTCGGCCACGTGTCGAATCGCATCATCAACGAGATCAACGGTATCTCCCGCGTGGTGTACGACGTCTCCGGCAAGCCGCCTGCAACCATTGAGTGGGAATAAAAGGTGTGGGAATAAGCGGCTAACGCCTCTCCCTGCGAACACGCAAAACTGTCAAAAAGGCGCCCTTGAGGCGCCTTTTCTTTTTCCAATCGTTTGCGCCCCACATCTTCGTTTTCCGAGCAGCTTTTTCACCGCTTTGCCCCTGTCATATGTGACAGGGGCATTTTCACTATCCCGCACCAGGTTCTCTCATGCCAATTGAGACCATTATCATCAGGCGCTCATGGCAAGGGGGAGGGCTGACTCACGAGCTGACAGCTGCGCAAACTGCCCATCGTCATCACGTCAAAGGGCAGTGATGACACCCCGGTGGAGTCCGGACACCACTTGAATCAACGGGGCGGAACCCGAACAGCCAAACGAGTAGGGACAAGAGATCACGGAGGGTTTGTTATGTCAGAACAAGCAGTGCTGTTGGGCGGATGGACTGCCTACCACAAGCTGAGCGCCAAGGATCAGGCGGTATTCAACCAGGCGCTGGAAGGATTTGTCGGGGTGCAGTACACCCCCTTTGAAGTCTCCACCCAGGTCGTCGCCGGCACCAACTACCGTTTCAAATGCAAAACCACGGTGCCGCTGCCCAACCCCATCCACGGAGAAGCCGTGGTGCAGATCTTCCAGTCCCTGGATGGGTCGGCCCATATCACCTCCATCACCCCGATCTGATTGGGTGGTGGGGCTAGGTGGGGAGGGGGAATAGCCCCTAACCGGTTCGACCCACATCTCAGTGATAAGAAAGACGCCTTAGGGCGTCTTTTCTTTTTCTATGGCTAGCAAGAACGTTGCCCTCAAAGCTGGACGCAACTGCGACTTGTAGATGCAATGATTCCGTCCTCGAAAGGTATTTAGCCCGATCTTCGGGCGTGGGCGAGTAATTTTTTGCCGGTCCTGGAAGGTCTTTCCCCATCCTGTCATCCGCTTTGTGGGTCTCCTTGTCTCGCCCAACGGAACGGACGAGCTGCCGCACACGGCATATCCCTATGCCACCTGCGGCTAAGCCACTGCGCTCGACTCGGCGGTTTGTAGGGGATCAATATCCTATCCATCAATGGCAAGGATGAGCTCGAACAATGGAAAGATGGGTGTCCCAATATCTTGTCTTGCAGCAATAAGCTTGTAAACAGTGTGTAGTTCAGTTGAAATGAATGAACTTCAGGGGGCGACTACCGAACTCCGACAATAGGGCATCATTAGAAATGGGCGGTAGCATGACCAAAGGTGAATTGAAAAAGTGGCGTTTGTATGTTTCCGTTTTTTAAGGGGGCGTTAATTCCGTATCATATGATAAAGACAATCACTTCTCTAACACGCAGGCTTGCTAATCGCCTTGATAGCGTAGTGTCTTGGCTGGAAAGTAAAGACCGCTCCGCCAACACTCCATCTAGGTTCGTGGACCTTGCGCCAACTGATGAGGCAGACAAGACGGGCGTGTATTCCGAAGCGATTCTGTTTGCTACAAACAATACGAAGGTCTCCAACATTGCTCTAACTGGCCCTTATGGCTCAGGAAAGAGTAGTATTATCCAATCCTTCTTACTGAAATATCGGCGGCCTGCGCTTCATATTTCTTTGGCTTCGTTCGTTCCCGAGACCGATTCGGAGGGAGGGAAGGTGAGCCGCCAAGAGATTGAGAGGAGTATTCTGCAACAGATGCTGTATGGGGCTGATGCAAACAGACTTCCGCTATCACGATTTAAAAGAATTCAGTCTCCAAGTGCATTGGCTATATTTAAATCTCTCTTCATAATGCTTGGTATTTTCTCGCTTTGGTACGTTATTCATCAGCGAGAATATATTGTAAGTGGCACTTACTTCACTCCATTCGAAATAAGCAATGGCATAAACATTGCCATATTTACTCTCGCAGTAGTATTTTTCTGGAGGGCGCTGCATCATTTTTATGTTGCTAGCTTCGGACTGTCACTAAAAAGCATCTCGTTAAAAGACATTGAAATAAAGCCAGCATGCGATGACCAAACCTCCATACTAAATAGGCACCTAGATGAAATTGTCTATTTTTTCCAATCAACAAATTACGATCTTGTGATTATTGAAGATCTAGACCGATTTGACAACGCAGATATCTTTGTAACGCTGCGTGAAATTAATAGCCTAGTGAACGAGAATGCTGGTGTAAAGCGCACCATCAGATTCCTCTACGCCCTGCGCGACGACATGTTTGTCAATACAGATAGAACAAAATTCTTCGAATTCATTATACCTGTCATACCGATCATTAACACATCGAATGCGATTGATATGGTATTGGCGCAAGGAAAGAGACTTGATCTAGATGGGCGTCTTGATCGGCAATTTCTGAGAGAGGTATCACGATATCTGAATGATCTTAGGTTGATTCAGAATATATTTAATGAATACGCTATTTATGTGGCTAATTTGGAGGCCGATGGAGAAAATCTTCTTGATGCTAATAAACTTCTCGCGGTCTTGATCTATAAGAATGTCTATCCAAGGGACTTTGAGAAGCTACACCGTGGCACAGGCAATCTTACTGAAATATTGAGCCTGAAAGATAAGTTAATTGAGTTAGGTGAAGCCGCCTATAGGGCTGAAATTACTGAAATCGAAAGGCAGTTTGAATTTTTCGAGCGACAAACACCTTCTAACCTAAGAGAGTTACGGCAAATATATGCTATGACTCTGGTAGAGAAGCTTCCGGCGAATGCAGCGAGCGTCAGTAATAATCAGCAAGTTTGGATTGAACTTCCTAATTTGGCCAGCAACGATGCATTCGAACAGTTGATAGATGCTTCACGTATATACTACCACACCAATAATGGTTACTCCCAAGCAATCAATATTTCAACATTACAAAGTGAAGTGGACTCTCAGAGATCCTATCTGCAACGCAAAGTGGAAATTGAAGGAAAGTCGATTGATTTTAGGAACAAAGGCTTGCACCGGATATACGACTTAAAATCAAAAATTGCAACGCTTCGCACAACGAAGCTCCATGAGCTGTTGCGCTTGGGTACCGATAATGTGCAGAATGTCTTCGATAATTTCGGAGAAAACGGGGAGCTTGCCCGTTTCCTTATATTGGAAGGCCATCTCGATGATACCTACTACCAATACACGTCACTCTTTCACTCAGGCCGCTTGTCACCTAATGATAATAAGTACCTGATTCAGATACGAGCATTTACCCCCCCCGTTCCAGTTTTTCCAATCGATAATCCACATGAAGTTATTGCAGCGATGCGAGATGAGGACTTCCGGCAAAACTATATCTTGAACGTTAAACTAGTTGATTGTCTCCTGAGCGATCTGGGTCGTTACCACAACCAGCTGCAGAAGCTTTTCGGGTTCCTTTCAACAGAGTTCGAGAGCTGCGAAGAATTTTTTGATATTTATTACTCGAGTGGCCACGATGTTGTAGGGCTACTTTCGGGGCTGGCCAATTTTTGGAAGGGTCTTGTCCCTGCAGCCATTGAGAGTACCAATAATATTTCCCACATAAACAAACTAGTTTCTAGCCTACCTGAAAGGCAGCTCGAAAACCTGGCAAAGGTTTTCGAAGAACTACCTTTATTTGTTTCGGGTAACCTCCTCGAAATTTTGATCAATTCACCTGAACTTGCACCAGAACGTCTTGTATGTCTTGGCTTTGATGTCAAAAATCTGGCCGCAATCAAAGAACATTTTGAGATTGTACGCGCTATGTTCGAGAAGGGGCGCTTCGAACTTACAATCGCCAATCTGGAGTACATCTATCAAGCCATTTTGGGAGAGAACGATCTCGAGCAGCTACGTGAGAGAAACTTTACAGCTATACGTTCGACGAATAACACAACCTTAATGACGCGGATCGAACACGATTTCGAACGCTACCTACATGATATCCTTGTGGTGCTTGAAGGGAATTCAAAGGAGGATGCCTCGGCTATTCTTGCCGTTATGCAGCATGAAGGACTTGATCAGGATGATCTACTGAAATTTCTTGGACGACAGACGACCTTGTTGCCAACGTTAGCGGATGTTCCAGAGATATTGCAGGCAACACTGTTCAAGTTAGGTTTGATCGAGCCAACTTGGTTGAACTGTCTATCTTTTATAGAAAGTAAAGAATTCGTGGCGGAGAGTTTAACAGGGTATCTTGACCGAGATACTGTCCGTACAGCTATCCTGAAACAGCCTATTCCTAGTGATGTTGATTCACAGAAACTGTGTCGCTTCCTCTTCAATGCCGGCTCTCTGTCTGACTCCGCCTATAAAGAATATATTCATGCTCTACCAAAGCCGTGCACAAAACTACCAGAAGGTTTTGCACCTGCAAAGCTTCGCATTCTGATTGATGAAGGTAAAATCATTTTCAGTAATGAGAGTCTTGATGCATTCGCTGGTAACAACGAGCTACAGGTTTTATTTGTAGCCGTAAACATCGATACATACCTTGAAGAGCCAGACGAGTTCGCTCTCGATGATGATTTTAGAGAAAATCTTCTTCTCGCTGAAATTGATAATAAAGCCAAGCTTAGGATTATTGATTTGATGAATCTGGAGGTACTTGTCAACCACCCTGAACGGTCGGCTCTCATCGGTCAAATTATTAACAGTACTGATGCCAACCTATCCAATATTAATAGTGGTGTTGCTCAATCCTTAGTCATTAACTCCATGCCTATTACGACGAAAATTTCACTCTTTAATAAATATCATTCTCTTATGACGGATGGTGAAGTACGTTTTGTCTTGGCAACTCTACCGAAGCCATATTCTGAAATAAAAGTCGGATATAATACTCCGGTATTGAAAAAAACTCCTGAGAATCAGGCTCTAGTCATATGGCTTGACTCAAGAAACATTATCTCGTCTTGGCGTGAGAACCCTATCTTCACTGACGAGATAAGAGTGAATCTTTATAGGCGCTTATAAGAGAAAAGGCTGATTGTAGAATCGGGTGCTACTCATACCTCGCCGCTTCCCAGGCGTGTATCGCCTGCTTGCGGGTCTCGCCCCAGTAATAGCCGCCAAGTTTGCCGTTTTGCTGGATGACTCTGTGGCAGGGGATCATCAAGGCGACGGGGTTGGCGCCCACCGCCAGCCCCACGGCGCGGGCGGCCTTGGGGTTGCCGATGGCGTTTGCCACCTGGGCGTAGCTCACCACCCTGGCTGGCGGGATCTCGAGCAGCGCCCGCCAGACGCTGATCTGAAAGTTGGTGCCACTTATATGCAGGGAAATTGAGCGAATCGGCGCCTTTGCTTTGCTAGAACATCTGGTTGATCCGCGTTTATGTACGTGACAGATCCTTTTGCAGCAGGGCCTTGGACCATCTGATCTGCAATTGCATCAGTGGCTTGCCAAGGCCCGCGTGCCATCAATCTTGGGTGACACGTTCGTGTGGCGATGCGGCGACCATCTGTAACAAAAGGGGCGATCTCTGGCATCAGTTCTTTATAATGCCCCTCCTTTGTGGCCGCCGGGCGAATGCTCGGCGGCGCCGTTGGCCGCGAGCCGACCACCCCGATAGAGACGATCCCATGCATACCCTGGAACAGCTGCGCGCAGGCGAACTCTGCGGCGCCCGCCACCTCAAACTTGCTGAAAACCTGACGGTGTTCCCCCCAGAGATCCTGAGCCTGAAAGAGACGCTGGAGGTGCTGGATCTCACCGGCAACGATCTGGATCGACTCCCTGACGAGCTGGCCGAATTCACCAGGCTGCGCATTATCTTCTGCTCCGAGAACCGCTTCACCGAGCTGCCCGAGGTGCTGGGGCGCTGCCCTGCACTCACCATGGTGGGGTTCAAGGCCAACCGGATCGCCACGGTTCCCGCCGCGTCACTGCCTGCGGGGCTGCGCTGGTTGATCCTGACTGACAACGCCATCGAACGGCTGCCGGACGAGCTGGGGCAGTGCGCCGCTCTGCAAAAGCTGATGCTCTCTGGCAACCGCCTGCGCGAGCTGCCGGCGAGCCTTGCCAACTGCCAGCGTTTGGAGCTGTTGCGCATCGCCGCCAACCGGCTGGCGGCGCTTCCCGACTGGCTGCTCGATTTGCCGCGCCTCGCCTGGCTGGCCTATGCAGGCAACCCCTTTAGCGACGAGCAGGAGCGCCGACTCGGCGAGACGACAGCCGCGGCCGAGATCCCCTGGCAGGCGTTGACGCTGGGGGAGCCACTGGGGCAGGGGGCGTCCGGGGTAATCCACAGCGCAGCACTGCGCTCCGATGAGGGGACGCAGGGGGTGGCAGTCAAGCTCTTCAAGGGGGTCATGACCAGCGATGGCCTGCCTCGCTGCGAGATGGCGGTGTCGCTCGCCGCAGGCAGGCATCCCAATCTCATCGGGGTGGCGGGCCGAGTCAGCGGCCACCCCTCTGGCATGCCGGCCCTGGTGATGACGCTGATAGACCCCGGGTTTGTCAACCTGGCGGGGCCGCCGAGCCTGGACTCCTGCACCCGGGATGTCTATCCGGCGGATCTGACCTTCACCCCGGCCGCGCTGCTTGCCATGGCACAGGGGGTGGCAAGCGCCGCGCTGCATCTGCACGGGCGGGGCATCCTGCACGGGGATCTCTACGCCCACAACCTGCTGCACTCTCTGCTGCACTCTGTTCAGGAACAGGGCCGGGTGCTGCTCGGGGATTTCGGCGCCGCCTCCTGTTATGACGGCGACGACCGCGAGCGGGCTGCCCGGCTCGAACGCCTGGAGGTCAGGGCCTTTGGCTGCCTGCTGGAGGAGCTGCTGACGCGCTGCCATCCCAGGGACGAGGCGCTTGGGGCGCTCCATTCACTGGCCGACGCGTGTCTGTTGGAGACTGTGTTGCAGCGCCCCTCGTTTGCACAGATTGCTGCCCGGATAGACGCCGTGGCCACCACCATGGCGGCTGAGCCCGCCTGCGCCTGAGTGCGGTCGGCTGGACGTCATCGGACCCTCGCTCCCTGTGCAGTGGACAACAAGGCTTGCGCCGTCCCGATGAAGTTGTGATATTGATGCATCAATGCAGATGACGAGAGGAAGATGATGGAAGCGGCGTTTTGGCATCAGAAGTGGAAAGAGAACCGGATTGGCTTTCATCAGGCAGATTTCAACCGCTGGCTGCAATCCTGGTGGTCGGCGCAGCAGCAGGGTGAGCCCGTGCTGGTGCCCCTGTGCGGCAAGTCCCGCGACCTGCTCTGGCTGAGCGGTCAGGGGCATCCGGTGGATGGTTTCGAGCTCTCCGAGCTCGCCATTACCCAGTTTTTTGACGAGAACAATCTGAGTGTAGAGACAAGCGAGGTGGGCCCTTATCGGTGTCACCGGCACGACGACCTGCGCATCTATCAGGGGGATTTCTTCGCCGCCCCCGAGCTTGGCCGCCGCTACCGGCTCGCCTATGACAGAGCCGCCCTCATCGCCCTGCCGACGGCCATGCGCCGCCAGTATGCGACCCTGATGAGCCGCCTTATCGAGGCGGGGGGGCAGGTGCTGCTGGTGACGCTCGAGTATCAGCCGGAGCAGCAGGTGCAGCCGCCGTTCTCGGTGGGAGAGATGGAGGTGCGCACCCTGTTCGAGCGCGATTTTAGCGTGGAGGTGCTGGGGCGCGCCGCCGAGCTGGATCACCCCAGGGTGCTCTCGGGGCAGCTCTCCTATTTCGATGAGGTGGCCTATCGCCTGATCCGTCGTGGCTGAGGTGACTGCGTGATCCCGCCACTGAAGAGGAAAAGCGCGCTTCTTTACCTCCTTTGACATAGATCAACGTGACAAATCGGGGGAATGCCTAAGATGAGGCTGTTTCTCAATCACTGCAGGTGTCGACCGATACGCTCTGGTTTGAACCATTCGGCCGTTCATCGACTCAGTGTCTGATTTTCACGCTCATGTTCACTTTTGGCGGCTCTGGTCGCAATTGACTATGGTTTTTCCAGCCGACCCTCAGGGGTCGGCTTTTTATTGCCCGCAATCTGCCGTGGGGAGGGAGTCGAGGCCTGATCAGGCCTCGAAGGTGGCGGCATTGAGCCGGAAGGCCCGGGGATCGTCGATGAACTGGCCGGTGATCCGCTCGTCGTGCTCGTGGCCCAGGCCATAGCTGCAGAGGATCAATCGATCCGAGGTGCGTGAGCGCAACTGGGTGATAAAGCGCACCAGATCGGCGCGGCTGAGTCTGCCCACCTCCTCGCGCACCCGTTCGCGCTGATCGAAGCCGAGATCCTTGTTGCCTATGCTGACCCAGAGCCGCTGGCCGCGGCTGCGCAAGTTGGCATCCCGCTCGCTGAGCTGGGCCTGCAGCCCCGCCTTGCTGTCCTGCCACTGCTGCTCGGTGAACTCCAGCATGGCCAGCGGGAAGAGATCGATGAACTCCTCCACCGCATCCAGCAGGATCTGCGGCCCCGCCACCGGCGACTGTATATAGAAGATGAGGCCGGGGTGGCGATTGAGGGGCAGGTTGCCGGCCCCCACCACGTAACCGAGCTGCTGGCGGGTGCGCAGCTCGTGGAAGAAGGTGGAGGACATGATGTGGTTGGCCAGGGTGAAGCAGGCGAGATCCCGCGCCCGGGTGGTGCGGGACTGGTAATAGACCAGCAGCGCCGAGTCTTCGTGTTCACACCCCTGCTCGCGAATGAGGGTGCCTCTGTCCTGAATGGAGATGAGGGGGCGGCGGGTCTCGGCACTGGGCTGGCTGCTGACGCCGAGGTGACGCTCCAGCAGGGCGGCCAGTTCAAGCGCCTCGGCGGCGGTCCAGTCGCCGTGCACCAGGGTCTCTATGTGCACCTCGGCAAAGAGCCGGGTGACGAAGTCGGGCATCTCGTCGAGTGCTATGGTGCGCAGGTGGCGCAGCAGTTGCTCGAACGGCGGGTTGTTCGGTTGCAGCAAACTGGTGAGCTGGTTGAACAGCTGGGAGATGGGCCTGGTCTTGGACTGGTTCTCCCAGTTGCGGATGAGCTGCTCCTTGATTTCGCTGAAGCGGGCCGGATCCGGGTAGCCCAGGGTACGGTTGCCGAGGATCATGTCGAGCAGCAGCGGCAACTTGTCGGCAAAGCCGCTCAGGTTGATGGTAAAGCCCCCCTGATGGGCATAGATCTGGTAGCCGAGCCCGGCGAGCTCGGCCGGGTAGGTGAGGGCATTGAGGTGATCCGTGAGCAGCTCCACCGCAAGCCTGGCCATGGCGATGTGGCGCGGGCTTCTGACCGCATGCTCGCTGTCGATGGAGATATAGAGGCTCCCCTTGGGCACCCCAAACAGGTGCTCGTGCAGATGCCAGAGCCGAAAACCGGGGCGGTCGACCAGACAGGCCGGCATGTCGGCGCTGAGGGCCGGCGTTCTGGCATCGAGGCGGCTGCTGATAAAGGGGTTGGGAGAGGGCAGGTGCAAGGCGGGATCCGGCTCGCTCTGCTGCCAGCGGATCTTCTCCGCCTCGGTGATGCTCTGGACGCTGTAGGGGGTCTGATACCAGCGGGCGAGGCGATCCGTGCTCACCTCCGGCGCCTGTATGGTCACCCGCAGGTTGTGGGGGGTCAGCTTGGCGAGGAAGCGCCGGATCAGGGGCTCATCGTACTCGCGCATCATGTAGTCGCCGTGGATCAGATCGTCCGGGGCATAGCTGAACAGGTTGAGCACGAGACCCGAGACGGTGTCGAGCGCCCGGCCCCGCTCCTGGAAGCGGAAGGCGGATTCCAGCACGCTGCGCTTCTCGTCATAACGCCAGGCCTGCAGGCCATCGCGTTCGATGAGCTTCAGGTAGCCGAACAGGTCGGCGATGATGTCGTCCACATGGGCAAGCCCGAGGGGAGTCAGGCCGAAGCTCACCCCAAAGTCCTTGAAGTTGGCACCGCTGATGCCACCTCCGGCGGCGAGCTGGTTGACCCAGCCTCTTGCCTTCAGCAGAGAGAGCAGGCTGCCTTCCCCTTCGTAGCCGATGAGGTGGCTCAGGAAGGTGAGGGGTTTCTTGTCGTAGAGCGCATCCACGCTCGGCAGCGGGAAGGTCAGCGCCAGTTTGCGGGTCTCCTTGACCGGGGCTATCTGGATGCGGATGCCGAGATCATCGAGCCGGTAGAGGGGGGCCGAGAGGGCAGGAGGCCCCAGGCGGCGATCCAGAATGGTGCCAAAGAAGCGATCACACCAGCCGAGCTGGGTTTCAATGGATGCCGGAGAGATCATCACCAGCGCCATGCGATCCGCACTATAGTGCGTTTCGTAGAACGCAATGAGGTCGGAGCGCAGATCCCGGCCGGGCAGGTCTGCCAACGTATCCAGGTTGCCGACCGAGAACTTGGAGAAGGGGTGGGCCGGATTGACCGTCTCCTTGTGCACCTGATAGCTGCGGCGCACGTCGTCTTGCAACTTGAGGCGGTATTCGGAGTCGACCGCGTTGCGCTCCTTGTCGACCCACTCGGGGGCGAAGGTGGGGCAGATGAAGAACTGGGAGAAGCGATCCAGCCCCGCTTCGAAGAAGCCGTTGTCGATGTCGAAGAAGAAGTTGGTGAACTCGGTGCCGGTCCAGGCGTTGTTGCTGCCCCCATGGCGGCTCATGAACTGCTGGTACTCGCCGGGTTTGGGATAAGTACGAGTACCGAGGAACAGCATATGCTCAAGGAAATGGGCCATGCCCTGGCGATCGACTGGGTCATCGAAGTGGCCGGTGTTGACAGCCAGGGAGGCGGCCGATTTATCGGTCTCGGGATCGCAGATCAACAAGACCCTGAGCCGGTTTGCCAGCTCCAGATAGTGATACCGCCGATGGTCGTTGGGACTGGCATATGGGCTCATTGGGGAGTGACTCGCGGTGAATTTATTTGAATTTAAACATGATTATCGACCCCGCTATCTCACGAGGCAAACCCTTTTCTGAGAGGTAGCGCAATTGTTTCCCCCTGCATGGCGGGGTAAGATCCCCCCGCTATTTAAACAGGCCCCCTGGGCGAGGTTGTAATGAAAATCTACATCATGCGTCATGGCCAGGCTGGCATGAACGCAAAGACTGATGAACAGCGTCCACTGACCGAGCAAGGCATCGAAGAGTCCATCCACATGGCGGGCTGGTTGGCCCCTCAGCTGACAGGCTCTCTGAGCCTGGTGATCCACAGCAACTACCTGCGTGCCAGACAGACCTGGCAGGCCATCTCTGCCGAGCTGCCCGAGGCCCTGAAGGTCGAGGAGAGCGGCGAGATCACCCCCTACGGGGATCCGGCTTTCGTGGCGAGTTATCTCACCGCGCTGTCGGCGACCCACGACAATATCCTGATGGTCAGTCACCTGCCTCTGGTCGGGTATCTGGTGCAAAGTCTCTGCCCGGCGGCAGGTGCGCCCATGTTTGCCACCTCGGGTCTGGCTTGTATCGAGTGGCAAGATGGCAAGGGGGTCTTGCTCTGGCTGGAAGGACCGCATACAATACGATAAAAGTTAATAAAAAGTTACAGATTGGTTTTTTGGGGAAGAGAGAGTCGATTTTTCCGGTTTTTTATACAAATTTAACGGAATTATCTCGCATAAGCTGCTGTCATACGGATACAACTGCAAGAGGTTGCAAACGATGAGAGTGTTCAAGAAGTACCTGCCACTGATGGTGGCAAAGCATGTCAAAACCTTCTTCAAGGGACGGATCTACATCCACGGCAGGGGGCGCTTCGATTTCCAGTCGGGCCTGCTGATGATGCCACTGCAAGCCGATATTCCCCATCGTCAGACGGTGCTCGAAGTCAACGAGTTGATATCGAGGCTGCACATGGATGCCGCTTGAGTTGCATCAGCATGGCCATCTCCCCCTCATGCCCGCCCTGTGCGGGCATGATTGTATCTGGGGCTGAGTGAAGCAGTTTGAGCCCGTTCAAGTCGATTTCCGGATGAGGTTGTCGCGCCCCGCATCAGTGCGCTTGCTTATCCTGTTTGCCTCTCTATACTCCCGCGAAATATCCGCCCCCTTTCTCTGGACATAGCGATGCCCCTTGCCTTTCTGTTCCCCTTCTCCTGCATGGCCATCTGGGCCGGCAACGGCATCGTCAGCAAGCTGGCGGTGGGGGTGCTCTCGCCGGCCGCTCTGGCCTGGTCCCGCTGGATGGTGGCGGCCCTGGTACTGACTCCTTTCCTCGCGCGGCGGGCCTGGCGCATGCGTGACCAGCTGCGGGCCGGTTTCTCCCGGCTGGCCATGCTGGCCCTGCTCGGCATGGTGTTGAACCAGACCTTCGGTTACTACGCGGCCCAGACCCTGGGGGCCACCGAGATCGGGCTGATGATGGGGCTGACCCCGCTGATGACGGTGCTGCTCAGCATCTGGCTGCTGCGCGAGCGCCCCACCTGGGGCGCACTGATAGGCGGTGTCATTTCCATCCTGGGGCTGGCCATCTTGCTGGGGCAGGGGGACCCGACCCGCTTGTTCACCCAGGGTATTCATATCGGCTCCGTCTACATGCTGCTCTCGGCGGCCACCTATGCGCTCTACAGCGTGCTGCTCAAGCGTTGGGATCTGGGGCTCGACAACTGGTCCATGCTCTACGGCCAGGTGCTCTGCAGCCTGCTGTTCCTCACCCCCTTCTACCTGCTGGTGGATGGTAAATGGCCGGATGGCAGCGCGCTCTGGCTCATCCTCTATGCGGGGATCCCGACCTCGGCCCTCTCACCCTGGCTCTGGATGCAGGGGATAGCCCTGCTGGGGGCCAGCCGCACCGCCATCTTCATGAACCTGTTGCCGGTGATGACGGCGGCGCTGGCCATCAGCTGGCTGGGGGAGCGGCTCACCAGTTATCACCTGATTGGTGGCGGCATGACACTGCTTGGCGTGCTGCTGGCGCAGCTGCTGGTCAAACCGGTGATGGTGCGGCGGCGGGCCCGGCTCGCGATGGCCACCTGCCGGGAAGATTAAAAAGAAAGACCGCCGAAAGGCGGTCTTTTTGTATGCGGGATAGCGAACCTTATTGCGCGGTCAGATAGAGGTCTTTCGAGTAGACCAGATCCTGCGGGTTCTGATAGGGGTAGCCCTTGATGTTGGGCTTGAGCAGGCGGGATTTGACGTAGAAGTAGACCGGAGCGATGGGGGCCTCCGCATCGATCAGGGCTTCGGCCTGTTGATAGAGCCGGTTGCGCTCGGCCGGATCTCTGGCGTCATGGGCCTTGGCCAGCAGGGCGTCATACTGCTTGTTGAACCACTTGCCGCTGTTGGCGCTGCTGCTGGAGGTCATGATGTCGAGGAAGGTGGAAGCATCGTTGTAATCCCCGTTCCAGGCGTAGCGGCTGACCCCGAAGTCTCCCTCGTTGAGGGCCGATACCATGGTCTTCCACTCCATGTTGTTGAGCTTGGCCTGGACGCCCAGGTTGTGCTTCCACATGGAGGAGATGGCCAGCGCTATCTTCTTGTGTCCCTCGTTGGTGTTGTAGAGGATATCCACGTCCAGGGGCTTGCCCGGGCCGTAGCCGGCCTCGCTCAGCAGCGCCTTGGCCTGGGTGATCCGCTCCTCTTTGCTCATCAGCTCGCTCGCCGGGCGCTTGAGTTCGAAGCCGTCCACAATGGGCGGTGTCAGGCTGAAGGCAGAGAGCTGGCCCTGTCCCAGGATCTTCTCGGTGATGGTGTCCCTGTCGATGGCAAGAGACAGCGCCTTGCGTACCTTGGGGTTATCGAACGGTTTGCGCTGGGTATTGAACACGTAGTAGTAGGTGGCCAGGGTCGGTACGCTCACCAGCTCCTGCGGACTCTGCTGCTTGAGCTGCTTGTACTGCTCCAGCGGATAGCTGGTGTAGTGCAGCTCGCCGGCGCGATAGCGGTTGTAGGCGGCAGTGTCGGAGACTATCTCCAGATAGAGCACCTTGTTTAGCACCGTATGCTGGTTGTCCCAGTAATAGGGGTTGCGCTCGGAGATGAGACGCTCGTTGGGAGTCCACTCCTTGAGCACGAAGGCGCCGTTGGAGACGATGTTGCCCGGCTTGACCCACTCATGTCCGAACTTCTCTATGGTCGCCCTGGGGGCCGGGAAGGTGGTGTAGTGGGAGAGGGTCTTCAGGAAGAAGGGCACCGGGTTCTTCAATGTGATCTGCAGGGTATGGGCGTCGAGTGCCTTGATGCCCAGCGCATCCGGGCTCTTCTTGCCCTGCACCACGTCACTGGCGTTGGTGACACCGGTCAGCTCGATGAACCAGGCATAGTTGGAGGCATTCTTGGGGTCCGCTGCCCGCTGCCAGCCATAGACGTAATCGGCTGCCGTCACCGGCTCGCCGTTGGACCACTTGGCATCGGGTCTCAGTTTGAAGGTGTAGACGGTGCCCGTGGGATCGAGCTCGTAGCTCAGGGCGCCGGCAGGCTGCAACTTGCCGTCGCCATCCAGGGTGTAGAGCCCCTCGAACAGATCGTTGACGATGTCGCTGCCTGCGGTCTCTTCCACCATCTGGGGGTCGATGGAGGCGGGTTCGGTGCCGATGTTGCGGATGAAGGTTTGCTGTTCTGCTGGCAGCAGCTTGGTACCGGCCGGTACCTGGGCCGCCAGCGCGGGGAGCGCGAGCAGGGCGGCAACCGCACCGGCAATGAGAGTCCTTTTCATTGAATATCCTTATGTTTTTTTGCTTCCAAAGCCAGAGCAGTGTGCGGGATTGATGGTGAGATCTCAAGAGGGGGACCGACTGGCATTGCGAGGCGGATGCCGGATGGGGAAGAGTGGAGACAGGAAGTGTGAAGTAGCATTCTCGTCACGAATTAACATGATGAAAGACGCCAATCGAAGCCCTTTTTTCAGCGCCGCATGTCGTACTGACGGGGTTTTCTGGTGATTTATACGCCGGCTTAATTCGCTGCAAAAACAAAAAACAGGCGTTACATTGGGTTACAAAATAACGCTGCCGAGGATCGGCACTTTTTTTGCCGACACTTGCAAACGTTTTCAACGGCCAACGGAAACGATCTTAAAGGAACAAGAATGCGAAACATGATCACCATGGGCGAGTTCATCGTCAAGAAACAGGCGGACTACCCTACCGCGACCGGCGAGCTGACCTCCTTGCTCAGCTCCATTCGCCTGGCCGCCAAGGTGGTGAACCGGGAGATCAACAAGGCGGGGCTGGCGGACATCATCGGTTCCATGGGGGCCGAAAACGTGCAGGGGGAGGTGCAGCAGAAGCTGGACGTCTACGCCAACGAGCGCTTCAAGGCGGCGTTGGAGGCCCGTGGCGAAGTGTGCGGCATGGCGTCCGAGGAGGAGGAGGACTTCGTCTCCTTCGATTCCGAGCTCTCCCGCCACTCCAAGTATGTGGTGCTGATCGATCCGCTCGACGGCTCTTCCAACATCGACGTCAACGTCTCGGTCGGGACCATCTTCTCCATCTATCGCCGGGTCAGCAAGCCGGGCGCCGGGGTGACCCTGGAGGACTTCCTGCAGCCGGGCAACCGTCAGGTGGCCGCCGGTTATGTTGTCTACGGCTCCTCCACCATGCTGGTCTACACCACGGGCTTTGGGGTCAACGGCTTTACCTACGACCCTTCCATCGGCTGCTTCTGCCTCTCCCACGAGAACATCCGCATTCCGGAGGAGGGCAAGATCTACTCCATCAACGAGGGCAACTACATCAAGTTCCCGGACGGGGTGAAGAAATACCTGAAATATTGCCAGGAGCGGGACGAGGCGACCCACAGGCCCTACACCTCCCGCTACATCGGCTCCCTGGTGTCGGATTTCCACCGCAATCTGCTCAAGGGCGGCATCTACATCTATCCGTCCGGCACCAACTCCCCGAACGGCAAGCTACGCCTGCTCTACGAGTGCAACCCCATGGCCTTCCTGGTGGAGCAGGCCGGTGGCAAGGCGTCCGACGGCTTTGGTCGCATCATGGATATCCAGCCCACGGCGCTGCACCAGCGTACCCCCTATTTCGTGGGCTCCACCAAGATGGTGGAGCGGGCCGAGGCCTTCATGCGGGAATTCTCCGCCCACGAGGATCCGGCCCGTCAGGGGTGATGCCAGGCGTGTCGCGGCGATAGCCACATAAAAAACGGGAGCCGATATGGCTCCCGTTTTGTTTGGCGCTCCTAGCCACTAGAGGCTGTGGCTGGCGAGATCCGTCAGCAGGGCATCCACCAGTTTCAGCCGCATGGCCCTGTCCTGGTTCGGCACCTGGAAGCGCAATCGGGTGGGTCCATCCATTTTATAGATACGTGGCTGCTCGGAGAGCAGTTTTACCAGATAGGTCGGGTTGACCTTGGTTTCCTGGGTGAAGTCCAGGTAGCCGCCGCGATCGCTCATCTCCACCCGGCGAATACCCAGGGCCGTGGCGCGCTGGCGGAAGGCCGCGATCTCCATCAGCGTCTTGGTCGGCTCTGGCAGCAGGCCGAAGCGATCGATGAGCTCCACCTTCAGCTCGCGCAGCTCCTGCTCGTCCACCGCGCTGGCGATGCGCTTGTACATGGACAGACGCATGTTGACGTCCGGGATGTAGTCGTCCGGCAACAGCGCCGGCAGGCGCAGCTCCACCTCGGTGTGCTGGCTCATCAGCTGTTCGAGCGACGGCTCCTTGCCGTGTTTGAGCGCCTCCACCGCCTGCTCCAGCATCTCCATGTAGAGGGTGAAGCCCACCGATTCGATCTGGCCGCTCTGATCGTCGCCGAGCAGCTCGCCCGCGCCCCGGATCTCCAGATCATGGGTGGCGAGCGCAAAACCGGCGCCGAGATCTTCGAGCGACGCGATCGCCTCCAGCCGCTTGGCCGCATCCTTGGTCATCAGCTTGGGATGGGGGGTGAGCAGATAGGCATAGGCCTGGTGGTGGGAACGGCCGACCCGGCCCCGCAACTGGTGCAACTGGGCCAGCCCCAGGTGATCCGCCCTGTCCATGATGATGGTGTTGGCGCTCGGCACGTCGATGCCGGTCTCTATGATGGTAGTGCACACCAGCAGGTTGAAGCGCTGGTGGTAGAAGTCCGACATGATGCGCTCAAGGTCGCGTTCGCGCATCTGGCCGTGGGCGATGCCGATGCGTGCCTCCGGCACCAGCTCCGCGAGATCGCTTGCGCACTTCTCTATGCTCTCCACGTCATTGTGCAGGTAGTAGACCTGACCGCCGCGCTTCAATTCCCGCAGCACCGCCTCGCGCACCACCGCTGGCTCGTGCTGGCGCACGAAGGTCTTGATGGCGAGCCGCTTGGCGGGCGGGGTAGCGATGATGGAGAGATCCCGCATGCCGGACATCGCCATGTTGAGGGTGCGCGGGATAGGTGTTGCCGTGAGCGTGAGGATATCCACGTCGGCGCGCAGCGCCTTGATCTTCTCCTTCTGGCGTACCCCGAATCTGTGCTCCTCGTCGACGATGAGCAGCCCCAGATCCTTGAAGGTGAGGTCGGAGCCGAGCAGCTTGTGGGTGCCAATGATGATGTCTACCTTGCCATCGGCCAGCTCCTTCAAGACGCTGGTTTGCTCCTTGGCGGAGCGGAAGCGGCTCAGCACCTCCACCCGCACCGGCCAGTTGGCGAAGCGATCGCGGAAGTTGTCGTAGTGCTGCTGGGCCAGCAGGGTGGTGGGCACCAGCACGGCCACTTGCTTGCCGCCGTGCACCGCCACGAAGGCCGCCCGCATGGCCACTTCTGTCTTGCCAAAGCCCACATCGCCGCACACCAGCCGGTCCATGCTCTTGGCCTGGCACATGTCCCCCAGCACCGCATTGATGGCATTGAGTTGATCCTCGGTCTCCTCGAACGGGAAGCTGGCGGCAAACTGGCGGTAGCTCTCCTTGTCGTGCTTGAAGGCAAAGCCGGCCCGGGCCGCGCGTATGGCATAGACGTCGAGTAGCTCGGCCGCCACGTCGCGCACCTTCTCCGCCGCCTTGCGCCGTGCCTTGACCCAGGCCTCGCCGCCGAGCTTGTGGCTGGGGGGGTTATCGGAACCCGTGTAACGGCTGATGAGGTGGAGGTTGGTGACCGGCACGAACAGCTTGTCGCCACCGGCGTATTCCAGGGTGAGGAACTCGGTGGGCAGGCCGCCGGCATCCAGGGTCTCGAGCCCGAGATAACGGCCGACCCCGTGATCCAGATGCACCACCGGCTGGCCCTGGGTCAGCTCGCCGAGGTTTCTGATCACCGCATCCGAGCTCAGGTTCTTGCTCTTCTCCCGCTGCCGCTTGCTTCTGATCTTGCCGCCGAGCAGCTCGGTCTCTGTGATGAGGGCCAGGGCCTCTGCCCCAGCGGGTTCCAGCAGGAAGCCCCGCTCCAGCGGGCTGACCAGCAGGCCATGGCGCGCCTTGCTCCCGACGAACTCATCGAGGGAGGCGAACTCCTTGGGTTGTAGCTTGATCCGCGCGAGCAGATCGCCTAGCCCCTCGCGCCGCCCCTCGGACTCCACCGCGAACAGGGTGCGGCCGGCAAAGCCTTGCAGGAACTGGCTGAGGGCCAGCAGGGGCTGCTCCTTGCTGTGATCGAGCTGCAAGTCGGGCAGGGGGGCGATGGGCAAGTCGTGCTGGCCCGTGCCGCCGTCGGTGGCGGCCTCCTGCAGGCGCACGGCGCCGTACTGACCAAGGGCCGCAAACAGCTGCTCCACCGGCAGGTAAATTTGCTGGGGAGGCAGCAGGGGGCGGGTATTGTCCCAGCGCCTGTCTTCATAGCGCTGGCCTATGTCGTTCCAGAAGCGCTGGGCCGCCGGGTAGATCTCCCCCACGGTGAGCAGCAGGGTGTTGTCTGGCAGGTAGTCAAACAGGCTGGCGGTCTGGCTGAAGAAGAGCGGCAGATAGTATTCGATGCCGGCGGGCCAGCGCCCCTTGCTCACCTCCTGATAGACGGAACCCTCGGCGCGCGACAGCTCGAACTGCTCGCGGAACTGACCGCGAAACAGCTCGATGGCGGCCTCGTCGGTGGGAAATTCCCGGGCGGGCAACAGGCTCACCGACTTGACCGGCTCGCTGGAGCGCTGGCTCTCGGGATCGAACGGGCGGATGGAGTCCACTTCGTCGTCGAAGAAGTCGATGCGATAGGGCCGGTTGCTGCCCATGGGGAAGAGATCCAGCAGGGAGCCGCGGGCGGCGAACTCGCCGTGCTCCAGCACCTGCTCCACCGCCACATAGCCCGCCTCGGCCAGCCGCCCCCGCAACTGTTGCAGGTTGAGGCGCTGGCCGCTGGTCACCATCAGGCTGTATTTGTCGAGATAGGCCTGGGGCGCGGTGCGCAGCATCAGGGTAGAGATGGGCACGATCAGCACGCCGCTGCTCATCTGCGGCAGCCTGTAGAGGGTCTCGAGGCGCTGGGAGATGATGTCCTGGTGGGGGGAGAAGGTGTCGTAGGGCAGGGTTTCCCAGTCCGGGAACATCAGCACCGGGCAGCCTTGGTCGGCCAGCAGGTACTGCAACTCCTGTTCGAGGCGCAGGGCACTCGGGGTATCGGCAGTCACCAGCAGGACGGGGCGGTTGGCCTCCCGGGTGAGGCGGGCGGCAACCAGCGCCAGGCTGCTGCCGACCAGCTGGCCCAGGGTCAATTTCTGGCCCGCTTTGGCGGGCAAGGCGGGGAGTTTCATTGGCATCGTTCGATTCTTTTAACGTTGACGTTGGCTGTGATTAGCGCTGACGCTCTTGGGCACGCAGTTTGAGCTGCTTGGATTGCACATGCAGACTGGCACGCACCAGCAGCTCCCTGTCATCCTCGCGGATCCGCACATAGTCGAGCACCACATGGGTGCCATGCTCGCCGGGCTCCCGCTGCTTGACTTCGCCATAGCAGTAGACGGCGGAGGCCTCTTCCCGCAGGAAGATCTTGAGCCGCACTATCTGGTGCAACTGCGGCGGCTCGCCGTGACTCTGGCGTGGGTGCAGGTAGGTGAGCTGGCCGGCGCCAAAGCGCAGGGTGTGGAAGCGATGTTCGGGGTGATCCTGCGCCGCCAGCACGAAGCCCATGATCATGTCGATCTTGCGGGACTGCTGGTTGATGATCTCCACCAGATCGTGCATTGACTCGTTCTGGTTGCGCAGCAGGCGGCTGCTCACCAGGTCGATGGAGGTGATGGCGGAGGCGATGCGAAAGGGCTCGGGCAGCTCGGCGTCAAGGGCCTCCAGCGTCGGCAGGTGAAAGTCGGCCGGCATGGGGATCACATTGACCGGCGTGGCATGGGTGACGCTGAAGAACTGTTCCTGCATGGAGGCTATCCCTTGTTGTCATAGACGATTTTTTATAGGCACTGTTGACCTTGCCCCGCCGCGGCGTCCCCGGCCTGGTGCGAGACGCCATCTCCAGCCGTCCCTGGGGCTCTCCCGTCACTGTGGGGGCGCAACATGGCGGCGGGGGCCTGCGCATTGGGTTAAACATGGCACCATGGGCTGCCTCTTGGGCTCAGGGGAATGGGCCATTGCGCCAGCTCCGGCGTCATCTGCTGCGGCAACGCGGCTTGCGTTGAGGCGTCAACAGACCCTATTATCCGGCATCTTATTTTGTTGGCAACGTAGATATCCTTGAAGACTGGACTTTTTCAGCCACTCTCGCTGGCCATAGGCCTGCGTTATGCAGGCTCGCGACGCAGTAACCGCTTCGTCTCCTTTATCTCCCTGTTTTCCACCTTTGGCATCGCCATCGGGGTTGCTGCCCTGATGGTGGTCATTTCGGTGATGAACGGGTTCGAGGGGCAGCTCAAGGGGCGCATTCTCGGGGTGATCCCCCACGTGGTGGTGACCAATCCGGCGGGGCGCATCGATACCCATCCGCCCGGTCTGCCCGATCTCGACAAGCTGCCCCACGTGGTGGCCACGGCCCCCATGCTCGACAGCGAAGGCATGTTGCAAAGCCCGGGCCAGCTCACCGGGGTGAGCGTGCAGGGGATAGATCCGGCCCGCTGGCCCAAGGATGACATCCTCCATGCCCAGATGCTGGGGGGGCGGCTGGACAGCCTGCAGCGCGGCCAATACCACATAGTGCTGGGGCAAGGGGTGGCCAACCGCCTCAAGGTCTCCATTGGTGACGAGGTCCGTCTCATCCTGACCGAAGGGACCCGCTTCACCCCCTTTGGCCGGGTTCCGGCCCAGCGGATCTTCACCGTCTCCGGCATCTTCGGGGTCGGCGCCGACGTGGACAGCCAGGTGGCGCTGATTGCCCTTGGAGACGCCCAGCGCCTGCTGCGCCTGCCCGAGGAGACAGTGGGAGGCATCCGCCTCTGGCTCGACGATCCCTTTGCCGCCGACCAGGTGGTGAAAACCGCGCTGCCGGACGGACTGGAGTGGCAGGATTGGCGCCGGGAGCGGGGTGAACTCTTCCAGGCGGTGGCCATGGAGAAACGCATGATGGGGCTGATGCTGGTGCTGATCATCGCGGTCGCCACCTTCAACATCCTCTCCGCCCTGGTGATGGTGGTCACCGACAAGGAAGGGGAGGTGGCCATACTGCGTACCATGGGCATGAGCGAGTCGGGGATCGTCAAGATTTTCATGGTGCTGGGGGCGTCGAGCGGCGTCATCGGCGCCCTGTTTGGCGGTCTGGCGGGGCTGGCCCTGTCGTTCGGACTCAACCCCCTGCTCGATGCGGTGGGGCTCAACCTCTATATGGCGGCGGGGGGCAGCGGTCTGCCGGTCATCGTCGAACCCGCCCAGGTCATGACCATCTTGCTGGGGGCCGTGCTGCTGAGCTTCAGTGCCACCCTCTATCCGGCGGCCCGTGCGGCCCGGGTCAAACCGGCCGAGGCATTACGTTATGAATAGCGCTGTGAATCCATCATCTTCTGTTGTTACCTCCGGTGCGAGTGCCGGCGTTGTGACTGGTGCCAATGTGGTCACTGGTATAAGTGGAGCCCCTGTTATGAATGAACCCCAGTCCTGTGAGCCTCTGCTGCGCTGTCAGGCCCTCAACCATGTCTATAAAGAGGGCAATCTGGAGACCCAGGTGCTCAAGGGGATAGATCTCTGCGTCGCCCCCGGCGAGATGCTGGCGGTGGTGGGGAGCTCGGGTTCGGGCAAGACCACCTTGCTGCACCTGATGGGGGCGCTGGACAACCCCTCGAGCGGCGCCGTGCTGTTCAAGGGGCAGGATATCCACCACTGGGACAGCAAGACCCAGGCCCGTTTTCGCAATCAGGAGCTGGGCTTCGTCTATCAGTTCCACCACCTGCTGGCCGAGTTCACCGCGTTGGAAAACACCGCCATGCCGCTGCTGATCGCCGGCGAGTCGGTGGCGAGCGCCACTGAGAAGGCGACCCGGATGCTGGGACGGGTGGGGCTCTCCCACCGTCTCAATCACCGGCCTTCCGAGCTGTCCGGTGGCGAGCGCCAGCGGGTGGCCATCGCCCGTGCCCTGGTCAACGAGCCGAGCCTGGTGCTGGCGGACGAGCCTACCGGCAACCTGGATCATGCCAGCGCCACTGCGGTGTACGAACTGCTCTGCGAGCTCAACCGGGAGCTGGGCACGGCCTTCGTGGTGGTCACCCATGACTTGAGCCTCGCTGCCAAGCTGCACCGCCGGGTGACCCTGGTGAGCGGCATCATGGCGGAGGTCGCCTGATGTTCAAGCCGCTGCCCCTCTTTCTGGGCCTGCGTTACAGCCGCTCCCGCCGTCGCAACGGCTTCATCGCCTTTATTTCCGCCTCTTCCCTCATCGGCATAGCCCTCGGGGTGATGGCCCTCATTCTTGGCCTCTCCGCCATGAACGGCTTCGAGCGGGAACTTAAAAACAGGGTGCTCTCTGTGGTGCCCCACGGGGAGCTCATCGGCATGGAGGCGCCCCTGCCTGACTGGCCGAGGCTTCGGGACTACCTGCTGGCCCAGCCCGGGATCGAGGCTGCGGCCCCGGTCATCCGCCTCGATGGCCTGCTGGAGCACGGCTCCGCCATCAAGGGGGTGCAGGTGCGCGCCGTGCTGCCAGAGCTCGAGGCGAACCTGTCGGATGCTGGCAACTACATGACGGGGCTGGGGTTTCGTGAACTCCAGGCGGGTGAGCACGGGGTGATTCTCGGCAAGACCATCGCCGACAAGCTGGGGGTCAAGATAGGTGACCCCGTGACCCTGCTGTTGCCCCAAGGGGGAGACGAGACGGGGATCAAGAATCCCCGGCGGGAGACCCTGACCGTGGTGGGGCTGCTGGAGATCGGCGGCCAGCTCGACGGCGTGCTTGGCTTCATGCACCTGACCGATGCCCAGTCCATCACCGGCATGGGCAGCGCGGTGGAAGGCTTCAGCCTCAAGGTGAACGACGTGCTCAAGGCGCAGTCCATCACGGTGGCGGCCGCCCGCAAATTCCCGCACTACGTCTACATCAGCAGCTGGATGAGCCGCCAGGGGTACCTCTATCAGGACATCCAGATGGTGCGCACCGTCATGTACGTGGTGATGCTGATGGTGGTGGCGGTGGCCTGCTTCAACATCGTCTCCACCCTGGTGATGGCGGTGAACGAGAAGCGCAGCGAGATCGCCATCCTGAAGACCATGGGGGCGAGCCCGGGCCAGATCCGGCTCACCTTCGTCATCCAGGGGATGGTGAACGGGGTGGCGGGGGCCTTGCTCGGTGCCCTGCTCGGCGGCCTGCTCTCCAGCAAGCTGACCCAGATCCTGAGCTCTATCGAACAGCTCATCGGCCATCGCTTCTTGAACCCGGACATCTACTTCATCGACTTCCTGCCGACCGAGCTGCATATGCAGGATCTGGTGATAGTGACCAGTGCCGCCATCCTGATGAGTCTGCTAGCCACCCTCTATCCCGCCTGGCGGGCGAGCGGTCTGGTGCCCTCCCGGGAGCTGGGTCACTGATCCGCGAGCCAGGTCTGCCAAGCCTGGCAAGATACTGAAAAAGAAGGGCCCGCCGGTCTGCACCGGCGGGCCCTTCTCTCTTCTGGTCGTTCCGACTGGCTTAGTGGGCGTTGAGCTCATCGAGGGGCAACGAGAAGCTCGCCACGAACACATCGATAAAGTAGCGCATGGCCGGGTTCATCCTGGCCTCCAGCATCTGCTCGAGGCGCTTGCGCGCGGGCTCGAACTCCCGGTTGCCTGCATTTATCTCCTCCAGGCACTTGGTATAGGCACAGAGGGTGTCGGCATCCTTCACCAGGCGGGCCAGGGCGTCGTCCTGGGCGCCGGAGTCGAGCAGGGGGCGAAAGTCTTCCACCAGCTCGGGGGGTAGCATGCCCAGCAGGCGCTGTTCGGCGGCGAGTTCAATCTTCTTGTACTCGCGGGCTATCTCGGGATTGAAATACTTGACGGGGGTGGGCAGATCGCCCGTCAGCACCTCGCTGCTGTCGTGGTAGAGGGCCATGACGGCGGCGTGGTTGGCATCCACCTTGCCATCAAACAGCCGGTTGCTGATGACGCCAAGGGCGTGGGCCACCATGGCCACCTGCAGGCTGTGCTCGGCGATGTTTTCCGGCTGTATGTTGCGCATCAGCGGCCAGCGGTAGATGAGCCGCATGCGGGCGAGGTTGGCGAAGAAGTGGCTGGGCAGCATGGAGGACCTCGAACTGGGGCAATGAAAAAGGGCAGACCCTAGTCTGCCCTTTTTTGACATCCCAGGCATAGCCTGGCGATGCATTCTTGCTTAGCGAATATAGCGACCGGATTCGGCCTCGTGGTTGGTCACCACCATCTGGCCTATGGGGGCCAGGGCAATCAGGGCCAGCTTGAGGTGCTGGATGCCGAACGGAATGCCGATGATGGTGACGAAGCAGGCCAGGGCCGAGGCGATGTGGCCGATGGCCAGCCAGATCCCGATCACCAGGAACCAGAGGATGTTGCCAATCATCCCGAGCGCACCTGTGCCGATGTCGCTCTGGCCGGTCATGCTCTTGCGGCTCACCGCCTGCTTGCCAAACGGGAAGAAGGTGAAGGTGCCGATGACGAAGCAGGAACGTCCCCAGGGGATCCCTATCAGGGAGACGAAGCAGAGCAGCCCGGCCAGCCACCAGGCCAGCCCCATGAAGACGCCTCCCAGTACGAACCAGAGCAGATTGAACAAGAAGCGGAAAAAGGACATGTGGGTCACTCCAGACTCATAAATTGGCAGTCACCATAGCGAGCGGCGCAGAGGGACGCAATGGCTGATGCGAGAAGGTGGACAATTTGGGTCGCAGACCCGCTGATCGGATGCACCCTGACGACGCAGGAAGATGAAAAAAGCATGGTGTGGCGCACAAAAGGGTGAGCAAGCGCAAATTATTGCGGACCGGATGCTTGAAGTAGGCGCCAGGCTTCCCCATATAGCAGGCAGTCATGCGCAAATTGTGCCGTCTGTGCCCCGGAGGGGGATGTGCGGCTCGACGCGACCAATGTGCGCCGCTATAATGTCGCGTCATATTTTCTCATCACAAAGACAGTCGTTGTCTTTATAAACAGGAAGACTCCGGGCTTTGCCCAGGGGCAATAAAGGGTCAGCACACAGTGCTGAGTTGAACGAGGTAAAAGAATGCAAGTTTCTGTAGAGACAACCCAAGGTCTGGAACGCCGTCTTACCATCACTGTACCGGCTGCTACCGTTGACGCTGCCGTGCGTAAAGAATTGAATGGCCTGGCCAAGACTCGTCGCATCGACGGTTTCCGTCCTGGCAAGGCTCCGGTTGCCATCATCAAGAAGATGTTCGGCGCCATGGCCCATGCCCGCGTTGCCGATGAAATGATGCAGAACAACTTCATCAAGGCCATCATCGAGAGCAAACTGAGCCCGGCCGGTGCCCCGACCATGGATCCGAAAGAGATCAAGGAAGGCCAGGATTTCGAATTCACCGCCACTTTCGAAGTGTACCCGGAGTTTGAAGTTGCCGGTCTCGAGAGCATCAAGGTTGAGAAACCGGTTGCCTCCGTCAAGGATGCCGACCTGGCCAACATGATCGACACCCTGCGTAAGCAGCACGCCACCTGGTCTGACGTCGATGCCGCTGCCGCCAATGGCATGCGTGTCACCCTGGACTTCGTCGGTTCCATCGACGGTGAAGAATTCGACGGTGGCAAGGCTGAAGGTTTCACTCTGGAACTGGGCGCCGGTCGCATGATCCCTGGCTTCGAAGACGCCATCCTGGGCAAGAAAGCGGGCGATGAGTTCACCATCGAGGTGACTTTCCCGGCTGACTACCACGCCGAAGCCCTGAAAGGCAAAGCGGCCAAGTTTGCCTCCAAGCTGATCAAGGTTGAAGAGCAGGTGCTGCCTGAGCTGACCGAAGAGTTCGTCAAGCGTTTTGGCATCGAAAGCGGCAGCGTTGAAGAGCTGAAGGCCGAAGTGCGCAAGAACATGGAGCGCGAACTGGCTCAAGCCCTCAAAAACAGCGTGAAAGAGCAAGTGCTGAACGGCCTGGTTGAAGCCAACCAGATCGATCTGCCGAAGGCTGCCGTTGCCCAGGAAATCGACGCCCTGCGTCAGCAAGCCCTGCAGCGTTTCGGTGGCTTCCAGGGCGGCAACGCTCCTGAACTGCCGGCCGAGCTGTTCCAGGCGCAAGCCGAGCGCCGCGTACGCGTCGGTCTGCTGCTGGGTGACGTCATCCGCACCAACGAGATCAAGGCTGACGACGCCCGTGTGACCAGCATCATCGAGTCCATGGCCACTGCCTACGAAGATCCGAAGGAAGTGATCGAGTACTACCAGAAGAACGAGCAGATGCTGAACGGCGTTCGTAACCTGGCAGTTGAAGATCAAGCCATCGACCTGATCCTGTCCAAGGCGCAAGTGACCGAGAAAGAAGTTGCCTTCGACGACGTGATCAACAAGTCCGGTGCCGCTGCCTAAGAACATTTGACTTAAGGTCAAAACTGTTAAGTATAATGGCTCGTGTGATCTCCACTCGGGCCATTTTATTTTAGGGACAATGCCTTATGTACAAGAACTATAACGATGTGACTGAATCCCCACGCAATGCGCTCATCCCTATGGTGGTCGAGCAGACGGCTAAGGGTGAGCGTTCCTACGACATCTATTCCCGTCTGCTCAAGGAGCGGGTGATCTTCCTGACCGGTCAGGTTGAGGATCACATGGCGAATCTGGTGGTGGCTCAGCTGCTGTTCCTGGAGTCCGAGAACCCGGATCAGGACATCAGCATCTACATCAACTCGCCGGGTGGTGCCGTCACTGCGGGGATGTCCATCTATGACACCATGCAGTTCATCAAACCGGATGTCAGCACCGTCTGCATGGGGCAGGCCTGCTCCATGGGCGCCTTCCTGCTGGCCGGCGGTGCCAAGGGCAAGCGTTTCTGTCTGCCTAACGCACGGGTGATGATCCACCAGCCGCTGGGCGGCTTCCAGGGCCAGGCATCTGACATCCAGATCCATGCCCAGGAGATCCTGAAAATCAAGAATACCCTGAACGATCGTCTGGCTTTCCATACCGGACAGGACATGGCCACCATAGAACGCGACACCGACCGTGACAATTTCATGTCGGCCGAGCAGGCTGTGGCCTATGGTCTGGTTGACGGCATCCTGAGCCAGCGCGGCTGAGCAGGGTATCCCGTCCTGTTGTAAACTCAACAGGACGATCCATCCTCTATTGATAAAACGAGGTCGCTGAATGACAGAGAAACGCAAGGGTGAGGGCGACAAGCTGCTTTATTGCTCTTTCTGCGGCAAAAGCCAGCATGAAGTGCGTAAGCTGATCGCTGGCCCTTCCGTCTACGTATGTGATGAGTGTGTCGAGCTGTGCAACGACATCATCCGCGAGGAGATCCGCGAGATCTCTCCCAAGCGCGATGGTAGCGAGCTGCCGACTCCTCATGAAATCCGTGCCCATCTGGACGACTACGTGATCGGGCAGGAGTACGCCAAGAAGGTGCTGGCAGTTGCCGTCTATAACCACTACAAGCGTCTGCGCAGCGGCAGCGAGTCCGGTGGTGTGGAGCTTGGCAAGTCCAACATCCTGCTGATTGGCCCGACCGGCAGCGGCAAGACCCTGCTGGCCGAGACGCTCGCCCGTCTGCTGGATGTACCCTTCACTATGGCCGATGCCACCACATTGACCGAAGCCGGTTATGTGGGCGAGGACGTGGAGAACATCATTCAGAAGTTGCTGCAAAAGTGCGACTATGACGTGGAGAAGGCCCAGCGCGGCATCGTCTACATCGACGAAATCGACAAGATCTCCCGCAAGTCGGACAACCCTTCCATCACCCGCGATGTGTCCGGGGAAGGGGTGCAGCAGGCACTGCTGAAGCTGATCGAAGGCACCATAGCCTCAGTGCCGCCGCAAGGTGGCCGCAAGCATCCGCAGCAGGAGTTCCTGCAGGTCGATACCTCCAAGATCCTCTTCATCTGTGGTGGCGCCTTCGCCGGCCTGGACAAGGTGATCGAGCAGCGTTCCGTCAAGGGGACCGGCATAGGGTTTGGCGCTGACGTCAAATCCAAGAATGCCAAGGCGACCTTAAGCGAGAACTTTGCCAAGGTGGAGCCGGAGGATCTGATCAAGTACGGTCTCATCCCCGAGTTCATCGGTCGTCTGCCGGTGGTGGCGACCCTCACCGAGCTGGACGAAGCGGCCCTCATCCAGATACTGAAAGAGCCGAAGAACGCACTGACCAAGCAGTACGCCGCGTTGTTTGCCCTGGAAGAGGTGGAGCTGGAGTTCCGTGACGACGCCCTGAACGCCATCGCCCGCAAGGCAATGGAGCGCAAGACCGGTGCCCGTGGCCTGAGATCCATCGTCGAAGCTGTATTGCTCGACACTATGTATGATCTGCCCTCCCTGGAAGGGGTCAGCAAGGTGGTGATCGACGAGACGGTGATCAAGGGGGACTCCGCGCCCCTGATGATCTACGACAATCCCGAGACACAGGCCGCTGCGTCAGAGTAACTGACTGATTTTTAATCACATAAAGGGGCATTTTGCCCCTTTCATGCTTTTTACGACCAAGGCGATTGAATCTCATCTTTGCGCCCCCATATACTCAGCCAAGCGCTTTGCCAACGGTATAACAAGCCGAGAGGACATATATGAACCTAGAGCGTTCAGAACGCATCGAGATTCCCGTCCTGCCTCTTCGTGACGTGGTGGTTTACCCCCACATGGTCATTCCACTCTTTGTGGGGCGGGAAAAATCCATTCGCTGTCTGGAAGCGGCCATGGAGCAGGACAAAAAAGTCCTGCTGGTGGCCCAGAAGGATGCGTCGACTGACGAGCCTACGGTGGAGGAGATCTTCTCCGTCGGGACAGTGGCCAACATTTTGCAGATGCTCAAGCTGCCTGACGGCACCGTCAAGGTGCTGGTGGAAGGGGGCCAGCGTGCCCGTCTTGAGCGGATGATCGATGACAAGGACTTCTTCGTCGGTGAGGCGCAGTACATAGCGTCTGCCCCCATCGAGGAGAAGGATCAGGATGTGCTGGTGCGCTCCGCCATCGGCCAGTTTGAAGGCTACATCAAGCTCAACAAGAAGATCCCGCCCGAGGTGCTGACCTCGATTTCGGCGATCGACGATGCGGCGCGCCTGGCGGACACCATGGCTGCCCACATGCCGCTCAAGCTCGAAGACAAACAGAAGGTGCTGGAAATCGCCTCTGTGTCCGAGCGCATCGAGTTTCTGATGGCCATGATGGAGTCGGAGATCGACCTTTTGCAGGTCGAGAAGCGCATCCGTTCCCGGGTCAAGAAGCAGATGGAGAAGAGCCAGCGGGAGTACTATCTCAACGAGCAGATGAAGGCCATCCAGAAAGAGCTGGGTGAGCTGGAAGACAGCCCGGACGAATTCGAAGCCCTCAATCGCAAGATTGACGAGGCGGGGATGCCGGACGATGCCCGTGAGAAGGCTCTGGCCGAGCTTGCCAAGCTGAAGATGATGTCCCCCATGTCCGCCGAAGCCACAGTGGTGCGCAGCTATGTGGACTGGATGGTGCAGGTGCCGTGGAAGGCCCGCTCCAAGGTCAAGAAGGATCTCGCCAAGGCACAAGAGGTGCTGGATTCGGATCACTATGGCCTGGACAAGGTCAAGGATCGCATCCTCGAGTACCTGGCGGTGCAGGCGCGGGTGAACAAGCTCAAGGGCCCTATCCTCTGTCTGGTCGGGCCTCCCGGTGTGGGCAAGACCTCGCTCGGTCAGTCCATCGCCAAGGCGACCGGTCGCAAGTACGTGCGCATGGCGCTCGGCGGCGTGCGTGACGAGGCGGAGATCCGCGGTCACCGTCGCACCTATATCGGCTCCATGCCCGGCAAGCTCATCCAGAAGATGGCGAAAGTTGGCGTGAAGAACCCGCTGTTCCTGCTCGACGAAATCGACAAGATGAGTTCGGACATGCGCGGCGATCCCGCGTCCGCCCTGCTGGAAGTGCTGGATCCCGAACAGAACAGCAGCTTCAACGATCACTATCTGGAAGTGGATTATGACCTGTCGGACGTGATGTTCGTGGCCACTTCCAACTCCATGAACATCCCGGGTCCGCTGCTGGACCGGATGGAAGTGATCCGTCTGTCCGGTTACACCGAGGACGAGAAGCTCAACATTGCCAAGCAGCATTTGCTGGCCAAGCAGATCCAGCGCAACGGTCTGAAAGAGTCCGAGATCACCATCGAAGACTCTGCCCTGATCGGCGTCATCCGCTATTACACCCGCGAGGCGGGGGTGCGTAGCCTGGAGCGCGAGATCTCCAAGATCTGTCGCAAGGCAGTCAAACGCATCCTGCTGGACAAGAGCATCAAGCATGTTCTGGTCAATCAGGAGAACCTCAAGGAGTTCCTCGGGGTACAGCGTTTCGACTACGGCAAGGCCACCGATCAGAATCAGGTAGGCCAGGTGTGCGGGCTGGCATGGACCGAAGTGGGGGGCGATCTGCTCACCATCGAGACCACCAACATGCCGGGCAAGGGCAAGCTCACCTATACCGGTTCCCTTGGTGACGTGATGCAGGAGTCCATCCAGGCTGCCATGACGGTGGTGCGGGCCCGTGCCGAGAAGCTGCGCATCAACGCGGACTTCTACGAGAAGCGCGACATCCACGTGCACGTGCCGGAAGGGGCGACCCCGAAAGACGGCCCGAGTGCCGGTATCGCCATGTGTACCGCCCTGGTCTCCAGCCTCACCGGCAACCCGGTGCGTGCCGACGTGGCCATGACCGGCGAGATCACCCTGCGCGGCGAGGTGCTGCCCATCGGGGGTCTCAAGGAGAAACTGCTGGCGGCTCACCGTGGCGGTATCAAGCGGGTGCTCATCCCGAAAGAGAACGAACGCGATCTCGAGGAGATCCCGGACAATGTCAAACAAGACCTTGAAATTTATCCGGTTCGCTGGATTGATGAGGTGCTTGCACTGGCGTTGCAGGACAATCCGCAGGGTTTCGAACGCGTTTCTGTCGTGTAAATGTTGATGCGCCGCAAATTTGGCGCATTCGGGGGGTGGTTAAGGCTTGCATGCACCGGATAACGGAAGTAGCCTTGACCACCGATCGGGTACTCATGATGAGTCGCAATGCGTGATGTGGCGCGGGTTTGCGCCAGATTGTCACTTGCAACTGATCAGGAGGCTTGTTATAAAACCTCCACTTGTTGTGGCCAGGGAAATCAGTGCCGCAGCGATGTTCGATAAAAGGGGAATATAAGAGTGAATAAATCTCAACTGATTGACAAGATTGCAGACGGTGCTGATATCTCCAAAGCTGCCGCTGGCCGTGCGCTGGATGCTTTCATTGACGCCGTGGGTGAAGCCCTGAAAGAGGGTGACCAGGTTGCTCTGGTTGGCTTCGGTACTTTCGCCGTTCGCGAGCGTGCCGCTCGTTCTGGCCGTAACCCGCAAACTGGTGCGACCATCGAAATCGCCGCCGGTAAAGTTCCTGCCTTCAAAGCCGGCAAGGCCCTGAAAGACGCGGTCAACTAAGCCGGGCGCTGATGTTCATCGGCTCCGACCTTGGTCGCTGACCAGACAAGTGAGAGGGCTCTCCCTCATACTGATTGACCAAGGCGCATCGCAATCGGTGCGCCTTTTCATTATTTACGCCCATCGAGTTCGGGAGCATAAGTACAAACATGATGTTGGATAAACTACGCGAAGGGGCGCAGGGCAAGGTAGCCAAGGTTATCTTGGGCCTGATCATCCTCTCCTTTGCCTTGGCCGGTGTAGGCAGCTACCTCAATGGCCCGGCACGTACCGCCCCCGCTACCGTCAACGGCAATGAGATCAGTGCCCCCGCACTGGGGAATGCCTATCGCAACGAGCGGGCCCGCATGGAATCCCAAATGGGTGAGGCCTTCAATCAGCTGGCCGCCAACCCCGACTACATGAAACAGTTCCGCCGCGGCGTGCTGGACCGGCTGATCGATCAGGCGCTGATCGATGACAAGGCCCGCTCCCTCGGCCTGCGCGTCAGCGACGAGCAGATCAAGCAGGCCATCGTGGAGATGCCGGAGTTTGCCGAGGACGGCAAGTTCAGCAACGATCGCTACCTGCAGCTGATCCGCCGCGCCGGCATGACGCCTGAGATGTTCCGCGACTCCCTGCGTCAGGACATGGTGCGCCAGCAACTGATGGGCGCCCTGCTGGGCTCCGAGTTCGCCCTCAAGGGCGAGGCCGAGCAGCTCGACAAACTCTACAACCAGACCCGGGACCTGCGCCTGGTGCGCCTGGCTGCCTCCGCCTACATGGGTGAGGTCGAGGTGAGCGACGCCGAGGTGGATCAGTTCTACAAGGCCAACAGCGGTCGCTTCATGAACGACGAGAAGGTCAAAGTTGACTACCTGCTGCTTGATGCCGCCAACCTCGGCAAGAACATCAAGGTCACCGAGCAGGATGCCCAGGATTACTACGATCAGCACCAGGACCTGTTCCAGCGTGCCGAGCGTCGCCGCGTGGCACACATCCTGATCCCCTTTGGCAAGGATGAGAAGGCGGCCGAGAAGCAGGCCGACGAGCTGCTGGCCAAGGTCAAGGGCGGTGAAGACTTCGCTACCCTGGCCAAGGCCAACTCCAGCGATACCTTCTCCGCCAAGAAGGGCGGCGAGCTGGACTGGTTCGAGAAAGGGGTGATGGATCCTGCCTTCGAGCAGGCGGCCTTTGCGCTGGCCAAGACTGGGGATCTTTCCGCAGTGGTGAAGAGTCCGTTTGGTTTCCACATCATCAAGCTGCTGGCCGTCGAGCCCGCCAAGACCAAGATGTTCGCCGATGTGATGAGCGAAACCATCAGCCGTCTGCAAGCGGACAAGGCCAAGGAGCTGTTCTTCGCCGAGCAGCAGAAGATGGCCGACAGCAGCTTCGAGAACCCGGACTCGCTGGATCTGACTGCCGAAGCCATGGGTCTGAAGGTGATCTCGTCTGATTACTTCAGCCAGGCCGATGCCCAGGCACCCCTCAATGATCCCAAGGTGCTTGCGGCTGCCTTCTCCGAGCAACTGCGCGACGAGAACACCAACTCCGACGTGATCGAGCTCTCCGATGGCAAGGCGCTGGTGCTGCACATCATGGGTCACCAGCCGAAAGCGGCCAAGCCGCTGGCGGAGATCAAGGATCAGGTCGTAGCAGCCATCAAGCATGAGAAGGCCAGCGAAGTAGCCCGTGGCAAGGCCCAGGGCCTGCTCGACAAGCTGCACGCCGGCGAGGACATCCAGGCCGATCTGACCGCCCTCGGGCTGAAGGTGGAGAGCCACAAGGGTGTCTCCCGCTTCGCCCAGGAGATGGATCAGAATCTGCTGGCCCAGGCGTTCCGCATGCCCCATCCGAAGGATGGCAAGCCGAGCGTCGAGCTGGTGGCCGAAACCAATGGCGATCGCGTAGTGGTGGCCCTGGACAAGGTCAATGTGACCAAGGAACCGTCCCAGATGGTGAGCCTGCTGCAAGGTCAGCTCGGTCAGGGCAAGGCTCAGGCCGACTACAAGTCGCTGATCGACGAGCTGCGCAAGGCGGCCAAGATCGAGTACTTCACCGACGTGGAGGCAACCGTCGAGTAATCGACTCACGCCCTCATTGAAAACGGCTCCCTGATGGAGCCGTTTTTTTATGTCCCGACCATGCTCCGCTCGGCAAGCTCGAGCGGACTGAGAGGGAAGGGGGTCAGGTGCGGATTCATGCAGCAGGGGGGGGAGGACAACACGCTGTTCTTGTTCCCCTCATCCTCAATCCTTCCCTTGCAGTGAGAGATGCATGCAGGGAGACGGGAGCACGGATACATAAAAAAACCGGCGCCACTGGCGCCGGTTTTACGATGAAAGACCCGGGGAAGGAGTTACACCACGCCCTGGCTGAGCAGGTAATCTTCGTAGGTGCCGCCGAAGTCGCGGATGCCGTTCTCGGTCAGTTCCATGATGCGGCTCGCCAGGGACGACACGAACTCACGGTCGTGGGAGACGAAGATCAGGGTGCCTTGGTACATCTCCAGCGCCAGGTTCAAGGATTCGATGGATTCCATGTCCAGGTGGTTGGTCGGCTCATCCATGATCAGGATGTTGGGGCGCTGCATCATCAGCTTGCCGAACAGCATGCGACCCTGTTCGCCACCGGAGAGCACCTTGACCGGCTTCTTGATGTCGTCCTGGGTGAACAGCAGACGACCCAGCACCGAGCGTACCGCCTGCTCGTCTTCGTTGGCCTGTTTCCACTGAGCCATCCAGTCGAACACGTTGAGGTCGGTGTCGAAATCGTCGGCGTGATCCTGGGCGTAGTAGCCGATCTGGGCGTTCTCGGACCACTTGATGGTACCGCTGTCCGGCGCCAGCTCGCCCATGAGGGTCTTGATCAGGGTGGACTTACCGATGCCGTTGGTACCCAGGATGGCGACCTTCTCACCCACTTCCAGCATCATGCTCAGGCCCTTGAACAGCGGCGCCTCACCATAACCCTTGGACACTCCTTCCACTTCCAGGATGTTGCGGTAGAGCTTTTTGTCCTGCTCGAAGCGGATGAAGGGGTTCTGACGGCTGGAGACCTTCACTTCTTCGATCTTGATCTTGTCGATCTGCTTGAGGCGGGAGGTCGCCTGGCTCGACTTGGAGGCGTTGGCACTGAAACGGGAGACGAAGGATTGCAGGTCGGCAATCTGGGCCTTCTTCTTGGCGTTGTCGGAGATCAGACGCTCGCGGGCCTGGGTGGCCGCCGTCATGTACTCGTCGTAGTTGCCCGGGTAGACGCGCAGCTCGCCGTAATCCAGATCCGCCATGTGGGTGCAGACGGAGTTCAGGAAGTGACGGTCGTGAGAGATGATGATCATGGTACTTTCACGATCGTTGAGCACCTGCTCCAACCAGCGGATGGTGTTGATGTCCAGGTTGTTGGTCGGTTCGTCCAGCAGCAGGATGTCGGGGTTGGAGAACAGCGCCTGTGCCAGCAGCACTCGCAGTTTCCAGCCAGGGGCCACTTCGCTCATGGGGCCGTTGTGCAGCTCGATGGGGATGCCGGCACCCAGCAGCAGCTCGCCGGCGCGGGATTCGGCGGTATAGCCGTCGTATTCTGCGACCAGGCCTTCCAGCTCGGCGGCCTTCATGTAGTCGTCGTCGGTGGCGTCGAGGTTGGCATAGATGGCATCGCGTTCGGCGATGGCGGCCCACAGCTCGCTATGGCCCATCATGACCACGTCCAGCACGCGCATCTCTTCGTAGGCGAACTGATCCTGGCGCAACTTACCGATGCGCTCGTTGACGTCCAGGCTCACATTACCGCCAGTGGGCTCCAGATCGCCGCCGAGGATCTTCATGAAGGTGGACTTGCCACAGCCGTTTGCGCCGATGAGGCCGTAGCGGTTGCCGCCGCCAAACTTGACGCTGATGTTCTCAAACAGCGGCTTGGCGCCGAACTGCATGGTGATGTTGTTGCTGCTTAACAAAGGAGATGTCCCGGGTTGTCTGTCAAATGGCGCGCATTATGGCACAGATCCCCCGAAAGTTTTAGCAAGAACTGTGATCGAGACCCATTGCAAGGGGGGAATGTGACGGGAAAGGCGCCACTCGCTGGTGGGCCGGGAAAGAGGCGGCGAGGGGGAATGCCCTGAATGAAAAAAGCCGGCACTGGGCCGGCTTGGGGGCGGTCAGACAACCTTAGTGGGCGGAGGCGCCGGAGGCACCGAGCCCGGTCTGGGAGCGGACGAACTGCGGGAAGAACTTCTGGTGTTCCTCGGAGGCGTTCTGGGACTTGTCGGTGACCGAGAAGAACCAGATCCCGATGAAGGCCAGCGCCATGGAGAAGAGCGCCGGGTATTCGTAGGGGAAGATCGCCTGCGCATGGCCCAGTACCTTCACCCACACGGTCGGGCCCAGGATCATCAGGGTCACGGCGCTGATAAGCCCCAGCCAGCCACCATAGACGGCGCCGCGGGTAGTGAGACGGGACCAGAACATGGAGAGGAAGAGCACCGGGAAGTTGCAGCTTGCCGCGATGGAGAAGGCCAGACCCACCATGAAGGCGATGTTCTGCTTCTCGAACAGGATGCCCAGGCCGATGGCCACCACTCCCAGCACTAGCGTGGTCATCTTGGAGACGCGCAGCTCGTCGGCTTCGTTGGCCTTGCCTTCCTTGATGACGCAGGCATAGAGGTCGTGGGAGACCGCAGAGGCGCCCGCCAGGGTCAACCCGGCGACTACGGCAAGGATGGTGGCGAAGGCCACGGCGGAGATGAAGCCGAGGAACAGGCTGCCCCCCACGGCATCGGCCAGATGGATGGCAGCCATGTTGGTGCCTCCCAGCAGGGCGCCGGTGGCGTCCTTGAAGTCCTGGTTGGTGCTGACCAGCAGGATGGCACCGAAGCCGATGATGAAGGTCAGGATGTAGAAGTAGCCGATGAAGCCGGTGGCATAGAACACCGATTTACGGGCTTCCTTGGCGTCGCTCACGGTGAAGAAACGCATCAGGATGTGGGGCAGGCCGGCGGTGCCGAACATCAGCGCCAGGCCGAGGGAGATGGCGGAGATGGGGTCGGCCACCAGACCGCCCGGGCTCATGATGGCGGCGCCATTGGCATGAACCTTGACGGCCTCGCTGAACAGGGCGCCGATGTCGAAGTTGACGGACTTCATCACCATGATGGCCATGAAGGAGGCGCCGGAGAGCAGCATGACCGCCTTGATGATCTGGACCCAGGTGGTGGCCAGCATGCCGCCGAACAGCACGTAGAGCACCATCAGGATGCCGACCAGCACCACGGCCACATGGTATTGCAGGCCGAACAGCAGCTCGATGAGCTTGCCGGCACCCACCATCTGGGCGATGAGGTAGAGGGCCACCACCACCAGGGAGCCGCTGGCGGAGAGGCTGCGCACCGAGGTCTGCTTGAGGCGGTAGGAGGCCACGTCGGCGAAGGTGTACTTGCCGAGGTTGCGCAGCCTTTCCGCTATCAGGAACAGGATGATGGGCCAGCCCACCAGGAAGCCGATGGAGTAGATGAGGCCGTCATAGCCGGAGGTGTAGACCAGGGCGGAGATGCCGAGGAAGGAGGCGGCGGACATGTAGTCACCGGCGATGGCCAGCCCGTTCTGGAAGCCGGTGATGCGCCCGCCGGCGGCATAGTAGTCGGAGGCCGAGCGGTTGCGCTTGGAGGCCCAGTAGGTGATGAACAGGGTAGCGGTCACGAAGACCACG
This sequence comes from Aeromonas sp. sif0611, assembly GCF_019218845.1. NCBI lineage: Bacteria > Pseudomonadati > Pseudomonadota > Gammaproteobacteria > Aeromonadales > Aeromonadaceae > Aeromonas > Aeromonas sp. sif0611. The sequence goes on along the minus strand of NZ_JAHUWU010000001.1, from coordinate 266,177 downwards.
AACATCACGATGGCCGAGATGTTGAGGGGCTGGCGTTGCACCTCGCCGGTCAGCGCATCGGCCGCCAGCAGGGGAGTGGAGACCAGGCCGGTGAGCAGCAGCAGAGACTTGCCTTTCATGATTGCACTCCCTTGAGGATCTTCTGGTTCAGCTCGTCAAACTCGCCGTTGGCGCGGAATACATAGACGCCGGTCAACACGAAGGAGGAGACGATGAGGCCTACACCAACCGGGATGCCGCGGGTGATGCTGGAACCTTCGCTGAGCGGAGTACCGAGCCAGCCCGGGGCAAAGGCGATGAGCAGGATGAACGCCAGGTAGAGCCCCAGCATCAGAATGGAGAGGGTCCAGGCGAAGCGCTGGCGTTTGCTGACCAGCTCCTGGAAGTTGGGATCTTGCTGGATCCTCAGATAACGTTGCTGTTCCATTGCAGTTCTCCGTGACGGTTGTGTCAGCTGTGATTGAAGGGTGTCCCTACCGAGCAGCAGACCTGCTCATGTAATCAAAATGTGAAGCAAATGTTATTTTCGGACAATTAGACTTTGGGATAAGCCAGAGGGCCACCCTGATGCAGGCGCAGAAAGATGAGGGCGGCGGCGGTGGCGTCACTCAGGGCGTCGTGCAGGGGCAGGGCCGGCAGTCCCAGATGCTGGCAGATGGCGGCCAGATGCAGATCGATGACGGCGTCAGGGTAGCGTCGGTAGAGGCGGTCATGATAGAGCCGGCTCACCTCCAGGCCGCGCTGGGGCAGGGTCAGCCCCCAGAGCCGCTGGCAGGCCAGGTTGAGAATGTGCAGGTCATAGGCGATGTGGTAACCCACCAGTTCACGGGGCCCGATGAAGGCAAGCAGCAGGCGCAGCGCGGCTTCCAGCGTCATGCCCTGTTGCAGATCCTGATGGCGCAGGCCGTGGATCACCACCGACTGCGCGCTCAGACTGGCCGGTGGCTGCACCCTGATGCTGAGGGCCTCTCCGGTCAACACCCGGTTGCCCTGGATGCGCACCGCGCCGATGGAGACGATCTCCGCCTTGGCAGGATCCAGGCTGGTGGTCTCGAAATCCAGCGCCACCCACTCCTCTCCTGGGGGGGGTGCAAAGAGCGGGGCAAACTCCCCGTCCTGGAAGCCTCTACCCAGCCAACGACGTCGCCAGCGGCGCAACATGGCTATTGCCTAAGACGAAAGTGCAAGGTGAGCCACTGCTGGAACTTCTTCACCTGATGCAGGGCATGGCGCAGCAGATCCCGCTCCCCGTGCGCGAGTTCGGTGACCAGTACCCGGCTGTTGCCATCCTTGAGCTGGCTGCGCAGCCGCAGCCGCACAAACAACCGGAAGGCTTCCGCTAGGTTGGCCCCATAGTCGGGGCTGAGGCGCCCCATGGCCACCAGGGCGTCAATCCGTCCCAGGGTCGAGGTCTCCAGCACTTCTGCCTCCAGGGCCAGCACCCGCAGGCCGTGCACCAGGGGGAAGAGGCCGCCCCGCTTGAGATCCAGCCCCTCGGGGGCCTGCTCCAGCCGGCCAAATAGGGTGAGAGGGGTGTGGAAGGCGACCGCCGCCCGGGCCATCTCCGCCAGCAGATCCGGCCTGTCGGCCAGGCACTGTCTCAGGTGGCGGGCGAGGGGAGTAAGCAGAGGACGATCCCCCATGATGGCCTGGGCATCGGCCAGGGTGGCGAGCCACAGCAGATCGGCCTCGCTGGCACGTACGCACGCCTGCTCTATCTCGTCCTGCCACTGTTGTGCGCCCTTCACCCAGTCCGGGTTGCTGACCATCACCCGCCCCGGGCAGGGGGGATAGCCCAGGCGCTCGAGCAGGGCGCTGAAGGCGGCCAGATCGGCCTGTCGAGCGGGCCAATCCAGGTCATCTTGCAGGATCAGGGCATTGTCCTGATCGGTCTTCTGGATCTGCTCGCCGCGTCCCTCCGAGCCCAGCATCAGCAGGCACACCTGCTCCTGCACCTCGGGGGGGATCACCAGGGCGAAGGCCTTGGCGATCAACTGCTCGTTGATGGTGGCGATGAGCTTCATCAGAAACAGGGTATGGATCCCCTGGGCAAACAGGGAGCGGGTCAGCTGTTGCTGCTCCCGTGCCACCGCCTCCAGTGCTGGCAAGCTGTCGGCTCGAGCGATGCGCAGGGTCAGCACATGGGAGTGGGTGGAGAAGAGCCCCAGCACCTGGGTCAGGTGAAGGATCCCCACCACCTCCTGCCCCTGCCAGATGACCAGCCGCTTGATGCGGTGGCGGGTCATCAGCAGCAGGGCATCGAACAGATAGCTGCCTTGCGCCAGGCCGATCAGGGGGGCCGGGGTCAGCACCGCGAGCGGCGCCGTCAGGGGCAGTCCCTTGAGGGTCAGGGCATGGAGCAGGGTCTTGCGGGTGGAGAGGCTCAGACTGCCGTCAGCGGCGGGATAGAGCAGGCAATCGGTGCCCCGGCTGGCCATGGCTTCGCTCGCGACCAGCAGGCTGGTCTGGCTGTCCAGTTGCAGGGCTGGCTGCAGATGACCGGGGTCGATGCGAGTCAGGATGAATTCCGCCAGGTTCTGTTGTCCGAGCTGGCCGCGCCGCTCCTGCTCTCGTTGGCGCTCGGCCAGGGTTGCGGTGAAATAGTGTGCGAAGGGGGGGTGCGCGTCGCACAGCGCCTGGAAGGTGTCGCGGGGGATCAGTTGGCAGAGGGTGTCTTCCAGGGCGCTGAAGCGATGGCGGCAGCGGCCATCGAACTGGGCACGCACGTCGAACATGTCCCCCACGCCATAGTCGCCGAAGGGCTGGTGGGGCGCCGACTCCTCCACCGCGCCCTTGATGACGAGATAGAGGCCGGCGGGCTCGTCCCCGGGGTGCAGCACCGTCTGACCGGCGCGAAAGTAGCAGATGCTGAGGCGCTGGCCGAGTTGTTCACGGGCAGCCACGTCCAGGCAGTCAAACGGCGGGCGGGCAAAATCGAACAGGAGTGACATGGCTATTCTCGGCCGTGAGCATGGGGCCAGTCTGGCAAAGGGGCTGGCGCGGGGCCAGCCGACTTTAGTCGCAGAGCGGGGCTGGCCTCCCTGTACCTGTCGATCACACTCTGGTAACGTTGTGGTATGACCAGTTTCGGCACAAGGAAGAGGAAGAAAATGGACAAGCCAAGGATCAGGTGCGAGATCCGGGACGGCATCGCCGAGGTGATGCTGACCCGGGGGGACAAGCTCAATGCGCTGGACAGGGCCATGTTTGGCTCCATCGACGAGACGCTGAACCAGTTGGCGCGGCAGAAGGGACTGCGGGCGGTGATCCTGCACGGCGAGGGGCGGGCGTTCTGCGCCGGGCTGGATGTGAAATCCATGCTGAGGCAGCCGGTGGCGGCCCTGGAAATATTGAGGCGCGAGGCGGATGAGGCGACCAACCTGGCCCAGCGGGTCGCCTACGGCTGGCACCAGTTGCCGGTGCCGGTGATCGCGGTGACTCAGGGGGTCTGTTTTGGCGGCGGCCTGCAGATCGCGCTCGGGGCCGATTTTCGCTTCAGCACCCCGGATTGCCGCTTCTCGGTGATGGAGATCAAGTGGGGCATCATCCCCGACATGAGTGGCAGCGTCACCCTGCGCAATCTGATGGGGGTGGACGTGGCCATGGAGCTGGCCATGAGTGGCCGCGAGCTGGATGCCCAGGAGGCCAGGGCGCTCGGGCTGGTGAGCCGGGTCTGCGAGGATCCCCTCGACGCGGCGCGGGAGTTCGCCAGGACCCTGATCACCAAGTCACCGGATGCGCTGGCGGGGATCAAGCAGCTCTACCATCAGGCCTGGGCCCGCAGCGATGAGGTGATGCTGAAAGAAGAGACCCGTTTGCAGCAGCAGATCCTGGGGCGTCCCAACCAGTGGCGGGCGACCCTCAACAGCCTGTTTCGCTGGCGCCTGCCGTTTGGACCCCGCCGCAACGCGCTCTGAGTTCGCATCACCAATGCAACGCAAATGAAAATGGCAGCCGAAGCTGCCATTTTGCATTGTGCCCTTTGATCACTTGGCAACGATATCCGGGTCTGCCTCGAAGGGATGGCCGGTTTGCTCGCGCATCAGGTTGACCTCGGCACGGTTGTCAATCCAGTAGTCGGCGTTCTTGATGCCGAGTTTCTCCGGGTGGAATACGGGATCAATTCCCTGCGCCAGCTGTGCCTCGTAATCCTTGAGGCAAGCGAAGGCCGGTTTTTGCAACATCAGGATGGCACCGATGTTGAGCCAGGCCATCAGACCGACTCCGATGTCACCGAGGCCCCAGGCCAGATCGGCGGTCTTGACGGTACCATAGACGGTGGCAGCCATCAGCGCGATCTTCAACAGGAAGGTGAGCCAGGGACGGTTAATCTTGCGGTTGATAAAGGCGATGTTGGTTTCGGCGATGTAGTAGTAGGCCACTATGGTGGTGAACGCGAAGAAGAACAGGGCGATGGCGACGAAGTAGTTGCCAAAGCCGGGCATCATGCTCTCCATGGCGGTCTGCACATAGCCGGGGCCGGCCGCGATGCCGGCGATGCCGGTATAGATGGCGGCACCGTCCGGTCCCTGTACGTTGTACAGGCCGGTAATCAGCAGCATGAAACCGGTGGCGGAGCAGACGAACAGGGTGTCAATGTAGACGGAGAACGCCTGCACCAGGCCTTGCTTGGCGGGGTGGCTTACCGCGGCGGCGGAGGAGGCGTGTGGCCCCGTGCCCTGTGCCGCTTCGTTGGAGTAAACGCCACGTTTGACACCCCACATGATGGCCAGACCCAGAATGGCACCGAAACCGGCTTCCATCCCGAAGGCGCTCTTCCAGATCAGCAGGATCACACCGGGCAGTTGGCCGATGTTGAGGGCGATGATGACGCAGGCGACGATGATGTAGCCAAGCGCCATGAAGGGCACCACAGTACTGGCGAAGTTGGCGATGCGTTTCACGCCGCCGAAGATGATGAAGCCGAGCAGCAGCGCCAGACCGGCGGCGGTGACGTTCGGATCGATGTCAAAGGCGGTCTGCAGGCTGGAGCCGATGGAGTTCGCTTGCACCCCCGGCAGCAGCACGCCACAGGCGAAGATGGTGGCGATGGCGAAGGTCCAGGCGTACCACTTCATGCCGAGCCCTTTCTCGATGTAGAAGGCCGGGCCGCCGCGGTACTCGCCGTTGATCTTCTCCTTGTAGACCTGACCCAGGGTGGACTCCACGAAGGCGGAGCTGGCGCCGAGGAAGGCGACCATCCACATCCAGAACAGGGCGCCCGGGCCCCCGAAGGTGATGGCGGTGGCGACACCGGCGATGTTACCGGTACCGACCCGACCGGCCAGCGTCATGGAGAGCGCCTGGAAGGAGGAGACACCGGCATCGTTGCCCTTGCCCTGGAACATCAGGCGTATCATGCCCTTCAAGTGACGCAGTTGCAGGAAACGGCTGCGCAGGGAGAAGTAGAGGCCCACCCCCAGGCACAGATAGATGAGCGCTGGGCTCCAAATCACGCCATTGATGGCATTGACGATCTCATTCATGTACAACAACTCCTTTGTTGCGCTGTCTTGGCGAGGTCTATATGCCTCGCTCCCTTAATATTGAAATATGCGGTGACCAAGGGGGTCACTCAGTATTGTGCGGGACTTTCGACTGGTTAGTCCGCGGGATTTAACATATCGGTTTGTATCGACCCTTCCTAGTGAAAAGTGTTGTCACTTTGTTAATTTGTGAATTGACATTAACAAATGGTGAATGGAACTGGACAAGATTCGGAACTTGCAGGTGCATGTTTTTCGTATCCAGGGTTCAGAGGGGATAATGCAAATGGGAGGCCAGGAGTGACAATGAAAGAAAATGACTGCACCATTCGTCTCGCCGAGCAGGGCGATGGCGCCCTGCTGTCAGCGCTGTTCGCGCAACTGGGGTATCCGACCCCGGTCGATGCGGTGGACGGGCGGCTGGCCGAACCCGATCCGGCCCGGGAGGTGCTGGTGGCCCTCTATCATGGGGAGATGGTCGGGGTGCTGGTATGGCATCGGTTGCAACCCATGCACCTTGCACCAGCCTGGGGCCTGATCTCGGCGCTGGTTATCGATGAAGGTGCAAGGGGCGGCGGCATGGGGGCCCGGCTGCTGGCGGCGGCCGAGGCGCGAGCGCTGGCCTCGGGTTGCAGCCAGCTGGAGCTCTCCAGCAGCCTCAAGCGCGAGGGGGCTCACCGCTTCTACCTGGCGCAAGGGTATGGCGAGCGGCCGAAACGGTTCGTGAAATTATTCTGATGTGGCATGAGGAGTCTGTGTGTTCTGGTCCAGGTTGAAAGCGGTATTCGGTCTTGCATCCCCTGCTGAGAGTCATGCCTTGGGAGCGCTGGAGTGGCAGCATGCCCTGGCGGCCGTGCCCATCTTGCAGGGCTTCTCCCGCGATGAAGAGCAGCAGCTGATCGAACTGGCCAGCCACTTCCTCTCCCGCAAGACGCTGACCCAGCTCGGGGTCGAGCTTACACCCCGTCAGCAGGGGGTGCTGGCCCTGCAGGCGGTGTTGCCCATACTGCATCTGGGGTTGGAGTGGTATCGCGGTTTTCACGAGGTGATCATCATCCCCGAACCCGTGACCCGCCGTCAGGAGGTGCAGGACGAGTTCGGGCTGGTGAGCGAGTTTGAAGAGGAGAACGCCGGCGAGTCCTGGCCCCAGGGACCCCTGGTGCTGGCCTGGAGCGAGTTGCAGCAGGATGGGGACTGGGATGGCTTCAACCTGGTGATCCACGAGCTGGCCCACAAGCTCGACATGCTGGGAGGGGATGCCGACGGGGGGCCGCCGCTCCCGAGCAGCATGGATCAGCGGCAATGGACCCAGGCGCTGCAGAGCGCGTTCGATGAGATGAATGCAGCGCTGGCCAGGGGAGAGGTAACGCAGATAGACCCCTATGCCGCCACGCACCCCGCCGAGTTCTTCGCGGTGTGCAGCGAGAGCTTCTTCACCGAGCCCCTGCGCCTGCGCGACACCTATCCGGCGGTATATGAGCAGTTCACCCGCTTCTACGGTCAGCAGCCTGCCGCCCGTTTTCCGGCCACCCGATTGCTGGCGGGAGATGGTGAGCTGCACAGCTGACTGGCGTCCCGGCGACAGAAAAACAAAAGGCACCCGAGGGTGCCTTTTGCATGGGCGCGAGCGCCGGGGCGCGGCAGATTATGCGGCAGCCTTGAGCTGGACTGCGGCGGCCTTCTTGTGATCGCCGATGGGCAGCACGGTGCGGCCGAACTGCTCGTTGATCACGGTGGCCATGGCCAGGTAGATGGCGCTGGCGCCGCAGATGATCCCTTCAAAACCAGCGATGGTGCCGATCACGGTGCTGCCGGTGAAGTCACGGGCGGCCAGCAGGAAGAACAGCACGGTCAAGGAGGCGAACACGAACTGCTTCACGCGCGGGAAGTTGACGGTGCCCACCAGCATGAAGAGGGTGAACATGCCCCACATCAGCAGGTACCAGCCCATGTAGGCGTGGGGAGTGGCTTCGGCCAGACCCATGGTCGGCATCACCAGCAGGAACACCAGGCTCCACCAGAAGGTGCCGTAGGAGATGAAGGCGGTGACACCGAAGGTGTTGCCACGCTTGAACTCCATGATGCCGGCGATGATCTGGGCCAGACCGCCATAGCACAGACCCATGGCCAGGATCATGGCGCTGATGGGGAAGAAACCTGCGTTATGGATGTTCAGCAGAATGGTGGTCATACCGAAACCCATCAGACCCAGAGGGGCAGGGTTGGCCAATTTTTCGCTCACGTGGCGTTCTCCAAAAATAGAGGTGGGGGTTGATAAAAGACGCGCGATTTTAGGCAGGCTCTCGGCCCCGAGCAAGGGGGTGAGGAGGCTAAATGGTAAAAAAATGACAGGAAATTTTAAGTGACCAACCATTCGTGTCATTCAGGTAGACGACGGGTGAATGGATAACGTTTTCAATGTTGCTTTTTTGTATGAAAGGCTCCCGAAATGAAAACGGGTAACAAAAGGAGCGTCTGCCGCGATGACCGGTTTGCGGGCCCACCGCGCGCTGGAACAAGCGATGCCTGGGTTGAAAATTCACCTCATATGCCATCAGACAAGAGGTGTTCAGCACCACTTGATCCTCTGGAACCCTCTGCTGATTGACGGCACAGCCCCGATGCCAGGCAGAGGCGCCCTCAGGACCGGGCAGGGGCGTGGTGCTGGTCCCGACACAGGAGACCGGCCAGCGGAGCCTGGAATCTTCCTTCAGGAAGCACGAGGAAAAGGAAGGCGTGCATATCTGCTGCCAACCGGCTTGAGGGGAGCGCAGGTTTACAGAGGCGGTCTGCTCACCACCTGGAAGCTGGCCTGTGTGGGAGCGCCGGATTTTCCACCCGCCCATGGGGTGGGTTGGTGCTTATGCGCAAAGGATGGTGCAGGGCCAAGGGCGTGTGGCCAGCAAGGAAGCAAGCAAAGAGGCGAGCAGAGAAGGGAGCAGAAAGAGGGGCAGAGAGCGCGAGCCAGAAGGGGGAATCCCCCCTTCGCGGGGCCATCACAGTGGCTCAATTATCCAGGGTGAGGACTACCTTGGCCTCCTTGTCGCTCTCCTTGACCTGGCTATCGAGCACGAACAGGCGATCCGGCGTGATGCCCTGGGTATCCACCAGGTACTCCTTGGTGTTCTGGGCACGGCGCATGGCGAGGTTGCGCAGGGACTTGGCGGTGATCAGCTGCTGGTCCCGCAGCAGGATCACCGCCTGGGTGCGCAGGGCACCGCTCCCTTCATCGAGTTGCAGCCGGTCGGCCAGGGTGCCGAGCTCTTCGTTGAACTTGGCCTCATAGGCCTCGGCCAGGGCACTCTGCAGGGCGGGGTCCTGCTCCAGCAGGGCGAGATCCACCGGGTTGCCGGTCAGCTTGGCCAGCACCCGCTCCAGCTTCTGGCGCTGCAAGATGGGGCGCTCCTCGTTGAAGTTGACCTTGCCGCGGATGTTCATGCTGAGCCTGGGCCTGTCTTTCAGTGCCTGAGCCAGGGTGGTCAGCTTGCTCTGCTGGCTCGGGGTGAGGGCGGGATCGCCGGGCAGGAAAGGAAGCTCATCGAGATCCTTGGTGCCCCCTGTCAGGGAAGCCAGCAGGGAGAAGGGGGAGGTGATGGCCTTGCTCAAGGTGTTGCCGAGCACGTCCCAGAAGATGTTGCCCAGGCTGAAATCCGGCTGATCCAGGTTGCCCTTCACCTTGAGGTTCATCTTGATGACGCCGCTGGCGTCGCTCAGCAGGGCGATGGCGAGCCCCAGCGGCAGATCCCTGGCCTGCTCGCTTTTGACCTTCTCGCCGAGTTGCAGCTTCTTGATGGTGATGTCGTTGTCTCCCTCCAGCCGGTTGCCTTGCAACTTGTAGTTGAGCTTCATGGAGAGCTGCCCCTTGTCGATGGCGTAGCCGGCATAGGTGCTGGAGTAAGGGGTGAAGGTGGTGAGCTCCAGGTTGTTGAAGGCCACGGCGACGTCGAGCACGGGATCGTCGATCAGCAGGTTGGCGCCCCCCCGGATGGTGACGGGGGCGTATCTGTCCACCTTGCCATGAAAGGCGAGCTCGGAGCGTTGGCCCGGTGTGTTGCTGATGTGGCGGTTCTGGCCCTCAAGGGAGGCGATGTCCACCACGAATTCCGGGCTCAGGCTGCGGTCGGCGAAACGCAGGTTGCCCTGGGTGGTGCGGACCTGGTCGATGAGGATATGCGGTGCGGGCGCGCTCTGTTTGCTGGCCGGTTGCGGCAGCAGCAACTGCTGGACGTTGGTGACGCCCGTTTCGCTTATCTCGATGCGGGCGAAGGGCTTGCTCAGCAGGATGTCGGCAATCTTCAGCTGCTGGCCGATGCCGTCATAGTGCAGCCCGCTCAGTTGCAGCTTCTCTATCTGCAGCAGGCGCTGGTTGTCGGCCCGATCCAGCACATCGAGCCCCTCGATGTCGAGCCCGCCACTGACGTCCAGCTTGCTGAGGGCCCCCTTGTCGTTGGTGGCCAGGTCCAGCCGGGTGCGGCTGGCAAGCATGCCGTCCCGCACGCTGATGCGCAGCAGATCCTGCAGGTAGGGCTGCGCCAGGGTGAGCGGCAGGCCCTGCTGCTTGAGGGTGCCGTTCAGGGCGAAGGGACTAAGATCCAGGGTGCCATCAATGGCCACCGTCGCCTGGGGAGGGAGTGTGCCGGTCAGGGTGAGGGGGCTGGGTTGGCCGGTCTGGCTGCCGAGGGGGCCCAGGGTGAGATCCAACCCGGAGAGATCCCGCAGCAGGGGCTTGCCGCTGCTGGACTCGGTCAGCTTGAGCGCCCCTTGGCTGATGCGGGCCTGTTTGAGTTGCCAGCGCCAGGGCTTGGCGGGTTTGGCCGGTTTCTTGTCCGGTTTGGGGGCTGGCTGGGGGATCAGAAGCTCCGCGAGGTCCAACTGCTGGTGGTGGTCGAGGACGGCGGTGACGGCGGGGGCCTTGAGAGTGGCGGTATCCAGCTCAAGGCTCTGCTTGCTGCCATCGACCCGGATCCCGGTCAGGGCCAGCTGGTTGAAGCGGGCAAATTCGCCGCCCTTTGCCCCCTTGAGCTGCCAGTTGGCCAGGGTCAGCCTGCCCTTGGCGATCTGCCATGCCAGACCCTGCTTGCCGGATGTGAGCCGATACGCCAGCTCGGCGCTGGCCTCTCCCCTGGCCAGTGTGGCCTTGACATAGGGTGCCCAAAGAGGAGCGAAGGGGGCGATCGCCAGCTTGCCGAGGCTGAGCTGCCCCTTGCCAGTCCCCGTGATGATGTTGAACTCGCCGTCGGCCTTGAGGGGACTCTTCTCATTGAGGGTCGCACTCAGCTGATAGCGGTTGAGGGCCGACGGCGCGCTGGAAAAATCGGGCAACTGCAGGGCGAGCTTGCCAAGGGTGAGGGGCGGCACCCAGCCCGGACTGCGCTGCTTGCGGCTATCCCGATAGTGAAATTGTCCCTGGACCAGGGCCAGTCTGCCGATGCTCACCACCAGGGGCTCGCCGGTCGATGCTGCCTGCTCCCTGGTTTGCAGGGAGTCGAGCAGGGGGGTCAGGGCCTCGGTCAGATTGAAGCGAACCTCTCCCTTGTTGTCCGCCAGACGCACAAGATCCACCTTGGGGGTGGTCAGGGTCAGCTCCTCCAGCACCAGGGCGCGCTGTTGCCAGCTCGCTTTCAAGGCGGGAATGACCTTCAGCTCTTCAAATGACACCAGGGGCTGCTGCCGCTCATCGAGCAGGGCGCTGGGCCCCAGGGTGAGGGAGGGAGAGCGCAGCCCGACCTCTATCTTCCCCAGGGTGAGCTGCAGACCATAATGGGTGGCGAGCCAGCCCGGCAGGTGGCGCTGGATGAGGTTGGGGGCTTGCCACAGCAAGATGGAGAGGGAAACGAGCAGGGCGGCGCAGAGATAGAGGGCGTAACGCAACAGGCGAGCGGGCAGAGGCTTGAGCATGATGGTCTCCATTGGATGCGCACATGGTAGCAATAAATCGGGCCCTGTTCATGGAAAGGACTCATGAGGTGCGCCGCACTCTGACCGCGTTGGGGAAATATTGCGCGATCCAGGCCAGGTTTCGCCCGTTGGCAAGCACCAAGGGTACCCAGGCATGCCGCGACTGACTGGTGTGGTGGGGTCATGGGGGTATTTTGCCAAGATCTGGGCCGGGGCTTGCCATATGGGATGCACCTTTGCGACATAGGGGACTCCGGGGGCGAGATGCCCCCAGATTCAGTCAATCCCCGTCGGTTTTCAAGCCGCTCAGCGACTGGATGCAGCGCTGCTCGGCGGCATCCAGCTCTGCCATCACCATCTGGATATCTTCGAGCTGCTGGCGCAGGGAGTGACGCCTGGCCTCGATGAGCTGGATCATGGAGTGCAGCTGCATCCGGCTCGAGCGGTCGGTGTCATACATGTCGAACAGCTCGCGGATCTCCGCCAGGCTGAAGCCGAGCCGCTTGCCACGCAGGGTCAATTTCAGGCGGATCCTGTCCTTGTGGCTGTAGATGCGGGTCTGCCCCTCCCGGGCCGGGGTGATCAGCCCCTCGTCCTCGTAGTAGCGGATGGTGCGCGGGGTGATGTCGAACTCCTGAGCCAGCTCGGAGATGCTGTAGGTTCTCTCCTTGCCGCAGAAACTGCCGCCTCTCATGGCCTGATCCTGCATGGGTCAACCTCCTGACATGACGACATGCTGCCGCTCTTCTCCCCGGTGGGGGCGCTTTCAGAGGTCATGGCACTCTCCTTGTGCTATCTCATCGAGTCCTGGCTGCAGCTCTCTGGCCCTGGCATGGAGCGCCTGCCCGACTCGCGAGCCGTTGGGACGGCCGAGCAGTTCGCTCACCCACTGACCGGTGGCGGCCAGCTTGTCGAGGTTTACCCCCGTACTCATGCCAAGGCCGTGCAGCAGATAGACCACCTCCTCCGAGGCGACGTTGCCGGAGGCCCCAGGGGCATAGGGGCAGCCACCCAGCCCTGCCACCGAGCAGTCTATGGTGCGGATGCCGCGCTCGAGTGCCGGCAACAGGTTGGCGAGCCCCTGGCCATAGGTGTCGTGAAAATGCACCGCGAGCCGGCCGGCCGGGACTTCGTGCAGCACCGCATCCAGCATGGGGGCGACGGTGCCCGGGGTGCCTATCCCTATGGTGTCGCCGAGGGATATCTCGTGGCAGCCGAGATCCAGCAGCCGCTCGGCCAGGGCGGCGACCCGTTTCGGGCGGGTCGGGCCGTCATAGGGACAGGCGATGACGGTGGAGAGGTAACCCCGCACCTTGATGCCGAGGCGGCGAGCCTCAGCCACCAGAGGGGCGAAGCGGATCAGTGACTCTTCGACGCCGATGCCGATGTTGGCGCGGGTGAAGCCGTCTGAGCAGGCGGTGAAGAGGCCAATCTCGTCGACCCTGGCCTGGATCGCGGCCTGCAGGCCCTGCAAATTGGGCACCAGGGCACCATAGCGGGTCGCTCCCTTGCGCGGCAGGGCCTTGAACAGTTCGGCGGAGTCCGCCATCTGCGGCACTCGTTTCGGGGAGACGAAGGCCCCCACCTCGATGCGCTGCAGGCCGCTCTCTGCGAGGCGGTTGATAAGCAGAAGCCGCTGCGCCAGCGACAACAGGCGGGGTTCGTTCTGCAGGCCATCCCGCGGCCCCACCTCCACCAGGCTGACCCTGTCGACGGGGGTGCCATGCTCCTTGCTCATGCTGCACCTCCCTCGGCGTTCTCTGTGCTCGGGTCGGCAAAGTGCACCAGGACGGCGCCCTGGCTCACCTGATCCCCCTGGCGGCAGGAGAGGGCTGTGATCACCCCCTCCTTGTCTGCTTTCAAGACGTGTTCCATCTTCATCGCCTCCAGCACCAGCAGGGATTGCCCCTTGCTGACGGATTGCCCGACCTCGACCAGCAGTGCCACCACCATGCCGTGCATGGGGGCCACGGCGCCCTGGGCCGTGTCGTGATCATGGTGTGGTCGATGGCGTTGATCATCGGCGGCGAAGGGAATGCGCCGGCCATCCAGCTGCAGCACGAAAGCCGCGTCTGCCGCCGGGGTGATGGGGCAGTGCACCCAGCGGCCCGCCCGCTGCAGGCGGATATGATCCACACCTAGCTCATAGGGGTAGGTTTCCCCTTGCCATGTGAGCCGACCGGCGCGCTCTGCAAGGGTCAGCACCCGGGCCTCCTCGCCGATCCGTACCGCCGCCGTCAGGCTTCTGAGGTCGCCCAGCCGAAAACCGGGGGCCTGCTGCCAGGGGGAGGGGCCGGTGCGGCTGGCGAGCCAGAGGGTGGCGAGCGGCCAGGCGAGGGTCGGGGTGGCCAGCGATTCGGTCGGAATGGGCCACTGGGTGTGGTGTGCCATGGCCAGTACGTCCGGCTCCTCGCACAGGCGCAGCAGCAGCGGGCCGTTGTGCACCAGGGGGCCGAGACTCAGGGCCGCCAGGGCATCGGCCAGCCTGGCGAAGGCCTCGGCCCGGCTCTGGCCGTGGGCGACCAGCTTGGCGATCATGGGATCGTAATAGGGGCTGACTTCATCGCCGGCGGCGACGCCGGTGTCGATGCGTACCCCCTGTGGCCAGTGCAGCCACTGGATGGGGCCGCTGGCGGGCAAGAAGCCTGCCCCTACGTCCTCGGCGTAGAGGCGCGCCTCCACCGCATGGCCGCGCAGCACTACCTCTTCCTGAGTCAGCGGCAGCGGCTTGCCCTCGGCGACCGCCAACTGCCAGGCCACCAGATCCTGGCCGGTGACGGCCTCGGTGACCGGGTGCTCCACCTGCAACCGGGTGTTCATCTCCATGAAGAAGAACTCGTCCCCGCACAGCAGAAATTCGATGGTACCGGCCCCCACATAGTCGATGGCCCGGGCGGCGGCCACGGCGGCCTCGCCCATGGCGCGGCGAAGCGTGGGTGCTATATCCGGCGCGGGGGCTTCTTCTATTACTTTCTGATGGCGGCGCTGTAAGGAGCAGTCCCTGTCCCCCAGGTAGATGGCGTTGCCGAGGGTATCGGCGAAGATCTGCACCTCCACATGACGGGCGCGGGCCAGGTAGCGCTCGAGCAGCACCCTGTCATCCCCGAAGGCGGCCAGGGCTTCTCGTTTCACCGCCGCCAACGCTTCGTCAAACTCGCCTGGCTGTTCGACCCGGCGCATCCCCTTGCCGCCGCCACCGCTGGCGGCCTTGATAAGGAGCGGGAAGCCGACCAGGTGCGCCTGATCACGCAACAGCGCCGTTCCCTGATCTGCGCCGTGATAGCCGGGCAGCACGGGGACGCCGGCCGCCTGCATCAGCGCCTTGGCGCCGGACTTGTCCCCCATGGCGAGGATGGCGGCGCCACTTGGGCCGATAAAGCGCAGCCCCTGGCTGGTGCAGGCGCTGGCAAAGTTGCTGTTCTCCGACAGAAAACCGTAGCCGGGGTGCACGGCGTCGGCCTCGGCCGCGTTGGCAATTTTCAGCACCTTGGCGGCGTCGAGGTAGCTCTCCCGCGCGGGGGCGGGCCCCAGGTGCCAGGCCTCGTCCGCTTCCCGCACATGCATGGCGCGAGCGTCGGCGTCCGAGTAGAGCGCGATGGTGTGAATGCCGAGGCGGCGTGCGGTCCGGATGATGCGCACGGCGATTTCGCCTCTATTGGCGATCAGCAGGCGTTTGATGGGAGCCTGATGTGTCATGTCTGCTCCTGGTGAATAAAGGCAAACTCGTTCATGAAGAGATCGAGGGGGGCAAGGCGTTGATCCGCCCCCCGGTTATCCTCGCCGCGGCTGGCGACAAGAAGGCGTTTGATGGGCTGGTATTGAGTCATGTTTCATCCTTGAAACGGGGGCGCCAGCTGGGGGGGCGCTTGTCGAAGAAGGCCTGCATCCCCTCCTGGGCTTCGAGTCCGACCCGTACCCGGGCTATGGTCTCGACGGTGATCTCTTCGTGTTGATGGCCGGGCTGGTGCTCGATGGCGGCCAGCAGCCGCTTGGTTTCCTTCATCGCCTCCGGGCCGTTGCGGCACAGCCGCATTCCCAAGGCCCGGCCCTCCGAGAGCAGCTGATCCGGCGTGCAGAGCCGGTGCGCCACGTTGAGGCGGCAGGCGGTGATGGCATCGAAGGGCTCGGCACTCAGCATGTAACGGCGGGCCTGACGCATTCCCATGGCGCGTACCACATAGGGGCTGATCACCGCAGGTACCAGCCCCAGGCTCACCTCTGAGAGACAGAAGCGGGCGTCGTCGCTGGC
Source organism: Aeromonas sp. sif0611 (assembly GCF_019218845.1). Taxonomy (NCBI): domain Bacteria; kingdom Pseudomonadati; phylum Pseudomonadota; class Gammaproteobacteria; order Aeromonadales; family Aeromonadaceae; genus Aeromonas; species Aeromonas sp. sif0611. The sequence continues at coordinate 250,544 of NZ_JAHUWU010000001.1, read as the reverse complement.
CAGTACGATGTCACAGGCACAGAGCAGACCGAGGGCCCCGCCATAGGCCGCCCCCTGCACCAGCGCCACGGTGGGGAAGGGGAGCTCGTCCAGGGCTTGCATCAGCCTGGCCAGTACCCGGGCATCTTCCCGGTTCTTTTCAAACGAGGTGGGATCGAAGTCGCCCTGAAGCTGGTTGCGCATCCAGTTGAGGTCGGCGCCAGCACAAAAGTGCCGGCCCTCTGCCCGCAGCAGCAGGACATGGGGGCGTTCTGCCAGCGGCTGGCCGTGGCGATGGGCCAGATCATCGAGGCAATCGAGCAGCTCCTGCATCAGATCGGCGTCGAGGACGTTGTGGCGTGCGGGGCGTGCCAACACCAGCTCAACCAGCGGACCGTGGCGCTCCAGCCGACAGCCTGCCAGGGGGTCATTGTACAGTGGGTCGGACATGTCGAACTCCTTACATCCGGAAGATGCCGTATTGCTCGGGCCCGGGATTGGCTCCCTGGCAAGCGGCCAGCGCCAGGGCCAGCACGGTGCGGCTATGGGCAGGATCGATCACGCCATCGTCCCAGAGCCTGGCGCTGGCGTAGTAGGGGTGACCCTGGCATTCATACTGTGCGATGACCGGGGCGCGGATGGCATCCGCCTCCTGCTCGTCCAGGGTCTTGCCGTCGGCCGCCAGCTTGTCCCGACGCACCTGCACCAGTACGTTGGCCGCCTGCTCGCCCCCCATGACGGAGATGCGGCTGTTGGGCCAGCTGAACAGAAAATCGGGCTCATAGGCGCGGCCGCACATGCCGTAGTTGCCTGCGCCGAAGCTGCCGCCGACGATCAGGGTGATCTTGGGTACCCGGCTGCAGGCCACGGCGGTGACCAGCTTGGCACCGTGCTTGGCGATCCCCTCCTTTTCCGCCTGACTGCCCACCATGAAGCCGGTGATGTTCTGCAGGAACAGCAGGGGAATGGCGCGTTTGTTGCACAGCTGGATAAAGTGGGCCCCTTTCTGGGCGCTGTCGCTGTGGAGTACGCCGTTGTTGGCGAGGATCCCCACGGGCATGCCCTGGATGCGGGCAAACCCAGTGACGAGCGTGGTGCCGAACAGCGCCTTGAATTCATCGAACACGGATCCATCCACCAGGCGGGCGATGAGTTCCCGGGCGTCATAGGAGCGCTTGAGGCTGGTGCCCACCAGGCCGTAGAGCTCCTCTATGGGATAGAGCGGTTCGTCGTAGGTTGGTGCTGAGTTTGCGAAGCCCAACACCGGAACATCTCTCGATTGCGAGGGGGGATCCCCAAGATTGCCAACCAGGGTGCGGGCGATAGCCAGGGCATGGGCATCGTCCTCGGCCAGGTGATCGGCCACCCCGGAGTGGGCGCAGTGCACCAGGGCGCCCCCCAGGGCCTCGGCGCTGATCTCCTCGCCGGTGGCGGCCTTGACCAGCGGCGGGCCCGCCAGAAAGATGGTGGCCTGCTCCCTGACCATGATCGACTCGTCCGCCATGGCGGGCACGTAGGCGCCGCCTGCGGTGCACAGCCCCATCACCACGGCCAGCTGGGGGATGTTCTGGGCCGACATGCGGGCCTGGTTATAGAAGATGCGGCCAAAATGGTCCCGGTCGGGGAACACCTCATCCTGCATCGGCAAGAAGGCACCGCCGGAATCCACCAGATAGAGGCAGGGGAGGCGCAGCCGCTCGGCGATGGCCTGGGCACGCAGGTGCTTTTTCACCGTGAGCGGGTAATAGGTGCCTCCCTTGACGGTGGCGTCGTTCACCACCAGCAGGCAGAGCCGACCCACAATCTGGCCCAATCCGGTGATGATGCCGGCGGCGGGCACCGGCTCGTCATAGACCTGCCAGGCGGCCAGCGCCGAGAGCTCGAGAAAGGGGGAGCCCGGGTCCAGCAGCTGGTTGATGCGCTCGCGGGGCAACAGCTTGCCGCGCCCCTGATGGCGGGCGTTGTTGGCCACGCCACCGCCCAGGGCTATCTCGGCGAGGCGGGCGTTGAGATCCTCGACCAGCCCCCGCATCGCTGCCTTGTTGGCGGCAAACTCGGCGCTGGTGGTATCCAGGCGGGAGTGGATCTGGCTCATGCGATCTCTCCCATCTGGTTGTTGTTGCCGATGGCAGGTGACAAAGGGAGCAGCATCATGCGTTATCTCCCATCAGCTCGCGGCCGATGAGCCAGCGGCGGATCTCGGAGGTGCCGGCGCCTATCTCGTAGAGCTTGGCGTCCCGCAGCAGACGACCGGTGGGGTATTCGTTGATATAGCCATTACCGCCGAGCAACTGGATGGCATCGAGTGCCATCTGGGTGGCGTTCTCGGCGGCAAAGAGGATGGCGGCGGCGCAATCCTTGCGGCTGGTATGGTTCTGGTCGCAGGCCGCAGCCACCGAGTAGACCAGGGCGCGGCTGCTGGCGAGCCGGGTATACATGTCGGCGAGCTTGCCCTGCACCAGCTGGAATTCGCCTATGGCCTGGCCGAACTGCTTGCGCTCGCGCACATAGGGCAGCACCACATCCATGCAGGCCTGCATGATGCCAAGGGGGCCGGCGGCCAGCACCACCCGCTCGTAGTCGAGGCCGCTCATCAGCACCCGGGCCCCGCCGTGCAGGGCGCCGAGCAGGTTCTCTGCCGGCACGGCGCAGTGGTCGAACACCAGCTCGCAGGTACTGGAGCCGCGCATGCCAAGCTTGTCGAGCTTCTGGGCCGTGGTGAATCCCGGGGTGCCCGCCTCGACGATGAAAGCGGAGATCCCCTTGGCCCCGGCGGCCGGATCGGTCTTGGCATAGATGACGAAGGTGTCGGCATCCGGACCGTTGGTGATCCACATCTTGTTGCCATTGAGCACGAAGTGATCGCCCTCGCGCACGGCGGTCAGGCGCATGCTGACCACGTCGGAGCCGGCCCCCGGCTCGCTCATGGCCAGCGCCCCCACGTGCTTGCCACTGACCAGATCAGGTAAATAGCGGGCTTTCTGATCAGGGGTGCCGTGGCGGTGGATCTGGTTGATGCAGAGGTTGGAGTGGGCGCCGTAGGAGAGGCCGACCGAGGCGCTGGCGCGGCTCACCTGCTCCATCACCAGCACATGGGCCAGATAGCCGAGGCCTACCCCGTCATACTCTTCCGCCACCGTGATGCCGTGCAACCCGAGCTCACCCATCTGTGGCCAGAGGTCGCGCGGGAAGGCGTTGCTCTGGTCAATCTCGGCGGCGCGCGGCGCTATGACTTGTTGGCAGAAGGCCTCGACCTGCTCGGTCAGGGCGCGGAGGGTTTCATCCATCAGGGCATGCATCCTTGCTCTCCTTGGTTTGTGGTGCTCACCGGTGCCACGCTCCCGAAAAAGGAGGGTTAACTGGTCAGTCCATTTGTGATTTAAGTTTACGTTAGCGTAAACGTAAATGAATTGTTAGTCTAAGGTAAATTCGTTGAGTGCCGACTGCAAGGGGCATTCCCCGTGCGGGCAAACACAAGGAGTGAGCAAGATGAGCAGCGAGTGCATCCGGCCTGCCGGTCTGCCTGAGGGGGCCTGGCGTAGTGCCAGCCAGTGTGCAGCCAAGGAGAGTGCGGCATGAGCCAATACCACACCCAGTACGGCGATCTGCCGCTCTATATTGGCGGCGAGGCGTACCCCTCCGCGAGCGAGGCGTGGATCGAGGTGACCAACCCGGCGGATCAGAGCCTGCTGGCGCGGGTGCCGAGGGCCACCGCCGAGGAAGTGGAGTTGGCCGTGCGCCGCGCTCACGACGCCTACCTGCTGTGGCGGGAGGTGCCGGCCCCCGAGCGGGCCCGGGTCATGTTCAACTATCAGCATCTGCTGAAAGTCCATCATGACGAGTTGGCGACCCTGCTGGCCCGGGAGACCGGCAAGAACCTGGCGGATGCCAAGGGGGACGTCTGGCGCGGCATCGAGGTGGTGGAGCAGGCCTGCGGCATTGCCAGCCAGACCATGGGGGAGACCATGGGCAACGTGGCGCGCCGGGTGGATGGCCACTCCTGGGTGCAGCCGCTGGGGGTCTGTGTCGGTATCACGCCGTTCAACTTCCCGGCCATGATACCGCTGTGGATGTTCCCGTTGGCGGTGGCTTGCGGCAACGGCTTTGTACTCAAGCCTTCCGAGCAGGATCCCCTGACCCCCATGCGCCTGGCCGAGCTGTTCACCGAGGCGGGGGCGCCAGCGGGCATCCTCTCGGTGGTGCACGGCGGCGCCGAGCAGGTGGATGCGCTGCTGAGTCATCCGGATGTGAAGGCGGTCAGCTTCGTCGGCTCGGCCCGGGTCGGGGCGCACGTCTATCGCACCGCCACCGAGCACCTCAAGCGCGCCCAGTGCTTCGTCGGCGCCAAGAACCACATGGTGATCATGCCGGATGCCAACAAGGCGCAGGTGCTGAGCAATCTGGTGGGGGCAGGGGTGGGCGCCGCCGGTCAGCGCTGCATGGCCATCAGCGTGGCGGTCTTCGTGGGCAGTGCCCGCGACTGGATCCCGGAGCTTGCCACCGAGTTTGCCAAGGTGAAACCCGGGGTCTGGCACGATCCGCAGGCGGCCTACGGCCCTCTTATCAGCCCGGAAGCCAAGGTACGAGTCGAGGGGCTGATCGAAGCAGGCATTGAGGAAGGGGCCGAGTGTCTGCTGGACGGCCGCTTCTGTGACGTGCCCGGCTACCCGGTGGGCAACTGGGTGGGGCCCACCCTGTTTCGCGGCGTGACCCCCAGGATGCGCATCTATCAGGAGGAGATCTTCGGCCCCGTGCTTGCCTGCCTGGAGGTGGAGAGCCTGGACGAGGCGCTGACCCTCATCAACACCAACCCCTACGGCAATGGCACCTCGATCTTCACCGGCTGCGGTGCCGCGGCCCGCAAGTTCCGTCACGAGGTAGCGGTGGGTCAGGTGGGGATCAACGTGCCCATCCCGGTGCCGCTGCCGTTCTTCTCCTTCACCGGCTGGCGTGGCTCCTTCTACGGGGATCTGCACGCCTACGGCAAGCAGGCGGTGCGCTTCTACACCGAGACCAAGACGGTGACCGAACGCTGGTTCGACGAGGACATTCCCAGCGGCCCCAACATGACTATCCACCTGCGTTGACGGCGGGATGCAGCAAATGATGTCCGGGCCATGGCACCGGGCACTCGGATTGAACGAACAAGCACAAGGAAGCGAACAAGATGGACTTTACCCTGACCGAGGATCAGCAGGCCTACATGGAGGCCGCCACCGCCTTTGCCAACGAGGCGCTCAAACCTCACGCCGCCCGCTGGGACAAAGAGCACGAGTTCCCCGTTGCCACCATCAAGGAGGCGGCTGCGCTCGGCTTTTGTGGCCTCTACACCCCTGAGCAGTACGGCGGGCTCGCCCTGCCGCGGCTCGACGCCAGTCTGGTCTTCGAGCGTCTGGCCATGGGCTGCACCTCCACCACGGCGTATCTGACCATCCACAACATGGTGAGCTGGATGCTGGGCACCTGGCTGCCGGCCGAGGTGGCGGCAGAGTGGGTGCCGAAGCTTGCCAGCGGCGAGCTGCTGGGCTCTTACTGCCTCACCGAACCGGGGGCGGGATCGGATGCCGCCGCCCTCAAGACCCGCGCCGTGCGCGATGGCGATGATTACCTGATCGAGGGCAGCAAGGTCTTCATCTCGGGGGCCGGCAGTACCGACGTGCTGGTGGTGATGGCTCGCACCGGTGGCGAGGGGTCGAAAGGGATCTCTGCCTTTATGGTGCCCGCCGACAGCCAGGGGGTTGTCTATGGCAAGGCGGAGGAGAAGATGGGCTGGAACAGCCAGCCCACCCGGGAGGTCGCCTTCAACGGGGTTCGCATTCCCGCCCGCTACCGCCTGGGGCAGGAGGGGGAGGGCTTCAGGTTTGCCATGCAGGCGCTGGATGGCGGGCGCATCAACATCGCGACCTGCTCGGTGGGCACTGCCCAGCAGGCCCTCGACGACGCCCTGGCCCATGTGCAGCAGCGCCAGCAATTTGGGCACCCGATCAGCGAATTCCAGAGCGTGCAGTTCCGCCTCGCCGACATGGTCACCGAGCTCGCTGCCGCCCGCCTGCTGGTGCGCCAGGCCGCCGCCAAGCTCGACAGCGGCAGCCCGGACAAGAGCGCCTGGTGCGCCATGGCCAAGCGCTTTGCCACCGACGTGGGCTATCGCGTCTGCGATGAGGCTCTGCAACTCTTTGGTGGCTATGGTTATATCCGCGAATACCCCCTCGAGCGTTACCTGCGCGACACCCGGGTACACCGCATTCTGGAAGGCACAAACGAAGTGATGCGGCTGATCATCGCCCGCCGCCTGCTGGGAGACCCGGGTCTGTCGCTGGAGTAGGGGGGCACTCTCTCTGACGGATGCAGTGCCGTCGTCAGGCTTTGTGAACCAGCCGAATTTAGGCGCCATTCAACCCTGTCATCATGGCGGCAGGTTTATTGACAAGGACAATGCAATGACAAGGATCAGGCTCGAATATCACGGTCACGTGGCCTACATCACCCTCGACCACCCGCCTGCCAACACCTGGACTCTGGCCAGCCTGCAAGCCTTCCTGCAGATGATGGTGGAGCTGGATGGTCGCCCCGACGTGGTGGCGCTGGTGATCCGCGGGGCGGGGGACAAGTTCTTCTGCGCTGGCGCCGATCTCAAGATGTTTGCCGACGGCGACCTGGAGCACGCTCGCGAGGTGGCAGAAGCCTTTGGTCGCGCCTTCGAGGCGCTGGCCCGCTTCCACGGTGTCAGCATCGCCGCCATCAATGGTTTTGCCATGGGAGGCGGGCTGGAAGTGGCTCTGGCCTGTGACATTCGCATCGCCGAGCAGCAGGCGCTGCTGGGACTGCCGGAAGCGTCGGTGGGCTTGCTGCCTTGCGCCGGCGGTACCCAGCGTCTCACCGAGCTGGTGGGCCCGGGTTGGGCCAAGCGGATGATCCTGTGCGGCGAGAAGGTGAGTGCCACCCTGGCCTACGAGATGGGGCTGGTGGAGGAGGTGGTGACCGAAGGACACGCCTGGACGGCGGCGCAGCAGATGGCGCAGCGGGTGGAGCGCCAGAGCCCGAGCGCCCTGCGTGCCTGCAAACGCCTCATCAACCAGGGGCGCAGCGGCCATAGAGATGCGGCGTTGCCGCTGGAGCGCAGCCTGTTCCTCGCGTTGTTTGACGATACCAACCAGCGCGAAGGGGTGGCCGCCTTCCTGGAGAAGCGGGCCCCCTGCTGGCACTATGACAAACCCAGTGGTGAGTCCCATGACTGACCCCGTGCGCGTCGCAACCCATCCCACGGCGGACGGGCACCTCATCGGCGTCTTGACGCTCGACAGCCCTGCCTCTCTCAATGCCCTGAGCCTTGAGATGATCCAGTGCCTGCAAGAGGCACTCACGGCGTGGGAGCAAGATCCTGCCATCGTCTGCGTGCTGTTGCAGGGGGCCGGGGAGAAGGCGTTTTGCGCCGGCGGTGACATTCGCTCCTTCTATTACCGCCGGCAGGAAGAGAGCGAACAGGCGCTCTTTGCCTATGCCCGCGATTTTTTTGAGCAGGAATACCGGCTCGATCACCACATCCACCGTTACACCAAACCCCTTGTCTGCGTGGCGGATGGCATCTGCATGGGGGGCGGTATCGGCCTGTTCGCCGGTGCCGATTTTCGGGTGGTGACCGAGCGGAGCCTGTTTGCCATGCCGGAGGTGACCATAGGCCTCTACCCGGACGTGGGCGCCAGCTGGTTCTTGAGCCGGATGCCTGGGCGACTCGGACTCTGGCTCGGGCTCACCGGCGCCCGCTTCAACGGGGCGGATGCCATCGGCCTGGGGCTGGCGGATCACGCCATGGCCAGCCGCGAGCGGGCCGAGCTGCTGCCACGGCTCGCCACCCTCGACTGGTCTGGTGTTGCCGACGCTGGCGAGCAGATTGAGGCGCTGCTGGCCGGTTTGCAGCGATCCCTCGGCCAGACGCTACCGACCCCCGTGCTTTTGCCCCACCAGGCTCGCATCAATGCACTGTTGGCGGGACGTACCTTGGAGGGGGTGCTGGCTAGGTTGCGTGAGGCTGAGCTTGGCGATGCGAATCTAGTTCAAGCGTGGGCAAACTGCTTAGACGGCAGCCCCATCAGCCGCGCCATCCTGTGGCGCCAGTACTGGGCGGCGCGCCGCCAGTCGCTGGCCGAGGTGTTTGCCGACGAACTGGCGCTCTCGGTCAACTGCGTGCTCAAGGGGGATTTCGTGGAAGGGGTGCGGGCACTGCTCATCGACAAGGACAAATCCCCCCGCTGGCAGCCGCCCCGGCCCGGTGCTGACTGGCTCGACGATTTCTATCGCTGGCCCGAGGGGAAAAATCCCCTGGCCTGCTGAGGGGCCAGCGCTGCCAGGCAAGGGACGCGCTGGCCGAAAGGCCGGATTACGAACGGAGCAAGGAGCAAACTGATGACAAGGATTGGATTTATCGGGCTCGGCAACATGGGGGGGCCCATGGCCGCGAACCTGGCCAGGGCGGGCCACGCCGTGCGCGTGTTTGACTTGATGCCGGAGAGTGTCGCCAAGGCGATCGCCGCTGGCTGTATCGCTGCCGGGGATGCCCGCGAGGCGGTCACCGGCTGCGATCTGGCCATCAGCATGCTGCCGGCTGGCGAGCATGTGCGCGGACTCTGGCTGGCAGAGGGAGGCGGCCAGGAGCTGCTGGGAGCGCTGCCGGCGGGGGCACAGGTGATCGACTGCTCCACCATAGACGTGGCCTCGGCCCGCGCGGTGGGAGACGCGGCAAAGGCGCGCGGCATCCGCTTCCTCGATGCCCCCGTCTCGGGCGGGGTGACCGGCGCCGCGGCGGGCACCCTTACCTTTATCGTCGGTGGCGAGTCCGCCGATTTTGAAGCGGCCAGGCCCATCCTGGCCTGCATGGGGCAGAACCTGTTCCATGCCGGGGCGCTCGGGGCGGGCCAGATCGCCAAGATGTGTAACAACATGCTGCTCGCCATCCACATGGCGGGCACCGCCGAGGCGCTGGCGCTCGGGGTCAAGGAGGGGCTGGATCCAGGCGTCCTCTCCACCATCATGAGCAAGAGCTCGGGCAACAACTGGAGCCTGGAACGCTACAACCCCTGGCCCGGGGTGATGGAGAACGCCCCCGCGTCGCGCGGGTATGAGGGGGGCTTCATGACCCGGCTGATGGTCAAGGATCTGGGGCTTGCCATGGCGCTGGCCGAGCACGCCCACAGCGCCGTGCCCATGGGGGCACTGGCCCGCAACCTGTTCAACCTGCACGCAAGCCAAGGCCGGGAGAGCAAGGATTTCTCCAGCATTCTCGAGCTCTATCTGGATAAATCCCAGGACAAGTCCGGCGCGATGTGACGCGGGATCCTGCCTTTCATTCTTCATCCCGTCATCCGGGTCCAGGCAAAAAGGAGCATTTATGGATATCACAGGAAAAGTCATCGCCATCACGGGGGCCGGGCGGGGGCTCGGTCGCGCCATCGCCCTGCGTCTGGCCAGTCAGGGGGCCGTGCTGGCCCTGATTGACGTCAACCGCGCCGATCTGGAGGTGACCGAGGCCGAGGTGCGCAGCCGGGATGGTCGCTGCGCCCTGTTCGTCTGCAACGTGGCGGATGAACCCGAGGTGGAGGCGACCTTTGCCGCTATTGAGGAGCAATTGGGTGCTCTGCATGGTTTGGTCAACTGTGCCGGCATATTGCGGGACGGCATGCTCATCAAGGTCAAAGAGGGAGCGCTGGTGGAGAAGATGAGCCTGGCCCAGTGGCAGGCGGTCATCGACGTCAATCTCACCGGTACCTTCCTCTGCGGACGCGAGGGAGCGGCCTTGATGGCGAAAGGGGGGCAGGGGGGCGTCATCATCAACATCTCTTCCATCGCCCGCGCCGGCAATATCGGTCAGAGCAACTATGCCGCCAGCAAGGCGGGGGTCGCCTCCCTGGTGGTGACCTGGGGGCGCGAACTGGCCCGCCACGGCATCCGGGTGATGGGCATCGCCCCCGGGGTCTTTGCCACCGACATGACGGCGGCCATGAAGCCCGAAGCCATGGCCCGGATGCAGCAGGCCATTCCGGTTGGCGCCCTGGGGCAGGGGGAGCAACTGGCCCAGACCGTGCAATTCATCCTCGCCAACGACTACCTGTCCGGCCGGATCATCGATCTCGACGGTGGCCTGCGACTCTGACCCCGGCGGCGATCCGCGACTGCCCCTTGCCACTGGCACAGGGGCATTTTTATTGCAGTTTCTGCCAAAAGACCTGCCTGAAGCCCAAGGTGGCACACTGCATGGGCATGCAGGGCTTCTTTGAAAAACAGGGCTGACATCATGGAAAAACGTGAAAGATCAACGGGTCTTTCTGAATTTGAACCAGCTCACAGGCCGGGTGAGTGAGTGCTGTAGAATTGCGCGCGGTCAAGGCGGTGTGTGATTGGCACTGCGAAGGATTGCGGTCGGAATAGTCATGCAATATAGTTGCCGCCTTTTTCACGGGGTACGGATTTATCACCCCTCCCATATCGCGCGCTGTATGAATACGGATGCTCAGTCGCCGCTTAATAAAACAGGTTTGAGATGGACAAGAAACTAGGGCTCGGCGCCCTCATTTCGCTGGTGATCGGCTCCATGGTCGGTGCCGGGGTCTTCAGTCTGCCACAAAACATCGCAGCGCACGCCAGCGCCGGGGCCGTCGCCCTGGGGTGGGCCATCACCGGGATCGGCATGATCTGCCTCGCCCTGGTCTACCAGAACCTCTCCATGCGTCGCCCGGATCTCGACGGGGGCATCTTCAGTTACGCCAAAGCCGGTTTCGGTGATTTCGTCGGCTTCAACGCCGCCTGGGGCTACTGGCTCTGCCAGCTGCTGGCCAACGTCTCCTACGCCATCGTGGTATTCAGCGCCCTGAGTTACTTCTTCGACACGCCGGACAACGTCATCTTCGGCGACGGCAACACCCCGGTCGCCATCACCCTCGCCTCCCTCCTCATCTGGTCGGTGCACGCCCTGGTGCTGCGCGGCATCCAGGTGGCGGCCCTGGTGAACATAGTCACCACCATCGCCAAGATGGTGCCCCTCATCGTCTTCTGCGTCGCCGTGTTGCTTGCCTTCAACATGGAGACCTTCACCCTGGACATCTGGGGGCAGGGCAACACCGAGCTTGGCTCCGTGATGGATCAGGTCAAGTCCACCATGAAGGTGACGCTCTGGGTCTTTATCGGTATCGAGGGGGCCGTGGTGGTCTCCGCCCGTGCCCGTCATCGCAAGGATGTAGGCCGTGCCACCGTACTGGCGCTGCTCGGCGCCCTGGCGCTCTACGTCATGGTGACCCTGTTCTCCCTCGGCGTGATGAACCAGCCGCAGCTGGCGGCCCTGAAGAATCCCTCCACCGCCATGATCCTGGAAGCCGTGGTCGGTCCCTGGGGCGCCTGGCTCATCAACATCGGTCTGGTGATCTCCGTGATGGGGGCCCTGCTGAGCTGGACAGTACTGGCGGCGGAAGTACCCTATATCGCAGGCAAGACAGGGGTCTTCCCGGCCTGGTTCGCCAAGGAGAACAAGAACGGCTCGCCCCAGGTGTCGCTGTGGTGCTCCACCTGTCTGGTGCAGGCCTTCCTCATCATCATCTACTTCCAGAGCAGCACCTACCTGGCGCTGGTCAACATCGCCACCTCGGCGGCTCTGGTGCCTTACGTCTTCTCCGGCGCTTATGGCCTCAAGCTGGCGATGCAGGGCACCACCTACGAGCACCAACCCCATCAGCGCAAGCGTGACCTGCTGTTGGCCCTGGTGGCCACCGTCTACGGTTGCTGGCTGGTCTATGCCGCCGGGGTGGAGTACCTGCTGCTGGTGGCGCTGCTCTACAGCCCGGGCATCTTCATCTACTGGAAGGCGCGCCAGCACCACGGCCTGCGCAGCCTCAACCGGCTGGAGCGGGGGATGACGGCGGCCCTGCTCGGTTGCGCCGTGCTGGCCTTCTACAAGGTGATGGACGGTACCATTCCCCTGCATTAATCGGCACAATACAGAGATGGCGCAACGCCATCTCTTTTTTTATGGGCAATGGCGGTCAAGTTGACCGCCATTTAGCTATATAAGGAATTTTTATGCTGTTTGTGGGTTATCTGGTGTTGGGGGCCTTCGCGGGCATGCTGGCGGGACTGTTCGGGATCGGCGGCGGGCTCATCATAGTGCCTGTGCTGGTGTTGAGTTTTCATGCCCAGGGGGTGGCGCCGGAGATCATTACCCATCTCGCGCTCGGTACCTCGCTGCCCACCATGATCTTCACCGGTTTCAGTTCCCTGCGGGCCCACCAGGAGGCGGGGGCGGTCGACTGGGTGATGATCCGCCGCCTGGGGGCGGGCATGCTCATCGGCGCCTGGCTCGGTGGCATGACTGCGAATCTGCTGAGCGCCAGCACCCTCAACATCATCATCGGCTGCTTCGCCTGGACCATGGCGCTGCAGATGGGGCTCAACCTCAGGCCCAAGGCGGAGCGCCACCTGCCAGGGCCGGTCGGTACCGGCATCGCGGGTGCCGTCATCGGCTGGCTCTCGGCACTGTTTGGCATCGGTGGCGGTTCCATGACGGTGCCTTATCTCAGCTGGAACAGCGTCCCCATGCGTAACGCCGTGGCGGCCTCCGCCGCCTGCAGCATGCCCATCGCCTTGGCAGGCAGTCTGAGTTACCTCTACGCCGGCTGGGGTCATACCGATCTGCCTGAGTGGAGTGTCGGCTACATCTACCTGCCGGCCCTGCTCGGTATCGTGCTGACCAGCACCCAGTTTGCCCGCGTCGGTGCCAGGCTGGCCCATAAACTTTCCCCCAAACGGCTCAAGCAGGCGTTCGCCCTGCTGATGCTGTTGGTGGGGGCAAAATTCATGCTGTTTAGCTGATCCATTCGGCAGATTGTTGAAAAATAAGGCGATCGGTTCGTCTCGGGGAAGAAAGCCATTGCATTGGCAGGCCAGTTTGCCTATTCTCCTCGCCGGTGGTCCTATTGGTCCTCTCGCATTGATAACTCGTCAACCTGGTCAGGACCGGAAGGTAGCAGCCAAGGCGGGGGACTCGAGTGCCGGGATGTGGCTGGTAGGGCCACCACCTGTTTCTGAAAATCAATAAGTTACAGCTAATAGCCCCCTTCAGACCTCTTGGTAATCCACTTTGTGTGGATGAATCAGGAGTCTTCTCTGTGAATCTCTGGCTCAGTCCTCAAGGTATCTGGTACTACCGCAAGGTGACAGTGCTCCCCTGTGGTCGCCGCAAAGACATCAAGAAATCTCTCCGTACTCGGGACAAGCTGGTCGCTCGTGAACAGGTGGCTAAGATGCTTGCCTGTGCGCGTTCTCGGGTAAAACCAGCGGCTGTCCAACCAGAACCCCAGCCAAACTCCCTGCCGGAGCCTCAGCGGCTACAGCAACAGACACCCTCAGCGGCCAATCCTGCTCCTAAGGCAGTCTCTGCTGCTCCTTCTGCCATTTCATCCCCTTTGCTTTCAGAGCTCAGTGAGCGTTATCTGAAAGAAAAGGCGCTCTCGTGGGCTCCCAAAGAACTAAGCAATCAGAAGAACTACATCGGCTACTTCATCAAGGCGCTGGGAGATAGATCTCCAACCGCGTACAGCAAGGCCGATGTGGTCAAGTTCAAAGACGAATTGCTGAACTCAGGCAAGAGTCCGACGACTATCAACAAGTATCTCCAGAAGCTCTCTTTGCTGTTCGTCTGGCTGGGTAATCACCACGAGGGCATCGTCAATCACTTTGCTGGGCTCAAGTTACAACGGGTCAAAGAGGTCAATGCTCGCAGTGGGTACACATCTGCGGAGAAAGAGCGGTTGATCCAGTGGGCGAAAGAACAGAAGCCATACCGCAAGTGGATAGCGTTGCTCGGCTTGTATACCGGAGCGAGAGCCAATGAGATTTGCCAGTTGTACGCAGATGATGTGCAGCAGGTCGACGAGGTATGGTGCTTGAACATCAGAGATAACCGGCCAGACCAGAAGCTCAAGACGGTCAACAGTGCCCGCCTGATCCCTATTCACTCTTGGCTGATTACTGGTGGTTTTATCGATTTCGTGCAGGAAAGGGCAGGGGGACGGTTGTTCCCTGAGTTACCTCATCGACAAGACGGTTACAGCCATCTCTGGGGGCAGTGGTTCAGTCGTCATCGCCCTGTAGACAAAGACTTCCATAGCCTGCGGCATACCGTGGCAACAGCGTTAAAAGATCATGGTGTACCGTTACAGTACGCAGCGGCGATCTTGGGGCATACCAATGGTGCCATCAGTTATGACAGGTACGGTGGTGGAGTAGCTGTTGAGAAGCTACAGGCAGCTATCGAAGTTGCACTATGAACGCGTTACATTGGTGAACATCTTAGTAGGTACTTCAACCCAAATAGCCACTATTAGCTGGACGCTAATGAGCACAAGGAAGACCTCCATTGGAACACCATAGGCATGACACGGCACAATCTGGTTTGAATGACCTGAAAGAGCAAATTGCGTTGGAGTACGGGCGATGTCTCCTCCAGTTGCAGCAGTTTGAATTGATGCTCAAAGCAGCCCTACCCACTCTAAAGGTGAGCGGGTTCTCCGATGAGTTAGCTCGTAACGTAGAACGTGACCGCCAGCTTCTAGGCGGAAAAACGCTGGGGCATTTGGTTGGTCAGTGGAGCCAAAGAACGACGTTGGAGAATGAGCAAGAAATTGATGATGACGCTCTAAACGGCCGAGCTTACTTCCGTGTCAGCTTTGGCCTAGAAGACGGGGAGTGGATGAATGAAAAGCTCAAACAGTTGGTCGAGTTACGAAATGAGCTGGTTCATCATTTTCTGTCACGTTTTGCATTGAACTCGGAGATTAGTTGCCAAGCTGCAATCAGCTATCTGTCTACAGCAGCCAGTACCATCAAGAGCAATAAGGATACGCTGATTTCCCTCCTGACTGCATTTGAAAACGGCAAGAAAGAAGTTTTCGAGTTTATTAACTCACCAGTCGGAAAGAGTCTCTATTACTACGGCGTTATCCCTGGTGAACCGATCTACAATTGGGAAAACACAACCATCGTCCAACAGCTGAAATTTACAGAGCACTCAATAGCTAAGGATAGCTGGGCCCAGTTAAATGAAGCCATCCGTAGTATCGGGCAAAGATGGCCAGATTTATCCCCCAAGCTGTACGGATGTCGTAGTTGGCGGGAGGTTATTCATCGTTCCCAGCTCTTCGAAGTAGATAAACGACCATCTCCCACTGGTTTGATGGTTTGGTATCGCACACGCGAGGCCTAAATTATTTTTCTAATTTCTACCGCTTACACACTCAGAACAGGAGAGAGGTAGCCACACTGCCTGCAACGGTTTTAATAAGATCAAAGGTCATGTCGAGCCCCTTGATTTTAAAGGTCTCTTTAGTCTTGTCCCAGACGGTATTGTTTCTGATTGCATCTAGAAACTCATGCCCAGTAGACGTAAGGCCACTGGCAGTAAAACCAGTTACAATGTTCACCCCAAGTCGATGATCCATTTCACCTCTGACAAGCCGGGCATCAATCAGAAGTCTCATGTGTTCTGCTATAACATACTGTTCGTCAAGGGTGCTTTTATTAAAATCTGATAGACGCAATAATCTTTTATGAAAAGAAACATCATCCTCTAGTTTTGTCATTATAAGTCGAATGGTTTCCCAATCTCTTTTCATTATTAATAATCCTTGTTGTTACCAACACTTAAGTATGGAAGGGTTTGTTTTTTATCACTTATCTTCTTGTGTTCTATAGCTTGCAATTGACAGTAAATGTAGCTCATTATTTTCTCGCAATCTGCCTTATCTATTTTTAATGACCAGCCGTCTTTCTCAGACACATGAATTCGAGATAGGGTGTGATCTTCATCGTATTTAAGATTTTGTATTGGTGTGCAAAGCTCGATTGTGTGGTCGTAATCTTTAAAACTTATTACTCCTGCATAATCAGAAACAGTTAGGGTAACGTCTAGAAATTTTAACTTCACAATAGCTATCTGAGTCATCAAAATCACCGTTTAATTTGATTTGTCTGGTGATCATACTTAAAGATTTAAATCATTTCGAGAGCTGTTCGCAAAATAAATCGAGAGACAAGATTGTAAAGTTTGTGTACAATCGAAGACATGTAATAAATAATACTAATTAGTGGCTTGAAATAGCTTAAAAAATAATAGCATACGGTAAATTCTGCAAAAAATCTTTGGAGGCATCTTGAATAACCAAGCCGCGCCGATTTCCCCCGTACCCCTCATTTTCCCAGCCAGCCGGTTGCCTCACCGTCCTCTTTTTCTCACTACCTGAGCGTCTGCCCGCTTCTCTCCTTGTCCTTACCCCAAGTAATCCTATTGCTCGCACGTAGGTGATTCCTTGCTTCTTCCTGTGGCCTCCTGCGGTGTGTCTCTGTCCTTCTATTTGTCTTATTTAAGTATACCCAGTGAGACGATTTTTCACGTGGGGGATTGACCGTCTCATTTCTGTTTCATAATCTAAGTCCCGTCGGATTAAGACCTTAATGTGACAGCGTGACACCGACAAGGACTCACGTTGAAGCAATAGGAAGAAGATGAAGGAGATTTCCGCATGAATGACTTGGTTATCAGGCTTCGCCGATTCAAGGACAGGAAGTCACTGGATAGAGTCGCCCCAAGGATGCTTGATAAGGCTGCTGCTACGGGCCTCCAAGAGGAGCTGAAGGTCATCGCAGCGATTGACCACCGGCAAGCAGAGATAGCTGCTGGAAGGCATTTTGATGCGGGGAAAGTCCCTATGACAGCTTGGGCATTGGTTGATTGAGTAGGAGAGAGTGATGGGACAGGTTATCGGTTATGCACGTGTGTCGTCTGTCGGTCAATCGCTGGATGTTCAACTGGATAAGCTGACAAAGGCCGGTTGTGAGCGTGTGTACCAAGAGAAGGTATCAGGGACCAGTACAGATGGCCGTGAGCAACTAGCCGAACTCCTGCGGTATGTCCGAGAGGGGGACGATGTGGTGATCACCAAGCTGGACCGTCTGGGCCGTTCTCTCGCTGACCTGCTGGACATTACGGAACAACTGGAAGCCAAGGGCGTGACCCTGCGTGTACTGGACCAGAACTTAGAGACGACGACAGCCCAAGGGAAGCTGATGTTCACCATGCTGGGTGCCTTTGCTGAGTTCGAGACGGCTCTACGCAAGGAGCGTCAGATGGAAGGTATCGCCAAAGCTAAGGCTGCGGGGAAGTACACAGGCAGGCCCAAGAGTATCGACGAGGTTGCAATCAAGGCGACCCTGTTGGAAGGCGGTAAGTCTCTGCGGGAAATTGCTACGCTTCATGGCGTCAGCCGAGCGACTGTCCATCGCCTATCAACAAGGATGCGAGAGGATGGGGAGCTGAGTTGATCGAGTGTGTCTATCGGTTGAGCCTGGGACCATCGAAAGGACCGATCACTGGGACTGTCCCAAATAACATTAGAGAAAGCTAATTTACCCTGACCAATAGAAAGAACTGATCGAGTGACCCACTTTGATCGAATCTTTCAATCTACCCCCGAGGCTGTTCACCGCGACACCTTGGGGGTTTGTCGTTTGGGAGGACTCGACGATGACCCTGCGCCTGTCCCTCTGGGCCTTTCTCATTGCCTCCCTTCCATCCGTGTCCCTGCTGTCTTCAGGCTTTCTCTGTGGACTTGTGAGATCGTGCAGGGGTGAGCGTGTGGGGTATCATGGGGGGGAATGCGTATGGTGATCAGAGAGATCGTCTGAGAGGCTATCTGGAAGGGACCAGAGGGGGAGCCTGGGGCCGAATCTGCGCTTGTTCGTCTGAATGCCCCTGTTTGTTGTCCGTGGGTCTGTCCCGAGGTCTGTACTCCCGACGATTATCCCGAAGACACCAATAAAACACCTTCCAGAGACCTCCAGAGCAGGGGCAATTGGAGCTAGTTACTTTTCCCTGACCATAGGGGGGGATACGAAAAGACCAATACTGAAAGACACCTTTAAGACACCCCAGATAACACCTCTCTTACCTTACTTACGTCAGGTATCTTCAGGATGGCCCATTGGCTGTCCTGTTGTCGCCTCTTACAGCCATTCCCCTGATCATTCCTAGGACAACCAAGTGAGCCCATTTAGGCATCCTCCAGACAGATGACCAATGGGGATCAACATCGACGCACTAGCGTCTGTCAGACCTATCCACGGTAATGGGAATACTGGGATTAGCTTTTCCCTTGAGACCCATGGCTTTTTCACCCACATCAGTACCGCTATAATCCCGATCCAATCTGAACCATCCCCAAGACCATTGCCCAGACCTTGTGTTAGTGGGTTTGGGTTTCCTTTGCCAGACGAGGCACAAAGTGGCTCGATTGATAATAGGAGAACGACAAAATGATAACTTCTGCGTTGAACATCGCGTCCATCAATCGGACATCCGACACACAGTTCCGTACAGAAATGAGCAAGGAACAAGTGGAAGGGCTGACCGATCTAATCGAACGTGGCGTTCAGTGGAAGACCCCAATCCAGGTGGCCCGAGTCGATGGTGTCTTGTTCCTCACCGACGGCTTCCACCGTGTCGAAGCGTATGAGGCAGCAGGGTACGCTGAGATCCCTGCCGGCCAGTACGAGATCGTCGAATGCGAGACTATGAATGAAGTAATCATGTTGTCCATGCGGGCCAATGCTGCACACGGTAACAAGAACACCACAGCAGATCGTGTACGAATGGTGGACAAGTTAATCCAGATGGATGAAAAGCGGTTCATGAAGAACCCGTTTCTGGTGAACATTGACGAAGTTATGGCTGCACTCCAGCTCACTAAAAAGCAGGCTCGCCTTGCAGTTGACCCCAAAAATTCAGAGCTGAAATCGAAGCGCTGGGTTGCAATCGTGAAGAGATACAAGCAGGGGATGAGTGGGAATGCTATTGCTAAGGAACTGCAAATTGGGCAATCCACAGTATCAGATGTTATTCGCGATATTATCGAAGATGAGCGCAATGATGAGCCAAAGATCCGTCCTGGCTCCATCTTCACCACTCCGATGACGGGCGTCGAGTACTACGCCAATTTGGCAGATCTTCGCGAAACAAATCCAGCAATGTACGAAGAAGAACTGAAGGTTGCACATGCCGAGTATAGGGCTCTAAAAGCTAACATCGATGCTCTTCAAGCCCAACTTGAAGTAGCCCAAGCCAAACATAAAGAGATTGAATCTAAGATGTCGCCTGACGAGATTATCGCTGCAAGAGCTCAGTGGGAATTGAGGCGAGCAGAGCGTTCAGCCAAGTCATAGTGCCTTTCCAAAAACTACAGCTACTAATAACAAGAGAGGGTCTTTCGAGTCTCTGTGTTGGTTGGAGATGTCTATCCACTACTCGATGAAAACTTGGAGGTCTGTGGCCTTACCGAAAATGCCCAAGGGGCAAATCCGGTAACTCAGCCTCCTTCCTTTCTGTTACTCCCATCCGGTGAAAAATCCCTGACCTTAGCAATACATCTGGCCATCTCTCGGTCAATGCTCGGGCATGTTTCGTGTATCTGAAGACTGTTCTGACGTGTTGGAGAGAGGGCCTAGGAGATTCACGCTGAGGAGTAATAAAATGCAAATTACATTTAACACCAATACCTATGTTATTCGCCATAATGCCGAAGGATTGCTATCTCTTACCGACATCGAGAAAGCTTGGCGTGATTCTGGTGGTTCGGGTGGCCAGCTCAGGAACTGGTTAACGAGCGATGATTACAAAAGGATGTCCTCTGAAATTCAGAAGACTACAACCCGTGGCCGGAATGCGGAGACCTGGGGTTGTAAACGAGCAGTCATCCTCTATGCCTCTTATTGCTCAGTAGCCTTTCAACTTGCTGTTGTGGATGCTTTCACTGAATTGACCGAAGGGGATACCTTCAAAGCGGCAGCAATAGCCGGGTCTGTTGCTGTATCCCCCGAGCTGATCGAGAAACATGACAACACGCGGCAAGCGCTGAATGACATGCTCCAAGAAAAGGGTATCTCTATGGGAGGCCATGCCTATGGGAACTTCTATCGGTTGGCCTGTAAGGCTGCCACTGGTTATGTGCCTACTGTACTCACAGGGAAGAATGGGACAGTCAAAGATTACCTGGTGGCCGCGGAACATCCCGAGTGTATGGCCGCCTTGATCGCCGCGATGGAGACGATCACCATGGGCCTGAAGGTCGGTCTGAATTATCACAAGGTCGCCGCCATGCTCAACGTAGAAACCACCAAGAACGTGGAGTACTTCGATTAATCAGTCCCCCGAAGATAAAGCCATCAATGGTGGACTTCAGGTCTTCCTCAATGAGGATTTGCCTTAAGACAGGCTCTTGAATCTGCGTGAACCAGCGGTATCATTAGAGCCCGTACGTTTATGACTTACGTAAGGAGGCCGCTATGCGAATCCCTTTGCCTGACTTTGACAAAGATCCCTACATGTACGCCCTTGTGCGTCTTGGCGGCATGTTAGAGGATGTCCGGGTTGGCTTCACTACCCTTGAGGAAGCTGTCCATTCGTATCTTGAAGAGAACGAGGATTTCCCGCTTGAATTACTCGCTCTTCTCTTCGGGGCAGACATTAAAGTGATCGAGGCCATGGCCGCGCGCTATGACCCCGATGCTGCCTTGGATGAAATCCTTGGCCCCATGGAAGGCATCCCCAACCACTAACTCTGCCTTAAGCTAGTCTCTAAGCCCGCTGCGCCTCCTAAGGTCCGGCGGGTTTTCTTTTTTCTACTAAATCCAAGAGGAACCCTGTGACCCCAACTTTCACCAAGAAGTATGGCTACAACACCTTCAACACTCCGAGTGTGATCGCCCAGTCCCCGTACCTGCTGGACCCCGACACCAAGTTCAACGCCGAAGGCGACCTGAAGTGCAACTTCACCGTCGAAGACAACGACTACTGGCGCGGCGTGATCGAGCAGTGCGAGTCCGACCTGAAGGAATACGCCGCTCAAGTCCACAAGGACACCGGCAAGAAACCGCGCCTGTCAGCCGATCTGCCGTGGGTAGAGAACGATGACGGCACCATTACCTTCAAGACCAAGCGCAAAGCCCAGATCACCCGCAAGAAGGACAAGAAGGTAATCGAGATCACCGTTCCCCAGTTCGATGCCAAGTGCCAGCCAATCATGCCGATGGTTGAGATCAGCGGTGGAGCCGCCATTAATCTGAATTTGGAGATCTATACCTGGGTTGTCATCAACAGAGCGGGAGTGTCTCTGCGCCCCCTAGCGGTGCAGGTATTGGAGCTGTATGAGAAAAGAGGTCCTAGGCGTGATGCCGATGAGTATGGCTTTGGCGTGGTGGAAGGGCCTGTACTCTTGAAGCCGTTCTGATTAGGTATCAAAGAAACGACATAGCCTCAGAGGCAGGTGCCAAGGTTACCAGTGGCGGATCTCGAATAGTCATAAGAGCTATGCATGCAAAGAGATCAGCACTTGGTAACAAGGCTCTCCACGTTTTTGCTGCGTTCCTTTCCGTTGATTTACTACGTGGTTTATCCCAGAGCTTGAGACCACAGGGGAGGGCAGTTATCATGGGCTCCTCAATTGCCCCTATAGCTACTCCACTTCATGTGGATTACTTTGGTCGGGTTAGTTGTTACATTTTGACTTTAGAAATCTTGTTGATGGCAATCAGTTCCATCCCCAAGTGCCTGATTTATTTGGGCTCGCATTGATAACTCGTCAACCTGGTCAGGACCGGAAGGTAGCAGCCAAGGCGGGGGACTCGAGTGCCGGGATGTGGCTGGTAGGGCCACCACCTGTTTATGCAATTCAATAAGTTAGCCTCCAATACCCCCTTCAGACCTCTTGGTAATCCACTTTGTGTGGACAAGAAGATGCTCGCCATCTGCCCCGCATTCCTTCTCTGTGTGCTTTTCGTTTCCTCTTCGCCTTGTTGTGATCCTGTTTTCTTCTCTTGGCAGTTGGCATTCGTCTGCGATGCCACCATGGCGTCTGGCCATCGCCGGTATGCCCGTTGTTTGAGGCGTTGTCGGATAACCCCGGCTCCTTGGTCTGTGGTTCTGAACCTGGCGGCGTGAGGTCGGCGCAATGCGTCCTGCTGGCATGCCACCGGGCCCGCGTATGGCGGGCCCGGTGGGGGTGTCACTCAAGGGGGATGGCGGCAACCTGGCGCTTGAAGGGGGTGGGCTTGTTGGCCTTGCGGTGTTCCGAGACCAGGATCAGCAGGCGCTGCAGGCCGATGAAGCAAAACAGCAGCAGGCCTATGATGATCTTGGTCCACCAGGAGCTGAGGGTGCCGTCGAAGTTGATGTAGGTCTGGATCAACCCCTGTATCAGCACCCCGAACAGGGAGCCGAAGACGGTGCCCACCCCGCCGCTCAACAGGGTGCCGCCGATGACCACGGCGGCGATGGCATCGAGTTCCACCCCGACGGCGGCGAGCGGGTAGCCCGCCGAGGTGTAGAGCGCGAACACGATGCCGGCCAGGGTCGCCAGGGTGGTGGAGAGCAGGTAGATGCGGATGGTGGTGTGGCGTACCGAGATCCCCATCAGGGCTGCCGAGGTGGCGTTGCCGCCGATGGCATAGACGTTGTTGCCAAAGCGGGTGCGGTTGGCGAGCAGGATGCCAAACACCACCACCGCCAGCATGATGAGGGCCAGCAGGCTGAGGCGCCCGCCCCCCGGCACCTTCCACGACAGGCTCGACAGGTAGGTGAAGGTGGGGTGATCGATGGGCAGGGACTGCTCCGAGATGAGGAAGCTGGCCCCCCGCAGGAAGAACATGCCCGCCAGGGTGATGATGAAGGCGGGGATCTTCAGGGTGTCGATGAGCCAGCCCATCAGGGCGCCGAAGCCTGCTCCCAGCACCAGCACCAGGGGGATGGCCAGCATGGGGCTGACCCCCAGATCCCCGATGAGCTTGGCCAGCAGCACGCCGGTGAAGGCGATGACGGCCCCCACCGACAGATCGATGCCCCCCGAGAGGATGACGAAGGTCATGCCCACCGCCACTATGCCGAGAAACGCATTGTCCGTCAGTATGTTGCAGATGATGCGGGTGGACATGAAGGCGGGGAAGGAGGCCAGGCAGAGCAGATAGCCCAGCACGAAGACCATGATGGTCACCATCAGGGGCAGGTTGCGTTTAAACATGGCGAGTCCCTCGCTGGAACAGGTGGTTGAGGGCCGGTGACTGCATGACCAGCACCGCCAGCACCACCATGGCCTTGACGATCTGGTTCCACTGGGGCTGGTAGCCGGAGAGCAGGATCCCGGTGTTCACTCCCTGGATGATCAGGATGCCGACCAGAGAGAGGGCGAGGTTGAAGCGCCCGCCCATCAGGGAGGTGCCCCCTATCACCACCGCCAGGATGGCGTCCATCTCCAGCCAGAGCCCGGCGTTGTTGGCATCGGCCCCGCGGATGTCGGCGGCGACTATCATGCCGGCGACGGCGGCCATCATGCCGCTCAGCAGGTAGGTGGCGATCACCACCATGGGGGTGTTGAGCCCGGCGTTCTTGGCGGCCCTGATGTTGATCCCCACCGCCTCGATGAAGAGGCCGAGGGCGGTGCGCTTGGTCAGCAGCCAGAGCAGCAGTGCCATCCCCAGAGTGATGATGACGGGGGTGGGCAGATAGAAGAGCGCGCCGCTGCCGATCCAGGCGAGGGCCTCGTTGTTGAAGGTGATGATCTGCCCCTCGGTGATGAGCTGGGCGATGCCCCGGCCCGCCACCATGAGGATCAGGGTCGCGACGATGGGCTGGATCTTGAACACCGCTACCAGCAAGCCGTTCCAGAGGCCGCACAGCAAGCCCACTCCGATGACGGAGGCGACGATGACCGGCAGGCTGTGACCGCCGGTGGCCAGGCTGGCCATGGTGGCCCCGCTGATGGCCATCACGGCGCCGACCGACAGATCGATGCCGCCGGTGGCGATCACCAGCGTCATGCCGAGGGCGAGCAGGGCCACCGGGGCGCAGCGGTTGAGGATGTCGATCAGGCTGCCAAACAGCCGGCCATCCTGAATGTGGATGGCGAAGAAGTTGTCGGCGACCAGGGCATTGATGAGCAGCACGCAGAGCAGGGCGGCGCACTGGGCCGAGCCCGTGGGCAGCGCTCTGCGGGGGCGCGCCGGCCCGCCAGGGAGGGGGAGAGTGGATGACGTCATATCAGGCCTCGCATGCAATGGCGTTCATGATGGCAGGGACGCTGAGGGCGTCCGTCGCAAGCTCTGCCACCTGTTTCCTGTCGCGCAGGACGATCACCCGGTCGGCATAACCCACCAGCTCCTCGAGCTCCGAGGAGATGACCAGCAGGGCCAGCCCGTTGGCGCAAAGGGATTCGATGAGCCGGATGATCTCGGCGTGGGCTCCCACATCGATGCCCCGGGTTGGCTCGTCCAGGATCAGGAACTGCGGCTTGGTCAGCAGCCAGCGGGCCAGCAACACCTTCTGCTGGTTACCCCCTGACAGGAACTGGATGGGCTGCTCCGGCCCCGGGGTCTTGATCGCCAGCTGCTCGATAAGGCGGGCGGCGATCTCGTCCTGCTCCTTGCGGGGCAGAGGGCGCAGCCAGCCCCGCTGGGCTTGCAGGGCAAGTACCATGTTCTCGCGCACCGAGGCCGAGGCGATGATGCCGGCGTTCTTGCGGTCCTCCGGGCAAAAGCCAAAGCCATGGGCGGCGGCCTGACGCGCACTGCGGATGGTCACCGGCTTGCCCCGCACCCGACACTCGCCGCCATCCCTTGCCACTATACCGAACATCAGCTCGGCGGTTTCGGTGCGACCCGACCCGAGCAGGCCGGCGAGACCCACTATCTCCCCAGGCATGACGTCGAGACTGAACGGGGCGATGACCCCGCGCTTGCCATAGTCCCTGAACGACACCATGGGCTGATTGCTGCGCAGCGTCTTGCCGGCCCGCTTGAGGGCATTGTCGTCCAGCTCGCGCCCCAGCATCATCTTGACCAGATCCAGTTGCGGCAGCGCGGCGGTATCGCGGGTACCGACCAGCTCGCCGTTGCGCAGCACAGTGATGCGATCGCTGATGGCGTAGACCTGATCGAGAAAATGGGTGATGAAGATGAGGCTCACCCCCTGGTCCCTCAGGTTCCCCATCAGGGAGAAGAGCATCTGCACCTCGCTGGCATCCAGACTCGCGGTGGGTTCATCGAGGATCAGGATCCTGGCGGACAGGGAGATGGCCCGGGCAATGGCCACTATCTGCTGCATGGCGACCGAATGGTGACCCAGGGGCAGTGTGACATCCATCTCGAAGCCGTATCCCGTCATGATGGCCTGGGCCTGCCGGGTCATGGCGGCTCGATCGATGAGGCCGAAGCGGCGGGGTTCGTGGCCGATGAAGAGGTTGTCAGCCACCGACATGTTCGGCAGCAGGTTGACCTCCTGATAGACGGTGCCTATCCCCAGGCGCTGGGCATGGGCGGTATCTGTCGGGGAGATGGGGACGCCATCGAGTTCGATACGGCCCCCGTCGGGCTGATAGACGCCGGTGAGGGTCTTGACCAGGGTGGATTTGCCGGCACCGTTCTCGCCGAGCAGCGCCATGATCTCTCCCCGACGTAGGGAGAAGTCCACCTGGTGCAGGGCACGCACCCCGGGAAAGGTCTTGCAGATCCCGCGGGCGTTCAACAGGACATCCTGATTGTTCTGTGACATGAAAATAGGCTCTCCGATATAACGCGCCATATCGCAACGTTGCCGATATGGCGTGTTATTTAACAGGCTGGCTCAGAGGGCGAGCGGCATTAATAACCCATGTCTTTTTTCAGCTCGAGCTGAGCCTCGGCACTTTCTGGCTCGAACAGAATAGACTCCGTCTTGATAAGTTTGGGGGGCTGGGTGCCATCTTTCTTATACGCCAGCAGGGCATCGAAGGCGGGGCCTGCCATATTCGGCGTCAATTCCACCGAGGCATTGGCTTCACCGGCCATCATCGCCTTGAAAATATCCGGCACACCATCGATGGAGATGATCTTGATATCCGTGCCCGGTTTCAGACCGGCTTCTTTAATAGCCTGAATGGCACCGATGGCCATGTCGTCGTTGTGGGCGTAGACGGCGCAAATATTCTTGCCGTTATTCTCCGCCTTGATGAAGCTCTCCATCACCTCCTTGCCCTTGCTGCGGGTAAAGTCCCCTGACTGGGTGCGGATGATCTTGATGGTGGGCACGGCCGCGACCGTATCGAGGAAGCCTTTCTTGCGATCCAGCGCCACGCTGGCCCCCACTGTGCCTTGCAATTCCACCACATTGCAGGCCTTGCCATCCTGCTGCTTGATGAGCCACTGGGCCGCCACGGCCCCTTCGTGGACGCTGTCTGCGGCGACCCCCGTCATGAAGAGGGCGTCATCTTTCACCGTGATATTGCGATCCAGCAGGAACACCGGGATCTCTGCCTCTTTTGCCTCCTGCAATACCGGATCCCAGCCGGTCTGTACCACGGGGGCAATAAAGATGGCATCGACGCCCTGGGCAATGAAGGAGCGAATGGCCTTGATCTGGTTCTCCTGTTTCTGCTGGGCATCGGCAATTTTCAGGGTGATGCCGCGTTTTTGTGCTTCGCTCTTGGCGACCGAGGTTTCCGCCGCCCGCCAGCCGGATTCAGAACCTATCTGGGAGAAGCCCACCGTCATCTCGGCAGAATATGCAGAGGCAGAGAGAATAAGGGTGCTGATAATGCCCGCCAGTTTCACTTTTTTATACATGTGACACTCCTTTGTGATGCATGGTGAAATAAACCAAAGCGACTCTGGTTTAATGGTACGGGTCAAGCGTATAGGCTCTTGGGTTTAACGACGGGAGATGGCTCACAGAAAATTTTCAGCAGCATGATGCTTCATACAAACAGCAGACAAGTTCATATATCAGGCAAGGGCTGCGTTGATTTATCTGCATATTTATTTCAGCAACCATTGTGTCCAGAGTCGGCGTTCACAGGTATGCACAATAGGGAAAGGACCCGACGGTGCGCCGGGTTGACGCGCGCAGCCCATGTACCCCGCAACGGGTGCACGGGGAAGAGGAGCAAGGGGCCTGGCCCCCGGCGGTGAGGCGGTGCCCTTGTCTCAGGGGCGCACCGCCGCCAGCAGGTAATCCACGAAGGCCCGCACCCGGGCAGAGAGGTGGCGGTGCTGGGGATAGAGGGCGTAGAAGGGGCGGGATCGCCCCGCAAAAGGCGCCATGACTTCCACCAGCTTGCCTTGGCGGAGCGCCTCTGCCGCCACGAAATGGTAGATCTGGAACAGACCCCCGCCAGCCACCGCCCAGCCAAGACCCGCCAGTACATCCTCCAGTACCCGCTGCCGACTGTGGACACTGACCTCGATGGGCAGCCCCTTCTCATCGATGAAGCTCCAGGGGAAGGGGCGCCCCGTGCTGGGGGTGATGAACTGGATCAGATCATGCTGGTGCAGTGCGGCCAGGGAGGTCGGTGGCGGGCGGCGAGCGGCATAGGCGGGAGAGCAGAAGACCCCGACGCTGGCCTCCTCCAGCTTGCGGGCGATCACCCGGGAGTCGCGCGGTTCACCCAGACGAATGGCAAGATCGTAACCGTCCTCCACGAAGTCGATGTTTCTGTTTGAGACATTGAGCTCCAGCTCGATCTCGGGATAGGCGGCCATGAAGCCCGGCAGCAGGGGCACCAGGCGATGGTGGGCATAGACGGTGCCCACGCTGACTCGCAGCAGCCCCTTGGGGTGACGCTGGCGGCCGGTGAGGGCCCGCTCGGCCTCGGCAATCTGATCGAGGGCCTGCTGGCATTGCGCCCGATACAGCTCACCGTCCTGGGTGAGGCGCACGCTGCGGGTGGTGCGATTGAAGAGTTTGACGCCGAGCCTGGCTTCGATGCGCTGGATGGAGCGGCTCACCGAGGCCGGCGTCACTCCCAGCACCTGCGCCGTGGCGGTGAAGCTGCCAAGCTCGGCCGCCTTGCAAAAGAGCTCTATGCTGCCGAGCTGAACGGGGTCGAAGGCACGGGACATATGTTCATCCATGTAAATAAACAAGTTCAATGGCGTCAGTTTATTCGCCACAAGGTAATCAGTAAATTCTTCATCCAGCGCGGCACCCTTGCCGTTTGAGTGATCACCGTCCATTCCAAGGAGTATCAAGATGAAGAACACCCTCAAGGTCCTGTTGGCGTCACTGCTGCTGGCAACCTCGGCCGCGGCGAGTGCGGCGCCCAGGGGAGAGGTCCTGGTCCTGCTCTCGAGCGAGACCACATTGCCGCTCAAAGCGGGCAAGACAATGACGTCCGGTTATTACCTCAATGAGCTCGGAGTGCCCGCCGCCGCCCTGCTGGACGCGGGCTATGACCTGACTCTGGTGACCCCGAAAGGAAACAGGCCCCAGGCCGACAAGAGTTCCATCGACCCCCAATACTTCGCTGGCAACCAGCAGGAGATGGGACGCATCGCATCTGTGGTGGACGGCCTGCTCACCCCCGGCAAGGTGAAATCCCTGAAGGAGGTGTTGCAAGCTGGTCCCGAGCGCTATGCCGGCCTGTTCATCCCCGGCGGCCACGCCCCTCTCATCGATCTCGCCACGGATCCCGAGGTGGGCACCCTGCTGCGCCACTTCCATGAAAGTCAGAAGCCCACGGCAGCCATCTGCCACGGCCCCATCGCGCTGCTGGCGGCGCAGGGGGATCCGGCCGGGTTCGAGCAGTCGGTCATCGCAGGCAAGGCGGACGGCGCCAAGGAGTGGATCTACGACGGTTACAAGATGACCATCTTCTCCGACGAGGAAGAGGCGGTGTTCGAAGGCTCGCTCAAGGGCGACAAGCTGCGCTACTACCCGGCGCAGGCCATGGCCCGGGCGGGTGGCAAGATGCAGTTCGTCGCCCCCTGGCAGCCCGGTGTGGTGATCGATCGCGAACTCATCACAGGTCAGAATCCCTTCTCCGATCACGCCCTGGCGAGCGCCTTTATTGCGGCGTTGGACAAGCAGCAAGGGGCGCGCTGACGCCAGGGGAGGCGTCAGGTTCTCGATCTCTATATTCAGGCAGCCCCGGGTGGGCTGCCTTTTCATGCTCCGGCTTCGGCGAGAAACGCCTTCATGGCGGGGGTGACGCTGTGCTTGCGGGTGATGAAGGCGATGGTGCCGGCGCTCGCATCGCTCAAGGGGTGGCAGGGCAGCCTGAAGAGTTGCTGGGCGGTGGCGGCGATACCGGCACTGACCACGGCGCAGCCCAGCCCGTGGCTCACCCCGTTGGCCAGGTGGAACAAAGAGTCTGTCTCCAGCACCACCCGCAGGCTGAGCTGCTGGCGGGCGGCGGCCTCGTCGAAATAGCGGCGAAACTGCATGGTGGCGCTCGGCAGGATCAGGGGCAGATCCTGCAAGTCCGCCAGCCTCAGGGGCTGGCTCGGGGAGAGGTGCGGGGGCAGGGGCCCCAGCAGCGCCATGGGGTTGGGGTGGCGCAACTGCACTTCGAGGGCGCGGCGCTGATGCTCGGTGAGCAGCTCGTCAAAGCCGAGGCCGATGTCGGTCTGGTGCAGATCCAGCTGCTCGAGCAGGGTGCCGTGGGTCATCACCGACAGGCGCAGGCGGACGTTGGGAAAGGCGTCGTTGAAGCGCTTGAGCAGCGGCATGATGTCGATGCTCGACTGGGGCACCATGCCGATGCGCAGGGTGCCAGATAGCGCGCCACCAAACAGGCTCAGCTCCTGGCGCATGGCGTCCTGCTCCAGCAACATGCGCTCGGCGTGGCGCAGCACCACTTCCCCCGCCTGGGTCAGCGCCACGAACTGGCTGTTGCGCACCACCAGCTCGGTGCCGAGGGATTTCTCCAGCGCCGTGATGCTGGCGGACAGGGTCGGCTGGGTGATGAAGCAGGCCTTGGCCGCCTTGGCGAAGTGACGGTGCTGGGCCAGCTCGTAGAAATAGTGCAACTGCTTGATGTTCATCGAAGAAGGGGCTTGGCATGGAGGATGGTCGACAAAGTTAATCAATCGACATCGCCATAGCAATAGAGGTTATCTATCGGTGAATAGATTTGTTTCATTGGTTTTGGGGGAACGACTTATCTAAACTTGAGGCCCGAATACAGCTTATAAGCGTCTCGCATGAACCCTTTCAATTCACGGTTGCCCAGGCTGGATGAGCTGGTGGAAGAGGTGGCCGTGTCCGTCAACATCAATGGCATCAACCACGCCGTCATGATGGCCACCCCGGACGATCTCGACGACTTCGCCATCGGCTTCCTGTTTGGCGAGGGGATCATAGGGGGCAACCACGATGTGCACGACATCCAGAGCACCCCGTCGGAGCAGGGGGTGGTGCTCGACATCACCATCGCCAACCGCTGTCTGGCGGCGCTGGGGAGACGCAAGCGCCGCCTGGCCGGGGCGAGCGGCTGCGGCATCTGCGGAGTGGAGGCCATCGAGCATGCGCTGCCCGAGCTCACCCCCCTGACCCCGGGCGCCCCCCTGGATCCCGCGCGTTTGCGGGACTTGCGCGAGCGCATCGCCCCCTGGCAGAACAAGGCCCGCCAGAGCGGCGCGCTCCATGCAGCCCTGGCGCTGGATGATCGCGGTGAGATCCTGGCCTGCCGGGAAGACATAGGCCGTCACAACGCCCTGGACAAGCTTATCGGCATGCAACTGCGCCAGCCCGTGCAGGCCGCCACCCTGATCATCACCAGCCGCTGCGGCAGCGAACTCATTCACAAGGCGGTGCAATTTGGCGCCGCCCACCTCATCAGCCTTGCGTCTCCCAGCCAGCTCGCGGTGCGACTGGCCCTGAAATACAACCTGACCCTCATTCATGTGCCCAGATCCGATGCCCCGGTCTGCTATGCCAGCCCCCGCGCCCTGGATCACGTTGGAGAACCCCATGTCCCGTCATATTGAAAAACCGGCCAAGGCCGGCGGCTTTTCCTCCCTGCAGTCCACCTTCAAGCAGGTGCTGCAGAGCCAGAAGACCCGGCAGAACATCAAGAACCTGCTGCGGGTCAACCAGACCGACGGCTTCGACTGCCCGGGCTGCGCCTGGGGTGACAACAAGCAGGGGGCCTTCCAGTTCTGCGAGAACGGCGCCAAGGCGGTGGCCTGGGAGTCCACCGGCAAGACGGTGGGGGCAGACTTCTTTGCCGAGCATTCGGTGCGCCGCCTCGCCACCCAGAGCGACTACTGGCTCGAATACCAGGGGCGCCTGACCGAGCCCCTGCGCTACAACCCGGCCACGGATCACTACGAGCCGATAAGCTGGGACCAGGCCTTTGCCCTCATCGCAGACAAGCTGAGCAGCCTGGCCAGCCCCGACGAGGTGGAGTTCTACACCTCGGGACGCGCCAGCAACGAGGCCTCCTACCTCTATCAGCTGTTTGGCCGCCTCTATGGCACCAACAACTTCCCGGACTGCTCCAACATG
Source organism: Aeromonas sp. sif0611 (assembly GCF_019218845.1). NCBI lineage: Bacteria > Pseudomonadati > Pseudomonadota > Gammaproteobacteria > Aeromonadales > Aeromonadaceae > Aeromonas > Aeromonas sp. sif0611. The sequence continues at coordinate 219,226 of NZ_JAHUWU010000001.1, read as the reverse complement.
TGCCACGAGGCGAGCGGGGTGGGGCTCATCCAGTCCGTCGGGATTGGCAAGGGCACCGTGGTACTCGATGACTTCGACGCCGCCAAAGCCATCTTCGTCTTCGGCCAGAACCCGGGCACCAACCACCCGCGCATGATGAACGCCCTGCGCAAGGCGGCGCGCCAGGGGTGCCAGATAGTCACCTTCAACAACTTGAAAGAGGTGGCCCTCGAGCGCTTCGCGAGCCCCCAGAGCCCAGCGGAGCTGTTGACCCCGGCGGCCACCCGCATCAGTCACCAGTACCTCACGCCAAAGCTTGGTGGCGACATGGCGGCCATTCGCGGCATGGCGAAATACATCCTGGAGGAGCAGGGGGATCGCATCGATCTCGCCTTCATCGAGCAGCACACGGCGCACTTTGACGACTACCTGGCGCAGGTGAAGGCCACGGAGTGGGCGCAGATCGAGGCGCAATCCGGGCTCGGTCGCGAGGAGATCACCCGGGCGGCGCAGATCTTCGCACAGAGCGAGAGTGTGATCAGCTGCTGGGCCATGGGGATCACCCAGCACAAGCACTCGGTCGACACCATTCGCGAGATCGTCAACCTGCACCTGATGTGCGGCCAGATTGGCAAGCCGGGAGCCGGCCTCTGCCCGGTGCGCGGGCACAGCAACGTGCAGGGCAACCGCACCATGGGGATCAACGAAAAACCCAGCGCCGCCTTTATCGACCGGCTGGAGCGCCGCTTCCCGGTGGGCCTCAAGCGCACGCCGGGGCACAACGTCTACGAGGCCCTCAAGGCCCTCCATGGCGGCAAGAGCAAGGTGCTCATCTGCCTTGGGGGCAACCTGGCGGCCGCGGCGCCGGACACCGACTTCACCTATGAGGCGATGCGAAGGAGCGAGCTCAACGTGCAGATCAGCACCAAGCTCAACCGCAGCCACCTCATGGTCTCCAAGGATGCCCTGATCCTGCCCTGCCTCGGCCGCACCGAGCTCGACACCCAGCGCGCCGGGGTGCAGAAGATCACCGTGGAAGACACCTTCAGCATGGTGCACGCCTCCACCGGCATGAACGAGCCGGTCTCGCCGCTCTGTCTCTCCGAGATCGACATAGTCGCGCGCATGGCCGAGGCGACCCTCGGCAGCGATCGGGTGGACTGGTTTGCTCTGCGGGACGATTACGCCCTGCTGCGCAACCTCATCGCCGAGACCATCTCCGGCTTTGACGACTTCAACCGCCGCATCGAGGAGCCTTGCGGCTTCCACCTGGAGAACAGTGCCGCCCTGCTGCGCTGGAATACCGCGAGCGGGCGCGCCGAGTTTCGGGCGAGCCGGTTGCCGGATTCCATCCTGCCCGAGTGCACCAGCCACGCGGAGCAGATGCAGGATCAGCCCGTGCTGCTGCTCCAGAGCCTGCGCTCCCACGATCAGTACAACACCACCATCTACGGCATGGACGACCGCTACCGCGGCATCAAGGGGCGGCGCAACGTGGTCTTCATGAACGAGGAGGATGCCCGCCGCCTGGGGCTGGCCGAGGAGCAGCAGGTGGACATGACCGCCATCTGCAACGACGGGCGCGAGCGGGTGGTGCGGGGCTTTAGCGTCATCTTCTACGAGATCCCCAGGGGCAACATCGCCGCCTACTACCCGGAGACCAACCCCCTTGTGGCCATAGAGAGCATAGGGGAGGGCTCCTTCACCCCCACCTCCAAGTCGGTGCCGGTGCTGGTGACTCCAAGCCAGGCACAGGCCGCCAGCCTCGCCGTCAATCTGTAAGCGACTACGCCGACCCCCTGCCCAGGCAGGGGTTTTTTCATGTCCGGTATTCGCCCGGCGCCATCCTTTGGCGAAGCTGTACGGCGATTGTATGGCGCACCATCTTGCGGTGGCTGGGGGCGGGGGATGCCGCTATGCTGCGGCCCTCTCCCGGCCCCGCGATGCAAGGTGGCGGCCGGCAACCTGAACCTCGACGCGCCTGCCGGGCAGGGTGGCCTCGCGCTGCCGGTTTGCCGTGCGCGATCCTGTGCGGATATCACACATGCGCAATGCAATTTCCCCCCTGATGGCCGGCCTGGTCCTCACCCTGGCGGCCAGCCCCGCGATGGCGGCGGATCCCGCCGGTGTAGAGACGCAAACGCGTCAGGACGACAGCGAGGCGAAGGGAGCGGCCAAGCAGGGCGAGCGTTCTCCCTGGCTGTTCGTGCCCTTGTTGAGCTCCAGCCCCAAGCTGGACACGGCGGCAGGCATGATGGTGGGTTACCTGCACCAGTTCGATGAAGGCTCGCGCCCGTCGCTGTTTACCCTGTCCGGCAAGTACACCACCTCGGAATCCCTCATCACCAGCGCCTTTGCCAAGACGTCGTTCGGCGCGGATCACCACCGCATCGTCGGTGGCGTCATTCTTGGTGACATCAACAACAGCTACGAGGATTACCTCGGCACCGGCCATGCCCTCGAGACCAACGACAACTTCCGCTCCGCCTTCCTGCGTTACCTCTATCGGGTGGAGGGGGACTGGTTCGTCGGCGGCATGGCGGCGTACTCCAACTACGAGATACAGGGACAGGATCTGCAATCGGATCAGATCCTCGATGAGCTGGGGCTGGAGGGCTTCACCTCGGGGGGGTTGGGACTGGTGGTACAGCACGACTCCCGGGACTGCGACTTCAGTGCGACCCGGGGCTGGTACCTCAACGTCAACAACCTGGCCTACCGGGAAGGACTGGGGGGAGAAGCGGATTTTGACATCTACCGGGTCGACTACCGGGGCTACTGGAGTCACGGGGATGGCCATGTGCTCGCCTGGCGCAATCGCAACCAGTTCTCCCACAACGCACCGAGCGGCTCCTATTCCCCCATCTACCTGCGTGGCTACACCCCTGGGGAGTATCTGGGCCAGCACATGTCGGCGGTGGAGGTGGAGGAGCGCTACAAGCTTGCCGAACGCTGGACCCTCACAGCCTTCGCCGGGGTAGCCTGCCTGTACGGCGATGCCGTGAACGGGGAGTCCCTCGACTGTGGCGACCGCGACAACGTCTACCCCGCCTGGGGGGCTGGGATCCAGTATCTGCTCAAGCCGGAGGCGGGCATAGTCGCCAACCTCGAGTATGCCATGGGCAAGGACGACAACGCGGGCATCTATCTGAAGATGGGCTACAGCTTCTGATGCGGGGCTGTGTCAGGCGCCGGCCACCACCACGCAGTTTCTGCCTCTGTGCTTGGCCTGATAGAGCGCCTTGTCCGCCTGCTTGAGCACGGCACCGAGATCGCTGGCATCTCCCGGCCAGTGGGCAACCCCGAGGGAGATGGTGATGCGTCCGGCCTGCCCCATCTCGTGGCTCTCCACCGTCATCCGCAGCCGCTCGGCGATCCGCTCTGCCTGTACCCCGGAGACCCCGGGCAGCAGTAACAGGAACTCCTCGCCACCGCTGCGGCACAGGGCGGCATCGGCGCGCAGGTCCTGCTGCATCAGGGTCGCCAGGGAGACGATGACGGCGTCCCCGACGTCGTGGCCGAAGTGGTCATTGATGGTCTTGAAGTGATCGATATCGAGGGCGATGACCGCCAATGGCAGGGACTGCGCCTGATAGTCGTCCAGCATCTGCTGCATCGCCCGCCGGTTGAAGAGGCCCGTCATGGGATCGGTGTGACTGTCGTTGTGCAGCTTGTCGATCTTGGTGTTGAGCAGCCCCAGCCCCTTGAGGATGGCCTGCTTGAGCTGGGCCGCCTCGAAGTACCAGGCGCGGATGCTGGAGATGTTGGAGGCCGCCTCCTGCTGATCCATCAACCTTGCCCGGTTGGCCAGTTGCCGCAGGGGGCGGGAGATGACGGTGGCCGAGAGCCAGATGATGAAGAGGATGAAGAGGGTGACCGGGATCATCCCCTTCAGGATGTCGAGCATCTGCTGATCCAGCCCGGCCAGGGTGGCGTTGCGGGGGCGTTGGGCCACCACCCCCCAGCCAGCCCCGGTCACGGGGGCGAAGCCCGCCAGCATCTCTGTTCCCCGTGTGTTGAGCACGGCTTGTGCCCCTTGCTTCCCTTGCAGTACCTCGTCCACCACCGCATTGTCACTTATCTTCTGGCCGATGCGTTTGGGGTCCGGGTGATAGATCAGGGTCTTCAGCCGGTCGACCACGTAGAGGTAGGAGCCATCCTGGTAGTAGTGCTGGCCCAGCAGGCTGGAAAGCACGCTGGCAGACTGCAGGTAGATGCTGCCGGCGACAAAGCCGAGAAAGCGCCTGTCCGCCGAAAACACCGGGTAGGAGAGGCTGATGAGGTAGTTGCCCGAGAGGGAAACGAGAGGGTCCGAGATGAGTGGCTGCTGGCTGGCGAGACTCTGGCGGGCGCTGCGGGAGGTGAGCTTGGCCCCCTTGATCTTCAAGGTCTCGGGGGAGACGGCGACGACGACGGACTCGGTGTTCACGACGGCTACCGAGTTGAAGGTGTTGGTACGCTCGCGCAGCTGGGCCACCTCCTGCTCCAATCCCTTGACGTCATTGGCCTGCAGCAGCGGCGCCAGCTGGGTGGCGCTGTAGGCAAGCTGCCCCTGGGCCGCGCTCAGCATGGTGTCGGCGGAGGCGGCGAGCTTGGCGGCATAGACACGGTTGGCCTCCAGGGTACTGTCGATCAGCAGTTGTCGCTGTGCCTGATGGATGGCGTAGAAGCTGTTGCCGAAGGTGGCCAGCACGCCGAGCACGGCCAGGGCCAGGATGAGGCGATGGAGATCAAACCTCAGCAGCCAGTGGGATAGCATTGGAGAAACGAGTCCTTGTCGGTTGGCGCCGAACGCCGGGGCCATGGTGCAATTTTACGGGGGCTGCCCGCTCAAAAGCTACCGTTAATGTGGTTCTCGAACGATTCTGTCCTGCGCAAGGCGCCGTCGCCGCGCTATGGCTCGCTACCGCCTTGATCAGCCAGGGCGGTGAGGGCGGGATCACCGAGCTCGGCTACCGTCTGCCAGAAGGGGGCGATGAGGGGGTTATCCCCTCCCGGCGGGCGAATGAGGCCGATGATCCAGCTCGCCTCGGCCTCCCTGAGGGGCAGGGTGATCACGTCCGGGTGCTCTATGGTGGTGGAGGAGGGCACCAGGGTCCAGGCGATGCCCGCCGCCGCGGTGGCGATGCCGGCGGCGAAGTCGTTGACGTACTGGATCTCCTGAAACCTCAGTCCGCTCTGTGCCAGGTAGTGCACGAACTGATCGTGGAAGGAGGGGGCCTTGTCCCGGCGCAGGATGGCGAGCGGCTTGTCCAGCAGATCCGAGAGCCCCGTCACCCCCTGGTAGCCGGCGGGCAGCACGGCGACGAAATGGGCGCGCACCACGGGCAGCACTGGCCAGCCCTTGGGGGCGGGCAGGCGGCAGAAGCCGAGATCCAGCCTGCCTTCACTGAGCGCCAGCAACTGGTGATGGGTGGAGAGATCGTTGAGCTCGATGCCGACCCCGGGGCGGGTGGCCCGAAAACGGGCGATGGCGGCGGGCACCAGCAGCTTGGTGGCGACCCCGAAGCCGATGCGCAGGGTGCCGCCATTGCCCGCCAGCACATCGCGGGCGGTGCGGCCGAGCTGCTCGCTCTGGGCCACCAGGGCGCAGGCATCCCCGTAGAGGGCGCGTCCCAGGGGGGTGAGCCGGGTACTGCTGGCGTTGCGCTCGAACAGCTCGCCGCCAAACGCCACTTCCAGTCGCCGGATCTGCTTGCTCAGGGCCGACTGGGTGATGTGCTGGCGCGCCGCCGCCTGACCGAAGTGCAAGACCTCCCCCAGGGTGACGAAGGCCTTCAGATCCCGCAACTCCATCACGACTCCTTCATTCCTGTCTGGAATATTGAATGGCAAAAATTGTCATTGGACGGAATTCTAGAACTGTTCGATGCTGATGCCAATTCGTTTTGACGCCCGCCAGTGCCCTCAGGGGGAGAGGCGGCACCATCCTCAAGCAGCAGGAGACAAGCCAGATGCACCATCCCAAGTTCAACGACTTCCCCGCGGATTTCCTCTGGGGCGCCGCCTCAGCCGCCTACCAGGTGGAAGGGGCCTGGAACGAAGACGGCAAGGGCCCCTCGGTGTGGGATCTCTTCACCAAGTTGCCGGGCAAGACCTTCGAGGGCAGCAACGGTGACGTGGCGGTGGATCACTACCACCGCGTGGAAGAGGATGTGGCGCTGATGGCCGAGATGGGGCTCAAGGCCTACCGCTTCTCGGTGAGCTGGCCGCGCATCTTCCCCAATGGGCGCGGTGAGGTGAACGAGGCGGGGCTCGCCTTCTACGAGCGGCTCATCGACGCCCTGCTGGCCCACGGCATAGAGCCTGTGCTGACCCTCTATCACTGGGACTTGCCCCAGGCCCTGCAGGACGAGTACGGCGGCTGGGAAGACAGGCGCATCATCGACGACTTCGAGCGCTACTGCGTGACTCTCTATCAGCGCTTCGCCGGCAAGGTGAAGTACTGGGTGTCCCTCAACGAGCAGAACTACAACCTGACCAACGCCTACCAGCTCGGCACCCATCCGCCCGCCGTGCAGGACAGGAAGCGCTTCTTCGCCGCCAACCACATCGCGTTTCTCGCCAACGCCCGGGTCATCAAGGCGTTCCGCCAGCATGTGCCAAACGGCCTGATTGGCCCGAGCTTTGCCTACTCCCCCGCCTATCCGGCCTCCTGCGCCCCGAGCGACATGCTGGCGTTTGAAAACGCCGAGGAGTTCACCAACCTCTGGTGGCTGGATGCCTACTGCTTCGGTCGCTACCCCCAGGCGGCGCTCGCCTACCTGAGAGAAACAGGCGAGGCCCCCGAGATACTGCCAGGGGATCTCGAACTGCTGCGCGAAGGCACCCCCGACTACATAGGCGTCAACTACTACTACACCCTGACCTTCACCGACAATCCCCTCGGCGGTCAGACCATGCAGCGCATCAACACCACGGGGCAGAAGGGCACCACGCCGTCGAGCGGCGTTCCCGGTCTCTACAGGACCACCCCCAACCCGCACCTGGAGACCAGCAACTGGGACTGGGCCATCGATCCCACCGGGATGCGCATCGCCCTGCGTCGCCTCTCGTCCCGCTACGGCCTGCCGCTGATGATCACCGAGAACGGCCTCGGCGAGTTCGACAAGCTGACCGCGGACGGCCGGGTGCAGGATGACTACCGCATCGCCTATCTGCACAGCCACCTCAAGGCCTGCCAGGAGGCGATGCAGGACGGGGTAGCGCTCATCGGCTACTGCGCCTGGTCCTTCACCGACATCCTGAGCTGGCTCAACGGCTATCAGAAGCGCTACGGCTTCGTCTATGTGGAGCGCGACGAACAGGGGGGATCGCTGCGCCGCATCAAGAAGGAGAGTTTCCACTGGTACAGCCAGGTGATCGCCTCCGGTGGCAAGACGCTGTAACGACCTGTTCTGGCTCCTAAAAATACAGAAGGCCCCTCGCGGGGCCTTTTTCATGGCTGGTGGGCAGCGTCGCAGTGGAAATGACGGTCTAGATAAACATGCCTCCCGAGGCCTCGATGCGCTGGGCGGTGAGCCAGCGGCAGTCATCGGAGAGCAGGGCGGCGATGGCACCGCCGATGTCGTCGGGCTGGCCGACCCGGCCGAGCGCTGTCTGGCTCGCGATAAAGGCGTTGACTCCCTTGTCGTCGCGCACCACGCCGCCGCCAAAGTCGGTCTCGATGGCGCCGGGGGCCAGCACGTTGACGGCGATGCCGCGGGGGCCCAGCTCCTTGGCCAGATAGTGGGTCAGCACCTCCACGCCCCCCTTCATGGCGGCATAGGCGGCATAACCCGGCATGGCGAAGCGGGTGAGGCCGGTGGAGAGGTTGATGATGCGCCCGCCATCACGAAGCAGCGGCAGCAGCTTCTGGGTCAGGAAGAAGGTCCCCTTGAGGTGGATGTTGAGCAGGGTATCGAACTGCTCCTCCGTGGTCTTCTCGAAGCTGGCACGAATGCCGATCCCGGCGTTGTTGACCAGATAGTCGAACTGCGACCGTTGCCACTCCCGAGTGAGCAGTTGTTTCACCTCCTCTGCGAAGGCGACAAAGGAGGCGCTTACCCCCACATCCAGCGCCAGGGCATGGGCCTGAACCCCGAGCGCCCTGGTCTCGGCCACCACGGCCGCCGCCTCGTCGGCCTGGCTGCGGTAGGTGATGATGAGATCCACCCCCTTGGCCGCGAGGGCGAGGGCGCTGTGTTTGCCGAGGCCACGACTGGCGCCGGTGATGAGGGCGATGGGTCTGGTCATGGTGTGACTCCTGTGGGTGACAAGGGCTCGGTACGAGCCGACCGGATCACTGTATTGTTCCTTTATTGCCGGATAAATAGCGTGATAATGAAATCACTGTTCCGTTTGAAGAGACAATCAGGTCATGGATCAACTGGATGCGATGAAATTGTTCGTGCGGGTCGCCGAACTCGAGAGCTTTACCCGCTGCGCCGAGCAGCTGGGCATCCCCAAGGCGACCCTCTCCGCCGCCATCCGCAGGCTGGAGGAGCGCATGGGCACCCGGCTCCTGCTGCGCACCACCCGGCGGGTGCAGCTCACCACGGATGGCCAGCTCTGCTACGCCAGGTGCCGGGATCTGCTGGCGGACATGGAGGAGTTTAACGGCCTGTTTCGCCAGGGGGGCCAGATTTCGGGGCAGTTGCGGGTAGATATGCCAAGCCGGATGGCACGCCATCTGGTGATCCCGGCGCTGCCCGCCTTCCTGGCGCAGCACCCCGACTTGCAGCTGATGCTGAGCAGCACGGACAGGCGAGTGGATCTGGTGCGCGACGGCTTCGACTGCGTGGTGCGGGTGGGAGCGCTGGAGCCCTCCAGCCTGGTGGCGCGGCCGCTCGGCCACTATCGCCAGATCAACTGCGCCAGCGCCGCCTATCTGGCCCGTCACGGGGTGCCGCAGACCCTGGCGGATCTGGCCGGGCACCGGCTGGTCCATTATGGCTCCGGGCAGGGGCGCAGCGAGCCGGGCTTCGAGTACCAGCTGGAGGATGGCAGCCGCGCCCTCTTGCCGATGGCGGGGGCCCTGATGGTCAACGACAGCGAGACCTACCTGGCGGCGGCGCTGGCGGGGCTTGGCATCATACAGATGCCGAGGGTGGGGGTGGAGGGGCTGCTTGGGCGCGGCGAGCTGGTGAGTCTGTTACCCCGGTGGCAGGCGCCGCCGCTGCCCATCCACGCCCTCTATGCCCATCGCCGCCAGCTGGCGCCCAGGGTCCAGCTTTTCATCCACTGGCTGGCCGAGCTGCTCGCCAGAACCCTGGTCGAGGGATCAGAGCCGGCTGCGCCTTGAGCGGTATTCGCTGGGGGAGAGGGCGAATGCCTCCTTGAAGAAGCGGGTGAAGCTGCTCTGGCTGGCAAACCCGAGGCGCCCGCCCACCTCCTGCACCTGCAGGGCTGGGTCTTGCAGCAGCCGGCAGGCCTCCTCACGTCTCACCTGCTCCAGCAGGGCCGAGAAGTGGCACCCCTCCTCGCGCAGGTGGCGGTTGAGGGTCCAGCGAGTCAGCCTGAGAGTCTCGCAGACCCCCGCCAGCAGGGTGGGGGAGTCGACGCTCTCCTGCCAGAGCCGCTGACGGATGAGCCCGAGCACCCGCTCCCTGTAGTGGCTGCTCGGACGCAACAGCCGCATCTGGCTGTCTAGCTCCCCCAGCAGCAGGGGTTGCAGGGGGCCGTTGCAGCCGCCGTGGGCGAGATCGAGCAAGGCCGCGGGGAAACGCAGCTCAAAGCGCTCTCCCCGTTGCAGCCGCTCTCCCAGCCAGGCCCCCAGCTCGCGCCACAGTCTGGGCCGCACCGGAGTGGGCAACACCAGCTGGCCCTGGCCGGGGTGGTAGAACTGCAGCAGGGCATAGAGGTGACCGAGATTGGCCAGGCTACTCATGGCGATCACGTCCGGGTGATCGGACTCCGAATGGTAACTGAGCCTTGCCTCTCCCTCTTCCTCCCGCAGCACTATCCGATCGCACTCGCCGATGAGGGGGCGGTAGGCGAGAAAGAAGTGCAGGGCCTGGCGCAGGGTGGCGGCGTTGCAGCAGAGGCTCGCCAGCGGCAGGTAGTCGGCAAAGAGCCCCGCGAGCGAGGGGGGCGACCACTTGTGGGACATGTCCAGATGGGGGGCGACCCGGGTCAGCAGCCGGAAGTGGCGCTGGGCATCGATCCGCCCCTGGGGGAGCAGCAGCTCTTCTCTGGCAATACCGGCTTCTTGCAGGAGCTGGGCCGGATCCCGGCCCTCTCTCTGCCAGTGGTTGAGGCAGTGCAGGGCTATCCGGTTGGAGACTGTCTTCACGGCGAAAATCCTTGTCGGCGGTGGCCCACCATCATCCGCCAACGGCCATGAATTGCCGTGAGCCAGGTTCGGCTTCATGTTTCAGAAATGTAACCAAGGGTAACCCTGCAACCCTTTTCACACTTTTCGAACTTGCTCCCAACCGGCAATTCCCTGCACCCGCAGGGCAAGTGAGGCGGGCCGATTTTGCATACAGTGGCCATTCCGACACACACAAGGACGATAACAATAATGAAACACCACTCGCTCTCCCGAACCCGCGTCGCCCTCAGCATAGGGGCCCTGCTGCTGGCAGGGTGCAATGACAACGACTCCACCCCCAAGCCGGCGCAGCCCACCCTGGGCCACCGCACCGTCAGCCTGATCGAGCAGGATGGCCTGCAATTCAAGGATCTCGATGGCAGCGGCACCCTGACACCTTATGAAGATTGGCGCCTCGGCGCCGCCGAGCGGGCCCGGGATCTGGTGGGCAGGCTCTCCCTGGCCCAGAAGGCGGGCCTGATGATGCACGGCACCCTGGTGCTGGACGCAGACGGGCGGGTCAACCTCACCGCCATGGACAAGATGTTGCGCGAGGATGGCGTCAATACCTACATCACTCGCATGGCGGGGGATCCGGCGGCCATCGCCGACGACAACAACCGGCTGCAGGCCCTGCTGGAAGGGGTGGGGCTCGGCATCCCCATGACGGTGAGCACGGATCCCCGCAACCACTTCACCCATGATCCCAACGCCACCAGCATAGGCGCCGGGGCCTTCTCCCAGTGGCCCGAGACCTTGGGGCTCGCCGCCATCGGCGATGCCGCCCTGGTGCAGCGATTTGGCGACATCGCCCGTCAGGAGTACAGGGCCGTCGGCATTCACGAGGCCCTCTCTCCCCAGGCGGATCTCGCGACCGAGCCGCGCTGGGGCCGCATCAACGGCACCTTCGGCGAGGACAACCTGCTCGCCAAATCCCTGGTCAAGGCCTACATCGAGGGCTTCCAGCAGGGGAGCGACGGCATAGGCCCGGAGAGCGTGGTCACCGTGGTCAAGCACTTCGCCGGGGCAGGTCCTCAGAAAAACGGCCTGGATGCCCACAACCCCTGGGGCAAGGAGCAGGTCTACCCGGGCGGCCAGTTTGCCTATCACCTGGTGCCCTTCGAGGGGGCCTTCGAGGCCAGGGTGGGGGCAGTGATGCCCTATTACGCCCTGCCCGAGGGGCTGACCTACGAAGGGCAGACCATCGAGGAGGTGGGCTTTGGCTTCAACCGCCAGATCCTCACCGACTTGCTGCGGGGCCACTTCAAGTTCGACGGCGTGGTGCTGAGCGACTGGGGCATCGTCAACGACTGCGACAGCCGCTGCGAGCAGGGGCTGACCCAGGATGAGGTGACGGCGGGCGTCAGCCCCTGGACAGTGCCCTTTGGCATGTCCTGGGGGGTGGAGAAGCTCACCAAGGCCGAACGCTATGCCAAGGCCATCGACGCCGGGGTGGATCAGTTCGGCGGCGTGGAAGATCCCGCTCCCTTGCTGGCGGCGGTGCAGAGCGGCCTGGTGACCGAGGCGGCCATCACCACCTCGGCCGAGCGGATCCTGGAACAGAAGTTCGCCCTGGGACTGTTCGAGAACCCCTATGTGGATACCCAGGCCGCGGTGGCCCTGGTGGGCAAGGCCGAGTTCCAGCAGGAGGCCCAAGCCGCCCAGGCGGCGTCCCATGTGTTGCTGAAGAACGAGGGATCCCTGCTGCCGCTCAAGGCGGACGGCAAGCGGGTCTACCTGCATAACGTCAATGCCGAGGTGGCCGCGGCTAACGGTTACACCGTAGTGACTGAGCTGGCCCAGGCCGATCTCGCCATAGTGCGGGTCAATGCCCCGGGTGAGCAGGATCCCCGTTTCCCGTTTGGCAGCATCCACTTCGGTCAGCTTGGTTTTGCCAGCGCCGATCAGGTGGTGCAGGAGACGGCCCACGAGGGGGTCTACCGCGGGGCGGACGAGTACGCCGCCATCCAGAACATCGCGCAGGCCGGGGTGCCCATGGTGCTCTCCGTCTATCTGGACAGGCCCGCCATCCTGACCGAGGTGGCACCGGCAGCCCAGGTGCTGCTCGCCAACTTCGGTGCCCTGGATCAGGCGCTGTTCGACGTCATCAGCGGCAAGGCCAAGGCCAGTGGCAAGCTGCCCTTCGAGCTGCCCTCCAGCTGGCAGGCGGTGCAAAACCAGCACCCGGACGTGGCGAAGGACTCCGCGAACCCGCTCTACCCCTATGGTGCCGGTCTGGCCTATTGAGGGCGAGCCCGACATCCATCATCAAGGCGCCTGCGGGCGCCTTTTCCATGGGGATCATCCATGGGGCATAGCTGATTGCCCTGCCCGGGACAGGCGCCGCATCCTTGAGCACCCCACGAGGGGAGGGGCATGGGTCCTTTTTCCGGTTGGAGGATCCCGAGGTTTTGATCCGCGCGATGGCGGGGGCTGCGGGAGAGCGGGTTGTCGCCGATATGCGCGGACTTCTGTTCGGTATCAATGGCCATTGACGGGAACATGTCGGCAATCAGTTCACTGAATACCCTAGCTAAAGGTGAGATACGTTCTCAACTGATCTTTGCCATTAATGTTAATGATGTAGTTAATGGGGTGCTATTTGCTCAAAAATGGCAGGCATATAACAAACATTTCAGATCACTGTTAGTTGTTATACTCTTGAGCAGGAGCATATGGAGATGTCAGTGACTGCTATCCGGACTCCTGAAAGCTGCAAATTCAAATAGTAATAAAAAGCAGTGTGAGATGTACATGTATAATGAACGAACATTCGACCCCAATTTCTTATCTGAAATCGGCCCCGACAAGAATATCAATATCCCCGTTTCTTTTATCCAGGATCTTACCCAGGCTGCGTCACTTCAGGATGTACTGGATGTCATGGCTAATTGGATTTTCTATCTTTTTTCTGCGGAGCGGGCCAGCATAACAATCAAGGAAAATGATACCTCTTTGAAACTTTATTCCGTGATGGGAAGCAATGCCATACCAATGGAATCTCTGGTGCCGATAAAGGGCACTATGGTAGGACGAGTATTTTCAACCAGCATGTTGACCATATGCGATGACCTGAGCCAATCCAGTGATCTGGATTGTAATATCTTGTCCCGGTATGGCATGGGGTGTTGCATGGATGCGCCAATGATACAGGGGCTAGGGTGCATAGGGACGCTAAATGTAGCGCATCGGGAGAAAGCCTACTACACCTCTGAACATGCGATAATATTGCAATGTTTGGCGAATTGGCTTGCGCTTAATATACAATTGCATCTTCAATTTACCGAGATGGAATTGCAGGCATCGACAGATTACCTGACAGAAACGGCAAACCGAAGGGCCTTCATGAGTGAGGGTGAACGCAGGCTGATGATATCCAAATCGACCAATATACCTCTGGCCATCGGTATACTGGATCTGGATCATTTCAAGAGCCTCAATGACAAATATGGCCATGATGCCGGTGATTACGCCTTGAAAGAAGTCGCTAATGTTGTCAAGAAAAACATGAGAGCCGAGGATATCTTTGCCCGTATTGGTGGTGAAGAATTTGCAATGATTATTACGGGTCACCCTCCTGACAATCATGCAGACTTATTTGATAATATCCGGGCAGTTATTGAGGCACAGATCATTTATTATGATGGGGCGCCAATTAAATTAACCGCCAGTATAGGTTTTTCATCGCTGCTGCATCAGGATACGGAATTAAGCTCAATACTCAAACGGGCAGATGATGCGTTGTATGCTGCGAAAAGGAATGGCCGTAACCGGGTTGAATTCAACGATGGATAGCCTCCTCTGTACCGTTTTGGTTATGGATCGAGAGATGCTGCTATTGGGCTCGCATGAGCGAGAATAGCCGGTTTTTCCCCTGTACAGATCCGTATCATCCCTCCGCTGGTTTGATGGTGCAAAACCAGCATCCGGACGTGGCAAAGGACGCCGAGAGTCCCCCTGTCCCTAGGGTGCCGGCCTGGTCTATTGACAGGCAAGCGAGGCCATCGACCATCTCCGCTTGGGAAAGCAAAGAGTGATTTCAGCTATTCCTCGATGCATTAAGGGATATCATCCGCGACTGCGGGTGGTGTGCTGGCGGGTCGAAGGTTGTCACCAGCGCTGGAAAAGTGCAGGCACCCGGGTCGATGTGTCGAGAGTGCCGCGCCGGAGCGATATTGAGCACATGTGCGTCATCTTGGCGTTTATCGCGGTGTGGTTGCTACAACTGTGCGTTATCAGGGAGCGCAGCGTGGTGAAAAGGGGCTGAGCCCGAACGGCGGGCAGTGGCTGTGATTGAAGGTGGAGAAAACAGCATTACCGGCGGCGACACCGACCATGCATTGGGTCTGCAGGAGTCTGTCCATCCTGGGCGGCAGGAAAGACAGGAAACGAGCGGGAGGCCTCCATCGAAAGGTGATGGGAAGGATGGTTCAAGTTACAAACCATCCTTGAAGGCTAAGGGTGGGCCTTGTCTCTTGTCCACGACGCGTCGTGCTCAAGAGACCGGCCCGGGGCTGGTTTCGTTGGGCCGAAGGCTCGTGCCCCTCAGAGTTGTTTATAGAAGAACTGGGTCGCTGCCAGGGTGCCGTCCGCGTTGCGGGCGAAGTTCGGGATCTGGCCGGCCTCCTGGTAGCCCAGCTGGCGGTAGAGGGTGGAGGCGATGTCACCGACCCGGGTATCCAGTACCAGCAGGGTGCGCCCGGCCTCGCGGGCTCCTTGCTCCATGGCATTCATGAGGGCGCGGCCCACCCCCTTGCCGCGGGCCTGGCTGTGTACCATCAATTTTTCCACCTCGGCCCTGTGACCCCCGTTGGCCTTGGTGCACAGGGAGAGCTGCAGGGCGCCTACCAGATGGTGCTGATCGAAGGCCACCCAGAGCTTGCGCACCCCGTCGGCCAGCTCCCCTTCGATGCCTTGCCAGTACTCCAATCCCCGCTCTTCCTGCAGGGGAGGCAGGAAGCCCACCGAGGCGCCACTGGCCACGCAATCTTGCAGCAGGGTGATCAGCGCAGGCTTGATGCCTCTGGTGCTATCGACCTCAAGGATCTCCATTGAAACTCCTCTTCTTGTATTCGATTGCCAATCAATTCGGGATTAACAGTTCAATCTTGCTCTGTCAGCCGGAGCTAAAAGGCTGTCCACGAGTCATCTCCCTAACGGATCAAGCCCTGCTCTGCCAGCCATTGAAACAGCAGGCGGGAGACCGGCGAGATGTCATCCAGATGGCTGCTGTCCAGCCAGCGTAGCTCGGCGATCTCCGCCGAGGCGGTGGGGCTGCCGTCAGCCTCGCCGGTGTAGCAACGCAGATTGACATTCACCCCTTGCGGCTTGCCATCGGCCTGGGCGCTGAACTCGCAGGCGAGGCGCAGGGTCTCGGGTTTGAGGCTGACCGCCAGCTCCTCCGCTATCTCGCGCACCAGGGCCGCCTGGTCGCTCTCGCCCGGCTCACGCTTGCCGCCGGGGATGTAATAGAGGGCCTTGCCGTGGGAGCGTGCACAGAGCAGTTGCCCCTCCTTGAAGGTGAGCCAGGCGAGTTTGTCGATCATGGGGCTGATTCCTCTTGTAGAAGGTGGGCTGACTGCTCGCACAGGGTGCGATAGGAGCGGGTTTCCCGCATCTCGGGGCAGAGTCCCAGCCGGGCGGCCAGCGCCAGCAACTGCTCCCGGTAGACGGGCAGCGCGGTCTCCTCGTCGGTCATGATGGCGAGCTCGGCAAAATCGCCGATCCCGGCAAGGTGATCCACAGTGACGTGGAAGGGGCCAAGGAAGTAGATGCTGCGCCGCTTGTCGATGGTCAGCACCGGCTGGTAGCCCAGGGTGCACACCATGCTGATGGCCTTGTCCGAGTCCGTGATATTGACCGCCTCGCAGCGATCGGGCCCCGGTCCCTTGACGATCCAGAGCCGGATGCCGGAGGGGGCCATGGTGCGGATCACCAGGCTTTTCTGCTCCCTCGTCAGGGCGCGGTCCGCCGTGTCGAAGTAGCAGTCCTGCTCATAATTGTCCGCCACCATCACCTCGGGGCCGAGGGCCTCGAGGGAGCGGAGGAAGGCCGCGCTATCTGCCAGGCGGTATTTGAACTCCACCTCGAAGCGACCCTGAAAATGTGTGGTCATGGCTCGGCACCGGCACCCAAACGGAGAATGAATAGGGCAGACTAGCAAAAGCGCGGGGCTCGCCCAAGCACCGGGATCACAGCCTGGTGCCGACTGCTCTCTTTATGACCATCTGGTGAGGGAAAATCCGCCCTGGTGCACAGCTTGCGGCCGGGCAACTGGGCGCCGCCTGGGGGCTGTGCTCTAATAAGCTCCCTCTTTGGCGGTAGTGCTGCCGCCTTGAACATCGACAACGAGGCGGCGGCCCGGGCCGCGCCAATGGAGCCACAGATGCAGATCACCAGATTGAACCGCTTTATCGGATTGGGGGTGGCGGGCAACTTCGCCGGCCATCTGGAGCAGGCAGGGGAGGCGGCAGATTTCGTCGCCGTCAAGGTCGCGGACAAGGTTGCCCCCAAGGCGCTGTTCCCCTTCTATGTGCCGGATCATCCGGGCCAGCTCGGCGTCTTCCCATTGAGCGGTGAGGCCATCTTCCTGCCAGAGGCGGCGGTGAGCGGTGACGAGAAGGTGCAAATCGAACCCGAGGTGGCGCTCTGGTGCGAGCTGGAGTACGCAGGGGAGCAGGTGGTGGCCATCCATCCCAAGGCGTTCGGCGCCTACAACGACTGCTCCATCCGTCGCCCCAACGCCAAAAAGATCAGCGAGAAGAAGAACTGGGGGGAGGAGAGCAAGGGACTGGCGGCCACTCTGCTGCCCCTTGGCAGTTTTGCCCCGGGGTGCGAGCTAGACGACTATCGCATCGCCTGCTATCTGGAACGGGATGGCGAGCTGCATCCCTATGGGGTTGACAGTGCGGCGGTGGATTACAGCTACTTCCATCGGCAGCTGCTCGACTGGGCCATCGACAAGTTCAACCATCAGCAGGATGAGGGCCCGGCTGAGCATATCCAGGGGCTGCTGGCCCAGGCGGGGCACCCGGCCCATGCGCTCATCAGCATAGGGGCCACCCGCTACACCCCCTTCGGCGAGACCCACTTCCTCGCGCCTGGTGACACTTCCTGCGTGGTGGTCTACCCGGCCAGCCGTTACGGCGAGGCGGATATTCGCGAGGCCATTCGCTGCCGCACCTTTGGCCCGGATGTCTCTGCCCTGTTGCAGGCGGTCAGGGTTCGCTGATCTCTTCCTTCCCCCGCGCCCGTGGGGGAAGGTTTGCCACCTCTTCCTCTTCGCCAGCTGCGGCGCCTGGCTGACATACCGTCATGAGTTGTTTTAACATTCAGCCTCTGTCGCACCCCTGCTAGAGACCCATGATGCTGGAGTTCAAAACGATCGGGCTGTTTCTGATCACCGCAGTGGCCGAGATCGTCGGCTGCTATCTGCCCTATCTGTGGCTGACCCAGGGGCGGAGCCCCTGGTTGCTGCTGCCCGCGGGTCTGAGTCTTGCCCTCTTTGCCTGGCTGCTCTCCCTGCATCCGACCGCTGCCGGCCGTGTCTATGCCGCCTATGGGGGCGTCTATATCTTCGTGGCCATCCTCTGGCTCTGGGCGGTGGATGGCATCAGACCCACGCTGTGGGACTGGGTCGGCTCCGGGGTCGCCCTGACGGGCATGGCCATCATCATGTTTGCCCCCAGATCCGCATAGGGCGGCGCTGGGGAACACCGAAGATCAGGAGGGTTGTCATGGCGGTGATCAGAGCGTGCAGGGGGCAGGATCTGGCGGGTTTGCTCGGCCTTTACGCCGAGCTCAGGCCCCGGGATCCCGTGCTGACGCCATCGGTGGCGAGGGCGGCGCTCAGGCAGCTGCTGGCCGAGCCCGGGGTGCGGATCCTGGTGGCCGAGGTGGAGGGTCAGCTCGCCGCCACCTGCCAGCTCGGGGTGATCCCGACCCTGACCAACGGCGGCAGGCCCTTCGCCATCATAGAGCACGTGGTGACGGCGGCCCGTTTTCTGCGTCAGGGGTTGAGCCAGCGGGTATTGGCGCAGGCCCTGACCTGGGAGCTGGATTGCTACAAGGTGATGCTGCTGTCGGGGGAGGGACGCGAAGGGGCCCATCGCCTGTACGAAAAGCTGGGCTTCAAGGCCGGCATCGAGAAGGGCTTTGTCATCAAGCAGGCCGAAGCCAGGGCAACCCCCTGACGCTGGGCCCCGCATTGCCAACTTTTACCAGAGATTGAGTCACAACATCATGAAGATTGAACAAGCGCAAGCCGCGGATTACCAGGCCCTGATCGCTCTTTGGGAGGCCTCGGTGCGCGCCACCCATCACTTCCTGCAAGAGGCGGATATCATCGCCCTCAAACCCCTGATCCTGGAGCACTATTTTGCGGCAGTGGATCTGGTCTGCGCCAGGGGAGAGGAGGAGGAGATAGCCGGTTTTTGCGGCGTGCACGATGGCAACATTGAGATGCTCTTCATCGCCCCCGAGGCGAGAGGGAGCGGGGTCGGCCGCCTGCTGGTGGCCTACGCCATCAATCGGCAAGGGGCGAAAAGGGTGGATGTCAACGAGCAGAATGCCCAGGCCCTCGGCTTCTATCAGCACCTGGGTTTCGGGGTGACGGGGCGCTCCCCCCTGGATGGTCAGGGCAAGCCCTATCCCCTGCTGCACATGGCCTTGGCCGCCGAATAAGGGCGTCAGAGCATAAAAAAACCGCCCGAAGTGGGCGGTTTTTTTGTGTCAGGTCGGCAGGGGGTTGCCTCACTCCTCGCTGGAGTTGTCCTGATAGTCGTCGCGCTGGGCCTTGGGCAGGCGGCGCATGGGGGTGAAGCCGATGTCTTCCCCCACGACCTCGCGCTTGCGAGCCGGGGCCGGCTTCTTGGGGCCGTCCCCTTTGGCCTTGCCCTTGCCTTTGGCAGCGTCAGGCTTGCCCTTGGCATTGTTGCTCTTGGCGTTGGCATGGCCGCGGGCACGGGGCGGGTTTTGCACCGGCTTGCTGCCTGGCAGGGTCTGGCGGCTCGGTTTGCCGCTCGGCTCGTACCCTTCCATGATCTCCACTGTCAGGGATTGGCCGATCAGGGCCTCGATATCCTTGAGCTGGCCCAGCTCGTCCTGGCTCACCAGGGAGATGGCTTCGCCACCACGGCCGGCGCGGCCGGTGCGGCCGATGCGGTGGATGTAATCCTCCGCCATCTGGGGCAGCTCGAAGTTGATAACATGGGGCAGCTGATCGATGTCCAGGCCGCGTGCGGCGATGTCGGTGGCGACCAGCACCCGCACCTTGCCCTCGCGGAAATCGGCCAGCGCCCGGTTGCGGGCACCCTGGCTCTTGTCGCCGTGAATGGTGACCGTATTGAGGCCATCCTTTTGCATCTGCTGGGCGAGGCGGTCGGCGATCTGCTTGGTACGCACGAACACCAGCACCCGCTGCCAGTTGCCACGGCCGATCATGTGGGAGAGCATCTCGCGACGGCGTTCCCGGTCGACCTGGATGACGCGCTGGGTCACCTGATCGGCGGCGGTGTTGCTGGGATCCACCTCGATCAGGGTGGGGTCATTGAGCAGATCGTCCGCCAGCGCCTTGATGTCGTTTGAGAAGGTGGCGGAGAACAGCAGCGTCTGACGCTCTTCCGGCAGCGCATTCATGATGCGGCGAATGTCGGTGATGAAACCCATGTCGAGCATGCGATCCGCTTCATCCAGCACCAGCACTTCCAGGGCGCTCAGGGTGAGTGCCCCCTGGGTCAGCAGATCCAGCAGGCGGCCCGGGGTGGCGACCAGGATGTCGACCCCGAGCTTGATGGCGTCCAGGTTTGGCTTGATGCTGACCCCGCCATAGGCGATCAGGGTGCGGAACGGCAGATGATGGGCGTACTTGATGATGCTCTCGCCCACCTGGGCGGCGAGCTCCCGGGTCGGGGTCAGCACCAGGGCGCGGACCTGACGGCGGCCGCCACGGCCGTGGTTGGCCAGCAGACGGTGCAACATGGGCAGGGTGAAACCGGCCGTCTTGCCTGTCCCTGTCTGGGCGCCGCCCAGCACGTCCTGACCGGCCAGAATGGCCGGGATGGCTTGCTGCTGGATGGGGGTGGGCTGTTCGTAACCCAGCTCCTTGACGGCCCGCAGGATGTGCGGTGACAGACCCAGTTCATTGAATGACATGTTCGAGAGAAACTCCGAGCCTTGGGCTCAACGGGTGACGACAGCCTTGGCCCGTCACGACATGGAAGAAGGTGGGTAGCGGGTCAGGACATGGCCTGATCCCTTCAGGCCCGTCCCGCGGGCGCTACGACACGAAAAAGATAATGGGCGCGTAATATAGCAGAAGTGACGAGGACACGCAGTAACGGCGTCACGAATGAGGACCCGGAACACCGAGGGGCGGCCAACTGATGGGAGAGGGGCCACGCCAGCCTGTCGCACGGGGTGTCCCGCTCACAGCAGCGCCTGGATGGCCCCCGCCAGATCCTCGGGCTTGGTCTGGGGGGCGAAGCGGTCCACCACCCGGCCCTCGCGGTCGATCAGAAACTTGGTGAAGTTCCACTTGATGGCCTCGCTGCCGAGCAGCCCGGGCTTTTGCTGCTTGAGCCAGCGATAGAAGGGGTGGGCCTGCTCGCCGTTGACCTCGCACTTGGCCATCAGAGGGAAGCTCACCAGGTAATCGATTGAGCAGAACCTGGTTATCTCCTCGGCATCGCCGGGCTCCTGGTGGCCGAACTGATCGCAGGGAAAGCCCAGGATCACCAGTCCCGCCGGGCCAAACTGGCGATGAAGGGCCTCCAGCCCGGTATATTGGGGGGTGAAGCCGCAGCGGCTGGCCACGTTGACCACCAGCAGGACCTTCCCTTGCAAGGCGTCTCTCGGGAACTCGCTGCCATCGAGTCGTTGCAGGGGAATTGGGGGCAAGGGCATGGGGTTCTCCTGGGCCGTGGATGCAAGGGGAAGGCCCGTGTCGGGCGCTGCTTGCACGTTAACGGGCCCGGAGCGGCGGGGCAAGGGGAAACCACGACTGATCCTATTGATGGCGGGACTTCTCAAGAGAAGCAATCCGGTTTGTGCCAACAGGGGGAAGTCGCTACAAAGCGCACTCTCTCCACTCGCTGCGAGTCAATCTTGGACTATCAAGCCGTCATGGATGCCATTTACACCCGGGGATGGGTGATTGTGGATGATTTCTTAACCGCCGCCGAGGTGGATGCCTTGCGGGCCTGCCTGCCCGATGAGTGGCAACCTGCGGGGATAGGGCGGGAGGGGCTGCATCAGGGCAACCCGGAAATCCGCCGGGATCAGATCCACTGGCTGGATCCCGATCAGGGCGCCCCCGTGGCCGACTATCTGGCCCGCATGGAGTCCCTGCGTCTGGCGGCCAATCGCAACCTGATGCTGGGGCTGTTCGACTACGAGGCCCACTTCGCCCGCTACCGCCGCGGTGACTTCTATGCGACTCATCGCGACGCCTTTGCCGGACGATCCAACCGCCGTCTCACCTCGGTGTTCTACTTGAACAACGGCTGGCAGCCCCAGGCGGGGGGCGTGCTGCGGGTCTATGACAACGACGAGCAGTTTCTGATGGATGTCTCCCCCAAGGGGGGGCGCCTGGTGCTCTTCCTGTCGGAGGATTTTCCCCACGAGGTGCTGCCCGCGAGCGAGCAGCGCTACAGCATCGCCGGCTGGTTTCGGGTCAATGGCAATGGCGCCGGGCGGGTCGATCCCCCTCGCTGAGTCCGTTTCGTCCCGTTTTTGACACAGGCGCCGCTTTTTACGGGCCAGTATGGGGGGATGGCGTCCCCATCGGCTGACAAGGCTTCCTCTCCCTTGCTACACTGGCCGCACTTATGTTCGTATCTGGCTTCGCCCGTTGTTTGGTGCGCAGGTCGCGCAGCCGGATTTTCCCCGGCCATGACGAAGCCGCTTCTCCCAAGGGATAACATCTAATGAAGAACATGCATGTCTTGCTGCTGTGCGGCGGCGGTGGCGCCGAGCACGAAGTCTCTCTGCGCAGTGCCAATTTCCTCGAACAACAGCTCGGTCTTCTGCCTGGGGTCGAAGTGACCCGGGTCGAGATGTTCGCCGACCGCTGGCTCTCCGCCGACGGCCGCGAGTGCAAGCTGGGGCTGGACAAGCTGCTCTCCTTTGACAGCGTGGCCCGTCCGGTGGACTACGTGGTGCCCTGCATCCACGGCTATCCGGGTGAGACCGGCGATCTGCAATCCTTCCTCGAGCTGGCGGGCCTGCCCTATCTGGGGTGTGACGCCGAGGCGAGCAAGATCTGCTTCAACAAGATCAGCACCAAGCTGTGGCTCTCCGCCATCGGCATCCCCAACACCCCTTATCTGTTTTTGACCGAGCAGGGCGACGCGGCGCTCGCCGAGGCGAGAGCCGCGCTGGCCAAGTGGGGCAAGGTGTTTATCAAGGCGGCCTCGCAAGGGTCATCCGTGGGCTGCTACTCCGCCAGCAACGAGGCGGAGCTGGTGCAAGGGATCAAGGATGCCTTCGGTTACTCCGAGCAGGTGCTGATCGAGAAGGCGGTCAAGCCCCGCGAGCTGGAAGTGGCTGTCTACCAGTACGGTGACGAGCTGGTGGCCACCTATCCCGGGGAGATCTGCGTGCCTCAGGACAAGTTCTACACCTATGAGGAGAAGTACAGCAGTGCCAGCCATACCGAGACTGCGCTCAAGGCCGAAGGCCTGACCCAGGCCCAGTCTGACGCTATTCACGCATACTCCCTCAAGGCTTTCCGCCAGCTGAAGTTGACCCATCTGTCACGCATCGACTTCTTCCTGACCGAGGATGGCGAGATACTGCTCAACGAGATCAACACCTTCCCGGGCATGACCTCCATCTCCATGTTCCCGAAACTCTTGGAGCATCACGGCCACAGCTTCGCGGCCTTCCTCGAGCAGAATCTGCGCCCCGTCTGAGGGTGCCGACAAGGCATGTCAACAAGCGAGGGGCCCAAGGGCCCCTCTGTCGTTTCTGCGGTGTTGCATGGCCCTCAGGGCTGCTGGCAATCCCCGGGGAATGGAGTGAACAGCCAGATGTGCGCCCCTTGCGGATTGGCAATGAGCGCCAATGTAGCGCTGTCGTCATGACTCTCAGGGTTGCTGGCAATCCCCGGGGAAGGGAGTGAACAGCCAGATGTGCGCCCCTTGCGGATCGGCGATGAGCGCCATGCGCCCGACGGTGGGGATGTCCATGGCGGGCACCACCAGGCTGCCGCCATGCCGGGTCACTTTGGCCAGCCTGGCATCGACGTCATCGACCGCTATGTAGGTCGCCCAGTGGGGCGGCACGCCAGCCATCTGGGGGTTGTCCCGGGTGGACTGTACTCCGGCCACCGGTCGGCCATTGACCACCAGCATGGGGTAGTTGCCTCCCTCCATCTCCATGAGCTGGCTCTCCCAGCCGAGCACTTCGGCGTAGAAGCGGATCCCGGCCTCGCCATCCGGCACATAGAGCTCGTGCCAGGTAAAGGTGGATCCTTCGGCCAGGGCGTGCTCCCTGGCCATGTCTGGTTCTGCCATCTTGTCCTCCTTGTCCCATCGGCCTTCCCGTGCGTGGGATGATGGGATGAGGACCAAGTATAGAGCGGTGCGTCGGGCCTGTGCGCCTGGCTGGGCAGATGCCGCGCACCTTGCTCCCGGCAGACCCGCCCGCTACAATCTGCCCCCTTTTTCCCGCAGACCCTGTCGCCGAGCCGCGCCCCATGAAGCCCATTCCCGATCATGCCGTCAATCGCCTGCGCATCTGGCGCAAGAGCATCTCAACCCGTCCCTTTCTCGCCCGTGGCGGCAGCGTGCCCCGCTGCGAGGCCTGCCAGCTGCGTCATGCCTGGTGTGCCTGCGAGTGGCGCCCCGAGCTCAAGGCCGAAGCGGGCTTCTGCCTGCTGATGTATGACAGCGAGCCCATGAAGCCGTCCAATACCGGCCGTCTCATCGCAGACGTCTTGCCCCAGACCACCTGGGCCTTTCTCTGGAAGCGCACCCAGCCCCATCCCGAGTTGCTGGCCCTATTGGCGGATCCCGTCTGGCAGCCCTATGTGGTGTTTCCTGCCTGCGAGAAGAGCCCGGCCCGGGTGACCGAGCAGGTGGCCCTGGCCCCCGGCAAGAAGCCGCTCTTCATCCTGCTGGACGGCACCTGGCCCGAGGCGCGCAAGATGTTCAACATGAGCCCCTATCTGGATGGCTTCCCGGTGCTGTCGGTGCGGCCGGATGCACTCTCCACCTATGGCATGCGAGTCGCTCACTGTGATGAGCATCTGTGTACCGCCGAGGTGGCGGCCTGCGTGCTGGAGGTGGCCGGGGAGCTGCAGGCAGGGCAGGCGTTGCAGCACTGGTTCAATCTGTTCAGCAGCCGCTATATGGCGGGCCGGGTCAGCCGGGCTCCCGGCGAGGACGAGACCTCGCTGTTGCAGGCCCTGGAGACGATCAAGGGGGAGGTTGCCGAGCGGGGCGAGGCCGCGCTGGCTTAACCCTGTTCAGCAGCCGCTATATGGCGGGTCGGGTGAGTCGGGCTCCGGGCGAGGATGAAAGCTCGCTGTTACAGGCTCTTGAGGCGATCAAGTGGGAAGGCGCTGGACTGGCTGACCCTCTCCTGCAGGGATCGGACGCTGCCTGAGCCACCGGGGCAGACTGATGAAAATCAGGAATCAATTGGCTGCCATTGTTTCGTTAGCCTCATGAGCCCGCCCCCGTTAGGATAGCGACCTGCATTGTGCTCAAACAGGACACCCGGGATTGCCGCAGGTGGCCGCATCACACGAGGTTTATGGATGGAACTGGAACTGCTCACCCTGGTTGCCCTGTTCGGGGTCGCTCTCATCGCCGGCTTTATCGACGCCATCGCCGGAGGCGGCGGCCTGCTGACGGTGCCGGCCCTGCTTGCCACCGGTATGCCGCCCGCCCTGGTGCTTGGCACCAACAAGTTGCAGAGCAGTTTCGGCTCCTTCTCCGCCACCTGGTTCTATGCCCGCCGTGGGCTGCTGGAGTGGGGCATCATCTGGCCGGCAGTCATCTGCACCTTCATCGGGGCGGCCCTCGGCACCCTGGCGGTGCAGACCATAGATGCCGCCATCCTGGAGCGGCTGCTGCCCTTCCTGCTGGTGGCGTTCGCCTGTTACTTCTACTTCTCCCCCAGGGTGAGCGATGCGGAGAGTCAGCGCCGCCTCACCCCCATGATGTTCGCCCTGCTGGTGGGGGGCGGTGTCGGCTTCTATGATGGCTTCTTCGGTCCCGGCACCGGGTCCTTCTTTGCCATCGGCTTCGTGGCGCTGGCGGGCTTTGGCATGGCGCGGGCCACGGCCCACACCAAGTTGCTCAACTTCACCTCCAATATCGCCTCCCTGCTGTTCTTCGCGCTCGGTGGCAAGGTGGTGTGGAGCGTCGGCTTTTGCATGGCGCTGGGTCAGTTCATCGGGGCCCGCTTCGGTTCCAAGCTGGTGCTCAAGAAAGGGGTCAAGCTCATCAAGCCGCTGCTGGTGACCGTCTCCCTGGTGATGTCCGCCAAGCTGGTGTGGAGTCAGTACCCCGAGCTGTTCAGCTGGCTGGTCTGAGTCAGCGCTAGCCTTGGCTCACCCGGGCGAAATGGGCCCGGATCTCCTCGACCAACCGCTGGATCCGCGCCCGTTTCAGGCTGCTTGGGCGATAGACCAGGTGCAGTGGGCGCGCCAGCCCCGGCAGGGCGCGCGCCCGTTTCCCCTGCTCCCCCACCAGGGCTAGCAGACCGGCCGGCAACAGCACGGGGCCTATGCCGGCCTTGGCCAGCTCGATCAGCGCCAGGTAGGAGTCGAGCTCCATGGCTGGCACCAACCCGAGCGCGGCCAGGGGATCCCGCAGATAACGATTGGAGGGGTTCTCCAGATCCATGGTGAGTATCTTGCGCACCTTCTCCTGCGCCAATAATTCCTCATTCACCTCTGCCTCGCTCAGCTTGCCAGTCAATGTTGCTTGCAAGGCGATCTGATGATCCGGCTGCACCACCTCATCCCCATCGTCCCCCACCAGATAGAAGGGCTCTTCCAGCAGCAGCTCGGCGCACAGGCCGTGGCCGGGGGGCAGGCGACCGGCACAGATGCCGAGCAGGGCGTCCCCCCCGCGTACCCGCGTCAGGATCACCGGCGTATGGTGAGTGGAAAGGGCAAGGTGGGGATCCCGGCCCAGGTAGTCGTGCATGAAGCGTGCGAGGTAGCCCGCCAGCAGGGTCTCGGAGCAGGCGACAGGCAAGGGAGTCTTGTCGGTAAGGGTCTGGCTGTCTGCCAGCACCCCCTTCATCTCAGCGAGGCTCGGGGCTACCCGGGCGAGCAGCTCCCGGGCCTGGGGGGTGAGCCGGATCTGGCGGCCATCCGGCTCGATGAGCCGCTTGCCAAGGCGCTGCTCCAGCTGGGTGATGCGTTTGCTCACCGCCGACTGGCTGATATAGAGGCGGCTCGCGACCTTGGCCATGGTGCCCTCGCTCGCCAGCAGGCAGAGTGTCTCCAGCCCTTCCAGTAACATCGTCTCTCCGGTCATCCTCTGTAGGGAGCCGTTACCTTAGGGGCTGGTGGCATCAGGGGCAAGTACCGTTTGCAGCCCTCGATAACGGCCAGCGCCACGTCTTGACGGGCGGGGCGAAGATCACCAGGTTGCCGATGAGGCTCACCACCACCCCCATGATGGAGACCGTCTGCCAGACGAAACCCTCATACAGGGTGGAGAGGCTGAGCGCTACCAGGGGAAACAGCACGGTGGCATAGGCGGCCTTGCTGGCGCCGATGCGCCCCACCAGGGTGAGGTAGGCGGTGAAGGCGATGACGGAGCCGAAGATGGCCAGATAGACCATGGCCGCGAGGTAGCGGGGCTCGGTCGGCAGGGTCAGTGACTGACCGAGCACCATGACCCAGCCCAGCAGCAGCGCCACCCCGTACACCATGCCCCAGGGCACCATCTGCAACACCTGGTAACCCTGCCGCTGGCCACGGGCGGAGACAAGGTTCCCGAGGGAGAAGCAGAGGGTGCCGCCGCAGGCGAAGAGCAGCCCCTTCCAGCCGTTTGCACCCAGTTGCGCATCCGCCAGCACGGGCCAGAACAGCAACAGGGTACCAAATAGGCCCAGCAGCGACCCCTGCAACCAGCGCAGGCCGGGGCGCTTGCCCTCGAACAGCCAGAGGTTGAGGCCGTTGAAGATGCTGGCGCTGGCGAAGATCACCGCCGACAGACCGCTCGGTATATAGAGGGTGGCGTGGTAGAAGCAGAGAAAGTTGGTGGAGAAGAGCAGGGCGCCGAGCAGGGCCGCATAACGCTGTCCGGCCCAGGGCAGGCGAGGGAACCTGCCGCTTAACGTGAGCAGGGCAAACAGCGCCAGTGCCGCCAGGGCGAAGCGATAGAGCACCGAGACCTCGATGGGAATGGGACCGAGCTGCCAGGCGATGGCGATCCAGGTACTGCCCCAGATGAGGACGGTGGAAACATACAGCAGGAGATTCATAAGCGGATCCGATGAAAAGGAGAGTGACATGGGGATCAGCATGGATCGGACGGCGTGAGCTGGCTTGCACCATCTTGCGGTTTTTTGTGGCCGGCAGCAGCGCTTGGCGAGCCGCCGCGATAAGATGACGGCACGGGAACAAGGATGAGGCAGACAGGTGCAGCAGAGACGACAGGCGGGGGTGTTTGATGCCCTGGTCAGCACGGGGGCACGGCTGGAGGATTCCTGCTGGCTGGAGCCCGGGCTCGGGGTGGCCAGCTGGCGCAACCGCTACGATCAGACCCGCTACCACAAGCCGGGTCACCACACCATCAGCGTCTATCTGCAGGGGGGCGAGCAGACCGAGCGCCTCGACGGTCCCGGCGGCCATGGCGGTACCGGCAAGGTGTGCATCATGCCGGATCACCACAGATCCGAATGGCTGGTACGCGAGGAGTTTCGCTTCTTCCACCTCTACTTCACTCCCGCCCACTTCACCCGCATCGCCGAGCAGGTGTGCGACAAGGAGGGGCGCCACCTGGTGTTGCAGGACAAGACCTTCATCGAGGATCCCCAGGCCGCGGCCCTGGTGCAGGCACAGCTGATGAAGCTGGACTGGCAGCACGGGGTCGATCGCATGGCGCTCTCCCACGGCGCCTGGATGCTGATGTTGCACGCCTACCGTCACCATACCCGGGAGGCGCCCAGCCTGCCGGAGGTGCGGGGCGGCCTGGCGCCCGTCGTTGTCCGGCGGGTGCAGGAGTACCTGCTGTCCCACCTGGCGGACTCCGTGACCTTGAGCGATCTTGCCCGGGAGGCTGGCCTGAGCGAATACCATTTTGCCCGCATGTTCGGCCAGAGCCTGGGCTGCCCGCCTCATCGTTACCTGCTGGGACTCAGGCTCCAGCGAGCCAAGCAGCTGCTGGCAGGAAGCGATCCCCTGGCCAGCATCGCCGCCCAGTGCGGCTTCTCCTCCCAGGCCCACTTTGGCAATCGTTTTCGGGAGGCCTTTGGCCTGAGCCCGGGGCAGTGGCGCGCACAATTGTCATTCTCCTGTCACAGATAACGCTGAGACTCTGGGTAAAAGAGGTGTACCCTCTGCCTCTTACCCACAAAAAGGAATGCCCATTGAATCATCGCAAACGTCAGACCCGCACCCGCCACCTCTGGTTCAGCCACTGGAATGCTCCGCAAGACCGCATCTCTGTTCCCACCCCACCCGAACCCGCAGTGCCTCACAGTTCCCGCTGAAAACCCCAAGACCCGATAGGATTTTTCCGGCAACTTTGCCACTATTGCGCCATCAGGATGGACTGGATATGGCCGCATGTTTCTGGAACGCATTGAAGTCAAAGGTTTTCGCGGGATAAATCGGCTCTCGCTCGGGCTGGATCACACCACGGTTCTCATCGGTGAGAACGCCTGGGGCAAGTCCAGCCTGCTGCGTGCCCTCTGGTGCCTGCTGGGGGATGCCGAACCCTATCAATTCAGTCGCGATGATTTCCATCAGCCCGAAGACCCCGAGCTGAGCCCGTCGCGCACCCTGCAACTGGTGCTCACCTTCAGCGAGTACCGCCCCCAGATGTGCCAGCACTCCCGCCGATTGGCGCGCCTGGGTTCGGCCTGGATCCCCCACAAGGACAAGTTCCACCGGGTGCACTATCGCGCCAGCGCCGAACTGCAGGACGACGGCAGCGTGCAGAGCACCCATGACTTTCTCGATGGCATTGGCAAGAGCCTGGCCATCGACAACAACGAAGAGCTGGTGCGGCTGCTCATCACCATGAACCCGGTGTTCCGGCTGCGGGATGCCCGTACCGCCCGCGACGGCATAGAGCGGCTGCCTTGGGACGATCTCTCCGAGCAGCGACTCGGGGAGCTCGCCGGCAAGCTGACCGATGAGCCCCAGCGCATCGGCGAACCCGAGCTGAAAGAGGCGCTGCAGGCAGTACAGCAGTTGATGGAGCACTACTTCAGCGCCCTGGCCCCCATCAAACACAAGCCCCGCAGCCAGCGGGAGATAGTCAATCGCCCCATGACGCTGCGCAATCCCGGCAACTTGCAGGTGCTGCTGCGCAATGCGGACAACCGGGCCCTGCAACTGGCCATGGCGGGCATGGCCGCCATGCTGCTCCATGCCCGCGGCAACCGCGAGCTGGAGGAGGGGGCCAGGCCCATCCTGATGCTGGAAGATCCCGAGAGTCGCCTGCACCCCACCATGCTGGCACTGGCCTGGGGCCTGCTCGAGCAGTTGCCCGGTCAGAAGCTGCTCACCACCAACTCGGGGGACCTGCTCTCTTCCCTGCCGCTCAATCAGGTGCGCCGTCTGGTGCGACGCCAGCATGACATCCTCTGCCACCAGTTGGGGGGAGAACGTTACAGCAGCGATGACCTGCGCAAAATCGCCTTCCACGTGCGGATCAACAGACCCATGTCGATGTTTGCCCGCTGCTGGTTGCTGGTGGAGGGGGAGACAGAGATCTGGCTGCTTTCCGAGCTCGCCCAGATCTGTGGCTACAGCCTGCGGGCGGAGGGGGTGCGCATCATCGAGTTTGCCCAGTGCGGTCAGGCCCCCCTCATCAAAGTGGCCCGCGACTTCGGCATCGAGTGGCACCTGCTCACCGACGGTGACGAGGCGGGCGCCAAGTACGCGAGCTCGGCTCGTTCCCTGCTCAAGGGGGAGCGTGAACGGGACCGGCTGACCCAGCTGCCCTCGGCGGACATAGAGCACTACCTCTACCAGAACGGATTCGAGGCGGTGTTTCGGCGCGAGGCGGGTGTCGGTGGGCGCTCCACACTCAACGCCGGGCGCATCATCTCCAAGGCCATTCATCACCGCAGCAAGCCCGGCATGGCGCTGGCCGTGGTGGAGGAGGCGGAGCGCCTTGGCAGCGAACACATTCCCCCCATGCTCAAGCAGATGTTCGCGCGAGTGGTCGCCCTGGCCCGAGGCCAGAGCTAATCTCGCAGGCGTTGGGAATGGGGGCGGGTTTGGGTATACTCGCCCCTCATTTTTGTTGCCGGGGCCTCTTGGTCCTGTCCTCTGTTTGCTGCCGGAGACCCTATGTTCGTCCAACTTCCTTTTTGGCTCTTTTCCCTGACCGGCCTGATGGCCCTGGGGGCCTTGATCGCGCTCGGGATCGTCTTGTGGCGCGGGGATCTCTGCCCGGGCCAGCGCTCGCGGATCACCAACCAGCTCTTCTCCATCTGGGTGATCACCGGCCTCTCCCTGATGCTGGGAATTGAAGCCGGGGTGACCGGCTGGCTTCCCTGGTGTGGGGGCGCCGCCCTGATCCTGGGGATAGTGCTCTCCCTGGCCCAGTCCCGCCTCGAGGGCAAGCGTGCCATTCCCGCCACCCTGCTGTGGTTGCCCGCCATGCCGCTCGCTCTCTATGGCCTGGGTCTGCTGCAGATCCAGGGCTGGCTGAATGGTGTGCTGCAGATGGTGCTGCTGGGCTCGGCCTTTGCCCACCTGATGCTGCTGCGTGCCCGCCACCGCCTGCAGGCATTCAACCTGCTGCTGCCGCTGGCGGGGCTGTTGGCCGCCATGCTGAGCCTGATCTGGCTGGCGGTGCTGGTGAGCGGGCAGGACAATGGCGCCGGGCTCGATGCCCTGATCCCCGGGGTGCTGACCCAGGCGGGCTTGCTCATTGCCGCCCTGCTGCTCTGGTTCAGCCCTCTCTACCGGCAGCAGGAGACGGCCCCCGTGGTGTTGTCCGTGACCCTGTGCGGTCTCATCATCGCCCAGATAGCGGCGATCAGCGTGCTGCACCAGCTGGCCTGAGTCGCACAGTGGCAAGCCAGGGAGTAAGCCCGCGTCTGTATAGATGCGGGCTTTTTCATACATAGAGAGGGGTATGTGGCACGCCGGAGCCGGTAGCGCAGCCTGGCAGGCGAGGGCCTTGAGTGGCAAGGTCGGCACCTAGTTGACTGAAAAAACTACGGTTTGTTGCAAAAGAACACAACATGTGATGGTTTAATCCCCTGGTAAACTTTTTTTAGGATAATTACTTGCAATCTCAGCGTTGGAGCCTATTATTGGCGACCTCAGACGCGGGGTGGAGCAGCTCGGTAGCTCGTCGGGCTCATAACCCGAAGGTCGTCGGTTCAAATCCGGCCCCCGCAACCATCTGAGTGTCGACATCGACGACAACCTTCGGTTGATAGCTGATGAAGACGATTCGAACTGGCTACTGCTCGGCCACTTCGGAAAAATACGGACGCGGGGTGGAGCAGCTCGGTAGCTCGTCGGGCTCATAACCCGAAGGTCGTCAGTTCAAATCTGGCCCCCGCAACCAACTATTTGTGCTCATGGCAAGGCTGATGCCAAGCGGTGAACGTAAAGACAGCACACTACTTCTGCTCGGTAGTGCGCGGTGATAAAGGCAGTACAATTCGGACGCGGGGTGGAGCAGCTCGGTAGCTCGTCGGGCTCATAACCCGAAGGTCGTCAGTTCAAATCTGGCCCCCGCAACCAACTATTTGTGTTCATGGCAAGGCTGATGCCAAGCGGTGAACGTAAAGACAGCACACTACTTCTGCTCGGTAGTGCGCGGTGATGAAGGCAGTACAATTCGGACGCGGGGTGGAGCAGCTCGGTAGCTCGTCGGGCTCATAACCCGAAGGTCGTCAGTTCAAATCTGGCCCCCGCAACCAACAATTTGTTTTCATGGCTAGGTTTTGTACCGCAGCGATGAGACGAAGACGCAAGCTGCTACTGCTCGGCAACTTGCGGGAAGGTCCGGCAACGGACACACAATTCGGACGCGGGGTGGAGCAGCTCGGTAGCTCGTCGGGCTCATAACCCGAAGGTCGTCAGTTCAAATCTGGCCCCGCAACCAACTATTTGTTCTCATGGCAGGGTCTTGCACCGCAGCGATGAGACGAAGACGCAAGCTGCTACTGCTCGGCAACTTGCGGGCAAGGTCCGGCAACGGACACACAATTCGGACGCGGGGTGGAGCAGCTCGGTAGCTCGTCGGGCTCATAACCCGAAGGTCGTCGGTTCAAATCCGGCCCCCGCAACCAACTTGTCATCTATCCTCTCTTTATATCCATCTCGACTCCCTCGTGTATCACCCTGATCCAGCACATTAATTTATGTGGTGGCGATCCTTTGTCCCATTTGTTCGGTATCATTCTGGCTTCTGTTCATGGATGAGGCCTCTCCCTGTGATGCACGCTTTCAACTACCTTCCTCCCAAGATAACCATGCAGACCACCACCCTGAACGAGGTGATGGCGAGCGACATTCCCGTCAAACTGCTGCTGGTAGCCGAGACCGGGCGCGATGCCCTGCTGGCGCAGCCTGCCTTCGCCGGAGTGGCGTCCCAGATAGCCCTGGGTCTGCCGGCCCCTTACCGGCTGGCGGATGGCCTGGGTCTGCAACTGGTGCTCTTCGTGGACCCGGCGCCCGTTGTGGATCACCGGCTCTACAAGCAGATCCGCACCTGGACAGCCCCCCTCGCGGGTCTCAAGGTGGCGCAGCTGGCGCTGCACCTAGAGGGCTTCGATGAGGCGCCCCGGGCGCTGCTGGCCGAGCTGGTGCTCGCCACCCTGCTGGCAGCCGATGTGCCGCTGCCCACCCAGAAGCGCGCTGACGAGGCGCCCATCGGCTATCAGAGCCTGACCCTGTCTCCCCCCTGCGTCCTGGACCTGGCCCGCATCGAGGCCGAGGCGCAGGGCAACGGGCTGGCCCGTCACCTGGCCGTCCTGCCCGCCTCAGAACTCAATGCCGGCAGTTACCGTGCCTTCGCGCGGCAGCTGGCGCAACAGGAGGGTTGGCAGTGGCAGGAGTTCGACGAGGCGGCCCTCGCCAAGCTCGGTGCCGGCGCCTTCCTGGCGGTGGCCAGGGGCTCGGAGGACAACCAAGCTGCCATCGTCAGGCTCAGCTATTGCCCGGCCAATCCGGTGCGCCGCATCGCGCTGGTGGGCAAGGGGATCTGCCACGACTCCGGGGGCTATAACCTGAAAGTGGGTGGCAGCATGTATGGCATGCACCTGGACATGGGGGGCAGCGCGGTGGCGCTCGGAACCCTGCATGCCATCAGCCGGGCCAGGTTGCCCGTTGAGGTACACTGCTGGCTCGCCATCGCCGAGAACCACATAGGCCCCAAAGCCTATCGACCGGGGGAGGTGGTGACCGCCCTCAATGGCACCACCATAGAGGTGGTGGACACGGACGCCGAGGGGCGCATGGTGCTGGCGGATGCCCTGGCGCTCGCGGCCCAAGGGGAGCCCGATCTGCTGATCGACTACGCAACCCTGACCGGTGCCTGCAAGCGGGCACTCGGCAGCCGCTACAGCGGCGCCTTCACCAATCGCCCCGACTGGCTTCCCGAGCTGATACGCCTGGGGCAGCAGAGCGGTGAACGGATCTGGCCCTTCCCGCTGGACGAGGATTTCGATGACAACCTCGATAGCGAGTGGGCCGATCTGTTACAGTGCGCGCCGGGTAGCTCGCCGGATCACATCGATGCGGCCCGCTTCCTCAGCCGCTTCGTGCCCGGGCAGACACCCTGGTTGCACCTCGACTTGAGCGGTTTTCGCAACAAGGGGGGCAACGGCGTGGTCAGCAGCGAAGTGACCGGGTTTGGTGTCAGGCTGTCGCTGACCCTGCTCGCCAGCCCGCTCGGGATGGCCGAGCCCGCCACATGAATGGCCAAGAACAACCAATAAGGACAAGCGTGAAACAAGCAAGCTATGACTGGGTGCTGTTCGATCTGGACGAGACCCTGCTCGATTTCCCGGTCGCCCAGGCACTGGAACGCACCCTGCAGATCTATGGCGTGACGCCGACGCCCCCCAGGATGGCGGCCTATCACGAGCTGAACCACAGGCTGTGGCAGCAATACAACTCAGGTGAGATAGACGCCACCCAACTGCAGCAGACCCGTTTTTCGATGTTTGCCGAGCAGGTGAACGTGGCGCCCATGGCGATGAATGACACCTTCCTGCAGCAGATCATCGCCTTGAGCGTGCCGCTGGAGGGGGTGGAGGAGACCCTGCTGGCCCTGAAGAGCCGGGTCAGGATGGGGATCATCACCAATGGTTTCAGCCTGCCCCAGCGCGGTCGTCTCGACAAGCTGGGCTGGAACGAGTGGTTTGAGCCCCTCGTTATCTCCGACGAGGTGCAGGTGACCAAGCCGGCCGCCGCCATCTTCCAGCACGCCCTGGATCTGATGGGACAGCCGAGCCCGGCGCGGGTGCTGATGGTAGGGGACAACCCCAAGACCGACATCGCCGGTGCCGCCGCCCAGGGGCTGGCGACCTGCTGGTACAACCCTGCCCGCCAGCAGGGGCCCTGCGAGGCGACCCATGAGATCCATCACTTCGCCCACCTCTCTGACATAGTGCTGGGACGCTGAGCCCGGCGCCAGGCGACTTCGCAAAGACAAGAAAGGCAGCCCTCGGGCTGCCTTTTTCATCGGTGGCGTACTCAACTGCCGAGGCGGCTGAGCAGCCAGGCCTCGAGCAGCGCGACGCCGGGAGCCAGCACGGCCTCGTCGAAGTCGAACTCCGGATGGTGGTGAGGCGCCGCCAGATTGGCCCCCAGAATGAGGTAGGCGGCCTCACCGCCGTGTTGCTGCACCCGCTCGATGAGAAAACCGGCGTCCTCGCTGGCGCCGAAGCGGCGGGTGTGGATGGTCTCAAGCTTGAGCGCCTCGGCCAGCGGCACTATCTCCTCGAGCAGGGCCGGGCTGTTCTCTATGCCGATGGCTTCCCCCTGCTTGCGAATGAGGTAGCTGGCCCCCTGCATCATGGCGGCCCCTTCCACTATCTGCTGCACCTGGCCGAACATGTAGTCGTTGAGGGCCGGGGTCGCGCCACGGGTCTCTCCCTGCAGTCGGGCGTGACCCGGGATCACGTTGCGACCGCTGCCCCCATTGAGCTGGCCAATGTTGATGCGGGTCATGCCGTCCCGGTGGCGGGCAATGCCGAGCATGGCGGTGGTGGCCATGCAGGCCGCCGCCAGGGCATTGCTGCCGGCGTTGGGCTCGAGCCCCGCGTGAGCGGCGCGCCCCATAAATTCCACGTCAAATTTTGTTGAACAGAGAAACTCGGTGGGGTTGATCACCAGTTCGCCGCTGTTGGCGTGAATGCCGATGTGAAGCGCCAGCAGGGCATCCACGTCATCGAGCTGACCGCCCGCCGCCAGCGCCTTGCCGCCGCGGCATCCTTCCTCGGCAGGCTGGAAGAACAGCTTGATGCGACCGTTCAGACCATCGGCCAGGGCGGCGATCCGCTCGGCCAGCACCAGCCCGATGGCGGTGTGGCCATCGTGGGCGCAGGCGTGCATCCAGCCCGGGTTGGCGGAGTGCCAACCCTCCTGGCAGGGTTGGTGTGCCGGCTCCCGGCTCTCTTCCACTTCTACCGCATCGATGTCGAAGCGAAAGCCCAGGGTAGGGCCGGGGCGGCCGCTGTCCCAGACGCCCATCACCCCGGTGATCTCGTCGATGCGGGCCAGCCAGTCGGGGTGAGCCCCCTGACGCAGGGCACGCTCCTTCTGGGCTGCGACGTCTATCTCCCGTCCCATGATGAGGTTGCTGGCCAGCAGCTTGTCCCCCAGCATGACGGAAAAACCGAGTTCACAGAGATGGTGGGCGATGAGGGCACTAGTGCGAAATTCACACCAGGCGGCTTCGGGGAGACGGTGAAGGTCACGGCGCCAGTGGCGCAGAGCATCCTGAGTCATGGTGATTCCTGCATGGCAAATCCAGCGGACATTGTGACGGGCAGGGGGGCAAGAGTAAATCCCGCAGAGACAGATGCGGCAAGGGGAGCACTGAGGCTCCCCTTGCAAGAACGGCGATCATGACGTTCAGGTCGTTAAATGCTCACAGATGGCCAATAACTCCTGACTGGCATCCTGTTCCTGCGCAAGGCTTCAAAAAACCACCTTTGCGGGTGTTTTTGCGGCCTGGTGGCGCTATCAAGACGCAGGCCAAGCAGCTGCCTGACCGATTAACCGCCTTAGAGCTGTGCCAGCGAGGGCAGAGAGACGGCAACCAGAGTGAAAAACACGGTAAAAACGGCGGTAACAACGAACTCTTTCATTATTTTGTCTCCCTTGGCTGACTGATGATGAGACCAAGATACCACAATGACAGGGGATAACAATGAAAAATGTATTTATGTGGCAAAATTAAGTCGCTGGTGTCGTAGTGCTGTGTTTTTGTAATTTTGTGGGTGTTTTATCACCCATTCATGAGGTGGTGGATTTTTAGCATATGATATTTATCACTATGTTGTTTATATACAGTCACTTATGGTTTTTTGTTTGCGTTTTCTGATGGGGTTTGTACGAGGCCATTTTGATGATCATCAACTTTTGTGGCGATAAATGGCAGGGTGATGCGCCTGAAAGTGTCGCCAATGATGGGTTGGCTGGCTGGTAGCGCCATTTCCCTTATCCCATCATTTTTATCTGCCCGCCATGGGGTAAACCCAGTAATGACGGTGCTTTATCGCCATCACCTCCCGGCATAATTTCAATTCACCGGGGAAAACAGGGTAAAACATCAGGCATTCGGCAGGGAAAAGCCCCGCTGCCCCGCCCGCCGAGCCGCTCTTTTTGAATGGGCATCATGGTGGGAGAGGTGGGCTTTCATTCACAGATGCCCAGAGGTAAGTATGCAGAGACTGACACCCAGGCAAGGGGCCCCTGTCAGAGGAGCAGGGCGAGGGGGCAGAGTCTGCTGGAGAGGGGGAAACCTCAGTAGAGCGCGGCGACACGAAAGAGAACGCCTGTATCGCCGTCTATCAGGCAGAAGCACAACTGAGCAAGCTGGCTCGTTACAGGTCGGGGAGGGCGGTTGCCTGTGTTTGCCGGGGCACTGATGCAGGCATAAAAAAACCCTCCGATGGAGGGTTTTTGTTACAACAACCTGTCTGAAGCGCGATGGCTTAGAACAGGGTGGTGGAGAGATCGTACAGCTCCTGATCGAACGGGCGCTTGAGGTTCTCGATGCAGTCGATGATGTCGTGGTGCACCATCTCGTTGCCCTGGATCCCGACGCAGCGGCCACCCTGACCGGCCAGCAGCTGCTCGACGGCAAAGGCACCCATGCGGCTGGACATGATGCGATCGCGGGCGGTCGGCGAGCCGCCACGCTGGATGTGACCCAGTATGGTGGCGCGGGTTTCGCGGCCAGTCATGGCTTCGATGTCCTTGGCCAGGGCATTGACGTCGGTGACGTGCTCACAGATGGTGATGATGGCGTGCTTCTTGCCTTTGGCTTCGCCTTCCTTGATCTGTTGCAGCAGCTTCTCTTTGTCAAAAGCCACTTCCGGCACGATCACGTACTCGGCGCCACCGGCAACGGCGGCGGACATGGCCAGATCGCCACAGTGGCGGCCCATGATCTCGACCACGGAGATGCGGTGGTGGGAGCTGCAGGTGTCACGCAGACGGTCGATGGCGTCGACGACCACGTTCAGCGCGGTGTCAAAGCCGATGGTGAAGTCGGTACCGGCGATGTCGTTGTCGATGGTGCCCGGCAGACCGATGCAGGGGAAACCCTCTTCGGTCAGCTTCTTGGCACCCATGTAGGAGCCGTCACCACCGATCACCACCAGGGCATCGATGCCGTGTTTTTTAAGGTTCTCGATCGCCTCGGCACGCACTTTCGGGTCTTTGAAGGCGGGGAAACGGGCGGAGCCCAGGAAGGTACCGCCGCGGTTGACCACGTCGGAGACGCTGTGGCGCTCGAGCTTGACGATCCTGTCCTGATGCAGACCGAGGTAGCCATCATAGATGCCGTAGACTTCCAGGCCATGATGCAGAC
The DNA here is from genome assembly GCF_019218845.1 of Aeromonas sp. sif0611. Classification (NCBI taxonomy): domain Bacteria; kingdom Pseudomonadati; phylum Pseudomonadota; class Gammaproteobacteria; order Aeromonadales; family Aeromonadaceae; genus Aeromonas; species Aeromonas sp. sif0611. The sequence continues at coordinate 180,736 of NZ_JAHUWU010000001.1, read as the reverse complement.
CGGCGCGCACCACGGCGCGAATGGCTGCGTTCATACCCGGTGCGTCACCACCACTGGTCAAAACACCAATACGTTTGATTTGTTTGGTCATGAGTGCCTCTGGATCTGAGTTGTCGAATATCAATATCTGAAAAATACGGCCAGCCGTTTTTACTATATCGGCTTTCCTATGGCAGAAGGGTCCATAGGAAAGCGATATCAAGAGAGGGGCCAGGCCCCTCTCTGCATCTTACTGGGCGGCGCCAGCGATGATCTGGGAGAAGTCGTCCACTTTCAGGGACGCACCACCCACCAGGCCACCGTCGATGTCCGGCTGACCGAACAGGTCGGCAGCGGTCGCGCCAGTGACGGAACCACCGTACAGGATCTGTACCTTGGCAGCCACGGCGCCGTCGAAACCGGCCAGGTACTGACGGATGTGAGCATGCACGGACTGAGCGATTTCCGGGGTAGCGGTCTTGCCGGTGCCGATGGCCCATACCGGCTCGTAAGCCACTACGGCGTTGGCGAAGGAGGCGATGCCGCAACGGTCGATGACGGCTTTGAGCTGGGTCTCAACCACGTTCTTGGTCACACCGGCTTCGAACTGCTCCAGGGTCTCACCGATGCACAGAACCGGTACCAGGCCAGCTTTCTGGATGGCTTCGTACTTGGCAGCCACCACGTCGTCGGTCTCTGCGTGCAGGGTGCGACGCTCGCTGTGGCCGACCAGGGAGTAGGTGCAACCGAAAGCTTTGAGCATGGAGGGGGCGTTCTCGCCGGTGAAGGCGCCGGACTCGTGAACGTCGGCGTTCTGGGCACCGTAAGCAATCTTGCTGCCAGCGGTCAGCTGTTCAACCAGACCCAAAAAGATAACCGGCGGGCAGACGGCGACTTGCACGGAAGGATGAGCGGCAGCAGCCGGGGTCAGTCCTTTGATCAGAGCTTCGACAGAAGCTTTGGTGCCGTTCAGTTTCCAGTTACCCATTACCAGGTGCTGTCTCATCTTCTCAATCTCCTAGGCATTTGATTGCGCAACATTATATGAATTGAACCGAGCCCAAGATAGCTGACCCGGCGGCAAATGACGTAATTTTTTTTCGCTTTCCTGATCCAAATCAGGAATGCAAGAACCGATCGCTCATTCGTTAACCTGCCCCCGCAAACGGGCCCACCATACCCCAATCCATTCGTGAATGGCAGCCTCGGAATACATCAGGTAGCGCCCCTTGGGCAGGTAGCTGTAGAGGGGTTGCGGCTCCTGACTCTGCTTGGCGGTATAGTCGGTGGGGGCCGGCACCGCATCGAGTCCCTGACCGCGATAGAGCACCATGGCCCGGGGCAGGTGGGTGGCCGAGCTTACCAGCGCCACCCGCTTGCCCTTGAGGTGGGCGCTGATGCTGACTGCCTCGTCGTGGGTGTCTTTGTTGTTTTCAAACAACGTCATTCGGGAGCGGGGGATGCCGAGGCCTGCCGCCATGCGGGCATTGACCTCGGCGTTGGAGAGGGGATCCCCCGACACATAGCCCGAGAAGACCAGCTCCGCTTGCGGGTAGGCCTGGGCCAGGCGCACCCCTTCCAGGGTGCGGGTCAGGGAGATGTTGTTCTGCCAGGCGCGTTCAGGCACTGCCGGATCGCTGACATGGCCGTTGCCGAGCACCACGATGGCGTCGATATGGGGATGCAGGCTCACCTCGAAGGGCGGATAGGTCTGCTCCAGGCTTCGCGCCAGTTCATAGCTGACGGGCCTCATCCCCATCAGGGTAATGAGGAGCAACGAGAAGGTGGCCAGCAGTTTGCCGGTTTTCTGAAAGCGGGTGAACCAGAGTAGCGCGAGCGCCAGCAACAATAAGGATAGGGAGAAGGGCAGCGGCATCAGCAGCTGGCCCAGCCACTTCTTGATCACAAACAAGTTCAATTCAAACACAGTGTTCTCCCATCAATTCCTTATTACATGCGATAGCTGGCATCAGGCGCTGGGGCACTTTATCAGATCCAGCGCCTGAATGATCTCGACACCTTAACTTTGGACTCGAACACCGTCAGCTCTCCAGAGAAGCAGTGTTATCGCGCCGACTTCACAATCACTATCAAAAAACAACTGGTGAAATTGCCGGTTGAATCCTTGCTACTTCTGCTCAGAATGGCCGGGGGTCAAAATGATCCTGGCCTTTTTCATTTTTGGGCAACCTCGGTATGCTTCGAACAGCTCAGCATGCCACCATGTAGTCGCATCAGTTGAGTCGTATTATGTCTAAGCATGCAGCCAAGGTCGGGAATATAGGAACCGACCACGATGGATTTCACCCCACGCCTATCATTGCCGGTTCTCCCGACGTTTTCATCGATGGCATCCCTGCCGCCAGGGTCGGAGACCCGTTGGCTCCACATGACAAGCCAAACCATCCCCCACACCCCCGCAAGATAGCGTCAGGTTCATCAACGGTATTCGTTAACGGTAAGCCCCTGGCCATCACAGGTGGCTCTGTTGACTGTGGTGGAGTGATCATCGGTTCGGGAACTGTGATAGTTGGCGATCAGTTCGAGAAGGTCGATTCAAATTTCATACCTCCCGTAATTGAGAAAGTCACTCCGTTCATTTTCGCGAAATCTAGCTCGGTGCCGCCGACAACCATTGAGGCGGCTACAAGTGCAGAGCCTCTCGCGATGTTCGGTAGAGCCGTGGTACTGGCTCCAATGCCATCTAAAGCCAAGTGAGGAGATGCTGATGTCTGGAGCCACAACCGCAAGTGCAACAACAGAAATTGCACTTGGGAGAATATCTGGCGCCTTGCCAAGTGAATTAGGGGCCTGGGCTCTGCGTTCTAGTGGGGCCGCTTCTGGGGCGTTTCTGATGGCATTTTGGCCATCAGACTTAGGGGATGGAACGCTCTACACGGATGCGCAGTTGCAGGCCATGAGCCGGGCTGCCACGCGGGTCCGTTTCAGATTCATTGAGGATGAACAGGGGCGGATGCAAGTGTATGGGATCCACACCAGCGCAGCATCTGGCATGGATTCAGTGCCTATCGTGCAGGCCCGGCAAGAAGGCAGTGCCGTTGTAGCAGTGGTTCCCGGTGGTCCCACTCTAACTTGGTACCCTGATAGCAGTGGCGAAGTGCCTGATGCCAGTAGTTACTATCCGGAGCGGGATGGCATGGATGTGTCGAACATTTTAGTTCGTCCCATCCCTGAGGCTCCAGATGCTGAGCTCGAGACATTCCCGGCAAGCGGGGATGACCTGGAAGATTGCATCATCACCTTCCCTGCATCATCAGGGGTTCCACCGTTATATCTGGTTTTCAGCAAGCCGCCGGTGAAATTACTGGAAGTCGATACCTACAGAGGATTTCAGGGGAGACCAAGAGCAGGCACTCATGCTGATCACATGCCATCAGCAGCGGCGATTGAACGCTATTTGCTTGAGACCTTTCCGGGGTTAACATCCTCAGAAATAGGAGGGCTTAAGAAGGATGTTGCAGCCTTAATAATTCCTGCCTCGGTTCACCAGAAATGTAGTGAAACCTATGGTGGAAGGAATACCTCTTTGCAGATTGAAAAAGACTCAAAGGACTTAAAAAAGGCCGTAGACAGCAACTTTGATATGGTTAAGAAGTGTTTGCTGGATGAAGGGTATGACAATGCTGAAATCGAGCGGGCAAGGCAGGAAATGCACCAAGTGAATAAAGAACAAGGGTGGTACAAATGACGGTGGATGCTAAAGCTTTAATCAATGGCCTTGGGCTCACATATGAGGCCATGCTCGAAGCCGAGATGATACCCTATAAGACGAAGCCAAAAGGGGATTCAGGTAGTCCGTATATTACGCTGAACATGGCAAAGGAAGGGGTATTTTTGACATTTGACCGAGTGTCGAGAAAACTCATCGAGGTCGATCTTGAGCTGATTAGAGAGGGGGATGATAAGTATGTATTCCCTAATGAGGTACCTTCTCCTCTATGGAGTGTTATGTTGCGCTCCGATGTAAGAGCCAAGTTTGGTGTACCTACAAACACCCTCCCACCTTACAGGCTTATAAATCGCGAGAAAGGTGGTACAGATCACTATGTCCTCGAGAAGGGAGGGAAAAAGGTGAGTATGTTGCTGAGCTATGACTTAGAACAGAGAGCAACTACTGTTGGTTTTAAACCAACAGAGCTTGTGCAGTGGAAGGAGCTGGATCCGTCTCTGCTGCTGTAGTTGCTAGTTCGGTGTCCCCCTGGATTATTCGTTTCTGCTATAGCAACAATTGAGGTCCCTCCAGCATCTGTTGAATGTTTTGCTGTAGCGCGTTAGCATCTCCCAAAGATGGCCAGAGTCCCCGTGACCCTGGCCGTTTTCATTTCTGGCCCGCCTCGTACGGGCTTTGTCGTTTCTAGAGGGGCGATGCATGGCGAAAGAAGAAGATCTCGCGACGGCTGCGGCTGCCGCGGGGGTGGCAAAGGGCGCGCCGCCAGTGGTGGCGTCCGGCATGACGCTGGCCGGGTACTCGCTCAATGACTGGGTGCTGGCCGCTACGTTGATGTGGATAGCGGTTCAGATGGGCTGGTTCATCTGGTCGAATATCATCAAGCCGCGCCGCCAGCTGGACAGTGCACGAACCATCGACCTACTCCAACCCCATATAGAGAATGAAACTCCCCGTCCTTGAGTTTTCAGCGGATCCGGGATGTGACAGAATACCCCTCTTTTTTCCTGTGGCCCAATCCTGTGTGGTTTCTCCCTAACACCCCCACAGCAGGGCGGCCGAAGATGAGTATGTCTTGAAGCAAGATCAGAGTTTTGACGGGCGCACCGACAAGTTCGCCCGCAACATTTACGACTCCACCAAGGGGCGCATCCGCACCGCCGTGGTGTGGAGCGACATCGAGGCCTGCCTGACGCGTCTTGGCAACCGGCCGCTGCGCATTTTGGATGCCGGCGGCGGCTTTGGCTATTTCGCCCAGAAGCTGGCGGCCATGGGCCACCAGGTGGAGCTGTGCGATCTGTCGGCAGAAATGCTGGATCTGGCCCGGGAGCAGATCGCCGAAAAGGGGCTGGAAGACAGAATTCGTCTCATCCATTGCCCCATCCAGGATCTCAAGCAACATGTGACCGGCACCTTCGATCTGGTGCTCTGTCACGCGGTGCTGGAGTGGCTCGTCGAGCCCCGTCAGACCCTGCTCGGTCTGTTCCCTTTCGTCAAGGCAGGGGGCATACTGTCGCTGCTTTTTTACAACCGTCACGGCCTCTTGTTCCAGAGCCTGGTAGTGGGCAATTTTGACTATGTGCGCCAGGGGCTGAACAAGAAGCGCCAGACCGCGCTTACGCCCACCAACCCCCAGTTGCCGGAACAGGTCTACGACTGGATAGGACGGGGGGGCCTCAAGATCATCGGCAAGACGGGGGTGCGGGTCATTCACGACTACATGCGCCACAAGCAGGATCAGGTCGAAAAGTTCGAGGATCTGCTGGTCATGGAGCAGCACTATTGCCGTCAGGAACCCTTTGTGTCCCTTGGGCGCTACATCCATGTGATGGCCCAGAAACCAGCCGGTTGAGACGAACCGGCGTGAATGTGATGCGGGATCGAGCCGTCGGGGTGCCACCGACCCCGGCCTATATCACCACGGCGGGCGAGTGACCCGTCGGTTATAACAACGAGATGATAACGTCATGATGAGTACATCCCGTACCCTGCCAGAGACGGTGGGATGGGTCAGACAGGAGGGGTTGTCCCTGAACCTCCCCACCGACAGGCTGGCCTTTCTGATCGCGATCAAGACACTCTCCGAGGATGAATCGGATCTGTCGGAAGCCGCGCTGCACGACGCCTTCGGTTACGTGAGCAACGCCTTCGGCCAGATGGACGAGACCCTCTCCGGTCGCGCCAACAACGCCATCAACGATCTCATCCGCCAGCAACTGCTGTCGCGCTTCACCACCGACATGGTGGCGGGAGAGAGCCTCTATCGCCTGTCGCGCCTTGGCATGAGCATCGTCGACTTCTTTCTGGAGAGTCGTCAGGTGGACTCCATCAAGCTCTCCATTTTGCTCGAACACCTTGCCGCCGAGCTCGACACCGCCCGCAAGGCGGCGCTTGAGACCAACACCCGCGAACAGTGGGATGCCGAGGTGCTGCCGCGCCTCTCCTTCTCTCTGGAAGAGACCCTGGGGCGCATCGATCTCACCCAGCGCGCCATGGACGAGCAGCAGAATCAGGTCAAGAACGAAATAGCGGCCCTGCTGACCCAGAACTGGGTCGACGCCATCCACAGTTGCGAGAAGCTGCTGCGCGAGACGGGCCAGACCCTGCGCGAGCTGCAAGACACCCTGGATGCCGCCGGTCACCGCCTGCAGGCGGGGCTGCTCAACATTCAGGAAGCGGCGCAAGGGCGCGACGATCTGTTCCATGTCGAGGAGCTGACCCATGCCCTGCAGGGGCGTCTGGACGTCATCACCTCCTGGGGCCAGCAGTGCATCGAGCTCTGGTCCCGCTATGACAGGCATGTCCACAAGTTCATCCGCAACGCCATCGACATGGACAAGAATCGTGCCTTCAGCCAGCGGCTGCGCGAATCCATTCGCAACTTCGAGCAGCACAACTTCTTGCTGCGGGTGGCCGAGGAGCCGCGCCTCCTGGAGCTGCGGGACGAAACCATCGCCATCCACGACGAGGAGGTGACCGGCGAGGTGCCCCTCGAGATGGAGTTCATGGAGATGGTGGATATCAATCAGGCGCTGGCAGAGCGCATCGAACGCTATCTGGCCCGCTATCCCGAGCAGGGGCAGCAGCTGGATCTCGCCGACGTGCTGCGCGAATACCTGCTCGATTTCCCGGCCCACACCCACTTCGACGTGGCGCGTCTGCTGATAGACCAGGCCGTGCGCCTCGGCCATGCCAGCGGTGAGCGCGAGCACCACCGCCAACCCGCATGGAAACCCATTAACCAAGCTGGATCCAAGGTTCAGGCCTATGTCATTGATCAATTCTGAGTTTCCCTTGCCGCTGCGGCTCGCAGAGGCCATCGCCAACCCCTTGTTTCCGCGCATCGACACCGCCCTGCGCTCGGGGCGCCATATCAGTGCCGACGATTTCGAACAGCATTCGGCGCTGGTGGAGTTTCATGGCGAGCTGGAGATCTTCTACGGCCGCTATCAGGTCGAACTCATCAAGGCGCCTGAGGGCTTCTTCTATCTGCGCCCGCGCCCCAGCGCCGACATCGGCACCACAGTGCTCTCCGAGCTCGATATGCTGGTGGGCAAGGTGCTCTGTTACCTCTATTTGAGCCCGGACCGGCTCGCCTCGGAAGGAGTCTTCACCATGGGCGAGTTGCAGGAGGAGGTACTCGGCCTCGCCGACGAGAAGCAACTGCTGCGCATGGTCAACAGCCGCTCCGGCGGCACCGATCTGGACAAGAAGAAGCTGCTGGAGAAGATCCGCACCTCCATGCGCCGCCTCAAGCGCCTCGGGATGATCACCGCCCTTGGCAATAGCGACAAATTCCGGGTCAACGAATCCGTGTTTCGCTTCGCCGCCGATGTGCGTTCCGACGAGGATCCCCGCGCCGTCCAGCTGCGGATGATCCAGGAAGGGGAGGCCATCTTCCACGACGACGAGATGCCGAGCAGCGATTCGCTGTTTGACGACATCGAGGGGGATTTGGATGAAGAGCAACTGGAGCTGGAGGTGGAAGATGATCTGCAACGTTAATGTTCTGGCACCGATGGCGTCTGCCGGTTTGATGGAGAGTGCGGCGTGAGAGGCAAATTCAAATCCCTGACCATGGTCAATTGGAACGGCTTCTTCGCCCGGACCTTCGATCTCGACCAGCTGGTCACCACCCTGTCCGGCGGCAACGGCGCGGGCAAGTCCACCACCATGGCAGCTTTCATCGCGGCCCTGATCCCGGATCAGTCCCTGCTCCACTTCCGTAACACCACTGAGGCGGGCTCCAGCAGTGCGTCCCGCGACAAGGGGCTCTACGGCAAGCTGCAGCGCGGTCACTGCTATTCCCTGTTGGAAGTGATGAACAGCCGCGAGCAGCGGATCTGGGTCGGCGTGCACCTGGAGCAGGTGGCCAACCGGGACAACAAGGTCAATATCACCCCCTTCGCCCTGGTGGACGTGCCAGAAAACCTGCAACCCACCGATCTGCTGCTGGAGAAGCTTGACGGTGGCAAGGGGCGGGTACGCGCCTTTACCGATCTGAAAGGGGCGGCCGCCGAGCTGGGGGCGCTGAAAGTCGCCAAATTCAATACGGTGACCGACTATCACAACTTCATGTTCGAGTTCGGCATCACCCCGAAGAAGCTTCGTGATCAAAAAGATCGCGGCAAGTTCTATCGCCTGATCGAGGCCTCCCTCTACGGCGGCATCTCCTCCTCCATCAGCCGTTCCCTGCGGGAATACCTGCTGCCGGAGAACTCCGGCGTGCGCAAGGCGTTCCAGGACATGGAGGCGGCCATCTACGAGAACCGCCGCACCCTGGAAGCCATCAAGGAGACGCAGGGTCAACGGGATCTGTTCAAGAACCTCATCACCGAGACCACCCACTACGTGGCGGCGGAGTATGTGCGGGGGGCCGCCGAGAAGAACCGTCTCTCCGAGCTGGCCCTCAAGGCCCGGTCCGAGCTTGCGGGCAAGCGCCGCCTGCTGGCCGAGGAGAAGCAGCGCGCCATCTATCTGGCGGACGAGGTGGATCAGCTCACCAACCGCGAGAAATTGCTGACCGACGAGCTGGAGTCCGCCGCCGAGCACCTGGCCAAGGTGATGGCGGCCGTGGCCCTGCAAAAGAAGATCGCCCTGTACCGCGCCGATCTGGCGGAGCTGGTCGACAAACTCGAACAACAGCAGGCGATCGTTGAAGAGATCCATTGTCAGCTGCTGGAGGTGGAAGAGCGCAAAGAGCTGGCCCAGGCCGAGGTAGACAGCCTCAAGACCCAGCTCGCCGACTACCAGCAGGCGCTGGACATTCAGCAGACCCGCGCCATTCAGTACCGTCAGGCGGTGCAGGCCCTCGATGCTGCCCGCGAGCAGTGCGAGCTGCCGGGGCTGAGTGCCGAACAGGCGAGCGACACCCTGCATCAGTTCCGCAGCGCCGAGCAGAGCCTCACCAGCCGAGTGCTGGGGGCCGAGCAACAGCTGGCGCTGGCCAAGGCGGCGGTGGCCGAGCACGAGGCGGCACTGGCGCTGCTGCTCAGCATTGCCCCCGAGACAGTGCGCGAGGCCGCCTGGCCCACGGCGCAGGCGCTGCTCAAGCGTCACATCGAAGACAAGGCCCGCATCGCGCAGGGACAGGGGCTGCGCGCCGCCCTGGCTCGCCTCGAGAAAGAGAGCGAAAGCCAGAAGAATCTCTTCAAGTTGCGCGACGAGCTGCAGCAGGCATCCGGTCAGCTGATCGCCAGCCAAGACGAGCTGGAGATCTTCCTCGAAGCCCAGCGCTCCCGTCAGGAAGAGCTGAGTGATCAGCAGGCGGAGGTGAATCAGCGCCGCGCCAGCCTCGAACATCAGGGCGCCCAGCTGGGCCGCGATATCGCGGAGCTCACCAGGCTGGCCCCGCGCTGGCTGAAATCCTTCGAGAAGCTCGAGCAACTGCGCGAGCAGAGCGGCCTGCCGCTCGCCACCGCCGAAGAACTTTCTTCCGGCATGCAGAGCGTGCTCGACAAGGAGCGCGAGTTCGAGCAAGAGAGCAACCGCATCGCGGCGCAGAAACAGGCGTTGGAGCTGCAAATTCGCAACCTGCAGCTGGGGGCTGGCGAGGCGGATCCGCGCCTGGCCCGCATCGCCGAGCAGGTGGGGGGGGTGCTGCTCTCCGATGTCTATGACGACATCTCCATCGACGATGCCCCTTACTACTCCGCGCTGTACGGCCCGGCCCGCAGCGCCCTGGTGGTGCTCGATCTTGAGGGCGCCATCGAGCGGCTGAAAAAACTGGACGATTGCCCGGAGGATATCTACCTCATCCAGGGCAACCCCGACTCCTTTGACGAAGATCTGGTCGAGGCTGACGAGCTCGGCGACGCCGTGCTGGTACGCACCAGCAAGCGTCAGGTGCGTTTCTCCCGCTACCCCGAGTTGCCGCTGTTTGGCCGCGCCGCCCGGGAAAAACGTATCGAGCAGCTCGACCTCGAGCGCGAGGGCCTCATCGAGGGCTACGCCAAGGCTGCCTTCGAGCAGCAGAAGTACCACCGCCTCTACGGGCATTTTCGCGACTTTATCGGCCAGCATCTGGACATCGCCTTCCGCCCGGATCCCGAGGCCGAAGTGGAAGCCAAGCAGGCTGAGCTGCGCAAGTTGCAAGGGGCCATGACCGAGTGCGACAAGCAGCTGGCCGAGGCCAAAGCGGCCGCAGCCCAGCTGACCCGCCATATCCAGCTGGTGCAGGGGATGCTGCCCTTTGCCCATCTGTTTGCGGAGGCCGACTTGGCCGCCCGTCTCGAGGCGGCTCACGCCGACGTGGAGGCGCTTAAAACAGCCGAAGCCTTTATCGCCAGGCACGGCAAGGCGCTGGAGAAGCTCGAGACCCTGGTGCAGGTGCTGCGCCAGGATCCGCAGGATCTCGCGGCTCTGCAGGCGGCGTATGATGAGGTGAGCGACCTGCTGGCCGAGCAGAAGCGCCGTTGCTACGCCCTCGATCAGCTGGTGGCCCGCCTGCCGCACTTTGCCTATCAGGATGCGCAAGACTTGCTCGGCAAAGCCTCCGAGATGAGCGAGCGGCTCAAAGAGAAGCTGAAAGCGGCCGAGCTGGCGGCCCGCACCGCCGGTGAACAGCACAAGCAGATAGCCCAGCGCCACACCGAGGCGTTGCAGCTGCGCACCGCGCTCGATTCCAGCGCATCGGCCAAGCGCCAGACCCTGACCGAGTTCGAGCAGGAGCTGGCGGCCATGGGGCTCACCCTGTCGGACGACATGGAAGAGAAGTCCCGCGCCCACAAGAAAGAGATCGAGGAGCTGCTGATCCGCACCCGTTCCCGTCGCACCAGCGCCGAGGCCCAACTGCAGGTAACCAAGCGAGAGATCGAATCCCTCGGTGGTCGTCTCAAGCTGGAGGGCAAGGACTACTACAGCGCCCGTAAATTCCTGGTGGGTCACAAGGCGAGCTGGTCGCGAGTGGTGCGACTGGCGCGGGAGACCGACGTCGAGAAGCGCCTCAACAAGCGCGAGCTGGCGTACCTCGACAGCGACGAGCTGCGCTCCATGTCGGACAAGGCCCTCGGTGCCCTGCGGGTTGCCGTGGCTCACGACGAAGCCCTGCGCGATGCGCTGCGTCTCTCCGAGGGCAACCGCAGCACCGAGCAGAAGGTCGCCTTCTACGTGCAGGTTTACCGTTACCTCAAGGATCGCATCCGCAACGACATCATCCGCTCGGATGATCCGGTGGAGGCCATCGAGGAGATGGAGATCGAGCTGGCGCGCCTCGCCGACGAGCTCAAGCAGCGGGAAAATCACCTGTCGCTCTCTTCCCACGAGGTGGCTGCCAAGATCACCAACATCATCCGCCGCGAGCAGAACCGCATCCGGGTGCTCAACCAGGGCCTGCAGAACATCGCCTTCGGCCTGGTGCGCGGGGTGCGCCTCAACGTCAACATCCGCGAGGCCCACACCCGTCTCTTGACCGCGCTCGCGGATCAGAGCGCCATGCACAACGATCTGTTCGCCGACAAGGAGCTCAGCTTCTCCGAGGCGATGGCCAAGCTGTTCCAGCGCCTGAACCCGCAGATAGAGCAGGGGGAGCGCAACTATCAGGTGATGGGTGATGTGCTGCTGGACTATCGCAACTACCTGGAGCTGGAGATAGAGGTGCAGCGTGGTGCCGATGGCTGGCTGCGTGCCGAGAGCGGGGCCCTCTCCACCGGCGAGGCGATCGGTACCGGTCAGGCCATCCTCTTGATGGTGCTGATCAGCTGGGAGGAGGAGTCCCGCCGCCTGCGCGGCAAGGACATCGCCCCCTGCCGCCTGCTGTTCCTGGACGAAGCGGCCCGTCTGGATGGCAAGTCCATCGCCACCCTGTTCGAGCTGTGCGAGCGGCAGGACATGCAGCTGCTTATCGCGGCGCCGGAGAACATCAGCCCGGAGAAGGGCACCACCTACAAGCTCATCCGCAAGGTGCAGGGCAAGCACGAGCACGTGCACGTGGTGGGGCTGCGGGGCTTCGGTTTCGCCGATGACAAGCTGATCGCCTGATCTCTTCCCCTGACAGGGGCTGACGGGTGGACACACAAACGGGAGGCTTGGGCCTCCCGTTTTCTATGGGAAATATGAGAGAGTAGGCTCCTGTTCGCGGGATCCAGACTGGTGATGAAGAGGGGGCTGCCATGGCACGTCGACCCGACATCGCATCGAGGGAATAAAACATGACGTGGAATCTACAAAAAGGGCTGCTGGCCTCCCTGTGCCTGCTGCTCGCGGCCTGCAGCAGCCAGCCTGATGCGGGCAGTGCGGGCAACTGGCGCGGTTATACCCAGACGGGGCTGGCTTCCTACTATGCCGATCGCTACCACAACAAGCGCACCGCCAGCGGCGAGCCTTACCAGAAGAGCGCCAACACCGCCGCCCACATGACGCTGCCCTTCGGCGCCATGGTGAGGGTGACCAATATCGCCAACGGCAAGAGCGTGGTGGTACGGGTCAATGACAGGGGCAACTTCCCGAGGGGGCGAGTGATCGATCTCTCAAGATCTGCGTTCAGCACCATAGGTAACACCCGCTCCGGCCTCATCAAGGTCAAGGTCGAGGTATTGTAGGGGCTGCAGCGGGGCGCCATAAGCTCCGCCCATCACACCGCTGGCAACGGCAAGACCCCGCTCTTCGCATCTCGGCGTTGACAGCCTCCAGCCTTCAGCCGTATCTGTGTGATTGCATGACTGCCTTCAGGCAGGCACCCGGCTGATCTCTTGCTGCCCCTTGCCAGGGCGCCCATACAGAGGTTGTTGAGATGACGCACCGCACGCCCATTCAAGCCACACAGATCCTGGAGAGTACGGCAAAGTCCCTCTATCCGGAGCCTTTTGCCTCTCTAGTCAAACACCGTACCAGGAGCAAACTGGGGGAGCACTTCGGTCTTGCGAATTTCGGGGTGAACCTGACGACCCTGGCGCCGGGGGCCATCTCGGCGCTCAAGCATCACCACAGCAAGCAGGATGAGTTTGTCTATGTGATCTCGGGGACGCCCACGCTGCGCTATGGAGAGGATGAGTACCCGATGTCGCCGGGGGAGTGCATTGGCTTCAAGGGCGGCAACGGCCTGGCCCACCAGTTGCTCAACTACGGTGAGGTGGACGCCGTCTATCTCGAAGTGGGCGACCGGCTGGCGGGGGACACAGTCCAATACCCTGACGACGATCTGGCCCTGGTGCAGGGCGCCGATGGCGCTTGGGTCGCCAGACACAAGGACGGGTCCCCCTATCAGGAGCCCCTCACTGTTGGGAAAGCATGATAAGCCTATGAAAATCATACCCTTGCACGAGGTGCGCGCAGAGGATCTTCTGCCCCTGCTCAACGACGAGACGCTGCGAAAGCACCTGATTGACCACCCTCCCTTTGATACCGCCAGAGTGCGCGCCTGGATGGATGAGAAGCGACGAATAGACGGGCTGCCCGGTTGCCGCGTGCGCGCCGTCCTCATCGATGGTGTCCTGGTGGGGTGGTGCGGCCTCCAGCCCGATGAGGAGGGGGTCGAGATTGCCATCGTGATCGCCAGGGCGGGTTGGGGCAGTGGGCTCGCCATCTTCCACGAGATGATGGGCTGGGCGCGCAGCATGGGCCATCAAGAGATCATCTTTCATCTGCTGGACACGCGTCCCCCATACAAAGCCCTCGCCAGGCGCGCCACCAGGGTGAAGAAGACGACACTCTCTGGGCACTCCTTCACCACCTATTACTTCTGCGTCGAGGCCTGGTGCAGATCGTGATGGCTAACCGCTGCCACCTGTTGCTCGCACTGTCAGTGCCCACACGTCGAGAGCCTGGTCACCCGAACTCAGTGCTCAGCTTGTCCGAGACTCCCGCGCAATGTGGCTTCGCTATGATTGACATGGCGACGTGACAGGCATGCAAACCCTGGCCGTCACTGGCGGACCGATGGGCGGTCGCTGCGGGAGGAGTCATGAAGAGAACGCTGATCCTGATGCGTCACGGCAAGTCGAGCTGGCAAGATGAGGCACTGCCTGACAGGGCGCGGCCGCTCGCCGAACGCGGTCTGCGTGACGCCCCCCTGATGGGCAGACGTCTGGCGCACACGGTAGGGTTGCCCGACCTTATCCTGTCGAGCCCCGCCTGTCGGGCCTTGTCGACGGCACGGCTTGTCGCCCATGAGCTGGGCTACCCGGCGAACGGGATTGTCATCGACGAGCGCCTCTACGGCAGCGATGTCGGGACCCTGCTTGCGGTGATGGATGAGCTTGAGGACGATCTGAGGTGCGTGATGCTCGTTGGTCACGATCCCGAGTTCACCGATCTTGCCCACTGTTTTTCCGGCAAGATCACCCGGATGCCGACCTGCGCCGTCGCCCGCTTCACCTTTGATGCTCCCTCCTGGTCGGCCGCTGTATCGCAAACGCCGGTGACGGCCGTGCTCGACTATCCGAAAAAGGGGTAAGTGAATAGCAAGAGGAAGTGCAGGGTTGCCGCTCACCGGGGGCTGGGAAAGCCATTGGCAAGTGATCAAGCAAGAAGGGGAGCCCAGGCTCCCCTTCACATTCCCGTGATGTTGTTTATTTGGCGGTGATCGGTCCCTTGGTGCCCGCATCGTTGTCGACCCAGCCATCTTCCCCCTTGAGGCGACGATCCCCCTGTATGCGATAGATGACCATGCCTTCCTTGAACACCAGGGCCCCGTCGGATTTCTTGGCCTTGACCTGCTTGTCGTTGACCCACACCTGATCCTTGCCATCGATGCGAATGGTGGCCACGGTGGCGCCCGTCTCGGGGAAGGTGGCGACCCAGTTGCCGGTGTAGGGGCTGGCGCTGGTGGCCACCGGGGCATCACCAAATCCGGCGGCCGCGTTCTCGGCCTGGGTCTTGTTGATGTCGCAGCCGCTGAGCTCGCTCACCTGGGTGCAGCCGGAGCGCTCCAGCTTCTGTGCGTAGCTCATGTTTAGACCGCCGTCCGTGGCCGGGACGGCAGCACCGAATCCCGCCTTGGCATTCTCCTCCTTGGTCTTGTGAATATCGCAGCCCTGGGCCTCGGTCACCTGAGTGCAGCCGGAGCGTTCCAGCTGCTGGGCATATTTTGCGTTGATGGCGTGAGCCGGCGCCATGCCAAGCAGGGTCAGGGTCACGAGCAAAGCAGCAGTTCTAGGCATAGTTAATCCCTCAAAGTGTGAGTCTTTCCGGTTCATCGCAGCCTTGACTGCCATGAGCAACAGCCTGTGTTTGCGGCAATATCCTGGGGGCGAGAGCCTGTCTCACGTTAGCACCTGTAACAGGTGTCGCACAGGAGGGCCGATTAATCTGTGCCATTCAGAGGGAGTCCGTGAACTTGTGGGCTCAGCTCTGGGGCACCCGGATCCCCTTGTCGAGATAGAGGCTGCTGTAGTGGGCACGATGGGTGACGAACATCACCTGGTGGCGGCTGCCGTCGGAGAGGATGACGAAATCCCCGGCCTGGGCCGGGCTTTGCAGCAAGATCTCGTGCTCGGGAGCCGTCAACTTGTCGACCTCTTCCCTGAACGTAAGGGTGTATGAATACATATGGCACTCCACTGCGGGCTCATATACAGACACGTCTTCCCAACTCTAGTTGTCAGTACCCGGATCCGCGGCGCTCAAGCGGCACCTGTGCGGACGATAATTTTATGGGTAAGCTGGGCCTCTGATGCGGGCGCCCGGGAAGGGACCGCAGGGATGAGCTTGTGAAAGCCACTTTTCGTGAAGCAAGAAGCCAAGGAGTTGTCATGACGGAGCTGGTCACTGAGTTGGTGCGGATCGCCGCCTTTTCCGACGGATCCCGGGGGGGTAATCCCGCCGGCGTCTGGATCGGGGCCCAACTGCCGACGGCGGAGGAGATGCAGCGGATCGCCGCAGAGGTTGGATTCTCGGAGACGGCCTTCGCCGCCCCGCTGCACGGTGAGGGGCAAGAGGCCTGCGGACGGCAATGGCGGGTGCGCTACTTCTCTCCCGAGGCGGAGGTGCCGTTTTGCGGCCATGCCACCATCGCCCTCGGGGTGGCGCTGGCGCGCCGCTTCGGGGCAGGGGATCATGCACTCTGTCTCAACCAGACCAAGATCCGGGTCTCGGGCTGGCAGGATGAGCAGGGGCAGTGGCAGGCGGCGTTGCAATCCCCGCCGACCCACAGCAAACCGGCGCCAGCGGATTTGATGCGCGAAGCCCTGGCGCTGTTTGGCTATGATGCGGCCAGCCTGGATCCCCGCATCCCCCCAGCGCTCATTCACGGTGGCGCCGATCATCTGGTGCTGGCGCTAAGCGATCGCGCAGCGCTCTCGGCCATGCACTATTCGCTGGCGCAGGGGCGCCTGCTGATGCGCCGCGAGGGCCTGGTGACCATGCTGTTGGTGCATGTGGCCGGGGATCGGCTGTTTCACACCCGCAATGCCTTCGCCTACGGCGGCGTCTATGAGGATCCGGCCACAGGCGCTGCAACCGCGGCCTTCGCCGGTTACCTGCGCGATCTGCACTGGCCCCACGGCGGTGCCATCGACATAGTGCAGGGGGAAGACATGGGCATGCCGTCGCGGCTGCATGCCGAGATCCCGGCCGAACCCGGCAGTGCTGTGCGGGTGTCCGGCGGGGCGCGCTGGATCTGAGCCGGCAGCACGGGCAATACCAGGTCAGTTGAGGCAGGCGGAGGGTGTCGATGGGGTTGTTCGAGCGAGCGGAGATCCGCGCCTTGAGCGAGAAGTTGCTGGCACTGGCGGTGGGGCAGGGGATCCTGCTCAACAGTGTCGCGGGGCGGGAGCTGGACGATATGTTGTGGCGGGTCGGCGGTGTGCAACCGGTGGGACGCAGTGCGCGCCGTCAGCTCACCGAGCGAGGCAGGGTGTTTTTAACGACCCAGCTCGCGCAAGCAGCAGAGGCGCAACCTTGGTCGGGGGAAGTCGCGTTGGCGGCATTGGGTTGTCAATTGCCCGCAGTCATCAACGGCGCCACCTTGAGCGGCCTCTGGCTGCGTGACTGCAAGGCCGTGCTATCGCCACCGCAGTTGGCGCGAGTCGCCGAACTGGGCTGCCAGGTGCTGACTGACGAGGCGATCCGGCTGCGTACCCTGACCTCGCTGAGCCTGATCGATAAAGAGGGACGACTCCACGACATGGCGCCCGTCATCAACCTGCTCGGGGAGCTCGCCTTGCCAGAGCGAGCCTTGACCGGGTTGCGAGGCATTGAGTGGCCGGGACGGCAGATAGTGACGGTGGAGAACAAGGGGGCCTTCGTGGATTATCCGCTACAGCCAGGTGAGCTGCTGCTCTATGTACCGGGCCGCAACACCGCATTGGCAAAACGGGTGATGCCTCTGTTGCCTGCGGCCATCCCCTGGGCCCACTTTGGCGACCTGGATCAGCGGGGGCTAGAGATCGCCGCCGAATTGGCCCAGGCCACCGGCCGGCCCTTGGCGCTCTGGCTACCCCGCAATCTGGCCGATTATCTCCCTCACTATGCCCGCCCCCTAAGCCTCCCGTCGGCAGGATCGCAGAGCAAGATCCCCTGGCAGAGCAATGCCTGGGAGAGGGTATCCGGCTCCGCATTGACAGAGGCGCTCAACTATTTAGCCCTGAACAAATGTTGGCTGGAACAAGAAGTGCTGGTGACCGCCAGGCACTGGCAGTCATGGCCATTGGAGTGAATATTGGCGTCATCGAGAAACAAAGAACCGCCGTCAGGCGGTTCTTTTCATGGTGCTGCGTTAACTTCCCGACCGATGGTATCCAGACAGGCACCCGTATCGGCTCAGGGTCGACCGCTGAGCAAGATGGCACCGCCGAGCGTGATGAACAGCCCGCCTGTGATGCGGCCGAACAGGCGCTGGCCGCTCCCCGGCTTTAAATAGTTGCCGGCGCGTCTGGCCAGGGCTACATAGCAGAGGTGCACCAGGCTGACGATGGCACAGATGGTCAGGTACATGATGAAGAACTGGATGGGCAGCGAGCTTTGGTGATCGAGAAACTGGGGCAGCAGCGCGCAGAGGAAGATGATGGTCTTGGGGTTGCTGGCCGACACCAGAAAGGCTTCCCGCAGCAGGGAGCCGTTGCTCCGTGATGGAGGACTGACGCCAACCCGTTGCGCCTCCTGACTCCCCGAGCCGGTCGCCCGCAGCGACTTGTAGCCGAGATAGATCAAGTAGCCACCGCCCGCCAGCTTGAGGGCGAGGAACAGGGGCGGCAAGGTCTGCAGCAGGGCCCCTACACCCATGGCAACCAGAAAGATGAGAATGCCCTGACAGAACAGATTCGCGCCTATGGTGAGCAGGGCCGGACGCCAGCCGAGCTGCAGGCCGTTTTTTACCACCAGCAGCACATTGGGCCCCGGGGTCAGGGTTGCCAGCAGATAGGCCAGCAGAAACAACATCCATGTATCCAGACTCATGATATCTCCTTCGTAAAGAGCACATCATGCTCCGCCCCAGGGGCCGCGTCCAGTGGCTGCTGCCGCCAGGATGTGGCTGTTTTTCAGGTGCTTAACCAAGCGCCAGTCCATTGGGGAAAGGGACGTCTGGAGACGTTGCCTGACTGGCGCAATAAAAAACCGCCCTCGGGCGGTTTATTTATGCTGCCGACCCTTATTTCAGGGCTTTCTTCAGCTTCTTGATCTTGCCTTCGTGCTTGGCAATCTTCTCCTGGCGGGCGGCGATTTTCTTCTTGATATCTTTCTTGCTGGCTTTGGCCATAGGTCGTGCTCCTTGTTTCAAGCGGACATCATGGGGTCATGATGTTCAGGATCTGTCCATGTGAAGAGTCCAGAGTGCCACATGAATTCCATCCGGGCCAGTGCTTCAGGGTGCCGGGAGTGGATCATCCTCTGACGGAAAATACGGCAAAGGGGTGGCTCGCTCATCGGGACTGGTTTGCAGGATAGCCCAGTTTCCCCGCGGCGCCATTTCGGCCGCGCCGACTTAGGCTTTGGCCCGGCAACAAAAAAGCGCCCCCGGGGGGCGCTTCTTGCATCATTCAAACCACAGGCCGAGGGGATCAGGCCTTCTTCAGGTAGGCCGCGACCAGCACTATCTGCACGCCGTTGACCTTGCCTTCGATGTGCAGCGGGTTGTTGGTGAGGCGAATGCCCTTGACCAGAGTGCCGCGCTTGGCGGTGAAGCCGCCGCCCTTGACCTCCAGATCCTTGATCAGGGTGACGGAATCCCCCTCCTGCAGCACGGCGCCGTTGGAGTCGACGGTGGGCACGCTGTCGTCATCGTCGCTTGCGTTGCCCGCTTCGGCCCAGGCCTTGGTCTCTTCTTCCATGTACATAATGTCCAGCATGTCCTGGGCCCAGATCTCGCCCCGGGCGGACAGAGCTTTAAGCTGGCGCCATGCCATCACTTGCACCGCCGGCACCTGGCTCCACATGCTGTCACCCAGGCAGCGCCAGTGGTTGACCTCGGTGGTGTCCGGCTGCTCTAGCTGGCCACGGCAGGTGGAACACAGCACCACGCTGTGGTCATCGTCACTGGCGGGGGAATGTGGCACCGGGAAGGCAGTCAGCGCATGTTCTGCGCCACACAGCTCACACTTGGCGTCCGCACGCGCTTGCAGGATGGCATTGATGGTCATGTTTTGGTTCCGTTCATATGGGTAAAACGACCCGCGTGGGCGAGTCGCGCTAATGAGGGGGCGGAATATAGCACAAGTCCCTGCTTTTTGTCAGGCTACCAGCAAGGGGTGGGCGGATACGCTGGCGAGTGCTTTTTGATGGCAGATCGCTAGAATGAGCCTCCCTTTTGGATAGCAGGACAAGCTCACCGTGCTGGCTCACCGTTTTCGACAACTGGACTGCTTGCTGACCGACGAGAGACGCTGGTGGCAATATCAGCCCTATCATCATCTGAGCCTGGCCTTCGCCGATGAGGCCCCCGAGCTTGCCACCTGCCTCAATGGCCTCAGCCTTGACGAGATAGCACGGCTCGACGCCGACATGGGCGCGCTTTGCACCCTGCTTGCACCCTGGATCCCGGCAGGGGCCGAGCTCCATGCCCTGAGCGAGCTAGACACCTTTGTCCCCGAACCCATTCACTGCGCCAGGGCCATGGCGATGTACATGCCGGGGCGCAAGCAGGCGCAGATAGAAGCCTTCACCGGCTGCCTGCCCGCCCATCAGGGCCCCTATCTGGAGTGGTGTGCCGGCAAGGGCCACCTGGGGCGCCTGGTCTCTCTGCACCGGGGGGCCGAGATCCTGAGCCTCGAATTGCAGCGCACGCTCTGCGAGGAGGGGCGGCAGCTCGCGGCGCGCGATGGTGCCCGCATGCAGTTTGTGGAGGCCGACGCCTTCGCCGCCGAGTCGGGGGCGCTCATCGCCCCGCACCATCACGCCATGGCGCTCCATGCCTGCGGTGAGCTGCATACCCATCTGCTGGAGCAGGTGGCCGAGCACGGTGCCCGGGGCGTGACCCTCTCCCCCTGTTGCTATCACCTGATCCGCACCAGCCATTACCGCCCCCTGTCGCAGGCCGCCAAGGCCAGCGCCCTGCACCTTGGCAAGAGCGACCTGAAGCTGCCGCTGCAGGAGACGGTGACCGGTGGTGCCCGCATCTCCCGCCTGCGCGAGCAGGAGGTGATCTGGCGTCTCGCCTTCGATTGCCTGCAGCGTGAGGTGCGCGGGGTGGATGAGTACCTGCCGGTGCCCAACCTGCAAAAGAGCCTGCTGGCGGGCAGTTTCGAGGCCTTCTGTGACTGGGCCGCCGAGCGCAAGGGAGTGGTGCTGCCTGGGGGGATAGATCATGGCGACTTCCTCGCCAGAGGGGAGCGGCGCTTTGGGGACGTCGCCCGCATGGAGTTGGTGCGCCATCTGTTTCGCCGTCCGCTGGAGATCTGGCTCGCCCTGGATCGGGCCCTCTTCCTCGAGGAGCAGGGCTACCGGGTCGAGCTGGGGACGTTTTGCGACAAACCCATGACACCTCGCAATCTGCTGATCCGGGCGGTGCGCGTTCAGACTGCATGAAGAGCGAGCGTGACGGGGTCAAAATGAGGCTGTAATACAGCTTCATCTGAGTGCAGAGTGAAATGGCTCACAAAATCGCCAAACTCTTAATTCTTGTCGTGAATTTAGTTGTCGGCATGCCTATGCTCGCCCTGACATTTTCAAGACAAGGATGGTTACCCATGTTCATGCTCAAGCGCACCACCTGGCTGGTTGCGGGGCTCTGCGCCTCGCCAGCTTATGCGGCCATGGCTATTCAGCCCGACCCACAAAATAGCGGTGGCTATGTGATTGCCGCCTCCGATATAGCGGCCGTTGAAAAGGCCAAGACGGCCAACCCCATGTACGGTATCTGGTCAAAGGCATTGGCCACCCGACCCAACATCCTGGTGGAGGCGATTGTGCCGAGGCGAGCCGACAACCCGGACAACGTCAAAAGGGTCGAGCGGGTCTTTAGCGAATCGGACTGGGACTTTCTGACCCAGATGGCGGCCCCTGAATATACCTATGAGCGCTTCTTGCGGGCGGTCGGCAAGTTCCCCGCCTTCTGCGGCGACTACACGGACGGGCGCAATGCGGACGCCATCTGCAAAAAATCCATCATCACCGCCTTCGCCCACTTCGCCCAGGAGACGGGCGGCCACATCGCCAGGGAGAATGTCTCCGACAATCCGCTGGGGCTCGAGGAGTGGCAGCAGGCGCTGGTGCATGTGCGCGAAATGGGCTGGGCCGAGGGGCAACTCGGCTATACCACCGGCTGTGGCCAGAATGACTGGCAGAACAGGAAATGGCCCTGCAGCACGGGACAGGGCTATTTTGGCCGTGGTGCGAAACAGCTCTCCTATCACTTCAACTACGGCGCCTTCTCCGAGGCGATGTTTGACGGCAACGCCACCGTGCTGTTGAACAACCCCGGTCTGGTGGCCGACTCCTGGCTCAACCTCGCCTCCGCCATCTGGTTCTTCCTGACGCCGCAAGCCCCCAAACCCGCGATGCTGCACGTCATCGACAGAACCTGGGTGCCCTCCCAGCGTGAGATTGCGGCCGGCATCGGCTATGGCTTTGGCACCACCATCAACGTCATCAACGGCGGCATAGAGTGTGGCGAGCAGAACAAGAACAAGGGGCAGCCGGTCAACCGCATCCGCTACTGGGAAGGGCTGGCCGCCCATTACGGGATCCCGCTGCTCCCGGACGAGAAGAACACCTGCTGGCAGCAGACCCCCTATGGCAGCCTCAACCTGAACGGCGCCACCGACGTGCTCTACACCAACTGGGACGGCAACTGGAAATATTATGCCGACAGGCCAGGTGGCTACTCGTTCGAGTGCGAGCTGGTGGGATTCCAGACCGCCTATTCGGCCCTGGTGCCGGGGGATTACGAGAAGTGCGTGACCAACGTCTACGGCTCCCACGCCAGCTGGCCCAAGGTACGGGTGGTCGCCAAACTCGATCCTGCGCCCGTTGATCCGACCGACCCGCCCGTGGGGGATGTGCCCGCCTGGGAGGCCAGCAAGGTCTACACCGCCGGCAACAAGGTGAGCCACAAGGGTGTCATCTATCAGGCCAAGTGGTGGACCCAGGGTAACGAGCCGGGCAAGGGAGATCCCTGGGCACCGGTGAACTGAGCCCGGTGAGGGCGCGTCATCAGTCATGATGGGGAAGGGGGGTGATGGGTCTCTCTTCCTCTCTTTCATGAGGACGGGCCCGCAGGCACATGGAACAAGTCGAGGGTGTTCGGGTGCTTATCTCGCACAGAGGAGTGACCCATGAATATCGCCATCCACTTTGAAATCCCGGTACAGGATCTGGAGAGGGCCATCCGCTTCTATGAGGCGCTCTTTGAGATAGCCCTCGAGCGGGTGCACATAGATGACAACGAGATGGCGCTGTTCCCGCTCCTTGACGGGGTGGCGGGCTGCTCCGGCGCCCTGGCAAAGGGAAGAGTCATGTGCCTAGCCTGGACGGCACCCGGGTCTATCTCCAGGTGACCTGACATCGAAGGGGCCATGGCCCGGGCTCTCGCATCGGGCGGAGTATGCCTCTATTCCGTCACCCGAGTGGTGGAGCGAGTCCGGGTGGCGGGATTCAGGGATTGCGAGGGCAATCGCATCGCCCTGCAGGAGCAGAGCTGAACCTGATGCCGATGAGGACATCCCTCGATGGGCCTGCCAAGTGGGGGGCAAGACCCCTCGGCAGTGGCGAAACCCCGGGGGAGCAGCTACTCATTTGATGCTAAATGCGGCCGGCATCCTGCCGGCTCGCACCTTGAAGAGAGGAGCTGGATATGCAAGGAACCTGTCTGTGCGGTGGGATCACCGTCTCGAGCGGCGATCAGAACGAGGTGAGCCTGTGCCATTGCGCCATGTGCCGGCGCTGGTCGGGTGGGCCCATGTTCGCGGTGCATGGTGGCAAGGGGGTCAGTTTCAAGGGGCTCAGCCCTGTGGCCTACCGCTCGTCCGAATGGGCGGAGCGCGGCTTCTGCCCCACCTGCGGCACCCACCTTTTCTACCATCTGCTGCCGACGGACGAGTACATCCTCTGTGCCGGCCTGTTTCAGGAACAGGGGTTCGAGCTCACCGGGCAGATCTTCATCGACGAGAAACCGGACTTCTACGAGCTGAAAAACGACACCCCGACCCTGACCGGGCAGCAGGTGTTCGAGCAGTTCGCCCCCAAGCCCTGAACCTGTCGCCACAACTCTGGAGAGCCAATCATGGATGAGCAACAGAAGGTGAGGGGGCCTGCCTCCTATTTCCCCTCCATCGAGAAAACCTATGGGCAGCCGATTGCCCACTGGCTGGCCCTGCTGGCGGGGCGGGAGGAGCGCAAACACATGGCGCTGGTGGCCTGGCTCAAGGCCGAGCACGGCATGGGCCACGGCTATGCCAATGCCCTGGTGGCCCACCATCTGGCGCAGGGTTGAACCGCCCGTATCGGCCCTGATCGCGTTCGTGTATCAGGGCTTTCGACCACTGCCGAAGAAACAAGGATAGAAGATGGAACTGGTGGTCATCCGCCATGGCGAAACCCGGGCCAATGCCGAGGGGCGCTATCTGGGGGCGTTGGATATGGGGCTCAACGAAACCGGATGGGAGCAGGTCGGCACGTTGGCGCAGGAGCTCTTCAGGGAGACGCCGTTTCAGCGCCTGTTGAGCTCCCCCCTGTTGCGTGCCAGACAGAGTGCCGAAGTGATTTCCCGTGCACTGGCATTGCCCGTTCAGGTTATCCCGGCCTTTCGTGAGCGGCACGTAGGGGTGTTCGAGGGACTGACGCAGGCAGAGGCGAGGATCCGTTACCCCGAGCTCTGGGCGCGCAACATCACCCGTCGTTGGGACGAGGCACCCACCGACGGTGAGTCGCTGGATGCCGTGATCGCACGGGTGTCGTCAGGGTTGATCACGCTCGCCGATGAGGCGCGGGGCGAGCGGGTATTGCTGGTGGCACACGGGGTGGTGGCCAAGGTGATCCGGGCCCTCACGAGCTCAGGTTTTGCCGACTTCTTCGAGTGGCAACTGCATAACGGCGGCAGACTGGTGGTCAATATTCCTCAGGCTCAGTCCCCGATCCGCTTTCACCGTCCGGCCGGGCAGGATTAACCCGCGTCTTGCCCTGCGCAGGCGGGGGAAGCCAGCCCTTCGTTGCCAAGGGAGCACCACGGGCACCACCGTCCACGAACGCCATCGTGCTTAACATGGGTATCGGGGATCGACTCAAGAGGAGAAGAGAGATGAAGATAAGCGTCAGTGTCCGGGTCGAACGGCCACTCGCTCTGGTATGGGAGGGGTGGAATACCCCCGCCAGCATCATGGCATGGAATGCAGCCTCCCCCGAGTGGCACTGCCCCGGCAGCCGGGTGGATCTGCGGATCGGCGGGCGTTTCTGCCACCGTATGGCCGCCCGGGATGGCAGCATGGGGTTCGATTTCGAGGGCACCTTCACCGAGGTGGTGCCGCCAACCTCCCTGGGTTACGTCATGGACGACGGTCGGGCCGTCAGGGTGCGGTTCGTGGAGGAACAGGGAGGCACCTGGGTGCACGAGGAGTTCGACGCCGAATCCGAACACAGCGGCGAGCAGCAGCGTGCCGGCTGGCAGAGCATACTCGACAACTTCAAACGCTATATGGAAAGCGCGCCCTGAGGCGCGCTTTTCGATCGACTATTTCCTGCCCGACGCCGGGTTACTCCTCGATATCCAGCAGTACCAGAATGGCGCTCTCGCCGCCCCATTCCCGCGGGGCTTGATGGAAGGCGCGCACATTGGGGTGCTGGGCCAGCCAGCTCGGGATGCGCTGTTTGAGCACGTGCTTGCCGATGCCGTGCATCACGGAGGCGACGTGAATGTTCTCCTTTTGGCACAGGGTGAGCAGGGCGGCCAGCTCCTGCTTGGCCTGGAGCTGACTCATGCCATGGAGATCCAGATAAATCTCCGGCGGATAGAGGCCGCGCTTGAGCTTTTTCAGCTCGAATTTTGACACGTCTTCACGCACAAAACGGGTCGGGCCCTCTTCGTCCAGATGAGGCTGGTACTCGTCGCTGAAAAAGTGGTCAACCCCAAGCTTTTCGCGGCTTTCACGCAGTTCGCGTTTCTGCTTGACCGGGCTTGAGGAGGCCCTTATGGTATCTTGCTTAATTTTCCGGGTACCTTTGACAGCATCACGAAACAGCAGGCTTTCCTCGTCTGTGGGTGAGGGCGTTTTTTTCATCAGGTACTCGTCTTGCTCGCTGTATAGAATTCTCGGGCCGGATATTACTCGACTTGGAGGTGGATTTGGACAAGATATTTATCGACGAGGTGGTTGCCGAAATGCACACCATCCAGGACATGTTGCGCTGGGCCATGAGTCGTTTCAACGACGCCGGGATCTTCTACGGACATGGTACCGACAACGCCTGGGATGAGGCCGTGCAACTGGTGCTACCCGCGTTACATCTGCCGCCAGACGTGGATCCCGGCATGCGCCACTCCCGCCTGACCACCAGCGAGCGCCACCGCATCGCCGAGCTCATCATCCGCCGGGTGCAGGAGCGGGTGCCTGCCGCCTACCTGACAAACAAGGCCTGGTACGCGGGTTGGGAGTTCTACGTGGACGAGCGGGTGCTCATTCCGCGCTCCCCCATCGCCGAGATGGTGGCCAACCGTTTCGCCCCCTTCCTGAAAGAGGAACCGACCCGGATCATGGACTTGTGCACCGGCTCCGGTTGCATCGCCATCATCATGGCCCATGAGTTCCCCCATGCGGAAGTGGATGCCATCGACATCAGCGTCGATGCCCTCAATGTGGCCGAGCGCAACATCAACGACCACGGCCTGGAGCAGCAGGTCATCCCGATCCGCTCCGATCTGATGCGCGATTTGCCCGCCGGCGACAAGTACGATCTCATCGTCTCCAACCCACCCTATGTGGACTCCGAGGACATGTCGGATCTGCCGGAAGAGTTTCGTCACGAGCCGGAGCTGGCCCTGGCGTCGGGCTCCGATGGCCTCAAGCTCACCAAGCGCATCCTGGCCAATGCCGCGGACTTCCTCAAGGATGACGGCGTGCTGGTGGTCGAGGTGGGCAACAGCATGATCCACCTGGAAGCCCAGTTCCCCGAGGTGCCCTTCACCTGGGTCGAGTTCGAGAACGGCGGTCACGGCGTGTTCGTGATGACCAAGGCAGAGCTCGAGCAGTACCAGGCCCATTTCGCGATTTACAAGAGCTAAGCAGCAAGGAGCACCCATGGCAGGGAATAGTTTTGGCCAACTCTTTCGTGTGACGACCTTTGGCGAGAGCCACGGCCTGGCGCTTGGCGCCGTGGTCGACGGCTGCCCCCCCGGGCTTGAGATAAGCGAAGCGGATCTGCAAATCGATCTGGACAGACGCAAGCCCGGCACCTCCCGTTACACGACCCAGCGCCGCGAGGCGGACGAGGTACGGATCCTGGCCGGGGTATTCGAGGGACGTACCACGGGCACCTCCATCGGACTGCTCATCGAGAACACCGATCAGCGCTCCAAGGACTACTCCGAGATCAAGGACCTGTTCCGCCCGGGCCACGCCGATTACACCTATCACCAGAAGTACGGCCAGCGTGACTACCGCGGCGGCGGCCGCTCCTCGGCCCGCGAGACCGCCATGCGGGTGGCGGCGGGGGCCATCGCCAAGAAGTACTTGAAGCAGATGCACGGCATCGAGATAGTGGGTTTTCTCTCACAGCTCGGTCCCATCAAGGCCGAGGCGTTTGACCAGAGCCAGATCGAGCAGAACCCCTTCTTCTTCCCCGATGCGGGCAAGCTGGAGGCCCTCGATGAGTACATGCGGGCCCTGAAAAAAGAGGGCAACAGCATAGGCGCCAAGGTGGCTGTCATTGCGCGCAACGTGCCGGTGGGCTTAGGGGAGCCTGTGTTCGACCGCCTCGACGCCGACATCGCCCACGCCATGATGGGCATCAATGCGGTGAAAGGGGTCGAGATAGGTGACGGCTTCGCGGTGGTGGAGCAAAAAGGCTCGGAGCATCGCGACGAGATGACCCCGGCAGGCTTTGCCAGCAACCATGCGGGCGGCATTCTGGGGGGCATCTCGTCCGGTCAGGATATCGTGGTGAGCATGGCGCTCAAGCCCACCTCCAGCATCACTGTGCCTGGCAAGACCATCAACACCAGCGGCGAGGCCACCGAGATGATCACCAAGGGTCGTCACGATCCTTGTGTCGGCATCCGTGCGGTGCCCATCGCCGAGGCCATGCTGGCCCTGGTGCTGATGGATCACCTGCTGCGCCACCGTGCCCAGAACCAGGGTGTGCATACCCAGACCCCGCTGTTGCGCTGATCTGCAAACAGCGCTGTTAGCTGATCACCATGCTCAGCAAAAAGGCGACCCCAGGGTCGCCTTTCTCGTTTGTGCGGTGTCGTCAGGATCAGTCCTGAGTGCTTTCCTCCCGGGGCTGGCTGCCATCGAAACGGCACTCCGGCGGGGCAAATGCCGTGTCCAAAGGGGGGAGGGCGGCGATGGCCGCATCGATGCGGGCGAGCTCCTCTTCGCTGACCGTCTCCCTGGCCAACATCAGGCTGACCGGCTGCTGGTGCAACAGCACCTGACACGAGGTGAACCCCTCTGCTCCTAGTTGGGCCAGCCGATGCCGGGCGTATTGCCACTCGATGATGACCCCATCGAGTCGCCGCGCCAGCAGGAGGGCGATCAGCCTGTCGTCCGAGTTGTATTCGCTCGCCTGCCGAAGGGAGGGGCAGGCGTCGCTCAGGGGCAGGGGACGGGTGCCCCGCAGCTTGCCAAGGCGCAGCCCGGTCTGCTGGCACAGGTCCGCAAGGTGCGTTATTCCCTGCCAGCGATCGGTGCTCCCGGGCGCAGGCTTATGGCTGAGCAGCACGAAGCTGGCGCGCCGGTACGGGGCCGAGAAGCGGGCAAAACGGGCCCGCTCCGGGGTCTTCAGGGCCCCCATGGCGACATCCAGTTGCTGGCGTGCCATGAGGTGAAGGGCCCGGGCCCAGGGGAGGTTGCGAAACGTGGGCTCAAGATCGGCGCCACGGAGGATCTGGCGGGTCAGTGTTACGTCCAGCCCGCCGAGTTCGCCACCGGCCTCGATCTGGCTGAAGGGGGGCCAGTGGCTCCAGGCCACCGACAGTGTCTCTTTGGCGCCCAGAGGCAGGCTCGGTGCAAACAGCAGGCCGAGGCTCAATGCGCAGTGAATAGCGGTCTGGATATGTTTCCTGATCAAGCAGAACCTCCCTGTTCTGTGTCGTGGATCCCTGAGTACGCGTCCCAAGATGGGGCGGGCCCTGGCGAGCGCCATCATCGCCATTCTGCCCCGCCATAGTGGGCTTTTCCACCCAGGCTGGGAGGCGCATCACATTTTTCTCGTGTAACGGCGCCAACTCCGTTAGACTGCGCCTCTATTCTTTCCCCTTTGCTCTGCTCCCCGGGGAAATCGTTGTTTTCTCTATAGGCCCAGATCCTGTGAGATGGCATCGGCTCAGCAGAGGAGCCCCACCACAGATCCCCGGCGCCCCTATCCCTAGCAGGTAACTATGAGTTTTACTTCCCTCGGTCTGGCCGAACCCTTGTTGCGTGCCGTTGCCGAGCAAGGCTACGACACCCCGTCTCCCATCCAGCAACAAGCGATCCCGGCCGTCCTGGCTGGCCGTGACCTGATGGCCGCCGCCCAGACCGGGACCGGCAAGACCGCAGGCTTTACCCTGCCGATGCTGCAGCGCCTCACCGAGAGCAAGCGCAAAGTGTCCCCTAACCGCATTCGTGCCCTGGTGTTGACACCGACCCGCGAGCTGGCCGCTCAGGTGGGTGAGAGTGTGCGCAACTACGGCAAGCACCTGCCAATCCGCAGCCACGTCGTCTTCGGCGGCGTCAGCATCAACCCGCAGATGATGGCAACCCGCCGTGGTCTGGACGTGCTGGTGGCCTGCCCGGGTCGACTGATGGATCTCTACAACCAGAACGCCGTCAAGTTCGACGAAGTCGAGATCCTGGTGCTGGATGAAGCGGACCGCATGCTCGATATGGGCTTCATCCGCGACATCCGCCGCATTCTGGCCCTGTTGCCGAAGAAGCGCCAGAACCTGCTGTTCTCCGCCACCTTCGCCGAGGAAATTCGCGAGTTGGCCACCGGCCTGCTGGATAACCCGGCGGTGATCGAAGTGGCCCCGCGCAACAGCACCGCCGAGCGTATCGAGCAGCTGGTGCACCCGTGCGACAAGGCCAACAAGATCGCGCTCTTGAGCCACCTGGTCACCAGCAACGACTGGCAGCAGGTACTGGTGTTCACCCGTACCAAGCACATGGCCAACCGTGTTGCCGAGACCCTCGACAAGAACGGCGTCAGCGCCGCCGCCATCCACGGCAACAAGAGCCAGGGTGCTCGTACCCGCGCCCTGGCCGGTTTCAAGGAAGGTAGCGTCAAGGTGCTGGTCGCGACCGACATCGCCGCCCGTGGTCTGGACATCGACAAGTTGCCGCAAGTGGTCAACTTCGAGCTGCCGAACGTGGCGGAAGACTATGTTCACCGCATCGGCCGTACTGGCCGCGCCGGCGCAGCCGGTCACGCCATCTCCCTGGTGGCCGCCGATGAAGGCAAGCTGATCAAGGCGATCGAGCGTCTGACCAAGCAGAACATCCCTTGCGAGCAGGTGGCCGGTTTTGAAGCCTCCCGCGAGACCCTCGATAACATCGCTCGTGGTATCGGCGCGCCGCTGCGCAAAGAGCCCCGCGATCCGAGCGAGCAGCGCCGTGCGCCGCGCCCGCAGGGTCAGGGCCAGCGTCAGGGTGCCGGTCGTTCTGCCTCCAATGGCAATGCAGGTGGTGCCCGTACCGGTAACGGTGGCAAACCCAAGCCGCAAGGTGGTCAGCGTCCCGCCGATGGCGCCGCCAAACCGGCCCAGGCTCGTCGTCCCCGCCGCGCCAGTCACAACCAGTAAGCGGCTCGGGAGCCAGGCTCCCCGGCTGTTCGGTTGCTAAAAAAGCCCCGCCAATCTGGCGGGGCTTTTCTCGTTCTGGCCGGCAGTGAAATGGTCAGGGAATGATTGCCGTGATCAGGATATGAGCCGCGCACACCAGGATCACGCCGAAGGTCAACCCCATCCCCACCACCCGGTAGCGGAAGTTCTCCGGCGTGCGGCTCATGCCAAAGGCGTGACAGAGGCGACCGCACAGCAAGCTGGCCCCCAGCAGATGGATGAGCCAGGGTGTCTGGCTGGAGGTTTCGACAAAATAAATGAGCAGCAGGGCCAGGGGAACATACTCGGCAAAGTTGGCGTGCACCCGCATGGCCCGCAGCATGGCGGGATCATCGCCATGCCCCAGCGCCACTCCCCGACGGTGGCGGGTGCGAATGGTACGCTCGCCGAGCAAGACAAAGAGCAAGGCGAGCAGGGCCGCGTAGATGGGCACTATGGTCATGATATCTGGCTCTCGAGTGGATGTGTTTGCCTGGATATTGCTTGGCGCCTCAATGGCTTGCCTCTGATGGTAGCAGCAGGATGTGGCGAGTGGCGCAACCAGCTGCCGAGGGCGCCTGGGACCAGATCACAAAAAGCCCTGCCAACTTATGCTGGCGGGGCTTTTCAATCTGGGGCATTCAAGGCGGGTAAGGATCAGAGCGCGGGCAGCATGCCGAGGCTAACGCTCACCTGGACGCCGACGATCAGCACCCCCATGGCGCCGGCGAGACCCAGCGCAACCACGCCGCCCGGAACCCGGTAATGGTGAGCGGCGGCCTGCTTGCGGCTCTGCCACACCAGAGCCACTGGCAGCAGCACCGCCAGCACCGCCAGGGCGATGGCGGCGTAACCCAGCGCCATGATGAAGCCCTGCGGGAAGTAGAGGGCAAACAGCAGGGGCGGCACGAAGGTGATCATGCCGGTCTGGCTGCGGCCCTGCCAGTTGTCCTTGCGGCGGGTCACCTTGGCCATGAAGTCAAACAGCCCCAGCGTCACCCCGAGGAAGGAGGTGGCGAGCGCCAAGTCAGCAAAGAGATGCATCGCCTGATTGAAGGCGGGCCAGTTCACCAGGTTGCCGACGCTGGCAAGCAGGCTGTCGAGCGCCCCGCCGGTCTGGATCAGGCTCTGCTGGCCGAGCAGGCCCAGAATCGCCACCTGCCACAGCACGTAGAGGATAAGCGGCAGGGCAGAGCCCCACACGAAGACTCGGCGTAACTGCTTGGGGCAGTCGCCGAGGTAGAGCATGACGCTCGGGATGGAGCCGTGGAAACCAAACGAGGTGAAGATGACCGGCAGCCCCGCCAGCAGCAAGCCCTGGCCGAGCGGCATGGAGAGCAGGTGCTGCCCCTCGGCGCGGGGCAGCAGCAGCGCCAGCACCCCTACCATGATCACCAGTTTGACGGTGAACATCAGTCGATTGAGGTAATCCACCTGCTTGGTGCCCACACACACCATGCCACCGAACAGCAGGGTGAAGGCCCAGGCCGCCTGCTCCTGGCTGACGGTGGTGCCCGCATCCGCCAGCGCCTGGGCCAGCAGGCTGCTGCCGCCGCTGATGTAGGCGGAGGCCAGCGAGTAGAACAGCATCAATATGCAGAAGGAGGCGATGCGCTTGCCCCAGGGGCCGAGCAGGTGATCCGCCAGCTGGTGTAGGTACCACTTGCCGGTATTGAGGCTGGCCTCCACCTGCAGCATGGCGGTGAAGGCCATCAGGGCCCAGAGCCCGATCATCAGCGCCAGGGTGGCGGGGCCGCCCAGAGACGAGGAGGCCAGTGGCAGGGCCAGCATGCCGGCGCCTATGGTGGTGCCGGCGATAAGCAGCGTACAACCCAGGGTTTTGGTATTCATGGTGTCCATCCAGATAGAGAAACTGCGTAGTAAAAAAAGCGTGCCAGTGGCGGTGTCAGCCAGGTGCCTTCGGGGGCGGGACCGGAGGCTAGCAATATCGGAGTGGACGCATCGTTACGAAAAATCCGTGGGTTGTAAAAGATGGTTGCCACGTTAACGGATCAAAAAAGTGGAAACAAGCCTGTAAAGGCGGATTTTGTACTGCGAGGTGGCAATAGGTGGAAATAAAAGATGACAGCAGACGGTGTTGACTGGTGGAAAAGCGCGCCGGCGTGGCAGGAGAGCGCCGGCACGTGAGGGGCGTCAGCGGCGACGCTTGAGGGTGCGGCTCACACAGTGCAGGCCAGCGCGGTAGTGGCCGTTGATGGCCTCGAAGGCGAGGGCAAGGGCCTGGGCAGCCAGGGCGTCGTGCTGCTGGGGCAGGGAGTTGATGCCAAAGGGGAGGAAGTCCAGCAGCCGATCATCCCCGAAGGTGGCCATGGCAATCTGGCTCATGTCGGCCTCCTGCTCCAGCAGATAGTCGAGCACTCCCTCCATCAATATGTAGGAGGTGGCGACCAGCGCCTCGGGCAACTGGCCGAGGCGCTGGTGCAGCTCTTTGATCAGGCGATAGCCCTCGGCGCGGGAGAAGTGGGCCCCCTCGCAGACATGGGGTGTCAGCAGGGCGGCGCTGGCGTGGCTGCTCAGCGCCTGCTCGAAACCGGCGCGGCGCTCCTGGCTGATCGTGAGGCCTGGCAGCGCGGTGATCAGCGCCACATGGTGAAGGGCGGGGCTGAGCAGGGAGGCGGTGAGATCGCAGCTCGCCTTCTGGTTTTCACTCGCTACCGTGATGAAGTGGTCGGCGGCCAGGGCCCGATCGATGGCCAGGATTTGCACGCCATGGGCCTGCTGCTCCCGATAGAAAGGATCTGCTGGCGGCAGGCAGCTCGCCACCAGCAGCGCATCCACATGGCGGCTGACCAGCATCCGGGCCAGCTCCTTCTCGGTATCCGGCTCGTCTTCCGAGCAGACGATCAGCAGCTGATAGCCCTGAGCTCGCGCCCCCTGCTCGAGGCGCTTGGCGAGCTTGGCATAGCTGGCATTCTCAAGGTCCGGCAGGATGAAACCCAGGGTCCTGGTCTGGCCGCCGCGCAGGGAGGCGGCGCGGCTGTCCGGCTGATAGTTGTGGGCATGGACCACGGCCATCACCTTGTCACGGGTGGCCTGGCTGATGCGATATTGATCCGCCTTGCCGTTGATCACATAGCTGGCGGTGGTACGCGAGACACCGGCCAGGGCGGCGATTTCATCCAGTTTCATCATATTGGCTCTGTTTGAGTTGCAAGGCCCGCGACGGTTTCAGGTGGGGGCACCGAAAAGTGTGCGCGGGATCATATCATTGAAAAGCACTCTCCGTGGGATCTTGAACAATTGGCTGAAACGATTCAGTCTTAGTGTAAGTGAAACGATTCAGCTTGTCAGTAAGCGATGAATGTTCGACCAGTAAATGCCGAGATGGCCTACCTGGGGGGAGATTCCCGTCTATTGTCAGCAGGCAAATTACCCGAAATCCAAGTTGAGTTGAGCCGGTGTACCGCGAGGCGAAGCCGGACCTGATGGAGAATCTCTATGTTGAAGTTGGCGCGACAGCAAATCCTGCTGGGACAATCGGTGGCAACCAAGGCGGACGCCATCGCCCTGCTGGCAGGCAAACTGACCGAAGCGGGTCTGGTGGAGGCCGGTTATGTGGACGGCATGCTGGCGCGGGAAGCCCAGCACGCCACCTACCTTGGCAGCGGCATCGCCATTCCCCACGGCACCACGGACACCCGCCATCTGGTCAAGAGCACCGGCGTCATGGTGGCCCAGTTCCCTCAGGGGATCGAATGGGATGAGGGGCAGATTGCCTATGTGGCCATCGGCATCGCCGCCAAGTCCGACGAGCATCTGGGCATCTTGCGCCAGCTCACCCATGTGCTGGGTGACGAGCAGGCCGCCGCGCAGTTGAGAGAGGCCACCGATGAAGAGACCATCATCAACATCCTGACCGGTGCAAGTGCGGCGAAAGAGGTGCAATACCTGACCCTGGCGGACTTCCCGGCCGACGATCGCGACCAGCTGCTGCTGGGAGCCGCCGCCCGCGCCAAATCCGCCGGCTGGGGTGAGGCCGCCATGGTGACCTCCCTGCTGGCAAGCGAGCCCGCCTATCTGGGGGATGGCGTCTGGCTGGCCCGCGCGCAAGCGGCCCAGACCGGCTGGGTGCTGGCGACCCCGAGCAGCACGCTGACTGCGGGTGAACTGCCGATCAGTGCCCTGCTGCTGCTGTGCGCCGCCGATGCGGGTCATCTGGCGCAGCTCGACAACCTGGCCAAGCTTGCCGCCGCCGGTCAGCTCGGGACGCTCGCAGGGAGCGACGGTCTGGCCATGCTGCAGGCAGGTCCGGCGAGCGGTCTCTCCGACACCTTCACCATCATCAACCCCCATGGCCTGCACGCTCGTCCGGGCGCCATGCTGGTCAAAGTGGCCAAGGAGTATGCATCCGACATTCGCGTGGCGAACCTGGATGGCAGCGGTGAAGCGGTCTCCGCCAAGAGCCTGATGAAGGTCATCGGTCTGGGTGTCAAGTGCGGTCACCGCCTTGCCTTCCGCGCCGAAGGGGCCGATGCCGAGGCGGCCCTCAAGGGGATAGGCGAGGCCATTGCCGCCGGTCTGGGCGAGGGGGCGCACTGATGGACATCGTTACCATCACCCTCAATCCGGCGCTGGATCTCACCGCCCGCCTGGGCGCCATGAGCCTCGGCGAGGTGAACCTGGTGAGCGAAGCCAACTTGCGCGCCGCGGGCAAGGGGATCAACGTCGCCATGGTGCTCAAAGACCTGGGTCGCGACGTGGGCCTGACCGGCTGGCTCGGGACTGACAATCAGCAGAGCTTCGTCTCCCTGTTTGAAGCGCGGGCCCTGGACGATCATTTCGTGCGCGTGGCAGGCAGCACCCGGATCAACGTGAAGATCTCCGAGCAATCTGGCCGGGTCACGGATCTCAATCTGCCGGGGCTCACCGTGCATCAGGCGGAAGTGGCCGCGCTGGAGGCCGAGATAGAGAAGCTGGCGCCACGCGCCGACTGGTTCGTGCTGGCGGGCAGCCTGCCCAAGGGGGTCGAGCCTGGCTACTGCGCCCGTCTCATCAGCCTGCTCAAGGCCAAAGGCAAGCAAGTGATCTTCGATTGCAGCGGCGTGGCCCTCACCGAAGGGATCAAGGCTGCGCCTACCCTGGTCAAACCCAATCTGGAGGAGCTTGAGCAGTGGGCAGGTCGCCCCGTAAAGACCCTCGCCGATCAGGCCGAGTGCGCGCGAGAGTTGCAGGCCGCGGGCATACCCCATGTGGTGATCTCCAATGGCGCTGACGGCCTGGTCTGGTTTGGCCCCGATGCCACCTGGCAGGCCATTCCGCCGCGCATGCAGGTGGTCAGCACCGTCGGTGCCGGCGACTCTCTGGTAGCGGGGCTGGCCCATGGCCTCAGCCTTGGCTGGGCGCCGGAGCAGACCCTGCGTCTGGCCACCGCCGTCTCTGCCTTGGCGGTGAGCCAGGTGGCGGTCGGCTTTGACGATATCAAGGTGCTCACCCCCTTACTCGAGCTGGTGCGCGTACAGCGTCTGGATGACCTGGCACCGGCTCAATCCAACCCCCTTTCGATGACACACTCAGGAGATGCCCAATGAAAGCAATTCTGGTTACGGCTTGCCCGGCGGGCATTGCCACCAGCTTTCTCGCTGCAAAACGGATAGAACAGCAGGCCAAACTGGCGGGCTGGGAGCTTATCCTCGATGTCGGCTCCAGCGTACAACCTCGCCAGGTTCCCTCGAAAGAGCAGATTGCCGCCGCCGAACTGGTGCTGGTAGTCGCAAGTGCCCCGGTGGATCTCGCCGCCTATGACGGCAAGCGCCTCTATCAGGGCAGCATGGATCTGGCGCTGCAGGATCCTGCCGCCCTGCTGGAGGCCGCCGCGAGCGGTGCCAGCCTCTATCGCCACCAGGCCGCGCCCGCCGTTGCCAATGCCGCCGCCAAGGCGGCCAGCGGTGCCAAGCGCATAGTTGCGGTCACTGCCTGTCCGACCGGGGTGGCCCACACCTTCATGTCGGCGGAAGCGCTGGAGACCATGGCCAAGCAGCTGGGTCATCAGGTCCGCGTCGAAACCCAGGGCTCGGTCGGTGCCCAGAACGCCCTGACCGCCGATGAGATCGCCGCCGCCGATCTGGTGTTCCTCGCCACCGACATCGAGGTGGACATGGCCCGCTTCGACGGCAAGCCCGTCTATCGCACCAGCACGGGCGCTGCCCTGAAGAAGACCCGCGCCGAGCTCGACAAGGCGTGGACAGAGGCGAAGACCTATCGTCACAATGGCGCTGCCGCGGCCAAGAAAGAGGAGAAGGCTGGCCCCTACAAGCACCTGCTGACCGGTGTCTCCTTCATGCTGCCCATGGTGGTGGCCGGTGGCCTCATCATCGCGCTCTCCTTCATCTTCGGTATCGAGGCGTTCAAGGAAGAGGGGACGCTCGCGGCGGCCCTGATGAAGATCGGCGGCGGCTCCGCCTTCGCCCTGATGATCCCGGTACTGGCCGGTTACATCGCCTACTCCATCGCCGACCGTCCGGGTCTCGCCCCCGGCATGATTGGCGGTATGCTGGCCAGTTCGCTCGGCGCCGGTTTCCTCGGCGGCATAGTCGCCGGTTTCCTCGCCGGTTACAGTGCCAAGTACCTGAGCGACAAGGTGCGCCTGCCGGTGACCCTGGAAGCGCTCAAGCCCATCCTCATCATTCCATTGGTGGCCAGCCTGTTTACCGGCCTCGTCATGATCTACGTGGTGGGCGGCCCAGTGGCCGGCATCATGAATGCCATGACCGAGTTCCTGAACAACATGGGCTCCGCCAACGCCGTGCTGCTGGGTGTCATCATCGGCGCCATGATGTGCTTCGACATGGGGGGGCCGGTCAACAAGGCGGCCTACGCCTTCGGGGTCGGCCTGCTCGCCTCCAAGACCTATGCCCCCATGGCTGCGGTGATGGCCGCCGGCATGGTGCCGGCCCTGGGGATGGGGATCGCCACCTTCCTGGCCAGCAAGAAGTTCATCAAGGCGGAGCAGGAAGCGGGCAAGGCCTCCTTCGTGCTGGGTCTGTGCTTCATCTCCGAGGGGGCCATCCCGTTTGCGGCCAAGGATCCGATGCGGGTCATCCCGGCCTGCATGGTGGGTGGTGCCCTGACCGGTGCGCTCTCCATGCTGTTCGGCTGCGAACTGGTGGCGCCCCACGGTGGCCTGTTCGTGCTCTTCATCCCGAACGCCATCAGCAACGTGCTGATGTATATCGTGGCGATTGCGGCGGGATCGCTGTTGACCGGCGTCTCCTACGCCATGCTCAAGCGCGGCGAGGAGCAGGCCAAGCTGGCAACGGCCTGATTGACGTCCATCCGACGAATGACAAGGCGGCCTGTAGGCCGCCTTTTGTTTTGGTGGGGTGGAGGAGGGCAGGGAAGGGGTCAGAAATCCCAGCCGGGTTGTGATGGCGGTTCGATGGGCTCACCCTCTCTGGCCTTGCGACGGGCGGCCTCGACCCGTGCCTTGCGGTTGCGGCACAGGCGCATCACCTCCTGCTGCTGGGCCGGGGTCATGGCGAGCCAGTTGAAGCGCTCTTCTCTACTGCGCAGGCACCCCTTGCAGTAGCCCTTGTTGTTCACTTCGCAGATCCCGACGCAGGGGCTCGTCAGGGGGAAGATTTCGAGCTGTTCCATCCACGCCCTCTCACATCTTGTCACCTTGTTATAACCCAGAAGATCCCCTTTGGAGAAATAGGGCGTCCGGGGGTGGATGGCGTTTGCTTTCCCCCGGCAAATTTGGCATCTTCCCCGCCGTGCAAGACGCTCGGTGTTATATGAGGACATATGAATAAACATGCGTACTGGCTGGCCGCCGCCGTGGTCGGGTTGGCCGGTTGTGCGGGCAACCCTGAACCGGTCAAGGTGCCCCAGAAGAAGGCGGGATCCGGATGTTTTCTGAACTGCGAGGTGCCGGAGAATCTGGGCAAGCAGTATCTGGATGGTGCCCTGCCAGGGGATCTGGTGCGGGTGGAGCGCGTCAACAGTCGCCAGCGTGCCGACTACAGCAAATTCGGCCCCCAGAGTCGGCTGGTGCTGGAGCGCTCCGGCAAGATGACCCGTCGTTATGGTGAGCTCTATCGCCAGCTTTCCCGCTGGGTGGCCAATGGCGGTGATCCTGCCTACATCACCCAGTACGGTATCAGCCTGGCCCAGCTCGGCGGCGCCGATCGCATGGGCAACGTGCTCTTTACCGGCTACTACTCGCCGGTGCTGGAAGTGCGCCACCGCCCGGATGCCAAGTACAAGTACCCCATCTATGCCATGCCCAAGTGCGGTGGCCGTTGCCCGAGCCGTGCCGAGATCCACCAGGGAGCGCTGGCCAACCGGGGGCTGGAGCTGGGTTACAGCAAGTCTCTTATCGACAACTTCCTGATGGACGTGCAGGGTTCAGGCTTCGTGCACTACGGGGATGACGACCGGCTGCAATACCTGGGTTACAGCGGCAAGAACGGCCACGGCTACGTGAGTATCGGCCGGGTGCTGATCGACCGGGGAGAGGTGCCCAAGGAGCAGATGTCCATGAAGGCCATCAAGGAGTGGGCCAACAGCAAGCCGGAGGAGAGCGTCAAGGAGTTGGTAGAGCAGAACCCGTCTTATGTCTTCTTCGAGCGTCGCCCCACCAATGACGTGATTGGCGCCGCTGGCATTCCGTTGCTACCGCTGGCGGCGGTGGCGGCCGACAAGACCCTGCTGCCGATGGGCACTCCCATCCTGGCGGAGGTGCCGCTGCTGGACAAAGCCGGCAACTGGACCGGCAAACACCAGTTGCGGCTCTTGATCGCATTGGATGTGGGCGGCGCGGTGAAGAGAGGACACCTGGATCTCTACCACGGCATGGGGGAGAAGGCCGGTGTGGCCGCGGGTCACTACAAGCACTTTGGCCGGGTCTGGAAGCTGGGCCTGCACCACGGGCCGACCGCCGCCCCCTGGCTGTGATCCTTTGATGGTACGGGCGTCTGCACAGGGCGCCCTTAAGAGAAGTTCAAGAAGCAAAAAAGCCGCCGGATTTGCTCCGGCGGCTTTTTATTGGCTGTGATTTGCCAGCCCGTAGTGGCGTCAACCCTTCTGGATGTCCAGCCGGATGGCACCCACCGGCTGGCAGCAGCAGGGCAGGCATTCCCCCTGGGAGACAAACGCCAGCGGCACGGCGGCGTAGTGCACCGAACCTGCCAGCAAGGGCGTGCGGCAGGCGCCGCAATAGCCGCTGCGGCACTGGAACTCCACGTGATGACCGTGGCGCTCCAGAGTCTCCAGCACGCTCTCGCCGGGATGGGCGTGCAGCACGCCATCCTGGGTATGCACCCGTGGCGAGCCTGCTTCGCTCTGCGCGGGGACCGCGTGCGGGGCAGGGGTCAGCGTGCCGGTGGCGTCACTCACAGCTCGAAGTCACCCAGGTCGTCTGCGTGCACTTCGCTGTCGATCTGGCCGACCAGATAGGAGCTCACCTCCACTTCTTGGGGCGCCACCTGCACGTTGTCGGAGGACAGCCAGGTGTTGATCCAGGGAATTGGGTTTTGCTTGGCACCAATGAAGGCGGGTTGCAGGCCGACCGCGCTCATGCGCAGGTTGGTGATGTATTCCACGTACTGGCAGAGGATGTCCTTGTTCAGGCCGATCATGGAGCCATCCTGGAACAGGTACTCGGCCCACTCTTTCTCCTGCTCGGCTGCTTCCTTGAAGATGTCGAAGCAGGCTTGCTCGCACTCGGCGGCAATCTCGGCCATCTCAGGATCGTCTAGGCCATTGCGCATCAGGTTCAGCATGTGCTGGGTGCCGGTCAGGTGGAGGGCTTCATCGCGGGCGATCATCTTGATGATCTTGGCGTTGCCTTCCATCAGTTCGCGCTCGGCGAAGGCAAACGAACAGGCGAAGCTGACGTAGAAGCGGATCGCCTCCAGGGCATTGACGCTCATCAGGCACAGATAGAGTTTCTTCTTCAGCTCGCGCAGGTTGATGGAGACCTCGCGGCCCGCCACGCGGTGGGTACCTTCACCGTGCAGGTGGTAGAGCGCGGTCGCCTCGATCAGATCGTCGTAGAAGTGGCTGATGGAGCCGGCACGCTTGAGGATCTGCTCGTTGGTCACGATATCGTCGAACACCTGCCCCGGGTTGTTGACGATGTTGCGGATGATGTGGGTGTAGGAGCGAGAGTGGATGGTCTCGGAGAAGGCCCAGGTCTCGATCCAGGTCTCCAGCTCTGGGATGGAGACCAGCGGCAGCAGCGCCACGTTCGGGCTGCGACCCTGGATGGAATCCAGCAGGGTCTGGTACTTCAGGTTGGAGATGAAGATGTGCTGCTCATGGGGTGGCAGGGCCTGATAGTCGATGCGATCGTGGGAGACATCCACCTCTTCCGGACGCCAGAAGAAGGAGAGTTGCTTCTCGATCAGCCGCTCGAAGATGTCGTGCTTTTGCTGATCATAACGGGCCACGTTGACCGACTGGCCGAAGAACATCGGCTCCTTGAGCTGGTCGTTTTGGGTCTGGCAGAACGTTGAATAAGCCATGGTGATTTGAATGTCTTGAATGAGAGGAGACAGGAGGGCGGGAGCTTCATGCTCCCGCCCGGTTCATCAGATCGTGCAGCGACTTATATTTTACAAGCCCCGCCGGCGCAACCGTCGTCTTGCAGATCGGTCTGGGCATCGTCCGCACCATCACGGGTGTTGTGATAGTAGAGGGTCTTGAGGCCGTATTTGTAGGCGGTCAGCAAGTCCTTGAGCAGCTGCTTCATCGGGACCTTGTTGCCTTCGAAACGGGCCGGATCGTAGTTGGTGTTGGCGGAGATCGCCTGATCCACAAACTTCTGCATGATGCCGACCAACTGCAGGTAGCCATCGACGCTCGGCTGTTTCCACAGCAGTTCGTACTGATCCTTCAGGCGGTGATACTCGGGCACCACCTGCTTGAGGATGCCGTCCTTGGAAGCCTTGACCGACACCAGGCCGCGCGGCGGCTCTATGCCGTTGGTAGCGTTGGAGATCTGGCTGGAGGTCTCGCTCGGCATCAGGGCGGTCAGGGTGGAGTTGCGCAGACCCACGGTCTTTATCTCTTCACGCAGGCTTTCCCAGTCCAGATGCAGCGGCTCGTTGCACAGCACATCGAGATCCTTTTTATAGGTATCGATGGGCAGGATCCCCTGGGCGTAGGTGGTCTCGTTGAAGGCCGGACAGGGGCCGAATTCGCGGGCCAGCTGCACGGAGGCCTTCAGCAGGTAGTACTGGATCGCCTCGAAGGTACGGTGAGTCAGTGCCAGACCGGAACCGTCGGAGTAGCGGGCACCATTCTTTGCCAGGTAGTAGGCGTAGTTGATGACGCCGATCCCCAGGGTGCGGCGGTTCATGCTGCCCTTCATCGCAGCCTTGAGCGGGTAGTCCTGATAGTCGAGCAGGGCATCCAGGGCGCGCACGGCGAGATCCGCCATCTCTTCCAGGTCTTCCAGCTTCTCGATGGCGCCGAGGTTGAAGGCAGACAAGGTGCACAGGGCGATCTCGCCCTCTTCGTCATCCACGTTGTTGAGCGGCTTGGTGGGCAGCGCAATCTCGAGGCAGAGGTTGGACTGACGCACCGGCGCCACGCTCGGATCGAACGGGCTGTGGGTGTTGCAGTGATCCACGTTCTGGATGTAGATGCGACCGGTGCCGGCGCGCTCCTGCATCATCAGGGAGAAGAGATCCACCGCCTTGAGGGTCTTCTTGCGAATGCTCGGATCCTGCTCGTATTTGACGTAGAGCTGCTCGAACTTGTCCTGATCCGCGAAGAAGGCGTCGTACAGACCCGGGGCATCGGACGGGGAGAACAGTGTGATGTCGCCGCCCTTGATCAGGCGCTGGTACATCAGCTTGTTGATCTGCACGCCGTAGTCCATGTGACGGACCCGGTTCTCTTCCACGCCGCGGTTGTTCTTCAGTACCAGCAGGCTCTCCACCTCTGTGTGCCACAGGGGGTAGAACAGGGTGGCGGCACCGCCGCGCACGCCGCCCTGTGAGCAGCACTTCACGGCAGTCTGGAAGTATTTGTAGAAGGGGATGCAGCCGGTGTGGAAGGCTTCGCCGCCACGGATGGGGCTGCCGAGACCCCGGATGCGACCGGCGTTGATACCGATGCCGGCGCGCTGGGAGACGTAACGGACGATGGCGCTGGCGGTGGCATTGATGGAGTCCAGGCTGTCATCGCACTCGATCAGCACGCAGGAGCTGAACTGACGGGTCGGGGTGCGAACGCCGCTCATGATGGGGGTAGGCAGCGAGATCTTGAAGGTCGAGACCGCATCGTAGAAGCGCTTGATGTAGTCCAGACGGGTATCTTTCGGATACTTGGAGAACAGGCAGGCCGCCACCAGGATGTAGAGGAACTGCGGGCTCTCGTAAATTTCGCCGGTGACCCGGTTCTGCACCAGGTACTTGCCTTCCAGCTGCTTGACCGCTGCGTAGGAGAAGTCCATGTCACGCCAGTGATCCAGGTAGCCGTTCAGCTCCTCGAATTCGGCCTG
The DNA here is from genome assembly GCF_019218845.1 of Aeromonas sp. sif0611. Lineage (NCBI taxonomy): Bacteria > Pseudomonadati > Pseudomonadota > Gammaproteobacteria > Aeromonadales > Aeromonadaceae > Aeromonas > Aeromonas sp. sif0611. The sequence continues at coordinate 137,776 of NZ_JAHUWU010000001.1, read as the reverse complement.
GGTGTAGTCGGTCAGCAGGTGCTTGTCATACTTGCCCATGTCCACCAGACGGGCGACGTGCTGGTAGAGGTGGGGCGGCTCGAACTGGCCGTACGCCTTCTTGCGCAGGTGGAAGATGGCCAGACGGGCGGCCATGTACTGGTAATCCGGGCTCTGTTCGGAGATCAGGTCAGCAGCGGCCTTGATGACGGTTTCGTGGATGTCGGCGGTACGGATACCGTCATAGAACTGGATGTGGGACTTGAGCTCAACCTGGGAGACCGACACGTTGTCGAGCTTCTCGGCGGCCCAGTCGAGCACACGGTGAATTTTATCCAGATCGATGGGTTCTTTGTGGCCGTTACGCTTCGTCACAAACAAGTTCATTGGCTGATGACCTTTAGTTGATTCCCGAAAAACCATGGCGCCACGCATCCAGGGCGCCATTCTCGATGGTGGCCTGGGGGCGAAGTGCGCCATGAATCACAAGATATAGTGTTATTTTAAATTCGAACTACAAGATAGTGAGGTCGACACCGCATTGCAATCTGTGGATAACGCATTAGCTGTGGATAAATTGTGGGTGTTCGGGCCCGAGTTAGTGACTGCTCACAGTGAGTGGGTTTTCATCCGTCCGATCCGGCAAATGCAAGTCTGATGATCGAAGATGGAAAATTTAAATAACTTTTTTTGCTTGCGAAAAGAGGGTGTTTTTACTAGCAAATTCAGCCTGGTTATCCCTTGTGCAGTCAGGGTCAAAAGCTGTCCGATCCCCGTTGGCGCACGGTTGTCACCACTTCGAAAAAGGGGGCACATCAGCGCCCCCTGTCATGACCATAGCGTGGCTCCAGGAGTGAGCGTCGTGCTCATCTGGCCACCCCCTGGCGTTAAAGTTGCCCCGATGATCCACCTATGCCGTGCCGTGTTTAGGTCAGCTCGTAGCGCAGCCAGTGGTGCAGCGCCTGCACGGTGTCAAACTGCAGATCTGCGCCCCAGTCGGCGGGATCCTCGTCATCGCTCAGATAGCCCCAGCCCGCCACCGCGGTGCGCATGCCGGCGTTGCGGCCCGCCTCGATGTCACGCACGTGATCCCCCACGTAGAGGCAATGGGTGGCGTCGACGCCCAGTTGCTCGCAGGCAAAGTACATGGGGGCGGGGTCTGGCTTGCGCACCGGCAGGGTATCGGCACTGACCGTCACGCCGCAGCTGGCAAGCTCGGGCAGGGCGGCCAGCAGCGGCTTCGTGAGAAAGCCCGGCTTGTTGGTGACGATGCCCCAGGGCAGCTTCTTCTCATCGAGCCATTCGATGAGATCCAGCATCCCCTCATAGGGGCGGGTGCCGACACAGAGGTTGGCCGCGTAATGGTCGAGCAGGGCGGTGCGCAAGCGCGTGGCGCCCAACTCTTCCAGCAGATCCTCCCCCAGACCCGCCTTGAGCAGCCCGAGCGCCCCGTGGGAGGTGGTCTGGCGGATGATGGCCTCGGGCAGGGGGGCAAAGCCTTCGCTCACCAGCACATGGTTGACGGCGGCGCCGAGATCAGGGGCCGTGTCGAGCAGGGTGCCGTCGAGATCGAACAGCACGCAGTGCAGGGGCGCCTTGTAGGTGCTCATCAGATGGCCTCCGGGCGCACGAAGGCCACCATGTAGTTGACGTCGACGTTTTTGCCGAGTTTGAAGCTGTTGGACAGCGGCGCGTAGTGAACGCCGCTCATGTCCCGTACCAGCAGGCCTGCGGCTTCCCCCATGCGACACAGCTCGGCAGGGGTGATGAACTTTTTGTGGTCGTGGGTACCCTTGGGCACCATCTTCAGCAAGTACTCGGCCCCCAGGATCATCATCAGGTAGGCTTTCGGGTTGCGATTGATGGTAGAGACGAACACCTTGCCGCCCGGTCGTACCAGGGTGGCGATGGCGCGCAGTACGGAGGCGGGATCCGGCACGTGTTCCAGCATCTCCATGCAGGTGACCACGTCATACTGGCCCGGGGCCTCGGCGGCATGAGCTTCGGCGGTCATCTGGCGATATTCGAGCTCTACACCCTGCTCCAGGGCATGAAGGCGGGCAACCCCGAGGGGCTCTTTGCCCATGTCGATGCCGGTCACGCGAGCCCCCCGGCGGGCCATGCTCTCGGAGAGGATGCCGCCGCCGCAGCCGATGTCGAGCACGCGTTTGCCAAACAGGCCGCCGCTCTTGTCGGTGATCCAGTCAAGGCGCACCGGGTTTATCTGATGCAGGGGTTTGAACTCGCCCTCCATGTCCCACCAGCGGGAGGCGATGGCTTCAAATTTGGCGATTTCTGTCAGATCGACATTGGCATCACTATTCATTTTTTGATGATCCTGTGGCAGGGCGCGCAGCGGGCAGGGCGCGCGCAATCTATTGTCCTGGCGGGCATTATAACGGACGGACTTGGTCACACCAGCCCGACGTGCTACCCGGATTTGTGGCTTAAGGTATTTGGCTCAGTGTGTTACCATGTCGCGCTGTTTAAGCCAAAGAACAACTAATTAGGGATTAAGGCTTTCTATGAGCGATCTGGCCAGAGAGATCACGCCGGTCAACATCGAAGAAGAGCTCAAGAGTTCCTATCTGGATTACGCCATGAGCGTGATCGTAGGACGAGCTCTGCCGGATGTGCGTGATGGCTTGAAACCGGTTCACCGCCGCGTTCTGTTTGCTATGAACGAGTTGGGGAACGACTGGAACAAGCCCTATAAGAAATCGGCCCGTGTGGTCGGTGACGTAATCGGTAAATATCACCCGCATGGCGACAGTGCCGTGTATGACACCATTGTCCGGATGGCGCAGGATTTCTCCATGCGTTACATGCTGGTCGATGGTCAGGGCAACTTCGGCTCGGTCGATGGCGACAACGCTGCGGCCATGCGTTACACCGAAGTGCGGATGGCGCGCATCTCCCACGAGTTGCTGGCCGATCTGGACAAAGAGACCGTGGACTGGGTGCCGAACTACGACGGCACCGAGATGATCCCGGCTGTCATGCCCACCAAGGTACCCACCCTGTTGATCAACGGCTCCTCCGGTATCGCGGTGGGCATGGCGACCAACATTCCTCCTCACAACCTCACCGAGATAGTCAACGGCTGTCTGGCGTTGATCGAGAATGGCGCCCTCACCATTGACGAGCTGATGACCTATGTCACCGGCCCGGATTTCCCCACCGGCGGCATCATCAATGGGCGCTCCGGCATCGTGCAGGCCTACCGGACCGGTCGCGGCTCCGTCTATGTGCGGGCCAAGGCCGAGGTGGAAGTGGACGAGAAGACGAGTCGCGAGACCATCATCGTTCACGAGATCCCCTATCAGGTGAACAAGGCACGGCTTATCGAGAAGATCGCCGAGCTGGTCAAAGAGAAGAAGGTCGAGGGCATCAGTGCCCTGCGCGATGAGTCTGATAAAGACGGCATGCGCATCGTTATCGAGATCAAGCGCGGCGAGTCCGGCGAGATTGTGCTGAACAATCTCTACAAGCACACCCAGATGCAGACCACGTTCGGCATCAACATGGTGGCGCTCGATAACAACCAGCCCAAGGTGATGAACCTCAAAGAGATCCTGGATGCCTTCCTGCTGCACCGCCGTGAAGTGGTGACCCGCAGGACTGTGTTCGAGCTGCGCAAGGCGCGGGATCGGGCGCACATCCTGGAAGGTCTGGCGGTGGCGCTGGCCAACATAGACCCCATCATCGAGCTCATTCGCCACAGTGCGACCCCGGCGGATGCGAAAGCAGGCCTGGTTGCCAAGGGCTGGGAACTCGGCAACGTGGCCGCCATGCTGGAAAAAGCGGGCGACGACGCGGCACGGCCGGAGTGGCTGGAGCCGGAGTTCGGGATCCGTGAAGGGCAGTACTTCCTGACCGAGATCCAGGCCCAGGCCATCCTTGACCTGCGTCTACACAAGCTGACCGGCCTCGAGCACGAGAAGATCCTGGAAGAGTACCAGTCTCTGCTGGATCTCATCGCCGAATTGCTGTTCATTCTGGCAAGCCCAGAACGGCTGATGGAAGTGATCCGCGATGAACTGCTGGCCGTGCGCGAGCAGTATGGCGACGAGCGTCGCACCGAGATCAGCATGTCCAGTGCCGAGATCAACATCGAAGATCTGATCACCCCGGAAGACGTGGTCGTGACCCTGTCTCACCAGGGCTATGTGAAGTATCAGCCGCTCTCCGACTACGAGGCCCAGCGCCGCGGTGGTCGTGGCAAGTCGGCCACCCGGATCAAGGAAGAGGACTTTGTGGAGCGTCTGCTGGTGGCCAACACCCACGACACCATTCTGTGCTTCTCCACCCGTGGCAAGGTCTACTGGCTCAAGGTCTATCAGCTGCCGGAAGCGTCCCGTGGCGCCCGTGGTCGTCCCATCATCAACCTGCTGCCGCTGGAAGAGGGTGAGCGCATCACCGCCATCCTGCCGGTGAAGGAATATGATGCCGAGAAGTACGTCTTCTTCGCCACCGCCAACGGTACCGTGAAGAAGACCAGCCTGTCCGACTTCAGCCGTCCGCTCTCCTCCGGTATTCGCGCCATCAACCTCAAAGAGGGTGATGAGCTGATCGGAGTGGATATCACCGACGGCAGCAACGAGATCATGCTCTTCTCCGATGCGGGCAAGGTCGTTCGCTTCAATGAAGGTAGCGGCCGCGCCGATGCAGCCGATGTGGATGCCAGCGATGACGTCGAGACCGACGACGACGCCGGCAACGACGAGGATGGCAGCGACAACGGCGAAGGTACTGAAGGCACTGAAGGCACCGAGAGCAAGGGTACCTTCAAGGGCGTGCGTCCCATGGGTCGTACCGCCGCCGGTGTGCGCGGCATCAAGCTGGGTGCCGGTGACAAGGTGGTCTCCCTCATCGTGCCGCGCGGGGTCGGTGCCATCCTCACCGCCACCGAGAACGGTTACGGCAAGCGTACCGCACTGGACGAGTACCCGACCAAGAGCCGTGGTACCCAGGGCGTTCGCTCCATCAAGGTGGACGAGCGCAACGGCAAGGTGATCGATGCGATCCAGGTCGAGGATACCGACCAGATCATGCTGATCACCAACGGCGGCACCCTGGTGCGAACCCGTGTTGCCGAGGTGAGCGTCATTGGCCGTAACACCGGCGGTGTGCGTCTGATCCGTACCGGTGAAGACGAGACTGTGGTCGGCCTGCAACGCATTGCCGAGAGCGACGAGGAAGAGAACGACATCGTGGCCGTTGACGGTGAGGTGTCCGAAGGCACTGATACCGCGCCAGATACCGGCTCTGCCGATGCAGGATCTGCTGAAGAAGGTGCTGCGAGCGACGAATAATCGCGCGTTTTCCACCATGAAAAAGAGCGACCCCAGGGTCGCTCTTTTTGTTGCTGCCGTTTGTCTCTGGCCGCGTGCCCCCAGCCTGATGGGTCAGCCTGATCCTGTTGCTGTACGCGTCGCTGATCACTCGCACCGCGAGCATTGCCGTACTCCTCCTTGTCCTCAATTCATCATGCCTGCGTCATCCCCCTGTCATGGGATGAGGCCAAGCTGCCCCTGTCGCACTCAACAGACTGCGACGCGCAGCCATCAAACAGGAGCACCTTATGACTAGCTGGGTAATGTGGGAGATCTGGTGGAGCCGGGTATGGGGCGAACATCAACCAGCATCGCTGGCAGGGGAGCATGAGGATGAAGTGGCCCATGAGCCGGCACGACTGCCCGCCGAATTGATCGCCCAAGGCAAGGCCACGCGCTCGCCTCGGCCAAGAGGGTGAGGCCCTGCTCGCCGGCATGGTTTGTGGTGTACCGGCGAAGGGGAGGCGTTGTGAGTGCGGTTGATGCTGCCCCGGCGATCAGAACAGGCGCAGCTGCTCGTTGGGGCGAATGAAGGCAGAGGTGTTGAGCGCGATATGGCGCTTGCCCAGTTGCAGCCGCTTGCTGATGAGCCGAAAGCGCTGGGCGAGCAAGTCGGCGAATTGCCCCTCTCCGCGCATGCGAGTCCCGAAGGCGGGGCTGTTGAGCGCCCCCCCTCTGCTTGCCCGCAACTGGTTCAGGATGGCCTCCTTCTGGCCGGGGTAGTGCTCTTCCAGCCAGTCGCAAAATAGGGTGGTCAGCTCGTGGGGCAGTCTCAGCAGGATATAGTCGGCGCAGCCGGCGCCTGCCTCCACGGCGCCCTTGATGATCTGCTCCAGCTCGGGCTCGTTGAGCCGCGGGATCATGGGGGCCGCCAGCACTCCCACAGGTATCCCGGCCTGTGCCAGCTTCTCGATGACCTTGAGCCGACCCGCTCCCGTGCTGGCGCGGGGCTCCAGCTGTCGCCTCAGCGTCTCGTTCAGGGTGGTGACCGACACCATCACCTGGCAGAGCCCCTCCCGGGCCAGCTCGGCCAGCAGATCGAGATCGCGCAATATCATGGCGCTCTTGGTGATGATCCCCACCGGATGGCGATGAGCCAGCATCACCTCCAGCAGCTCGCGGGTGAGACGATAGTGGTGCTCTATGGGTTGGTAGGGATCGGTATTGGCCCCGAGCACTATGGTCTGCGGCTGATAGGTTGGTTTGGCAAACTCCCGGCGCAGCAGCGCGGCAGCGTTCACCTTGGCAAACAGCCGGGTCTCGAAATCCAGGCCGGGGGAGAGCTCCAGATAGGCGTGGCTGGGTCTGGCGTAGCAGTAGATGCAGCCATGCTCGCACCCCTGATAGGGGTTGATGGAGCGGCCGAAGGGGACGTCCGGCGAGAGATTGTGGCTGATGATGCTCTTGGCCTGGATCTCCCGCACCTCGGTTCGGGGTTGGGACGCACGAAATGCCGCCTCCCATTCCACGGCCTGCCAGCCATCGTCGACGACATCGATCTGCGGGCCGCTGAAACGGTGCTCGATATTGTGGGTGCTGCCTCGTCCTGCCATCTCATCACACCGAGTACTGTTTATACATACAGTTATTTTGCTCGAGATAGTGCCAAACATCAAGTCCGGCCACTCTTCCCTTATTTCACTCGGTCAAAGAACGGGATCTCCTGCTTGATCTGTCGCTACATTTCGTTTACATAGACAAAATGCGAACTGGATCACGGAAATCATCATGAGCCCCACCACTTACCGCTGGCTGTTTATCGCCGTCATTGCCCTGGTCGCCTGGCGTCAGCTCCCGCTCTCCACCGAGCAGGAGCTGGCGGCGGCCAACCGCGCCTGGCGGGTGGGTCACTTCGAGCAGGCGACCGGTATCTGGCAGCCGCTGGCCGAGCAGGGCCAGCCTAGGGCGCAGGCCCTGATGGGATGGAGCCATGAGCTGGGGCAGGGGAGCGAGCAGGATCTGGTGCAGGCCATCCGCCTCTATCGCCAGTCCGCCGAGGCGGGAGATGCATTTGGCCAGTACCGGCTGGCGGAGCTTTATCTGCGCGGGGTAGGGGTGCCACGGGATCTGCGTATCGCCTTTCACTGGATGGAGCGAGCGGCCCGCAACGGGGACGTGCCCGCCATGCTCAAGGTGGGTGTGCTGCATCTGATGGGGGCCAACGGTCGGGTCGACATGGCCGAGGCCAAGCAGTGGCTCTATCAGGCCTCGCAAAAGGGCAACAAGCTGGCGTTGACGGTATTGCAGGAGCTGGCGCTGGCCGAGGAGGGTCGCAGCGCCTTCGATTTCAATGGCCAGTCACTGCTGGGGAAGGGTTAGCCCCTCAGCGGCTGGCAGTGATCTTGCCCGGTGTCACGTCGGTGACGTAGAGGGTGCTGCGATCGGCGCTGTGCACTATGCTGCATACCTCGCGCTTGCTGCCATCACTCAGGATCACCAGCTCTCCGAGATGAACGGGGCAGTGTGTCGTCAACAGGTGATCCGGGTGGACAATCTTCTCCGCATGCTCCGGAAACGAAATGTCATAGGTGTACATCATGCTCTCCTTGTTCAGGCAGACGCCTCACTGGAACCCTAGCACACAGAGGGCGAGGTGGGACCCACATCGCATGTGCATCGTTCCGGTGCCTCTGTTGACGCCTCTCCTCGCTTCCACTTTCCATGGTATACAAAATCGGCAAGGCAACTTGTCTGAGTCGTGACGTCTGATACAATCCTCCGCTGTACCTGTCCATTGATGGCCTTGCACACCCAAGAGGGTGTGTACCACTTCTGCGTACCAACCGTATTGTGAACGGTGAAACTCGGGAGTGAACTGCTTGAAATGAAAGGTTTTCTCCAACCTGCATGTGCCCTTTGGTAGGGGGCACCACTGTATAAGGAAACACCGAATGCCAATCATTACTCTGCCTGACGGCAGCCAACGTCAATTTCCCCACGCCGTTTCCGTCATGGACGTCGCCGCTGACATAGGTCCGGGCCTCGCCAAGGCGTGCATTGCCGGCCGTGTGAACGGTGAACTGGTGGATGCTTGCGAGCTGATCGAAGCCGATGCCTCCCTGGCCATCATCACCGCCAAAGACGAAGACGGTCTGGACATCCTGCGCCACTCCTGTGCTCACCTGCTGGGTCATGCCATCAAGCAACTCTGGCCCCAGACCAAGATGGCCATCGGTCCTGTCATCGACAACGGTTTCTACTACGACGTTGATCTCGACCGCACCCTGACCGATGAAGATCTGGCTGCCCTGGAAGAGCGCATGCTGGCGCTGGCCGCCAAGGATTACGACGTCGTCAAGAAGAAGGTTTCCTGGCAGGAGGCGCGCGACGTGTTCGAGGCCCGCGGCGAGACCTACAAGGTCGAGATCCTGGATCAGAACATCGCCCGTGATGACCAGCCCGGTCTGTATCATCACGAAGAGTACATCGACATGTGCCGCGGCCCTCACGTGCCGAACATGCGTCACTGCCACCACTTCAAGCTGCAGAAGATGTCCGGTGCTTACTGGCGTGGCGACTCCAACAACAAGATGCTGCAGCGCATCTATGGTACCGCCTGGGCCGACAAGAAGCAGCTCAAGGCCTACCTGCAGCGTCTCGAGGAGGCCGCCAAGCGCGACCACCGCAAGATTGGCAAGCAGCTCGACCTGTACCACATGCAGGAAGAAGCCCCCGGCATGGTGTTCTGGCACAACGATGGCTGGACTATCTTCCGCGAGCTGGAAACTTTCATCCGCGGCAAGCTCAAGGAGTACGATTATCAGGAGGTGAAAGGCCCCTTCATGATGGATCGCGTGCTGTGGGAGCGTTCCGGCCACTGGGAAAAATATGCCCAGGCCATGTTCACCACCCAGTCCGAGAATCGCGAGTACGCCATCAAGCCGATGAACTGCCCGGGTCACGTGCAGATCTTCAACCAGGGCCTGAAGTCCTATCGGGACCTGCCCCTACGCATGGCCGAGTTCGGCTCCTGCCACCGCAACGAGCCCTCAGGCTCCCTGCACGGTCTGATGCGGGTGCGCGGCTTTACTCAGGATGACGCCCACATCTTCTGTACCGAAGATCAGATCATGGAAGAGGTGTCGGCCTGTATTCGTATGGTCTATGACGTCTACGGCACCTTTGGCTTCGAAAACATTGTGGTCAAGCTATCCACCCGTCCCGAGCAGCGCATCGGTTCCGATGAAGCCTGGGATCGCGCGGAAGCCGCCCTGGCGGAAGCCCTGGTGCTCAACGGCCTGAAGTACGATCTGCAGCCGGGGGAGGGTGCTTTCTACGGTCCCAAGATCGAATTCACCCTGCACGATTGTCTTGATCGTGCCTGGCAGTGTGGTACCGTGCAGCTCGATTTTGCCTTGCCGGGCCGTCTTGGCGCCACTTATGTGGGCGAAGACAACGAACGTCACGTACCTGTGATGATCCACCGGGCCATCCTCGGGTCTCTTGAGCGTTTCATCGGTATCCTGACCGAAGAATACGCTGGACTGTTCCCGACCTGGCTGGCACCGACTCAGGCCGTGGTCATGAATATCACGGATAATCAGGCCGATTATGCGGTGAAAGTTGCCAAGGCATTGAATGATGCGGGCCTTCGCGCAAAAGCGGACTTGAGAAATGAGAAGATTGGCTTTAAAATCCGCGAGCATACTTTGAAGCGAGTGCCTTTCATGCTGGTCTGCGGCGATAAAGAAGTAGAAGCCGGCAAGATTGCAGTACGGACTCGTAAAGGGGCTGACCTGGGTTCTTATCCTGTTGAAGAGCTGATAGCTCTGTTAACCCAGGAAGTTCAGACCCGCGGACAAAAGAAAGTGGAGGAATAAGCTATAAAAGGCGGAAAAAAACTGGGCAAGCAACCGCAAGCCCGCGCTCACCGGATCAATGAAGAGATCCGTCTGAAAGAAGTTCGTCTGACTGGTTTGGACGGTGAGGCCATTGGTATCACCACCATCCAGGATGCCCTGAACTTGGCCCTTGAAGCCGGAGTGGATCTGGTCGAGATCAGTCCTAACGCTGAGCCGCCCGTTTGCCGAATCATGGATTACGGCAAATTCCTCTACGAAAAGAGCAAGACCACCAAAGAACAGAAGAAAAAGCAGAAAGTCGTCCAGGTAAAGGAAATCAAATTCCGTCCTGGCACTGACGAAGGCGACTATCAGGTAAAACTACGCAACCTGGTTCGCTTTCTGGAAGACGGGGACAAGGCGAAGGTCACCCTGCGCTTCCGTGGTCGTGAAATGGCCCACCAGGATCTTGGTATCAAGGTTCTGGAGCGAGTCAAGAACGATCTGGAAGAGTTGGCCGTAGTCGAGTCGTTCCCGAAAGTCGAAGGCCGTCAAGCTGTGATGGTCCTCGCACCCAAGAAGAAATCTTAAGGCCCACAAGAAATTGACTCATGGGCTCGCCCCATGAGTCGGTTCGCCTTGCGATTTTGTTGTCACTCACAATGCGGAGTATGAAATGCCGAAGATGAAAACCAACCGGGGTGCTGCAAAGCGCTTCAAGAAGACTGGCTCAGGTCGCTTCAAGTGCAAGCACAACCACCTGCGTCACATCCTGACCAAGAAGAGCAGTAAGCGTAAGCGTAAGCTGGGGCCGAAGTTCATGGTTTCTGCTGCCGACCACAAACGTGTTGTCGCTTGTCTGCCGTACGCATAAGGGGGATGTGAAAAATGCCAAGAGTTAAACGTGGTGTGACTGCTCGCGCTCGTCACAAGAAAGTAATGAAAGCCGCCAAGGGTTACTACGGCGCCCGTTCCCGTGTCTACCGCGTAGCGGTACAAGCGGTAACCAAAGCTGGTCAGTATGCCTACCGTGACCGTCGCCAGAAGAAGCGTCAGTTCCGTCAGCTGTGGATTGCGCGTATCAACGCTGCAGCCCGTCAGAACGGTCTGTCCTACAGCCGTCTGATCGACGGTCTGAAGAAGGCTTCTATCGAGATCGATCGCAAGATCCTGTCCGATATCGCCGTTCACGACAAGCTGGCTTTCACCGCCCTGGTTGAAAAGGCCAAAGCAGCTCTGGTTTAATCCGGTTCTGTTATGAAAGATAAAAGGAGGCTCAGGCCTCCTTTTTTGTTGTCCGTTTTTTACTTTCGACCCTGTTTGCCACACAGCGCATCAGCTGTGGTTGCTGACGTGAAAATGTCTGATATGCCAACAAACTGCTACAGGTATTCAATATTTTAAGCGAGTGAGAAGGACGACTTGAGACTCGCTTGATATAACAAAATGATTTATAGGGAGAAAAGCCCGCCGTAACTATGGTCAGCGAAGGGGCTTTTTTTGTATTATTCCCCTCTTGACCTTATTTAGCCTACAGGCTCCTGTTTCGGGAGTGGTGACGAGGAAGACATGCAACAGCTTGAAGAAGTAGTCGGCCAGGCCAAGGCCGAAATTGAGGGCGTGAGCGACATCGCCGCCCTCGACGAAATCCGGGTCAAATATCTGGGTAAAAAGGGCTTTTTTACCGAGCAGATGAAGGGCCTGGGTGCTCTGTCTGCTGAAGAGCGTCCCGCCGCGGGCGCCGTGATCAACCAGGCCAAGCAGCTGGTTCAAGATGCCTTGAACGCGCGTCGTGACGCCCTCGAAGTTGCCGTGCTGAACCAGAAGCTGGCCGCCGAGACCATCGACATCAGCCTGCCGGGTCGTCGCATCGAGAACGGTGGCCTGCACCCGGTGACTCGCACCATTGAACGCATCGAGCGCCTGTTTGGCGAGATGGGTTTCAAGGTCGAGCGCGGTCCCGAGATTGAAGATGGCTTCCACAACTTCGATGCGCTGAACATTCCGGCTCATCATCCGGCGCGTACCGATCACGATACCTTCTACTTCAATCCTGACCTGATGCTGCGTACCCACACCTCCGGTGTGCAGATCCGCACCATGCAGCAGCAACAGCCGCCGATCCGCATCATAGCGCCGGGCCGTGTCTATCGTAACGACTACGACATGACCCACACCCCGATGTTCCACCAGGTCGAAGGCCTGCTGGTCGACGAGCATGCCAGCTTTACCGAGCTGAAGGGCATCCTGCACGACTTCCTGCGTAACTACTTCGAGGAAGACCTGACCATTCGCTTCCGTCCTTCCTACTTCCCGTTCACCGAACCGAGCGCCGAAGTAGACGTGATGGGCAAGAACGGCAAGTGGCTGGAGGTGTTGGGCTGCGGCATGGTGCACCCGAACGTGCTGCGTTCGGTCGGCATCGATCCGGAAAAATACTCCGGCTTTGCCTTCGGCATGGGCGTTGAGCGCCTCACCATGCTGCGCTACGGGGTCAATGACCTGCGTGCCTTCTTCGAAAACGACCTGCGCTTCCTCAAGCAGTTCAAGTAAGGGCGAGAGAACATGAAATTCAGTAAATCCTGGGTGATGGAGTGGGTCCGCACCGAGTTGAGTGACAACGCGCTGGCCGAGCAGATCACCATGGCCGGTCTGGAAGTGGACGCCGTGGAAGCGGTGGCTGGCCAGTTCAACAATGTGGTGGTGGGTGAGGTGGTCGAGTGCGCCCAGCATCCGGACGCAGACAAGCTGCGGGTGACCAAGGTCAACGTGGGTGAGGCCGAGCTGCTGGACATCGTCTGCGGCGCGCCGAACTGCCGCGCCGGCCTGAAAGTCTGCGTGGCCAAAGTAGGGGCGACCCTGCCGGGTGATTTCACCATCAAGAAGGCCAAGCTGCGTGGCCAGCCGTCTCACGGCATGCTCTGCTCCTTCAGCGAGTTGGGTATCGATGTCGAAGCCGATGGCATCATCGAGCTGCCGCTTGATGCGCCTATCGGGACCGATATCCGCGAATACCTCGCACTCAACGACGTCAGCATCGACGTGGATCTGACCCCGAACCGTGCCGATTGCCTCGGTATCGCGGGGCTCGCTCGTGAAATCGGCGTGCTCAACAGCGTTGACGTGGTCGAGCCGACCTGGGCGCCGGCTGTTGCAACTATTGATGCGACCTTCCCGATCCGGGTTGAAGCAACCGCCGATTGCCCCCGTTATCTGGGCCGCGTCATCAAGGGGCTGAACCTGCACGCCATGAGCCCGCTCTGGATGCAAGAGAAGCTGCGCCGTGGCGGTATTCGTTCCATCGACGCCATCGTCGACATCACCAACTACCTGCTGCTGGAATACGGTCAGCCGATGCACGCCTTCGATCTGGCCAAGCTGGAAGGGGAACTGGTGGTGCGCCGCGCCCGTAGCGATGAGCCGATGACTCTGCTCGATGGCAACGAGGTGAAGCTCAAAGAGACCACGCTCGTTATCGCAGACGCCCAAGGCCCTGCCTGCATGGCCGGCATCTTCGGCGGCGATCGCACCGGTGTGTCCGAGACCACCACCGACATCCTGCTGGAGTGCGCCTTCTTCGCGCCGCTCTCCATCACCGGCCGTGCCCGTGCCTACGGCCTGCACACCGACTCCTCCCACCGCTTCGAGCGCGGGGTGGATCCGGAACTGCAGACCAAGGTGATGGACCGTGCTACCCGTCTGCTGCTAGATATCTGCGGTGGTGAAGCCGGTCCGGTCATCGAGGTCAAATCCGATGCCCATCTACCCAAGTCTGCCCCCATCAAGCTGCGTCGCGCCAAGCTCGACAAGGTGATCGGCATCAGCGTGGCGGATGCACAGGTGGTCGAGATCCTGACCCGTCTCGGCATGCAGGTCACTGTGGATGCCGACGGTTGGACCGCGCTGGCGCCCTCCTGGCGTTTCGACATTGCCATTGAAGAAGACCTCATCGAGGAAGTGGCCCGCATCTACGGCTATAACAACATCCCGAACCTGAAACCGGCGGCCTCTCTGGCCATGGTTGAGCAGGCAGAAGGGCAGGTGACCTTGAAGCGGGTGCGCGACCTGCTGGTCGATCGCGGTTTCCAGGAAGCGATCACCTACAGCTTCGTGGATCCCAAGGCTCAGCAGACCCTGTTCCCCCAGAGCGATGCCATCGTGCTGCCGAACCCCATCTCGGTCGAGATGTCCGCCATGCGCGTCTCCCTATTCCCGGGTCTGGTGCAGGCTGTGGTCTACAACCAGAATCGCCAGCAGGGTCGTGTGCGTCTGTTCGAGCAGGGCCTGCGTTTCATCAAGGACGCGAGCGCCGAGAACGGCATCCGTCAGGAGCCCATGCTGGCCGGCATCATCACCGGCAACCAGAGCGACGAGCACTGGGACGTCAAGAGCCGTGGCAGCGACTTCTTTGATTTGAAAGGGGATCTGGAAGCGGTATTGGATCTCACCGCCGAAGGGGCCACCTTCAGCTTCGAGCGTACCGAGCACAGCGCCCTGCACCCGGGTCAGAGTGCCGTTATCCTGCGCAATGGCGCCGTCATCGGCCATATCGGCGTGATCCACCCTAGCCTCGAGAAGAAGCTGGGACTCAAGAGCCGCGCCGTGATGTTCGAGCTGGAGCTGGACAAGCTGACCCCTGCCAAGGTGCCGGTTGCAGCCGAAGTATCCCGCTTCCCGGCCAACCGTCGTGATATCGCCGTGGTGGTAGATCGTCAAGTTCTGGCAGGCGACGTACTGGCAGTAATTAAAAAAGTTGGCGGAAATCAGTTAGTTGGAATAAACTTGTTCGACGTATACCAGGGTGCTGGTATGGCAGAGGACAAGAAGAGCCTGGCCATCAGTCTAGTGTTGCAAGACACCCAGCGCACCCTGGAGGAGAAAGAGATTGCCGAGACCGTAGACAATGTCGTGCGGGCCCTTGGTGAAGAGTTGAATGCATCCTTGAGGGATTGATCTATGGCGCTTACCAAAGCCGACATTGCAGAGCACCTGTTCACCCAGCTCGGGATGAGCAAGCGTGAAGCCAAAGACATGGTGGAAGCCTTCTTTGAGGAAATCAGACAGGCGCTCGAGCGCGGTGAACAAGTCAAAATTTCAGGCTTCGGTAACTTTGATCTTCGTGAGAAGAACCAGCGTCCTGGACGTAACCCAAAGACGGGTGAGGATATTCCCATCAGCGCCCGTCGTGTGGTGACCTTCCGGCCTGGCCAGAAGCTCAAGGCCAGGGTAGAAAATGTTGAACCCAACGAGTAAAAGAAAGCCAGGCAAATGCCTGGCTTTTGCGTTTCTATGATAAAGACCCTATTTCTGCTCGGTGCGCTGCTGGCCCTGCCGCTGCGTGCCGCCATGCTCCCCCTGTCAGCCGAGACCCAGGCGTATGTCGATACGCTCACCGAGCTGACTTTTTGTTACCCGGTCCTGCAGCGTCCACCCTATCTGGAGGAACAGGGGGGGTTGCTCATCGATCAGATGAAACGACTGGCCCTGCAACTGCCGGTGCCGCTGCGCTTCGAAAAATTGCCAAACTGGACGGCAACTCTGCAGGGCTTGCAGCACGGGCAGTGTGATCTCATCCCCCATGTGGGACCTGCTAGGGAGACCCTGCCCGGTACGGCCTTGAGCCGTGCCATGCTGGAGGCGGAGTCCGCCATCCTTTATCGGGGGGAGCTCGAGCAGGCGACCTTCCTGGTCTCGCCCATCTGGCAGGCAGAGGAGACCCTGCAGCGGCTCTATCCCCACTCTTCCCAGTTGCGCCTGACGGATGCGGAGAACTGGTATGGGGCTCTGGTGGCGGGCAGAGGCAGCGCCTACCTCGGCGACTATCTGCAACTGCGCTATCTGATGCGGGAGTTCCCGGATGAGGGGCTGCGCTTGCGGCGGTTGCGCAGCGACGATCTGGTGATCAGCTACCGGCTGATGATGGGCGACAGGCCGCAATTGCACGAGCTGATAGACACGGCGATCCGCTTCCTGCCACCGGGTAACCTCTACCGGGATCTGGGGCGCTATCTGCCCCAGAGCGAGCAGGACATCAATCCCTTGCACTTCACCGACAAGGAGCAGGCCTGGCTGGTCGGTAGCGCGCGCACCATCAAGCTGGTGGCGGATCCCGGCTTCATGCCCTATAGCGGCGTCAATCAGCAGGGTGAGCTCGTCGGCTGGAGCGGCGATGTGCTGCGGGAAGTGAGCCGCCAGACGGGGCTGAACTTCGAGCTCATCCCCGTGACAAGCAAGGAGGAGGCGCTGGCCAGGTTGCGCAGCGGGGAGGCCGCCATGATGGCCGGTCTGCTGGAGTCTCCGACCCTGCACGAGGAGTTCGAGTTCACCCGTGCGGTGGCAACCAGTCGCTATGCCCTGGTCAGCCGCAAGCGGGGGGCTTATCAAGCCCTTGCCGAGGTCAAGGGCAAGGTGGTCGTGCCTCGTATGCTCTACGACACCAGCCTGCTGGCCCGGTTCGGGCAACACGACTGGGCGGTGACCGACAACCTGCAGCAAGGGTTGGCTGCGGTGCAGAGCGGTGAGGCCGATGCCATGCTTGCCGAGCTCTATCAACTGCAATATCCGCTGCGCAACAACCAGCTGAGTGAGCTGAGCATCACGGAGCTGCCGGAGGTGTTTGGCCTCGGCTTTGCCATCAGGCGGGATCAGCCAAGGCTCGCCGGGGTGCTGGAGCAGAGCCTGATGACGATTAACGACAGGCAGGTGAGCGAGCTGGTACAACGTTGGCGGCGCCTCGTCCTGAACCAGCAAGAGGGGGTCAGTTACGGATTCTGGCTTGGCTCTGTCCTGTTGGCGCTCTTGATCAGCGCGGCAGTGATCTGGTCAGTCTGGCGCTCCCGTCAGCAGCTGGCCCAGGAGGCGCGCGAGCGTCATAAGGCCGAGCAGGCGTTGGCGCTGGAGAGCAAGTTCAGGGAGTCCCTGTTCCAGGCGTTGCCCGTTCCCGTGTTTTTGCGCAATGACAAGGGGGAGGTGATCAAGCGCAACAAGCGGGCCAAACGGATGGAGGCGCGTTACGCCACCGATCTCGTCCTGCCGTCTCCCCAGTTGCAAGGGGCTGAAGGGGAGATCGCCTTGCGGGATCAGGTTTACTCCTATGCCCAGATCCCGCTGCGCCTGGGACCCCAGGCGCCCGCCGGGGACCTCATCGCCCTGTCCGACATCAGCGCCTTGCGCGAGCGCACCCGCTTGCTGCGCCAGGCGGAGCGCCGCCTGCGGGCCCTCACCAATACGGTGCCCGGAGTGGTGCTGCAGTTCACCCTGCTCGGAGGGGCCATCACCCGGGTGGAGTTTGTCAGTCGCGGCAGCCATGAGCTGCTGGGGCTGGCCAGTCAGCAGATCCGCCTCAATCCCAACGAGGCGCTCACCCGCATCTCGCACCAGGACAGGCGGGAGATGCGGGCTCCCATGCTGGCCATGTTGCAGGCCGGGCGCCCCTTCTCCCACCTGCTGCGCTACCAGCATCCGGGCAAGGGCACGCGCTGGCTGCAGTTCTCCGGCAGAGGGCGCCGGCAGGGGGAGGGGTGGCGTGTCTTTGGGGTGGTGCAGGATGTGACCAACCGGGTCGAGCAGGAGCACTCCCTGCAACTCTCCCACGAGCAGGCCCAGCAGGCCGTGCTCGCCAAGGGACGCTTCCTCGCCGCCGTGAGTCACGAGATCCGCACCCCCATGAACGCCATCCTGGGTCTGCTGGAATGGCTGGATCAGACCGAGCTCTCTGCGGAGCAGGCCTCGGTGCTGGCGCACGTCAGGCAGGCAGGCAACGAATTGCTCGGGCTGCTCAACGACGTGCTCGACTTCAGCCGCAACGAGAGTCGCCAACTGCGGCTCTCCCTGCAGCCGACCGATCTGGTGGAGCTGTGCGAGCATGTGGCGGCGGTGCACTGGTCCAAGGCGCGTTCCAAACGCCTGCAACTGCGTCTCAACCTGGACCCGACGCTGCCCGCCCTGATGGCGCTGGATCCTCACCGGGTGCAGCAGGTGCTGCACAACCTGCTCTCCAACGCCATCAAGTTCAGCGAGCGGGGCGAGGTGGTGCTGTGGGCCCGCCGGCACGGGGAGTGGATCTGGTGCGGGGTAGATGACGAGGGGCCCGGCATCAGTGCCGAGTTGTTGCCTCGGCTGTTCCTGCCCTTCGAGCAGGGGGAGGAATTGGGACAGCTCAGGGCCCAGGGTACCGGTCTGGGGCTGGCCATCTGTCGTCAGTTGATGGAGCAGATGGGAGGGAACATCCGGTTCGAGCCGGTGGCCACCGGTGGCAGCCGCTTCATTTGCGCTTGGCCACTCAGGCAGGTGCAGGAGAAGGCGCCCTGGCAGCCAAGGTTCAAACAGATTTCTCTGCAGCTCCCCCCCGAGGCGCTGGCATACATGCGGGCCTGGCTCGCCGAGTTTGGCGTGACCGAGGAGGCGACGGCGCCCGCTCTTGCCGTCACCCTGGATGAGCAGGGGTTGAGTGCCTGGTCCTGGCAGGGAGAGCCCTGGATCCCGGGCTCTGTGGTGAGCCTGCTGCAACCCAGGTTGGTTCAGGGGAGCGGGGAGGTCGCGGGTCTGCCGGGAGCCGGTATGCGTGTCCTCTTGGTGGAAGATCACGAGGTGAACCGGGTGTTGATCAGCATGCAGCTGAGTCAGCTGGGAGCCCGGGTATTGAGCGCCGCCAATGGCCGTCTGGCGCTGGACATCCTGCAATCGGAATCGGTGGATCTGGTGCTGACCGACCTGCAGATGCCGGTGATGGACGGTGCCGAGCTGTGCCGGCAGTTGCGGGCTTCGGCGCGCTGGCAGCAGTTGCCCGTTTATGTGATCACCGCCGATCTCAGCGAGCAGGCGGCGCAACGTCTGGCCGATTGTGGTTGCCAGGGCCATCTGGACAAACCCGTCCTGTTGAAGGAGCTGGCCACCTTGCTGCGCACCGTCTCGGGTCGCAGCAGTGTGCCTCTGGCGGAGGAGGCGGCCGTCAATGCCACGCCCATGACGACCTTGCTCAATCCGGCACTCATCAATCTCTACCTGGTGTCGGCTCGCCAGGATCTGGCCGACATTGAGGGGTGCGTCACGGCAGGGGATGAAGGCGCCCTCAATACGGCTTTACACAAGATGAAAGGGGCCGCCAAAATGGTGGGGGCCGCCGCCTTGGTTCAGGTGATCGAACGCTGGCAGCGAGCCCCCGGGCAACCCTTGGTGGAAGAATTGAAGCAGGCCGTGGAAGAAGTCTGCCGGCAACTGGGCGAGAGAGCATGAGATGATCATCACAGATGAAGAGTTATTGGCGTTGCTGGAGTCTGATGTCAGCCAGGAACCCGTATTTCACCCCGTCAGCGTCTATGCCCTGGACGCTGTCTCACACCGGGCGGCAAAGGAGGCGGGCTTGCCGGCCTATGCCAGCCTGCACCGTACCCGACCCGACGCGAGCTGGCAGTGGGAGGGGTTGTTCGCCGCCGGGGCCATCGCCCTGTTCGATCCCGCCTCCCATGCGGGAACCGACTATCTGCCGCGGCTGCAGACCCCAGGGGTGGGGATCTATCGCCTGTCTGATCCCTGGCTTGAGGGGGTGGAGGCTCGGGAGCAGGGGTGGAGGGATTGGCTCGCCCAGCTCCAGATCCTGCTGCTCGAGGATCATCCCTTCCAGGGAGCCTGCATCCAGCAGGAGATCCAGGCGCTGGGACTGCCCTGCCACTGGGTGCAGGACGGCGAGGGTTGCCTGCAGGTGCTGGAAGAGGGGGACGTGGGACTGCTGGTCTGCGATCTCAGTCTGGCGGAGCAGGATGCCATCAGTCTCTTGATGAACCACCCCCAGTACCGTCGTTTGCCCATCATATTGCTGTCCGCCCACGATCAGACCCTGATTGACGGGGCCAGACGCCTGCTGCACGACGCCGGCTTCAACGTGCTGGCCGCGCTGGCCAAACCGCTACAGAGCGACGATCTGCTGCGTCTGCTCAAGACGCTTTATCTGGGGCCGCAGCGTCAACGCAGACTGGGTGGCTTGAAGCGTACCATTCGCAGCTGGCAGGGAGAGGCGCGGGGTCAGCTTGGTTTGCTGGCGGATGCGGCCTCTTGCCCTCTGCCGGTCTGGCTGGCCGTGAGCAGCCTGCCCCCGCACTGGGAGCCCCTCAAGGCATGGCTGGAGCAGCATGGCCGGCAGGCGAGCGAGCTGACCCTGGTCATCCACCGGCGGGATCACCTGCTGAGCCAGGCGGATCGCTTCGCCCTGGTGTTGCAGGCGAGTCTGGCGGGGGCCAGGCTCGCCCTGCTGCTCGACAGTGCCCAGCATCTGCCTTTCGATCAACTGGAGCGATTGCCGCTCCAGAGCCTGCTGCTGGGGCAGCATCTGTTGCCGGAGCTGGAGGCCATGGCTGCGGACTCCCTGCTGGCCCGTTTCATCCAGCGGGCCCGCGAACTGGGCATGGCCCTCTATCTCGACGATCCCTTCAACCTGCAGGATGCCGCCCAGTGGCAGGATCGCGGCATGGCGGGGCGCTGGTAGCCCGTGCCGCGCTATCTTTGCTGGCCTCCCGATGAGGCGCGCCTGCACCGGGCACTGGCGGGTTGGGTGCATCCCGGCTCACGGGCATCCTTGCCCTTGATGATGGACGTGGGCGGCATCCCCTGCCGGTTGCAGGAGCTGGCAGGGTCCGATCCCGAACGCTTGAAGGCGGCCTATGAGGCGCTGAGCGAACAGAGTGTCTACCTGCGTTTCATGCGCGCCAAACAGCCAGTCACCGCCGAGCAGCTCGCCTTCTTTCTCGATTATCCCAGAGCGCCCCAGATAGGGCTGCTGCTCACCGACGAACAGGGGCGGCCACTGGCCATGGCCCAGTCCATCCGACGGCGCCTGCATCCCGACAGGGCGGAGTTCTCCTGCATTGTTGCGGATCATTTTCAGCATCGGGGCGCCGGGCGCCGCCTCTTGGTGGCGCTGGCCCTGCTGGCGCGCGGGGAGGGGATACGCGAGTGGACCGCCGAGGTGCTCGGACAGAATCGTCCCATGCTGGCACTGCTGAAGGGGTTGGGGCTCCCGCTCACCCTGGTGACGGGCCGGGATATGGTGTTTGTCCGGCTGGACTTGAGCGTCCTTGATACCCTGATGCCCCGACATGCATAAGACCAAGGGCGAATGTGCCGGGCCGACCTGCTGTGCTAAGGTCAGCCTGTCACCCGTTGGAGGAAATCAACCATGGTGCAGTCAGCCAAACATATCGTGATCCTCACCGGCGCCGGCATCTCGGCCGAATCTGGTATCAAGACCTTTCGGGCCTGCGACGGCCTGTGGGAGGAGCACAGGGTGGAAGACGTGGCCACCCCGGAGGGCTACGCACGGGATCCTGAGCTGGTGCAACGCTTTTACAACGCACGGCGCCATCAGTTGCAACGAGTCGAGATCCACCCCAATCCCGCCCATTATGCCCTCGCACGCCTCGAGCGCCTGCTGCCGGGTCGCGTGACCCTGGTCACCCAGAACATCGACAACCTGCACGAGAGCGCCGGCAGCAAGAACCTCATTCACATGCACGGAGAGCTGCTCAAGGCCCGTTGCCCGGTTTCCGGGCAGGTGATCGAGTGGCGCGGGGAGCTTCATCAGGAGGAGCTCTGCTCCTGCTGCCAGTTGCCCCAGCCGTTGCGGCCTCATGTGGTCTGGTTTGGCGAGATGCCGCTCGGACTGGATCGCATCTACTCGGCGCTGGCGCAATGCGATCTCTTCATCTCCATCGGCACCTCGGGAGCCGTCTATCCAGCAGCGGGGTTTGTGCATGAGGCGGGCCTCAACGGTGCTCACACGGTCGAGCTCAACCTGGAGCCGAGCGAGGTTGGCAGCCAGTTTGACGAGAAGCGCTATGGCCCTGCCTCCCTGCTGGTGCCGGCTTTCGTGGACGAATTGTTGCAAAGCTGCGGCATACACCAGCCCAAACAGATCGACGGTCATAACTGGATGGAGATGCGTGGACCATAGCCTATTGAGTCACAACATAGTTGCATTGACTCAATGAAGCCGCCACACTGACCCGTAAAATAGAGGACGCAGCTGGCGCAAGGTATATGGACATTTTCAAGCGTGGGACCGTTTTTCTTCTGCTGGTGCTGACAACGTTCAGCACTCAGGCCGCCGCTTCCTCACCTCTGTTGCTGCTGATCCTGCCAGACAAGCGGGAGATCCCTCTGGATGAGGCGACACTGGCCGCCTTGCCGCAGACCGAGTTCGAGACGTCGACCCCCTGGACCGTCGGGGTTCACCGTTATCGTGGCCCGACCCTGAAGGCGATGCTGATGGCTCAGGGGCTCAAGGATGTCACTCAAGTCCGGGTGACCGGCCTCAATGACTATCAACAACAGTTCAATCTTGCCCGGTTTGCCCAGGTGCCGCTGACTCTGGTGCGCTATCAGGATGACAAGCCGTTGACCCGTCGCAACAAGGGGCCAGTCTGGCTGCTGATGCCCTTCTCGGAATATCCTGAACTCGATGTCTCATCCATCCACAGCTACATGGTGTGGCAACTGGTGCGCATCGAGGTCATCCCGTGACTCGTCGACAGCGCCACAATCTGCTGCTCGCGGCCATCTCTCTGCTGTTTCTCTTTTCTTCCGTCTGGGGGCTGTTGCTGCAGAATCGGCACGAGCAACTGGTCGATATGTTCTATCGCAACACCCACTGGAACATCAGCCAGGTCATGCTGGAATCCCAGCGTTTCCTTTACGATTTGCGCCTCTATCGGGCGGGAGCCCTCGAGATGGAGACCCTGAGCCTGGATTACGATCTGCTGTGGAATCGGCTGGATGTGTTTCTGGTCAGCAGCGAAACCGCCGATGCGCGCACTCGTCATGGATTGGGAAGCGTGTTGGCCAGGTTGTTTGAGGAGGTCAAGGCACTCGAACCCCAGATGCAGGCCGGTAAGCTGCAAGAGGGCGAGGCCCTTGTCCGTTCGCAGGCCCGGATTGCAGCACTGACCCGCCAGGTGGAGCAAATAGGGGATCATATTCTCTCCGGGCAGGAGCGGGAAGCCTCGCTCAATCAATTGCGCCAGAGCCTGTTCTGGATCCAGATCTGGCAATTGATCCTGCTGGTGATGGGAGGCGTGCTGGTGTTTGCCCTGATCCGCACCAATCTGCAGAATCGCCGCCTCTCCCTGCTTGACCCCATGACCCGGCTGGGCAATCGCCGCGCCTTGCAGGGGCAGCTCAGACAATCCCTGCAGCGCAATCATGCCCAGGCCCTGGTGGTGCTGGATCTGAAACGGTTCAAGCAGGTCAATGATCTGCTCGGTTACCAGGTCGGCGACCGCCTGCTGCAGGCGGTCTCCGCCCGGCTGCGGCAAGCCTATCCCGGTCGGGCTTACCGGCTGGGGGGGGACGAATTTGCGGTGGTCCTGGCCGGCGAGCAGCCCGGCCTCGAATCCCAGATGGACGCCATGGTGAGCCTGTTGCAGTTCGAGTTCGTGACCCGGGAGAGCAGCTTCGATCTTGCCTGTCGTTTCGGGGTAGCCAGGGCTATGGAAGGGGAGGACGCGGATCAGCTGTTGGAGCAGGCCATACTGGCACTGAATCAGGCCAAGCGGGACAATGCGACCCTGATCTGGTTCCAGCCAGCGATGAAGGCCTCCCTGAGCATGAGTCAGCGTCAGCTGCATCAGTTGCGGGAGTGGTTGGCGGGGACGGCACCCTCGCCGCTGGAGACGATATCACAGACCCTGGAGGATGAGCGGGGGCAGCGGGTGCTGAACATCAGCCTGCGCTGGCGGGTGGGACAGCAGGGGTGCGACATGGACTGGATGCAGGAGCGCGGTGTGCTGGGACAAGTGGTGGCCCGATTGCTGACGGACGCCGAGCATCAGCAGCCGTTGCTGCTGGTGCTCCATCAGCAGTCTCAGCTGGCTCATGTCCTGGCCTACCTGCCCCCCTTGGAAGAGAAAGTGCTCATCCTGGCGCTGCCGACCCTGACGGAGGATGCCGCCCTGCTGGAAAAAGTCAGCCAGCGCGGCTGCGTACTGGCATTGCGTGAGCTGGGCAGTCGCGCCCCCGCACTGTTGCGCGCGGGCTGGCCGGTGCGCTACTGGCTGCCCGACCCTTCGGATCACGATGTCTTGTTGCAGCCACTGGCGCGGCAATTGGGGCTGTTGCGTCTGGGTCGCCCGGCAGAAGAGCAAGAAGGGGAGATGAGGAGACAGCGGGAGCCCTGTTGACTCGGTGGCGATGAAGGAAAGCGACAAGGGCGGCCCGAGGCCGCCCTTGTCGCTTTGAGCAAATCACTGCGGGTGGAGGGCTGCGGGGGGCGGGAAGGGGGCGCAGGAGTCTCTGATCACCAGATCTGGGTCCACGGTGATCATGCGATTATCTATCCGTTCACCGTTGATCCGCGCCAGCAAGCGGGTGACGGCGAGGCGACCCAGCTCCTCTTTCGGTTGATTGACCGTGGTCAGCGGGGGGGACATAAACTCGGCCAGTGCCACGTTGTCATAGCCGACGAGGGAGAGATCCCGCGGTATGACGAGCCCGGCTCGATGGGCGGCACTGATGACCCCCATCGCCATCATGTCATTGCAGACGAAGAGGGCGGTGGGGCGTGCAGGCAGGGCAAGCAGGCGGGTCATGGCGGCAAAGCCGCTGGCGCAGTCGAAATCCCCCTCCTGGATCCAGGCCGGATTGATGGCCCGTCCGGCCTCCTGCATGGCCTGCTCGAAGCCAGCCAGGCGCTGGTTGGCTGGGGCGCGGCGGTGGGGGCCGGTGATGCAGCCGATGTCGGTATGACCGAGTGAAAGGAGATGGCGGGTGGCGAGATAGCCGCCGCGATGGGAGTTGTCGGCGATGAGATCCACCTCCTTGCTCTCCATGCCCCAGTCCATCACCACCACCGGCAGGCTCTTGAGCCAGTCGAGCTGGTTGAACACCTCCTGCTGTCCTTCACTGCACATGATGAGCAGACCGTCGACCCGTTTGCGCAACATCATTTTCAGGTAGGAGAGGGCCGTCTCGGCCTGCCCCTCGGTGTTGCCCAGCATCAGGTTGTAGCCCTGCTCGAAGCAGTAGCGCTCCACCCCGCGCACCACCTCGGCGAAGAAGGGGTTGCTGGAGGTGGTGACCAGCATGCCGATGCTGTTGGTCTCCTTCACCTTGAGGCTGCGGGCCACCAGGCTGGGGGCGTAGTTGAGATCGCGCATGGCACTGAAGACCCGCTCCCGGGTCTCCTCGGCCACGAAACGGGTCTCGTTGATGACGTGAGAGACGGTGGTGGTGGAGACGCCCGCTCGCGCCGCCACCTCCTTGATATTGGCCATCAGTGCCCCTGCGCCGCTTGTGCCTGCAGGAAGGTGTCGACCTCCTGCTTGCTCGGAATGGAGCTTTGGGCGCCGAACCGGGTGACAGAAAGCGCCGCCGCCCCGTGGGCGAAGCGCACCGCCTCATGGAAGTCAGCGCCGGCCAGCTCGGCCGCCAGCAGGGCGCCGTTGAAGGTATCTCCGGCGGCCGTGGTGTCCACCGCCTCGACTCGAAAGCCTGGAATGAGCGCCTGTTGTCGGCCGTTGCTGCAATAAACGCCCTGAGAGCCCAGGGTGATCATCACCTCCCCAATGCCCATCTGGTGGAAGCGGGCGGCCGCCTGTGCCGCGCTCGCCTCGTCACTCACCTTGACCCCGGTCAGCAGCTCGGCTTCGGTCTGGTTGGGAGTGATGAGATCCACCAGCGCCAACAGCTCGGCCGAGAGCGGCCGGGCGGGCGCCGGATTGAGCACCACCCGGGTGCCGTGGGTGCGGGCCAGACGGGCAGCCTCGAAGACGCTCTCCAGCGGTACTTCCAGTTGCAGCAGCAGGGTGTGGGCGTCCGCAATCAAGGCTTCGTGGCATTTCACCACGGCAGGAGTGAGGGCGCCGTTGGCCTCGGCGGAGATGCCGATGCTGTTCTCCCCCTCGTCGCTCACATAGATGATGGCGATGCCGGTGGGGAGGTGCTCGTCCTGCTCCACTGCGCTCACGTCGATGCCATCGTTGGCGAAGCCCGCCTTCATCTGGCGGCCGATGGCGTCGTCGCCGATGCGGGCGATAAAGGAGACGGCAGCACCGAGGCGAGCGGCGGCCACCGCCTGATTGGCCCCCTTGCCGCCGGGCACCACCTGATAGCTATGACCGGTCAGGGTTTCACCCGGGCGAGGAAAGTGGGGAACGCGCAGCACATGGTCTGCATTGACACTGCCCAGAACGACGAGACGATTCATGTTGACTACTCCTGATGCATCTTGGCTTGGACGCTCGGGTTGGAGCACCCAGGCCGGGAGGCATGGTAAGAGAGCGGGGGAGGCGAGCCTCCCCCGTCATGTTTACTTGCTGACGATTTGCAGCGGTACCGGGATGGACTGCTCCACCGGCTGGCCCTTGAGCACCTTGTCGGCGGTTTCCACGCCGATGGCACCGATCAACGCCGGCTGCTGGGCCACGGTGGCGGCCAGTTTACCCTTGGCCACGGCGGCCTTGCCATCGTCGGTGCCATCGAAGCCGACGATCATCACCTCTTTGCCGGCGGCTTGCACGGCGCGGATGGCACCCAGCGCCATCTCGTCGTTCTGGGCGAACACCGCCTGTACGGTCGGGTGGGCCGCCAGCAGGTTCTCCATGACGTTCAGACCCTTGGTACGATCGAAGTCGGCGGGCTGGGATGCCAGCACCTGCAACTTGTTGGCGGCCACGGCCAGGGCGAAGCCCTCGCCACGGTCACGGGCGGCGGAGGTGCCGGCGATCCCTTCGAGCTGGATCACCTTGGTGCCGGCACCCAGCTTCTCGGTGATGAAGTCACCGGCCAGCTTGCCACCGGCCACGTTGTCGGAGGCGATGTGGGCCTTGACCTCCCCCTGGGCCGCGCCGCGGTCCAGGGTCAGCACCGGGATGTTGGCTTTGTTGGCCAAGCGGATGGCGTTGCCCACCGCTTCGGAGTCGGTCGGGTTGATCAGGATGGCGTTGACCTTGCGCACGGTGAGATCTTCCACGTTGGAGAGCTCCTTGGCCGGGTCATTCTGGGAGTCCAGCACCACCAGCTCGTAACCAAGCTCCTTGGCCTTGGCTTCGGCACCCTCCTTCATGGTGACGAAGAAGGGGTTGTTGAGGGTGGAGACCACCATGGCCAGCGTCTGATCGGCGGCCTGGGCGGTACCCAGCACGGACATGATGGCGGCAGCGAGCAGGGTATTGAGCTTTTTCATCATTTCATTCCTTGTGTGTGCTTACTTGCTTTTGTTATCGATCATCACGGCGAGCAAAATGACGCTGGCCTTGGCGATCATCTGGTAATAGGAGGATACGTCGAGCAGGTTGAGGGCGTTGTTGAGGAAGCCGATGATCAAGGCACCGATCAGGGTACCCATGATGCGGCCCTTGCCGCCCATCAGGCTGGTGCCACCCAGCACCACGGCGGCGATGGCATCCAGCTCGTAACCCATGCCGGCAGTTGGCTGGGCCGAGGAGAGGCGGGAGGTGACGATGAGCCCCGCCAGCGCAGACAACATGCCGCACAAACCATAGACCGCGAGCTTGACCCTGGCCACGTTGATGCCGGAGAGGCGGGTGGCCGATTCGTTGCCGCCGAGGGCATAGATGTAGCGACCGAGGCGGGTGTGGTTGAGCAGGTACCAGGCCAGCAGGAAGACGATGGCCATCAGCCAGATGGGCACCGGCAGGCCGAACAGGTAACCAGTCCCCAGCCAGGCGAAGTGATCGGCGCCGTCACTGAAACCGGTGGAGATGGGACGCCCCTCGGTGTAAACCATGGTCACGCCGCGCAGGGCGGTCATGGTGACCAGGGTGGCGATGAAGGCCTGCACCTTGCCCTTGGCAATGATGAGGCCGCTGACGCCGCCGAGCAGGGCACCGGCCCCCAGGGTGAGGGGTACTACCAGCCAGATGGGCAGCTCCATGGCCACCATGGTGGCCGCCAGGGCGCCGCACAGGGCCAGCACAGAGCCGACCGACAGGTCGATGCCGGCGGTGAGGATGACCAGCGTCATGCCGACCGCCATGATGGCGTTGACCGAGGTCTGGCGCAGTATGTTGAGCAGGTTGTCGGCGGTGAAGAAGTTCGGGCTCAGGAAAGAGACGACGCCGATCAGCACCAGCAGCGCCACCAGGGATTTGTTCTCGATCCACCAGGCCTTGCTCATGACGCCGCGGCGGGAAAGGGTTTGGGTTGTCATTGTGCTGCCTCTTGCTCTGCTTGCCACTGTTTGCCGACTGCCGCCGCCATCAGTTTCTCCTGATTGGCCTCGCGGGTGTTGAACTCTGCGCTGATGCGCCCTTCGTGCATCACCAGGATGCGATCACTCATGCTGAGCACTTCCGGCATCTCGGAGGAGACCAGGATGATGCTCATCCCCTCCTTCTTGAACTGGTTGATGAGTTGATAAATTTCCTTCTTCGCCCCCACGTCGACGCCGCGGGTCGGCTCGTCGAGGATCAGCACCTTGGGCCTTGTCAGCAACCCCTTGGCGATGGCCACCTTCTGTTGGTTGCCGCCGGAGAGGAGCTTTATCAACTGATCCTGACTCGGGGTCTTGATGTTGAACAGGCGCACATAGTCGCCCACCGCCTGGCGTTCGGCCTTGCCGTCTATCTTGCCGTGAGTGATGAACTCGTCGAGGGCGCAGAGGCTCATGTTTTCGCGTACCGAGAGCTCCAGCACCAGGCCATCCCCCTTGCGATCCTCGGAGATGTAGGCGATGCCGGCGGCCAGGCCGTCGGCGGGGGTGCGTGGCACCAGTACCTTGCCATCAACTTCGACCGCGCCGCTGCTGATGGGGCTGGCGCCGTAGATGAGCTTCATCAGCTCGGTACGCCCGGACCCCATCAGGCCGCTGAAGCCCAGAATTTCCCCCTGGCGCAGGGAGAAACTCACCCCGCGCACGCCGAGGCCGGCCAGATCCTTCACTTGCAGGCTGACGGGACCGAGCTCGCGCGCGAGGCGCGGGTATTGCTCCTCCAGCCGGCGACCCACCATCATCTCGATGATCCTGTCTTCGTCGAGCTCACTCACCGCTTGCTCGCCTATCCACTTGCCATCGCGCAGCACGGTGACCCGGTCGCAGATCTGGAAGATCTCTTTCAGGCGGTGGGAGATGTAAACGATGCCGCAACCCTGCTCGCGCAGCTCGCGGATGACCACGAACAGCTGCTCTGTCTCTGTGTCGGTCAGGGCGTCGGTGGGCTCGTCCATGATGATGACGCTGGCATCGAACGACAGCGCCTTGGCGATCTCCACCATCTGCTGCTCGCCGATGGAGAGATCCCCGAGCCGGGTGTCCGGCCCGTGCTTGACGCCGAGGCGTGCCAGGAGGGTGCTGGCACGCTCGCGCAGTTGCTTGTGGTCAATGCTGCCAAAGCGGGTGCGCGGCTCGCGGCCGAGGAAGATATTGGCGGCAATAGAGAGCTCCGGCAGCAGGTTCAGCTCTTGGTGGATGATGCTGATCCCCTGATCCTGGGAGTCGCGCGGTCCCTTGAAGTGGACCGGTTGGCCACGATAGCTGACGGTGCCAGCATCGGCCTGGTAGATGCCGGTCAGTACCTTCATCAGGGTGGACTTGCCAGCGCCATTCTCGCCGAGCAAGGCCATCACCTGACCCGGGTAGACTCGCAGACCCGCTTCGTCGAGAGCGCGCACCCCGGGGAAGGTCTTGACGATCCCGGTGAGCTCAAGAATGGGCGAGGGGGGCGTGTTAACGCTCCCGGTGAGCCCAACAAGGGGTGAGAGGGGGGAGGTTGTGCTCATTTGCAGCTTCCTTGAAGAGGCTTAAAACGCCACACCGGCGCAGAGAATAATATTGGCGTAGGGGGTGACCTCGCCGCTGCGCACGATGGCCTTGCTCTGGTGGGAGCGGGCTTTGAACGCCTCGTGCAGGCAATATTCGACGGCGATGGGTTTGCCCTGGGCCAGGGCGTGAGCCTCGATCTGCGCAACCAGCGCCTGATGGGCATCCGGGCTGATCAATTTTATTTCGCTCGCCATGATCACCTTCTCCACCACCAGATCGGTGAGCAGAGCGGTCAGCACGGTGTCCAGGCTGGGAGTGCCCGCCATCAGTGCCAGATCGATGCGCTCAGGCCCCGCCGCAATGGGCAGGCCTGCATCGCAGACGGTGATCTCGTCGGTGTGACCCATTCGTGCCACCAGAGCACTCAGGGGAGCATTGAGCAGCTTGCCTCGTTTCATACAACACCTCGGCGGCCTGTGACCGCATCGTCGATATTTATCTGGGCAACCGGTTACGCAACCGGTTGCGTCGTTGAGGTGAAAGATAGGCGCTAACCGTTAACGGGTCTAGGAACAGATGACGAAAATGTGAAAACGATCTCAATGAAGTGGCTGACAGCAGGAAAACGGGTGCCAGAAGAGCACCCGTACAACCAGAGGAGGGGATCAGAGAATCAGGGCCTCCTGCACGGCGGGGCGTGCCAGCATGCGTCGAGTATGGGCCGCCACCTTGGGAAACTCGTCGATGGCGACCCCGTCGCTCGCGAGCCAGCTGGCCACCACGAACAGGTAGATATCGGCCAGGCTGAAACGTTCCCCCAATACCCAGGGACCGGCCAGATAGTGGTGCTCTATCTCGGCGAAACCGTCGCGCATGTTTTGCGGCATCCTGGCCTTCATGGCAGCGATGGCGTGTTCGTCATCCGCCCAGCGGCTACCGCGACGGCCATGGGCATGGGCGACGTGCACCGTCGAGGCGAGGAAGCTGTGCACCTCCTGCATTCTGGCCAGCAGGAAGGGGTCATCCAGGGGCGCCAGCCCGGCATCCGGGAAACGCTGGGCCACGTACAGCAGCAAGGCCGGGGTTTCGGTCAGTACGCCGCGCTCGGTCACCAGGGCCGGCACCCGCCCCTTGGGGTTGATGGCAAGATAGGCGGGGGTGCGTTGCTCCCCGGCGGCGAGATCGAGGCGCTTGATCCGGTGCGGGGCACCGGCTTCCACCAGGGCGATGCGCACCGCCATGGCACAGGTACCGGGGGCGAGATAGAGCGTCAGTTCGGACATTGCAGCTTTCCTTGTATGGGTTATCCGGGATGGACTGCGCGAGAGTGCGAGTCTGTCGAGTCTTGGTCATCCATCCTACGCCCATGCCGGGCGAGGGCCAAGCCAGGCAACCACGGGGCACGAATACCGGGCTGGCGACAGTGCCCTTGTCTGTGAAATCAACAGCTTTCTGAACGGAAGATAACAGGAAAAACGACTACGCATGCCCGGTCAAACCGCTATAATGTGCCACCTTGGAACAGTCGTATTTGAATGTTGGATAGTCAATTGAGTAATAGAATGCGGATCGGTGGAACCCTCGAACAGTCCCTCAGCCAGGGATACCGTCTGGACCTGCAAGGGGTGTTGAAAGAGGCCTGGCAACAGACTCGCCGCACCGGTTTCGGTCTGGCGCTGGCCATCGCCGGGGTCATGGCAATCTGGATCCTGCTGAGCAACACCCTGCTGGCCCCCTATGTCAGCCAGGAAGGGGGTGACATGGACATGGCCCTGATATTGAGCCTGCTCATCACCGTCATCATGTCCCCCATGACCTCTTCCCTCGACATGCTGGGACTGCAGCAGTCGGTGGGCGTGCGGGCCCGCCCTAACCAGGTGTTCGACTTCTTCCGTCACTTTCTGCGTCTGGGCTCCCTGAGCCTGCTCGGCAGCCTCATTACCAGCCTGTTTGGTCCCCTGTTCGAGCTGCTGGGGCTGCCGGTGATGCTGGCCTTTGTTCCTTCTGCCCTGGTGGGCATGGGGCTGGTGTTCACCGTGCCCCTGGTGCTGGAGCGCGGCCTGTCGCCGGCTCAGGCCATCCTGGTCTCCCTCAAGTTGTTCGCCCGTGGCTGGCCCAGCATAGTGCTGCTGCATGGCGTCATGCTGGCACTGTTCTTCCTGGCTCTCATTCCCATGGGCATAGGCCTCATATGGGTGGCTCCCCTCTATTTCAACCTCAAGGGGATCCTCTATCGGGATCTGTGCGGGGTTGCCGTGGAGGTGACCGAAGTGGCGGACAATGCCACCACCGGGCAGGGACCCGATCATTTCAACGCGTGATGCAAAAGGATGGCATATGAAGCTGGTTCGACATGGCATGGCGGCAAGTCTGCTGATAGTGCCCGCGCTGTGCGTGGCGGCGCCCTCGCTGGATCTGCAATACAGCACCTTCTACAGCCAGATGAAGACCTTTGCCAAGGGCGAGTTTGGTGATGCCAGGCTGGGGTTTTATCTGACCGATCCGCAAACTGGCCAGCGCTGCGGGCTCGCCTCGGCAAGGGTCTCGACCCTGGATCGGGATGTTGCCGCCGAGGTGACCATCGACAGCGAGCTGCGTCTGCCCTATGACGACGATCTCAATCTCGACAAAGCGACCGTGGTGGTGGAGCTGACCGAGCCACATGCCACCTGTGACATGTCGGTGCAGGTGATGGCCGATGCGCCCCCAGCGTCGGATAGCCAGGGGTTCAGGGTGAGCGAGGTGGTGACACGCCAGCAGGAGATGCAGTCGCTGTTGGACAAGCTGGCAGGCATGGTCGGCAAACACTTCCTGCCGGAGATGGCGGGGGTGCGGGTGACCCTGGTGCAGCCGAGCGGCACCGCCTACCTCATCGACGGTGCCCGTCAGCAGCCTCTCTCCTGGCAGGATGGCCAGCTACTGCTTCGCAATGAGCAACTCGCCGATTTCGCGGCGGGCAGGTTGCAGCTTGCGGGAGAGATACTGCGACTGACCCCCTGGTTGCACAAGGGCTGAAAAAGCCGGGTGAAAGACAGATAAAGAAAAGGAGCGCATGGCGCTCCTTTTTCGTGGTGGCTGGCAGGGCGCTCAGCGCACCTCGATCACATCCAGCACGTCCATCTCATCGATGTTGAGCAGGGGGGCGGTCGGCAGCTCGGGGGGATCGAATGCCTTGTCGCCGCCGTCGATGATGCCGGAGTCGCGGTTGATGCTCTTGAAGTCAAACAGCTTGTGATCGAGCAGGTGGCTCGGGATCACGTCCTGAATGGCGGTGAACATGGTCTCTATCCGGCCGGGGAATCGGCGATCCCAGTCCTGCATCATCTGCTTGATGGCCTTGCGCTGCAGGTTCTCCTGCGAGCCGCACAGGTTGCACGGGATGATGGGGAAGGCCTTGACCTCCGCATAGCGCACCAGATCCTTCTCCTTGCAGTAGGCCAGGGGGCGGATCACCACGTTCTTGCCATCGTCGCTCACCAGCTTGGGGGGCATGGACTTGAGCTTGCCGCCGTAGAACATGTTGAGGAACAGGGTCTCGAGGATGTCATCCCTGTGGTGGCCGAGGGCAATCTTGGTGCAGCCCAGCTCCTGGGCGGTGCGGTAGAGAATGCCGCGGCGCAGGCGGGAGCAGAGGGCGCAGGTGGTCTTGCCTTCCGGCACCTTGTCTTTGACGATGGAGTAGGTGTCTTCCTCGACGATCTTGAAGTCGACGCCGAGGGTGGCCAGGTATTCCGGCAGCACGTGTTCGGGGAAGCCGGGTTGCTTCTGATCCAGGTTGACGGCCACGAGATCGAAATGGATGGGAGCGCTGGCCTTCAGGCTCATCAGGATGTCGAGCATGGCGAAGCTGTCTTTGCCGCCAGACAGGCACACCATGATCTTGTCACCCTCTTCAATCATGTTGAAGTCGGCGATGGCCTGACCCACGTTGCGCCGCAGGCGTTTCTGCAGCTTGTTGAAACTGTATTTCTCTTTGGCGTTAAGCTCTTCTAGCATGGCCTCAAACCCGGGACAAAAATAAGCGGCTTATTATAGCCATGTCCCGGGGGAGGGCAAGAAACGCTTATGCAGGATGACGCTTGTCATCCACCGGGCAGCTGTAATCGTCCGGTTTGAGGATCAGGATGTCGCAGTTGAGCCGATCGACCACATGCTCTGCCGTGTTGCCGAGCAGGGCGGCGGAGAGGCCGGTACGGCCGACGCAACCCATGATCATCAAAGTGGCCTTGAGCTCGTCGGCCATGTCAGGCAGCACCTCCTCCGGTAATCCTTCCGCCACCTTGGTCCACATGTGATTGATGCCGAAGTGATCGGCATGTTCTCGCAGCAGATCTTCGTGATGCTTGCGGATGGCATCGTTGTAAGCGTTGGGATCGAACTCGGGCAGCTCGATGGCCACATTCACCGGTGTGCCGGGGTAGGTGTTGACCAGATAGAGGTTGGAGCCGAGCAGATCGGCGATGGCGACGCCTTCGCGGGTGATGCGCTCATTGAGGACTTTCTGCTCCAAGTCATCGCTCGAGCAGTTGATGGCTGCGATGATATTGCCGCCCCGCTGCCAGTGACCCTCTTTGACCAGCAGGACGGGACAGGGGCACTTGCGCAGCAGGTGCCAGTCGGTCGGGGTGAAGATGAAGGTTTGCAGGAAGGAGTGCTTGTGGGTCGCCTTGACCACCAGATCGTGGCGATGCTCCAGCACTTCCTGGATGACACACTCGAAGGGGCGATTGTGCCACAGCACCTTGATCTCGCACTCCAGGCCTCTGGCGCGATAGGGTTGGAGTATCTCGTCCAGCCATTCCCGACGCTGGGCAATGACGCCGTGGCGCATCTCTTCCCGCTCATCTACCGACAGCATGGCTGTCATCTCGTACGAGAAATCGTAAATCGTCAGGAGCAGGGTCAGCTGGGCGCCCTCGTCCAGCTCGGCGACCTTGACCGCGCGCTCGAGCGCGATCTGGCGCTCCTCCTCCGGGTTGATCACCACCAGAATGTTTCGGTACTTGACCATGTTCTCCTCCTTGGCAAAAACGCCAATGATGGCAACTCTTTAGCCATTACAGCTTAGCCCAAGGGGGGAGACGGGAAGGTGTGCCGGATCAAATTTCAGGGTAAACCGATCCGGCAATACAGTGGGAAAGGGCGTGATCAGCCGCAGGGAGGGCGAGTGGCACCGGCCATGACACCGAGGGCCACGTGATCCAGCACGGTGATGTATTTGCCCTTGACACTGATGAGGCCGGACTTCTGGAAACGACCGAGCAGACGGCTGATGGTCTCGACGGTGAGGCCAAGGTAGTTGCCGATGTCGCCACGGGTCATGGAGAGACGGAACTCCTTGGCGGAGAAACCGCGCTCGGAGAAACGCACCGAGAGATTGTGCAGGAAGGCGGCGAGGCGCTCTTCCGCATTCTTCTTGGAGAGCAGCAGGATCATCTCCTGATCCCCCATGATCTCGTTGCTCATCAGTCGCATGATCTGCTGGCGAAGCTTGGGCATCTTGCCGGAAAGATCGTCGAGTACATCGAACGGGATCTCGCACACCATGGCGGTTTCCAACGCCTGGGCGAAGGAGGGGTGCGCCTGCTTGTGGATGGCATCGAAACCGACCAGATCCCCTGCAAGGTGGAAGGCGGTGATCTGCTCATCGCCCTGCTCGGTGATGGTGTATGACTTGATGGTCCCGGAGCGGATGGCGTAGAGCGATTTCAGTTCATCGCCAGCCTTGAACAGTTCCTCACCCTTCTGGATCGGCTTCTTGCGCTCGATGATGCTGTCCAACTGATCGAGCTCACTGTCGTTCAGGGTGAAGGGGATGCAGAGCTGGCTGATGCTGCAATCCTGGCAATGAATTGCACAGCCACCGCTCTGAACACGTCTGCCAGGTTTCTTGTCCGGGATCATAGGCTCATATGAATAATTGATTTATATCAAACAAGTTTACCACCAACTCATCCGTTTTGGATAGGGTTTCAAAAGGACGCCAGCCCGATCCAGAGGGTATGCAGCCCATAGGCAATGAGCAGCAAGGCTCCACCCAGACGCAGGCTGCGCAGGGTCAGCCAGTAACGCAATCTGTCTGCCAGCCCGCCCAGGGCAAACAGGGTCGGCAGGGTCCCAAAACCAAAACTCAGCATGATGAGCGCCCCGCCGCCAGCGGAGCCCGCTGCCGCGCTCCAGGTCAGCATGGAGTAGACCAGGCCGCAGGGCAGCCAGCCCCACACCATGCCAAAGGGGAGCGCCTGCCAGGCCGACGTGAAGGGAATGAACTTGCCTGCCAGCGGCTTGATGAAGGGCCACATCTTGGCGCCGAGTCGCTCCAGCAGCAGGATCCCCTGCCACCAACCCGCCAGATAGAGGCCCAGCGCTATCATCAACAGGGCCGCAATGAGGCGCAAGCCGGCGATGGCATGCTTGCCGGCCCCTAGCTCGCTGGTGGTGGCGAGCAATCCCCCCACCAGGGCACCGGCAATCACATAACTCAGGATCCGGCCAAGGTTGTAGTTGAGCAGGTAACCCAGCCTGCCCCAGAAGTGCTGCTTCTCGGCGGGGATGGCCATAGAGAGGGCGGCGGAGACGCCACCACACATGGCGATACAGTGGCCTGAGCCTGCCAGTCCCACCAGCAGGGCCCCCATCAGGTCAAGGCTGCTGGTCATCGCGCGGCTTATCCTTGCTCTTGGTGGCGGGTTGCTCCTCGTCAAACAGGATGTTGGAGCCCTGTCGGTCGAGATCCTCGAACTGCTCCGAGCGAATGGCCCAGAAGAAAACGGCCCCCGCGATGATGACGAACAGGATGGCGATGGGGATGAGGACAAAAATGATGTTCATGGAAACTACCTTGGCATTTATCCGTGGCAATCGACCCCCATGGTAACCCTGTTCGGGCAGGGGGCCAGCCGCTATCAGTGAGAAATGTGGCCTGCATCGGAGGCAGGCCACATGTTCAGCGTTTTCCCTGCTTGCTCATCGATTGAGACGCATCGAGTTGGTGACGACTATGAGGGAGCTCAGGGACATGCCTGCCGCTGCCAGATAGGGGGGCAGCCAGCCGCTTGCCGCGAGTGGCAACACCAGCAGGTTGTAACCGATGGACCAGGCAAAGTTCTCCTGGATGATCCGGCGGGTGCGCAGCGCCAGGGTGCGCGCCGTCAGCAGGCGGGAGAGGTCATCGGCCAGCAGGATGGCGTCGGCGCTGTTTTTCGCCAGATCCGTGCCGCCCGCCATGGCGAAGGAGGCATGGGCACCGGCCAGCACGGGGGCGTCGTTGATGCCATCCCCCACCATGATGCTGATGTCTCCCGCCGCTTCCTGCGCCTTGAGGTACGCGAGCTTGCCATCTGGGGTGACCCCTTTCACCAGCTCATCGACCCCGAGTTCACGGGCCACAGTGTCGGCCTGAGGGGAGCTGTCGCCGGTGAGAATGGTGGTTTGCAGGCCGGCCGCCTTGAAGGCCTGGATCAAGGCCCCTGCATCCGCACGCACGGTATCAGCCAGGGTGAAGCGGGCCAGCGGCCCTGTCTCGTCGGCCAGATAGATGGCCAGTCCCTGAGCAGCATTCTGTTTGTCACTCAGCCCGAGCCAGCGGGCACTACCGATGCGGTAATGTTTGCCTGCGATCCTGCCCTCGATGCCGTGGCCGATGACGGGCGTCACCCCGCTGGCTGCCAGCAGCACGGCATCGTCTGCTCCTTTGCTGCGAAACGCGCGGGCTATGGGGTGTTCGGAGTAGGCTTCCAGCGCGCGGGCGATGGCCAGGCACTCGTCTTCGCCAAGCTCCGCCAGGAGCTGGACGCCCACCAGGCTGATATTGCCGGTGGTCAGGGTACCTGTCTTGTCCATCACGATCCGGTTGGCCCGGGTCAGCACATCCAGCACGTGGCCGCGGCGCAGCAGGATGCCGCTGCGGGTCAGGTGGGCTGTGGCCGAGGTGAGCGCCGTCGGGGTCGCCAGTGACAGGGCGCAGGGGCAGGTGGCCACCAGCACTGACAGAGTGACCCAGAAGGCCCGTTCCGGGGCATGGAAGTGCCAGAAGGTCCAGACCGCGGCGGCGATGAGCAGCAGCACCAGGATGAAATGGCGGGAGAGCACATCAGCCAGCTGGGCGATGGCGGGTTTGTCATCCAGTGCGCTGTCCTGCAACCGCATGATCTGGGCGAGGCGCGACTCTTCGATGGGGTGGTTGACCCGGATCTCCAGCGGCGCATCCGTGCTGATGGTGCCAGCGAAGACGGGATCTCCCGCCTGCTTGAGCAGGGGCAGTTGCTCGCCGGTCAGCATGGCTTCGTTGAGGCTGGCCTGCCCCTGGGTGATGATGCCGTCTGCGGGCAGGGTGGCACCGGCCAGCACCCGGACCCTGTCCCCCACCCGCAGCGTCTTGGCGGGCACCTCGTGTTCGCCCTCTGCATCGATGCGGGTGGCCATGATGGGCACCAGGCGCGCCAGGTTGGAGCTGGACTCGGACGCCTTGCGCCTCACCCTCAGCTCGAGCAGGCGCCCCAGCAGCAGGAAGAAGACGAACATGGTGATGGAGTCGTAATAGACCTCCCCCGTGTTGAAGACGGTGGCCCAGATGGAGGCGATGAAGGCACCGATGAGGGCCAGCGACACCGAGACATCCATGGAGAGGTGGCCCTGTTTCAGGCTGCGCCAGGCGCCTGCGTAAAATGGCTGGGCCGAGTAGATCATGATGGGGGTGGAGAGCAGCAGGCTTATCCACTTGAAGTAGATCATGAACTCCTCTTCCACGCTGATGAAGAGATCCATGTAGAGCGCCACGGCGCACATCATCACCTGCATGGAGCCCAGACCAGCCAGCGCCATGCGGAACATGTAGCTGCGCACCTCGCGGGCGTAGAGGGCTTCTTGCTGATGAGTCTGGAAGGGGTAGGCGCGGTAGCCTATCTTGGCGAACCCCTTGAGGATGTCGCTTAACGAGAGCCTGTCCGGATCCCACTTGATGCGGGCGCGGTGGGTGGTGGTATTGACGTTGACATAATGCAGACCTGGCAGCCCCATCAGGTGGCGCTCGATGAGCCAGGCGCAGGCGGCGCAGGTCAGCCCTTCCACGCTGAGCTGGATCTCCCGCAGCGTGCCCGTCTCGGTGACGAACTCCTGCTGCACTTCGGCCAGATCGTAGTGGGTGAGGGCCGCCAGCTCGCTCGGCACCAATTCCCCCTTGATGCCGGGGGCGGTGCGGTGCTCGTAGTAACTGGCAAGGCCGCATTCGAGAATGGTCTGTGCCACGGCCTGGCAACCAGGGCAGCACATGGGTTGCACTATCCCCTTGATCTCCAGGGTAAAGTCACTGCCAGTGGGAACCGGTTCACCACAGTGAAAACAGCCGGTCATGGTCATTATCCCTCTTGGAAGCTGCCCGCGTGGGCGAAAAAAGGGAGGACACCGTCATGCCTGGATGAACGCTGCCGCTCATCCAGGGTTCAGCGTCCCCTGGGATCGAGTTCCACTGGGGCCTTGGTCGGCAACTGCGCCGTCTCTTGCAGGCGCCACTCGTGGTTGAAGGCATCGACCCGGATGTGCCACTTGCCGGTGAGGGGCTTGTCCAGCATCAGGCGATAGACTCCCTTGCCATCGGCAGTGAGCAGATGATCGCTGTCCAGACCGGCCAGGGTCGGGTGGAACAGGGAGAGGTGCAGCGCCTGACCGGCGGGGATCGCTCCCGACAGGGGCTTCAGGGTCAGCTCCTTGTCGCTGACCGAGAGCTCGACGCGGATGCCGAGGGCCTCGGCGCGATCGAACTTGCTGAGATCCTGATTAATCTCCTTGCCCTGCTTGTAATAGTCTTCCGCCACCAGGTTGACCCCATCCTTGCTGGCGATGATGGCGGTGGCGATGCTGCCTACCACGGCGGCGCAGGGGAGGGCGATGATGAACCAGGGCCAGAATTGGCGATACCAGGGTTGAGTCATGGTGCTACCGAAACAAATGGTTAACGAAATGGAGGGATTCTAGCCAACACAAGATAACAAAAAGCCTCGAAGAGTCGAGGCTTTTTGCTGCGTAATCACGTGGTTATCACATGTTACTGCTTATTTTACTGCGCCTGGTGGGACAAACTGTAGACATAGGACGCCAGCAGGTGGACCTTGTCTTCTCCCAGGATATCCTTCCAGGCTGGCATCACGCCGTGACGCCCATGGGTGATGGTCTGCTCAACCACCTGACGGGAGCCACCATACAACCAGGTGTTGTTGGTGAGATCCGGCGCGCCGAAGGCGATGCCGCCCTTGGCATCCGGGCCGTGACAGGCGGCGCACATGGCGAAACGGGCTTCCCCCTTCTTGGCTTCCACCAGATCCACCTTGCGGCCGGAGAGGCTCAGCACGTAGGAGGCCACTTCCTTGACCCCGTCCTGACCCAGGATCTCGCCCCAGGCGGCCATGATCCCCTGACGACCGCCCATGATGGTGGTCTTGATCTGATCCGGCGCTCCGCCCCACTGCCATTCGCTGTCGGTCAGGTTCGGGAAACCGCGACCACCGCGGGCATCGGAGCCGTGGCACTGGGAGCAGTTCTGCAGGAACAGACGCTGACCCACTTTCAGGGCTTCCGGGTCCTTGGCGATCTCGGTGATTTCCTTGTAGTTCTTGCCGTCGGCCTGGTAGGTCAGCTCACGGAACTTGGCGCCATAGACCTCGTCGGCCTTGGCCAATTCCCGATCGTACTCCACCGCGCGCCCTTCATCCTTGGCAGAGGCAGCCGCCGCCTTGGATTCGGCCAGGGAGCGAACGTCCTGGTTGGAGCTCTGCCAGCCCAGCAGACCCTTCCAGTTGCCCAGACCCGGGAAGGCGAGCAGGTAGATGAGACCGGTGACGATGAAGAAGAGGAACATATAGGACCACCACTTCGGCAGGGGATTGTTGATCT
This sequence comes from Aeromonas sp. sif0611, assembly GCF_019218845.1. Lineage (NCBI taxonomy): Bacteria > Pseudomonadati > Pseudomonadota > Gammaproteobacteria > Aeromonadales > Aeromonadaceae > Aeromonas > Aeromonas sp. sif0611. The sequence continues at coordinate 97,085 of NZ_JAHUWU010000001.1, read as the reverse complement.
CCTCTATGCCGTCGAAGGTGTGCCCCATGGGCTTGCCCTCTTCGGTCCCCATCTTGTCCTTCATGCACCACATCAGCAGCAGGAAGCAGCCGAGTATGGTGCCCAGACTTATGACGGTCACAAAAATGCTAAACAAAGTGCTCATTATTGCTTCGCTCCTGCGTTCTTGTTATCAGCACTGGGTTGCTCGTCATCGGCAAAAACCAGGTTGGCAGCCTCATCGAAGGAGGCCTTGCGGCGTTTGCTGTATGCCCAGACGATGATGCCGATCATGATGATCATCAGCAGCAGGGTGTACAGGCCGCGAAATGTGCCGTAATCCATATCCCGACTCCTTATTTCAGGGCATGACCCAGTGATTGCAGATAGGCCACCAGGGCATCCAGCTCGGTCTTGCCCTTGACTGCCTCAGACGCACCCTCGATGTCGGCATCGGTATAGGGCACCCCGAAGTGATCCCGGAACAGCGCCAGCTTCTTGCCGGTCAGCTCACCGGTCAGGACGTTGGTCTCGAGCCAGGGGAAGGCGGGCATGTTGGATTCCGGTACCACGTCCCGCGGGTTGATGAGGTGGGCGCGATGCCAGTCGTCGGAGTAGCGGCCGCCGACCCGGGCCAGATCCGGACCGGTACGCTTGGAGCCCCACAGGAAGGGGTGCTCCCACACGCTCTCACCGGCGACCGAGTAGTGGCCGTAACGCTCGGTTTCGGCGCGGAACGGACGGATCATCTGGCTGTGGCAGACGGTGCAGCCTTCGCGGATGTAGATGTCGCGTCCTTCCATCTGCAGGGCGGTGTAGGCCTTGAGGCCTTCCACCGGCTCGTTGGTCTGCTTCTGGAAGAAGAGCGGCGTGATCTCCACCAGGCCCCCCAGGCTGATGGCAAAGATGATGCCTATCACCAGCATGGGGACGCTCTTTTCAAAAATTTCGTGACGGTTGTTGTTGCTCATGCTTTAAACCCCTTCAGATCAGGCTGGCTGTGCGACGGGTTCCAGGGAACCCTTGGGCGCAGTGACGGTGCGATAGGCGTTATAGGCCATCAGCAGCATGCCGGTGACGAAGAAGCAGCCACCCAGGAAGCGCACGAAGTAGAAGGGATAGGAAGCTTGCAGCGCCTCCACGAAGCTGTAGGTCAGGGTGCCGTCATCGTTGACCGCACGCCACATCAGACCCTGCATCACCCCGGAAATCCACATGGAGACGATGTAGAGCACTGTGCCCACGGTCGCCAGCCAGAAGTGGACGTTGATCAGGCGGATGCTGTACATGCGGCCCTGATCGAACAGGTTCGGGATCAGGTGATACACGGCGCCGATGGATACCATGGCAACCCAGCCCAGGGCACCGGAGTGGACGTGACCTATGGTCCAGTCGGTGTAGTGGGAGAGGGCGTTGACCGTCTTGATCGCCATCATGGGGCCTTCGAAGGTGGACATGCCGTAGAACGACAGGGACACGATCAGGAAGCGCAGGATGGGGTCATAGCGCAGCTTGTGCCAGGCACCGGACAGGGTCATGATGCCGTTGATCATGCCGCCCCAGGAGGGGACAAACAGGATGAGGGACATCACCATGCCCAGGGACTGGGCCCAGTCAGGCAGCGCGGTGTAGTGCAGATGGTGCGGACCGGCCCAGATATAGAGGGAGATCAGCGCCCAGAAGTGCACGATGGAGAGGCGGTAGGAGTAGACCGGACGTCCCGCCTGCTTGGGCACGAAATAGTACATCATCCCCAGGAAGCCGGCGGTGAGCAGGAAACCGACCGCGTTGTGGCCATACCACCACTGCACCATGGCATCCATGGCGCCGGAGTACATGGAGTAGGACTTCATGCCGGAGAGTGGCACTTCCATGTTGTTGACGATGTGCAGCACGGCCACCGTGATGATGAAGGCACCGAAGAACCAGTTCGCCACATAGATGTGGGAGGTGGTGCGCTTGACCAGGGTGCCGAAGAAGACAATGGCATAGCTCACCCAGACCACGGCGATGGCGATATCGATGGGCCATTCCAGCTCGGCATACTCCTTGGAGGTGGTGTATCCCAGTGGCAGACTGATGGCGGCGGCGAGGATGATCGCCTGCCAGCCCCAGAACACGAAGGAGGCGAGCGGGCCGCCAAACAGTCTTGCCTGGCAGGTGCGCTGTACCACGTAGAAGGAGGTGGCCATCAGGGCACTGCAACCAAACGCAAAGATGACCGCGTTGGTATGCAGGGGACGCAGGCGACTGTAAGTCAGCCAGGGGGTATCAAAGTTGAGGGCAGGCCAGATCAACTGGGCTGCGATCAGTACACCAACCGACATACCGACAATTCCCCAGACAATCGTCATGACGGTGAACTGGCGCACAACGGTATAGTTGTACTCAGGGTGGTTTGTTGTATGGCTCATCGTTGTATTCCGCTTCCGATGCTGTTGTTTGTTTTTCGCCCGGTAATCGGGGCCATTTTCACCCCTGATTTGCAAAATCCTCTCGTTAACATCTGTTAATAAAAGGAAAAGCAAAAGGTGGTTAAATGAAAATTCATTGAGAATGATACTGAACTGACCGGTAAAATAACAGTACAAACAGTGATATATTTGGCTCCAGCGGGTCTGGTGCCCGCCAGTTTTTACCTTGCGCAAGATCACGAAAATCGCATTTTTAAAGTACCTTACAGGGCTGTTTTTTCATGAAAGAGAGACTCACTTCACGCAAAATCGTGCACTTGACGATCGTTTTGGCCATTTTGCTCTCCCTGATGGCCTATCGGACCTGGTTTTCGGGCCCGCCGAGCGGGGAGGCGAAGGCAACAAATGATCAGATTTGTGATCTGTCCCACAGCAGTTGTTCCCTTCTCGTCGGCGATCAGCCCCTGACGGCCAGCGTAGACGGCTTGCCGATCCGCCCTGAACATGACTTTGTGCTGCGTCTTCAGGGAGGTTCTCCCGCCATCACCCCCATCAAGGCCTGGCTGGAGGGCAGAACCATGTTCATGGGACGCATTCCCGTGCAATTCGAGGCGAAGGAGGGAGGCTGGCAGGGGGCCGCTCAGGTGGGGAGTTGCACCACTGAGACCATGGAGTGGCTGCTCAATATCGAGTGGAGCAATGGCCAGCGCCAGCAACTGACACTGGGAATTTCCCCCTGACAGGAGGCTGACGTTTGTGGCCCAGGAGGGGGGATAAGTGAAATTTGATTTGAATTTTTCAGGCAGGTCGGTACCTTGCATTCATTATCAAGGAGTGAAGTTCATTTAATCATGATTGAAAAACAAGCATTTTATCGCACCCTCAACCAACAGGCCCAGGCGCTGCTGGAGGGTGAACCCGACCTGATTGCCAACCTGGCGAACCTGTCTGCCCTGCTCAATCAGGAGCTGGCTGACATTAACTGGGTCGGTTTTTATCTGTTGCAAGGGGAAACCCTGGTGCTCGGCCCCTTCCAGGGCAAGCCGGCCTGCGTGCGCATTCCGGTGGGCCGCGGCGTCTGCGGCACGGCGGTGGCCGAGGGCAAGACCCAGCTGGTGGACGACGTACACCAGTTTACGGGTCACATCGCCTGCGACGGCGCCAGCAATTCGGAAATCGTGATTCCGCTGCGTCGCGGTGGTGAGATCATCGGGGTGCTGGACGTGGATAGTCCGATTTTTAACCGTTTCGACCAGGAGGACCGGATTGGCCTCGAAGAAACGGTGCAAATTTTGGAAAGCATGCTCTAAGTCATTGCTAGATGGTTCGCAAAAGGTCCCAAGCTCTCTATAATAGGGCCTTTGTTGTGTTCGGGCATGCCCGTGCGTCTATATGAAAGCCAAGGTTATACATGGAAAACACTGAAAAGCTGAAGAACAGTAAAGAGATCGTTGCCTACCTGGTCGAGAAATTCCCGGCCTGCTTCATCGCTGAAGGAGAGGCCAAGCCACTCAAGATTGGCATCTTCCAGGATCTGGCCGCGCGTCTTGCTGATGACGAGAGAGTCTCCAAGACCATGCTGCGCTCTGCTCTGCGTCAATACACCTCCAGCTGGCGTTACCTGCATGGCCTCAAGGCTGGCCAGGCCCGTGTCGATCTGGATGGCAATCCCGGTGAGCTGCTGACCGAAGAGCACATCGAGCATGCCAAACAGGCGCTCAAGGAGAGCAAAGAGCGTGTCTTTGCCAGCCGCCGTACCAACACCAAGGAGAAGGAAGACAAGCCCAAGCAGCCGCGCCGCAACGCGCCGCGCAAGGCCGATGCGCCCCGCTCCGACAAGCCCAAGTCTGCTGCCCCCAAGGCCGCACCTGTAGCCGATGCTCCCCTGGTCAAAGTGGATGCCGCCACCCTGAAAGTGGATCAAGGCGTGCGCGTCGTGCTGGGCAAATCTCCCGTGCCTGCGACCATCAAGGAAGTGACCAAGGATGACGTACAGGTTCAATTGCAGACCGGCATGATGTTGCGGGTCAAGTTCGAGCATCTGGTTCTCTAAGGAGACGAATGTTGAAGCATGGCGTGATTCGTTTTTCCCTCGTTGCCTGTAGCCTGGCGCTCGCCGGGCTCGCACAGGCCATCGAGCCGGTGCTCAAGGAAAGTGATTTGCCTGTGTTGGCTCAGGAGAGCCAACATGCTACGGCCAGCAAGCGAATTGCCAATCTGTTTACCCGCTCTCATTACAAACAGTTCAAGCTGGACGATGCCTTTTCCTCCGTGATTTTTGACAAATATCTGGAGAATCTGGACTACAGCCGCAACCTGTTTCTGGCCTCTGACATCAGCCGTTTTGAAAAGTACCGTACCGGTTTTGACACCGACCTCGAGAGAGGGCGTCTGGCTCCGGCCTACGAGATGTTCAACCTGAGTCAGCAGCGGCGTTACGAGCGGTTCGAATACGCCCTCAAACTGCTCGACACTCCCCTGGATTTCACCCAGCCCGACAATTACATCTTCGATCGGGAAGGGGCTCCCTGGCCCAAAGACGAGGCTGAGCTCGACGAGCTGTGGCGTCAGCGGGTCAAGTTTGATGCCCTGAGTCTCAAGCTCAGCGGCAAGGAGTGGCCCGAGATCAAGGAGCTGCTTGGCAAGCGTTACAACAACGCCATCAAGCGGATGTCCCAGACCGAGAGCGAGGATGTGTTCCAGCTCTTCATGAACTCCTTCGCCCGTGCCATCGAGCCGCACACCAGCTACCTCTCGCCGCGCAGCGCCGATCGCTTCAACACCGAGATGAACCTCTCGCTGGAAGGTATTGGGGCCGTGCTGCAGGCGGAAGATGACTTCACCGTCATCCGCTCCCTGGTGCCCGGCGGCCCGGCAGCCAAGTCCAACCACCTCAAGCCCGATGACAAGATCACCGGGGTGGGGCAGGACGACGGCAAGATTGTCGATGTGATCGGCTGGCGTCTCGATGATGTGGTCGAACTCATCAAGGGCCCGAAAGGCAGCAAGGTGAAGCTGGAGATCCAGCGCGGCAAGGGCGCGACCGCCAAGACCGAGCTGGTTGAGCTGACCCGTGACAAGGTGCGTCTGGAAGACAGGGCCGCCAAGTCCAAGGTGATCACCGCCGAAGGCAAGAAGATAGGGGTGCTCGAGGTCCCGAGCTTCTACGTCAATCTCCATGACGACGTCATCAAGGAACTCTCCAGTCTCAACAAGCAGAAGATCGATGGTCTCATCGTCGATCTGCGTGGCAACGGCGGCGGTGCCCTGACCGAAGCCTCGGCCCTGAGCGGTCTGTTCTTCGCCAGCGGTCCCGTGGTGCAAATTCGTGATCATATGGGCCGTATCACGGTCAATGGTGACGACGACGGCAACGTCTACTACGGCGGCCCCATGTCGGTGATGATCGACCGTTACAGCGCCTCGGCCTCCGAGATCTTCGCCGCTGCCATGCAGGATTACGGCCGCGCCCTGATCCTCGGTGAGAACTCGTTCGGCAAGGGCACGGTGCAGCAGCATCGCAGCCTCGCCAAGGTCTACGACTTCTACGAGCAGCCGCTGGGTCACGTTCAGTACACCATCGCCAAGTTCTACCGGATCGATGGTGGCAGCACCCAGAACAAGGGGGTGGCACCGGACATCGGCTTCCCGACCGCGGTCTCGCCGGACGAGACCGGGGAGAGCCGGGAGTTCAACGCCTTGCCCTGGGACAAGATAGCTTCGGCCAGTTACGACAAGCTGGGGGACTTCTCCAGTCTGCTGCCCAGGTTGAAGTCGGCTCACGAGGCGCGGATCGCCAAGGATCCTGAATTTGCCTACGTGCTGCAGGACATCAAGGAGTATCAGGCGGATCAGGACAAGAAGTCGGTCTCCCTGAACGAAGCCGAGCGACTGGCGGATCAGGCCAAGCAGGACGAGAAGGCGCTGGCGCGAGCCAACGAGCGACTGACCCGTCTTGGCAAGCCGACGGTGAAGAGCCGGGATGAACTGCCGACCGATTTCGAGGCCCCTGACGAGTATCAGATTGAAGCCGCGAACATCACGGCGGATCTGGCGAGGCTCAGCAAGGGCTGAGAATCCAGGGTGCATCAGCATGAATACAAGGGCGACTTCGGTCGCCCTCTCTTTTGGCGGAATGCAAACTATTTGACCCTGCCGAATCGTTGTGACAGCCTCTGACACGTCAATAACAAAGCGTGGAAGCACACAATAATGACCGATCACTCCCAGGCCATGACGGCCAAGTATCGCCAGGATTACCGGGCGCCCCTCTACTGGATCGACAGCATCGATCTCGATTTTCAACTGCAGGAGCCCCTGACCCGGGTCACCGCCATCTCCCGCCTGCGCCGCAACGGCGAGCACAACGAGCCGCTGGTGCTGGATGGGGAAGGATTGGTCTTGCACAGCGTCAGCGTGGACGGTGTCCCCTTCACCCAGTTCGAGCAAGGGGAGAGCAGTCTGACCCTGTTCAACCTGCCTGCCGAATGTGTGCTGACCATAGTCACGGATCTGGACCCCGCCGCCAACACGGCGCTGGAAGGGCTCTACAAGTCCGGCGATGCCTACTGCACCCAGTGTGAGGCAGAGGGCTTTCGCCGCATCACCTATTACCTGGACAGGCCCGACATCCTGGCCCGCTACAGCACCCGCATCAGCGCCGACAAGGCCAAATACCCCTACCTGCTCTCCAACGGCAACAAGGTCGACAGCGGCGAACTGGAAGGTGGTCGCCACTTTGTGCAGTGGCAGGATCCCTTCCCCAAGCCGAGCTACCTGTTTGCCCTGGTGGCCGGTGATTTTGACGTGGAGCGGGGTAGCTACGCTACCCAAAGTGGCCGCGAGGTGGCTCTGGAGATCTTCGTCGACAAGGGGAACCTCGATCGCGCCGGTTTCGCCATGGAGAGCCTGATCAACGCGATGCGCTGGGACGAGCAGCGTTTCGGCCTCGAGTATGACCTCGACATCTATATGATCGTGGCGGTGGACTTCTTCAACATGGGCGCCATGGAGAACAAGGGGCTGAACATCTTCAACTCCAAGTTCGTGCTGGCCAACCCGGCGACCGCCACCGACAGTGACTACCACGGCATCGAGCGGGTCATCGCCCACGAATACTTCCACAACTGGACCGGCAACCGCGTTACCTGCCGCGACTGGTTCCAGCTCAGTCTCAAAGAGGGGCTGACGGTGTTCCGGGATCAGGAGTTCTCCTCGGATCTGGGCTCACGCGGCGTCAACCGCATCAACAACGTGCGTACCGTGCGCGGGCCGCAGTTCGCCGAAGATGCCGGCCCCATGGCTCACCCCATTCGCCCGGATGTGGTGATCGAGATGAACAACTTCTACACCCTGACCGTCTACGAGAAGGGCTCTGAAGTGATCCGCATGCTGCATACCCTGCTGGGTGAGGATAAGTTCCAGGCCGGCATGCGCCTCTACTTCGAGCGTCACGACGGCTCGGCCGCCACCTGCGATGATTTCGTGCAGGCGATGGAGGATGCTTCCGGTGTGGATCTCGGCCGTTTCCGCCGTTGGTACAGCCAGTCCGGCACGCCCGAGCTGACCGTGACCGACGAATACGATGCCGAAAGCGGCGTCTATTGTCTGCACGTGCGCCAGCACACGCCGCCGACCCAGGATCAGCCGCAGAAGCTGCCACTGCACATTCCCCTCGACATCGAACTCTATGACGAGCAGGGTGCCGTCATTGCGCTGCAGTATCAGGGCAAGGCCATCGGCAACGTGCTCGATGTGCTGGAAGAAGAGCAGACCTTCGAATTCGATCAGGTGCCGGTCAAGCCGGTGCCCTCCCTGCTGCGGGACTTCTCCGCGCCGGTCAAGCTGCGCTATGACTACAGTGATGAGGCGCTCGCCTTCCTGATGCGCTTTGCCCGCAACGAGTTTGCCCGCTGGGATGCCGCCCAGATGCTGATCAACAAGGCGGTCATCGACGGGGTGGTGCGGGTGCAGCAGGGGCAGGGGGTTGAGCTCTCCCAAACCCTGCTGGCCGCCTTCGTCGCCATTCTGGACGAGGCCGAGCTGGACTCGGCTCTCAAGGCGGAGATCCTGGCGCTGCCCGGTGAGGCGACCCTGGCCGAGCTGTTCGAGGTGGCCGACATCGATGCCATCCATCGGGTGCGGGATGCCATCCATGGCCAGCTCGCCGAGGCCTTCGGCGCGCGCCTGACGGCTACCTATGAGCGCCTGCGGCTGACGAGGTATAGGGTGATCCATGCCGACACCGCCAAGCGCGCCCTCAAGGGGGTGGTACTCGGCTATCTGGCGGCGCTGGATGCAGAGCATGCCGATGCGCTGGTGCGCGAGCAGTATGCAACCGCCGACAACATGACCGACACCCTGGCGGCGCTGCAGGTGGCCAACGGCTATCTACTGCCATGCCGCGCCGCACTGCTGGCCGATTTTGAGGGCAAGTGGGCCCATGACGGCCTGGTGCTGGACAACTGGCTGCGCCTGGTGGGCTGCAAGCCTGCCGCCGACGTGCTGGATGAGGTGAAACAGGCCATGAGCCACCCCACCTTCAGCATCCGCAACCCGAACCGGTTGCGGGCCCTGATCGGCAGCTTCGCCATGAGCAATCAGGTGCAGTTCCATGCGGTGGATGGCAGCGGCTATCGCTTCCTGACCGACCTCCTGATCGCGCTCAACGAGGTCAACCCCCAGGTGGCGTCCCGCCTCATCACCCCGCTCATCCAGTTCAAGCGGCTGGATGAGGGGCGCAAGACGCTTATCCGCGCCGAGCTGACCCGTCTGGCCAACCTCGAGGGACTGGCGCGGGATCTGTTCGAGAAGGTAAGCAAGGCACTGGCGCAGTAAGGTTGCAGGTCACGGGCAGGGGAGCCAGGTTCTCCTGCCCGTTTTTCATCAAGAGGAGGGGGAATGAGGCAGTACACCTTTCGGCTGGCCCTCAGCCGCGACGAGATCATGCTGATGTACCAGGGCCAGGCCAGACGGCTGGTGGTGCGCACCGAGCAGGGGTTGACCATAGAGTTGGGCCTGGAAAAGATCCGCTCCTTCGTCAGCGTCAACGGGGTGCACGGCTACTTTCGGCTGGTCACCCAGGAAGATCACCGCTTTGTTCGCCTGGAGAGGCTCTCCTGAGTGCCGCTCACTCTCTAAGAAAGCGATGTCCTTCTTGGATCATTCCGTAGGTTTCTGCCTAGAAAGGGTCGCTTGCCGTAGTCGAACCACTCGTGTGAGCGTCCTATAGAGGGGAATACGCCTGCTTGCGACGCCAAATACAGGACGATGAACGTCTGGTTAGCCCGAAACGCATAAATTAACAAAACATGAACACAATTCCGGGTAAATATCTGCTTTAAGTCACTATCTATCCGGTTAATCGACTGACAGGCAGTGCGATTTTCTAAATTTTAGCGACTTGGCAAAATTTATCACAACCCAAGCCGTGATCTGCCCCTTGTTTTTAACATCCCGTTATCACCTTTGCTCGCCTTCCTTGATCCAACTCATTACACTTCGCAGCAACTCTGTACCGGCGCACATCCTGGGTGGATGTCGCCGTGTCTGTGATGTCGTCCGATAAGGAAACTAGCAATGGCATTGAAAGACGCCCCTACCTCAGTTCTGCTCGAAAACGTTCTCAGCCTGATCCATCAGAAATTGCCCAAGAACAGCGCCTCCCTGGTCGAATGCTTCGTCGCCAAGTTCTACGGCAACATGGCGAGCACCGACCTGCACGATCGCAATGACAGCGATCTCTACGGGGCGGCGCTGAGCCTGTGGAATGCGCTCAACCAGCGCACCAGCACAGAGCCCTATATCCGGGTCTACAACCCCGAGCTGACCCGCCACGGATGGCAGTCTCCCCATACCATCGTCGAGATCATCCTGCAGGACTCCCCGTTCCTGGTGGATTCCATCCGCATGGCCCTCAAGCGTCGGGGCATCACGGCCCACATGATGCTACACCAGCCGCTGCACCTCATTCGCGGCAGCGAAGGCAAGATAGGCGCCATCCTGGATCTCGACAATACGGCTTCCCAGACCTCGGTCGAGACCGCCTTCCTCATCGAGATCGATCATCTTACGGATGAGGAACAGATGGATGCCCTGACCGCCGAGCTCAACTCGGTGGCGAGGGAAGTGGCCCTGGCGGTCGGGGATTGGCAACCCATGCTGGGTCGCCTGAACGAGATCATCGAGGAGTTGCCCAAGCGCAAGAACCCGGTCAGCCAGGCCGAGGTGGACTCCTGCGTCGCCTTCCTCAAATGGGTGGCTGCCCACAACTTCACCCTGATGGGCTATCGCCGTTATGACGTGAAAGCGGTGGAGGGGGATCACGAGATCCTGCCCCAGCCGGAATCCAGCCTGGGCCTGATGAAGAACTCCATCAAGGACGAAGGCCAGCGCCTGGGCAGCATGCCCGCCAGCGCCCGTCACGCGGCCCTGAGCTCTGACTTGCTGATCCTCACCAAGTCCAACGCCAAGTCCCGGGTACACCGTCCGGCCTATGTGGATTACATCGGCATCAAGCGCTTCGACGAACACGGCAAGGTGGTGGGGGAAGATCGCTTCATCGGTCTCTACGCCTCCTCCATCTACAACACCAGTGCCACCCAGATCCCCCTCATCAGCCACCGCCTCGAGCGCATCATGGCCGCCTCCGGTCACGAGAAGGGCTCCCACGCCTACAAGGCGTTGCTCAACGTGCTGGAGACCTATCCGCGCGACGAGCTTATTCAGGCCCGTGAAGAGGAGCTGCTGGCCACCGGCCTCGGCGTGCTGGAGATGCAAGAGCGTGACATGCTGCGCCTGTTCGTGCGTCGCGACGTCTACGGCCGTTTCTTCTCCTGCATGGTCTATGTCACCAAGGAGCGCTACAACACGGCGCTGCGGGTCAAGACCCAGCAAATTTTGCAGAAGTATTTTGGCAGCAGCTTTGATGTGGAGTTCAACGTCTACTTCACCGAAGGCGTACTGGCACGGACCCACTACATAGTGCGGGTCAACAACAACAACGTGGATGTGGATGTGAACGAAGTACAGAACAACCTGATTGAAGCGGCCCGCAGCTGGGACGACCGCCTGGACTCCGTGCTGCTCTCCCATTATGGGGAAGCCCGAGGCAACGAACTGCGCCGCCGTTTCAGCACTGCCTTCCCTCGTGCTTACAAGGAAGACGTGCTGCCGGGCTCTGCCGTGGCCGACATCATGGCCCTCGATAGCCTGAGTGAAGCCGAGCCGCTGGGCATGCTGTTCTACCGTGCCCAGGAAGAAGAGAACGATCGCCGGGTGCGTCTCAAGCTGTTCCACCGCACCGAACCCATCCACCTCTCCGACGTCTTGCCCATGCTGGAAAACATGGGGCTGCGCGTCATCGGTGAGACGCCCTATCAGGTGCGCACCCCGAGTGGCGAGATCTTCTGGATCCTCGACTTCTCCATGCTGCTGCGCGGCGATCAGCCATTCGATCTGGCCCAGAGCCAGCAGCGCTTCCAGCAGGCCTTCGCCGCCATCTGGAACAAGACCCTGGAAGATGACGGCTTCAACCGTCTGGTACTGGGGGCAGGCCTCACCGGTCGCCAGGTCTCTGTGCTGCGCGCCTATGCGAAATACATGCGCCAGACCGGCGTCTCCTTCAGCCAGTCCTATATCGAGGAGACCCTGACCCGTTATCCCGACATCGCAGAGCTGCTGTTCACCCTGTTCGATCTGCGACTCAATCCTGCCATCAAGCAGGACGCCAAGGCGCCATCGCAAGATGCCAAGGCATTAGCCAAGCTGCACGAGCAGCTCGCCGCCAAGCTGGATCAGGTGGCGAACCTGGACGACGATCGCATCATCCGCCGCTACATGGAGATGATCGACGCCACCCTGCGCACCAACTACTACCAGCCGGATCAGGAGGGTCAGGCCAAGCCCTACATCTCCTTCAAGCTGGCCCCCTCCAGCATCACCGACATGCCGCTGCCGCTGCCGAAATTCGAGATCTTCGTCTACTCGCCGCGGGTGGAAGGGGTGCATCTGCGCTGGGGCAAGGTGGCCCGTGGCGGCCTGCGCTGGTCCGATCGCAAGGAGGACTTCCGCACCGAGGTACTGGGGCTGGTCAAGGCGCAGCAGGTGAAGAACACCGTCATCGTGCCGGTCGGCGCCAAGGGCGGTTTCTATTGCAAGCAGATGCCGGTGGGCGCGCCCCGCGCCGTCATCCAGGAAGAGGGCAAGGCCTGCTACCGCCTGTTCATCCGCGGCCTGCTCGATGTCACCGACAACATCATCAAGGGGGAGGTGATCCCGCCGAAATCCGTGGTGCGTCACGACGAGGATGACTACTACCTGGTCGTGGCCGCCGACAAGGGCACCGCCACCTTCTCCGACATCGCCAACGAGATAAGCCAGGAGTATGGCCACTGGCTCGGTGATGCCTTCGCCTCCGGCGGCTCGGTCGGTTATGACCACAAGAAGATGGGCATCACGGCGCGCGGCGCCTGGGAATCGGTCAAGCGTCACTTCCGCGAGATCGGCGTCAACTGCCAGACCACCGACTTCACCTGCGTGGGGATAGGTGACATGGCCGGCGACGTGTTCGGCAATGGCATGCTGCTCTCCGAGCACACCCAGCTGGTGGGCGCCTTTAACCACATGCACATCTTCATCGACCCGACCCCCGATGCGGCCAGGAGCTTCGTCGAGCGGCAGCGGCTGTTCGAGCTGCCGGGTTCGAGCTGGGATGACTACAACCGGGAGCTCATCTCGGCAGGGGGCGGCATCTTCCTGCGCTCCGCCAAGTCCATCAAGCTGAGCCCGCAAATTCAGACCCTGCTCGGCACCGACAAGGCCAGCATGGCCCCGAACGAGCTGATCAAAGCGCTGCTCTGCCTCAACGTGGACCTGCTCTGGAACGGCGGCATCGGCACCTATGTGAAGAGCGCCCGCGAGAGCGACGCCGACGTGGGGGATCGCAGCAACGACGTGCTGCGGGTCAATGGCCGTGACCTGCGTGCCCGCATCGTGGGAGAGGGCGGCAACCTGGGCTTCACCCAGCTCGGTCGGGTGGAGTACGCCAGCCAGGGCGGTCACATCAACACCGACTTTACCGACAACGTGGGCGGGGTGGATTGCTCCGACAACGAGGTCAACATCAAGATACTGCTGAACCAGCTGGTGGCCGCCGGCGACATGACCCTCAAGCAGCGCAACCAGATGCTGTACGAGATGACCGACGACGTGGCCCAGATCGTCATCACCAACGCCTATCGCCAGTCCCAGTCCATCTCGGTCACGGCGTTCCGTGGCGCCGAGCAGTTGAAAGAGCAGCAACGCTTCATCCAGGGGCTGGAGCGGGAAGGCAAGCTGGACCGTGCGCTGGAGTTCCTGCCCTCCGACGAGGAGCTCTCCGAGCGGATGGCAGCAGGGCAGGGGCTGACCCGTCCCGAGCTGGCGGTGCTGGTGGCCTACGGCAAAATGGTACTGAAAGAGCAGCTCAACTGCCCGGAAGTGACCGAGGAGCCCTTCCTCGCCAACATGCTGGTCACCAGCTTCCCGGCCCAGTTGCAGCAGCAGTTCGGTGCCGAGCTGGCTCAGCACCCGCTGCGCGGCGAAATCATCGCGACCCGGGTGGCCAACATGCTGGTCAACGACATGGGGCTCAACTTCGCCAGCCGGATGAAGGACGAGACTGGTGTCTCGGTAGCCGAAGTGGCTTGCTGCTTCGCCATGGCCCGTGAGGTATTTGGTCTGGGTACCCTGTGGCGTGACATCGAAGGGTGTGACAACCTGGTGAGTGCCGAGACCCAGCTCGAGCTGATGTTCTACAGCCGCCGCATCGTGCGCCGCGCCACCCGCTGGTTCCTGCGCGCCCGCAACCGCACCTGGAGCATCGGCGAGAACATAGCCTTCTTCCGTCCGGCCTTCGAGACCCTGGGGGAGCACCTCTACGAGGTGATGGACGAGAGCGAAGTGGCCGAGCATCGCCAGGCCGTCGCCGCCCTGGTGGCCAAACAGGTGCCGGAAGCCATCGCCCGTCAGGTGGCTCATATGAGCAGCCTGTTCTCCAGCCTGGATCTGGCGCAGATTGCCGCGGAGCACAAGACCGACATCCTGCGCGCCGCCAACGTTTACTACCGTCTCGGCGCCAAGCTCGATCTGCACTGGTTCCTCGAGCAGATCAACCATCAACCGGTGGGCAACCACTGGCAGGCGATGGCCCGGGCCTCCTTCCGCGAGGATCTGGACTGGCAGCAACGCAGCCTCACCTCAGTGGTACTGGAAGGGTGCAAAGAGCAGGGAGAATGCGCTACCATACTGGCCGACTGGATTTCGGAGCATGAGCAACTCTTGTCCCGTTGGACCCACATGTTGGCCGACTTCAAGACCACGAGTACTCACGAGTTCGCCAAGTTCTCGGTGGCCTTGCGAGAGTTGAACCTGCTCCAGTTGAATTGCCGAACCTCGGCATAACCCCAAAAGCCCCGGCCAGTTGCCGGGGCTTTTTTAAGGAGCAAACATGCTGTACCCCCTCGCCAGGCATTTTCTGTTCAAACTCAATCCCGAACAGGCACACGATCTCTCCATCAAGTATTTGCCCCGCCTTCTCGGTACACCGCTCGATTGTTTCTTCCGTCATTCACTCCCCCAACGCCCCGTCACTGTCATGGGGCTTAATTTTGCCAATCCGGTGGGACTGGCGGCCGGTCTCGATAAAGACGGGGAGTGTATCGACGCATTTGGTGCCATGGGGTTCGGTTTTATTGAAGTAGGGACTGTGACCCCCAAGCCCCAGAGTGGAAATGACAAGCCGCGGTTGTTCCGGGTAATTCCGGCGGAAGGGATCATCAACCGGATGGGATTCAACAACAAGGGTGTCGATCATCTGGTGGCCAAGGTGAAAGAGGCCAAATATCAGGGGGTGATCGGCATCAATATCGGCAAGAACAAGGACACTCCCATCGAGCAGGGCAAGGACGATTATCTGATCTGCATGGACAAGGTCTATAATCATGCCGGTTATATTGCCGTCAATATCTCTTCCCCCAACACCCCGGGGCTGCGTTCGCTGCAATATGGAGAGGCGCTGGATGAATTGCTGGCTGCCCTCAAGGTGCGCCAGCAGGAGCTGGCCGTGCAATATAAGAAGTACGTGCCGCTAGCCGTTAAAATTGCCCCCGACCTCAGCCTGGATGAAATTAATCAGGTTGCCGCCTCCTTGATCAAAAACGGGATCGATGGCGTCATCGCCACCAATACCACCCTGGAGCGCGACATGATTTATGACATGCCCCATGCCGGTGAAGCAGGGGGTCTTAGTGGTCGTCCGCTCCAGCACAAGAGCACAGAGGTGATCCGCCTGCTGGCCAAGGCCCTCAATGGGGCTCTGCCGATCATAGGGGTGGGCGGTATTGACAGCGCCATGGCCGCCCGGGAGAAATTAGCGGCGGGTGCCAGTCTGGTCCAGATTTACAGCGGCTTTATTTATAAGGGTCCGAGTCTGGTCAAAGAGATCGTTACCCATATTTAAAAGATAACCGGTTGCCCTTATTTAAAGTTGCTCAAATTCTCGACATGGAATAAAGTCGAGGAACGGCTTAAGTAAGGGCAACTCCATGTGTATCCAACCCAATGACAATTGGCAGTGGCATTATGATGCTCAGGATGACCGTCTGATGCTGGATTTATCCGATCGCATGATATTCGCCACCGAATATAAGGGGCGACAGCTCGTTCCCAGCTCCTTCACGACCCAGCCTTTTTGCGTCGACGATGCCGCCCTCTATTATCAGCTGATGGACAAGGCCGCCGAACTCGATTGGAGTGTTCCCCATCAGGTTCAGCTGGTACTCAATGCCATCGCCGTCAGTCGCTTTTATAAACCCCTGATGCCACAAAGCTGGTTCTTTCATGAACAGCAGACTCACTTTATTCCGGATATGGGCGCCCTGGTGTGGATGGAGACTCCCCATGGCAGGGGAGAGTTCATGGTCATCGAGGCCGGTGATCAGGCGAGCGTCTGCCTGAACCTGACCGAGGAACTGGTGCTGACCGCCAGCAAGATCCTGCCAAGGTTCGCGGTGATCAAGGTGATGAATAACCGGATGCAGACCAGGACTCGTGTCCACGCACAATATCGACAGGTCAGCTGATACTGCCTCTGCTCGTTATTTTTGGTTGATATTCATACGCCCTCGAAATAACCGACACCGGTTATTTATCGCTCGTCTCTCCCATGCCGTTGCGGCACCTTCCTTGAGTCAATTCGTCGCCGTTTGGCGCATGCCCTTCTGCACTGGATATTGCGTTGCATCGTCTTGCACGCGCCTCTGTGCTGGCGACAAGAGCAAGAACGGAGGGGATTGCGCCGGCCAGCCCCTTTATATTCGCGCGAACCCCAAGGTTCGGATGCCGAGTGCGGGCCGATAAGGTATAATGCGGCACTATTTTTATGGCATCCCCGTGAGCGTGATGAAAGAATTTTTTGCAACCTGCCCCAAGGGGCTGGAAAACCTGCTGGCCGTCGAGCTGACCACCCTGGGCGCGGAGCAGGTCCGTGAGACCGTGGCCGGCGTCCACTTCAAAGGCGAACTGGCCATTGGCTACAAGGCCTGTCTGTGGAGCCGTTTTGCCTCCCGCATCGTGCTGGTGCTCTCCGAATTCCAGATGAACGACGATCTGGATCTCTATCTCGGTGCCCACACCATTCCCTGGGAAGAGCACTTCCCCGGCACTGCCACCATCGCCGTGGACTTCACCGGTACCAACCCGGCCATTCGCAACACCCAGTACGGCGCGCTGAAGATCAAGGATGCCATCGTTGATCGCTTCACCAAGCGCGGCCATGTGCGCCCGGACGTCGACAAGAAGTCGCCGGACATCCGCATCATGGCGCACCTGGGCAAGGGCAAGGCCAATATCACCCTGGACCTGTCCGGCCCTGCGCTGCACCAGCGCTTCTACCGTCAGGGCACAGGCGAGGCGCCGCTCAAAGAGAACCTGGCCTGCGCCATGATTGCCCGCAGCGGCTGGACCGGCGAGCCCATGATGGACCCCATGTGCGGCTCAGGTACTCTGCTCATCGAAGCGGCCTTCATCGCCGCCGACATGGCGCCGGCCCTGCGCCGCGAACGCTTCGGTTTCGATCGCTGGCTGCAACACGATGGCGAACTGTGGCAGAGCCTGATGATGGAAGCCCAGGTGCGCGCCAAGCGCGGCATGCAGCGCTGCGAAGCCAAGCTGTTTGGCTGCGATGCCGACCCTCGCGTGCTGATGAAGGCCCGCGACAACGCCAAGGCGGCCGGGGTGGCCCACCTCATCACCTTCAAGCAGGCCGACGTGACCGCGCTCGAGAACCCGCTGCCGATGCCTGCAGTGGAAGGGGAGGCCCGCGAGATCGGCATGCTGATCTCCAACCCGCCCTATGGCGAGCGTCTGGGGGAGTTCCCGGCCCTGCTGGAAGTGCACCAGGCCCTGGGCGATGCCTTGCGCCGCAGCTTCCAGGGCTGGAAGGTCACCATACTGTCTGCCTCCCCTGAGCTCCTGAGCTGCCTGCGCCTGCGGGCGGACAAGCAGTATCGCCTGTTCAACGGGGCACTGGAGTGCCAGCTGCGCAACTACCAGATTGCGCTCGACTCCGTGGCCTCCCAGAAAGAGGTGGCCCAGGACTTTGCAAACCGCCTGCGCAAGAATCTGAAGACCCTCGAGAAGTGGGCCAGCAAGGAGGGGATCGACTGCTATCGCCTCTATGACGCCGACCTGCCGGAATACAACGCCGCCATCGACCGCTATCGGGACTACCTGGTGGTGCAGGAGTACGCCGCGCCCAAGGACATCCCCGCCCAGAAGACCCGTCAGCGTCTGCTCGACATGGTGCAGGCCGCCATCAAGGTGACCGGCATGGACGGCGAGAAGGTGATCCTGAAGGTGCGTGAGCGTCAGGAAGGCAAGCAGCAGTACCAGAAGCTCTCCGAAGAGCAGCACCGGATGGAGGTGCAGGAGTACGGCGCCCGTCTGTGGGTCAACCTCTACGACTACCTGGATACCGGCCTGTTCCTCGATCACCGTCAGACCCGTCGCATGCTGGGTCAGATGGCCCGCGGCAAGCGCTTCCTGAACCTGTTCGCCTACACCGGCAGTGCCACCGTGCACGCGGGCCTTGGCGGGGCGAGCGAAACCACGACGGTGGACATGTCCCACACCTACCTCAACTGGGCGCAGGACAACATGCGGCTCAACTCGCTGGTGGGCCGTCAGCACAAGTTCGTCCAGGCCGATTGCCTGAAGTGGCTCTCCGAGGCCGAGGATCAGTACGATCTCATCTTCATCGATCCGCCCACCTTCTCCAACTCCAAGCGGATGGACGAGAGCTTCGACGTGCAGCGGGATCACCTGCTGCTGATGCAGCACCTCAAGCGCCTGCTGGCGGCGGACGGCACCCTGGTGTTCTCCAACAACAAGCGTCACTTCAAGATGGATCTGGCCGGTCTCGAGGCCGCTGGCCTCAAGGCCCAGAACATCACCGGCAAGACCCGGCCGAAGGATTTCGAGCGCAACCAGCATATCCACAACTGCTGGATCATCACCCACGCCGAGACGCAGGCCTGATGCTGACCCTGTTTCACACCGACGGCTGCCACCTGTGCGAACAGGCCTGGGCGCTGGTGGAGGAGGCTGGCCTTGCCGCCAATACTCGCCAGTGCGACATCCTGGAGGACGAGCAGTGGCTTGCGGCCTACCGGGTGCGCATCCCGGTGCTGCGGGATGACGCCGGCCGCGAACTGGGCTGGCCCTTCACCCTGGCACAGCTCAAGGGCTGGCTTGCCCGTCAGGGGTGAGACTGATTTGACGATGAAACGGGGGCAGAGTCTGCCGCCCGTTTTTTCATAAGTAACAAGGAACAAACATGGCACTTTTGACATTGCACGGCGCTTGTCTGTCGTTCAGTGATTTCCCGCTGCTCGACAACGCCGAGCTGACCATAGAGCGCGGCGAGCGCCTCTGTCTGGTGGGCCGCAACGGGGCGGGCAAGTCCACCCTGATGAAGGTCATCGCGGGCGAGCTGTCTCTGGATGACGGCCGTCTGGTGTTGCAGCAGGACTTGAAGGTGACCCGTCTCGAGCAGGATCCGCCCGCCTCGAGCGAGCTGACCGTGTTCGACTATGCCGCTGAAGGGCTGGCCGGGGTGGGGGAGCTGCTCAAGCAGTACCACCACATCTCCCTGGAGCTGGGCCATGATCCCTCCGACGCCAACATCCGCAAGATGAGCGAATTGCAGGAGCAGCTCGACTACCAGAACGGCTGGCAGCTCGAGACCCGCATCAATCAGGTGCTGACCCTGCTGGGGCTGGATCCCGACGTGACCCTCGACAGTTTATCCGGTGGCTGGCTGCGCAAGGTGGCCCTGGCCCGTGCGCTCGCCTGCGACCCCGATCTGCTGCTGCTGGACGAGCCGACCAACCACCTGGACATCGACGCCATCAACTGGCTGGAAGAGTTCCTCAAGGATTTTCGCGGCGCCATCGTCTTCATCTCCCACGATCGGGAGTTCATCCACAAGCTGGCGACCCGGATCATCGATCTCGATCGGGGCGCCATCACCTCCTGGCCCGGCAATTACGATCAGTACCTGCAAGGGAAGGAGGAGTGGCTGCGGGTCGAGGAGCTGAAAAACGCCGAGTTCGACCGCAAGCTTGCCCAGGAAGAGGTGTGGGTGCGTCAGGGCATCAAGGCCCGCCGCACCCGCAACGAAGGGCGGGTGCGCGCCCTTGAGGCGATGCGCATGGAACGTTCCCAGCGCCGCGAGCTGCAGGGCAAGGCCAAGCTGCAGCTGGACGACGTCAACCGCTCCGGCAAGCTGGTGTTCGAGACCGAAGGGCTCGGCCTGGACTTTGGTGATCGCACCCTGTTCCAGGGGCTGGATCTGCAGGTGCTGCGGGGCGACAAGATTGCGCTGGTCGGCCCCAACGGCTGCGGCAAATCCACCCTCATCAAGCTCCTGCTGGGTCAGCTCGAGCCGAGCCGCGGGCGGGTCAAGGGCGGCACCAACCTGGAAGTGGCCTATTTCGATCAGTATCGCGAGCAGCTCGATCCCGAGCAGACCGTGGTGGACAACGTGGGGGAGGGCAAGCAGGAAGTGATGGTGCGTGGCCGCTCCCGCCACATCCTGGGCTACCTGCAGGACTTCCTGTTTGAGCCCAAACGGGCGCGGACCCCGGTCAAGGCCTTGTCAGGGGGCGAGAAAAACCGTCTACTGTTGGCCAAGCTGTTCCTCAAACCCAGTAACTTGTTGATTTTGGATGAACCAACCAACGACCTGGATGTCGAAACGCTGGAACTTTTGGAAGAGCTGCTGACCGATTACCCCGGTACCCTGCTGCTGGTCAGCCACGATCGCCGCTTCATCGACAATACGGTGACCGGCTGCTGGCTGTTTGAAGGGGACGGGCGGATCAGCGATTATGTGGGCGGCTATGCAGACATGATGGCCACCCGCGCCCTGCAGAGTCAGCAACAGGCGGCCAAGGCAACTGCGGCCAAAGTGGCAGAGCCTGTCGTGTTGGCGGCTGAGCCGGCGAAAAAAACACGCAAACTCTCTTACAAGTTGCAACTGGAGCTGGATAATCTGCCAGCCCGGCTGGAGCAGCTGGAAACGGAACTCGATGCCCTGCAGGCGGAGATCAACCATCCCGGGTTCTTCTCCCTGCCAGCGGAGCAGACCCAGTCCAAACTCGATGCATTGCATGCGGCAGAGTCCGCATTGGAACACGCCTTCTCCCGTTGGGAGGAGTTGGAAGCGTTGAAACATCAAGACTAAGGAAGTAGATGAAAAAGCAATTATCCATGCTGGCCATCCTGGTCGGCGCCAGCCTCAACGCGCAGGCGGCACAAAGCTCCTTCTTCACCATTGTCGATGACGAAGTCAAAGGATATGCCAGCGGGATCAGTGCCGATGGCAGCGGACTCATCGGGATCAACACCAAGAACAACATGGCCGAGTACTTCTCGACCGTGCGCTCTGCCGACTTCCTGGTCGATCGTTTCCGCTTTGAGCAGGGCTGTTTCCTCTCAAGCTCCGTTTGTGACTCCTTCTGGAATGACAACCCCGGGTTTGCCTACCAGTGGCGCCGTGACTTCCTTGATGGTGTCGATCAGCGCAGCGGCGTCGGTTATGTCGTCAGCAGTGAGACAGATGGTCTGGTGACGGCACTGGGTGAGACACCGGACACCCAGGTGGGCTACAAGATGAATGGCAAATTGCGCACCGCCTTTGCGGTCGCGGGGGATGGCAACACGGTTGAGCTGAAAGATGCCGCCAGCACCCACAGCCTGAGTGTCCCGACCAGCATCAAGAAACTGGACAACGGTCAGTACCTGGTGACCGGCACGGCCGCCAGCGGCAAGTACCGCCACAACGTGGGCGGTGACTTCTATAACTGGTGTTTCGCAGGCAATGACGACGAATACGGCGACTTCCGTTACTGTCCCGGGGTCGATACCCAGGCCAGCTTCTGGCTGCTCAATGGCTCAGGTGGCTTCAACAAGCTGATGCAGGCCAGTACGTATGGCCGTCAACGCGACGAAGTGCTGCAGACGGCCTCTGCTTTCGGTGCTGCGACGTTCAATGGCACCCTGTACGGCGTGGGCTACAGCTCCACCGGTGAAGTGGGTTCGGGGGATCTCGACGGCCGCAACCTGGCCAGTTACTGGACCCTGGATCTCGATGCCGGCACTGTGGGTACCACCAAGATAATCCCGCTGCCCGATGGCGAGCCGGGCAAGGATGACAGTGTGCTGCAAAATAGCTGGGCGGTGTCTGTCAACGAGAATGGTTATGTGATCGGCAACCAGCGTTACAGCATCAACAAGGGTCAGAACCGGCCGACCGAGATGTTCCTCTTCAATCTGAACAATCCGAGTTCGGCGGCAACCATACCCTTGCAGGACAAGCCGCTCTCCGGCTCCGGCTCCGAGGGCGCGGCCATCAACGATCACAACATGGTGGTCGGCTGGCGTGACTCCCGTCATCAGACCCAGCCTGTGGCCAACGGCACCAACCGCATGCAGGAAGCCTTCCTGCTCAATGCGGCCTCCCCGAACAACAACTGGTACCTGAACGACCTGATCTGTGGTCTGGATGATGCCGGCGCCAAGCAGTGTGCCCAGAATGGCAAGTATTACCATATTGCTTACGCCAGCGGTATCAGCAGCGATGGCACCATAGCCGCCACCGCCTATCGCTATAACAGCGAGAGCGATCTGAACCTGCGTACCAACGCGACCGTGGTCGCTGTCAAGTTGACGCCGACCGTGGCGGACTATCAGGGCAACACACCGGCCAACTATGTGGTCAGCAATGCGCCGGTCAACAACCAGACCGGTCAGGATGGTGAAGATGGCGGTGGTGGCAGCTTGTTCTGGTTGACACTGCTGGCCTTGCCCTTCGCCTGGCTGCGCCGTTACCAGCGATAAAAAATGCGTCATCAAAAATTAATGCAGTTCAGTATCTTGTGTCACAACGTCTGAATAGCATGGAATTTTTTGTTTGACCCTGCTTCCCCCCTGGGGTAAAGATGAAAGCGACCGGTGAAAACTTGGTCGCTTTTTTGTTCCACGAAGAGGGTCGTAGATGATGAAGAGACAGAAACGGGACCGTCTGGAGAGAGCTCGCGCTCGTGGTTATCAGGCTGGCGTAGTCGGCAAACAGAAAGAAGCGTGTCCGTATCAATGCCTGGATGCCAGAGGGCACTGGCTTGGTGGTTGGCGCGACGCCATGGAGGGGCGAGGCTCAGGCCTCTTCATGAAGTAACCGAGACTTCATCACTCATTACAAAAGGAAAGGGGCCATGGCGGCCCCTTTACGTTGTCACTCTCTGACCGGGTCAGAGCAGATCAGAATGCGGTGGTGTCTTTGAACAGGCCCACTTTCAGGTCGGTCGCGCTGTAGATCGGACGACCATCCACCTCGACCACGCCGTCGGCAATCCCCATCACCAGTTTGCGGTTGATGACGCGTTTGAAGGTGATCTTGTAGGTCACTTTCTTGGCGGTCGGCAGGATCTGGCCGGTGAATTTCACCTCGCCCACGCCCAGAGCGCGTCCCTTGCCAGGACCGCCTTTCCAGCCCAGGAAGAAACCGACCAGTTGCCACATGGCGTCGAGCCCCAGACAGCCCGGCATGACGGGGTCGCCAGGGAAATGGCAGTCAAAGAACCAGAGATCCGGAGTGATATCGAGTTCGGCCAGGATTTCGCCTTTGCCGTGCTCACCACCGTTGTCATTGATCTTGACGATGCGATCCATCATCAGCATGTTGGGGGCGGGCAGTTGGCTGTTACCCTCACCAAATAATTCGCCACGGCTGCAGGCAAGCAGCTCTTCACGGGTAAACGACTCTTTACCTTGTTCACACAGGGAGAGGCGGGGATTAGTGGTGTCGTTATCTAGGGTCACGCTGTTTATCCTTCATATGGGTCAAAGCCGGGTCAATTTAGCTTACAGTTGTTCGCTAAACAACTCCGATCACTTTATTTAGAGGCCGAATAGACGGCCCAGCAGGTTGCGCAGCACGCCACTCTTGGGTGCAGTGCCATTGAGTTCATCCAGTCTGTCCTGAATCCGGCCAAACAGGGTGTCCGGCATGTCAGGCTCTCCGGCCACACAGCCGGTCAACAATTCGATGGCCTCTTCCACATGATCCACCGGGTGGATATGGAACTGACCCGCTTCGACGGCGGCAATCACCTCATCGGAGAGGTTGAGCTGCTGGGCGTTGGTACCGGGCAGGATAATGCCCTGCTTGCCGGTGATGCCATGGATCTTGCACACCCGGAAGAAGCCTTCGATCTTCTCGTTGACGCCACCGACAGCCTGCACGTTGCCGAACTGATCGACCGCGCCGGTTACCGCGAAACGCTGGGAGATGGGTTGGCGGGCGAGGGCAGAGAGCAGGGCGCACAGACCTGTCAGGGAGGCGCTGTCGCCGTCAATCTCGTGATAGGACTGCTCGAACACCAGGTTTGCCGAGAGCGGCGAGGGGTTCTCTGCGCCGAACTTGTTGGAGAGATAGCCGTGGATGATCATCATCGCCTTGGCGTGAATGTGGCCGGCGAGCTCAGCCTTGCGCTCGATGTCGGCCACGTCGCCATCCCCCAGATGCACAGTGGCGGTCAGTCGTACCGGTTCACCGAAGTCATAGGGATGACCGGCCACCTGGATGACGGAGAGGCCGTTGATCTGGCCCACCTCTTCACCGTCGGTCTGCAGCAGGATCTGGCCATCGATGACCCCCTGATCGGATTGTTCCACCAGGTAGTTGAGACGGTAATCCTGCTCCTCCAGGGCGAGCAGTATGTGCTCGTCGGTCACCTTCTCCGCCTCCAGCTCCCGGGCCAGGCTGTCAGCCATGCGCATGATGGCGCTGAGCTGCACCTCCGAGAGGGAGAGCCACTCCTGATGGTCACAGAGACGACTGGCATGGCGACACAGGGCGAGGAGGGCACCCGGAGTGAAGTCCAGCAGGTTCCAGCGCAGCCGCAGCCAGGCCAAGTATTGCAGAAACTCGGGCAAGTCCTCTTCGATGTTCACCTCGGACACCAGATCGGCGCGCAGGAAGATGCGTTCGGACATGTCCCTGTCCAGCATCTGGAATTCGGCCACATCCAGCCGGTCGCCCACCAGGATCAGTTTGAACCGGATAGGCGTGGCCTCTGGGGTGAAGAAGGGGGTCAGGGTCTTGCCTTCCTGATAGGCATTCCAGTCCAGCTCGCCTTTTTGCATGGCGTTCTTGAGCTTGAACCAGAGATGGGGCTGATCGAGCAGCTCGTCGAGTTGCAAGATGAGGTAGCCGCCGTTGGCTTCCCGCAGCAGGCCCGGCTCCAGCAAGTGCTGGTTGGCATAGACGGAGCCTTGCTCGGTCTGGTAGTTGATGGAGCCAAACAGAGTGTCCCAGTTCAAGTCCCGACCATAGATGACGGGGGCTTGCTGCTCTTCGTGATGGATCAGCAGGTTGATGAGCACCGGGTGCTGGAATTCGAGCCCCTGGGCCACGTGCGCCGCCAGATCGGAGAGAAAGTCCACGATCTTGGGGTCATTTTCCTGCTTGCGGATGATGCGGGTGACTAGGCGCTCGGCATCCAGATGATGGCTCATCAGCTTGAGCAGTTCACCAACCATCTCGCAGAATTCAAACCCGGTACCGGGTTGCAGGCGTAGCCAGATAGGCTTGAACGGGTTGTTGAGGTTTTCGGTGTAGCAGAGATCGAACAGGTCGCCATCCTTGCCATTGGAAGAGGCGATCAAGGTCTGGCAGACACTCTCATAATCTGCACCCGGGAATCCATTGAGCAACATGACCGGGCAGTCACCATCAAAACTGGCCAGTCGCTTGATGCCGGAAATTGCTCTGGGTTGCAGGGCGGCAAAAGGGATGGGTTCGAGCTCGCTGAGCGTGGGGAACTGCTCAATCGTGAAAGCGGGTTTTAATTGTTCTGATGTTAATTCAGCCACTTAAGACATCCGGTCGGGGATAGGATCAATTGTTTCCATTATACACAGTTCAATTGGCGGTAACAGGAATCAAGCATACATCATTTAACATAATATACATTATGCGCGGTTTAGTTGAGAGGTGACTGGCAGGCATATTTTCCCGCAATCTGGCACTTGGCCGATACACTGATGCTTTTTGCGCAGTCTGCGTACCGGCACTCATTCATGCAGGCGATTCAGAGGCTTATGGTTGGCACTCTCGTGCCGTTCGCTGTTGCCGGTGTGCAGGTATTTGGAGGTGGTGTCTATGCTGTCGTGTCCGGCGTCGGCTTGCACGTGTGACAGCGGTCGGCCATGCAGATTGATGTCGTGGGTGATGCCGGTATGGCGGATGGAGTGTGGCGTCAGGGTGCGCATCTCGGCGGCATCCTGAGCAAAGCCATCCTGCTCGGCCTGGTTGGCTGCTTGCTCGAAGACCGCCATCACCAGGTCCCGCAGTTGGCGGATGCCGAGATTGGCATTGAGCTCGCCTTGCTCACGGCCATGGGCGGCCGCCTTGTGGCGCACGAAGAGCGGCGTCTGTTCGCCCGGGGCTGGCAGCGGCGAGAGCCCAAGAAAGGTGCGATAGCGTGCCAATGCATCCAGCAAGGCTTGTGAGACGGCCACTGTGCGGCGTTTGCCACCCTTGCTGCGCGGTATGTCATAACCCCAGACCCCGGTCTTGCTGTCGCGGCGAAACTGGCTCATGACGGGGCTGAAGCCCGGTCTGGCCGCCACCTCGGAGATACGCAGATAACAGGCGTACATGAGGCAGATGAGAAATCGGCTGCGTTCATGCTGGGCCGGGCATTCGGTTGCCAACTGTTCGGCAGCCTGCATCACATAGGACCACTGCAATTCGGTAAAGGACTGGGCCTCTTCACCGGCGTCCTGGCTGTCCGGCCGCTTGACCCGTTGCAGCAAGAGTGCAGGATTGAGGTCCATGTACTCCTCCTGGATCAGGAATTGAAAGAAGGCCGACAGTATGGCGAGCTTGGTTTTCATCGCCTGCTCGCTCAGGCGATATGGCAGCTCGCGGCCCAGTTCCCGCTTGCCGAGAAACGGTCGCCACAAGGGGTTGGGCAGCCGCTCTCCCCACTCCTTGTCGAGTACGAACTGGGCTACGTTTCGGTATGCGATCAGCGCCTGTGGCGGTGCCTGGCAGTAGTCCAGGTAGCGCATCATGATGCGCCTGGTGAGATCCTTGGGGCTGATGGCCACTTCGCAGAAACACCAATGCAGGAAGGTGGTCAGCTCGCTGCGGTAGGTCTTGTAGTTGTTCTCGCTGTGGCGCTGCTCCAGCAGCCAGTCGACGGCCAGCTCATAGACGAGGCCGGCATCGGGAACATTGCCCAGGCTGAGAGTGGCCAGATACTGGTTGACCTGGGGGTTGCCCGCCTCCAAATGGAGCAGATTATCGAACAACGGCATGGCAGGTGGCAGTGACGGATGAGTCATGATGGTGCTTGTGAGTCTTGTTGAGTGAGGCTGGCCCGGTGCCGCGCAATCCTGATGCCGATAAATGGGGTTATCGGCATCAGGAGATGCCAGATGGTCCGGGGATGAGTCTTCAAGGCTTTCCCTGGCGGACACAGCTCAGGATAGAGCATGGTTTTTATTCAATGAATATGCACTCTTGTTGGAAATTTCTCGGGGTAAATAGCGACAAGAGTGACTGGAAATGGGCCCTGCATGAATATTGTGGTGCGGGGCCCAGGGCTGGACGCCCTGCCCCGTCCTTTCCTTATCAGGCCACACTCTTGAGGGATTTTCCCTTGGGCTTCTCGGCGTCCACCTTGTCTTCCTTGGTGCTGATCCCCTGCCCCTTACCACCGCGCAGCACGTTTTGCAGCAGATCCCGCTGCTCGGCCAGGTAAAAGGCCAGGCTCTCCTGCTGCTCGGGCGCCAGCTGGACAGGCGCTCCGGCCAGCAGCGTCATCAGTTCATCGGCGGTATCCAGCAGCTTGTCATAGGCATCCGCCTCTTTCTTGCTGGCAAAGGTCATCTTCTCCACTCCCCCACGCACGACAACATACTTGATCTCAACGGCCATAGTGGCGTCCTCCTCATGATAGTGACTGCAAGTATATGTATGAATATACAGTGTTGCAAATATCACTCAGGTCCGCCAACGCGCCCTCTGTCCCGTGTTTCTTTCTATTGCCCTGGGAGTTGGCAGGCCGGGCCATCTTTTCTTGGCCAGAGACGGAGCTCCGGCAAGACAGCGAAGGCGTTTTAGGGTAAATTTTATCAATTCCTTCAACAGGTTGAATCGTATGTCGGATCCCCACTCCGTGATCGTCTGCCCGGCGTGTGACTTGCTGATCGAACGCAAGCTGTTGCCCCTGCGTCGTCACGCCCATTGTCCTCGCTGTCACCAGCATCTCTATGGTCGCTATGCCTTTCGTCCTTCCCAGTTGATGGCCCTCACCATCACCGGCTTCCTACTGCTGCCCTCCACCCTCTTCGAGCCCCTGCTCTACCTGCGCCTGGCCGGTGTCAATTCCGATGCCAACCTGCTCAAAGGCATTCTGATGCTGTTTGGGGAGGGCGAACTCTGGGTGGCGAGCCTGGTGCTCTGGTGCGCAGTGCTGGCGCCAGTGGGGCTGCTGCTCGGCATCTTTGCGCTCGCCTCCGGCCTTGCCAAGCGCTGGCACATACTGGCCCCGACGCTCAAGGCCGTAGAGGTGTTCCGGCATTGGGCCATGCTGGAGGTCTACATCGTCAGTCTGATGGTCGCCCTGTTCAAGCTCATTGACATCGCCGACGTGCGTCTGGGGGGCGGCCTGCTCAGCCTGGGAATCTTGATGCTGCTCAACATGACGCTGCTGATCCTCTTTGATCCTGCCCCCTATTGGGAGCGGATACCGTTGCAAAATGCCTCGCAGGAGCCGGAACATGATCCCGACCAGCGCCCGTGAACTGGGGCTTTGCCGCTGCCACACCTGCGGCCTGCTGGTGCGTTACCAGAGCGCCATGAGTTGCCCCCGTTGCCACAGCCCTTTGCAGATGCGGATCCCCCATTCGCTCGCCTGGTCATGGGGGTTGCTGGCGCTCGCCAGCTTCATGTTGCTGCCCGCGAACCTGCTGCCCATCACCCACTTCTACAACAAGGGATTACTGCAGTCCGATACCATTTTCAGCGGTATCATGGCGCTCTATCGCAGCAAGATGTCGGGCATCGCCACCATAGTGCTGACCGCGAGCATCATAGTCCCCATCGGCAAGATACTGGGGCTGGGCTGGATCTGCTGGCAGTTGCAACGCAGCAAACCGGTGCGGCGCAAGCGTCAGCTCATCATGTATCGCATCATCGATTTCATCGGTCGCTGGTCCATGCTGGATCTGTTCGTGATCTCGCTGATGGTGGCTCTGGTGGACCGCGGGGTCTTGCTCAACGTACGGGCCGGGCCTGGGGCAACCGCCTTTGCCGGCGTGGTGATCCTCACCATGATGTCGGCCCGGATGCTAGATACCCGTCTGTTATGGGACAAGGCGGCCCGTTAATGCATTTTTTCTGTATCGGATGTGCTGTGCATCACAGCCAACTTAAGGAGTCGGTATGATCGGGGCTGAACCCGTCATTGAGAAACGTCGCTGGTTATCTCCAGTCTGGCTGTTGCCCTTCATCGCCCTCTTGCTGGCAGGGGGGTTCATCTACCAGCAGTGGACAACCAGTGGTCAGCTCATTCGCATCAACTTTGCCCAGGGTAACGGCATCTTGCCGGGCAAGACCCAACTGCGTTATCAGGGGGTGGCCATCGGGGTGGTTCAGGAACTGGAGCTGGCTCAGGACGGTCGCAAGATAGCCGTGCTCGCCAAGGTCGACAGCCGTGCCCGCCCGCTCATTCGCAAGGGGTCTGACTTCTGGCTGGTAAGCCCCAAGGCCTCCCTCACCGAGATCTCCGGTTTAGATACCCTGGTCTCCGGCAACTACATCAACCTGCAACCCGGCCGTGACAACAACCCGCTGGAGGATGAGTTCGATGCTCTGGACGGCCCTCCCCCCGGCTATCAGGCCCAGGGGCGGACCCTACACCTGACCGCCGATTCGCTGGGCTCGGTCGGCATCGGAGCCAGGATCTACTTCCGCGGGATCGAGGTGGGCAGCGTCATCAACACCCGCCTGGGGGAGGACAACCAGAATGTGATCCTGGATCTGGTGATAGAGCCGCGCTTCGAGCACCTGGTCAAGGTGGATACCCGTTTCTGGAACATCAGCGGCATCAAGGGCTCCTTCAGTCTGGCTGGCGTCAGCGTGGAGGCAGGTAGCCTCACCTCCATCCTGAGCGGCGGCATTGCGTTCGACTCCCCCAAAGCGTCGCCTGTCGCGCAAAAGGGGCTCAATTTCACCCTTTATAAAGGGCTGGCCGAGGCGGCCCGGGGCGAGCGCATCACCATCCAGGCGGGCTCTCTGCCCGTCAAGGATGGCATGCCCATCCTCTATGAAGGGATCGAGATTGGCAGGATTGATCCCATTCGCCTGACCGAGCAGGGCCGGGTCGTCACGGCGCTGATCAACCCCGAGCAGGCATTTCGCATGACCGGCAAGAGCCGCCTGGTCTGGGAGACGGTCTCCCTCTCCCCCACCGGGGTCAAGCATGCGGATCGCCTGCTGACCGGACCGGCCATCCGCCTCGATTATGTGGCGGGCGAGCAGGTCAATACCATGACGCTGGAGAGCCAGGCCCAGATCAGCGGGATCAAGCTCACCCTGCAGGCGGACGATCTCGCCGGGTTGAACGAGGGCGCACCGCTCTGGTTCAAGGGGTTGCAGATAGGCCAGCTGGGGGCGCTGACCCTGGATGCCAGCGGCAATGCCAGCGTCAGCCTGGTGGTGAACGAGCGCTATCAACATCTGCTGAAACGGGCCCGTTTCTATCGTGCATCCCCTCTGCAGGTCCAGGCCGATCTGAGCGGCGTCAAGGTGGAGACCAGCCCGGCAAGTGCCTGGCTGGCGGGTGGGATCAAGCTGGTCCAGGCTGCCGGGGGGGATCGTATCGACCGCCTCTATCCGAGCGAGGAACTGGCCCTGCTTGGCAGTCGCAACGCCCAACCCGAGCGCTGGACACTGCACGCCGAGCAAGCAGACGGGATTGGCGTGGGTTCCCCCGTCTTCTATCTGGGGTTGGAGGCGGGCAAGGTCAAGGCGTTGAAAGCCGAGGAGCGCGGGGTGGCCATCACCCTGGAGATCGACGCCGTCTATGCGCCCCTGCTCAGGCAGCAGCCCCAGTTCTGGAAGAAGGCAGCCATCGAGGGCAAGATCCGGCTCGACGGCGTGCAGGTCAAGATGGGCAACCTCGCCACCCTGCTGCGGGGTGCCATCGAGTTTGACCTGCTCGGCACCGGCCGCAGCAGCCATCAGCTGTTTGACAGCAAGGCGCAGGCCAGTACCCAGGTCCGCACCCTCACGCTGACCGCCGACAGCAACCCCGGACTCGGAGTGGGCAGCCCCATCCGTTATCGCGGTGTGGACATCGGCAAGGTGGAGCAGATCGAGCTGGATCCCACCCTGGGCCAGGTGCGTTTCAAGGCCGAGCTGGATGGGCAGTATGCCGCCCGTTTCCTGCAGAGCGGAGCACGCTACACCCTGGTGCAGGCCAAGCTCGGGCTGGGGGGCGTCTCCCATCTGGACACCCTGATCAAGGGCGCCTTCGTGGAGGCAAGCCCGGGCCAGGGCGCGGGCAAGGAGCACTTCCCCTTGAGTCTGAGCGCCCCCATCGGATTGGCCCTGACCCTCAAGAGCCCCTCCGTGAGCGGCATCAGCGTCGGCAGCCCCCTGCTGTTTCGCAAGATGGTGGTGGGTAGCGTCAGCGGTGTGGCGCTGGCCCGTGATGGCAGCGAGGTGCTGATCGAGGTGAACATCGACAGGAATTACGCTCACCTGGTGCGCGCCAACAGCCGCTTCTGGAACGTGTCCGGGGTCAAGGCAGACATCGGCCTGACCGGCGGCACCATAGAGGTGGAAACCGTGCAGAGCCTGCTGGCCGGCGGCATCGCCTTCAACACCCCGGAGCGGGAGATGGGGCCGACCGTCAAGGCCGGCCACAGCTACCCGCTTCATGGCAAGGCGGAGAAGGAGTGGCTGGAGTGGAGCCCCCGCATCCAGCCCTGATGCTCCCCTGACCCTTTGACCCAAGCCCGGCCCAGTGCCGGGCTTGTTCGTTTTACCCATCGCCCATTCAGAATATTCCGACCCCTGTGGTACTATGTCGCCCCTCTTTTGGGTCAGCGAGACGGCACCGTGCACGACAATACCTACCTTCCCGAACACTTCCTGCGTCATATCGCGGACATCATGCCGACCCATCTCTCCATGGATGCGTTCGTGGCGAGCTGTCGGCGGCCGCTGCGGCGCAGCATCCGGGTCAACACCCTCAAGATCTCCGTGCCCGAATTCGTGACACGCATGGCGTCACTGGGCTGGCAGCTGGATCCCGTGCCCTGGTGCGAAACCGGCTTCTGGCTGACCCGGGCCGACGAGAGCGTGCCCCTTGGCAACACTGCCGAGCACCTGTGCGGCCTCTTCTACATCCAGGAGGCGAGCTCCATGCTGCCGGTGACGGCGCTCTTTGCCAGCGAGCGGATAAAGCACGATGGCATGCTGCTGGATGCGGCGGCGGCGCCCGGCTCAAAGACCACCCAGGTAGCGGCCCTGATGAACAACCAAGGCATGCTGGTTGCCAATGAGTTTTCCAGCAGCCGGCTCAAGGTGCTGAGCGCCAATATCCAGCGCTGTGGCGTGACCAATGTGGCCATGACCCATTTCGATGCCAAGGTGTTTGGTCAGTGGTTGCCGGAAACCTTCGATGCCATCCTGCTCGATGCCCCCTGCTCGGGGGAAGGCACGGTGCGCAAGGATGAAGATGCCCTGCGCAACTGGAGTCTCGAAAGCATCGAGGAGATTGCCGCTGTGCAGCAAGGGCTGCTGGAGAGCGCCTTCCACGCCCTCAAACCCGGTGGCGTACTGGTCTACTCCACCTGCACCCTGAGCCTGCAGGAGAACCAGGCGGTCTGTCAGTCGCTACAAGACAAGTTCGGCGACGCCCTGAGCGTCGACTCCCTAGCCTCTCTCTTCCCCGGTGCCGGGCAAGCCTGCACCCCCGAGGGTTACCTGCATGTCTGGCCCCAGATCTTCGACAGCGAGGGCTTCTTCGTCGCCAGGATCAGCAAGCACCACTCAGTGCCCAACACCATGTTCAAGCCGGGCAAACTCGGCAAGTTCCCCTTCTCCCCTCTGCCGGCGAAAGAGGCCGAGCCCATGTTGCAGGAGATAGAGGCGAGCTTCGGGGTCGCTGCGCGGGGTCAGCTGTTTGGTCGCAATGGCGAGATCTGGCTCTTCCCTCACGCCTTTGAGCAGGTGCAGGGCAAGCTGCGCTTCGATCGCATCGGCATTAAGCTGGCAGAAACCTTCAAGAAGGGTTATCGCCTCACCCACGAATGGGCGCTGGCCTATGGCAGCCTGGCCACCCGGGGGTGTGTCGAGCTGGATGCTGCCAACGGGCGTGAATTCATGATGGGACGGGATGTCTGGCCCGAGCTGGCCCCGGGAACGGGGGAAGTGATCGTCCGCTATCAGGGTTACCCGCTTGGTATGGGGAAATGGGTGGGGAGCCGCATCAAGAATGCCCTGCCCCGTGAGCTGGTGCGGGACAACAACTTGTTCAATGAGTGAGATGCCGGCGGCCAGTTCATGCTGAGACACCTGTTCGAGTCTGGAAAACCCACACTCTGGTTGAACTTTTAGTCACTTCTTGAAATGCCTCGCACCTTGTCTAAGCTTAAGGCAATCCGCATATCAATTAGCGCACGGCTCTGCAAGGAGCCAATTCCCCTATGCCAGGTACAAGGAATTCGTACCTGGCTTTTTTTATTCGCTGATCTCCGTGAGTGCTTTCTCCGGTCGCCCCTGGGGCACCAGCTCGTGCTGGTAAAGCAGATCGATCGCCTGCTCGATGAGGGAGGCCTGATTGTCTTCCAGGTGCAGACCGAGTTCTTGCAACCGCTGGGCATGGCGATTGCTGATCCAGCATTGCAGCCTGCTGTGGGTTTCCTGCTTGCGTTTCACGTGTTGGCGTTGCCGCTCGGCATTGTCTTGCGCCACATTCATCTTTATTTCCTGGCTCATATGACCTTGCTAACTAAGAGTTCCTGGTTTGTTATCTCTCATTCTATTCGGCAGGATGAGACTCTCCCCTGCCAGGGGTGAGAGCCGCCGTCTGTGCCTGGCTCTTTCCCCTTCATGGTGACCCTTCACCGGCACTGCGTCGGAGTACGACAAATATATCATCAAATCAATCAGATGGTATTTAACATAAAAAACAACGTGGCGCGGTTATCTTACAGTAATCCTGCGAGGGCATGATCGGAGAACTTGTGCGCATCGTCGAAATACTCCTGCAGGGTACGCATGTCCTTGTGCCGTGTCACCTCGATGATCTTGTTCATCGGCTTGCCCGCGGTCACCGCCGAGGTGATGAAACCTCGGCGCAGGCTGTGGCCACTGACATAGAGATCGTCGATGACCTGGCCGGTTCGCCGCTTGATCATCAGGTTGATGCCTTGCGGGCCCAGGGGATCTACGGTGAGCTGCCCCCAGCGGGTCATGCGGCGAAACAGCGGGCCCTGGCTTATGCGGCTCGCTTTCAACCAGCGGCCGAGGGCGGTTACCGGGCAATACTGCTTGCCGGGAATGAGCGCGATCTCGGTTTCATGGAGTTGATGCTTGCTCGGCTTGAGCCGTAGCCGGATCCCCTGCCCCACGAAGTCGAGATCGCTCACCTCGATACGAGCTGCTTCTGAGCGGCGCAGGGCGCCGCTGAACATCAAGAGTAGCAAGGTGTGGTCCCGCAGCCCCGCCAGGGTGGAAGTGTCTATTTCGTTGAGCACCCGGGTCAGGGGTTGCAGGGTCAGGGCTCCCGTCTTGCGTTTGCGGTTATCCCCGAGGCGCACTATGCCCCGCATCATCTCCTTTATTTCCGCATGCTCGGTCGGCATGGGATGAATGCCCTTCTGCTTGAAGGCATAGCGGATACCGGCGAGCCGCCGCACCAGGGTGGCGGGTTTTCGAGGCTCCCCGTTGCGCAGCTCCCCCTTCCCCTCCTCTTTATCCAGCCATACCCAGTCTGCCAATATGCCGTCAGCCTGATCCGCCAGAAAGTTCATGATGTCGTGATGGGTTGTTTGCAGCGGATCCAGCTCATGCAACTGGCACCAGAATACGAAGATACGAGTGTCTGCCTGATAGGCATTGAGGGTGGAATCCGCTTTTGCACTGCGCAGGAAACGCCGCGCCCGGCTATTGAGCGCAGGATCGAATACCGTCTGCAGTGACTGATGAACAGGTGGTGAAATGGTTGGGTAGGCCACGTAAGTCTATGATTCGATATGGAGTTTAAGAGGATCTTACAGGATCTTACCGATCCATCAAGTATCGATAATGAATATTATCGATACTTAAAGGGTATTGATTCATTGCCTCCAACCTCACGGAGATAATAAACAGGCTTACTCTATATCCGGAGAAAACGTTATCCAGAAGATGGGTCCGTATCGGATGCGGAGTGAGAGATAACGAGGTGGGTGGTTGATATTTCCGCGGGTAATCAGGCTGATGATTTTAAATTAAGAGCCCCGTTTGTCGGGGCTCCTTGGGATTATTTTTTAGCCAGCTTGAATAGCTCAAAGAAATTGTGGCTGGTGGCCTCTGCCAATTCGGCCAGCGATATCTGCCGTAGATCGGCAATAAATTGCGCGACGTCTCGTACGAAGGCGGGCTCGTTCTCCTTCCCCCGGTGAGGAACAGGGGCAAGATAAGGAGAGTCCGTCTCTATCAGCAATCGCTCCAGTGGCAATGCCTTGACCACGGACTGCAGTGCCGAGGCATTCTTGAAGGTGGCTATCCCCGAGATGGAGATGTAAAAGCCCATCTCCATGGCGGCCTCGGCCATCTCTAGCGATTCGGTGAAACAGTGCAGCACGCCCCCCACCTGTTCGGCCCCCTCTTCGCGCATGATCTGTAGGGTGTCTTGCTGGGCATCCCGGGTATGGATGATGAGGGGCTTGTTCAATGCCCGGGCTACCCGGATATGTTCCCGGAAGGAGGCCTGCTGCACCTCCTTGTTTTCCGGCGAATAGAAGTAGTCGAGCCCGGTTTCGCCTATGGCCACCACTCTTTCATCCGCCGCCTGCGTCAACAGCAAGGCGGCATCCACCCCGGGATCCTGATTGAGCGGATGGACGCCACAGGAGGCAAACACCTGGGGATAAGGGGCGATCGCCGCCAGCATGGTCGGGAACTGTGCCTGGGTCACGCTGACACAGAGAAAATATCCCACATCCAGTTTCGCGGCCTTGGCCAAGACATCGGCCATGTCGGTCTGCTTGCTGCCATAGTTGAGACGGTCGAGATGGCAATGGGAATCAACGAGTAACATAGACAACCTTGTAACTTGTCATAACCAGCGATTAAGCCAGTTCATCAGATGGATGGTGGGATTGGAGAGCTGGCCCGGCTGGCAGGCCGCTTTCAGGGCGACGAGCTGCTGCTCCGCCTCCAGCAATCTTTCGCTGGAGTGCAGCTGTGACAGCTGCTCGCTGAGGGCGGCCAGATCCGGCATCGCCAGCTGGTGATGACCACAGCCCGCCTGGGTCTTGAGGGCATCGCACAGGAAGAGTTGCAACCAGTGCAACCTGATCTGGCTCTCCTGTGCCAGCTGGGAGCAGACACTCGCCGCCCGGGTCGGCGTCTGTGACAGGGAGACGAAACTCTCCAACAGATCCCGGCGTGCACTGTCTTGCTGTTCTTCGATATAGCCCAGCACCCGAAGCGGCGCCCCCTGGCAGATCCGCACCTGGGCCTGAGTGGCCTGATGGCCCTGTTCACTCAGCCAGCGCAGGGTTTCCCCCTCCGTCGGCAGCTGACAGACATGCTTGTGACAACGGCTGAGGATGGTGGGCAGCAGGCGAGAAACTTGAGATGCGATCAGCAACAGCAGACTGTCGCCGGCCGGCTCTTCCAGGGTTTTCAGCAGGGCGTTGGCGGCGGACTCCGTCATCCGCTCCGCGTCCGGAATGATCACCACCTTGCCGCGCCCCAGCTGGGAAGTGCTCTGCAGGCGGCCGCAGATCTCGCGGATGGCCTCGACCCCTATGCTCTTGCTGTCGGCGCTAATGGTGCCGAGATCCGGATGATGGCCCTTGTCGAACAATTGACAGGCGTGGCAGTGACCGCAGGGTTCACCGCGATCCGGCTGCTGGCAGAGGTGCAGGCGCGCCAATCGTTCTGCAAGCTGTTCCTTGCCAAGGCCGGGATCCCCGAGCAGCAGCCAGGCGTGGCCCAGACGGCCGGCCTGGGCCGTCTGGCTCAGGGCATGCCAGTCCGGGATCAGCCAGGGATACATGGGGACTCATCTTTCAGGTAGTCGGCCAGTGCTGCCTCGATGGCGGCCTTGACCCGATCCGGCGTCTGACTCGCATCGATCACCAGGATGGTGTCATCCTTGGCCGCGAGTTCCAGGTAGCGGGCGCGGGTGCGCTCAAAGAAACTGAGTTGCTCCAGCTCAATCCTGTCGAGCTCACCGCGATGGCGTGCTCGTTGCAGACCGAGGGCGGGATCGATATCGAGGTAGAGGGTCAAATCCGGCTTGAAGTCACCGAGTACCGCCTGCTTGATGGCGCCAATGAGCTGGGCATTTATGCCGCGACCGCCCCCCTGATAGGCCTGGGAGGAGAGATCGTGGCGATCACCGACTACCCAGATGCCCTCGGCCAGTGCCGGCTTGATCCGGGTCTCCACGAGCTGCACCCGGGAGGCATACATCAGCAGCAATTCGGCTTCGACAGTGAGGCGCTCGTCGTGCACCTCCTTGACGATAGCGCGCATCCGCTCCGCCAGAGGGGTGCCACCCGGTTCACGGGTGCACTCAATCCTGTCGATGCCGTAGGCATGGAGATAGTCGGTCACATAGCGCACCGCGGAGCTCTTCCCTGCCCCTTCCAGTCCTTCAATCACGATAAATTTAGACATTAGGGTTTCTTCAATATGTATTCGCGAACCGCCCGATTGTGTTCATCGAGGGTCTTGGAGAAATAGTGGGCCCCGCCCCCCTTGGCGACGAAATAGAGATAGTCGGTCGACTTGGGGTTGAGCGCCGCCTCGATGGATGCCTTGCCCGGCATGGCGATGGGGGTCGGCGGCAAGCCATCGATCACATAGGTGTTGTAGGGGTTAACATCGGTGAGATCGCTACGGCGAATATTGCCATCGTACCTGTCCTTCACCCCGTAGATGACGGTGGGGTCGGTCTGCAGCTTCATGCCAAGGCGCAGCCGATTGACGAACACGGAAGCGATCTGCGCCCGCTCGTCCGGTTGGCCCGTCTCCTTTTCGATGATGGAGGCCATGATGAGCGCCTCATAGGGCGTCTTGTAGGGCAGATCGGCTTGACGCTTCTCCCAGTTCTCCTGCAGGAAGGTTTTCATGTCCTGATAGGCACGGCGCAGGATGGAGATGTCGCTGGCATGGGTGGTGTAGGCGTAGGTTTCCGGCAGGAACCAGCCCTCCAGCTTGCCGTTGTCGATGCCAAGCTCTTGCGCCAGCTCAGTCTCGCTCTGCTCCACGGTCAGCCGCTCCAGGTAAGGAGCGCTCGAGAGCTGTTTCAACCAGTCTTCGAAACGGGAACCCTCGACAAAGGTCAGGCTGAAATGAAATTCCTTGCCGGAAGCAAACAGGGAGAGGGTCTCCTTGAGCGGGGCCCCTTCCTTGATCTCATAGGTACCAGACTTGATGGCGACCAGTTCAGGGTGGCCACGCAGCCAGAGCCGCACCGCCCAGGGGCTGGTTTCTCCCTCCCCCAGTTCGGCAATCAGGCGCGCCGCATGGGCGCCTTTTTCGACGGTAAAGAGGCGCGTCGGCCCCTTGTTGGTGAGCGTCTCCACCTCTTGCCATTTGTAATATACATAACCCCCGGCGACGGCAACGGTCAGGGCTGCCCCCGCGAGCAGGGTGTAGAGCCGATTAAACTTCAATGACCAAACGCTCCTGTAAACGGCGGATCAATACCGGGCTGGGATATTGCATATCCCCAATGCTGGTGACCGGCACTATGCCCATCAGGGTATTGGTCAACCAGACTTCTTCGGCCTGCCACAGTGACTCCAGCGGAGCCTCCACGACACGCAGTTCAATACCCATCTGTTTAAGCATCATCATCACGCGCTTGCGCATGATGCCATCGATCCCGGCGCGTGCGAGATCCGGTGTGAACACCGTCTTGCCACGGCGCCAAAACAGATTTGCACTGACCCCTTCTACCAGAAATCCACGGCTGTTCAAGACTATACCTTCGACTCCGCCCCGCGCGGCAAGTTCGCTTTTGAGCAGAACTTGTTCCAGACGACCCAGGGTCTTGAGCCCTGCCAGCATGGGAGCATCACCAAGCTGCTGCTGACAGACCAGGGCCGCGATGCCGTTTTGCTGCCAGTCAAGATAGTGCGCCGGGTATGGCTCCAGGGAGACAATGCGGGT
The DNA here is from genome assembly GCF_019218845.1 of Aeromonas sp. sif0611. Classification (NCBI taxonomy): domain Bacteria; kingdom Pseudomonadati; phylum Pseudomonadota; class Gammaproteobacteria; order Aeromonadales; family Aeromonadaceae; genus Aeromonas; species Aeromonas sp. sif0611. The sequence continues at coordinate 57,668 of NZ_JAHUWU010000001.1, read as the reverse complement.
AGGCGTATTGCATCCCGCGCCGTCATAGCCCCGTCCCCCACTGCCACGGGTCAGCACTATCTTGGCGACAGCCTGCGTCTGCCCTGCTGCCACTTGCGCCACTTCGGCGGCCAGGCTATCCCAGGGAAGCTCAGCAAACCCCAGTCTGGCGCAGGCATGCTGCAACCTGGCGAGGTGTGCCGGCCACCAGATCACCTGCCCCTGTTTCACCAACATGGTAGTGAAATGGCCGTCCCCGTATGTCAGCCCTCGATCCCGGGCGGACACTGCTTCTGTCGGTATTCCATTAATCAGCAAGGGGATCCCTCCGATAAAAAAGGCCCGATACAGTCGTATCGGGCCTTATCATTTCGCCCAAAGCGAATTATACGCGTTTGAAGATCAGGGAGCCATTGGTGCCGCCGAAACCAAACGAATTGGAGAGGGCATATTCAAACTGGCCGGGTTTGGCCACATGGGGCACCAGGTCCAGATCGCACTCCTCATCCGGGTTGTCCAGATTGATGGTGGGCGGTGCCACCTGATCACGCAGGGCCAACACAGTGATGATCGCCTCGATGGCCCCCGCCGCCCCCAGCAGGTGGCCGGTCATGGACTTGGTGGAGCTGATCATCAGGGACTTGGCATGATCGCCAAACACCTCTTTCATGCCACGCAGCTCGGCCACATCACCCAGTGGGGTGGAGGTGCCGTGGGCATTGATGTAACCGATCGCCTCCGGCGCTATGCCGGCATCCTTGATGGCATTCTTCATGGCGCGAGCGCCACCGTTGCCATCGGAGGGAGGCGCCGTCATGTGGTAGGCGTCACCGCTCATGCCAAAGCCTACCAGCTCGGCATAGATCTTGGCGCCACGGGCCTTGGCGTGTTCGTACTCTTCCAGCACCAGCACCCCGGCGCCATCACCCAGCACGAAACCGTCGCGATCCTTGTCCCAGGGACGGCTCGCCTTCTGGGGTTCGTCGTTGCGGGTAGAGAGTGCCTTGGCCGCCGCAAAGCCGCCCATCCCCATGGGGGTGGAGGCTTTCTCGGTGCCGCCGGCGACAATCACGTCCGCATCACCGTAGGCGATCATCCGGCCGGCCATGCCGATGGCGTGGGTACCCGTGGTGCACGCCGTAGTCACGGCGATGTTCGGGCCCTGCAGCCCCTTCATGATGGAGAGATGACCGGACACCATATTGATGATGGTGGATGGCACGAAGAAGGGGCTCAGCTTGCGCGGGCCGCCGTTGACGAGGCTGCTGTGGTTCTGCTCGATGAGACCCAGACCGCCGATGCCGGAGCCGATGGCAACGCCGACCCGCTCCGCATTCTCTTCGTTGATGACGAGGCCGGAATCATCCAGTGCCTGCACCCCCGCCGCCACGCCGTACTGGATGAAGAGATCCATCTTGCGGGCTTCTTTGCGGTTGATGCCGTATTGTTCTGGATCGAACTCTTTGACCAGGCCTGCGAAACGGGTCGCAAACTCGCTGGCATCAAAGTGATCGATGAGAGAAATGCCGCTCTGCCCGTTGAGCAGGGCTTGCCAGCTGGATTCGGCAGTATTGCCCACAGGGGAAAGCATCCCCAGGCCGGTTACCACGACTCTGCGTTTTGACACTGAGCTAGTCTCCGAGAGGTATTTTGAAAGGGAGTAAACATAAAAGAAGCGGCCCTTGGGCCGCTTCTTTCAGAACAGGAACTTATTCCTGATTAGCGGTGATGTAGTCGATAGCCGCTTGAACAGTGGTGATCTTCTCGGCTTCTTCATCAGGAATTTCGGTATCGAATTCTTCTTCCAGCGCCATTACCAGTTCAACGGTATCCAAAGAGTCAGCGCCCAGGTCGTCGACGAAGGAGGCAGCGTTCTTGACGTCTTCCTCTTTAACACCCAGTTGTTCGATGATGATTTTCTTTACGCGTTCTTCGATGTTGCTCATGACCTGAATTTTCCTTTAAAAATACGCTATTGCGTCTGGTTGGGGTAGTGTATTCAATTGACGTGAGTTTGCAAGTGACTTGCCGCTGGTCAAACCACGAAATTCGCCAAACTTCGGCGTATTATCGCAAATTTGAACAGATCTTACGACAAATTGATTACACCATGTACATCCCGCCATTAACATGCAGGGTTTCGCCGGTAATATAGGCAGCGTCGTCAGACGCCAAGAATACCACAGCGGCAGCAATTTCTTTCGGATCACCCAAACGGGCGGCAGGCACCTGATTCATGATGCCGGCACGCTGTTCTTCATTCAGTGCCTTGGTCATGTCGGTTTCGATGAAACCGGGGGCCACCGCATTCACCGTGATACCACGGGAAGCCACTTCACGGGCCAATGACTTGGTAAAGCCCACCAGACCGGCCTTGGCGGCAGCATAGTTGACCTGACCGGCGTTGCCCATGGTACCGACCACGGAACCTATGCTGATGATGCGACCATGGCGCTTCTTCATCATGGCACGCAACACCGGCTTGCTCAGACGGTACAGAGAGGTGAGATTGGTGTCGATGATCTCATTCCACTCGTCATCTTTCATCCGCATCAACAGGTTATCGCGGGTGATACCGGCGTTGTTGATCAGGATGTCGATGTCGCCAAAGCGCTCCTTGATGGCGGCAAAGACAGTTTCGATGGATTCCTGGCTGGTCACGTTCAGTGCCATGCCACAGCCCTGCTCGCCCAGATAGGCGCTGATCGCCTCGGCACCGCTCTCGCTGGTCGCGGTCCCCACCACTTTCGCGCCACGGGCCGCAAAAGTTTCGGCAATCGCACGGCCTATGCCACGGCTGGCGCCGGTGACCAGCACAACTTTATCGGTAAAACTCATGACTTGCTCCTGTTTATTTGACTTGGGCCAGCGCCAGCTCGAACGAGGCGGCATCGTTGGCGTGAATGCCTTCCACGCGCGGATCGATGCGCTTGGCCAGCCCGGTCAACACCTTGCCCGGGCCCATCTCGAGCTCGAGGGTGATACCGTCGTTTGCCATCCGCTCTACCGTCTCGGTCCAACGAACCGGGCTGAACAGCTGGCGCACCAGGGCTTGCTTGATGGCGGCCGGATCCTGTTCACAGGAGACGTCGACATTATTGATGACGGCGATGGTTGGAACCTTGATCTCGATCCCATCCAGCGCGGCGGCCAGTTTTTCGGCAGCGGGTTTCATCAGGGCGCAGTGGGACGGCACCGAGACCGGCAGCGGCAGTGCACGCTTGGCGCCGGACTCTTTCATCAGCACGTTGGCGCGCTCGACTGCTTCCTTGTGACCGGCGATGACTACCTGGCCCGGGGAGTTGAAGTTGACCGGAGAGACCACCTGCCCTTGCGCCGCTTTCTCGCAGTTGGCGGCGATGGAGTCGTTGTCCAGACCTATGATGGCGGCCATGGCGCCAGTGCCTTCCGGCACGGCTTCCTGCATGGCGAGACCACGCAGTTCGACCAGCTTGACCGCATCGGCAAACGCCAGGGCGCCGCTGCACACCAGGGCGGAATACTCGCCCAGGCTGTGGCCAGCCATGACGGCGGGGGTTGCCCCGCCCTGCTGTTGCCACAAGCGCCACAGGGCGACGGATGCGGTCAACAGTGCCGGCTGGGTGCGCCAGGTCTTGTTCAGATCCTCGGCGGGACCATTCAACACCAGGGCCAACAGGTCATAGCCCAGCACCTGGCTCGCCTCGGCGAAGGTCTCTTTAATCACGGCGTGTTGCTCGGCGAGCTCCGCCAGCATGCCGACGCTCTGGGAACCTTGTCCCGGGAAGGCAATGGCAAATCGGGTCATCATTGATTCCTTTAAGGTAAGACGAAATCGGTAAGCGGGCGCCGAGACGCGCGGCGCCGCTTGGTATCAGAAGCGAACCAGCGCCGAACCCCAGGCAAAACCGCCGCCGAAGGCTTCCAGCAATACTAGCTGGCCCGGTTTGATACGGCCGTCACGAACTCCTTCATCGAAGGCGATGGGCACGGAGGCGGCGGAGGTGTTACCGTGGCGGTCAAGGGTCAGGATCACCTTGTCGAGCCCCATGCCGAGTTTCTTGGCGGTGGCGTTGATGATGCGGAAATTGGCTTGATGAGGGACCAGCCAGTCCAGCTCGCTCGGATCGATATTGGCGGCAGCCAGGGTCTCGGTCACGATCTCGCTCAGGCGCGTCACTGCGACCTTGAAGACATCGTTGCCCTTCATGTACATGTAGGCTTCGAGCTCGGCACCCGGCATGCCACGACGAGGCTGCGGCAACTTGAGCAGTTCGCCATAACGGCCGTCAGCATGCAGGTGGGTAGACAGTATCCCGGGCGTCTCGCTCGCGCCGATCACCACGGCCCCGGCTCCATCTCCGAACAGAATGATGGTGCCCCTGTCTTCCGGATCGCACATGCGGGAGAGCACGTCGGCCCCGACCACCAGGACGTGGCGAGCGGCGCCGGACTTGACGAACTGATCGGCAATGGAGAGCGCATAGGTGAAACCGGCGCAGGCCGCCGCCACGTCAAAGGCCGGGATCCCCGGTACTTCGAGCAGCCCCTGCAGTTCGCAGGCAGCGGCCGGGAAGGCGTTCTCGGCGCTGGTGGTCGCCAACACTATCATGTCCAGATCGGCGGCGGTCAGACCCGCAGCATCCAGCGCCCGCAAGGCCGCCTGATGAGACAGGGTCGCGACGCTCTCGTCGCTCCCGGCGATGCGGCGTTCACGGATCCCGGTACGTTCCACGATCCACTCGTCACTGGTTTCAACCATCTGCTCAAGATCGGCGTTGGTACGAACCGAACTCGGCAGATAACTGCCAGTACCCAGAATTTTGCTATGCATAGAGTTTTATAAATCCCTGTCGGAAAAGACAGATTCAAGGCGATCTGCAATTTGCAATGGAAGTTGGTGTTTGGCTTCTTGTGCGGCCAGCAGAATCGCATGACACAGAGCGCGGCGCTCGGCCCGCCCATGGCTTTTTACCACAATGCCGCGCAATCCTAACAGACTCGCGCCATTATACTGGTCGGGGTTCAGGTAAGAAAAACGCCGTTTGAACATAAATCCGGCGAGTCGACCAAGAAAACTGCGTTTTTTGCGAGGATATCCGGCCAGTTCGGCCATCATTCGCACCACGCCTTCGGCGGTCTTGAGCGCCACGTTGCCGACGAAGCCGTCACAGACGATGACGTCGCTGTCACCGCTGAAGATCCTGTCCCCCTCGATGAAACCGACAAAATTGAGCGTGGCGCACTGGCGCAACAACTCGGCACTGTGGCGTACCAGGTCATTGCCCTTGATCTCCTCCTCCCCCACGTTGAGCAGCGCCACCCGGGGGGATGCTATCCCCTCGACCTGCTCAGCCACGACGGAGCCCATCACCGCAAATTGCAGCAAGGTGTCGGCATCGCAGCTCACGTTCGCCCCCAGATCCAGCATTACTGTGCGTTTTCCGCTCAATGTCGGCAGCGCCTTGATGAGGGCGGGCCTGTCGACCCCGGGCAGGGATTTGAGCACGCATTTGGCCATGGCCATCAGGGCACCGGTATTGCCGGCACTGACGCAGGCATCGGCCTCACCGGCTTTCACCAGATTGAGCACAACCCGCATGGAGGAGTCTTTCAGGGTACGCAGCGCCACGATCGGCTTTTCGCCCATGCCAACCACTTGGGATGCATGTACGAGACGAACGCGGGGATGAGTCAGCAAGCCATGTTGCTGCAACAGAGGGGCGATCAGGTGTTGGTCACCGACCAGAACAAGATTTAGTTGAGGCAGAAGAGACAGTGCCTGCACGGCGGCAGGCACTGTTTCAGAGGGGCCAATATCTCCCCCCATTATGTCTAGCGCGACAGTTTGCGTAGACAAAGGCAATCCTTAAGCGATTACCTTTTTACCGCGGTAGAAACCATCGGCAGTCACGTGGTGACGACGATGAATTTCGCCACTGGTCTGATCAACAGTCAGGGCTGCAGTGGTCAGCGCATCGTGGGAACGACGCATGCCACGCTTGGCGCGGGTTTTACGGTTCTGTTGTACGGCCATGGTAGGCTAACTCCTAAAATTCACTTACGTTTGAGCTCTTCAAGAACTGCAAAGGGATTCGGCCGCTCATCAGCAGGCTCGATGTCACCCCAAGTCATTTCCATGTTTCCTCGCGGGCAGACATCCATGGGATGCATGGCCACCTGAGGCAACGAGAGGATGAGTTCATCCTCCAGGATTTGATGAAGATCTATCTCGCCGTTTTCGTCCAACTCAATGGGCTCATAAGCTTCCGGCAGCTCTTCCTCGTTTGTTCTCTCGAACAGCGGAGTGTAAATAAAACTAGCTTCACAAAGGTGCTCGAAAGCCTCTCCACAACGCTGGCAAACCAGGTCAACCTTGGCATGGGCAGTGCCTTTCATAACGGTCAACTTCTGGACATCTTTGCCAAACTGCAGAGTGACGTCCACATCACTTCGCAAGCCTTCAGTTGATGCTTCCAGTCTGGGCATCTGCGACTTTTCCACTATCCCGACATAATCGAGTAGCTTCAAGGCATTACGGACTGGATCAACCTTAACGGGCAACTTCACCTTTTGCATAGGGCGCGAATATTATAGGTCCAACAAGGGATAGTCAAAGGAAAAAGTCCTTACCGCCGATGATTTTACCTGCACAAGCCCCTGCATGCAGGAACTTGTGTTCATCGGTGGCCGATTATGCCATAAACCGCGGGATCCCGCACAGGATCCTGTGCAGTCATCCCCCTTGGCCAGGATCTCGGGGTCAGTGGGCCTTTTATGCCGTTGCACGTCCCTCCCCCATCCCGTGCCCCGCTCGCCAGGTACCCGGCTTGGCCTCCATTTCCAGATTCAGGACGCGGCAGGACAGCCTCCACCGCCGAGCAGGCGTTGCCTAGGCGCGGCTCTGGGTTGGGCCTCCATCAGGCGACGTATGGCCTGAAAACTGCCCAGCGCCGCCTTGATAGCCATTGGATTGACCAGCCAGCCTGGCAAATGGCTGCCCGGGTTGGTATGGCTTTCGAGCCTGATCAGGGTGCTGCCATCGCGTTGTGGCAGCGCCTCCCAGCGACCGGCACTCTCCCGGATCCGGTACAGACCTGGGCGAGGCGCCAGGGCGTCCGGCTCGGCCCACACCTCCAGCACCAGCGCGCAGCCAGCCCGCCGGCTCAAATGGGAGCGTGTGATCAGTTCCCTGTCTTGCACCGGCCAAGGGGACGCCAAGCGGGTGTAAACCAGATCATCATCGGGGCCGGATTTTGCCAGCAACCGTACCTCGCGACTGGACGGTAACCACTCCCGATGGCGCGCAGTGTCTCGCAGCACGGTCAGCAACGCCATGGGATCCGCCTTGACCCGCATCTCCAGGCGCAAGGCCAGAAAGGGGGACGGAGGGCGTGCCTGGGTCCAGAGCTGTACGCCGCCCTCTCCCTTCTCTGGCTGCCACTCCTGCCCCCAGCTCGCGAGGGAGAGCAGCATCAGGGCCAGCACACCGAATCTTGTCATGTCGCACTCCTGCCTCATCAAGCGGTGTTATCGCCGTTCTCGGTCACCAGCATGCGTGTTGCGCTGGCGCTCGGGGTGGTTTGCGTGGGCCTTCTGCCACAGTTAGAATCAACCAATTGATTTATAAATGGATATCATCAACATATGCACACGCCCTTGATCCTCGCCTCCACTTCCCGTTATCGCAAGGCGCTGCTGGAAAAACTCGGCCAGCCGTTCCTATGCGCCTCCCCCGAGGTCGATGAAACCCCGCTGCCCGGGGAGCCGGCCGAGGCACTGGTCAGCCGCCTGGCCCATGCCAAGGCGAGTGCCATCACCCGCCAACATGATCAGGGGTTGATCATCGGCTCGGATCAGGTGTGCGTCTGTGACGGCCGCATTCTCGGCAAACCGGGTACGGTGGATAACGCGGTGGCACAGCTGATGATGGCCCAAGGCAAGAGCGTCACCTTTTATACAGGCCTGTGTGTGCTGAATGCCGCAAATGGCCGGGTCGAGCAGCTCGTGGAGCCCTTCACCGTACATTTTCGCTCCCTGGATGAAGCGGCCTTGCGCCGTTACGTAAAGGCGGAGTTGCCCCTCGATTGTGCCGGCAGCTTCAAGTGTGAAGGCATGGGCATCATGTTGTTCAAGGGGCTGGAAGGGCGGGATCCCAACGCCCTGATCGGTCTGCCCCTGATCGGCCTGATCGAGTTGTTGGCACGTCACGGCCTCAATCTGCCCTGAGCAGGAAACAGAAACAACAATGGGAGCCAAGGCTCCCATTGTTGTTTCTGTGTTCATCAACCCGGTGCGCACTCAGCCCAGCAGTTGCCTCAGCTCATCCATGGTATCGACGATGGCAACGGGATGATGTTCGGCCAACCTGGCACGATCATGGACACCCCAAGTGACGCCGATGCGGGGCATCTGCAAGGCCTCAGCCATCGCCATGTCATGGATGGAGTCGCCAATCATCACCGCCTGGTGCGGGGCAAAACCCAGCTCATCCAGAATTTGCGTCAACATCAGGGGATCGGGTTTAGAGTTCGCTTCATCCGCACCACGGCTGGCGGCAAAGAGAGGACGCAAACCCGTTTCATCCAGCACCCTGTCGAGGCCCCTGCGGGACTTGCCCGTGGCAACCGCGAGGCCAATGCCCTGTGCCCGCCAGCCAGAAAGCAACTCGCTAGCCCCGGCAAACAGCGGGCTGGGTGTATCGTCATGCAGATAATGGTGACGATAACGGGCGATCAGGGCCTGGGCCCGCTCACTCCCCTCTGCCAGATTGAACAAACGGGGAATGCCGACCGCCAGGCTGAGCCCGATGATCTGATGGATGGACTGCGGCTCGGGCACCCCCTCGCCGCAGTCGCGGGCGGCCGCTTGCACGCAGGCAACAATCCGCCCCACCGAATCCATCAGGGTACCGTCCCAATCGAAAATGGCGAGTCGGACGCGTTTCATCAGCGTGCCAGCTTGTTCAGGAAGGCATCGAGCTCGGGGGCGAGCGGCGCTTCCACCTGCATCTCGCGATCATCGGCCGGATGGGTGAAGCTCAGTTTCCAGGCGTGCAAAAAGAGCCGCTTCAGCCCTAGGGTCCGCATCTTCTCATCAAACGCCGCCTCACCGTATTTGTCATCACAGGCGATGGGATGGCCGGCATGCTGGGTATGAACCCGGATCTGGTGGGTACGACCGGTGATCGGGCTGCACTCCACCAGGGTCGCTTCGGCAAATTGACGGGCAATGCGGAAGCGGGTCTCGGAGGGCTTGCCGTCACTGCTGACCCGCACCACCCGCTCGCCGGATTGCAGATCGTTCTTGCGCAGCGGCGCATTGACCACCTTGACGTGTGACTGCCACTGACCGCGCACCAACGCCAGGTACTGCTTGCGCATGGTCTTGACCCGCAACTGCTCATGGAGGCTGCGCAGGGCACTGCGCTTCTTGGCAACCAGCAGCACGCCGGAAGTGTCGCGATCGAGCCGATGCACCAGTTCCAGGAAGCGGGCTTCCGGGCGCAGGGCACGCAGCCCCTCGATGACGCCAAAGCTCAAGCCACTGCCGCCGTGCACCGCCATGCCGGACGGCTTGTTCAGCACTATCATGGCCTCGTCTTCAAACAGGATCTGGCTCTCCAGACGCTGGATGCTGCCAAGGTTGGCAGAGGGCAATTCGTTCTTCTCGGCCACCCGCACGGGGGGCACCCGCACCTCGTCACCGGCGCAGAGTTTGTATTCCGGTTTGATGCGTTTCTTGTTGACGCGCACCTCGCCTTTTCGAAGGATGCGATAGATCAGGCTCTTGGGGACGCCCTTTAACTGAGTCTTGAGAAAATTGTCGATGCGCTGCCCTTCATGCTCAGCTTCGATGGTGAGCAGCTGCACTTGTTGATGTATCTGTGTCATGGCGCGGATTTTAACACCGCCAGCAGCCCTTGGCTGCATGCTTTGTTAAAAAATGGCGTCTTGCTATAAAAGTGGTTTAAATGGGATAATAAACAAGGTTTTGTCATTGTGTTCAAGCCTTGTACTAAGTGGCCAAAAAGTATGCCACCCAATCCCGAAACACCGTGTATACAAGAACATGACGGTTCCCGGGTGCGAGGTACAACGCATGGAGAACGCAAACAGAGCCGATTTAATTGTCTCCACACCGGTATCCTTAATTCATGCCTTCTCGAGAAGACTGAACCAGAGTGCCCTTAGTTTGCGCCTCATGCATACCCCAACCGGGAGGTTGCCCAAGCATGCTGAAGACCCGAGGCCGGCGCCGGCAGGATCCTGTGGAGGAATCAAAATGACAAAATAATGAGAACTCAATGAAAAGAATGCTAATCAACGCGACTCAGGAAGAGGAGTTGCGCGTAGCGCTGGTTGACGGACAACAGCTCTACGATTTGGATATTGAAAGTCCGGGACACGAGCAGAAAAAAGCGAACATTTACAAGGGTAAGATCACCCGCGTAGAACCCAGTCTTGAAGCTGCTTTTGTTGACTATGGCGCCGAGCGCCACGGTTTCCTGCCGTTAAAGGAAATCGCCCGCAATTACTTCCCCTCCGGTTACTCCTATCAGGGTCGTCCCAACATCAAAGAAGTGGTCCGCGAAGGCCAGGAAGTGATCGTCCAGATCGACAAGGAAGAGCGTGGCACCAAGGGTGCGGCCCTCACCACCTTCATCAGTCTGGCCGGCAGCTATCTGGTGCTGATGCCGAACAACCCCCGTGCTGGCGGTATTTCCCGTCGTATAGAGGGTGACGAGCGGACCGAGTTGAAAGAAGCCCTGAGCGGACTGACCGTGCCGGACGGCATGGGCCTCATCGTGCGTACCGCCGGTGTCGGCAAATCCCCGGAAGAGCTGGAATGGGACTTGAACGTTCTGCTCAACCACTGGGACTCCATCCACAAGGCGTCACAGGACCGTACCGCGCCCGTGCTCATCCACCAGGAGAGCAACGTGATCGTGCGTGCCATTCGTGACTATCTGCGTCGCGATGTCGGCGAGATCCTGATTGACAACCCGGTCATCTTCGAACGAGCCAAGTCGCACATCGAGCTGGTGCGCCCCGATTTCCTCAATCGCGTGAAGCTGTACAAGGGTGATGTCGCCCTGTTCAATCACTTCCAGATCGAGAGCCAAATCGAGTCTGCCTTCCAGCGTGAAGTGCGTTTGCCCTCCGGCGGCAGCATCGTCATCGATCCGACCGAAGCGCTGACCTCCATCGATATCAACTCCTCCCGCGCCACCAAGGGCGGCGATATCGAAGAGACGGCGCTGCAGACCAACCTGGAAGCGGCCGACGAAATTGCCCGTCAATTGCGTCTGCGTGACCTGGGTGGCCTGATCGTCATCGACTTCATCGACATGACGCCGGTTCGCCATCAACGCGAAGTGGAAAATCGTCTGCGTGAAGCGGTCCATCAGGACAGAGCCCGCATCCAGCTGGGCCGGATCTCCCGTTTCGGTCTGCTGGAAATGTCTCGTCAGCGTCTGCGTCCCTCCCTCAACGAATCCAGCAGCCACATCTGCCCCCGTTGCCAGGGTCAGGGTGTCATCCGTGACAACGAATCCCTCGCCCTGTCCATCCTGCGTCTCATCGAAGAAGAGGCCATGAAGGACAACACCGAGCAGGTTCACGGCCAAGTGCCGGTCGATGTCGCCGCCTATCTGCTCAACGAGAAACGCGCCGCCATCGCCAGCCTGGAACAGCGCAATGATGTTCGTGTTTACATCATTCCGAACCAGCATCTGGAAACCCCGCACTACGAAGTGACCCGCATCCGTCAGAACGAGATCCCGGAAGCGGCCAGCTACGAGCTGAAAACCGAGATTGCCAAGCCGGTCTACCAGCCCAAGCAGGCTCAGGTCATCGAGCGCGAGCAGCCGCTGCTGCAAGGTTTCGTCCAGGCGCCTCAACCGGCCACCCCTGTTGCCGCCCCTGCCCCCGTCGCTGCACCGGCACCGGTCGCAGCCGAAGCGGGTCTGTTTGGCAAGTTGTTCAAGGCCATCTCCGGTCTGTTCGGCTCCGACACCGCCCAGGTTGAGGTGAAAGCACCCGCCGAGAAACCGGCCGCCCAACGGGAAGCGCGCAAGGATGAGGGTCACCGTCATCAGCGTGACGAAACCCGCAGCCGTGGCCAGCGTGGTCGTCGCGATGACAACCGCAGCAACCGCAACCCGGCCGACGCTGGCGAGAAGCGTGAAGGCGCTGCCAACCGCGAGGGTGGCGAGAGCCGCAACCGTCGTCCGCGTAAAGAGCGCGAGCCCCGTCAGGAGCGTGAAGCCCGTGGTGAAGTGCGTAGCGAACAGCGCATGGAACGTGAACCCCGTGGCGAAGTGCGCAACGAACCGCGTATGGATCGCGAACCCCGTGAGCCCCGTCAGGAACGTGAACCCCGCGCCCCGCGCCCGGCTCGCGAACCCCGTGCTCCGCGCGAGCCCCGTGCCGAGGTCGTGGTTGAAGCGGTAGAAACCGTCGAGACTGTCGCCGTCAGCGCCGAGCCGCGTCAGGAAAAAGAGCAGAAAGTGGCCGAGCGCCGCGAACGTCGCCAGCTGCGCAAGCAGGTTCGGGTCGATGTCGCCGCCACCGACACCCCTGTCCTGCCGGTAGACGAGCAGGCTCCTGATCTGGCCGAGACTGCGGCCGTGGTCGGTGAGCAAGAGGAGCAGACCGAAGGTCAGCGCCGCTCTCGCCGTACTCCGCGCAGCCAGCGGATCGAAGGCCAGCGTCGCAAACGCATCAACGAAGATGCCCGTGGCCAGCGTGATGATGAACCTCAGGCCGACGTGCAACTGACGACAGCCGCCCAGGCGGATGCTGCTCAGGTGAAGGTGGAAGAGCCCGCCGTGCCTGTCATCACCATCCCGAGTGCCGAGGCCGTTGCCGCCGCGCTGCAAGCCTCCTCCGCCCTGACCGAGCACGTGGTCGCTGAAGCCGTGGCCGAAGAGGCCCATGAGCAGGCTCAAGCGGCTGCGACCGAAGTCGCCGCCCCTGTGGTCGCCGAGGTGGTTGAAGCCCCCGTTGCAGTCGAAGCGGCTCCTGCCGCCATCGAGCCGGCCCCGGTAGCAATCGAAGCAGCTCCTGTCGCTGCCGAACCTGTGACCGAGGTGGTTGTCGAGGAGACTCAGGTCGTGGTCGAGGCCAGCATCGCTGAGCAGGCTGTGGTAGAAGCCGCCCCCGTTGTGGTGGAGCCGGTTCCTGCCCCGCAAGCCGAGGAAGCGATTCCTGCCGCAGAGCCTGTTGCCCCTGTGGTTGCACAGCCCGAGCCTGTCGTCGCCCCGGCCACAAAACCAGTTGCCAAAGGCGCTGGCGTACTGGCCCGTGCCCGCAAGGCTTCTGCCCCCATGGCAACGCCGGCAGCCGTGCCTGCCCAGGCTCCCCGTGAGCCGGTTGAGCAGGCCCCGCTGGAGCGTAGCGAAGTCGCGAGCTCAGGCCGCCACGGTGGCAGCACAGCCGCCGTCAATGTAGCAACCAGCCCGGCGGGTCGTCCCTGATCCCCTAGCTTGTCTGGTCTGATAAAAGAGCCACACCTTGTGTGGCTCTTTTTTTGTCTGACAATTGGTCTGTGTCCTCAATCCCTTGCCCCCTTGCCCCCTTGCTCCTCTTCCTCTTTCAGGGAAGACAAACTCTGGTACCGGGGTTCTCTGCTCTGCACTCCCCTCCATCTCTTGCTTTGTCGCGACCAAGATGCCACGGACAATGCCATGCCATGGGGCGCCGCCCTAGCTCCCGTTATCCAACCCTCTCGCTTTATGGCAAGAGAGCCCGTCACGGGGCAAGTGCAAGTTTCCCCCGCAACTCGACAAGGAATCATGGTCGGTCATACCGACGGCGAACGTCGCGCGTCATGAGCGGATGCATTCAAGGAATGAAGGACGAGAGCTGAAGCCATGATGATAAGATGCAACGGTGGCTTAGCTCTCGGCCCCTGACAGGCGAGATGGGCTGTGGTCAGCAGCCTTCTGTTGACAAGGGGGTGAATGAGGGATAGGTGAGTTGGCAGGGAACTATCAGTAAATAAGCATTCTTGTTTGATGGCATATAAAGCTTGTTTCTGGCCGGCTAGCAGCGGCCTGATCCCTGCCATGAAAAAAGGGCCCGCAGGCCCTTTGTCATTGATGCAGTGTGTTGGCTATCAACCACCGAACAGGTTGTTGCTGATCAGGAACAGCCCGCCGGAGAGCAGCATGGTGAGCGGCAGGGTCAGGACCCAGGCCAGCAAGATGGTCTTGATGGTCTGGCTCTGCAGGCCTGATTTGTTCGCCACCATGGTCCCCGCCACCGCAGAAGAGAGGATATGGGTGGTGGACACCGGCATCCCGGTCAAGCTGGCCACCCCGATGGAGGCCGCAGCCGTGATCTGGGCGGCAATGCCCTGGCTGTAGGTCATGCCGGAAGAGCCTATCTTCTCGCCCACGGTGTAGACGATACGACGCCAGCCCACCATGGTGCCGCAACCCAGCGCCAGGGCGATGGAGACGATGACCCAAGTCGGCGCGTATTCGGCCGTGGCGGTCAGGTCCTTGCGCCATTTGGCCAAGTCAGTCAGCTCCTTGGCTGGCAGCGGCAGCTTGGAGACCTTGCGAGCGGTATCATCGATACAGAGCAGCAGACGGCGCACCTCGCGGCGATCGGTCAGACTCATCTCCTCGTAGGTACGCACCTGGCCCAGACGGTTGTCCAGGGTGGCCATGGCCTCGAGGGCCTCACCGGCCTCGCAGTGAGTCATCAACTCTTCCTGGGCATGGGCAGGTACACTGAAGTTTACGACAGTGGAGACCTGCTCCTGGTTGCGCTGGTAGATTTCCATGATGCGCTGGTTGGCATCTTGGGTTCTGTCCAGATCGTAGGAGCGGCTGCTCATGTCCAGTGCGAAGTAGGCGGGCGCCATGCAGATCAGCACCAGCATCACCAGACCAATACCCTTCTGACCATCGTTGGAGCCGTGCACGAAGCTCACCCCCATGGCAGAACAAATCAAGGTCACACGAGCCCAGAACGGCGGATGTTTCTTGCCATCCACCAGCAGTCGCTCTTCCGGGGTTTTGTGGATCTTGCTGCCAAGCCAGATCCGCTTCATGGCGAACAGCAGCAAGGCAGCAATGATGAAGCCCACGGTGGGAGAGATGATGAGAGAGAGCATGATGTCGATCGCTTTGCCGACGTTGATGCCCTCTTTCAGAGGCTGATCACTGATCAGGGCATAGGCACCGCCTACCCCCAGAATGGAGCCGATCAGGGTGTGAGAGCTGGATGCCGGGATGCCGAAGTACCAGGTTCCCAGGTTCCAGACAATGGCCGAGAACAGCAGGGAGAACACCATGATCAGACCCTGGGTCGAATCCATGCCGAGCAGCAGATCGATGGGCAACAGATGGACAATGGCATAGGCCACCCCCAATCCCCCCATCATGACCCCGGCAAAGTTGAACAGGCCGGAAGCCACTACCGCGGTGTGTGCGGGCATGGCCTTGGTATAGATAACCGTTGCTACCGCGTTGGCGGTATCGTGAAAGCCATTGATGAACTCATAGGCCAGCACAAAAAAAACGGCCAATACCAAACCGATTGACCACCACAAACCCAAACCACTAAACATTTCAAACATAAAAAACGAACCTGTTTATGAGTTGCGGCGGATTATGCCAGAAGGCTCGGTGTGCCATACCCGTTGTTGAAATATTTCAGTAAGAAAAAAAAAGGGCATTCCGTCAGAAAATGTCTTAGGCCCAGCAGGAATGGGGCTTGTCATGGATTAATTAAAGGCCGTCTACGCCTTGTGGATAGGCGCCAATCAACACCAAACATCCATCATTGGGCCACCAAACCAGCGATTTTATACGCGTTTTACCATCACGGCAGCGCATGGGGCGCCGTACAGCACATCCCCTTCCCTTCGCAGAAAAAGCAAGAGGGTGCCGAAGCACCCTCTATATAAGCAGCATGAAGGCGGACATCAGTCCTGGTTGATGCGGCTGGCCACCGCGCCTTGCTGGCTCTTGTACTTGGCGTTTTCCCGCTTGTTGTAGGGACGGGCCGCGGCGCCGGAGAGCATCTCGAAGTTCAGGGCCCCTATCTTCATCTTGGGGCGCAGCGCCAACGGCAGCTTGCCGCCGTTGTAGAACTCCAGCACGATGCGACCGGACCAGCCCGGATCGATGCGGTGCGCGGTCACGTGCACCATCAAGCCGAGGCGTGCCAGGGAGGAGCGTCCGTCCAGCCAGCCGACGATGTCCGCAGGCAGGGTCACGGATTCGTAGGTCACCGCCAGCGCCAGTTGCCCCGGGTGCAGATAGAAGGCTTCGCCGTCCGGGATGTGGATCTCGTCGCTCATCACCCGATCGATGGCATCGGCCATCTCGGCACTGGTACCGCCGAGGTCGATATAAGGCGCGGCATGATCGCGAAACACGCGAAACTCGTTGCCGAGCAGCACATCGACGCTGACGCCACTGATCCGTTCAACACCGGGCCTCGGCTCAATGACGATCTTGCCTTCATCCAGATGGCGTTCGATATCGGTATCACAAAGACGCATTCGGCGACTCTCCTGACAAAAGTTTCATTTAAAAAAGCCGGGCATCACCCGGCTTGTTTCATATCAACCAATCAACATGTGGCGGATACGCGCTTTGAGCATGTCGATGGCGATGCGGTTCTTGCCGCCACGGGGCACGATCACGTCCGCATACTGCTTGGACGGGTCGATAAACTGCATGAACATAGGGCGGACCGTCTTTTGATACTGCTTGAGGACGGAGTCCATGGTACGGCCACGCTCTTGCACGTCACGCACCAGACGGCGCAGCAGGCAGATGTCCAGCGGGGTATCCATGAAGATGGAGGCATCCATCAGCTCACGTAGACGACTGTCGGTCAGCAGCAATATGCCTTCCAGGATGATGACCCGGCGCGGTGCGAAGGCGGTGACTTCGCTCATGCGCGTGTGTTCGGTATAGGAGTACTGGGGAATATTGACGGCATCCCCTTGCACCAGTTGGGTCAGATGCTGCACCAGCAGATCGTGATCCAGGGCATTGGGGTGGTCATAGTTGGTCTTGACCCGCTCTTCCATGGTCAGGTGGGTCTGATCACGGTAGTAGCAATCCTCGGTGATCACACCAATCTGACCTGCGCCCAGCTCGGCCACCAGCTCTTCGTAGATGGTTTGAGCGATAAGACTCTTGCCGGATGCGGACGCACCAGCAATACCGATGATCACACACGAATGTTGAGTATCAGACATTGAAAATACCTAAAGAGAAGAGCACTGGGGATTGTTTAAACCAATCCATTATATAAAAAAGGGTGGGCCATGCCCACCCCAAATCCATTGCAACCGGCCGACAGCCGATTATTCGTCCAGCGCCACCGTGTAGAGCGGGGTCGCAATCGGTTTACCGCTGAAATAGAGCTCGGCCCCCACCCGACGGGCCAGTTTCAGATAGGCCTCAGCCAGTCCTCCCTCCGGTGAACCGAACACGGTGGGACAGCCATCGTCCATGTGCTGGCGGATATCGATGTGCAGCGGCAACTGACCAAGCAGCGCCACTTGATACTGCTCAGCCATCTTCTTGCCACCACCGGTACCGAACAGCGCCTCGTGATGACCACAGGCACTGCAGACGTGATAACTCATGTTCTCGACGATGCCGAGCACCGGCACATTGACCTTGTTGAACATGGCGATCCCCTTGCGGGCATCCGCCAGTGCCACATCCTGCGGAGTGGTGACAATCAGGGCGGCCGTCGTAGGTACCTGCTGGGCCAGGGTGAGCTGGATATCACCGGTACCCGGCGGCATGTCCACCACCAGGTAATCCACCTCGCCCCAGCGGGTCTCGTGGAGGATCTGCGCCAGCGCCTTGCTCGCCATGGGGCCGCGCCAGATGGTGGCATCCTGTTCCGCCACCAGGTAACCGATGCTGTTGGTCTTGAGACCGCAGGCCATGACGGGCTCCATCAACTTGCCATCCAGGCTGTGGGGGCGCTCCTTGAGGGTCCCCATCATGGTCGGAATGGAGGGGCCATAGATGTCCGCGTCCAGAATGGCGACCCGCGCCCCCTCCTTTTGCAGCGCCAGCGCCAGGTTGACGGCGGTGGTGGACTTGCCCACCCCCCCCTTGCCGGAGGCCACCACCAGGATGTTGCGAATGCCCTGTACCGCCGCCAGTTGCTGGGCGCGAGGCATGCTCGCCACCTCGATGTCGCACTGCCAGTCGACGATGGCGGCGCCCGTGGCGGCCCTGATGTGCGCATCAAACGTTTCTTTCATCTGTTCAAACAGGGTCTGACCGGCAAAGGGCAGCACCAGCTTGATGGTCAGGGTCTGCTCATGCTGCTCGACGGCACGCACAAAACCGGCCGCAACCAGATCCTGGCCCCATCCAGCCGGCTTAAATTCGGCAAGGATCTGTTTTACTGAATCAATCACCATTAACTCCCCATTATGTTGTCGTTATCCTGAGGTGAACGGTTACCGCACACAAATCAGTGGCTTGCCGACGCCTTGCTGATGCCGTCAGCCAAGGCCCCGGGGGCCACAACCCTAGGCAGGCCGCCCCCAATTCGGGTAACATGCTCGGCACTGTATCATCCCAACAGGCACATCAAGAACGTATTATGGCAACTGATCCTCGTAGAATGCTGGTAACCTGCGCCCTCCCCTATGCCAACGGCTCCATCCATCTTGGCCACATGCTGGAACACATCCAGGCCGATATCTGGGTTCGTTATCAGCGAATGCGTGGCAATCAGGTGCATTTCGTCTGTGCCGATGACGCGCACGGCACCCCCATCATGCTCAAGGCGCAGCAGATGGGGATCACTCCCGAGGAGATGATCGCCGCCGTATCCCAGGAGCATCAGGGGGATTTTGCCGGCTTCAACATCAGCTTCGACAACTATCACTCGACCCACAGCGACGAGAACCGCGAGCTGGCCGGGCTTATCTATGGCCGCCTCAAGGCGTCCGGCAAGATCAAGATCCGCACCATCTCCCAGCTGTTCGATCCGGAAAAGTCCATGTTCCTTCCGGACCGCTTCGTCAAGGGTACCTGCCCCAAGTGCAAGTCTCCTGAGCAATACGGTGACAACTGCGACGCGTGCGGCGCCACCTACAGCCCGACCGAGCTCATCGATCCGAAATCCGCCGTCTCCGGTGCGACACCGGTGATGAAGGACTCCGAGCACTTCTTCTTCGATCTGCCCCAGTTCGAAGCCTGGCTCGCCGACTGGGTGCGCGGCTCAGGTGCCATCCAGGAAGAGATGGCCAACAAGATGCAAGAGTGGTTCGAATCCGGTCTGCAGCAGTGGGACATCACCCGCGACGCCCCCTACTTCGGCTTCGAGATCCCGGGCGCCCCGGGCAAATATTTCTACGTCTGGCTGGATGCCCCCATCGGCTATATGGCGTCGTTCAAGAACCTGTGCGACAAGCGCGGCGACATCGACTTCGACAGCTACTGGAAGGCAGACTCCGACGCCGAGCTCTATCACTTCATCGGCAAGGACATCGCCTACTTCCACTGCCTATTCTGGCCGGCCATGCTGGAAGGAGCGGGTTTCCGCAAGCCGACCAAGGTCAACGTGCACGGCTATGTGACCGTCAACGGCGCCAAGATGTCCAAGTCCAAGGGCACCTTCATCAAGGCCTCCACCTACTTGAAGCACCTGGATCCCGAGTGCCTGCGTTACTACTACGCCGCCAAGCTCAACAGCCGCATCGACGATCTGGACTTGAACCTCGAAGACTTCGTCTCCCGGGTCAATGCGGACGTGGTCAACAAGCTGGTGAACCTGGCTTCCCGCAACGCCGGCTTTATCGCCAAGCGTTTCGACGGCAAGCTGGCCGATGTGTGCAGCGAACCCGAACTCTATAACGAGTTCGCGAGCGCCCGTGCCTCTATTGCCGATGCCTACGAGGCCCGTGAGTTCAGCCGCGCCATCCGCGAGATCATGGCGCTCGCCGACAAAGCCAACCGCTATGTGGATGACAAGGCTCCCTGGGTCATTGCCAAGCAGGAAGGGGCGGATGCACAGCTGCAGGACGTCTGCTCCGTCGGCATCAACCTGTTCCGGGTGCTGATGGCCTACCTCAAACCTGTCATGCCTCACCTGGCCGAGCGCGCCGAAGCCTTCCTGGGCGAGACCCTTTCCTGGGATGGCGTGGCCAAGCCGCTGAGCAACCACCAGCTGGCCCCGTTCAAGGCGCTCTTCTCCCGCATCGAGCCCGCCAAGGTGGAAGCCATGGTGGAAGCCTCCAAGGAAGATCTGGCCAAGGAGCAGGCGCCAAAAGCGACAGGTCCCCTGGCAGACGACCCCATCAGCGAGACCATCAGCTACGAGGATTTTGCCAAGATTGACCTTCGCGTCGCCCTGATCAAGAAGGCAGAAGCCGTACCGGAAGCGGAGAAGCTGCTCAAGCTGCAACTGGATATCGGTGGCGAGACCCGTCAGGTGTTTGCCGGCATCAAGTCCGCCTACAATCCGGAAGATCTGGAAGGCAAGCTGACCGTGATGGTGGCGAACCTGGCCCCGCGCAAGATGCGCTTTGGCATGTCCGAGGGCATGGTGCTGGCCGCCGGCCCGGGCGGCAAGGATCTCTGGATCCTGGAGCCCCAGGAAGGCGCCCAGCCAGGTATGCGCGTCAAGTAAGCGCAGCCGGCATCCCATTGAAAAGAGAGGTCCAGCGCCTCTCTTTTTTTATCCCTCTTTCTTCCCGCTAATCTTGGCGCTGCAACGCCATCCGCAGACCAACAAGCTCCGCCTGCCGGCAGTCCAGCTGGTGCAACTGGCAACGTATCGCCTCCCGCAGGGCGCGTACTTTCTTGTCACGCCCCTTCTCGCGACGCAGCCGCCTGCGCCATTGCCGCGCGTCTTGCAACTGACCCAGCCTGTCCTGCCACTCGATCAGCATGGAGAGCCATGCCGGATCGCCCTCCCCCTGTCCCACCAGCAGCTCCACCCCATAACGGGTCTGCTTCAGGACCAGCCGCAACCTGTGCCAGTGGCGCAGCCGCAGCCTGTTGCCGGCCGACGGTCTCTCCAGCCCGGGCTCGGCCAGGCAATCCGCCAGACCGAGCGCGAGATGCATCTGAAAAAGCGGCAGGGGATTGAAGTCGGCAGGGACTTGCAGCAGCCGATCCAGCCAGCGCGCTAGTCGTACCGTCAGCATGGGCACCCGGGGCACAACCTCGGGTTGAGCCTTGCCACCAAAGTGCGCCGCATAGACCTGGGCATCCCGCAGGGCGGAGAGTCTACCCGCCGCACGCATCAGTCGCCGCTCCAACCCGGGTTCATGGATCAGAGGACGCCACAGGGCCTGCAGGGCGAGCAGGCGACGGGTCGCAATCCGGTAGGCATGGACCTCTTCCGAGCCCGCCCGCTGGCGCAGGGCCAGGGTGGCGGCCCAGTATTGATCCATGAGACAGCGTGCCTGCTCTAGCCCCTTGCCCTGATCCATCATCTGCCGGCCTCCTGCCTGCTCAGTTGGTATGAAAACCGGATCCCGCAGGAGGCAATGCCCGGGTGCACTCCATTTTGGTCACAGTGGCCGTTCGGGGCCCGTGTTCCAGCCAGCCCAGCATCATCTGCACCTTCTGCTCAGGGCCGGCGATAAGGATCTCCACAGAGCCATCCTCCAGGTTGTAGGCATGTCCTCTGAGCCCCAGCTGCAGTGCCCGCTCCCGGGTGAAGTAACGAAACCCCACCCCCTGTACCTGGCCCCACACCCGCACGACAAACGATTGCTCTCCCATTTATCACACCTTCCCCTTAAGAAATTTTCCCCCAAGGCGATAATGAGCACGACACTCTCTCTCCCTTGCAGGACGCAATACCATTATGAAAGAAGTTAAATTCCGGTGGGTTGACCGTTATCTCATTCACCTCACGATCAGCGAAAAATTTCTCATCACCTTCTGGTGCCCCTTATTGTTCATCGCCTTTCTCACCTGGTACCTGCTAGCCGACGGCCATGATCAGCAGATGCAGATCCGGCTGGATCAACTCAAGCAACGGGTAGAGACCACGGCCCAGCTGATCACCCAGCAGCCCACCCTCACCCTGCCGACCGAGCTCACCCTGGCCCCCACCGGCAGCGCCGGTCTGACCCAGCAGGGCGATCGCTTTCAATATAGTGCCCAGGCCGGTCAGGCCGGTTTTGTCAGCGGCACCCTGGATGCCGGCAACTTTTCCATGTGGGATGGACAGGGGACGACCCTCACCATCATAGCCGTGCTGGCCGCCCTGCTTGCCCTCATCACCCACTATCTGATGACCTTCGTCTCCGGGGCCCTCTACTCCACCAACAAGGCGCTGCAGACGGTGGCGAACGGGGATCTCACCTTCCGCCTCAACTTCTTCCCGGTGCGGGACGAGTTCTCCATTCTGGCGGGCAGCATAGACCGCTTCACCGATCGCCAGCACAAGATAGTGAAACTGGTGGAGGAGTCCGCCGAAGCACTCACCATGGCCGCCGACGAGTTCCGCGAGCACGCCAGTGACGGAGAGACCCTGGCCCGCGCCCAACGCCAGCACATGGACTCCCTAGCCGCCGCCATGGAGCAGATGTCGGCGGCCATCCGCGAAGTGGCTCGCAACGCCAACGACACCCTGCTGCAGACCCGCCAGTCCAGCGAGGAGGCAGCCAACGGCGCCCAGCGGGTGGCTCGCACCATAGCCGCCATCCGTACCCTGGCGGATGAGATAGGCAACGCCTCAGGCGCCGTCGAGCGGCTGACCCACAATGCCAACCGCATCAACGAGGTGGTCAACGTCATCAACGCCATCTCCCAGCAGACCAACCTGCTGGCGCTCAACGCCGCCATCGAGGCCGCCCGGGCCGGCGAGCAGGGCCGCGGTTTTGCCGTGGTGGCAGACGAAGTGCGTACCCTCGCCAGCCGCACCCAGCAGGCCACGGTGGAGATCCAGCAGATGATTGAAGAGTTGCAGGCCGGCACAGGGGCGCTCAACGACATCATGGAGAAGACGGTCGGGCGCGCCGCCAGCAGCCAGCAGCTCATCACAGAAGTGGGGCAGGACATCGACAAGCTGAGCAGCCACAGCGACGCCGTGCTGGAGATGAGCACCCAGATCGCCACCTCCAGCGAAGAGCAGAGCTCGGTAGCTGAAGAGATCACCCGCAACCTGGATCAGGTGCGCCACGAGGCCAGCCGGGTGGAAGAGTCCGCCAGCGCCTCTGTCGCCGGCACCGCCGGCCTAAAGGCCACCGCCACCGAGCTCGGCCAGGCCATGACGGGCCTGCGGATCTAAACACTGAGCATGTCCGGTCCTGGGATAGGACGAGATCATTCCAACTTGCCTTCTGTTACTCAAATTCCCCGATGTTCCGCATCGGGGAATTTAATTTAAGAGTCTCATTCGGCCGTTACAGCTCCATATGCAACAAGCTCAGGACTGCAACAAACTCAGCGCCAAGTTGGGGCGGCTATTGGCCTGACTCAATATGCTGGTACTGGCCTGCTGCAAGATTTGGATTCGAACCATGCGTGCAGACTCGCTGGCCATGTCGGCATCCCGGATCCGTGAGCGGGCAGCACTCAGGCTTTCATTGCTGATGCTCAAATTACGCCCCCTTGCCTCAAGTGCATTTGCTTGAGCCCCAATATGGGAACGCTGTACACCGAGCTGCTTCATACCTGCATCCAGTGTCTTGATGGCACGACTGGCATTGCTCTCGTTCAGTACGTCTACGTTGTCTACCGTATATTTCTGCTTATCTTGAAGGAAAAAACCAAGGGAGCCCAAGGTGTTACCTTCCATATCAATATTTGAATATTGAGTACCCGATGAGCTGAGCTCAAGTTGTCCAATATAGGTCGTGCTGCTCACATCCGTGAGCAAGGCCGAGAGTGACGGATTGGCGGAGATAGGTGGAACTGGGGGTGCTGGAGGGGCTGGCTGAGGTGGCTGGGGTGGATGAGTGGTGCCATTCGCCAGAGTAAGACTCTTTCCCTGGGAGCTATTGATGGTGAGCTGATTATTGGCAGGATCGTTGCTATATGAGCCACTGACAGAAAAACCAAGACCGGCGGATTGTGCCGCCAGATTGATCCGATGGACAACCGTTGCCATCAACCAACTATTCTCCGACGTTGGGTTCACAGGATCCCAGCCAGTCATGTCGATGCCCGTCGTCAAATCCACTGTCTGTCCTTCGATATCGATATAGGAGGGAAGAGTGGACAGATCGATTGACGACCTTACCGAAAATGGATGCTGCACAGCCTCCACCGGACCCTGATTATTGGGAAAGCTGGTGCTATTGATGTCGGAGACAAAGGCTTCCATTGTTGAATAGTTCTTGTCAAACGTCACGCCATTGAGCGTGATTGGCTGTACCCCAAGCTGTAAACCATCAATGCTGTGAGCGCCGGGTTTGCTGCTGACTGGGCTGCGGGACTGCCAGACCATTTCGCCCAAATTTTTGGTCTGTGCATTCATATCCGTGATGACCATGTTTTGGCCAGCATAAGCCCCGATAGAAAATATCCCCTTATATGTCCCGGCCAATAGACTTTGCCCGGCAAACGTCGTCTTGGTCGCGATCCTATCCATTTCCAGGCGCATCTGCTGGAATTCAGCATTGAGTGCGGCGCGGTCATCCGCCGAATTGATGCCACTGCCCGCTTGCAGAGCAAGCGTCCGCATACGCTGCATGAGATTCATCGATTCATCCATCGCCCCATCGGCCACATTGATGACGGAGGTGGCATCGTTGACATTGCGAATAGCCCCATTGGTACCATTGATTTCGCTGGTCAGACGATTACTGATCTGAAGTCCTGCCGCATCATCCGCTACACTGTTGATACGCAGACCCGAGGATAAACGCTTGAATACAGAGTCAAAAGTACCCAATGTACTACCGAGATGACGTTGTGCCGTCATCGCGGAAACATTGGTACGAACAGAGAGTGACATGATGTGTCCACCGAAGAAGATAAGATTCAATTTAGTCTTTAATCACTATCGACATCACCATATGAATCTTTATAAAAAACTGACTGGCAAGATGCAAAATATTAATAATTTCAACGTTCCCAAGCATCGATGACTTCTTCATGGCGCTTCGCGATGAGATAAAAGGTCATCATTACTGCCATTCCACCGTTGCTTTCACCTTGAGAAACACCTCACGGCTTTTTCTTGCTATTGACCATCTGCAACAGCCCATCTTATCCATGCACGCAAACTCTGGCTTAGCAACGCAGTTGCACTTAGAATGTGACCCCTTTTCTATTGACCATCTGGCAACTCCCATGAGCGCTTCCATCTATCTCGTCAAAGGCCGCGAAAAATCCCTGCTGCGCCGTCACCCCTGGATCTTCTCCAAGGGGATCGACAAGGTGCAGGGCAACCCCATCGATGGCGATACCGTCGAGATCTACTCAAACGATGGCAAGTGGCTCGCCCGGGGCGCCTGGTCAGGCAGCTCCCAGATCCGTGCCCGGGTATGGACCTTCGACAAGGACGAGACCGTCGACCTCGACTTCTTCATCCGCCGCCTCAAATATGCCCAGGAGTCCCGGGATCCGCTGATCAAGCGTCAGGGCCTCACCGGCTATCGCCTGTGCGCCGCCGAATCCGACGGCCTGCCGGGCCTGACCATCGACCGTTACGCCAACTTCCTGGTGTGCCAGATCCTCTCTGCCGGTGCCGAGTTCCAGCGCGACCTCATCACCCAGGCCCTGCGTACCCTCTACCCCGAGTGCAGCATCTATGAGCGCTCCGACGTGGCGGTACGCAAGAAGGAAGGGCTGAAAGAGCGCACCGGCGTCATCCATGGCGAGACCCCCACCGAGCCTGTGGTGATCGAGGAGAACGGTGGCGTCAAGATCCTGGTGGACATCCGCAACGGCCACAAGACCGGCTTCTATCTGGATCAGCGTGACAACCGCCAGGCCGCCGCCAAGTACACCGAAGGCAAGCGGGTGCTCAACTGCTTCTGCTACACCGGCGGTTTTGGCGTCTATGCCCTCAAGGGTGGCGCCAGGGAAGTGGTCAACGTGGATCTCTCCCAGAATGCGCTGGACATCGCCCGCCAGAACGCCGAGCTGAACGGGCTGGATACCAGCACCACCCAGTTCGTGCGTCACGACGTGTTCAAGCTGCTGCGTGAATACCGCGAGAAGGGCGAGAAGTTCGACGTCATCGTGCTGGATCCGCCGAAGTTTGCCGAGAGCAAGGCCCAGCTGCTGGGTGCCTGCCGCGGCTACAAGGACATCAACATGCTGGCGTTCCAGCTGCTGGCGCCGGGCGGCGTGCTGCTGACCTACTCCTGCTCCGGCCTGATGGAGCAGAGCCTGTTCCAGAAGATCGTTGCCGATGCGGCGCTCGATGCCGGTCGCGATGCCCAGATCCTGGAGCTCTTGTCCCAGGCTTCCGATCACCCCATAGGTACCGCCTATCCGGAAGGCTTCTACCTCAAGGGTCTGGTGGTGCGCGCCCGCTAAGCCGCGCCAACCAACGCTGGCACAGTGCCAGACCAAGGCTTGATGGCAAGCAATACCCTAGAGAAGGCCCGCTAGCGATAGCGGGCCTTCTCTGTTTTGCGTCCCCAAGAGATAACGAGGCTCACTCCGTCTGTCCCCTCCTCAACTGGCCGCTACTCCTCACGTGCCCTCGCCTTTAGCTAAGGTTCATGCTCATCGGCAGATGGCACTCACCAGCGGTGAACATGGTCGATTACTTTATGCAAAAACATGAAAATAAAATCACATACCTTGGAGAATACTCGGGGAAATATCAGACAAAAGCGCATCAAAACTCATTTTCCTGCATATAACACGCCCCCCCTCTCCCGACCATTCCTCCGTCCGGCATCAGGGCTGGGTTGGTTACCTTCTGCCGGGATCTCGCGCCCGGCTCAGTCACGGGCCGGCGCCCCCAGGGGGAAGTAGTGGCGGTAGGGCCTCGCCTCATCCACCACCCGGACTATGGAGGGCTGACTCAGCAGACGGGCACGGTAGGCACGCAGCCTGGTGAGTGAGTGCGGGATCTCATGGGCCCAGTCGGCATAGAAGAGCGAGGGGGCGGCGGCGCAATCGGCCAGGGTGAACGCCTCCCCTGCCGCCCAGGTGCGTCCGGCAAGGTGTTCGTCAAGCCAGGGGTAGATCTTGTCCAGCAGCTCTCTGGCTTGGGCGACGCCATAGCCATCGTGATCCCCCGCCGGGCGCATCCTGTCCAGCACCACCTTCTGCATCGGCGTCATCACATAGTTATCGAACAGGCGGTCGAGCATGTGAACCTCGATCCCATCCTCCCCCGCGGGCACCAGACAATGGGGGCCGGGATGCGCGCATTGGAGATATTCGATGATGGTGCTGCTTTCTATCAGGGTGCGCCCCTGATCCACCAGCACAGGAAAGCGCTTGAGGGGCCAGAGACTGGCGAGTTCGGCCTTCACCGCCGCCGCCTCCAGGTTGAGATAATCGAAGGCGATGGCATTCTCGTAGAGGGCGATCAACACCTTCTGGCTGTAGGACGAAAAGGGATGGGCATAGAGTTTCATCGGGATCACTCCTGTGTGGGTGGCGCCCTGCCAGTTTATTCCCATCTGCCCTCGTCTGCCGCCTGGACCATCCAGGACACTGATGAGGCAGCAGTCTCTTGGCCCTCTTGCCGTCAATGGGGTTCGGAATCCTCACCCTCTTTGTGGCATAATGCGCCGTCCCGTGACTCCGTTGGCGCGACCCTGGGGGCCAGACTCTCAATGCCATCCGGCACACCCTGCCGGCCCGCCGCCCATTCGGATCACCCGTCTCTGGTGGACCCTCACAGGGGTCGCACCCTTATCGCGTCACGCGCGCCGACATGAGTTTGAACCAAGAGGGGTAAGCATGTCTTCCATTCGTCTGACCCAGTACAGCCACGGCGCTGGCTGCGGCTGCAAAATCTCCCCCAAGGTGCTCGACACCATTTTGAAGAGCCAGATCCCGGGCTTTGACGACCCGACCCTGATCGTCGGCAACAGCAGCAAGGATGACGCCGCCGTGGTGGACATCGGCAACGGTCAGGGCATCGTCTCCACCACCGACTTCTTCATGCCCATCGTCGATGACCCCTTCACCTTTGGCCGCATCGCCGCCACCAACGCCATCAGCGACATCTACGCCATGGGTGGCAAGCCCATCGTCGCCATCGCCATCCTCGGCTGGCCCATCAATACGTTGGCGCCGGAAGTGGCTCAGCAGGTGATCGACGGTGGTCGCCAGGTGTGTCATGAGGCCGGTATTTCGCTCGCCGGTGGCCACAGCATCGATGCCCCCGAGCCCATCTTCGGCCTCGCGGTGACCGGCATAGTGCCGCTGGGTGCCATCAAGCAGAACGACACCGCCAAGGTGGGAGACACACTCTATCTGACCAAGCCCCTTGGCATCGGCATCCTCACCACGGCCCAGAAGAAGGGCAAGCTCAAGCCCGAGCACGAGCAACTGGCCCCCAACGCCATGTGCACTCTCAACAAGATTGGCCAACGCTTTGCCGAGCTGCCCGGCGTGCATGCCATGACGGACGTGACCGGTTTCGGGCTGGCGGGCCACCTGCTGGAGATGTGCGAAGGCTCAGGGGTGTGCGCCCGCCTGGATTTCAAGGCGCTGCCATTGCTAGACGAGGTGGATCACTACCTGAGTGAGGGCTGCGTACCAGGCGGTACCCTGCGCAACTTCGACTCCTATGGTCACAAGCTCGATGCCATGAGTGATCGCACCCGCAACATACTGTGCGATCCGCAGACCAGCGGCGGCCTGCTGGTGGCCGTCGGTCAGGAAACCGAGGCCGAATTCCTCGCCATTGCCGAGCAGGCCGGGCTGGCCCTCTCCCCCATTGGCCGCTTGCAGCCACTGGATGGCGCGCGCTTTATCGAGGTCATCCAATGAGTGCACTGCGGTTTGTCGCCCCGACGGTTCTGACCTGTCAGAGGGATGCACGATGAGTGAACTGCCGCTCGAAACGAACCTGGCGCGCATCTTCCTGGAAGACGTGCCCCTCATCGATCTGCGCGCCCCCGTCGAATTTAAGGAAGGGGCCTTCCCCAACGCCGTCAGCCTGCCGCTGATGACGGATGACGAACGCGCCCAGGTGGGTACCTGTTACAAGCAGCAAGGTCAAGCGGCGGCCATCGAACTCGGCCACAAGCTGGTGGGGGGCGCCGTGCGCGCCACCCGTATTGAAGGATGGCTGGCGCAGTTGCGCCAGCAGCCCGATGCCCTGC
Organism: Aeromonas sp. sif0611; assembly: GCF_019218845.1. Classification (NCBI taxonomy): domain Bacteria; kingdom Pseudomonadati; phylum Pseudomonadota; class Gammaproteobacteria; order Aeromonadales; family Aeromonadaceae; genus Aeromonas; species Aeromonas sp. sif0611. The sequence goes on along the minus strand of NZ_JAHUWU010000001.1, from coordinate 28,487 downwards.
TCTACTGTTTTCGCGGTGGCCTGCGCTCGCAGACAGTGCAGCAGTGGCTGGCTGATGAAGGTGTCATCCGCCCGCGGGTGGCCGGCGGCTACAAGGAGCTGCGCCGCTTTCTCATCGATACCCAGGAGAGCGCCAGCGCCCAGTGTCACTGGAGTGTGCTGACCGGCATGACCGGCTCCGGCAAGACCCACATGCTGGCGAAAATTGCCCAGTCGGTGGATCTGGAAGGGCACGCCCATCACAGGGGATCCTCCTTTGGCCAGTTGCCGGGGGGACAGCCCAGCAACATCAACTTCGAGAACCGGCTGGCCATCGAGCTGCTCAAGCGCCGTCACAATGGCGAACATGCCTTCGTGGTCGAAGACGAGAGCCGCCTCATCGGTCGCTGCGCCCTGCCGCTGAACCTCTATGAGGCCATGTGCCAAGCTCCCCTGGTGGTGGTAGAGGTGCCTCAGGAGGAACGGGCCGAGCAGATCCGGGTGGATTACGTGCAGGATCTCTGGCAACGCTATCTGGAAATGTACGGCAGCGAGGCGGGTTGGCCACAGTTTGCCGGTTACCTGACCGATGCCCTGGCCCGCCTCAAGCGTCGCCTCGGTGACAAGGACCACCGGGAGCTGGATGACCTGATGCAGGCAGCACTCAATGAGCAGGCCAACACGGGGGATACGGCGCTGCACCTCGCCTGGATCCGCCTGCTGCTGACCCGCTACTATGACCCCATGTACCTCTATCAACTGAACAACAAGCGCGAGCGGATCCAGTTTCGTGGTGACAAACAGGCCTGCCTCGCCTTCTTCGCCGAACAGCACGCCCGTCAGACCCATCAGGAGAGTCCCACATGTTGAAGTTCGAGGTGATCCCGGTCACCCAGTTTGCCCAGAACTGCTCCCTCATCTGGTGTGACGAGACCAACCAGGCTGCGCTGATTGACCCCGGTGGCGAGGCGGAGAAGCTGCTGGCGGCCATCGCCAGGCGGGGGCTGACCCTGACCCATATTCTGCTGACCCACGGGCATCTGGATCACGTGGGGGCGGCGGCCGAGCTGCGGGAGAAAACCGGTGTGGCCATCACGGGGCCCCACAAGGATGATGCTTTCTGGCTCGACATGCTGCCCCAGCAGAGCCAGATGTTCGGCTTCGCCCATACCCCCGCGTTCACACCGGATCACTGGCTTGAGCAAGGTGACAAGGTGCAGTTGGGCCAGTGCGAGCTGGAGGTCTATTTCTGCCCGGGCCACACCCCGGGGCACATAGTGCTGCTCAGTCAAGCCGAGCGACTCGCCTGGGTGGGAGACGTGCTCTTTGCCGGCAGCATAGGCCGCACCGATTTCCCCCGCGGGGATCATGCCACCCTGATCCGCTCGATCACCGAGACCCTGCTGCCCCTTGGGGATGACATCGTCTTCGTGCCGGGCCATGGCCCCAGCTCCACCTTGGGTCGCGAGCGGGTCAGCAATCCCTACCTGACGCAACCTATCTGGTAATCCCCCCGCGCCTCGCGGGTGTCCCACTGAGTCTTGAGGCGCAAGATCTCCGGCATGATCTCGAGAAAACGTGCGAGCAGCCGGGGATCGAAGTGCTGACCAGCACCGTCACGCATCGTCGCCAACACCTGCTCCAGAGGCCAGGGGTCCTTGTAGGGGCGACGCACGCTCAGGGCGTCAAACACATCGGCGATGGCCACGATCCGCGATGCCTCGGGGATCCCTTCTCCGGTTTCTCCTGCGGGGTAACCCGAGCCATCCCACTTCTCGTGGTGATGCAGGGCAATCTCCGCCGCCATGCGAAAGATGAGCCCGTCGGAGCGTTTCAAGATTTCGTAACCGATACGCGGATGGGTGCGCATGATGGCCCACTCCTCTTCGGTGAGGGGGCCGGGCTTCTTGAGGATGTGATCGGGGATCCCGATCTTGCCCATGTCATGCATGGGGGCCGCCAGCTCCAGCAGGTCCGACTGCTCCGGGCTCCAGCCAACCGCATCGGCCAGGGCACGGGCATAGGCGGCCATGCGCCAGATATGCACCCCGGTGTCGGTGTCGTTGTAGTGACCCGCCTCGCTCAACATCACGATGGCGGTACGGTAGCTGCGCTCGAGCTGATCGAGACGCACCAGGGAGAGGTGGTTGCGTACCCGGGCACGCACCGTGCTCGGGCAGACCGGCTTGTAGATGTAATCCACCCCGCCCGCCTCGAAGCCCTGACTCTCGCTGTCTGCGTTGTCGCTCGCCGTGATAAAGAGCACCGGGATCCCGGCATACGCCGGATCGGCCTTGAGCCGGCGGCACACCTCATAGCCGTCCATGTCGGGCATGCGCACGTCAAGCAGGATCAGGGCTGGCTCGTGACGACCCACGGCGGCCAGCCCTTCCTCCCCCCCCTTGGCAAAGAAGAGGTTGTACTCTTCCTTGAGGATTTGCCGCAGCAGCCCAAGGTTACTCGGCTCGTCGTCGATGATCAGCACTCGCGGTCGATTCATGGTGCAGGTTCCTCACGCTCCTCCAGATAATCCTCCAGCTTGCGGGTGGCGAACGGGATATCAAACAGCTCCAGAGCCGCACTTATTTCACTCACCAGCTCGCAAGGCAGGTAACTCTTGGCCTGACTCAGCGCCGGCTCAATCAGATCCAGATCCTCACTCACCAGAGCCTGATGCAGGGCGTGCAAGCACGCCTCCCGCGCCTCCCCCTGGGCCTGCGGGGAGCTGACTGCGCCCGGCTCGCGCCCGGCATAGGTATCGATGGACTGTTGCGCCCGCTCCAGCGCCTCGAGGAAGGGAGCGATGAGCTGACTGGTGTCGCCTCCCTGCTCGATGGCCTCGTTCAGCTCGGCGCTGACGCGCGCCACATCGGTGAGCGACAGGCTGCCCGCCACCCCCTTTATCTTGTGTGTCAGGCTCGCGGCCGCATCGGTCTCGTGCTGGGCTATGTAGTCAGGCAACACGGTGCCGACCGTCATGTAGTCATCGCGAAAACGGCGCAGGTACTTGAGATAGACCGAGGCTTCGCCCCAGTTGCGAAGTCCGGTATCAATATCGATGCCGGCCACCGGCTCCTGGACGAGGGGCTCGTCGCTCACGGCGAGCGGCAGGACGCTGTCCGGGAGATAGCGCAACAAGGTCGCGATCAGCTGCTCCACATCGAGCGGCTTGGCGATGAAGTCGTTCATGCCACTGGCCAGCGCCGCCTCGCGCTGATCCTTGAACACCCCGGCGGTGAGTGCCAGCACGGGAGTCTCCTCCCGTCCCGGCAGCTGGCGCAGGCGACGGGTCGCCTCGTAGCCATCCATCACCGGCATCTGTACGTCCATGAGCACCAGATCGATACGCCGCGCCGGATCGGCGAGACAAGCCAGGGCCCGCTCTCCGTCGATGGCGGTGATCACCTCAGCCCCCTCCCGTTGCAGCAAGCGGGTCGCCACCTCCAGGTTGATGTCGCTGTCATCGACCAGCAGTACATGTACGCCCGGCAGCCGCAGACGGCGCTGGCCACTCTCCAGCGGCTCCACGTGCTCGCGCTTCTCGTGGATGAGGCGCGCCACCGCGTTGTAGAGGCTGGAGCCGGTGACCGGTTTGTGCAGCACCAGATCCACCTGCTCCGAGCCGGGACGGTGCATCAGTTCGTCCTGGGAATAGGCGGTCGCCATGATGATGATGGGTGAACGCTCCTGCCGCTCGAAGGCACGGCGAATAGCCAGGCAGGTCTCGAGCCCGTCCATGCCCGGCATGATCCAGTCGAGCAGGATCACGTCGAAGCGCTCACCCTGGCGCAGCAGGTGGTGCAGCGCCTGCTCACCGGATTCCACTACCCGTGACTGCCAGCCGAGGGAACCCACCGTCATCGACAGGGCGTCGCGGGTCACCTGATTGTCGTCGGCGATGAGCAGCGAGATGTGTTGCAGACGCTCGCTCAAGGCCTCGGGCCGTTCCACCTGCTCCAGCCGGACGCGGAACCAGAACTCGCTCCCCTTGCCCAGTTCACTGGTGACGCCGATCTCTCCCCCCATCAGGTTCACCAGGCGGCGACTGATGGTCAGGCCAAGCCCGGTTCCCCCGAAACGGCGGCTGGTGGAGGAGTCTGCCTGGGAGAAGGCATTGAAAATGTTGGCCTGCTGCTCGGGCGGAATGCCGATCCCGGTGTCGCGCACCCGAAACAGCAAGGTGGCCATGCCATCTTGCTCGGCTTCCAGCTCGACCCTGACCTCCACCTCCCCGCGCTCGGTAAACTTGATGGCATTGCCGGTCAGGTTGAGCAGCACCTGCTCGAGGCGCAGGGCATCCCCAATCAGATGGGAAACCTGCTCGGGGGCACTGCTCACCACCAGTTCGAGGTGCTTCTCGCCAACGCAGGTGGACATGATGGCCGCCACATGATCGAGCACCTCTTCCATGCTGAATGGCACCCGCTCAAGCTCGAGCCGGCCCGACTCAATCTTGGAAAAATCGAGGATGTCGTTGATGATCCCGAGCAGCGCCTGTCCGGCCTGGTGGATCTTGCGTACCAGAGCATGCTGACCATCGTCGAGCCCTCCCTGCTCGAGCAGGTAGGTCAGCCCCATGATGGCGTTCATGGGGGTACGGATCTCGTGGCTCATGTTGGCAATGAAATCCCCTTTGACCTGCGCCAGCCTGGCCGCCTCCTGCTGCGCCAGTTGCTCCCGACGCCGGCTGCGCACCAGCGCGGCCACGCCGGCACCGAACAGCAACAGCAGCATGGCGCAGGTGACCGAGATGCTCCCCCAGATGTGAGTGCGAATGGCCAGCAGCTCGCTGCGCGGTACCAGAGAGGCGGCTTTCCAGATCAGCTGATCGTGATTCTGTGCCGGGTACAGGGTGGTCCAGCTCCACAGCCCATCGGCAGACTCCATCTGGCCACTCGGAGCGCCCCAGAACGCATGCCAGGCCTGGGGAGAAGCGTGCTTCAGGGTGAGTTCCGGGCGGTCGAGCATGAAACCCCACTCCTGAGATGGGTCCGGGCTACGCAGCCAATAACCGTCCTGGTTGAACAGCATGGTGTGATCCGTCGCCTTGCCGCTGCTGTTGGCGAACGCCTTGAGCATACGAGCAGCCTGCACGTTGATGAGCAGCAAACCAAGATCATGTCCCCCAAGGCGAAGGCGCTTGGCAATGCGGATCATGGGGTTGAAGGGGCGATCGATCACCCCGTGTTCAACGTTGAGATCGAGCGGAGAGACGTAGACTCGCTCCCAGGGCAACGCCATGGCGTCGCGAAAATAATAACGCTCCACCTTGTTCTGCAACTGCTCGTCCGCCACACGCAGCAGGCGCTGGCCCTGACGATCGATGCGTACCCGCTCCATCCCATCCGGGGCCAGCCAACGCACCTGGGCATAGTCGGGATTACGGTTCATCAGGATGGTGAACTGGACTGCCATGGTGTCATGGTCATTGCGACCCGCCGCCTCGAGCAGGATGGGTTCTTCCGATATGCTGCGCACATGGCGCAGCGGCACCGCCAGTTCGTCGTCAAGGCGGCCGCTGGCGAGCGCCAGGAAGGTGCTCTCATCGCTGCGAACGCGGTAGAGCTCGCGCTCAATCAGTGCATTGCCCAGCAGATACCCCCCCGCCAGGACCAACAGCAGAATAGGTGAAAACAGCAGGAAATATGCCCGTACGATTCCCTTCATAACGGTCAACATCACCCCAGAAAATGGCCTTGAATGAATACCTTGTGGACATCAGAGCACCACAACACGTGTCCTGCTGTCAATCATGCCTGCAAGTAAAGACCAATAGTGCTGTTCGAGTATTTTATTTTCCCGACAAAAATACCGTAAAACAAAGAGGCCACCCGATTGGGTGGCCTCTTTACAGGAAAGTTCGTTGCCGATTAGACGCGAACGAAATCCAGGTGAACCAGCTTGTAACGTACCGGGTGACGTTGGATCGCCTTGACGTTTACTTTTACTTCTTCGCCGTTGATGACCAGGGTCAGCTCGGAGGAGTAGAACTCCGGCTTCTCTTGGGCCAGGATCAGCTTTTTGTGGTCCAGGGTAACGGACACGGCTTCTTTGCCTGCACCGTAAACGATGGCAGGAACTTGGTCAGCATGACGCAGGCGGCGGCTCGCACCTTTCCCCAGGTCAGAACGGACTTCAGCTTGGAATACGAAAGACATAGTGGTTATCTCTTTTAAGATGAATATATGGTGTTGACTGCGACCGGTCAGCACCTCGCAAAACGAGCGCGAATACTAGCATGGGCCTGGGGTGGATACAAGGTACGAGCGACTCGCCATCCATACCTCCCTGCCGCGGCACCAGATCATATCCGAACGCAGCTCAGCGCTGCTGCTCCAGGCGGGCAAATTGCTGCTGACGCTGGGCCGGGCTCATGGCGTCGAACCGAGCTAGGGTCTCGGCATTGGGGCAATAGAGACGCTGGCCTGTTTGTACCCTTATCCCCTTGCCCATCCCGGGGCGGTTCTCCTCCACCAGCGCCAGCAGATAGCTGTAGGTATCAGACCCGCTGCCCACCTGCGCCTGGAGCTGGCTGGCGATGCGCCAGAGCGTCTCCCCCGCCGCGACCTGGTGGCAGACTCGCGATGCCCCTTCCGCCGCTGTCGTAGACAGGGTCAGAGTGGTCCCCTCGGCTCCCTGGCCGAGGGCAGCGATCTGAACAGCCCCGATCTGAGCGGCGGTTCTCTGAGGGATAGGCGCCGCCCGCCCAATCAGGTTGGCCAGCAGCGGCTCAGCCTCCGGCATTCGTCCCCTCCCCGCACTCGCCCCCGGCAAGGAGAACTCGGCGATGAAGGGTGCCACCCCCAGTTCCTGAGAAGAGAGAGAGGTGGTGGTGACGGGCAACACGGATGAATGCGGGGCCATGCCATAGGCCATCTCATCGATGCGCTTGAGCCTGGCCAGATAGGCCTTGGAGAGCTGGGCCTCCCCTTCGAACAGATCGAAGGGGGGCACCAGACGGGCAGGAAACAGGATCTGCCAGCGGCCGTTCTTTTTTTTCTGCTCCAGCGGCGGGAACTGATTGCCCCGCCAGGCGGCGAAGATGGGCGGCACGGCCCTGTGCACCGGATAGTACTCCGGATTGAGCTGCACCCAGGTTTGCTCCGCAATGGGCTGATAGCCGCTGATGTTGACCAGCGCAACCCCCAACCAGATCCCCAGCATGTGATGGCCTCCCTTCCTGCGCTTCCCTGGCTCTTATCGCCACACTCTTCGCCACGCTCTTCGTCACACTATGGCTCAGAAAACAGACACATAGCAGCTTAGCACTGGGCTATGGCGCTCTGCACCCGTTTATCCGAGATGGGGTAGGGTGTCCCCAACTGCTGGGCGAAGAAGGAGACCCGCAGCTCCTCTATCATCCAGCGGATATTGGCCACCTCCGGCGGGATCGGCTGGGATTTGGGGATCTTGGCGAGCAGCGCCTTGTAGTCGCTCTCCACGCTCTGCACCTTGAGCATATGGACCCGGTCCCGGTTGGGATCGATGGCCAGTTTCTCGAGGCGCCGCTCGATGGCACGCAGGTAGCGCAGCAAGTCAGGCAGTCGCTGCCAGCCGGTCTCGGTGACAAACCCCTTGTGAATGAGGTTGCCGAGCTGCTGCTGGATATCCGACATGGCAAAGGCGGTGTCGAGCTGCATCTTGCCCTTGAGCCGCTTTTTGATCTCGTGGGAGAGGGTCAGCACGGCCTCCACCTGCTTGGCCACCTCCACCACCGCATCGTTGAGCTCGGCGCGCACGAACTCCTTGAGCGACTCAAACCCGGCCTCATCCCAGGCCAGGCCACCGTGCTGCTCGATCAGCTTGTCACAGCCACAGGCGATGCAGTCGTCAATCAGCTCGGCCACCTTGCCAAAGGGGTTGAAGTAGAGCCCGAGCTTGGCCTTGTTCGGCAGCTTCTCCTGCAGATACTTGATGGGGGATGGCACGTTGAGCAGCACCAGCCGGCGCTGGCCCGCCCACATCAGCTGCTGCTGGGCCACCGGGCTCTCCACCAGCTGGATGGCGACTGAATCTTTCTGATCCACCAGGGTCGGATAGGCCTTCACCTCGAAACCGCTGCGCTTCTGGCTGTACTCCTGAGGCAGTTCACCAAAGCTCCACAGGGTGAGACCGGACTGCTCGATATCGTCGTCCGCCACCTGGGAGAGGGTCTCCTGCACCTTGCCGCGCAGCGACTCTTTCAAGGCCTCGAGATCCTTGCCCTCGGCGATAGGCTTATGCCTATCGTCCACCACCCGGAAGGTGAGTTTCAGGTGATCGGGCACCGCAGCCCAGTCCCAGGATTCGCGGGGTACGGTGACGCCGGTCATGCGGCGCAACTGGCGCTCCATCTCGTCCAGCAGCGGGCCCTGCTCGGGATTGAGGGTGGCGAGCAGCGCATCGGCGTAGTTCGGCGCCGGCACGAAGTTCTTGCGCATCGGCTTTGGCATCGACTTGATGAGGGCGACCAGCAGCTCATGACGCAGCCCGGGGATCAGCCATTCGAACCCTTTCACCTCCACCTGGTTCAAGAGCGGCAGCGGGATATGCAGCGTCACCCCGTCCGCAGCCTCCCCCGGCTCGAACTGGTAGGTCAGCTTGAGCTTGAGGCGCCCCTGCTGCCAGAAGTTGGGGTAGTCGAGATCGCTGATGTGGGCGGCATCCCCCTTCATCAGCATCTCTTTCTCGAAGTTCAGCCGCTCGGGATCCTGCTTTTGCGCTTCCTTCCACCACTTGTCGAAGTGGCGGGCGGAGATGACGTCCTCCGGCAAACGGGCGTCGTAAAAGCGGAACAGATCTTCGTCATCCACCAGGATGTCGCGACGGCGCGACTTGTGCTCCAGCGCCTCCACCTCGGCCAGGAGCTTGCGGTTCTCGCCAAAGAAGCGGTGGCGGGTTTCGAAGTCCCCTTCCACCAGGGCGCGGCGAATGAAGAGCTCGCGGCACTGGGCCGGATCGATACGGCTGAAGTTGATGGTGCGCTCATTGACCAGGGTCAGGCCGTAAAGGGTCACCTTCTCCTTGGCCATGACGGCGCCGTTTTTCTTCGACCAGTGGGGATCGCTGTGGTGCAGCTTGATGAGGTGCGCCGCCAGCGGCTCCACCCATTCGGGCTCAATCTTGGCGTTGATGCGGGCGTAGAGGCGGGAGGTCTCCACCAGCTCTGCGGCCATCACCCACTTGGGCGGCTTCTTGAACAGACCCGAGGCCGGGAACAGGTGGAAGCGACCGTTGCGGGCACCAAGGAATTCGGGCTTTTCCAGATCCTTGTTGCCGATATGGCTCAAGAGGCCGGTCAGCAGCGCGCAGTGCACCGTCTTGAAATCCGCCGGCTCCTGGTTGGCTTTAAAACCCAACTCTTTCACCGTCTGGCGCAATTGGAAGTGAATGTCCTGCCACTCGCGCACCCTCAGGTAGGAGAGAAACTCCTTCTGGCACATGCGGCGGAACGGGTTGCTGCCCAGCAGATCCTGCTGCTCTTTCAGGTAATTCCACAGATTGACGAAGGCGAGGAAGTCGGAATCCTTGTCCTCGAAGCGCCTGTGCTGCTCGTCGGCGGCCTGTTTCTTCTCCATGGGCCGCTCGCGGGGATCCTGGATGCTGAGGCCCGCGGTGATCACCATCACCTCGCTCAGACAGCCGGTTTGCGCCGCCGTGATCACCATCTTCGCCAGACGTGGATCAAGGGGAATACGCGAAAGCTGACGACCGGTTTCGGTCAGCTGCAGCTTGGGTTCTTGCTCGCGGGTACCGGGCAGCTCTCTGACCGCCTCCAGCTCTTTCAAGAGAGTCAAACCATCCTTGATATGACGCGACTCCGGTGGCTCGACGAAGGGGAAGGCCTCCATGTTGCCAAGGCCGAGTGCCAGCATCTGCAAGATGACGGAGGCCAGGTTGGTGCGCAGGATCTCGGGGTCGGTAAAGGCCGGACGGTTGTTGAAATCCTCCTCCGAGTAGAGGCGGATACAGATACCGTCCGCCACCCGACCGCAACGCCCTTTACGCTGGTTGGCGCTGGCCTGGGAAACCGGCTCGATGGGCAGGCGCTGCACCTTGGTACGCCAGGAGTAGCGGCTGATGCGAGCAGTACCCGGATCGATGACGTAACGAATGCCCGGCACCGTCAGCGAGGTCTCCGCCACGTTGGTGGCGAGCACGATGCGCCGACCGGCGTGTTGCTGGAACACCTTGTTCTGCTCGGCGTTGGAGAGGCGGGCGTAGAGCGGCAGCACCTCGGTGTCGCGCAGGTTGAGTTTGCGCAGGGCATCGGCGGTGTCGCGGATCTCCCGCTCGCCGTTCATGAAGATAAGGATATCCCCCAGCCCCTCCCGGGCCAGCTCTTCCACCGCATCGAAGATGCCCTGCAGCTCGTCGCGCTCCTCCAGCGCCTCACTCTTGTCTGCGCTCTTGTCACCGCTCTTTTTATCAGCAAACAGCGGGCGATAGCGCACCTCCACCGGGTAGGTGCGCCCTGAGACTTCTATGATGGGCGCCTGGTTAAAATGGCGGGAGAAGCGCTGCGGGTCTATGGTGGCCGAGGTGATGATCACCTTGAGATCCGGGCGCTTTGGCAGCAATTGCTTCAAGTAGCCCAGGATGAAGTCGATGTTGAGGCTGCGCTCGTGGGCTTCATCGATGATGATGGTGTCGTACTGGGTGAGCATGCGGTCGTGCTGGATCTCGGCCAGCAGGATACCGTCTGTCATCAGCTTGATGTGGGTCTGCTCGCTCACCTGATCGGTAAAGCGCACCTTGTAACCCACGTAATGCCCAAGTTCGGACTCCATCTCTTCGGCAATACGAGCCGCCACGGTGCGGGCCGCCAGACGCCGCGGCTGGGTGTGGCCGATATAGCCCTTGACCCCGCGCCCCAGCGCCAGACAGATTTTGGGGATCTGGGTGGTCTTGCCCGAGCCGGTTTCACCGGCGATGATCACCACCTGGTGCTCGCTGATGGCGCGGGCGATCTCCGCCTGCTTCTGGCTGACCGGTAAATTGCCTGGATAGGTCACCTTAGGCACGCCCGCCAACCGGCTCTTATAGCGCGCCTCGGCGACATCCAAATCAGCGGCGATGGTCTCCAGCATGGCGGCCTGTTTGGCATCGGGCAGCTTTTTGACCCCGTGCAGGCGACTGGAAAGGCGACGGGCGTCGAGATTCATGCAGGCAGAGAGACGGCGGCGCAGCGCCTCGATAGAGAGAGACAAGGTAGGAATTCCTTAAAATAAGTGCCCAGAGGGGCCATATCGATAAGCTGGGAGCGATCCTAAAGAGCGAGCGGGGGCGGTGCAAGCCTTAAAGCGGCACCTGTCAGGTTCAATGACGCGGCGGACAATAAAAAGAGCAGGCACCCGGCCTGCTCTCGATGATCCGGCGAAACCGGATCAGACCCGGGCCTGGTGCACGAAGCAGGTACCAAGCTGGGCATGGATGGCCTGCATCACATTGTGCCGGCTGATCACCCCGAGCAGGCGACCCTCCTCCACCACCGGATAGATCTTCGGCTTTTGGCCCATCATCATCTCCGCCAGATCCAGGATGCTGGTGTCCGGCCCCACGGCCAGCACCTCCTTGCGCATCACATCCTTGACCTGGGCCACCTGTTCACAGTGATAGGCCTCTTTCAACATGACGGCAATGCAGTCCTGCTCGGACACCCAGCCAATCAGGTGGCCCTGGCTGTCCACAACGGGGCCGCCGAGCTGATGACTGTTGAGAAACTTGGTGACCGCATTTTGCACCATCATGTCCGCGCTGAACGTGATGGGTTTGGTCTGCATATAATCCTTTGCCTTGAGTGATTCCATGACGCTTCCCCCAACAGGCCTCCCGACAGGAGGCGCGAGCCGGGCACTATGTCCGGCTCACACCAAGCATAGCTCGTGCCTATCAGGAGATGGACTGCAGCAACAGCAGCAGCTCGTTCTGGCTGTGGCAGTCGGTCTTCTTGAACACCCCCTTGAGGGTGGAACGCACGGTTTCCACCTTGACCCCGCGCAGCTCGGCGATGTCGTTGCTGCTGTATCCCTTGCTCATCAGCACCAGCAGCTCCTTCTCACCGATGGTGAGGGGATAAAGGCTGGCCAGCGCCTCTATGTCGGGATTGAAAGAGTGCTCGGGATCGCGCAATACCACTTCCACGTAACGCTCGAAGCGGCTGAGCCCGCTCATCAGAGTGCACTGGATCAGCAGCGGCCTGAGATTGGCCTGACGGGGAATGGACATATAGGCGCTGGCACCTGGCAACAAATAGGCAAAGCCATTCAAGGTCTCCTTGAGCTGGCGTTGCTGCTCCTTATTTTGCAAAGAGAAAATACCATTGACGGCCCGCAATTCGACGTTTTCATCGGCGATGCGGTTGAACGCCACATTGGAATAATGAATATGCCCCTTGTCATCTATGATGGCGCTGGGTTTATTATGGTTTTTCACCAGTTGCTGCAGCTGATAGTTCTGGGTTTCCAGGGCCAGCAGGTTCCAATAATGCTGGCTCCAGGCGGCCAGACCAGAATAGATCTCTGTCAGCGAGGTGAGATCCCGGCTGCTGAAGTCATCCTGGGCGGCGCCGCGGTAACTGCACAGTGTGCTAAGACCCCGCCCCTTCACGCGGCAGACGCCGCCCGCCGCAAACTGGGCACCAAAACTGGCCAGCAGCCCCACCGAGCTGGAAATGGTATTGGCGCTGACGATCCCCTGACAGCCCTTGTCCAGATAATGATTGAACCACACATCCTGGCGATGGTGTTGCACATAGAATTGCTGCTGGGCCTCAGTCAACCCGCTTGAAAAGAGCTTTATTCCATCGCTCTTGTCATCATCCCGCAATAAAAACAGGGATGAACTGCCGGACAAGTCGGTGCGAAATTGGTCTACCACCAACTTAATGTCAGAATCATTAATACCGCACTCGTATAACTGGCTGATATAGGGCGATATCCTTTCTTTCTCTAATGCCTTCACACCCGAACTCCTAATTCTTATTTTTATTGAAGTGGCATCTTACTCCGCAATGAGATACTCGAAAAGTAGTCAAATGAACAAAGGCTTTATGACCAACTCATAAATAGTTATAAAAAATTCACCTTGAGGAAGATTGTAGAGATGTTTAAATCCAGGCTCAGGTTCCCTGTTTTTTTGGTCGATATGGAACATCTTTAACCGCATCCCTCCTGCGTATCTGCCGGCCTTGCCCTGGCTCATGCCTTGACAGGCAAGGTCGGCACGACCTGACCGCTACCCGACCCGCTCCCCGCGGTATGTTCCTACCGAAGGTTTCATACGAATTCACCCCTCACAAATGTTGCATTTTAGTGTCTTTATTGTTTCCATTTTCGATTTCGGCAGATATTGTATATACAAATACCTGTCATCAACGGAATTGGATCATGTGGATCACAAGGAGAGGAAATGGAACCTGAACACGCACTCACCGCCCCTGCACGTTCGGGGGCTGGCATCAAACTGCTGCTGACCAGCCTGCTCGGCATCGCCATCTTTTTCGTGCCCTTCGAGCTCGCGGGCCGCAGCACCATACTGGTGGATCACCTGGCGGGCTTCCTGATGGCGCAGCGCCCGCTCGCCCTGGGGCTCATCCTGCTGCTGATCGCCTATGGCGCCATCAGCCCGTTGCTGGATGGCCGCTGGCGCGCCCGCCCCATCGACAGGGTGCTGAGCCTGTTCAAGCTGCTCGGGCTGGGGCTGGCCATCATGTATGTGGCAGGCTGGGGCCCCGCCTGGCTGATGACGCCGGATCGCCTGCCTTTCCTCTTTGACAAGCTGGCCATGTCGGTGGGGCTCATCGTGCCCATCGGCGCCATGGCCCTTACCTTCCTGCTCGGCTTCGGCCTGCTGGAGCTTATCGGCGTACTGATGCAGCCGGTGATGCGCCCCCTCTGGCGCACCCCTGGTCACTCCGCCATCGATGCAGTCGCATCTTTCGTCGGCAGCTACTCGGTAGGGCTGCTCATCACCAACCGGGTCTTCCTCGCGGGCAAGTACACGGTACGGGAAGCCGTCATCATCGCTACCGGCTTCTCCACCGTCTCCGCCGCCTTCATGATCATCGTGGCCAAGACCCTCAACCTGATGGGGCACTGGAACTTCTACTTCTGGTCCACCCTGGTGATCACCTTCGTCATCACCGCCATCCTGGCCCGGGTTCCCCCCATCAGCACCATGGCGCACCAGGGCGAGACCGACGAACCGCTGCCGGCAGGCATGAGCCGCTGGCAAGCGGCGCTCGCCTCCGGGCTCACCCAGTCCAGCCAGGCAGATCCCGTGCTGCGGCAGTTGCAGGACAACCTCAAAGATGGCCTCTATATGGCTGCCGCCGTGGTGCCCACCATCTTGTCCGTCGGCCTGCTGGGGCTGCTGCTGGCCCAGCACACGCCGCTCTTTGATCTGTTGGGCTGGCTGCTGTGGCCCCTCACCTGGCTGCTGGATCTGGGGGAACCGCTGGAAACTGCAAGAGCGCTCTCGGCCGGCTTGGCGGAGATGTTCCTGCCCGCCATTCTGCTCAAGGATGCGGATCTGCTGGTACGCTATGTGACCGCCGTGGTCTCGGTGAGCTCGGTGCTCTTCTTCTCCGCCTCCATTCCCTGCATCCTGGCCACCAAGATCCCGGTCAACCTGGGGCAACTGGTGGTGATCTGGCTGCTGCGCACCCTGCTCGGTATCCTGCTGGCCGCCCTGTGCGGACGGCTGGCCCTGACGATGGGCTGGCTCAACTAGCCTAAGGTGATATCAAAGAAACAAAGCGCCATCAGGCGCTTTGTTTCTTTGTGCGGGCTGACAGCCACCACATCGGCGAGCTGTCATTCGAGCCATTGTCGCAGCGCCAGCGTGGCGAGATCCACGAAGGCGCGCAGCCTGGGAGGCATGAAGCGCTGCCTGGGGTAGACGATATGGATGGGATCCGCCTTGCCATGCCACTCGGGGAGGACAGGCACCAATCCTCCCTCATCGCAGGCCTGACGACACAGGTATGACGGCAACAATGCCACCCCCCCTCCGGCCGAGACCATGGTCATGATCAGGCCGACGTCGTTGATCAGCGTCTGCCGGGCCAGAGAGACGGTCACGCTGTTGGCGGCTCCGTCGTGGAGTACCCAGGCCTCCTTGCCCAATGGGGTGAACTGCAGGCAGGCATGCTGTCGTAGCGCCTGCGGTGCATCGATCGCCGTCGCACTGGCGAGGTAATCCGGACTCGCAAACAGGGCCCAGCGTGCAACGCCCACCTGCTTGGCTATCAGCGTCGAGTCCTTGAGAGGACCGGTACGGATGGCGACATCGACGCCTTCTGCGACCAAATCCACGTAGCGGTTCATCAACACCAACTCCACATCGACCTTTGGCCACTGGCTACGCATCTCCCCCAGGATCGACGACAGGATCTGGTTGCCGATATCAACGGGCGCCGTGATACGCAGCAGACCACAGGGCTCTTCCCGCGCCTCGGTCACCGCCGCCTCGGCGTCAAGCACATGCACCAAGCCGGCCGAGGCGTGGTCAAAATAGATCTGTCCAGCATCGGTCAGATGCAACCGGCGGGTGGTCCGCTGCAAGAGGGTGACGCCCAGACGCTTCTCCAGCATGGCCACCCGATGGCTGACGGTGGAGGTCGGCAACCCCAGCAGACGCGCCGCAGCGCTGAAGCTGCCGGCTTGTACGACCTTGACGAATACGACGACCTGATTGAAGTCCATCTTCCAACTCAATAGAAAGTGTTTTCTTATTTAACCATCTAGTCCGGTAAATGGCGACTTTCTACACTGTGTCCATTGATTCAACGGAGACACCGAGATGAAAGAACTGGCATTTATCAAGCGCAGCAACGGACAACACTGGGTGGGTGACGGCTTTCCGGTCAGGAGCATCTTCTCCTATAACGACATCGCCGAGGAGATGTCCCCCTTCCTGCTGATGGACTACGCGGGCCCGGCCAATTTCCCGGCCACCTCCCATCAACTCGGCGTCGGCCAGCATCCTCACCGCGGGTTCGAAACCGTGACCATCGTCTACGAGGGGGGGGTCTCCCACAGAGACTCCTCGGGGGGCGGCGGCACCATAGGTCCGGGTGACGTACAGTGGATGACGGCCGCATCTGGCCTGATCCACGAGGAGTACCACAGCCCGGCATTCGCCAAGGCAGGCGGCCCCTTCGAGATGGTGCAGCTGTGGGTGAACTTGCCCGCCAAAGACAAAATGACGGCCCCTGGCTACCAGGGCATCACCGCAGGAAAGATCCCTCGGGTGGCACTGCCAGATGGCGCAGGTGAAGCGCGCATCATCGCCGGTCGCTTGGACGACACCTCCGGCCCTGCCCGTACCTTCACCCCGATGAACGTCTGGGACATGCGTCTGAGGGCCCATCACCAGGTGACGCTCGAGTTACCAGAGGGACACACCACCGCCCTGTTTGTGCTCAAAGGCACCATTCGCCTCGGCAACCGCCACGCGGTCCGCGCCACCGAGCTGGCAGTCATGGATCGCCGCGGCAGCAAACTGGTGATGGATGTCGAGGAGGAGACGACGTTGCTGCTGCTCAATGGCGCCCCCCTCGATGAACCCATCGTCGGTCACGGCCCCTTCGTGATGAACACCCAGGAAGAGATCGTGCAGGCCATCAATGATTACAACAGTGGCCGCTTTGGCCAGATCGGACGCTAAACAGCCAACATCGGGAAAGCATCCTCAGCAAGCAGGCACCACGCTTATACGCTGACAATCATCGATCAACAGCCATTGATCGACCGCGGCGCATGGCGCTGCAAAACAACGAAATGCTGGCCCCCCAGCGTTAATCTCTTTGCCAACAAACCTGGAGAAAGGTCATGAACAAGCCCTACGTCAAACTCGACAAACACAATGCTGCCGTGCTGCTGGTGGATCATCAGGCCGGCCTCTCTTCCCTGGTGCGTGACATCGAGCCGGACAAGTTTCGCAACAACGTCCTGGCGCTGGCCGCACTGGCCAAGTACTTCGAGCTGCCGACCATACTGACCACCAGTTTCGAAAACGGGCCCAACGGCCCACTGATGACAGAGCTCAAGGAGACCTTCCCGGATGCCCCCTACATTGCCCGCCCAGGGCAGATCAATGCCTGGGATAACGAGGAGTTCGTCAAGGCGGTCAAGGCCACCGGCAAAAAGCAGCTGATCATCGCCGGCATCGTCACCGAGGTGTGTGTGGCCTTTCCGACCCTGTCCGCACTCGAGGAAGGCTACCAGGTGTTTGTCATCACCGATGCCTCGGGAACCTTCAATGAAATCACCCGTCACTCGGCCTGGGATCGGATGTCCGCCGCCGGGGCACAGCTGATGACCTGGTTTGGTGCCGCCTGTGAACTGCACCGCGACTGGCGCAACGATGTGGAAGGCCTGGGTACCCTGTTCGCCAACCACATCCCCGACTATCGCAATCTGATCAACAGCTACACCACCATCCAGAGCAGCAAGTAGCACATGCCTGCCCCGGGAAACTGGGGCCTTTTGTCTCCCGCCATTTCCCCCCAGCCCCCTCAATCCCCATGCCTCCCCGGCCAATGCTATGCGTGAGACAGATCTGGCCCGCAGAAGTGGGACGCAGCTCCCGGAGCTCGTGCCTGTGTCGGATCAAGGCGCCCGTGAGCTTACCGGCGGCTTATGCTGGCAACCGCCTCTGATACACCCGAGGCGAGTTTCCAGGTGACTCCCCTCGACAGGCGAGTCAGGGGATCCTCCACGCCAGCAAGTATGATCATGCAGGATGGCGGATAGCGGGGCGGCATCGCACGGGTCAGAGCAAGACAAGAAAAGATGCGAAGAAACGCGTTTGGGAAGGCAGCATGCCTTGGCCAGAGGCTGAGTTGGTGACTGCGTCACCATGCCAAGCAAATGCCGGGCAGGCAGGCCAGAAAAAACAAAGCGCAGCTGACACGGAGAAAACCGTATCGGCTGCGCCATCGCCATGGGTCATGGCTTCTTGATTTGAAAGGCTTTTAACCCTTAGAACGGCATCTTGAAGCCTGGGGGCAGTTGCATGCCACCGGTCAGCTCGCCCATCTTGCTCTTGTTCTGCTCTTCCACCCGGCGCACGGCGTCATTGACGGCGGCGGCGACCAGATCTTCCAGCATCTCCTTGTCATCTTCCATCAGACTCGGGTCTATCTCGATACGGCGCACGCTGTGGCTGCCGGCCATGGTGACCTTGACCATGCCGGCGCCGGCTTCGCCGACGACTTCCATCTGAGCCAGCTGCTCTTGCATCTTCTGCATGCGCTCTTGCATCTGTTGGGCCTGTTTCATCAGGTTACCCATTCCACCTTTACCAAACATAGGTCGTCTCTCGTCTTGAAATCCGGCATCCAGCGCCGGGCTGTGGGCTTGTTCTACCCCGGATATGGGGGCAGCCAAAAGATTTTTCAACCGGGACTCGGGTCCCGGCATGGGATTTAACTCATAGCGCTCAGCGACTCAGAGGTTCGATGCTCTCGGGATGGAGCACGGCGCCGAATCGCTGCTGCAGGAACTGCACATTGGGATCGTCCGCCAGATCCCGGCTCACCTGCTCACGTACCCCCAGATAGAGGCGATGCTCGATCTCGAGTGGCGTCTCCCGCGCCGGATCCGTGCCCAGGGTCACCTCGACACGCACCGCCTGCCCAAACTCCGGGCCTATGATTTCGGCCAGATCGGCCAGGGCTCTGTCGCTGACCAGATGGCGCTGCTCCGGCTTGAGCACCAGGGACACCAACTCCCCCTGCCGGGTCATCACCGAGTTGATGGCAAGCTGGCGCAGCCGGCCACCGACCCCGGTGCGGGCGATGAGCTCGGCCCAAGCGTCGCCGCAATTGACCAGCAGGGAAGAGGGGATCAGGCGAGCGATCTCCTCCCCCTCCGCCGGCTGGGCGTCACTCTCCAGTTCATCCCAGTCGATGGTCTCCATCACCTGGGCCGTCGTTGGCTGCGCATTTTCGGGCACAGAAAGAGGCGTCGCAACCGGCGTTGTCGGCGCCGCGGCGACGGTAGCTGCGGCAGCGCTGGCGGGTGCACCGTCCAGATCCCAGGGGGGCAAGTCATCCGAGGCGGGACTGGCCTTCCGCGCAACACTCGGCCTTGGCGCCGCAGGGGCACTGACCGGCCCGTCGCCGAAGCCCTGACTCAGGTACTCCTCGTAATCGCTGCCACTGTCGTCATAGGCATCGAGCGGTGGCAGATCCTCATAGCCCGTCATGGGCCCGGCATCGGCAGGGGCCGCAGCGGCCTGCCTGGCAGGCGCGGAGGGTGCTGGCGCCACTGGTTGCACGGCGGCAGTCGCCACGGGCGCAGCCTGTTTGCTTGGCGTCGCCCTGGGAGGGGCAGAGACGGTCGCAGCCCCGGCGTCGCCCCGCAGCCGGCTGCGCAGCAGATTGCGCTTGCCCAGCAGGCTCTGCATGCTGGAGGCCGCCGAGGGGGCAGCTTCGGGTTCCGGGGCTATGGCAGGAGCCTCCGTCGGTAGGGCCTCCTCATGGGAGGAGACAGGCTGCTCGGGTTCAGGGGGCTGCGCTTCCTGTACCTGGGGGGCGCCACCGGTCTGGTACTCTGGCTGCATCGGCTGCGCCTCGAACCCCATCTGCTGCGCGGCTTGCAGCAGCTCTTGCTGCTCGGCAAAGAGGGCTGCGCTGGCCTCATCGTCGCCGGCAGCCGGCTCATCTTCCTGCACAGCCAAGAGCGGCGCTGTCGGCGTCTGGGCTACGGGCGCGGCCGTGCCGGCCGCTGTCGCGGCCTGATGCGGGGCTGGCTCAGCCCCTGACGGCTTTCCCGGCAGGGCCGAGACTGCCTCCCTCCCCGCCCCGGGTTGTGCGCCCATGGACACGGGCAAGGCGCTCAGATTGGCGGGATGCACCGCCTCGCGGCGCGGCGAGAACGCCAGCATCCTCAGGCAGGTCATCTCCAGCGCGGTGCGGCCATCGGGCGCCCAGGGCAAGTCCTTGCGCCCCCCCAGCACTATCTGGTAGCAGAGCTGCACCTCTTCCGGGCTCATGGCCCCCGCCAGCTGCAGCAAGGCATCGGCATCCGCCCCCTGCTCCTGCACGCTGGCAGGAAGCAACTGGGCCATGGCGACGCGATGGAGCAAGGCTTCCAGTTCGGCGTGGAGCTGATCGAAGTCCGGCCCCAGGGTGGCGATTTCGGTGATCTTGGCCATGGTGGCCGGCGCATCCTGGCGCAGCACAGCCTCCAGCAACTGGTGCAGGTGGTGATGATCCAGCGTCCCCAGCATGGTCAGCACGCTCTCCAGACGCACGCTGCCGTTGCCATGGGCCAACGCCTGATCCGTCAGGCTCAGGGCATCGCGCATGCTGCCATCGGCCGCCTTGGCCAGGGCCAGCAGGGCGCGGGGCTCGAACGGCTGACCTTCCTGATCCAGCACCCATTCGAGCTGCCGGGCGATCTGGGTCTGATCCAGGCTTTTGAGGTGGAACTGCAGGCAGCGGGACAAGATGGTGATGGGGAGCTTCTGCGGATCCGTGGTGGCCAGCAGGAACTTCACATAGGGAGGCGGCTCTTCCAGGGTCTTGAGCAGCGCATTGAAGCTGTGACGCGACAGCATGTGCACCTCATCGATGAGGTAGACCTTGAAGCGGCCGCGGGCCGGGCGGTACTGCACGTTGTCCAAGAGCTCGCGGGTGTCTTCCACCTTGGTGCGGGACGCCGCATCGATCTCCAGCAGATCGACGAAGTTGCCCTGATCGATCTCCCGGCAAGTGTCGCATACGCCGCACGGGTGGCTGCTGATCCCCTGCTCGCAGTTGAGGCTCTTGGCCAGGATGCGGGCGATGGTGGTCTTGCCGACCCCGCGGGTGCCGCTCAGCAGGTAGGCATGATGCAGCCGTCCCTGATCAAGGGCATTGGTCAAGGCGGTCAGCACATGCTGCTGGCCAACCACTTGTTCAAATGTATGGGGGCGCCATTTACGCGCCAGAACCTGATAGCTCATAGATCTCGATGCTGGAAAACGAGGCATTGAGGCAGGATGCTAACACAAATGGAGGGCGGGCTGTATGGGCTATCGGCCGCCGTGGGAGGGATCGCTTGATTTTCAAACCGGTGCCCATTCAGGCACCGGTTCGGGGCATTGGCGGGTTGACGAGGCCCGCCTGCCAGGGGGATTACTCGCCTGCGAGTTCCACCAGAGAGACCACCTTGACGCCTGCGGCGGTCAGGCGGGCATCACCGCCCAGCGACGGCAGGGAGATGATGAAGGCCGCATCGGCGACTTCACCGCCGGCGCGGCGAATGAGCTTCACGGTCGCATCGACGGTGCCACCGGTGGCCAGTAGATCGTCCACCACCAGCACCTTGTCACCGGGCACGATGGCGTCGGTGTGCAGTTGCAGGGTATCGGTGCCGTACTCGAGGGCATAGGACTCTTCGATGATGGCGCGGGGCAGCTTGCCCGGCTTGCGAACCGGCACAAAGCCCAGTCCCATGGCGTAGGCCACCGGGGCGCCGAAGATGAAACCGCGGGCCTCGGTGCCGACGATCTTGGTGATCCCTTGATCACGATAATGCTCGGCCAGCAGATCGATGGTGGCCTTGAAGGCCTCGGCATTCTCGATCAGGCTGGTGATGTCGCGAAACAGGATGCCCGGCTTCGGATAGTCGGGAATGGTCTTGATGCTCGCTTCGATAAACTTCAGGGTATCCGGATTCATTATTTGACCGCTTATTTTTGAGCCCAGGCGTGGCGTCTCTTGCGCTGCCCGCCAGCGGGCAATAAAAAGGCCCGTCATGCAAAAAATGACAGGCCGACTCCATAGCATTATTGCCGCGATAGCTTAGGGATTTCACTTCTCCATTGCAACTGGCTCCAGCACCGGCAGACGCATTAACCAGGTGAGCAGGATCACCATTATGACAACCAGCAGCAGCCTCACCCAGGGCAACGGCACCACCATCAGCGACACCGAGAAGGAGAGCAGGATGAAGACGATGGCACGGCGTCTGGCATGGCGCCGAATGCCGCGATATAGCTGCCAGTCATGGATGGGGGGCCCGAACCAGGGGTGTGCCAGCAGCCAGCGGTGAAAACGGGGGGACGAGCGAGCAAACAGGGCCGCCGCCAGCAACATGAAGGGGGTGGTCGGCAACAGGGGCAGGACTATCCCGACTATCCCGGTGGCGAAGGCGAGCCAGCCCAGGGCCATCAGACACCAGCGTTTCATGGGTACTCCTCTGAATGCATCTCTGCCTTTAGCCTAACAGAGTTGGCCCAAAAGCTGACAGCCCGGCCCATGCAGCGGCAGTCGATTAGGCTCATCGAGCGGGCAGACGGCTGACAACGCCGCCCATTGCCACTACAATCTGCGCTCTTTTTTCTCCCCTTGTCTTCGGAAGCAGCTATGCGCGTTATTTTGGCCCCCATGCAGGGGGTGCTGGATCACCTGATGCGGGAGGTACTCACCTCCGTCAACGATTACGACCTCTGTGTCAGCGAATTCATTCGGGTCGTCGATCAGCTGCTGCCCGCCAAGGTGTTCTATCGCCTCTGCCCCGAACTCAAGCAGGATGGCAAGACCCGCGCCGGCACCCCGGTGCGGGTGCAGCTGCTGGGCCAGCACCCCGAATGGCTGGCGGAAAATGCGGTGCGCGCCATCGAACTCGGCTCCCCCGGGGTCGATCTCAACTTCGGCTGCCCCGCCCCCACAGTCAACAAGAGCAAGGGGGGGGCCGTACTGCTCAAGGAGCCAGAGACCGTCTACCGCATCGTCAAGGCGGTGCGCGAAGCCGTCCCTGCCCACCTGCCGGTGAGCGCCAAGATCCGTCTGGGGTACGACGACAAGGAGCTCTACATGGACAACGCCCAGGCGGTCTATCAGGGGGGCGCCAACGAGCTCGCTGTCCATGCCCGCACCAAGCGGGAAGGCTACAAGGCGCCGGCGCACTGGGAATACGTTGATCTCATCCGCCGCGCCCTGCCCATTCCGGTGACCGCCAATGGCGAGATATGGGATCACAAGGATGCCCTCGCCTGCGCCGGCGTCTCCGGCTGCGACGCTCTCATGGTGGGCCGCGGTGCCATCTCCCTGCCCAACCTGGCCAACGTGATGAAAACCGGCTGTGCCCACATGAGCTGGGCCGAGGTGCTGCAGCTGATGGTGACCTATACCGAGCAGGATCTGGCGAGCGAGAAGGCCGATTACTACCCCAGCCGCATCAAGCAGTGGTTCTCCTACATAGTGCGGGAATACCCCCAGGCCGACGAGCTGTTTCGCCGCATCCGCACCATCAAGACCGCGGACGAGATCCGTATCGCCCTCGAGCGTGAGTGCGCCGCACGGGCCTAGTCTTGGCCGCCGCCCCACGGCACCCTATGATGAAGGCTCAATGACAGGAGGTCAGGATGCAGGGAGTACCGATCACATTTACCCATCAGCACGACAGGGCCGATTTTCGCGCCCTGCCTGGGCAGCCTGCGACCGAGCTCTACCGCGCCCACATCCAGCACCACACCTTCGATCCCCATAGCCACGAGGGGTTTGGCCTCGGTGTCATCGAGTATGGCGCCGAGCGTTTTCGCTATCGTGGCAGCCAGCTCCTGGCGGGCCCCGGCAGCCTGGTACTGATGAACCCCGATGAGCTGCACACGGGCGAGGCTGCCTGCGAGCAGGGGTGGCGCTATCGGATGCTCTACCTGCCCGCCGATCGGCTCGAGGCCATCAGCGGCGAGCGCGGCTGGTATTTCGCCGAGGCAGTGCGAAGCGACCCGCACGCAGCCCCCGTCCTGCAAGCGACCCTGGACGCCCTCTGGCACTGTGACAGCGATCTCGCCGCCGACGGCCTGCTGCTGAGCGTGTGCGACACCCTGCGCCCCCACGCCCGGGCCCTGGCGGCCCCGCGCGAAGCAGCCCATCCTCTGGGCCGCGCCATCGACTATATGCAGGCGTACTTCGCCCGCCCCATCACCCTGACCGAGCTGGCCGGTGCGGTGAACCTCAGCCCCTATCACTTCCAGCGCAGCTTCAAGTCCCGCTTTCACGTCACCCCCCAGCAGATGCTGATGGCCATCCGCCTGCAGCGCGCCAAGGGGTGGCTGGCCGCCGGCCTGCCTGCCGCCGAGGTGGCCGCCGCCTGTGGTCTGGCCGATCAGTCACATCTCAACCGCGCCTTCCTGCGCCGCTATGGCACCACCCCGGTGCGCTACCAGAAACAGGTGCAGGCCGGCCGCTAAAGCGCAATCTGGTTCAATACGCCGCCCTTCCCCGCCTGCTAGGCTGGCCTCCTTCTTCTCCACCGGAAATAGAAAATGTTGCTCGGAGTCTTGTTTGCCCTGCTGGCCGGCCTGATGTGGGGGCTCATCTTCGTCGCCCCCCTGCTGGTCGACGGCTATCCCCCCGCCCTGCTCGCCAGCGGCCGCTACCTCGCCTTCGGCCTCATCGTGCTGCCGTTCGCCTGGCAGGCCCGCAAACGCCTGGCGGCCCTCTCGGCCAGCGATTGGCGCGAGGCACTCGCCCTCACCCTGGTGGGGAACCTCATCTACTACTTTTGCCTCTCGGGGGCCATCTTGCGCATCGGCTCGCCGCTGGCAGCCATGATCATCGGCACCCTGCCAGTGGTGACGGCCCTGGCCGCCAACTGCCTCTATGGCGCACGGGACGGCCGCCTCTCCCGCGCCCGCCTCTACCCGGCCCTGCTGCTGATGGGGACCGGCCTCTATCTGGTCAACCACGCCGAGTTGACCTGGCAGGCAGAGGCGCGCACCGAGCAGCTGTTCGGGCTCGCCCTGGCGGTGGCCGCCGTGCTGTGCTGGACCTGGTATCCCCTGCGCAACGCCCGCTGGCTACGCGAGCACCCGAGCCGCAGCCCGGTCGTCTGGGCCACGGCTCAGGGACTGGTGACCCTGCCGGTGGCGCTCATTGCCTACCTCGGCAGTCTCGGTCATCTCGCCCTGAGCGCACCGGACTTTCCCCTGCCCTTCGGGCCGACGCCCCTGCGCTTCGTGCTGCTGATGGGGGCGGTAGGGCTCTTTTGCTCCTGGCTCGGCACCCTGTGCTGGAACGAGGCGAGCCAGCGTCTGCCGACCGTGCTGGTGGGACCGCTCATCGTGTTCGAAACCCTGGCGGGGCTGCTCTACGCCTTCATGCTGCGCGGGATCATGCCTACCATGAGCACCCTGCTCGGTGTCGTCTGCCTGGTGGTGGGGGTGCTCTACGTGATCACCGGCAAGCCACGACACCTGCCGGAAAAACGCGTCAAAGCGCGGTTAACTTGACTCATGTCATCTTGATAAACCGCGGCTTTCCCTATACTGGCCGAGTTTTATCACTCGTCTTTGGGGGCTGTTGTGTGTGAAGTGACGCAAGCCCGGTTGGCCGAATGGCGTGAGCGCCTGCTGACCGATTGGGCACAAACAAGAGAAGCGCTGATTACTCAGCTCAAGGCCTGTCGACGTGACGACTGGGCACAGAAGGTGGCATCCTGCGAGCGGGATCAGCTGGTGGACCTGACCAGTCGCCTCGACTTGCCCAAGGTGGAGTCGAGCGTGGCACGGCTGAAACGCCTCGACGCGGCGCTCTGCCAGATGGAACTGGGTCTCTATGGCCTCTGCTCCGATTGCGAGGAGCCGCTCGCCATCGAGCAGTTGGATCAGGATCCCAGCCTGCAACGCTGCCCGCGCTGCGAGACCCGTTATCGCAAGGGATTCCACGCCCACGAACTCTGATGGCCCTTCCCCTGCCCACAGCCATCCATGTCCTCCTCCTCTTGCCAAGGCCATAGCTGACTCTCCACTCGACAAGGGCGCCCGGCCCCTTCATCACGCGGGCCCCGGTGGCCTGCGGCAGAGCATCGCTGCCTTGGGAGGCCGACAAGCATTTCAGGTCTGGGAGCCTTGCTCTGTCAGCGCATGCTTCTGTGCATAGGCATAGAGGCCCATTCGATTGCGAATGCCCAACTTGGCATAAATGGATGTCAGGTGATTGCGCAGGGTGTGCTCACTGATGTTGAGGCGCCGCGCGATCTCGAGGGTATTGGCATCAACGCCCAGGGTAATGGCCGCGATGGTCAGTCTCTCCTTGCGGGTCAGCCGCGCTATCTTCGCCTGCTCGCCATGGTGAGCCCCCTTCTCCCTCGCGATGGCCATCAGGATCCGCTCGGTGGCGGCGCGATCGACCCAGTACTCACCCCCGTGCACCTTGCGGATGGCCTTGTACAGCACCTCCACCGGTTCCCGCTTGCTGATGGCGCCGCAGGCCCCGGCCAATACCGCTCTCTCCTGCAGTTCAGTGCCCTCCGCTGTGGCGATCACCAGCACGCGAACGTGGGTATCGCACAGCAGGGAAGGTATTTGGTCGATGCCATTTCGACCATCCAGATCAAACAGGACGACACACGTCTTGCCTGGCACCATCCACTGCACGGCATCGACGGGATCGGCCACGCAGGCGATGACGTTCATCTCGTTGGGCTGTGCATTAATGGCCCCGCGCAAACCCCATGCGACTATCGGCAAGTCGCAGATCACGATGACATTGATTCTGGTATCCATACCCTGCTCCCCAACGCCTACGACAACGTGACAGGCATCCTGCCTGACAATGGTCCCCTCTCAAATTAGTCGAAATATCCTGGTTTTGTCCTGGGTCGACCGTCACTTTGTCCCACATAAATCGGTCTGATTCTTCCATTTTTCATCTTCCCCTTCTGGCCTAGGCTAATCGGCATGACAACACCCACATATATCCATGCTCGCCAGCATGATCGCATCAGGACGGTGATACCTGTCCGGCTCTCGGGCCAGACAGGGTTCACCCGGGACATCAGCATCGGGGGCTGCTACCTGCAATTCGAGGAGGCTGCCACGCCTGAGAACGAAGTGAGTAATGTCTGCTTCGATCTCGATCCCGGGGTGACGCACGGTGCCATGAAGATCCGGTGTTGCGGGCAGATAGTGCGGCGAGACCAGGACGGCCCTCTCACCGGTATGGCCATCAAAATCAAAGACCTGCAACTGCTGGTGAAAGAGATCCCCGACAGTTGCACCAGATGAAGTGTTACGCGGTACAAGAGCAGATGGCCAGGACGGCGATCTTGTCTCCATACCGAATCATCTTCCCGCTTTCTGAAGGAGCAGACCCATGGCTGACATCAGCGGCACCAATAAAAACGATTCGCTCATTGGCGGCACAGGAGCCGACCTCATAGATGGAGGCAATGGCAGTGACATGCTCGACGGCGGCAGCGGGAGCGACACCCTGCTGGGCGGCAACGGCGAGGATACCCTCTACGGCGGGCTCGGGGACGATATCCTCTCCGGCGGCAACGGCCAGGACCTCGTCTATGGTGGATCCGGCAACGACGTCATCGGGACATCGCTCGTCAACAGCGAGAACGGTAACGACGTCATCTACGGCGACGGCTGGGATGACTACCGGCAGCAGAGCCGAGCCATCGCCGGCAGCGACACCATCTACGGCGGCAATGGCTCGGAGACCATCTATGGCGACAACGGCGATGGTCATGCAAGTGGCGGCAACGACTCTATCTATGCCGGCAACGGCAACGACACCGTCTACGGTGAAGGTGGTGACGATACCATCCAGGGCGGCAATGGCGCCGATTTGCTGAGCGGCGGTAGCGGCAATGACCTCTTCGTCTACCAGAGCGCGATGGAATCCAATAGTGGCGGGATGGATACTATCCGTGACTTTTCCGGTGTGCGTGACGCCAACCCGGACAACGACAAGGTCGACCTGCGTCCGTTGCTGGGTTCCACCGACCTCAAGTGGGGAGGCACCACTTCCCTGATCAACGGTGTCTGGTACGAGCAGAACGCCGGGCAGAATGCCACCTACATCAAGGCCGATACCAACGGCGACGGCCAGGCCGATCTGGTGATCAAACTCGACGGTCTCAAGGACCTGAGCAACACCGACTTCCTCGGTGTGCAGAACAACGGCCCCACCATCACCTCCGACGGGGGGGGCAGCTCGGCGGCTCTGGCCATCGACGAAAACACCACTGTGGTCACCACAGTGACGGCCAGTGACCCGGACGTCGGTGCGCTGCTGACCTACACCATAGTCGGTGGCGCCGATGCAGGACTCTTCACCATCAATCCCAACACCGGCGCCCTGTCGTTTGTCAACGCGCCCAACCGGGAAAGCCCGAGCGACAGCAACGGCGACAACACCTATGAAGTGGTGGTGCGCGTCTCCGATGGCAGTGCCTTCGACGAGCAGACCTTCACCATCGCCATCAACGATGTTGACGAGTTCGATGTCACTACCCCGACCGACACCAACGCCGCCACCAATGCCGTCGACGAGAACATCGCCATCGGCTCCCTGGTCGGCATCACCGCCTTTGCCAGCGACGCCGACGCCACCACCAATGCCGTCACCTACAGCCTGTCCGGCAATCCCGGCGGCCTGTTTGCCATCGATCCCGCCACCGGTGTGGTCACCGTCGCCGCCGCCATCGACCGTGAAGCCCTCGGTGCCAGCGTGAATATCGAGGTCACCGCCACCAGTGCCGATGGCTCCAGCCAGGCGCAGACCTTCACCATCGC
>NZ_JAHUWU010000019.1:0-1434 GCF_019218845.1 Aeromonas sp. sif0611 | reverse complement strand
GGACCATTCCACTAACTTCCAAGAAACTTAAGGGCTAATCCCCGTTCGCTCGCCGCTACTGAGGGAATCTCGGTTGATTTCTTTTCCTCGGGGTACTTAGATGTTTCAGTTCTCCCGGTTCGCCTCGTTGCACTATGTATTCATGCAACGATACCTAGCTTATGCTAAGTGGGTTTCCCCATTCGGAAATCTGTGAGTAATAGCGTCTCTTACCGACTTCTCACAGCTTATCGCAGGTTAGTACGTCCTTCATCGCCTCTGACTGCCAAGGCATCCACCATGTACGCTTAGTCACTTAACCATACAACCCCAAGAAGTGTCGTCGAAACAACGCTTGCTTGTTGTCGTACAACAAGGACCAAAATAAATTTTGGTTTTCGCCAAGAAGTTTCCAAAGCACTTGTAACAAATGTTTGAGAACTACTTTTTAAATCAGCTTTCCAGATTGTTAAAGAGCAAACTTCGTAAAGAAGTCAAAGGCATTAACTGAATATTGCTATCCAATTCATGGCTTTGTCTTCTGACAAACACAGTACGATATGGTGGAGCTATGCGGGATCGAACCGCAGACCTCCTGCGTGCAAAGCAGGCGCTCTCCCAGCTGAGCTATAGCCCCGTAATCGAAGTGGTGGGTCTGAGTGGACTCGAACCACCGACCTCACCCTTATCAGGGGTGCGCTCTAACCACCTGAGCTACAGACCCACTTCGTGTACTGTCTCTAAACTTGAATCAAGGCAATCTGTGTGAACACTCAACAACACGACATCTTAAGGTAAGGAGGTGATCCAACCCCAGGTTCCCCTAGGGTTACCTTGTTACGACTTCACCCCAGTCATGAATCACACCGTGGTAAACGCCCTCCCGAAGGTTAAGCTATCTACTTCTGGTGCAACCCACTCCCATGGTGTGACGGGCGGTGTGTACAAGGCCCGGGAACGTATTCACCGCAACATTCTGATTTGCGATTACTAGCGATTCCGACTTCACGGAGTCGAGTTGCAGACTCCGATCCGGACTACGACGCGCTTTTTGGGATTCGCTCACTATCGCTAGCTTGCAGCCCTCTGTACGCGCCATTGTAGCACGTGTGTAGCCCTGGCCGTAAGGGCCATGATGACTTGACGTCATCCCCACCTTCCTCCGGTTTATCACCGGCAGTCTCCCTTGAGTTCCCACCATTACGTGCTGGCAACAAAGGACAGGGGTTGCGCTCGTTGCGGGACTTAACCCAACATCTCACGACACGAGCTGACGACAGCCATGCAGCACCTGTGTTCTGATTCCCGAAGGCACTCCCGCATCTCTGCAGGATTCCAGACATGTCAAGGCCAGGTAAGGTTCTTCGCGTTGCATCGAATTAAACCACATGCTCCACCGCTTGTGCGGGCCCCCGTCAATTCATTTGAGTTTTAACCTTGCGGCCGTACTCCCCA
>NZ_JAHUWU010000018.1:0-2075 GCF_019218845.1 Aeromonas sp. sif0611 | reverse complement strand
GGAAAGCTGACGTGAATAACGAGTTGCCTGTTGGCTTCGCTATCACTGAATTAGGTAGTAGTTCGTTCACTTGCTACAAGGCCCAGAACACTTCTTGGGTGTTGTATGGTTAAGCCTCACGGGTAATTAGTATGGGTTAGCTCAACACGTCGCCGCGCTTACACACCCCACCTATCAACGTTGTGGTCTCCAACGGCCCTTTAGGACCCTCAAGGGGTCAGGGATGACTCATCTCAGGGCTCGCTTCCCGCTTAGATGCTTTCAGCGGTTATCGATTCCGAACTTAGCTACCGGGCAGTGCCACTGGCGTGACAACCCGAACACCAGAGGTTCGTTCACTCCGGTCCTCTCGTACTAGGAGCAACTCCCTTCAATCATCCAACGCCCACGGCAGATAGGGACCGAACTGTCTCACGACGTTCTGAACCCAGCTCGCGTACCACTTTAAATGGCGAACAGCCATACCCTTGGGACCGACTTCAGCCCCAGGATGTGATGAGCCGACATCGAGGTGCCAAACACCGCCGTCGATATGAACTCTTGGGCGGTATCAGCCTGTTATCCCCGGAGTACCTTTTATCCGTTGAGCGATGGCCCTTCCATTCAGAACCACCGGATCACTATGACCTACTTTCGTACCTGCTCGACCTGTCCGTCTCGCAGTTAAGCTGGCTTATGCCATTGCACTAACCTCCTGATGTCCGACCAGGATTAGCCAACCTTCGTGCTCCTCCGTTACTCTTTGGGAGGAGACCGCCCCAGTCAAACTACCCACCAGGCACTGTCCGCGAGCCCGATTCAGGGCCCTGCGTTAGAACATCAAACATACAAGGGTGGTATTTCAAGGACGGCTCCAGCGCAACTGGCGTCACGCCTTCAAAGCCTCCCACCTATCCTACACATGTAGGTTCAATGTTCAGTGCCAAGCTGTAGTAAAGGTTCACGGGGTCTTTCCGTCTAGCCGCGGGTACACCGCATCTTCACGGCGAATTCGATTTCACTGAGTCTCGGGTGGAGACAGCATGGCCATGGTTACACCATTCGTGCAGGTCGGAACTTACCCGACAAGGAATTTCGCTACCTTAGGACCGTTATAGTTACGGCCGCCGTTTACCGGGGCTTCGATCAAGAGCTTCGCTTGCGCTAACCCCATCAATTAACCTTCCGGCACCGGGCAGGTGTCACACCCTATACGTCCACTTTCGTGTTTGCAGAGTGCTGTGTTTTTGATAAACAGTCCCAGCCATCTGGTCACTGCGACTCCCAACTGCTCCATCCGCAAGGGACTTCACTGTCAAGAGCGAACCTTCTCCCGAAGTTACGGTTCTATTTTGCCTAGTTCCTTCACCCGAGTTCTCTCAAGCGCCTTGGTATTCTCTACCCGACCACCTGTGTCGGTTTGGGGTACGATGACTTGTAATCTGAAGCTTAGAGGCTTTTCCTGGAAGCAGGGCATCAATGGCTTCACCACCGTAGTGGCTTCGTCTCGTGTCTCAGTGTTGTGTCTCCGGATTTGCCTAGAAACACCACCTACGCACTTTCACCAGGACAACCGTCGCCTGGCCCACCTAGCCTTCTCCGTCCCCCCATCGCAATTACAAGTCGTGCAGGAATATTAACCTGCTTCCCATCGATTACGCCTTTCGGCCTCACCTTAGGGGTCGACTCACCCTGCCCCGATTAACGTTGGACAGGAACCCTTGGTCTTCCGGCGAGGAGGCTTTTCACCCCCTTTATCGTTACTTACGTCAGCATTCGCACTTCTGATATCTCCAGCATACCTCTCGATACACCTTCGCAGACTTACAGAACGCTCCCCTACCACTCACACATAAGTGTGAATCCGCGGCTTCGGTGCCTGGTTTGAGCCCCGTTACATCTTCCGCGCAGGCCGACTCGACTAGTGAGCTATTACGCTTTCTTTAAATGATGGCTGCTTCTAAGCCAACATCCTAGCTGTCTGAGCCTTCCCACATCGTTTCCCACTTAACCAGAACTTTGGGACCTTAGCCGGCGGTCTGGGTTGTTTCCCTCTTCACGACGGACGTTAGCACCCGCCGTGTGTCTCCCGGATA
>NZ_JAHUWU010000017.1:0-2337 GCF_019218845.1 Aeromonas sp. sif0611 | reverse complement strand
CCGAGCACACCGTCACCATCACCATTACCGGCGTCAACGATGCCGCGGTGATCACCGGCGCTGACAGCGGTGCGGTCACCGAAGATGAGACCAAGCCGACTCTGACCGAGACCGGCACCCTGAGCGTCACCGACGTGGATGGGGTCGACGAGGCCAAGTTCCTGGCCGGCAACGGCACCCCGAGTGCCGGCGCGCTGGGCAGCCTCGCCATCACCGAAGGCGGTGCCTGGACCTACAACGTCGACAACAGCAAGGTGCAGTACCTGGGCGAAGGGGAGACCAAGGTCGAGACCTTCACCGTGCAGTCTGTGGATGGCACCGAGCACACCGTCACCATCACCATCACCGGCGTCAACGATGCCGCGGTCATCACCGGCAGCGACACCGGCAGCGTGACCGAAGATGAAAGCACGCCGCTGCTGACCGAGACCGGCACCCTGAGCGTGACCGACCTGGACGGGGCGGATGAAGCCAAGTTTGTGGCCGGCAACGGCGTGGCCAGCACTGGCGCACTGGGCAGCCTCGCCATCACCGAGGGCGGTGCCTGGACTTACAACGTCGACAACAGCAAGGTGCAGTACCTGGGCGAAGGCGAAACCAAGGTCGAGACCTTCACCGTGCAGTCTGTGGATGGCACCGAGCACACCGTCACCGTCACCATCACCGGCGTCAACGATGAGGCCGTCATTACCGGCAGCGACACCGGCAGCGTGACCGAAGACGAAAGCACCCCGCTGCTGACCGAGACCGGCACCCTGAGCGTGACCGACGTGGACGGCGCCGATGAAGCCAAGTTCCTGGCCGGCAACGGCACCCCGAGTGCGGGCGCGCTGGGCAGCCTCGCCATCACCGAAGGCGGTGCCTGGACCTACAACGTCGACAACAGCAAGGTGCAGTACCTGGGCGAAGGGGAGACCAAGGTCGAGACCTTCACCTCTGTGGATGGCACCGAGCACACCGTCACCGTCACCATCACCGGCGTGAACGACGCGGCGGTGATCACCGGCAGCGACACCGGCAGCGTGACCGAAGACGAGAGCACCCCGACCCTGACCGAGACCGGCACCCTGAGCGTGACCGACGTGGACGGGGCGGATGAAGCCAAGTTCCTGGCCGGCAACGGCACCCCGAGTGCGGGTGCGCTGGGTAGCCTCGCCATCACCGAAGGCGGTGCCTGGACCTACAACGTCGACAACAGCAAGGTGCAGTACCTGGGCGAAGGGGAGACCAAGGTCGAGACCTTCACCGTGCAGTCTGTGGATGGCACCGAGCACACCGTCACCATCACCATCACCGGCGTGAACGATGCGGCTGTCATCACCGGCAGCGACACCGGCAGCGTGACCGAAGATGAAAGCACCCCGACCCTGACCGAGACCGGCACCCTGAGCGTCACCGACGTGGATGGCGCCGATGAAGCCAAGTTCCTGGCCGGCAACGGCACCCCGAGTGCGGGTGCGCTGGGTAGCCTTGCCATCACCGAAGGCGGCACCTGGACTTACAACGTCGACAACAGCAAGGTGCAGTACCTGGGCGAAGGGGAGACCAAGGTCGAGACCTTCACCGTGCAGTCTGTGGATGGCACCGAGCACACCGTCACCATCACTATCACCGGCGTCAACGATGCCGCGGTCATCACCGGCGCTGACAGCGGCGGCGTGACCGAAGACGAAAGCACCCCGCTGCTGACCGAGACCGGCACCCTGAGCGTGACCGACCTGGACGGCGCCGATGAGGCCAAGTTTGTGGCCGGCAACGGCACCCCGAGTGCGGGCGCGCTGGGCAGCCTCGCCATCACCGAAGGCGGTGCCTGGACCTACCAGGTCGACAACAGCAAGGTGCAGTACCTGGGCGAAGGGGAGACCAAGGTCGAGACCTTCACCGTGCAGTCTGTGGATGGCACCGAGCACACCGTCACCATCACCATCACCGGCGTCAATGATGCGGCTGTCATCACCGGCACTGACACCGGCGGCGTGACCGAAGACGAAAGCACGCCGCTGCTGACCGAGACCG
Source organism: Aeromonas sp. sif0611 (assembly GCF_019218845.1). Taxonomy (NCBI): domain Bacteria; kingdom Pseudomonadati; phylum Pseudomonadota; class Gammaproteobacteria; order Aeromonadales; family Aeromonadaceae; genus Aeromonas; species Aeromonas sp. sif0611. Next base: position 321 of record NZ_JAHUWU010000017.1, on the reverse strand, counting down.
GCACCCTGAGCGTGACCGATCTGGACGGCGCCGATGAAGCCAAGTTCCTGGCCGGCAACGGCACCCCGAGTGCGGGTGCGCTGGGTAGCCTTGCCATCACCGAAGGCGGCACCTGGACTTACAACGTCGACAACAGCAAGGTGCAGTACCTGGGCGAAGGGGAGACCAAGGTCGAGACCTTTGTGGTCACCTCCGTGGATGGCACCGAGCACACCGTCACCATCACCATCACCGGCGTCAACGACTCTGCCGTGATCGGCGGCACTGACAGCGGTGCGGTCACCGAAGATGAGGCCAAGCCGACTCTGACCGAGACCGGCA
>NZ_JAHUWU010000016.1:0-5250 GCF_019218845.1 Aeromonas sp. sif0611 | reverse complement strand
GGACAGAGAGTTGCGGGAACAGGGTAAGGAGATGTTGGAAGGCTTGGGTATCCATGATGGAGGCCCTCAAGGTGATGACCTACTCCAAGGTTAGTCTTCCAACACGTAATTGGGACAGCGCCTTTTTATTGGGTGTCGAACGACGGACAGGGTTATTTGAACACCACCGTCTTGTTGCCGTAGACGAAGACCCGCTCGTTCAGCACCAGCTCCAGGGCCCGGCTCAGCACGGATTTCTCCACATCCCGTCCCGCCTTGGCCATGTCGTCGGCGCTGAAGGCATGGCCCACGTGGATCACGTCCTGCTCGATGATGGGACCTTCATCCAGATCGTCGGTGACGAAGTGGGCGGTGGCACCGATCAGCTTGACCCCGCGATCGAAGGCCTGACGGTAGGGGCGGGCACCGATGAAGGCGGGCAGGAAGGAGTGATGGATGTTGATGAGCTTGCGCGGGTAGGCTTCCACAAAGCTCGGGGTCAGCACCCGCATGTACTTGGCCAGGATCACGTAATCCGGCTGATAGCCGTCGATGAGGGTGCGTACCTGCTCTTCATGCTCGGTGCGGCTGAGATCCTCGTGGCTCACGGCATGGAAGGGGATGTCGAACTTGCCCGTCAATTCTGCGAGCGTGTCGTAGTTGCCGATCACCGCCACTATGTCCATGTCCAGCGCACCGGCGTAGTTCTTCATCAGGATGTCGCCGAGGCAGTGGGTCTCCTTGGTGACCAGGATGACGATGCGCTTCTTGCCAGCCTTGACCAGTCGGCGCTGGGCACCTGCCGGCAGGGCGTCGTCGAGATCCGCCAGCAGGGTCTCGTCGTTGAAGCGACCCTCCAGTTCGGTACGCATGAAGAAGCGGCCGTTCTCGTGATCCACGAACTCGTCGTTCTTGTTGATGTTGAGCTGGTGCTTGTAGCAGATGTTGGTGATCTTGGCGATGAGCCCCTTGGCGTCGGGGCAATCGGTCAGCAGTATTTTCTTTTCCATCTCTGTCATGATTCCGTTTGTGGTGTTGGCGCCCGAGTCTGCGCGGGCTGCACGTTTTTGCTGGCACTATGCCATAAACAAAATCAGAAAGGACAGCGCGCCGTGCAGCTGAGTGGCAAGTCGCCAGCGGGGGGCGGTGCACTGCGTCCTATTCATCTTTGATGGGTTTTGGGCTGGTATCCTGCGTTTTTTTTCTTTAGGCTGTCTGCGCTTATTCTCAGGGCGGGGTGAAATTCCCCACCGGCGGTATCCCGATCTGACTCGGGGAGCCCGCGAGCGCCCGACCCTGGTTTGAAACCGGGGTCGGGGTCAGCAGATCCGGTGAGATGCCGGAGCCGACGGTCACAGTCCGGATGAAAGAGGATAAGACAGATATTGCAGTCATGGCTCCCTGCGGGCCGGCTGCTGCATACCTATCTCTGTCTGCCTTTCCATGCCCTGATTCTGGTCCTTGTCTTATTTAGGAGTCTTACCATGAATCAGTCTCTACTCAGTGAATTTGGTGATCCCATTGCCCGCGTCGAAGCCGCGCTGGCCGCATTGCGTGCCGGTCAAGGTGTGCTGGTGGCCGATGATGAAGATCGGGAGAACGAGGGTGACCTCATCTTCGCCGCCGAGTCCATGACCAACGAACAGATGGCCATGATGATCCGCGAATGCTCCGGCATCGTCTGCCTCTGCCTGACCGACGAGCGGGTACGCCAGCTCGAGCTGCCCATGATGGTGGAGGCCAACTCCAGCCATTATCAGACCGCCTTCACCGTGACCATAGAAGCAGCCCAGGGCGTCACCACCGGCGTCTCCGCCGCCGACCGCATCACCACCATCCAGGCCGCCATCGCCGACGGCGCCCGACCGTCGGATCTGCATCGTCCAGGCCATGTCTTCCCGCTGCGTGCCCGCACCGGCGGCGTGCTGACCCGGCGCGGTCATACCGAAGCCACGGTGGACCTGATGCAGCTGGCCGGTCTCAAGCCTTACGGGGTGTTGTGCGAGCTGACCAAGGCCGATGGCTCCATGGCCAGGTTGCCCGATCTGGTGGCTTTTGGTCGCCTGCACCGGATGCCGGTGCTGACCATCGAGGATCTGGTGCAATATCGTCAAATGCTGTCTGAACGTTCAGCTTAAGCTTCATACGAAATTGTATTAAGGGCATTTTTTGGTTACGCTTGGTGCGAACCTCATCTAAGGCACTCGTTTTTGACTTAAATTTGCACAAAAAGTGTGCGTTTAAAAAAAAATGAGGGTTTTAATGCATTTATCTGTGATGGGGCCTATCCAAACTCGTATTTATTTGTGCCATAATCACGCCGCTTGCTAAACGTCTGGCGAGTTAAAGGGAGCTTTAAAAATGAAGAAAATGTTGTTGGTAGGTGTTGTTGGTCTGTCTGCCCTGCTGGGCGGTTGTGCAAACACCAGCGAACTGGAAACTTCCGTTCAGAATCTGTCTAACAAAGTTGACCAACTGGCTCAAGATGTTAGCGCAGTTCGTGCTGATCAATCCAAGATGGCTGCTGATATCGCAACTGCTAACCAAGAAGCAGCTCGTGCTAACCAGCGCATCGACAACATGGCTACTTCCTACAAGAAGTAATCCATGCGAAAAAATGGCGCATTTCAATGCGCCATTTTTTTTTGCCTGAAATTCGTCATTTCCCTTAATTACTGCTCTTCCTGCCTGAACAAGGCAATGCCGATTGCTCGGCATCCCCTGATTTCCTCATTGATTAATAAAGCAGGCTATAAAGCTTGCGACGATAACTCTGCGCAGCCGGATGTGCACCCATGGTGGTCAGAATATCGAGATAGATCTTCTTGGCGTCGCCAAACGCCATGTCGCGTTTGAGAATGTTGAACAGCAATGCCAGGGCCTCTTCCTGACGGCCAACCTGACTGTATAGCACCGCCAGCTCCTGAGTGAGGGCGCCGTCGTCCGGTGTCTCGGCATGACGCTGCTCCAGGGCGCGCAGCTCCGGGCTGTCGCTGGCTTGCAGCGCCAGGGCCAGGCGAGAACTCAGGGTCTGATAGTGATCATCCTGCGCCACCATGGGGACGGCTGCGAGCAGGGCCTGCGCCTCGTCCAGCAGAGCCAGATCCAGCGCCGCCTGCACCAGCCAGAGGCTGATGTCGTGGCGCTCGGGCGCCAGTCGGTGGGCCTGAGTGAGGTGGGCATAGGCCACATCAGCCTGACCATCTGTGAGCGCCTGCTGCGCCTTCTCGAGCAACAGTTCCTCTTCCTTGGGGGCGAAGGCGGCGAAGTACTGGCGCAATGTGGCCTCATCTTGCGGGCCTTCCAGGATGGCCTGCTCGTCCGGGCGTCCCTGATGGAACAGCACCAGAGCGGGCAGCGCGCGCAGACCCAGCTGGCTGGCCAGGGGTTGCAGCTGGGGATCGTTCATGTCGACCTTGGCCAGGGTGACTGCGGGATTGGCCGGGCCAACCAGGGTCTCCACCAGCGGGGTCATGCCCTGGCACTCTGGCATCTGTGGGGCGTGGAAATAGATGACGACCGGCTTTTTCATGGACGCATCGATCAGTTCGGCGTGGAAGTTCTGGGGATTGATGTCGACGATCATGAGGCTGACTCTCGGAAAATGGTGTGGATCAACATGGGGTCCAGGGGCGTGGATTTCAAGCGCTCATCCAGCAGGTAGCCATTGATCTGGCGAGTCGGGGCGGCGAGGCTCAGCCAGCCGCTGCCAAAACGCCAGTCCAGCACCAGATAGCTTCGGGAATCGAGCCGGTTGTCCAGCCGCCACCCCTCCTCCGGCACAAAGCGCACCTTGTCGAGCCCCGCGGCGATGCCAGCCCCCTGGGCTTTCAGCACCGCCTCCTTGCGTGACCAGAGCCGATAGAAGGCCGAGGTCTGCTCCCGGAATGGCAGGGCAAGCAGCCACTGATATTCCTCAGGGGCATAGAAACGCTGGGCCAATGGCAGGACGGGGCGCTGGCGCAAGCCCATCTCCACATCCACGCCGAGGGGGCCTTGCTGGCAGAGGGCGAGCACCAGCCAGTCCCCGCTGTGGCTGAGGTTGAACTGCCAGTCATGGCTGGCCAGCGTGGGTTTGCCGTGCTCGCCGGTGCGAAACACCAGCGCATCGGGCGGACAGCCCAGCCGCTCGGCCAGCAGGCGGCGCAACAGTATCCGACCGAGCAGGTACTCACGCTGGCGGCCAGGCTGGCGGATCTCATGCCAATGGCGATATTCGTCCGGCGAGAGCTCTGATTGCAGCCCGATCAACTGCTCGGCGTCGATGAGCGCCGGTTTTAACAAATAGAGATCCGCATAGAGCATAATATTTCACTTTAAAATGAGGTCGAAACAGCGATAACGATCCGTTTTGACAGGGCAAAACCGGTACTTTTGCGATTGTATATTGTTTGGCCATGATCACATTAATCATGCAAAACAGTGCATTTCCTTGCAAAAATGTGAGGTCGATAGGGATTTTCGCTTGCCTCGATAGAATTCTTGGATATAGTCGGGTGCTGTTGCCTTATAAATTGCCCTGTCGGGCTGCATTTTAACAAGTTTCACTCTATTTGCGGGGATAAAGGATTGCGCCACCTGATGCTACTGCTGGTCGCGCTCGGAATGGTGGGTTGTGCTTCTGCACCCCAGCCCGAGGTCGCGAGCAAGATCGAGGTTTCCATGATGGAACCCGTGATTGAACCTGAAGTTTCACCCACACCAGATGTCAACGAAATCCTGACCGTATACAAAGAGTGGCGTGGCGTCCCTTACCGCATGGGGGGCAGCAGCCAGCGAGGCATAGATTGCTCCGCCTTCGCCCGTGAAGTGTTCCGCAATGCCGTCGGCATCGAATTGCCCCGCGATACCCGCTCCCAGGTTCATGAAGGCACTCGCGTTTCCAAGCAGGATCTGGTTGAAGGGGATCTGGTTTTCTTCAAGATAAACCGCCGCCTCAATCATGTCGGCATCTATGTCGGCAACGGTGAATTCATCCACGCCTCCACCCGCGCCGGGGTGACTCGCTCCAAGCTCGACAATGCCTATTGGCGCAGCAAGTTCTGGCAGGCACGCCGGATCGATATCTGAGTCAGGCTGGACAAACGGCTCGCAGTACGGACTGTTTTTCCAACCTCACTTGAACCGGGCTCCTCGAAGCCCGGTTTTTTATGGCTATGTCCCAATTACGTGTTGCATGGGGCGCCCTAGCGCCTCATGCAAGCAACATCTGACGTCTATCCCTCGTTGATAACGCTCCAGCATCCGCCGCCAACCCAGATAATGCTTCAA
>NZ_JAHUWU010000015.1:0-23151 GCF_019218845.1 Aeromonas sp. sif0611 | reverse complement strand
CGTTGCCGGCCAGGAACTTGGCTTCATCCGCCCCATCCAGATCGGTCACGCTCAGGGTGCCGGTCTCGGTCAGCAGCGGAGTGCTCTCGTCTTCGGTGACCGCACCGCTGTCAGCGCCGGTGATGACCGCGGCATCGTTGACGCCGGTGATGGTGATGGTGACGGTGTGCTCGGTGCCATCCACAGACTGCACGGTGAAGGTCTCGACCCTGGTCTCCCCTTCGCCCAGGTACTGCACCTTGCTGTTGTCGACCTGGTAAGTCCAGGCGCCGCCCTCGGTGATGGCGAGGCTGCCCAGCGCACCCGCGCTCGGGGTGCCGTTGCCGGCCAGGAACTTGGCCTCGTCGGCGCCGTCCAGGTCGGTCACGCTCAGGGTGCCGGTCTCGGTCAGCAGCGGGGTGCTTTCGTCTTCGGTCACGCTGCCGGCGTCGCTACCGGTGATCACCGCGGCATCGTTGACGCCGGTGATGGTGATGGTGACGGTGTGCTCGGTGCCATCCACAGACTGCACGGTGAAGGTCTCGACCCTGGTCTCCCCTTCGCCCAGGTACTGCACCTTGCTGTTGTCGACCTGGTAAGTCCAGGTGCCGCCCTCGGTGATGGCGAGGCTGCCCAGTGCGCCAGTGCTGGCCACGCCGTTGCCGGCCAGGAACTTGGCTTCATCGGCGCCGTCCAGATCGGTCACGCTCAGGGTACCGGTCTCGGTCAGAGTCGGGTTGGTTTCGTCTTCGGTGACCGCACCAGTGTCGCTACCGGTGATGACCGCGGCATCGTTGACGCCGGTGATGGTGATGGTGACGGTGTGCTCGGTGCCATCCACGGAGGTGACCACAAAGGTCTCGACCTTGGTTTCGCCCTCGCCCAGGTACTGCACCTTGCTGTTGTCGACGTTGTAGGTCCAGGCACCGCCTTCGGTGATGGCGAGGCTACCCAGCGCACCCGCACTCGGGGTGCCGTTGCCGGCCAGGAACTTGGCTTCATCGGCGCCGTCCACGTCGGTCACGCTCAGGGTGCCGGTCTCGGTCAGCAGCGGCGTGCTTTCATCTTCGGTCACGCTGCCGGTGTCGCTGCCGGCAATGATGGCTGCATCATTAACCGGCGTGACAGTCCCGGTCACGCCGCTAGTGGCACTGTGCAAACCATCTGTGACTGTGTATTCGAACGAGATATTGCCATTGAAATCAGGGGATGGCGTAAAGACAAGCTGGCCGTTGGTCAGAGTGACCGAACCATTGCCGATCGCCACCGAGCCGCCTTCGGCAATGGCCTGACCATTGATGGCGGTGATGCTGAGGCGATCGCCATCCAGGTCGGAGTCGTTGCCGAGCACGTTGATGGTGACCGTCCCATCCTCTTCCACGGTGAACTGGTCGTCTCCTGGCACAGGCGCGGCATTCACCACGCTGTTGTCAGTGCCCTTGGGTGAGGTATTGCCAGCAGGATCGGTCAGGGTGGCATCCACGGTGATGGCGCCATTGACCGGCAGATCCGTGGTGGGAATAGTCAGGGTAATCTGGGTCTTGCCGATGTCATCAGCAGTCAGGATGGAGCTGGCGTCAGGCACCCCATCCCCATTCCAGTCCACGTCAAGGCGATCACCGACCTTGGCATCGGCTGGCAAACGGATGATGACATTCACGCCGTTCTCGCGCTCATTGGAGGAGATGATGTTGTCAGCGCCATCCTGGATCTCCACCAGGGGAGCAGAGGGAGCCGTGCCATCCACGCTGCCATCATCGGTGGCAGTGCCTGTGTTGCCGGCAGGATCGGTCACATTGGCGGTGACCGTATAGGAGCCATCCGCCAGCGGTGTGGTGACATCCACGCTGAAGGTGCCGTCCGGATTGACGGTCGTGGTCAGGGTCTGTTGATTGCCATTGGCATCCGTGACCAGCAGGGTCACCGTGCTCCCCGCCGGGGCATCCGTGGTACCGGTCAGGGTTGGAGTCGTGTCATTGGTATTGTCAGGGGCCGATACTGTGATCACCGGCGGCACCAGGTCGATCAACTGATCTTCCTCACCCGCGAACGCATCGCCAATCACACCCGTGTCGGCCTGGGTAGCGGTATCAAAACCCGCCGCCGCTATGGTGGTATCACCGGTACGATCTATGGTGACGAAGCCACCATTGCCGCTGGCGCCTGCAATGCCGCCGATGTTGCCTGTAGCGGGTGCCCCGCCCGCCGCAGACGCTTCAAATGTCTGGGTCGGATCCGTCCCCGCCAGAATAGCCTGCTGCAGGGCGGCAATATCGTCAGGCACATTCGCCTGCCCCTGCTGCGCCAGCTGGGGTTCCTCCGCCTCGGGAGTGTTGCTCGGGCTCAGGGTAAAGGTGGTCTCTCCCCCCTGGAAGCTGGCCCCCTCTGGCGCAAGCAAGACCGCATCCTTGGGCAGCACATCGCCTTCGGAAAGAAGCGTCTGGCTCCCGTCAGCGGCAATCAGATAGACTTTGCCTTGCAATTGGGTAACGACGACATCTTGATCCAGTACGATGTTCTTGCTGCTCATGGTTTCTCCTGAAATATCAATGGGCATAGATTTCCAGCGTCCAATGTGCCCGTTAGTCTGACCAGAAACCAGTGAGAAAAATCGAACGAACAGACCGAAATGAGACTTAGATTGGCGCCGAAAACGAAGGGTGTTTGATGGGAAATAAAATTAACTAAATCAATAGCATCAAAAATGAGCCTACGAAGATGGGAGCCACTATGGCTCCCATTTCATGTCGGCTCAGGCCCCAGCCCAGAGCAGGATGGCCAGCAGCTGTGGCGAGATGATCCGCAGGAACATCACCAGGGGGTAGACGGTCGCGTATGACAGGGCGCTGGCGCCACTGGTGGGGTGCATGCCGTTGGCGAAGGCCAGAGCGGGGGGGTCCGTCATGGAGCCAGCCAGCAGGCCGCACAGGGTGAGATAATTGACCTTGCCATAGTGGCGCGCCAACACCCCGACCACCAGCAGCGGGATAAGGGTGATCGCCACGCCGTACATCATCCAGGCAGGACCATCCCCGTTGATCAGGGTGTCGATGAAGCCGGCCCCGGACTTGAACCCCACCACCGCCAGAAACAGCACAATGCCGATCTCCCGCAGTGCCAGGTTGGCGCTCGGCGGCATGAACCAGTAGAGCTTGCCGATGCTGCCGATACGAGACAGGATGAGGGCCACCACCAAGGGGCCGCCCGCCAGACCCAGCTTGAGCGCCGCCGGGAATCCCGGCAGATAGAAGGGAATTGAGCCGAGCAATACACCCAATCCAATGCCGATGAAGACCGGCAGCATCTGCACCTGCTGCAGTTTCTGCTGGACGTTGCCGACCACACTGGTCACGGCCTCGATGGCATCGAGCCGCCCCACCAGGTTCAAGATGTCGCCAAACTGCAGGCTGGTCTGGCTGGTCGGAACCAGTTCGATGCCAGCCCGGTTGAGGCGCGAGATGACCACGTCATATTTCTGCTTGATGTCGAGATCGCGGATCCGTTTGCCGAGCACCTGCTCGTTGGTGACCACCACCCGCTCGACGCGCAGATCCGTGCCCCGGGTGGAGAGGGAGGTATCCACCTCCTCCCCGAGCACCAGCAGCACCTTGTGCAGGGCGTGGCGCTCCCCCACCAGGTGCAGCAGATCCCCGAGCTCGATGCGCGAGTCAGGTCTGGGCACCATCAACTCGTCACCGCGCTTGAGGCGGGAACAGATGACATCGGCCTCGTCCAGGCTCGGGATCTCGCCAAGCATCAGGCCGTGCATGTTGGGGTTACGCACCGCGATATTGATGGTTTGCAGGCTCTCCTTGGTTTTGCCTGCCTGTTGCTCGAACTCGGCCGCTTCTTCGTCGATCTTGATATGAAAGAACATGCGAATAAGCCACATGGTGAGCAAAATGCCACAGATCCCGAACGGGTAGGCCACCGCATAGCCCATCCCCATCAGGCCGGTGGAGCCCGGATCCGCCCCGAGCTCCGCCAGGATCTGCTGACCCGCCCCCAGCGAAGGGGTGTTGGTCACGGCACCGGAGAAGACCCCGAGGATCACCGGCAGCGGCACGTCGAACAGCTGGTGCAGCGCGGCGGCCACCACGCAGCCGAGCAGCACCAGCAGAGCGGCAAAGCCATTGAGCTTGAGCCCCGAGCTGCGCAGGGAAGAGAAGAAACCGGGACCAACCTGGATGCCTATGGTGTAGACGAACAGGATCAAACCAAATTCTTGAATAAAATGAAGTGTGTGCTCATCCAGCTTCAAGCCGGATAGCCCGGCAAAATGACCCACTATGATGCCGCCGAACAGCACACCGCCAATCCCTAAACCAACGCCATAGACTCGCCAGTTTCCCAGCCAGAGTCCCAGCACCGCCACCAGCGACAACATGCTGATGGAAAGCGCGATCTCACTCATTATTTGCATCCTTTCCAAGCTGAACTGACCCTAGCTTGTCAGCAAACGAAGGGGGCAACTGTGGGATACCGCACGAATTCAGGCTTTCATGAGCGCAAAAATACCAATTAAGGGCTAGTCAGGCGACATAGCCATAGATGGCCATGAAGTGACAAACACTCCCGCCCAGCACGAACAGATGCCAGATGGCGTGGTTGTAGGGGATCTGCCTGGCCATGTAGAAGATGGTGCCCAGACTGTAGATCAGTCCGCCGAGTCCCAGCAGCATGAGCCCGGTGCCATCCAGATGGAGGTAGAGCTGATAGACGACCACCAGCGACAGCCAGCCCAGCATCAGATAGGTAAACAGTGACAGGCGTTTGAAGCGGTTGATGAACAAGAGCTTGAACAGCACTCCGGCCAGGGCCAACCCCCAGATCACCACCATCAGCCCCCGCGCCAGCGGGGTATCGAGCGCCACCAGCAGGAAGGGTGTGTAGGTGCCGGCGATCAGCAGGTAAATGGCACAGTGATCGAACAGCTTGCACCAGCGCCTGGCCGCCGCCGACCTCATGCTGTGGTAGAGGGTCGAGGCGAGGTAGAGCAGCACCAGGCTGGTGCCGTAGAGGCCGTAACTCAGCAATACCCGAGGGCCCTGATCCCATCCCTTGTGCAGCAGCAAGACAAGCCCCAGACCTCCCAGCAGCAACCCCAGCCCATGGCTGAGGCGATTGGCCCACTCTTCCCGCGGGGAATACCCCGTTACATCCGTCATCATCACCTCCAACCAAGACCCGATCCACTCTAGCGACCGGCATTTCAGGCTACAAGTGTTAGCTCAAAATAAAAGGGACTGGCCAGGGAGTCTCGGGTGAGGAGGTGGCTGTTCCCCCCGCCCCTTTGGTGTATGCTCTGCGGCCGACGCCACCCGCGCAGATGGCCGTGTCTGTCCGGCACGGCGCGCGCCCGGTACTTTCTGCCCGACAGGCTGGTCTGGAGAACCTGATGAAGCTGACTGAACTGTTTACACAACCGGATCCTGACTTCGGCCAGGCCATGACGGCCCTGCTGGAGACCTTCCATCACTCGGATGACAGTCAGGCACCTTACCAGCGCGACAGCTTCGTCCATCAACTCGATCAGTCGTCCATGCCCGCCATCGGCATGAGCACCCAGGCCTACCTGGCCCGCCTTGCCACCCTGGTACCTGGCGCCTCCCATCTCACCTCGCCCCACTACATGGGGCACATGACGGCCCCCTTGCCAGCCTTCACCGCCGAGCTCTCCCGGTTGCTGGTGATGCTCAATCAGAATCCGATGAAGATGGAGTCCTCCCGCCTGCTCAGCTTCCTGGAGCGGGAGGTACTGGCCAAGCTGCATCGTCTCGTCTATCGCGAGGATGACGGCTTTTACGAGGCGCAGATGCACGCCAAAGACGCCGCCCTCGGCGTCATGACCAGCGGCGGCACCATCGCCAATGTCACCGCTCTCTGGCTGGCCCGCAACCGGGCCTGTGGCGACGATCTGTTTTCCCTCTATGAGCAGGGTTATCGAGGCGCCGTGATCCTGGGATCCAGGCTGATGCACTACTCCTTCGACAAGGGGATGGATCTGCTGGGGCTGGGTGCTTGCCGCGTCTGGCGGCTCGAGACCGATGCCGACAACCGGCTCTGCCTCTCGGCGCTCGAGCGCGCACTGGTCCGATGCCGGGAGCAGAAGCTCAAGGTGCTGGCCCTGGTAGGGGTCGCCGGCAGCACGGACTTTGGTTCCATCGATCCCCTGCCCGAGCTCGCCGCCATCGCCCGGCGCGAGCAGATCCACTTTCACGTGGATGCCGCCTGGGGTGGCCCGACCCTGTTTTCCCCCCGCTATCAGGGCTTGCTGGATGGCATAGCGCAGGCCGATACCGTGACCCTGGACGGCCACAAGCAGTTGCTGGTACCGCTTGGTACCGGCATGTTGCTCTGCCGCCAGCCAGATCTGATGATGACGGTGAAGCGGGAGGCCCCCTACGCCATTCGCGCCAGCTCCTTCGATCAGGGTCGCTTCACCCTGGAGGGCACCCGTCCCGCCAACGCACTCTATCTAGATGCCGCCTTCCAGCTGCTGGGCCGGCAGGGCTATGCCCAGCTTATCGAAGCCAATTACGACAGAGCACGGCGGATGGCAGAGCTCATCGATGCCCACCCCGCCTTCGAGCTGATGTCGGCTCCCGTGATGAACCTGCTCTCCTATCGCTGCATTCCACCTCACCTGCAAGGCAAGGCACCGGACGAGGCGGCCAACGAGCAGATCAACGCCTTCAACGTGGCGTTGCAGAAGGCCCAACGCGCCGAGGGGCACAGCTTCGTCTCCCGCACCCAGCGTGCGGTGAGCCGCTACGGAGCACAGCCGCTCACCCTGCTGCGCGCCGTCCTGCTCAACCCCCTCATCGAGGAGCGCCATATCCGTGACTTGCTGGATGACCAGTTGCGGCTCGGCAGCCTCGTCGCCAGTCAGCTGTTCGGCTAGAAGGCGCAACAAGAATCATCGTCACCCCGAAGGGTGGCGGCCCCGCAGCGGGGAACTGCATACTAAATGAACGGTCTTATTCATTTGCCGTTGCCTAATGGGCAGGTACACTGAGTGAAATTTTGAGGTTAGAGCCCAGCATGAAGCAGTTTATTGAATTTATTCCCCTGATCGTCTTCTTCGCGGTCTACAAGTTCTACGACATCTACACCGCCACCGGCGCCCTGGTGGTCGTCACCGGTCTCCAACTGCTCTACAGCTGGGTGCGGCATCGCAAGGTCGAGAAGATGCAGCTGTTTACCTTCCTGCTGGTCGGTTTCTTCGGCGGTCTCACCGTCTTCTTCCATGACGATACCTTCATCAAGTGGAAGGTGACCGTGATCAATGCCCTCTTTGCCCTCGCCCTGCTCATCAGCCGCTACGGCTTTGGCAAGAATCTCATCAAGCAGATGCTGGCCAAGGAGCTGCAGGCCCCCGACCGCATCTGGGACAACGTCAACCTCGGCTGGGTCGGTTTCTTCGCCCTCTGCGGCCTGCTCAACCTCTATGTGGCCTTCAACCTGTCGCAGGAGATGTGGGTCAACTTCAAGGTCTTCGGCCTGCTGGGCATGACGCTGGTGTTCACCCTGCTGAGTGGCGTCTATCTCTATCGCCACATGCCGGCCGAGCAGAAAGCAGAACAGAAAAAATAACCGCAAACAGAAAGGATCCTCTCATGTGGTATCTCATCTATTCCGAAGATGTCGCCGGCAGCCTGCCCCAGCGCAAGCTGGCTCGCCCCGCTCACCTCGCCCGCCTGCAGGCGCTGCAGGATGAGGGGCGCCTGCTGACGGCCGGCCCCAATCCGGCCATCGATGCCGAGGATCCGGCCGATGCGGGCTTCACCGGCAGCACCGTTATCGCCGAGTTCCCCAGCCAGGCGGACGCCAAGGCATGGGCGGATGCGGACCCTTATGTGGCGGCAGGCGTCTATGCCAGGGTGACCATCAAGCCGTTCAAGAAGGTGTTCTGAATCGGGAAACGACTGGCATCATTGAACGCGAAAATGCAAAAGGCCGGACACTGTCCGGCCTTTTTACATCTGCGCGCCCTGGCGACGGCAATCAGGCCCGCGCCACAAACCAGGGGTTGAGGATATCCGGCTTGTTGTAGGCAAGCGCTGAGCCATCGAGTTGGGTCACGCTGCCTCCCGCCCCTTCCAGCACCGCCTGCGCCGCCGCAGTGTCCCATTCGCAGGTGGGGGCAAGACGCGGATAGAGCTCGGCGCCCCCTTCGGCGATGATGCAGAACTTGAGGGAGCTGCCCATGGAGACCAGCTCAATCTCGCCAAACGGCGCCAAGTAATCCAGGGTCGCCTGGGAAAGATGGTTGCGGCTGCCCACCACCCGCCATGGCGTACCTTCCCGGTGAGGCCGGACTTGGATGGCTTCGCACTCACCATCGGCAACACGCCAGGCCCCGATCTCTCTACCGCCATACCAGAGCTTGTCCAGCACAGGGGCATAGACCAGACCCCAGACCGGCCTGCCCTCCTCGATCAGCGCGATGTTCACGGTGAATTCGCCGTTGCGGGAGACAAATTCCTTGGTGCCATCGAGCGGGTCCACCAACCAGTAGCGGGACCAGCTGCACCGCACCTGCATCGTCTCGGCGTCGGACTCTTCCGACAGCACAGGAATATCCGGCGTCAACCGGGCCAGCGCCTGCACGATCACCTCGTGCGCCCCCTGATCGGCGGCGGTGAGCGGACTCTCGTCCTGCTTGTACTCCACCGCAAAGGGCTGACAGTAGATGGCCAGGATGGCGTCACCGGCGGCGCGGGCGATGGGCTCCAGTGCGGAAATGGCGGGTAGGTACATGGAAAAGACATCTCACTCAAATGGTTAGCCAGTGTATCTGCTTCAGACCTGTCTGGCTTATAGCCGATTTGCCTGAGTTATTCCTTGCTAGTTCTGACAGACAAAAAGTGGCGCAATACGACTAATGATAAATGTGCCATTAAGGCAGTTTCATAAGGAAGTGACGCAATGAACCGAAAGACTCTGATTGCCGCCCTGTTGCTGGGTTGCCTGCCGCTGTTGAGCCAGCCCCTGCTGGCCGCCGACAAGCCAGCCGCCAAACCGGCCACGACGGTCACCAGCGCCAAGGAGGTGGGCAAGATCAACCTCAATACCGCCAGTGCCGATGAACTCGCGTCGCTGAAAGGCATCGGCGAGAAAAAAGCGCAAGCCATCGTCGACTACCGCGAGAAACAGGGCAAGTTCACCTCGGTGGATCAGCTGACGGAGGTGAGTGGCATAGGGCCCGCCACCCTGGATGCGAACCGGGACATGATTATCGTCAAGTAACCGGTTTGAATCCCTGTCATCCGAGGGCGGCCTGTGGCTGCCCTATTTTTCTTCGGGTATCATGAGCCCACTTTGTATCTTCGGACTCATTCCATGAAAAAGACACCGCTCGTTGTTCGCAAGGCCGTCCTCCCCGTTGCCGGTCTGGGTACCCGCATGCTGCCCGCCACCAAGGCCATCCCCAAAGAGATGCTGCCGGTGGTCGACAAGCCGCTGATCCAGTATGTGGTGCGTGAAGCCATCGCCGCCGGCATCAAGGAAATCATCCTGGTGACCCACTCCAGCAAGAACTCCATCGAGAACCATTTCGACAAGAGCTTCGAGCTGGAGGCGACTCTGGAAAAGCGGGTCAAGCGCCAACTGCTGGAAGAGGTGCAGCACATCTGCCCGAAAGATGTCACCATCATGCACGTGCGCCAGGGCGAGGCCAAGGGCCTGGGTCATGCAGTGCTGTGCGCCCGCCCGCTGATCGGGGATAACCCCTTTGCCGTGCTGCTGCCTGACGTGTTGATCGACGAAGTGGCGAGCGATCTCAAACAGGACAACCTGGCCGAGATGGTGCACATGTTCGAGGCGGACCAGATCAGCCAGATCATGGTGGAAGCCGTCCCCGAGAGCGAAGTGGACAAATACGGCATCGCCGACATCAAGGGCGAGGCTCTGAGCGCCGGCATGTCACTGCCGATGCAGGCCATCGTCGAGAAGCCGCCGCGCGACGAGGCGCCCTCCAACCTGGCCGTGGTCGGCCGTTATGTGCTCTCCGCCAACATCTGGCCCCTGCTGGAGAAAACCCCGGCCGGGGCGGGCGACGAGATCCAGCTGACCGATGCCATCGCCATGCTGATGGAGAAGGAGCAGGTCAATGCCTACTTCATGAAGGGTCGCAGTCACGATTGCGGCAGCAAGCTGGGTTACATGAAGGCCAACGTGGAATATGCGGTACGCCACCGCGAACTGGACGGCGAATTTACCGCCTGGCTCAAGCAGTTCGTCAAACAGTTGTAATTGCTGAAAATTCACACAATACACAGAATAAAAGACTGGGCATCATTCGATGCCCATTTTCATTTTATAAACAAAAATTCAACCATTGATAGATAAAATATCGTCAAAAGCTCTCGTTGTAATTCAATCCTGCTTGTTTTATAAGGAATATGGCTTGTTCCTAGCCCTTGCATAAAATTTCTAAAAAAATATAAGACACAGGTGGAAGTTCCAATGAATAACCCGTCCAAAGGGACCTTTTTAGGTCACCCTAAAGGGCTCTTTTTGCTCTTTAGTACCGAACTCTGGGAGAGATTCTCCTACTACGGCATGCGTGCCGTGCTCGTCCTCTATCTGACCGACATGACGGCCAACGGCGGCATGGGCTGGACCCAGGCTGACGCCCTCAAGCTGTACGGCATCTATACCGGTCTGGTCTACATCACCCCGATCATCGGGGGCTGGCTGGCCGATACCTTCCTCGGTCAACGCCGCGCCATCCTGATCGGTGCCATCTTCATGGCCGCGGGTCAGTTTACCCTGGCCCTGCCCCACGCCATGTTCCCGGACATGGTCAACACCGTCTTCTACGCGGGCCTTGGCTTGCTGATCCTGGGTAACGGTCTGTTCAAACCGAACATCTCCACCATGGTGGGCGACCTGTATCAGGAAGGTGATCACCGTCGTGACGGTGCCTTCACAATCTTCTACATGGGCATCAACCTGGGCTCCCTGCTGGCAGGGGTGATCTGTGGTGCCGCCGCCACCGCCTACGGCTGGCAAGCTGCCTTCGTCAGCGCCGGTATCGGCATGCTGCTCTCTCTGGTGGTGCAAGCCACTATGGCCCAGCGTTTCCTCGGCGACATCGGCCGTGTGCCGGCTGCCCAGCGCGCCGCAGAGCAGCGCTCCAAGGAGCAGAAGGCCCCGCTGACCAAGCAGGAAGTGGATCGCATCAAGGTCATCCTGGTGCTGGGTCTGTTCACCATCATCTTCTGGGCCGGTTTCGAGCAGGCCGGTGGTCTGATGAACCTGTACGCTCAGGAATATACCGACCGCATGATCGGCAGCTTCGAAGTGCCGACCGCCTGGTTCCAGTCCCTGAACCCCTTCTTCATCATCACCCTGGCCCCGATCGTGGCCGCCATCTGGATCAAGCTCGGCAGCAAGGAACCGAACTCCCCGGTGAAATTCGCCATGGGTCTGCTGTTCCTGGCCGTCGGCTTCCTCTTCATGATCGGTGCCGTGCTGGAGCAAGGCGGCGATCAGGCGGTCAAGACCTCCATGTTCTGGCTGGTCGGTGCCTACCTGTTCCACACCCTGGGCGAGCTCTGCCTCTCCCCGATCGGCCTCTCCATGGTCACCAAGCTGGCACCGCTGCGTCTGGCGTCCCTGATGATGGGTGCCTGGTTCGGCTTCGTCGCCCTGGCCAACTATGCCGCCGGTTTCATCGGCTCTTTCGTCGGTGAAGCGGGTCCGATCGCCATCTTCGGTGGCATCGCCCTGGCCGCCGTGATCAGCGCCCTTATCCTGCTGACCATGGCGAACCGCCTGGTCTACTGGATGCACGGCGCCGAAGGCCCCGCCAAAGAGGCTGACGAGCACGACAAGAAGCTGCAATCCGCCACCGTCTAACCGGTCCGGACTGTACCAGACAAACAGGGCGCCCAATGGGCGCCCTGTTTGTTTCGGTTCTAAAGCACGGCCTCAGTGATGACGAACCTGCATCTTCAGGGCGCTGCCGCTGTCGCTGCGAAACTGCAACTCGAAAGGCTCGTGCCAGCTGCGCTTGTGCAACCCATAGCGGCTGCTGCGCATCAACCCGAGCGGCAACCCCCCAGAGCGCATCAGCCAGTGGGGTGAGGTGAGGCCTGCATTGGCAAATACCAGCCCGTCTTCCTGATCGAACAGCAGCGCCGCCATGGCAAAGGAGTGGCGCAGGCCCGACTCCAGCAGTTGCAGATTGAGGTAGTCGAGCAACCTGTGGGGCTGGGTCAGCAACTGGCTCTCCTGCTGCTGAAACTGGCGATAGGGGCTGTTCATCAGGGATCGCACCAGAGCACCGCAGAAGGCGGCATCCACCCCGAGGATGGGCAGCTCCATCACCAGCACCAGCAGCTTGTCACCCAGCTTGAAGGTATCGGGAATGAACAGATTGCCCATGCCGGCGAACGTCACCTGCCAGGGCCCCCACTCCTGCATGCCCGGCGGTGCCAGCCAGGCCAGCAGGCGGCTGGACGCCAGGTCGTGAGCCCGGAAGAAGTCGATGTGCTCCATCAGCTCCAGTTGCTGGCTCTGGTGAGCGTTGCTCGTCAGGCACTGATCGATGCTGCGCCGGATCTGGCCATAGTCATCCACCGGCTTGATGAAGAAGTCGCTGGCCCCTGCCCGCAGCGCCCGCTCGATGGCGGCCATCTGATCCTGACCCGAGATGACAATGACAGGCACCTCGGGGTAGCGGGCCGCGAGGCAGGCGATCACCTCATGCCCATCCATGTTGGGCATGTTCAGATCGCATAACACGATATCGGGGTGGTAGAGCGCGGCTGCCGAGAGCCCTTCGATCCCATCTTCGGCCTGAAAGACACAGGCCCCATCATGCTCGAGATAAGTGACCAGCGAGTGGCGAAAAACCGCTTCATCCTCCACCACCAGGATCCGTAGTCCGGCTTTTGACATCTTGACAAAGCTCTTATTAGTCAAATGGTTATTTGAGCACTAAGCCTAGAACATGGGGGCGCCATCTTGCCACCCAATATTGCCGGGCAGCGCCTTCAAATAGCCAGTCGGCCTCCCAACCATTTGAAATTGGCTGATTATTTTGTCAGCAATTTATGCCGCACCCATGGAGATCGGGAAGGTTTTCACTCCCAATCTCCCCTGGATGAAGGGTCGTCACTGCCTCATCAGGCTGCCATCCAGGGGCACTGTGAATTGTATGCAACCCCGCCATGAGGGATAATGCCCTCCACTCCAGATCGTGAAGCAGACCATGACGCCAGCCGAATACAGCGCCCTCGCCCATCCCAGACTCTCCCATCCAGCACGCAGCCTCTATACCCTGCAACTGCGCCGGCTGGTGCTGGAAAATCGGCTGCCCAGGCTCAACTACCCCGAGCTTGGGCGCGCCTTGGCGGTGGTTGATCCGGGCAATCCCAGCGGGTTCTGCTATCAGGTCAATGCCCGCCAGCTCACCGAGCTGCTCGATGAGCTGATGGAAGCCGAATTGCTGCAGGTCGAGGCACAGGTGGACAGCGAGCACTACCATCAATGCCCGTTCCAGTTGCCCCTGCTGAGCCAGCGGGTGCGCAGCCCGCTGCCGGAGCGGCCGTTCCAGATGCATCTGCAGTGGCGGCCGGATGAAGAGCTGCCCGCCCTCGCCCGCCTGTGCGGGGTGATCGATGCCAGCTACAGCGAAGAGGATCTGGGAGAGTTCATCGCCTACTGGCTGGGTCGCCCCGAGGTATTCGACTCCCAGCATCAGTGGATGCTGAAGTTCATCCGGACCCTCAAGAGCCGGCGATACGCCCGGCGCCAGCCGACCGAGGTGGCCGGTTATCAGCAGATCACCCCAGCCCCCGTCGATTCGGGGCCGAGCAAGCGGGCCCAGGAGATGATCGAGGCCGCCAAGCGGCTGGCCCAGACCGAGGAGCCGGACAATGATTGATCCCGGATGCCCGCAGCAGGCACTATTAACCCCTTGTCACCCCAGCCCCAGCAGAAGGAGTATTCCATGACAGATCCGCACGACCCGCTGCGCCAGGAGCTGGAAGAGATCGAGGCCAAGCGGCGCAGGATCGCCAAGGCCAAACAGGACCATCGCGTTCACGATCCCGAGCTGAGTCAGCACGTGGGTGGCCTGCTCGAGCGTATACGTCGCCTGCAGGCCCAGACCGGCGGCGGCCAGTACGACTACGAGACCCTGCGCAAGGAGTACGACGCCAAGGCCAATGCCGAGGTGCGCGAACTGCAGAAGGCGGCGCGCCAGGAGCGGATCCAGAAGCTGATCGCCCAGGCCGACCTCAACCCAGACTGGATCTTCGAGAAGATGGATGCCACCGACCCCGCGCTGCAATACCCCATGGAGACGGCTCGCTACTTCATCAGCGGCTTCGAGCATTGGGAGAAGAGCGGCGGTGGCTGCATGCTCATCTACGGCGACTACGGCACCGGCAAGTCCACCTTAGCGGGCGCCGTAGCCCACGAGCTGATCGAGCGCCATCAGAAATCGGTGATCTTCCAGCAGTGGGCCTCCATCGTGGACAGGCTCTTCTTCAACGTCATCCAGGATCAGGAGGAGCGCAACCAGTACCGCCGCGCCCTGGAAGAGGTGGACCTGCTGATCATCGACGAGGTGGCGGCCAACCGCGCCAAGATGGCGGAGAGCCAGTCCAGCTTCCTCGGCCACCTGCTGCGCCGCCGGCGCAACCTCTCGAAGAGCGTCATCATCATCACCAACCACAGTCCCCAGAGCCTGCATCAGGCCATAGGTGACTTCAGCTTCGAGGCGATCAAGGCGTTCAACCCGGTGGATATCCACCTGAGCGGCCCCAGTCGTCGTCCCAGCATAGGCCACTACAACGGCTGATCCTGTGCGAGCCCGGACCAGTGGCCAGGGCTCGCCGTATTTCCCCCGTTTCGAATAAAAACAACTCTCATTTACAGCACTGTGCCAACCCTTTAGGCTGACCCTTTCGCCACAGGGAGCAACACAATGCCAACCACACTCATCTTCGGAGCCAGCCGCGGGCTGGGCCGCGCCTTCACCGATCACGCCCTGCGCCAGGGTCACAGGGCCCTGGCCCTGGTTCGCCAACCCGAGATGGCCGCCGAGCTGCGCGCCCTGGGGGTCGAGGTCATCGAAGGGGATGCGCTGGATGCGGCCGCAGTTGCGCAGGCTTGCGTGCAAGCGGGCCAAGGCGCCCGGGTCGTCTCCACTCTCGGCAGCTTCCGTCAGCCACAACCTGTGGATTATCAGGGCAACCGCCACGTCATCGACGCCATGGAGCAGACCGGGCTCACCCGTCTGCTGCTGGTGACCTCCCTCGGCTGCGGCGACAGCTGGCAATACCTGCCCGAGCGGGCCAGGGCGGCGTTTGGTCACGAGGTACGCTTGAAGAGCCTGGCAGAGAGCTGGCTGCAGACCAGCGCGCTCGACTGGACCATCCTTAGGCCGGCCGGGTTGCAGGATGGGGAGGCAACGGGCCGTGCCGAGCTGAGCCGGGGCAAGGAGGTGCACGGACTGGTGCGCCGCAGCGATGTGGCCATTCATGGCCTACGCCTGTTGGCCGATGAGACTGCGCTGGGGCAGATCTACGCCATCGGCGATCCCGAGCTCCATCGCGCCTGACCCCTCCACAACCCAAGCCAGCGCATAAAAAAACGGTCAGCCCCTGGGCTGACCGTTTCACACTCTCTAGCTGCCGCGTTATCTCGCCTGGCTGGCGGTCGTATCGCTTGCCACCTTGTTGGCAACCGCCAGCGACCGCTGACGCCAGCGCAGCAGCAGGCAGGCTAGGCCGCCATGAAGCAGAGCCAGCCCCCAGAGTTGCCACCAGTAGCCCGACACCTGACTGAACTCGGCGCCCATCTGGTTGAGGCGCAGGAAGCCCTCTATGGCCGGCGTGCTCGGCACCCACTGGGCCAGCCAGTTGAGGGGGGTCGGGATCAGCTCCAGCGGCCAGATGAAGCCGGTGAGGAAGACCAGCGGCAGCGACGAGATGAGCACTACCTGGGTCGGCAGATCACGACGGGTAAACAGGGCCCCCAGCAGCACCCCCAGCCAGGTGGTGGCCAGCAGGAAGGGCAGGGTGAACAACCACAAGGCGGCCGGCTCTGCGGTGCGGGCTATGCCGTAGTGGTCGAAGCAGAAGCCGAAGAAGTAGGTCACCGGCAGCACGAACAGCCCCCCCACCACCAGGGTGCGGGCCAGCAGCAACGCCAGCACGGGCGCCTGCTGCCAATAGCCGTACTCCCCTCGCCCGCTTCGCTGGTTCTGGGTCGCCCCCAGAATGCCGGTGCCCATCAGCAGCACCTGGTGCAGGATCAGCACGAAGACCGCCGGCACCACGTAGTTCACATAGCCCATGGACGGATTGAACACAGGCACCACGTTGAGCCCGACCGCATTCCAGCCCATTGCAGCCTGGGGCAGCGCCTCGCCGTGGCTCAGCAGCCGGGCCACCTTGACCTGAGCGGCCAGGGTGCCGCTCGCCTGGGCCAACCCCTCGGCGATGGTGCCGTAGACCAGGAAGTAAGAGGCGTCGCCGGCATAACTCAGGGTGACGCTCCTGCCCAGCATCAGATCCCGGTAGAAGTGACGGGGAATGTGCAGTATGCCGCTCGCCTTGCCGGTCAGCAGCCACTCCCGCGCCTGTGTCAGGCTGTCGACCCGAGCCACCAGTTTCACCTGAGGCGTCGCATCGGCCATGAACTCCAGCTGACGTGAGAGCTGGCTGCCGTCATCGTTGACCACCACCACAGCCTCTTCGCGAGGCAACTGATGCAGATAGGGCTGCGGATAGAGGAAGGAGTAGAAGAAGACGCCACCAAACAGGGTCAGCATGATGGCCCTGTCCGCCAGCAGAGTGCGCAACTCGAGACGCACCAGATCCCAGAACCCCATCATGACTTGGACTCCTCCTGGCTTGGGGCTGCAGTTGCCTGGGGTTGATAGCGCCGCACCACCAGCAGCAGCGGCAGCAGGAACAGCAGCAGGGCGCCGAACTGGGGCAGGGCCGCCGTCAGCGGCTGTCCGTAGTTGGTCTGGCCTATCTGCAGCTCGACATAGTGGGAGATGGGCAGCAGACTGCGCCAGAACTGGGCGACGTCCCCCATGGCGCTGACCGGGAAGGTGACCCCCATAAAGGCAAAACCAGGTGCAGTGTAAGCCCCCGCCAGGGAGAGCGCCCGGGCCGGATCCCGAATGACGCCGTAGAAGAAGGCCCCCATGCTGACGCAGGCGGCCGAGGCCAGCCCCAGACCCAGCGTCAGCACCAGCCAGCTCCCCTGCATGGGATAACCCAGCGCCTTGAACAGCAGCAGGCTCCACGCCAGCCCCCACCCCCACCCGATGAGCACATGGGGCAGCAGGGTGCGCCAGAGGCCAAACCAGACCCCTCTGGTGGTCCAGTCCAGACCGAGCCGATCGGTGCGGGCCAGGGCGTTGAGGCCATAGAGCACCACCAGGATCTGCCACACCGCGGGCAGCAGGGCGCTGAGCAGAAACTGGGCATAGCTGGAGTTGATGTTGTAGAGCGCCGTCACCTGGCTCGTTATGGGCACCGACTGCCCCAGCGCCCCGGGCAGCGCCTTGCCGTCGGCCATGGCTGAGAGCACGCCCACCTGGCCGTTGAGGGTGCCCACCACCTGGGCCAGGGCCGCGTTGACCAGCTTGGCGATCAGGATGAACTGGCCGTTGTTGAATACTGTCACACTGGGCTGGGTGCCCTCCCGGGCATCCCGCTCCAGGTGGTTGGGGATCACCACCAGGGCATAGATGTTGCCTCCACGCAGTGCCTGGGCGCCCTCGTCGATGGCGTCAAACTGCTGTGCTATCTTGAGCCCGGCCGAGCCATCCAGCGAAAATGCAAGCTGGCGGGAGAGGGTGCTGTGATCCAGATCCACCAGACCCACCTTGAGGTCGCGCGCCAACCCCGCCGAGAAGATCCAGCACAAGAGCCCGATCAGCAGCAGCGGGATCCAGCTGGTCAGGGCCCGGCTGAAGGGGTCTTGCCACAGCAGCCGCCATTCGCGTCCCATCAGAGTTCGACCAGCACGCTCATGCCAACCCGCAACCCCTCAACCGGTTGCAAGGGGCGCGCCTCCACCTGGAAGCTCTTCATGTCGAACCCCTGACGGGTGTCGGTGGCTCGCCAGGTAGCGAAATCCCCCATCGCGGCCACATGGGTCACCTTGAAGCGCACCGTCTGATCGCCAAGGCCCGGGATCCGGGCATCAAACTCGGTGCCGACCGGGAAGCGGGGCAGCAGATCCTCGCGCACATGGAACTGGGCCCAGGCATCCTTCATGTCGAGCAGGGTCACCACAGGGAAGCCCTGGGGCGCCAGCTCGCCGCTGCGCAGCAGCACCTGGGCGACTTCTCCCTCGTGCGGGCTGGCGATGCGAGTGTCGGCCAGATAGGCCTCGACCTCGGCCACCCCGCCTGCCGCCATCTTGGCCTGCTCCCGCGCCGCGACCTTGGTCTCCTCCCGCGCCCCTTCCAGGGTCATCTGATATTGCTGCCAGGCCATGCCTTCGCTGTATTTGGCCGCCTGCCAGGCCGTCCAGGCCTCGTCACGCTTTTGCAGCGATATGACGCCGTCCCGATGCAGGCTGGCGATACGCTCATAGGTCTTGCCACGAAGCAGGGCGGCCGCCTTGGCTTGTTGCCACTGATCCTTGGCCGCGGCGATCTGCTGGGCCCGCGCCCCCTTCTCGGCCTCCTGCGCCATGGCACCCGCGGCCGCCTGACCCGCCTTGGCCTGGCTCAGCTTGGCCTCGATCTCGGGGCTCGCCAGGGTGAACGCCAGCTGACCCTTGGCCAGTTGATCTCCCTTCTTCACCAGCACCTTGTCGATGCGCCCCGCCACCTTGGAGGAGACCGAATACTGCTGCGCCTCAATCTGGCCCTGCAGGCGCACCGGCTCCGGCTGATAGGCCAGCCAGAAACGCCAGCCCAGCCAGATGACCAGCAGCACCAGGGCAAGTGGCAGCAACCAAGGTTTGCCCTGGCTCATCTTCTTCTTGATGGGGGGATGACTCATGAATTCACCTCGACAAAAGGGCGACCCTTGGCGGTCGAAACAGTGATGGATAGATGGGCCTGCTGGGTCGAAGTCATGAATTCACCTCTATCGCCTGACCATGCTGATATTGATTGAAACTGTTCATCTGCCCCGAGAGCGCCAGCAGGCGGGCCAGGGAGACCACGTATTGGTAGGCTGCTGCTGCGCGCTGGGTCTTGACCCCGGCCAGCTGGCTCTGGGCATCCACCACATCCAGCGAGGTGGAGAGCCCCTGACCGAACGCCTTGTCCCGCAGCCGCACGTTCTCTTCCGCCAGCGCCTGGGTCGAGGAAAGGGATTGATACTCCTCCAGTCCCTGGGCCGCCTCGCGCCAGGTCTTCTCGACCAGCAGCTCCAGATCCTGGCGGGTCTTGGCCTGCAGCAGATTGACCTGCAGCTCGGCACTCTTGGCCGCCTGCACCGTCTCGGATCGGCCGTCACGGCTCACCAGCGGCATGCTGACCCCGACCCCGACCAGCCAGTCCGGCGTGGTCTTGGAGACGATGGAGTCATCTTCATAGAGGTTGTAGTTGCCAAACAGGAACAACTCCGGGGCATATTTGCCTTTCTCCAGCTTGATCATCCCCTGAGCCTGCTCCTTCTTGGCCGCCAGCAGCTTGAGACCGGGGTGTACCGACAGGGTTTCCTCCACGAAGGGAGCCAATGCAGGCATCCCCTCATTGATGAAGAGCCGGGTGTTGGGCTCCGCCTGCTTGAGCTTGAGCATGTGGCCGAGGGCCAGCTGGGCTATCTCCAGGCTGCGCCGCGCCTTCTGGGTATCGATGCGTGCCCTGTCATAGGCCGACTGGGCGGAGAGTCGCTCGACCCGGGCTATCTGGCCCTGGGCTTCGAGCTTTTTGGCATGATCCAGGTGGTGGGCCAGCCCCTGCTCGATCTCCTGCTTGGTCTGCACCACCTGGGCCGCCAGCACCACGCCGAAGTAAGTCTGGGAGAGGCTCTCGAAGGTAGACTGCTGCTTGAGCACCAGTAGTTGCTGCGCTTCGCTCACCTGCGCCTGGCGAATGTCCTGGGCCGCATCGATGCGCCCGCCGGTAAACAGCGGCCACAGCATCTTGACCGAGCTGGTCACCACATTCTGTTTGGTCAGCGGGGTGACGAAGTCGCTGGGGCTGAGGTTGAGCGCCTGCATGACGGGGCCCAGTACCTTGCCAAATTCCGGGTGGTTGGCGATGGGGTTCAGATCCAGCATGTCCAGTTCCATCGGCTGATCGAGGTGGGTATAGCTGGCCCCCACATCCACCTTGGGCAGGTACATAGCCTTGGCTGCCTCGCGCAGTTGCTCTGCCCGCTCCACCCCGGCCTGCTCCGCCGCCAGCCCGTCGTCTTGCTGGATGACCCGGCTCCAGGCCTCGGTGAAGCTGACGGTTTGCGCCTGGGCCGAGCCCAGCATGGCTCCCAGCAGACCCGGGCAGAGCAATTTGATGAACCTTGACGTCATACATCCCCAATTTATGTTTGTAATAAAATTGTGTGGAGCCTTTGCTCGATTCAGGTTCGCTATCATAGCGTAAACAGGCGCCGGAAAGAGACTGTCAAATCACCGAGTCCCTCACTCATTTGACCCTGACCATGGTCCCAGACAATATGTCTGATTTTCAAGCACTCCTGAATTTGCAAGCCTTGGCGCGACGTTTTTTTCAGAAAAAAATGGCTGACGCTCAAATACTAACCTTTTCTCCTGACTAAAAAATGCGTAATATACGCCGCCCTAAGCCGATGGTAACCGTGGAATGCAGATAGGTCCCCACACGCTTGAAACTCCCTTGATCGTGGCCCCCATGGCCGGTGTAACAGACCGACCATTTCGTGAACTTTGTTTACGTTTGGGAGCCGGCATGGCCGTTTCAGAGATGCTGCTGGCCAACCCGGATGTCTGGGATACCCAGAAAACCAGGATGAGAATGGGCCACTCTGCCGAAACCGGACTGCGATCGGTCCAGATTGCCGGAGCCGACCCCGAGATGATGGCGTTTGCTGCCCGCTACAACGTGGAGCAGGGCGCTCAGATCGTCGACATCAACATGGGATGTCCGGCAAAAAAAGTGAATAAAAAGTTGGCAGGCTCCGCCCTGCTGCGTCAACCCGATCTGGTCAGATCCATCTGCCAGGCCGTGGTGAATGCAGTAGAGGTACCTGTCACCTTGAAGATCCGCACAGGATGGGATCCGGATAACCGCAATGGCGAGGAGATCGCCCGAATCGCCGAAGATTGCGGTATCGCGGCCCTTGCCGTGCATGGTCGTACCCGCTCCTGCCTCTACAAGGGCGAAGCGGAATACGACACTATCAGGGCGATTAAGCAGGCCGTATCGATTCCTGTTGTCGCCAATGGCGACATAGACAGCCCGGAGAAGGCCCGGTATGTCCTCGACTATACCGGCGTCGACGCCGTGATGATCGGCCGTGCTGCGCAAGGACGACCCTGGATTTTCCGGGAAATCCGTCATTTTCTTGAGACGGGCACCAAGCTGCCGCCTCCCGACAGGGAAGAGGTTCGCACCCTGATGAACGAGCATGTTACCAACCTGCACCAGTTTTACG
Source organism: Aeromonas sp. sif0611 (assembly GCF_019218845.1). Lineage (NCBI taxonomy): Bacteria > Pseudomonadati > Pseudomonadota > Gammaproteobacteria > Aeromonadales > Aeromonadaceae > Aeromonas > Aeromonas sp. sif0611. The sequence continues at coordinate 1,591 of NZ_JAHUWU010000015.1, read as the reverse complement.
GTGCATATCTGGGAGCGCGCATTGCCCGTAAACACGTGGGCTGGTATCTGGATGAAGAAGAGACGGGCCGAGAATTCCGTAAGCACTTCAATGCCCTGGATTGTGCAGACGCACAACTCGAGGCACTCGAAGCGTATTTCGATGGATTAGGTTAACGCATAACTAAAGAGCCGACCGAATATGTTCGAACAAACCCTGACTTCTGATGCATTGGTAACAACTACTCACAATCACGCTGCCGAGCCGACCCAGCGCCCCCTGCGTGACTCTGTGCAACAGGCCCTGCGTAACTACCTGGCCCAGTTGAACGGTCAGGAAGTGATTGATCTGTACGATATGGTTCTCTCCGAAGTCGAAGCCCCCATGCTGGACGTGATCATGCAGTACACCCGTGGTAACCAGACTCGCGCCGCCGTGATGATGGGCATCAACCGTGGCACCCTGCGCAAGAAACTCAAGCGCTACGGCATGAACTGATTTCAGTCATTCTGCTGCAGTGCAGATAAAGGCGTGTCCCAGCGATGGGATACGCCTTTTTCTATGCCCGGTCGCCATCTCACTCCACGGCCAGCTTGATGCCGAGCCCCACAAACAGGCCACCCATCACGCGATTGAGCCAACACCCCAGCCGGGCAGGCAAGCGCATCATGCGACTCGCATAGGCGGTCGAGAAGGCCAGCAGGTGGCACCAGATCATCCCGTTGATATTAAAGATGCAGCCCAGCACGATAAAAGCCATCGCCTTCTGCGGTGCGGCGGGATCGATGAACTGGGGCACAAAGGCGAGGAAGAAGAGTGCTACCTTGGGATTGAGCACATTGGTCAGCAGGCCCTGCCGAAAGATCCGGCCATAGGAGAGTGCTGGCTGCGATACCGCAGGCTCGCTCGCAACAGGTGAGCTTACGCCTTGCCTGAGCAGGGAAACCCCCAGATAGACCAGATAGAGCGCCCCCATCAGCTTGATGATGGCGAACAGCTCGGCGGAGGCACTCAGCAGCGCAGACAGCCCCAGCGCTGCTGCCAGCACATGCACCATGGTACCCGTTCCTATGCCCAGTGCGGCCACCGAGCCCGCTCGCCAGCCTTGCGAGCCACTGCGCAGCATGATGAGCAGGGAGTCCGGTCCCGGCATCATGTTCAACAGCAGGCCGGATACGATAAACAACGCTAGATCGTGGATCCCCAACATACACAGCTCCCTTGCCGATGAAACTCACAGTCTATGGATCCAGCCCTCCTTGTCACTCCCCCGTTACGGCAATAGTGAACATAGGCAGGAGGCATAGCCAGGGGCTATCAGGGTTGGCGAAGAGAGTAGAAGAGTCGAAAGGTAAGCCGGTGGGTAAAGAGCGGGTCATTTATTGTGAGGCAGATGACCTGAGCATCCTCTGAGCAGTCAGTAAATCGGTGCTGAAGCACAGAATGTCAGGCAATAAAAAACCCCGCTCGAGTGAGCGGGGTTTTTTGTATTGGGTGCCTGGCAGTGTCCTACTCTCGCATGGCGAATGCCACACTACCATCGGCGCTACCGCGTTTCACTTCTGAGTTCGGCATGGGATCAGGTGGTTCCACGGCGCTATGGCCGCCAGGC
>NZ_JAHUWU010000014.1:0-42650 GCF_019218845.1 Aeromonas sp. sif0611 | reverse complement strand
GCGGAGCGGTAGTTCAGTCGGTTAGAATACCGGCCTGTCACGCCGGGGGTCGCGGGTTCGAGTCCCGTCCGCTCCGCCACTAACAAGAAGCCCAGTCTCACGACTGGGCTTTTTTTCGTTTCAAGCATGCCGACACCGCACTCCTTTTCCCTCACATCAACACCGCCATCATCCGATCATCGCCCCTGAGAGAGGTTGCCGCTATAATGGCCGCCCTCAAGCAAGGTGGTGGTATGAAAGCAGAATATCTACAGCGATTCGGGGGCATTGCCCGTCTTTATGGTCAACGCGCGCTCGGTTCCTTCAGCCAAGCGAAAGTCTGCGTGGTGGGGATAGGCGGGGTCGGCTCCTGGGCGGCGGAGGCGCTGGCCCGTGCCGGCATCAACCAGATCACCCTGATCGACATGGATGACATCTGCATCACCAACACCAATCGTCAGATCCACGCCATGCAGGGCACGGTCGGCCGCCTCAAGACAGAAGTCATGGCCGAGCGCATTCGTGCCATCAACCCCGACTGCGAGGTGATCGAGGTGGATGACTTCGTCACCATCGACAACTTGGCAGAGCATATCAAGCGGGAGTTTGACTATGTGGTAGACGCCATCGACTCGGTCAAGGCCAAAGTGGCGCTGATTGCCTTCTGCAAACGCAACAAGATCCCGGTGATTGTGGCGGGTGGTGCCGGTGGGCAGATGGATCCGACCCAAATCACTGTGGCCGATCTGGCCAAGACCATTCAGGATCCGTTGGCTGCGAAGGTGCGATCCGACCTGCGCCGGTTGTACAACTTCAGCAAGAATCCGGCGCGCAAGTTCGGGGTTGAGTGTGTCTTCTCGACGGAGCAACTGAGTTATCCGGATGGTAATGGTGGCGCCTGTCAGGCCAAGGCGGCCAGCGATGGCAACATGAAGATGGATTGCGCCTCCGGCTTCGGGGCCGTGACGCCGGTGACGGCAACCTTTGGATTGGTGGCCGCTTCCCGGGTATTGAAGAAGATTGCCGAGCGGGGAGCCCGTGCCGAGAAAGAGGCCGGAAATGAAGAAGTAGGGTCGATTAGCGAAGCGTAATCGACCACTGAATAAGGCGGGTTAGACGGCCTGCTCCCGGATCGCCAACACGATCGACCTGAGCCCATTGCCCCGTGACGGGCTCAAGTGTTTCTCAAGCCCGAGTTCGGTGAAATACCCTTCCATATCAAAAGCCTGGATCGCCGCAGACGGTTGGTGGTTGAGCGCCGCCAGCACGATGACGATCAGTCCGCGTACGATGCGGGCATCGGAGTCGCAGGCAAAGTGCCAGCAACCATCCTCGCTTTTCTCTCCCTTCAGCCAGGCCTGGCTCTCGCAGCCTTTCAAGCGGTGCTCTTCGGTCTGCCACTCGGGGGGCAGTACGGGTAGCTGTTTGCCGAGCTGGATGATGAGTCGGTACTGGTTCTCCCAGCCGTGGGCCGCAGCAAACTGCTGGCGGATGGTGTCGACGTAGGGCTCAAGGCCTATCCGGGTATAGGTTGTAAGCTCACTCATTTCAATCATTCGCCTTAGAAGAAGTCACTTAACTTGTACAGGGCCGCCAGCAGGGCATCCACGTCATCCCGATTGTTGTAGCAGGCCAGGGACACGCGCATGGTACCGCCGATCCCTAAGCTCTCCATCAACGGCATGGCGCAGTGATGGCCGACCCGCAGGGCGATCCCCTGCATATCGAGCAGGGTGGCGGCATCCTGCGGGTGGATCTCGTCCAGCAGGAAGGAGACGGCGCCGGCGCGTTGGCGAGGTTCGCCGACCAGACGCAGCCCTGGCACCTGTTGCAGTCCGGCAACCAGATAGTCGGTCAGTGCCTCTTCGTGGTTGGTCAATGAATCCTTGTCCTGCTCCATCAAAAAGTCGATGGCGGCAGCCAGGCCAATGGTCCCGGCGATATGGGGGGTTCCCGCCTCGAACTTGAAGGGCAGGCTATTGAAGGTGGTACCGCTGAAACTGACTCTGTCGATCATCTCGCCCCCTGACTGCCAGGGGGGCATCCGCTCCAGCAGCTCGGTCTTTCCCCACAACACGCCGATGCCGGTCGGGCCATAGAGCTTGTGGCCGGAGAAGGCGTAGAAGTCGCAGCCGATAGCTTGTACATCCACCTTGAGGTGTGCCACCGCCTGGGCGCCGTCGATCAGCGTCAGTGCACCGACTGCCTTGGCGGCGGCCACAATCTGCTTCACTGGATTGACGGTGCCGAGGGCATTGGAGACATGGGCCACGCTCACCAGCCGGGTGCGTGGCCCCAGCATGGCCAGGTAAGCCTCCATATCCAGATCTCCACGCTTATCCAGCGGAATGACCCGAATAAGGGCGCCGGTACGCTCGGCAATCAACTGCCAGGGGACGATATTGGCGTGGTGCTCCAGGGTGCTGAGTACGATTTCGTCCCCCACCTTGAGTTCGCTCATCCCCCAACTGTGAGCGACCAGATTGATCGCCTCGGTGGTGCCGCGGGTCCAGATCACCTCGTGGCTGCGGGGCGCATTGATAAAGCGTGCGACCGTCTCGCGGGCTGCCTCGAAGGCGCGGGTGGCGCGGCCGCTCAGGGCATGGGCGGCGCGGTGCACATTGGCGTTGTCGGCCCGATAGTAGTGAGCGATGGCGTCCAGCACCGCCAGGGGCTTCTGGGTGGTGGCGGCGTTGTCCAGATAGATCAGAGGGTGGCCGTTCACCTCCTGCGCCAGGGCCGGAAACTGGCTACGCAATTGGGCGTGCTGTTGCTGATTCATGCTCCCCTCATCTCCTCTGGAAAAGTCGGCCATGATCCGGAAAATGACGGGCAAACACAAGGCGAAGTGGCGGGATCCTGTGTCCGGTTTCGGCTGCCCGCGGGATCTCTGTTACAATGCCGCCCCTCATCATAAGCCAAGAGATCCGGCCCATGAAGCTCAACCCCAATCAGAACGAAGCGGTCAAGTTTGTCTCCGGCCCTTGCCTGGTGCTGGCGGGTGCCGGATCGGGCAAGACCCGCGTCATCACCAACAAGATCGCCTATCTGGTGCAGCAGTGCGGCTATAACGCCCGCAACATCGCCGCTGTGACCTTTACCAACAAGGCGGCGCGGGAGATGAAGGAGCGGGTCGGCCAGACCCTGGGTCGCAAGGAGGCGCGGGGGCTCATGGTCTCCACCTTCCATACTCTGGGGCTCGACATCATACGTCGTGAGCACAAGAGCCTGAATCTGAAGGCGAACTTCTCCCTGTTCGACGACACCGACCAGCTGGCGCTGCTGAAAGAGCTGACCGAGGCGGAGCTCGACAACGACAAGGACAAGCTCTCGGCCCTCATCACCCAGATCTCCAACTGGAAGAACGACCTCATCCTGCCTGCTCGGGCCATGCGTATCGCCCGGGGGCCGGAAGAGGTGTTGCTGGCCCAGCTCTATGAGCGTTATCACCGCCAGATGGTGGCCTACAACGCGCTGGATTTTGACGATCTCATCGTGATGCCGACCCTGCTGCTGAAGAACAACGAGGAGGTGCGGACCCGCTGGCAGAACAAGATCCGCTACCTGCTGGTCGATGAGTATCAGGACACCAACACCAGCCAGTACGAGCTGGTGAAGCAGATCGTCGGCGAGCGGGCCCGTTTCACCGTGGTGGGGGATGACGATCAGTCCATCTACTCCTGGCGCGGTGCCAAGCCGCAGAACCTGGTGCTGCTGAACGAGGATTTCCCCAGCCTCAAGCTCATCAAGCTGGAACAGAACTATCGCTCCAAGGGGCGCATCCTCAAGTGCGCCAACATATTGATTGCCAACAACCCCCATGTGTTCGACAAGGCGCTCTTCTCCGAGCTCGACTACGGGGTGCCGGTCAAGGTGCTGTTCGCCAAGAACGAGGAGCACGAGGCGGAGCGTATCGCTGCCGAGATGATGGGGCACAAGTTCATGAACCGCACCCGGTTCAAGGATTACGCCATCCTCTATCGGGGCAATCATCAGTCGCGCATCTTCGAGAAGGCACTGATGACCAATCGCATCCCCTATCGTATCTCGGGCGGCACCTCGTTTTTCTCCCGCACCGAGATCAAGGACATCATGGCCTACCTCAAGCTGCTGGTGAATCCGGATGAGGACACCGCCTTCCTGCGGGTGGTCAATCTGCCGCGCCGGGAAATCGGCCCCACCACGCTTGAGAAGCTGGGGCAGTACGCCAACCAGCGCGGCAAGAGCCTGTTTGCTGCCAGCTTCGAGCTGGGGCTGGAGCAGCACCTGTCTGGTCGCGGCCTGGTGGCCCTGCAGGTGTTCACCAACTGGCTGGTGCGGCTCGGCGATCAGGCGCTGCGCGGCAACCCGGTGGAGGCGGTACGGGACATGATCAAGGAGATCCACTACGAGGAGTGGCTCTACGAGACCTCTCCCAGCCCGAAGGCGGCAGAGATGCGGATGCAGAACGTCTCCACCCTCTATCGCTGGATCACCGAGATGCTGGAGGGGGATGAGCTGGAAGAAGCGATGACGTTGGCTCAGGTGGTCACTCGCCTCACTCTGCGCGACATGATGGAGCGCAACGAGGGGGAGGATGATGCGGATCAGGTGCAGTTGATGACGTTGCACGCCTCCAAGGGGCTGGAGTTCCCCTACGTCTACATGGTGGGCATGGAGGAGGGCTTGCTGCCCCACCAGACCAGCATCGACGAGGACAACGTGGAGGAGGAGCGCCGCCTCGCCTACGTGGGCATTACCCGGGCCCAGACCGAGCTGACCTTTACCCTCTGCAAGGAGCGCCGCCAGTACGGCGAGTCAGTGCGCCCCGAGCCGAGCCGCTTCCTGCTGGAGCTGCCCCAGGATGACTTGGAGTGGGAAAACCAGAAGAAGGTAAGCGCCGAGGAGCGCCAGCAGAAAGGGCAGGTCGGGGTAGCCAATCTGCGAGCCCTGTTCAAGAAGGATTGAGGGAGGACTCGGCCGGCGGGTCTGCCTGAGTGAGCAGCGGTATGATGTCGGATCCTGGCAGGGGCGGGGAGATGTGGCGTCCCTGTCCCTGGGCGCAGCCCAATTCGATCAGCTTCTGCAACTGCTGCTGGTTCTCGATGCCTTCGACCACCAGAGTGAAGTCGAGATCCTGGCAGATGTCCCGCATGGCGCGGATCAGCGCCAGATCCTTGGGGGAGTTCAGCATGCGATGGGTGAAGCTGTCATCCACCTTGATGTAGTCCACCGGAAAGTGGAACAGGGCATTGAGGGAAGAAAAGCCGGTTCCGAAGTCGTCGAGGCTGATCTGGATCCCCTTGGCCCTGAGTTCATGCAGGGAGGTGAGGGAGTCGGCACTCTGCCTGGAGAGCTCCCGCTCGTTGAATTCGAAGATGAAGTAGCCGGGTATCACCCCTTCTTCCTCCATGATGTGAACAAGCGCCATGATCTGCTCGCGGCTGGCCAGGTGCTTGCCGGACAGGTTGAGCGATATCTTGAAGCGGCCGCCGCCCGAGAGCTGTAGCCAGCTCTTCAACTGCTGGCAGGTGCGTCTGAGGATCTGGCGATCCAGATCCTGAATGAGGCCGCACTGCTCGGCCAGTGGAATGAAATCGAAGGCATCTTTCAGTTCCCCCTCCTCCGTGATCCAGCGCGCCATCACCTCCAGACCGACCAAGCGGCTGTCACACAGCCTGATCACCGGCTGGAAATAGGGGACAATCCGCCCTTCCCGCAAGGCCCTGAACAGCCGCTCCTCCGGCGAGCCTGAGTGCTCCATGCAGGCGTCGGAATACATGACGATGCGACTGCGGCCATTGCGCTTGGCCTGGTACATGGCGAGATCGGCCTGGTGCAGCAGCTCGCTGATGTCCGTGGTCTGCTCCGAGACGCTGGCCACCCCCAGGCTGACGGTAACGGTCAGCTCATTGCCCTGAAGCCGGAACGGGTGGGCGATGCGGCCTACAATGCGGTTGAGCACCGGGCTGACGTCCTCCTCCTGCTGACTGTTGTCCAGATAGATGACGAACTCGTCGCCCCCGAGCCTGGCCACCATGTCATTTTGCCGGATACAGCTCTGCAGGCGTTTGCCCAGCTCCAGCAGCAACTGGTCGCCGGCACTGTGGCCCAAGGCATCATTGACCTGTTTGAAATGGTCCACATCGGCGAAGATCAGGGTAAAGCCGGCCGTCTGATAACGGCGATAGCGGGTCATGGCATGATGGAGGTGATTCATCAGCAGGGCCCGGTTCGGCAACTGGGTCAGCGGATCGTGCAGTGCATTGAACTGGAGTCGCCGCTCCAGCTCCTGATGATGCCTGAGTCGTTTCTGCAACCGCAGGTTGGTCTGGCGCAACTGCTGGAGTCGCTGGTTGATGGACTCTTCCGAGTTGAGCTCATCCAGCTGCTGCCTGACTCTCTTGAGCTCCAGCAGCAGGGTCAACTGGTGGCGCAGGAAGTCGAGGAACAGCCTGTCATCGGCTTCCAGGGGTTGGGTCGTGTTGATGAGGAGGTGGGCGAAATACTGCTGCTGCTGGCGCAGGGGCAGGCTGTACCAGAACAATCCGGCCTCGCTGCGCTCTATGCTGTTGGTGCTGTGGCACAGGCCCCTGATGACGTCATCATCGTAGGTGAGCCGTGTCGGATAGAGTCTCTCCAGTCGCTGGTTGTCGAGGCGGATCAGCAGCATGTCATTGACGGCCAGCATCTGGCGCAGCACCGCCTCCAGCTGGGAAAACAGGGCATGCTGCGGCAGATTGTGGGCCAACCGCATGATGCGGCCGATCTTTTCTATCTTCTGCTGCCAGTGAGGATCCCGCTGCATGAGGGGGGAGGCTTGCCCTGCCAGCTGGGTGCCGGTCTGGGTTTCGTGCAGGCGCTTGGCCAGACACTCCAGCAACAGTCTCAGGGTCGGGGTCTGTTCGGGGGCGCCGCGGGCCAGCACCCATTGCACCTCATAGTGCTCCACTGCCTGCACGCACCATCCCTGCTGTTCATCGAGCTGGGTGAGCTGTTCGGTAAGGCGGGGTTCTTCACGCCCCAATTGCTGTTTGAACGCCTCGGGCAGCTGATGTGCATACAACCAGTGCAGGCCTCCATCGGCCAGCCCCAGCATGGCAAAGTGCTGCAGGGGGCAGAGTCTGCCCAACTGCTCTACCAGTCTGGCGTAGTCCTCAGGAGAGGCGATGCCGGGCGCGGGAAAATCCATGATGGAAGAAACGACCGCCAGCAAGGGGGGGGGATCTGGCGGTGTGAGGGGCTGGACTGACATGCAACACTCCCGAATTAGCTCACCTACAAGCGTAGTCGGAAGTGATTGGATTTAAAGGGCTGCAATAGGAGCCCTTTCAACCACTTAGAGCTTGTCGATCATGTAGTGAATGGCGTTTTCGATCTCTTCGTCACTACAGGCTGCGCAGGTTCCCCGTGCCGGCATCATGCCAGCTTTGCCGGTGAAGCCTTCGATGGCATGCTTGCGCAGGGTCTCGAACCCCTGGGCAATGCGTGGTTCCCAGGCGGCCTTGTCCCCGCGCTTGGGCGCACCGGCCGCGCCGGTATCATGGCAGGCAAAGCAGGCGCCCTTGAACACAGTCTCGCCATCACGGGGACCGGACGAGGCAGCAGCCGGGGCGGCCGCGGCCGTCGCAATGCCTTCCAGATCCTTGGCGGTGTAGACCTGACCGACCGGTGCTATGCGCTCGGCGATGGCTTCCGTCGACATCTCATCGGCGGCAAAGACGGCGCCGGACAGGGTGGCGGCAGCCATCCCGGCAGCCAGCAAATAGCTCAGTTTTTTCAACACGCTCATGTACTCCCAGCAGGCTCTTATTATCCCTAGAAAACGACGGGATTATAACCGAATAGTTACAGGCATTTAAACGCTTGTGTGTGAAGTGTTAAGCAATCTGCGAACAAAGTTTCTGCGGCGGCAGTGGCCGCAGGCAAGGCAAGAGCAAAAAGAAACCCGGCTTTCGCCGGGTTTTTGCAATCAGCCGTGAAAAAGGCTGACTTGTCTCCACTCAGGATCCCGGTGCCGGACCGGGCCTTCGCACCTGACATCCACAAGCCGTTGTCCAGGCTTCTCAATCCCAGTTCAGGATCACCTTGCCGGACTTGCCTGACCCCATGGCTTCGAAGCCCTGCTGGAAGTCATCGATGTGGAAGTGATGGGTGATGATGGGGCTGAGGTCCAGGCCAGACTGGATGAGGCTGGCCATCTTGTACCAGGTCTCGAACATCTCGCGGCCATAGATCCCTTTGATAAACAGTCCCTTGAAGATCACCTTGTTCCAGTCGATGGCCATGGTGGAGGGGGGAATGCCGAGCATGGCGATCTTGCCGCCGTGGTTCATCTTGTCGATCATGTCCTGGAAGGCGCTGGGCACGCCGGACATCTCCAGCCCCACGTCGAAGCCTTCGGTCATGCCGAGTTCGGCCATCACATCGGAGAGCTTCTCCTTGGCCACGTTGACGGCGCGGGTGGCGCCCATCTTGCGGGCCAGCTCCAGCCGGTACTCGTTGACGTCGGTGATCACCACGTGACGGGCGCCCACATGGCGGCAGACGGCGGCAGCCATGATGCCGATGGGGCCGGCGCCGGTGATGAGCACGTCTTCACCCACCAGATCGAAGGAGAGGGCGGTGTGCACGGCGTTACCGAACGGATCGAAGATGGCGGCCAGCTCGTCGGGGATGTTGTCCGGCAGCTTGAAGGCGTTGAAGGCCGGGATCACCAGGTATTCGGCGAAGGAGCCCGGGCGGTTGACGCCGACCCCTATGGTGTTGCGGCACAGGTGGGTGCGGCCGGCGCGGCAGTTGCGGCAGTGGCCGCAGGTGATGTGGCCTTCGCCGGAGACGCGATCGCCGATGGCGAAGCCGCGCACTTCCTGGCCGACGGCGACCACCTCTCCCACATATTCATGACCGACTACCATGGGGACCGGAATGGTCTTCTGGGCCCACTCATCCCAGTTGTAGATGTGCATGTCGGTGCCGCAGATGGCGGTCTTGCGGATCTTGATCAGCAGATCGTTGTGGCCGAGCTCGGGAGCCGGGACGTCCGTCATCCAGATGCCGGCTTCTGATTTGAGTTTGGAGAGTGCTTTCATGACAGATTCCTCACGGCGCTGTGCCGGGTACAGAGGGTAATAAAATGGGGCCCAACCTTGGCCCCCGTTTTAATCAGCTAGCCATGTGATCAAATCACACCGAGCTCGCGGCCGATGCGGATGAAGGCATCGATGGCCTTGTCCAGCTGCTCGCGGGTATGGGCGGCAGACATCTGGGTTCGGATGCGGGCCTGGCCCTTGGGCACCACGGGGAAGGAGAAGCCCACCACGTAGATGCCGGCGGCCAGCATGCGGCTCGCCATCTCGGCGGCCAGCTTGGCATCTCCCAGCATGACCGGAATGATGGCGTGATCGGCACCGGCCAGGGTGAAGCCGGCGGCGCTCATCCGGGTGCGGAAGTACTCGCTGTTCTCTTTCAACTGAGCGCGCAGCGCGTGGCCGTCGGCCAGCATGTCGATCACCTTGATGGTGGCCGAGACGATGGAGGGAGCCAGGGAGTTGGAGAAGAGGTAGGGACGGGAGCGCTGACGCAGCCAGTCGATCACCTCTTTCTTGCCAGAGGTATAGCCGCCGGAGGCGCCGCCGAGCGCCTTGCCCAGGGTGCCAGTGATGATGTCGACCCTGTCCAGCACGCCGCAATATTCGTGGGTGCCGCGGCCGTTCTCGCCGATGAAGCCCACCGCATGGGAGTCATCCACCATGACCAGAGCATCGTATTTGTCGGCCAGATCGCAGATGGATTTGAGATCGGCGATGACACCGTCCATGGAGAAGACGCCGTCGGTGGCGATCAGCTTGAAGCGGGCGCCGTCGGCATTGGCCTGCTTGAGCTGGGCTTCCAGCTCGGCCATGTCGTTGTTGGCGTAGCGATAGCGCTTGGCCTTGCACAGCCGCACGCCGTCGATGATGGAGGCGTGGTTGAGCGCATCTGAGATGATGGCGTCTTCGGCGCCGAACAGGGTCTCGAACAGACCGCCATTGGCATCGAAACAGGAGGAGTAGAGGATGCTGTCCTCGGTGCCGAGGAAGGCGGACAGCTTCTGCTCCAGCGCCTTGTGCTGATCCTGGGTGCCGCAGATGAAGCGCACCGAGGCCATGCCGAAACCGTGGCTGTCGAGCCCCTGATGAGCGGCGGCGATAAGATCCGGGTGGTTGGCCAGCCCCAGGTAGTTGTTGGCACAGAAGTTCAGAACCTGCTCGCCACCCACTGCAATCTGGGCCTGCTGAGCCGAGGTGATGATGCGTTCCTGCTTGTATAGCCCTTCCGCCTTGACCTGTTCGAGCTGCTCGGCCAGGTGACGATAGAATCCGTTAGACATCCTCGGTCCTCATTGACTGTGTCGACTGTGTTATCAGGATCTTGGGCCGTGCGAGGCGCACGGACTGACGTCGTCGCGGTCGTGACGAAACGTCGACAGACCCTGGAATGGGCAACATTTTACTGCAATCGCTGCGCACCAATTCAAATTTTTATGCTGATATTCAACAATTGTGAAACAGATCTCACCCTGCTGGTTGGGCCAGTTGGTGGTAGTGCTGCTCCAGTTGGCGGATCTGGGTGAGCACCTGGGGCTGCACATAGGGGCGCAGCAGGAAGAGCACCCGCAAGACCCCCTGATAAAGCAAGGGCTTGGTGATACGGGTGGCGGGTGCCTGGGCTATCTGGAACGGGATCCAGCAGGTGACCACCATCTTGATGGTCTGGCCAAGGTCGGGCAGGTCTTCGTCGCTGACGTCTATGATGCCGCCCTCGCGCAGGCTTCTGAGCAGCGCCTCCACGGCGGCGCGCAGCTGCTCCTGAGCCTTGAGGTATTTGTGCTGCAAGGGTTCGTCGCGACTGAGGATGTCCGGTAGATTTGCGTAGAAGAAGCGGAACTGCCACATCAGATAGAAGATGGCATCCAGATAACCCATCAGATCTTCCAGCTTGATCTCGTGGCTGCGGGCCGGGGTGAAGCTCTCGCTCAGGTGACGGGCGTACTGATCGAAGATGGAGTGGATGATGTCTTCTTTATTACGGAAGTGGTAATAAAGGTTGCCCGGGCTGATGCCGAGATGGGCGGCAATGTGGTTGGTAGTGATGTTGCGTTCACCCTGATCGTTGAACAGCTCGGTGGCGCTGTGGATGATCCTGTCTCTGGTCTTCATCGCTGATCCCTCTGCCGGGCCCTGTGCGCCGAGGTCGAATCCCCTGGCGGCCCGTGATAAACTTTTCGGCAATTTCAAATTGGCCCACTATACACAGCTTTAACAGGCAGTCACACGGGGCCATCAACGTACGCGAGGCAAACTCCATGATCGTAGTAACTGGCGGTGCTGGCTTTATCGGCAGCAATCTGGTCAAGCAGCTGAACGCTCAAGGACGGACAGATATCGTGGTCATCGACGACCTGACCGACGGCACCAAGTTCGTCAACTTGGTCGATCTCACCATCGCCGACTACATGGACAAGGACGAGTTCCAGGCGCGGATCGTCTCCGGTGACGAGTTTGAAGAGTGGGATGGCGGCATCGAGGTGATCTTCCACGAAGGTGCCTGCTCCGCGACTACCGAGTGGAACGGCAAGTTCATCATGGAGGTCAACTACGAGTACTCCAAGGATCTGTTCCACTACTGCATCGAGCGGGAAATTCCGTTCATCTATGCCTCCTCCGCCGCGACCTATGGCGGTCGCAACGACAACTTCATCGAAGATCCCAAGTTCGAGCAGCCGCTGAACGTCTATGGCTACTCCAAGCAGCTGTTCGATCAATACGTGCGCCGCTGGCTGCCGGAGATCGACTCCCAGGTGGTGGGTCTGAAATACTTCAACGTCTACGGCCCGCGCGAACAGCACAAGGGTTCCATGGCCTCCGTCGCCTTCCACCTCAACAACCAGGTGAAGCAGGGGGACAATCCCAAGCTGTTCGAGGGCTGTGACGGCTTCCCGGACGGCGGCCAGATGCGCGACTTCATCTATGTGGACGACGTCTGCAAGGTGAACCTCTGGTTCTGGCAGAACCCGCAGCACTCCGGCATCTTCAACTGCGGCACCGGCCGGGCCGAGCCGTTCCAGAATGTGGCGGAAGCGGTGATCAAGCATCACCAGCAAGGCGCCATCGAGTACATCCCTTTCCCGGATCACCTCAAGGGTCGCTATCAGAGCTTCACCCAGGCAGATCTCACCCGTTTGCGCGGCGTCGGTTATGACGGCGAGTTCAAGACAGTGGCCGAAGGCGTGGCCGATTACATGGCCTGGTTGAACCGGGCTTGATCCCCCTCTGACGGGCGGCCCTGGCTGCCCGTCGATCGGATGCGCTTGCATGAACATATTGATGGCACTCTCCCAGCTCGAAGTCACGGGAGCTGAGGTCTATGCCACCACGGTCGGCAACGAGCTGACCCGGCGTGGTCACAACGTCTTTTACGTGTCAGATACCCTGACCAAGCCCACGCAAGGGCCCGTATTCAAGCTGAGGTTCAACAAACGCAGCATACTGCGCCGCTTCTGGCATGTGTTTTACCTCATCTATCTCATCAGGAAGCACCACATCCAGCTGGTCCATGCCCACTCCCGCGCCTCCGGCTGGAGCAGCTATGTGGCCTGCAAGCTGACCGGCACCCCCATGATCACCACAGTTCATGGTCGTCAGCCGGTGCATACCTCCCGCAAGGCCTTCCATGCCCTCGGCTATCGGGCGGTTGCCGTTTGTGAAGATATCGCCCACCAGATCATCGACAATCTGGGGGTCGACCCTGCGATCGTGCAGGTGCTGCGCAATGGTGTAGAAACCGACAAATTCCAGCCTGTGCCTGCGCCGGAGAATCCCAAGCCGGTGATCGCTATCATAGGTCGACTGAGCGGCCCCAAGGGAGAGCTCTGCTATTGTCTGCTGGACGAGGTGCTGGATCTGGACGCCTGCCAAGTCCGAGTCGTCAGCGGCACCAAGGTGCCGGAGCGCTTTGCCCGATTCCAGGACAAGGTCGACTTCGTCGGCTATGTGGATGATGTGCCCGCCCTGCTGGCACAGTGCGATCTGGTGATCGGCGCCGGCCGGGTGGCGATGGAAGCCCTGCTGTGCGGCCGTCCGGCGTTTGCCATCGGCGAGGCCAAGGCCATCGGGCTGGTGACCGAACAGAATCTGGACGAGGCGTTGGCCAGCAACTTCGGCGACATAGGGCCCCAGGATCTGGCCATCGATTTTGCCGCGCTGAAGGGGCAGATTGCCTCAGCCCTGGCGAGCAAGAGCGTGCCGGGTAGTCTGCGTCAGCGGATTTTGCAAGAGTATGACTTGCAAGGGGTCGTCACCGGACTGGAGTTCATCTATCAGGATGCCGTGGTGGAAACGCTGCGCCGGGAAATGCCGGTCATCATGTATCACCGCTTCATCGAGCAGGAGAGCGAAAAGGGGGTGCATGGCACCTGGCTGCCCGTCGCCATGTTCGAGAAACATCTCAAGTTGATGAAGTGGCTCGGTTACGAGACGCTGACGTTCGCGGATCTGGCGGACAAGGGCTTCATCCACCGCCTGCAATACGGCAAGAAGTACCTGATGATCACCGTCGACGACGGTTATCGGGACAACCTCACTCGCATGCTGCCCCTGCTCGAAAAATATGGTTACAAAGCCGTGGTATACATAGTGACCGGCGAGGATCACAATCGTTGGGATGTGGAACACCCGACCCACCCCGATACCCCGGTGGCACTGATGAGTGGCGATGAGATCAAGGCGCTGGTGGCCTCCGGTCACGTGGAGATTGGGGGTCATACCCTGACACATCCGCGCCTCAGCACGCTGGCTCCCGCGCAGCAGGAGTACGAGATCAGGACCAACAAGGAACGGTTGGAGCAACTGCTCGGCCATTCGCTGCTGTCGTTTGCCTACCCTTACGGGGATCTGAACGAGAGCGCGAAAGCCCAGGCCGATGTGGCTGGCTACCGTTATGCTGTGGCCACCAACAGCGGCCCCAGGGCCATGCACCAGGATCCGCTTCAGATCCGTCGGATCGCCATCTTCCCCCGCACCGACATGTTTGGGTTGTGGCGCAAGATCCGTGGCAACTATGTGTTCAGAAAATCTTGATGGGAAAATACACATTGTCCTGGATGAAAGATCAGACCCTGTCGACGAATCACGATTTTCTCGGCTTTTTTCATGGCAAGGCGTTTGGCAACTTCATCTTCCTGAATATTCTGGGTTACACCCTGTTCAAGGATTCGATACAGCTGATCGCCGATGTCTGCCAGACCATCATCGTCTTCGCTACCTTGCTGGCATTCTATGTGGATAGAGCTTTTTTCATCAAAAACAGAGTCTTTCAACTGCTCTGTCTGGCCGTGGTGGTGCAGTCCCTGAGCTGGGCGTCATCCCGATATTATGTCCATGACTATGCCCTCAAGTACCCTTCGGTAAAGTCGATGGCCTATCTGTTCTTCTTCCTCGGTCTTGCCTACTGGCTGAAAGGGGAGCCGCGCCGCATCGTTATCACCTTGTTGACCTTCTGCGTCGGGGTGGTCTTCACCTTTGCCTACCACTCGGCCTTTTTCTCCATCTTCGAGACGGGGCTCGACGGCGCCAGGGTGGATTTCAATTACCGCAATGCCCAGCATGGCTCTTTGATCGCGGGCGCCTGCTTTCTGTTTTTCGTCCTGTTGCTGCTCACCTCAAGATTCAAGAAGCTGTCATTGGCCAATGCCGGGATCCTGCTCGGCATAGTGCTGTTCGGCGTTTTCTCCATTATTCTGCAATCCCGCCAGTCCTGGCTGGCCATCTCGGTATCGCTCGCGATTCTCCCTCTGCTGGGGGATGGCGAACATTGGCCAACCCGCAAGGTGGTGATGACCTACGCCATGTTGCTGCTGACCATGCTGGCCCTCTATCAGGTCTCGTTCATCAGGGAGAGGGTGTTGTCGGGTTTTGTGCATCAAGGGGATATGCATGCCATATTGACGGGCAACTGGAACGAGGTACGAGACTTCAGCATAGGGGTGAGATTGAAGACCTGGCTCGAGGCCATCCAGTGGTTCCTGGCACACCCGCTCTTCGGCACAGGATATGGCAGTCAATCACTGGTCATTACCCTGTCCAAGACTCTGCCGGATTACATCACCCGGGAGTTCCGTCACCTGCACAACTCCAACATGGAGACCCTAGTGTGCTGGGGCATTGCCGGATTCATGGTGCTGTATGGCACACTCTTCACCGTGGTCCGTCAGGTGCTGTTCTGTTCGCTCTCTTCGCGTTTCATCAAGATGTTGACCATCTCTTTCATCATCTATTGGCTCATCATCAACAACTTTGAATCCTTTTTCTACATGCGCTCCGGGCAGTGGGTATTCAGCGTCTTCATGGGCGCCATCTACTCGGTTGCACTGCATGGGGAACTGAATCGGTTTGCAAAGGAAGCTCATGAAAATTTACGTCATTAGCCTGGATAGGGCCGTCGAGCGGCGTCGTCGCGTCGAGTCCGTCCTGGCGGCCAGAGGCATCGAATTCGAGTTCTTCAGTGCCGTGAATGGCTTTGAAGGTCTCCCCGAACGGTTGCAGGCGTTGCCGGATGACCAGCACAGGATCCGTTTCAGGAGTCGGCCCCTGACCCCCGGGGAAAAAGGCTGTTATGCCAGCCACTTCCTGTTGTGGGAAAAGTGTGTCGAACTCAATGAACCCATCCTTATTCTGGAAGATGATTTCCTGCCTACCCAGTACTTTGAAGAGGTGTTGAAGACCCTGCCGAAGGTTCATGAGCAGTATGAGTATGTGAAGGTGGAACCCCAGGTCGGGTCGGCCACCGCATTGACCACCATAGACAACATGCAGCTGATGTTCTGGCACAACAACTCATGCTGGACCACGGGGTACAGCATCTCTCCCCAGGGAGCCCGCCGTTTGCTGGCCCACAGTCAGCGGTGGCTCTGCTCGGTAGACAACTTCATCGGTGAGTCCTATCGCACCGGGCTCATCTGCACCGGCCTTATCCCCTATGCCATCTACAGCCCGCGGGACATGGGCAGTGACATCCAGAATCAGGTTGAACTGAAGAAGGTGCCGCTGGGATTCAAGTTGACCCGTGAGCTGTACCGCTTCTACCGGTTCATAAGAATGACGCTGTGGAACGTGAAGCACTGTGGGGGCAAGTCATGAGCGCGACCAATAAAACCATTCATGCCATCTGGCTGGGCAACCGGCTGCCGCCCCTGGCGCATGTGTGTATCGACGACTGGCGAAAGCAGGGTTACGACTACAAGCTGTGGCTGGATACGGACCCGCAGATAAAGCGCTGGATCCAGGAGTGCACCTTTGCCCGGGAGTGCTACCAACGGGGCTTGCTGGCCTTCGTGACCGATTACCTGCGCCTCAAGATCCTCACCCAGGAAGGGGGCCTCTATCTGGATACCGATGTCACCATCAACCAGGATCCCTTCCCGCTCTTCGAGTCAGTGGCCTTTGGCGCAGGCTACGAATCCGATCGGCTGATCGGCACCGCTGTCATCTACGCCAGGCAGGATTCCGCCATGTTGTCCGAGCTGGTGCGGTTCTATGAAGAGGAGATTATGTCCTCCCCCATGTACATGGGGCCCGAGATCATGACCAGACTGGTGTCAGAGAAGTTGGCGCAGTCCGGCGATGCCGCCCTTATCGCCCCGGTTCATTACTTTTACAACTATCAGGGGGAAGCCATTCATTTTGAGCCCGCCGCGGAGCGCTATATGACGCACTGGTTCCAGCACAGCTGGAAGCGTTCATCCGGCCTCATCTTCCTGCGAGCCAAGGCCAAGGGATGGTCCGGATATCTCTATGAGTGGCAGAAGGAGTTCTTCCGTCTGAGGAAGTGATGGCCTGACGCGGTCCGTCACCCGGTTACCCGACGGACATAGGGTTGGATGCCGACGCTTCTGGTTTGCCATGGGGTGATGCCACTTCGTCCCAAAGCATGCTCAACTGTCGTTGAACGGCCAGGACTTCCTGCTCGGGATCTTGGTGACTGGTATCGATGAATCGATAGCGGGAATGAGAGACGGGGTTGGCAATGGCGGAGTGCCCCAGGGGAGAGACTATGGTCAGCAGCGGTATGTCCAGCGCCTGCGCCATATGCCGTGGGCCAGTGTCGTTGCCGACGAACAGCTGGCAGTGGGCGATAAGCCCTGCCAATTCCCGCACCGAACGGGTCTGGACATGGTCAAACACGCTGGCTTGCAGCGCGGTGGGCAGCAAGGGCTTCAGGCTGCGGTTGTACGTTTCCTCCCCCGGCCCGCAGTAGATCAGGATCTGGGCATCGTGTTGCTCTATCAGCCAGCGTGCGACCTCGGCGAAACAGTCGATGGGCCAGCGCTTGTAGTGCCCAAGGGAGTTGACCCCCATGGCGATCAGCGGCCTGCCCGGATCTATGCCGGCGGCCTGCAGGGTCTCCCGTCCCCGTTGCTTTTCCTCATCACTCAGCCAGAGATAGTAGTTGCGATCCTCCTTGGTGAGACCGAGGGGTTTTAGCAGCGAGAATCTGTCATCCACCAGGGTGCTGTTACCCTGATGTTCGGTGTCGTGGCGAAAGCGGACGATGCGGTTGTGGCCGAGCCGCCAGGGGAAGGAGTCAAACCCGATCCGCAGTTTTGCCCCCGAGATGAGGCAGGTGAGCAGGCCTATCATCTGACCCTGGCTGTTGATCACCACGTCGTAGCGCTCGCGGCGAATGTCCAGCAGCAACTCTTTCATGTAGCGCCACTCGTTGCGGCGCGATTTCTCGATGACGATCAAGCGATCTATGTTGGGATTCCCCTCCGCCATCCCCGCGCAGTAATCCATGACCAGATAGTGAACCTCCCCGGCGGGGTCGTGCTGTTTGAGGTTGTTGCACAGTGCGGTGGAGATCAGCACATCTCCTATCTGTTTGGTTTGTACTACCAGGTATTTCATGGAAAGGGCCTCGAGCGAGGTCGGGTTGAACGTCAGCGCATCAGCATATCGCACTCCCCTGTCAGATGCTGCCGCTATGGGATGAAAATCCGATCCAACGCACTGTGTTTGCACATATTTTCGACGTTGTTCGGGCTGGCGGAGCCAGGCTGGCAGTGCGGGAAGGTTAGCGGGGGCATGGCACCGTCTGCCAGGCCCCCGATGGGTAAGAGTGATCAGCGTACGATAAGGCCCAACAGTATGCCCACCACGCCGAAGTCGGCATCGCTGAAGGTGGTGTTGGCAAATCCGAGATCCCCCAGCACTGGCAACAGGAACACCGGCAGGAAGGTGATCAGCAGGCCGTTGGCGAAGGCACCGAGCAGGGCGCCGCGACGGCCTCCGGTGGCATTGCCGAACACCCCGGCCGCTGCGCCGACGAAGAAGTGCGGTACGACGCCTGGAATGATGACGGTGAGCCCCAGCAGATAGAGCAGCACCATGCCCGCCAGGCCGGCGGCAAAGCTCGACAGGAAGCCGATCAGTACCGCATTGGGGGCGTAGGGGAAGACGATGGGGCAGTCCAGCGCTGGCTTGGCGTTGGGCACCAGCTTGTCGGAAATCCCCTTGAAGGCAGGCACTATCTCGGCGATGACCATGCGCACACCCTGCAGGATGACGTAGACACCGGCGGCGAAGGTGATGGACTGCATCAGGGAGAACATGAACCAGTGCTTGCCCTTGGCGACGCTGGCGACGAACTCGGGCCCGGCGAAGGCGGAGGTGATGAGGAAGATGATACCCATGGTGAAGGAGATGGCCACCGGGGTGTCGCGCAGGAACAGCAGGCTCTTGGGCACCTGCACCTCTTCGCTGCTGTGGGCCTTGTTGCCGAACTTGGCGCCGATCCAGCCGGCCAGCACGTAGGAGATGGTAGAGAAGTGGCCGAGCGCCACGTCGTCGGAACCGGTGATCTGCTTCATGTAAGGATGGGCCAAGGCTGGGAACAGCACCATGGTCACGCCGACCACCAGGCTGCCTACCGCGATCAGCGGGATACCGCTCATGCCGCCGGCGGAGAGAATGGCCGCCACCATCATCGACATGAAGAGGGTGTGGTGACCGGTCAGGAAGATGAATTTCCACGGCGTGAGGCGGGCGATCAGGATGTTCACCAGCATGGCGAAGAACATGATCATCGCCATCTCCTTGCCGAACGACTGCTGGGCGATGGAGACGATGGCCTCGTTGTTGGGGACCACCCCCTTGATGCCGAAGGCGTGCTGGAAGATGGTGGCAAAATCGCCGAGGGAGTTCACCACCAGGGTGGCGCCGGCCCCCAGGATGACGAAGCCCATGATGGTCTTGACCGTGCCCTTGATGCACTCGGTCACGGGTTTCTTCTGTGCTATCAGGCCGATGAGGGCGATCAGGCCGACCAGCACGGCGGGCTCCGACAGCACGTCAAACATCAGAAAATTGAAAAATTCCATGGTCAGCTCCAAGCGGATGGAAGCGGCGGCCTACAGGCCGCCCAGACAGTCATATCGAGGTTAGAGAGCGCCCAGTTCACGCAGGGCGATGGAGAGCTTCTCTTTCATGGCAGCTTTGTCGACCATGTTGTCTAGGGACACCAGTCGGCCATTGACTCCCATGCTGATAAGCTGCTCGGCGATGTCGCGGGTGGCCACGAACATCTCGGCGGTTTCGCTGCCGGCGGAGGCGAGATCCCTGTGATCCACTTCGGCGGTGACGCTCAGCTCCTTGAGGATGCTCTTGATGCTCATCTCCATCATCAGGCTGGTGCCCAGGCCGTGTCCGCATACAACCAGAATTTTCATTGTCTCTTCCTCTGTCAGGCGCTGGGCGCCACTCAGTAACGCGCCAGGATGCGCAAAATGTCGTCTTTGGTGTCGGCCGCCATGATGGCCGCCACATCTTCTTCATTCATGAACAGCTCGGCCAACTGGGCGATTGTCTCCACGTGGGAGTCGCCGTCGCTG
The DNA here is from genome assembly GCF_019218845.1 of Aeromonas sp. sif0611. Classification (NCBI taxonomy): domain Bacteria; kingdom Pseudomonadati; phylum Pseudomonadota; class Gammaproteobacteria; order Aeromonadales; family Aeromonadaceae; genus Aeromonas; species Aeromonas sp. sif0611. The sequence goes on along the minus strand of NZ_JAHUWU010000014.1, from coordinate 22,765 downwards.
GCGGCCAGGGTGATGAGCAGCCGGACCGGGTCATTGCCCTCGGAATCGAAGTTGACCCCCTCCTTCAGTACGGTCAGCGCCAGTCCCAGTCGGTTGACGCCGTCTTCAGGGCGGGCGTGGGGCATGGCCAGGCCCGGGCCCAACACGTAGTAGGGGCCGAGCTCCTCGTGGGAACGAAACAGCGCCGCCACATAGGAGGGCTCTATGGTGCCGTTGGCCAGCAGAGGGGTGGTGGCGAGCTCGATGGCATGGCGCCAGTCGCGGGCGCCCGCTTCGATGGAAATGACCTCCTCGGTCAGCAATTGGGTCAGCATGGCAATGTCCGGGCTGGATAAGATGGCGCCAATCTAGCGATCTTGCCGGCTGATAACTGTGAGCCTGATCGCGAAAGTTAGCGCTACCAGATAGCGCTAACATCGTTCTGTGATAGCGCTATCATTTCTCCCACAGAAGGGATTCATCTTGCCCTGTCACCCGCTCAAAGGAGGTAAAATCCGGTTTGAGCAAATAGTCAGTGCCCCGCTTTTGCCTTAAAGTGAGCACCCGTATGCCGAGGAAGGGAAAGGATGTCAGAAGCGAAGAAGCGCCGTAGCACGGGTCGGGTGACCCTCAACGAGGTGGCCCAGCTGGCCGGCGTGGGGGCCATGACGGTGTCGCGCGCCCTGCGCACCCCGGAGCTGGTGTCCGACAAGATGCGTGAGCGCATCGAGGCGGCGGTGGATGAACTTGGCTATATCCCCAACCGGGCGGCGGGGGCGCTCGCCTCCGCCACCTCCCAGACCATAGTGGTGATCGTGCCCAGTCTGACCGAGCGCGGCTGCGGCGACATGATAGCGGGTCTGCAGCAGACCCTGCTCGCCGAGGGCTACCAGATCATGTTGGGGGACGCGCAGCACCTGAAGCGGCAGGAAGAGAGCCTGCTCAACAACTTCCTGCAACACAATCCGGCCGCCGTGGTGCTGTTTGGCGGCGATCCCGGCGAAACCATACGCACACGGCTGCAGGCTGCCCGGCTACCGGTGGTGGAGGTGGGTGCCATGGCGCGCCAACCCATCGACATGAACGTGGGGGTCTCCAACTTCGACGCCGGCTATCAGCTGACCCGCCATCTCATCGAGCGCGGTTATCGCAACATCGGCTTTCTCTGTGCCCGTCAGGAGCAGTGGATGCTGCAACAGCGCATGCAGGGATGGCAGAAGGCACTGCTGGACAATTACCTCTCCCCCGATGCCATCATCAACACCTCCGAGCTGCCGAGTTTCAGCACCGGGGCCGCCATGCTGGGGGAATTTCTGCTGCGCTGGCCCGAGCTGGACGCGCTTATCTGCGTCAATGACGAGCTGGCGGCGGGCGTGCTGTTCGAGTGTCAGCGCCGCCACCTGAGCGTGCCGGGCAAGCTCGCCATCGCCGGTTTCGACGATCTCGATGTGGCGCGGGCCTGCTATCCGGCCCTCACCTCGGTCAGGATCCCCTATCACCAGATGGGGCAGGAGGCCGCCGATCTCATCCTGCGTCAGCTGGCAGGCGAGACGGTGGCCGGCCTGGCCCTGACCCTGGATTTTCAACTGCAAAGGCGTCAAAGCACCTGATGGGTGACGCCACAACATCGAGAGGCAAGCATGTTCAAGGCTCTGTTACTGGACAACCAAGATGGCAAGACCAAGGCAACCCTGACCCAACTGGCCGAGAGCCAGCTGCCGGCGGGGGAAGTGCGGGTGGCGGTGAGCTACAGCTCCCTCAACTACAAGGACGGGCTGGCCATCACCGGCAAGGGTAAGATAGTGCGCCAGTGGCCGCTGGTGCCGGGTATCGACTTCGTCGGCACAGTGCTGGAGTCGGCCGACAGCCGCTACCAGAGCGGTGACAAGGTGGTACTGACCGGTTGGGGTGTGGGGGAAGGACACTGGGGCGGCATGGCCGAACAGGCGCGAGTCAAGGCCGACTGGCTGGTGCCGCTGCCGGCCGGGCTGGATGAGCGGCAGGCCATGTGCATCGGCACCGCCGGTCTGACCGCCATGCTTTGCGTGCTGGCGCTGGAAGAGGCGGGCATAACCCCCGAGAGTGGCGAGATCCTGGTGACAGGGGCGGCGGGCGGAGTGGGCTCCACTGCCGTCGCCCTGCTGTCTGCACTGGGATATCGCGTCGCGGCCCTGACCGGCCGTCCCGAGGAGCAGGGCGCCATGCTGACGGCGCTGGGCGCCAGTCGCATAGTGCCGCGCAGCGAACTGCTGGAGCCTGCCAAGGCGCTGGAGAAACAGCTGTGGGCCGGTGCTATCGACACCGTCGGCAGTCAGGTGCTGGCCAAGCTGCTGGCCCAGATGAACTACGGCGGCGCCGTGGCGGCCTGCGGCCTGGCGGGTGGCTTCGATCTGCCGACCAGCGTCATGCCCTTCATCCTGCGCAACGTGCGGTTGCAGGGAGTGGATTCGGTGATGTGCCCGCTGGCGCGCCGTCAACTGGCCTGGCAGCGACTGGCGCGGGATCTGCCCGCCAGCTTCTTTGAGCAGGCGGTCACCGAGATAGGGCTGGAGCAGGTGGTGGAGGCCGCCGAGGCCATTACCCTGGGTCAGGTGGCTGGCCGTACCTTGGTGAAGCTCTGAGTGGAACCACTGGCGAGCCTCATGTTTCTGGATAGACTTTGAAGGCCGGTGCACTATCCAAGGAGAATGAGCATGGGTACGCAGACGCCGGATTTCGAGCTCGACGATGAGTGGGAGCCGGAATCCTGGGAAGACGAGCTGGAGGAGCTGGACGACGAGGACTGGCAGGACTATGACCCCCTCGACGATCGGTGACTCCCTGTAACGCATGAGGGCGGGCCTGGTGGCCCGCCCGATTTTTTGTCCGTTCGGCAGCATGCCCCTTGGTTGCCGCGCGAGGCTCTGGTTAGAATGAACTGCTCAAATGGCGCTGTGGGAAGAGGGATGCCCGTCAGGCCAGAGACGCCATAAACCACTCAAACAACGTCCAAGGATGATTATGCGCTCACTCGTCATCATGCTCTGTGCCACCCTGCTCGGGGGCTGTGTCTCCAACTCGGACGATCCCTGCGAAAAGGTGTGGAGCGACGTAGGGGAAGCCGATGGCAAGCTGGGGTTTGCCGATGACAGGGTGGCATTCCACCAGACCCAGTGCGGCGACAAGGTGGACGTTGCCATGTGGCAGCAGGGCCGCCAGAAGGGATTGGCCTGGTATTGCCGCCCGGAGCACCTCTATCTGGCCGGGCGATCCGGGGAGGAGTACCGTGGCGTCTGCCCCAATGACGTTCAGGCCCGTCGGCTGTTCGAGCAGGGCCGCCAGGGCTGGACCGATCAATAGGGCGCGGCCCGCCGAGTATTTCTCCTCAGACCCCGCAGAAGCGGGGACCTACTCCTCCTTGTTCTTCAGACGCAACGGCTGACACAGGTAGTCCTTGTCATTGGCGCTGCGGGCGCATTTGCCGCACACGAACTTGGGTTTGCGCAGTATCTTGCGCAGCGTCTTGAGATCGGCGGGGATCTCGTGACGGCGCCATTCACACAGCGTCTTGTGGCCCATGACGATGACTTCCTCGACAGTGAATGGGAGCGGTAGGGAGAGCAGACTGCCGGTCGGCACCCTGCTCGTTGTTCATTACTGATAAAGATACTTGGTGAAAATGAGCTCGCGTACCGCCTTCTTGCCGGTCTCTCTGACCAGCAGTTCGTTGACCTTGCCCTCGCACTCCTTGCGCAGCTCTTCCCGACTCACCAGGGACTTGATCTGGGCGCCCGTCTTGCTGCCAATCAGGCGGATGATGGCGTCGCGGATCAGGGGGTCGTGCTGCTCCAGCAACTTGAGATCGGCGGCATTTTCGGCCATCAGCTCCACCGTCACCCGCACATACCCCAGGGTTTTGCCATCGCCGAGGTAGTTGGTGATGATGTCCGGATCCAGCGCATGATAGGCGAATCCCGGCTGGACGGCGGCGGAGGCCGGATCGGCGGCCGCGTCCTCATTGGCGAAGGCGTGGGTATTCAACAAGGTACAACCCAGGGATAACACCAGCAGAATTCTGAAGATCTTCATCAAGATGGCTCGGCAGCGACGGATGCCCCATTTTTGATGCTGCCATCGGGGCCGTCAAGCACGGATGTTCTTACAATTCGCCATTGATTTACGGATAATAAACCGGATTTTAACCTGACAACGGAAATCTCCGGATGGTGAAGCTGTGAAGTCCGAGTTGACTGTTCCCCTCATCCAGCTCGTCCCCTGGCGGGTGCCCGCAGAGTGTGAGCCACCCGAGGCCTTGCTGCCCTGGCTGTTGGAGGCAGACTCCATGACCCGGCGCCTGCGGCGCTACAATAGTCACCTCTCGGTGCAACTGCTCGGCAATCGCAGCGTGCCACTGGGGGCGGACGAGCAGGTGTTGGTGGCCGTTGCCGATCCCGTGGGGATCTGCCGTGAGGTGATCCTGCACGGTGACGCTGGGCCGGCCATCCTGGGCTGGACCCTGTTTGCCGAGGCGGCGTTGCAAGGGAGCGGCCTGCAGGATCTGGGGGAGCAGCCATTGGGGGAGCGTATCTTCGGTGATGCACCGGCGCGGCGGGATCACCTGCAACTGGCCTGTTTCGAGATAGCGAGCAATCCCTGGTGCCAGGCCGCCACCGTCTGGGGGCGCCGCTCCCGTCTCTATCTGGGGCAGTGGCCCTTGCTGGTCCACGAACTCTTCCTGCCCTCGCTATCGTCTCATTCGCTGTCATCGCATAAGGAGCTGGAGTGAAGCTGTTAACCAAGGAGCGGGGACTGGCCTATGTGCAGTTGGCCCGCATCGACAAGCCCATCGGCATCCTCTTGCTGCTGTGGCCGACCCTGTGGGCGCTCTGTCTCGCGGCGGGCGGCCTGCCGGATCCCTGGATCCTGACCGTGTTCGTGGTGGGGGTTTTCCTGATGCGCTCTGCAGGCTGCGTCATCAATGACTATGCGGATCGCAACTTCGACGGCCACGTGAAACGCACCGCCGGCCGGCCGCTGCCCATGGGCCGGGTCGACGAACGGGAGGTGCTGATCCTGTTCGCCGTGCTGGCGCTCATCTCGTTCGCCCTGGTGCTGACCCTGAACCCGCTCACCATAGGCCTGTCGTTCGCCGGCCTGCTGCTGGCGGTCTGTTATCCCTTCATGAAGCGCTTCATTCCCATACCGCAGCTGGTGCTCGGGATGGCGTTCTCCTGGTCCATTCCCATGGCCTATGCGGCCCAGGCCAATGCCCTGCCGCCCGTGGCCTGGCTGCTGTTTCTCGCCAACCTGCTGTGGACCATCGCCTACGACACCCAGTATGCCATGGTGGACAGGGACGATGACCTCAAGCTCGGCCTCAAGTCGAGCGCCATCCTGTTTGGCCGTCACGACAAGCGGATCATTGGCGTGCTGCAACTGGCAACCCTGCTGATCCTGCTGGGGGTGGGCCAGCTGATGGCGCTCGGCTCGGGTTATTACTGGGGGCTGCTGGGGGCGGCGGCGCTGTTCGTCTATCAGCAGCGGCTGATCCGGGAGCGCCAGCGTGAAGCCTGCTTCCAGGCGTTCCTCAACAACAACTATGTGGGTGCCCTGGTGCTGCTCGGGGTTATCGCCCACTACCTTTGAGAACCCCTGTCGATAAAAAAGGCCGCATGATGCGGCCTTTTTGTTGGCTGTAAGATGGTGGTTAGAGCCGGTTTCCCGCCTGTATGGTGCGGCGGATCTTGTTGCTCAGCAGCGGCACTATGTTGTCGGCCAGCGCCTGGAAGCGGCCGAGATCCGGCTTGCAGCCGGTGTCCAGATAGCCTTCGTTGCGCAGGGTGTGGATCAGGGTGCTGAACAGCTTCTGGTCGAAGAACTCGGGGGCGTTGATGCCGTGCAGGGTGCCGAGGCGCTCCGCCATCATCAGGCCGTCCGCCTCCAGCTGCTCTGCCTCTATGCGGGGCTGGGCCAGCACCCGGGTCAGCACGATGGCGTAGCGCTGCAGCGTCTCCTGAATGCTCTCGGCCAGCAACAACAGGCGGGTCTGGTTGCCCGGATTGACCCAGTAGCCGCCGTCGCGCGCCTCGACCAGTTGCTGGCGTTGCAGTTCGGCCAGCAGGGCATCGACCAGCTCTGGCAGCTCCTCCTCTTGGTAGCGCAGGAACAGCTCCGTCTTGAGCAGCGGGTAGATGTCGACGCAACGGGCGACTATCTCGCCGCGGGAGATCCCCTCGCAGCGTTCGATCAAGGCCGCCACCAGGGAGGGCAGGGCGAACAGATGGAGGATGTTGTTGCGGTAGTAGGTCAGCAGGATTGCCTGATAGCGGTCCAGGCTGATGATCTGCCCGAGCTTGTCCTCACTCACCTCGAACTTGTTGAGCTCCATGGCCTGCTCCAGCAGGGTCTTCGCATCCTCACCCGGCAGGGTGCTCTGGGGGCTATAGGGCACCTGCTTGAGCAGGTCCAGATAGGTGTTGAGCTGGGCCTGCAGTTCGTCCCGGGTCAGGGCGTGGCGCTCGGCGGCCAGCAGCGCCAGGGCACTCAGAGTCAGGCCGTTGACGGCGGCGGCATCGTTGATGCGGGTCATCATCAGCTCGGCCAGCTGGTTGACGGTGGGGGCCATCCACTCCGGGCGCTCCTCCTTGCCGATGTGGGCCTTCCACTCCGGGACCTTCTCGTTGAGGTAGCCGTTGAGGGTCAGCGGCTCGCCGAAGTTGACGAAGCCGCGGCCATAGTTGCGCAGCTTGCGCAGTATGCCGAGCACCTGCAGGAAGCTCTCCTTCTCCTTGCGGCTGCCCTTGAGCTCGTTGTGGTAGGTGTTCACCTCCATCACGTGCTCGTACCCCAGATAGACGGGCACCAGGGTCACCGGCCTGTCCAGCCCGCGCATCATAGCCTGTAGCGTCATGGCCAGCATGCCGGTCTTGGGCGGCAGCAGGCGGCCGGTGCGCGAACGCCCTCCCTCGGTGAAGAACTCCACCGAGTAGCCCTTGGCAAACAGCAGGTTGAGGTATTCCCGAAATACCGTGCTGTAGAGCGGGTTGCCCTTGAAGGTGCGGCGAATGAAGAAGGCACCGCCGTGGCGGAAGATCGGGCCAGCCGGCCAGAAGTTGAGGTTGATGCCCGCCGCGATATGGGGCGGCACCATCCCCTGGTGGTAGATCACGTAGGAGAGCAGCAGGTAGTCCATGTGGCTGCGATGGCAGGGGACGTAGACGATCTCGTGCCCTTCCTGGGCGAGCTGGCGCACCTGCTCGGCCCCGTTGACCGAGAGGCCGCGGTAGAGCTTGTTCCACAGCCAGCCGAGGAAGCTCTCGCCAAGCCGGATCAGCCGGTAGGAGAAGTCGGAGGCGATCTCGTCCATGTAGCCATGGGCGCGCTTTTGCGCCTTCTCCAGGCTAATCCCCTCCCGTCTGGCCTCTTCTTCGATGGCCTGCTGAATGACGTTCGAATCGAGCAGCTGTTTGAACAGCAGGTTGCGGTTCGGCAGCTTGGGGCCGGTGGCCGCCAGCTGCTGGCGACTGAAGTGGGTGCGGGCAACCCGCGCCAGCTTGTGGGCGATGGCCTCGTCGGTGCCGTGCTTGTCCGCCATGTAGCGCAATGAGAGCGGCGGTGAGAAGCGCACCAGGTTTTCGCGCCCTTTCAGGATCACGATCAACGCCTTCTTGAGCCGGTTCGGGGCCAGGCTGCTGATGATGTTCCAACCGGAGGCTTCCTCGCCTTCCCGGCCGGGGGCGCGCCCCCAGAACAGGGTGACGGGCACCACCTGGATATCCAGCTCGGGATCCTGCTTGTGCAAGTCCAGCAGCTGGTGGAACTCCTGCAGGAAGGGCAGCGGCTTGTTGCGCGTGCCAAACAGGGGAGGCGGACGATCCAGACAGACGTAGCGCGGCAGCAGCTGGCCACCCAGCTCCAGCGGCGTGAACGGGCCGGGCAGGCCGAGATCCTCGCAGCACTGTTGCAGGGTCATCAGGTCGGTGATCGAGCTGGTCTTCAGGGCATAGACGATGGGTCTTGCCGGATCCAGCTTGAGTTCCGTGATGGGATTTTCCGGCAGGCTCTTGTGATTGACCAAGCCACTGACCGGCCATTGCAGGATGGCTCTGGAAATGTTCTGTCCAAGGGACATGTGCGTCTGCTCTCCAAAAAAATGCGGCGTGAGCATAGCAAATCACCGACGGCTTGTCGCCGAGAGGTAGGATGAGTGCCTTTTCAGGATAGAAGGTGCGGGATTTTTGCGACAAGGTGAGGACAAATATCAGCAACGCCTTGCCTTGGCCACAGCACTGTATATACTGCCAGTGTGCTGTATAAAAAGACAGGTGCCTATGCTATGAAACCCCTTACCCCCCGCCAGGCTGAAGTGCTGGAGCTTATCAAGGCGAACATGAGCGAGACCGGCATGCCGCCGACTCGCGCCGAGATCGCCCAGAAGCTTGGCTTCAAGTCGGCCAATGCGGCCGAGGAACATCTGAAGGCCCTGGCCAAGAAAGGGGTCATCGAGATCATGCCCGGCACCTCCCGCGGCATCCGTCTGCTGCTCGAGGAAGAGGAGGCTGCGCCAGAAGAGAGCGGCCTGCCGCTCATCGGCAAGGTCGCGGCCGGTGAGCCCATCCTGGCCCAGGAGCATATCGAGAGCCACTATCAGGTGGATCCCGCCCTGTTCCACCCGCGGGCAGACTTCCTGTTGCGGGTGCAGGGCATGAGCATGAAGAACATCGGCATCATGGATGGGGATCTGCTGGCGGTGCACAAGACCCAGGAGGTGCGCAACGGCCAGGTGGTGGTGGCGCGTCTCGATGAAGACGTCACCGTCAAGCGCTTCCAGCGCAAGGGCAGCCAGGTGTGGTTGCTGCCGGAAAACGAAGATCTCTCCCCCATCGAGGTGGATCTCTCCAGCCAGCATCTGACCATCGAAGGGCTGGCGGTCGGGGTGATCCGCAACGCCGACTGGATGTAGGCATCGAACATGCCAAGGGGCCTCCTGCGGGAGGGAGGCCTCTTCGTTTTTGCGCTTTTCCCCGCGCCCCTTTTTCTCCCCGATCCCCGCCATTGCCACCGCCCAGATTCGCCGCAAACAGTACCGTCACGCATCATGCATTTCGGATATATCCTTTGAGAAGGCCCGCAGTGTCATGGCCGGATAACCGTCATGACCTTGAGTGTACTGCCAGGTCTGCATGGATCGCAGGGATGCATCACCGCTGAGTCGGTGCGGGGCAAGAAAGGGAGAGTCGTCAGGCAGTTGGACGACTCAATACAGTCAGTACGCGACGGTGTTTGGTCTGCCTCCTGATGGCGGGAACACTGGTCGGCGTGGCCTGTTGAGCAAGGAGGACAGGTATGGCTTCAAGCTCACCGTGGGATCCGGGTCCGGCTGCACCCCCCGTATCCTCCATCACCCGATTCATCAAGGGCAGTCGGATGACATGGTTTTATGCGCTCTGGGTGTATCACAAGGGAGATGGCTGGACCATCTGGCTGGGGTGCCCCAAGGACAAGATTGTCCGCCTGGTTCGTCTGTTTCGCCGCCACCACGACATCGGTTTGCCAGATGCACCCTGGACGGCCCCGGTCATCCCGCTGCGCGCCACGATCCGGCGCCCCCAGGGGCTGAGCAGACTGCGACCCTGAGCCCGCTCCCCGAACCGTGTGTGAGCCCCACCTGGCGTGGGGCTTTTCTTTATCTTGTGATTATCGGGTGATAGCACCTGTTTCGTCCCTGTAAGGCCCTTTCCAGCCCAGTATCCGGACTCGGGACTAGGCAGAAACGGGGCCGAGCGGGTTACAATAGCCCTTCATTGGCCCCGCCATTCGGCTGGTTGAACTAGCAAGGTTTTGTTTTATATGGTTAAACCACGTTTTTCTCTGCTGTTGTTGCTCTTCGTCGGCAGCATAATGGCGGCCTATTACTGGAGCCAACCCTCCCTGCCTGAACAGGCGGATTATTATCCGGTAGGACGTGACATCAACCCCTTCACCCTCACGGATGGGGATGGGGAGCCCTTCACTGCCGCCAATCTGGCAGGGCACTGGACCTTCCTGTTCATCGGTTACACCTATTGTCCCGATGTCTGCCCGACCGCCCTGGCGGATCTGCGTTCCATCTACCCGGATCTCAAGAAGATCGAACCCAGCAGCCAGGTGGTCTTCATCTCGGCGGATCCCCAGCGGGATGACAGTGCCCGTCTCAAGAGCTATACCGCCTTCTTCCATCCGGAGTTCAAGGCGGCGACCGGTACCCACCGTGCCCTCTTCCCCCTGGTGCGCAACCTTGGTCTCGTCTATTCCATCGTGGCGAGCGAGCGCAAGGATTACCTCATAGACCACTCGGCCTCGATCGTGCTGATCAATCCCGAGGGGAAGCTGGTGGCCATGTTCCGCCCCAAGGTCGCCCCGGGTGAAGTGGTCCATGTGGATATGCAGACCATGGTCTCCGACTTCGCCCGCATAGTGCGACTGGCCGCCGAGTGAGTTGCCAGTCTCGATCGTGCTTAGCTTGATGCCGTCCTGGCTCAGGGATCCTCGCCGCCACCGGGCCGTGTTTGCCCTGGCCCTGCCCATGGTGTTCTCCAACGTCACCACCCCCTTGCTCGGCCTGGTGGATACCTGGGTGATCGGTCATCTCGGGCAGGCCTGGTTTCTCGGAGGTGTCTCGGTCGGGGCGACCCTCATCAACCTCCTGTTCTGGCTGCTCGGTTTCCTGCGCATGTCCACTACGGGTCTGACCGCCCAGGCCCAGGGCGCCGCCAGCGTCGAGGGGCAGCTGGACACCCTGGCGCGGGCGCTCGGCCTCGCCGTCGGGTTGGGGCTGGCCCTGCTGTTGCTGGTGCTGCCTTTCTTGCCGGCCATCATAGGGCTCAGCGGAGGATCCCCCGAGGTGCAGGTCTATGCCGGAGACTATGTCTCGGTGCGGATCTGGAGCGCGCCGGCGGCCCTGTGCAACCTGGTCATCATGGGCTGGCTGCTGGGCATGCAGGATGCGCGCAGCCCCATGCTGCTGCTGATCTTGAGCAACCTGGTCAACATGGTGCTGGACGCCTGGTTCGTGCTGGGGCTCGGCTGGCAGGTCAGGGGGGTGGCTGCCGCCTCCCTGCTGGCGGACTACTGCTCGCTCGGGGTGGGGCTCTGGCTGGTGAGCCGCCGCCTGCGCCATCTCCCGGCCGAGGTGTGGCAGAGCGCCTGGCCGCGCTGGTGGCAATGGCCCGCGGTGCGGCGGCTGCTCGGCCTGAATCGGGACATCTTCATCCGCTCCCTCTGCCTGCAACTCTGTTTCGCCTTCATGACCCTGCAGGGCGCACGGTTGGGGGACGTGGCAGTAGCCGCCAATGCGGTGTTGCTCAACTTCCTGATGCTGATCTCCTACGGGCTGGATGGCTTCGCCTACGCGGTGGAAGCCATGGTGGGGCGCGCCATAGGACGGCGGGACAGGCAGGGGCTGCGGGAGGCCATAGTCCTCAACCTGGGTTGGGCCTTGCTGATCGCGATCGCGTTTGCTCTGGGGTTTGCCATGGGGGGGCGGCAGCTCATCGCCCATATCACCGATATCCCTGCGGTGATCGCCGAGGCGAACCGCCAACTGCCCTGGCTTATCGCCATGCCCTTGCTGGCGGTCTGGTGCTTCCTGCTGGATGGGGTCTTCATCGGGGCCACTCGGGCTCGCGAGATGCGCAACAGCATGCTGGTGGCGGTGTTTGCCGGCTTCTTCCCGATCTGGTGGCTGTGCCAGGAATGGGGCGTGGCGGCCTTGTGGGCCGCCATGGCGGCGCTGATGACAGGGCGGGGCCTGACCCTGGGCTGGCTATGCTGGCAACTGGAACGTGACGGCCGCCTGCTGGGTCAAGGTCGGGAACCCGCCTGACGGGGTCTCATGGTCGGTGCCGCCTCTGAGGGGCACCGCGCCAGCAAAGGCTAGAGGGAGCCCTCATAGCCAAACTGGCGCCAGCTCTCGTAGACGAAAACCGCGACCGCATTGGCCAGATTCATGCTGCGACTCTGAGGCAGCATGGGAATGCGCAGCCGCTGCTCGAACGGCAGGCTCTCGATGATCTCCGCCGGTAATCCTCGGCTCTCCGGCCCGAACAGCAGGGTATCCCCAGGGGCAAACTGCGCCGCCGAGTGAGCGGTGCGCCCCTTGGTGGTGCAGGCGAATACCCGCTTGGGGGCCACGGCCGCGAGAAAGGCCTCATAGCTCGGCCAGCGCTTCACCTCGGCAAACTCGTGATAGTCGAGTCCCGCCCGCTTCACCCGCTTGTCATCCCAGGCGAAACCCAGGGGCTCTATCAGGTGCAGCCGATAGCCGGTGTTGGCACAGAGGCGGATGATGTTGCCGGTGTTGGGCGGGATTTCCGGTTGGTAGAGCACGATGTCGAGCATGACGGGATCCTGATGCGAGGCTGGGGTGGTGCGAAACGGGCGCCAGCATACCCAGCGCCCGTGCCGATGAAAAGGGGTGGCTCACACCATGGGCAGGCGGATGGTGATGACGAGCCCGGTCGGGTGATTGTTGCTGGCCTTGATGGTGCCGCCATGGCGCTGGATCGCCTCGGCGGCGATGGCGAGACCGAGGCCGGTGCCGCCGGTTTTGGCGTTGCGGGCATCGTCGACCCGGAAGAAGGGCAGGAACAGCATGGGTTGCTGCTCCACCGGCACGCCGGGGCCGTCATCCCGGATGGTCATCACCCACTCCCGTCCCTCCCGATACCAGTCCACCTTGATGAACTCGCGGGCATACTTGAGCGCATTGCGCAGCGGGTTCTCCAGGGCTCTCGCCAGCAGTTCCGGCCACATCCTGAGGGTCTCGGTCGGCAGCGGTGGCAGCCTGAGTTGCTTGCCGTTCTGATTGGCCTCGAACATGGCGTCGTCCAGGATGGGCTCCAGCAGCTCCGCCAGCGGCAGTTCCACCGGGGCTTCCACATGCTGCTGAACCCGCGACAGATCCAGCAGGTCCCCGATCAGCTTGTCGAGCCGGGCTATTTCGCTTTCGATCCGCGCCAGCTCCGAGCTGTCCCCCTGCTTGCGGCGGATCAAGGCCTGCGCCAGCTGAATGCGGGTGAGGGGGCTGCGCAGCTCGTGGGAGATGTCGGACAGCAACTGTTTCTGCTTCTGGATCATGCGCTTGAGGGTATCCACCATGTGGCTGACATGATCCGCCAGCTGACCTATCTCGTCCCGCCGCCCCAGGTTGGGGATCCGTGTCTCCAGCTTGCCCTGCGCCAACTGGGAGACCGACTGCTGCAACTGCAGTATGGGGCGGGTCAGCCGCCAGGCCAGCAGCAGACAGAGCGGGGTGCTGACCAGCATGGCGATGCCCAGGATCTGGATGGGGTGATCCAGGATCTGGATAAACAGGAACAGATAGGAGTTCTCGACGTTGAGCCCGAAGTAGACGTGATAGGTCTGGCCGTGGTGCTGCATCTGGAAGGGGCCGGCGATGGCCCGCTGGTGTTCGCTACCCAGCATGGGCCTGGCCGGGTCGTCGGCGTCCAGCATGAAGCGGATGACGAACTTGCTCAACTGGGTGGTGGATTGCATCTGGCCCTTGGCATCACGCAGGTAGACGTTGTCCACCGGCAAGAGACCTGCCACCGTGATGGCCTGTTGCAGATCGAAGTCCTGGTTCGGGTCGGCTCCGGCCTGCAACGCCCGCAGGTTGTTGTTCATCCTGGCCATCTCGTGCTCGGGCAGGGGGATGGTATTGCGGGGATCCAGGGTGGGCAGTATCACCACGGCGGCCAGCACGAGCAGCAGCATGAACCAGAACCAGAGGAAGATCTGGGTGGAGAGGCCATTGAAGGTGCGGGCCGTTCTCATGCCTGCTCCAGCCAGAGGTAGCCTCGCCCACGTACCGTCTTGAAGCGGGGCTGACCGTCTGCTCGTTCGGGCAGCTTCTTGCGCAGGTTGCTCAGGTGCATGTCGATGGCCCGATCGAAGGGTTCGAGCTTCTTGCCAAGCACCTGTTCGGACAACAGGTTCTTGCTGACGATCTGACCCGGGCTGCGCAGCAGGCACTCCAGCAGGCCGAACTCGGTGGCGGTGAGCTCCAGCAGTTGATCGTCGCAGCGGGCTCGCTGCAGGCCGGGTTGCAGCACCAGATCCATGAAGCGCAGCTCATCGGACGCGCCGCGCTGGGGTGAGGGGTGCTGGGTGCGGCGCAAGATGGCGCGCACTCGCGCCAGCAGCTCCCTGTCATCGAAGGGTTTGGCCAGATAGTCATCGGCGCCCGCTTCGAGCCCGTTGACCCTGTCCTGGCTGTCGCCACGGGCAGTCAGCATCAACACCGGGGTGTCGTGGGTCTTGCGCAGCCTGGTCAGCATGGCGAACCCGTTGAGTCTGGGCATCATGACGTCCAGCAGCACCAGATCGAATGCCTGCTCTGCCAGCCGCAGCAGTCCTTCTTCTCCATCCTCGGCGACGGTGACCTCAAATCCTTCCAGGGTCAGGATTTCGGTGAGCAGCTGGGTCAGCTCGAGATCGTCGTCGACCAGGAGTATTTTGTTCATTCGGGGTCACTCCGTTGATTTTGCGCGCCAAACTGACGTTCGGGTCAGGGTATAATAAGTTTTTACGCGTCAGAGGAAAGCCGGTTTTGAGCCATCAACATTATTCCCGCTGGGTCACCCTCGCCAGCACGGCGGCGGTCGTCACCGCCACCTTGCTGATCCTGGGCAAGCTGATCGCCTGGTTGATGACGGACTCTTCCAGCCTGCTGGCGTCCCTCACCGACTCCTTCATGGATGTGAGTGCCTCCATCATCAACCTGCTGGCCATTCGTTACGCGCTGGCGCCAGCCGATGAGGAGCACCGCTTCGGCCACGGCAAGGCGGAGTCCCTTGCGGGTCTGATCCAGTCGGCCTTCATCTCGGGCTCTGCCCTGCTGCTGATGATGCACGGCATCTCGTCGATGCTGAATCAGGTCCCCGTGGTGCGGCTGGAGGCGGGGATCTGGGTCAGTGCCGGCTCCATCCTGCTGACCCTGCTGCTGGTCAGCTTCCAGAGTCTGGTCATTCGCAAGACCAACAGCGTGGCCATCAAGGCCGACATGCTGCACTACCGCTCGGACTTGCTGCTCAATGCCGGCGTGCTGCTGGCGCTGGTGCTGGCGGGGCAGGGGTGGCACTGGGCCGATGGCCTGTTCGCCATCCTGATTGGTCTGTTCCTGGTGTGGGGGGCCGCCCATATTGGCTACGAATCCGTACAGGCCCTGCTCGATCGTCAGTTGCCAGAGGAAGAACAAGCGAGAATAATGGCGCTCTGCTGTGCCGTAGAGGGGGTGCATGGCGTACATGATCTGCGTACCCGCCAATCCGGGCCGACCCGCTTCGTGCAGTTACATCTGGAGCTCGACGATCAGCTCCCCCTGGTCCAGGCCCATCAGATAGCCGACGAGGCTGAACTGGCGGTTCGCCAGTCCTTCGAGCGGATGGAGGTGATCATTCATATGGACCCCATCTCGGTGCTGACAAAAGAACAACAAGGCACTCACCCTGAACAACAGTAGGCTGCAACATGGATGATCTGGTTGCCCAAACGTGGCAAAAAATTCAGCAGGAAGCGCAGAGCATGGCGGCCCAGGAGCCCATGCTGGCCAGCTTCTTTCACTCCACCATTCTCAATCACGGTGATCTGCGCTCGGCTCTGAGTTTTCAGCTCGCCAACAAGCTCGACAGCACCACCATGCCAGCCATCGCTCTGCGCGAGGTGATTGAACTGGCCCTGCGCAGCGAACCCGAGCTGCTGGCCGCAGTGGCGGCCGACATCTGCGCCGTGCAGGACAGGGATCCCGCCGTCGACCTCTTCTCGACGCCGCTGCTCTACCTCAAGGGGTTCCATGCCCTCCAGGGCTACCGGGTTGCCAACTGGCTGTGGCGCCAGGGGCGTCGCTCGCTGGCGCTCTACCTGCAAAACCAGATCTCCGTGGTGTTCGGGGTCGACGTGCACCCGGCCGCGCGGATCGGCAAGGGCATCATGTTTGACCACGCCACCGGCATAGTGGTCGGTGAGACAGCAGTGATCGAGAACGATGTCTCCATTCTGCAGAGCGTGACCCTGGGGGGCACCGGCAAGGAGACCGGTGACCGCCATCCCAAGATCCGCGAAGGGGTGATGATAGGGGCGGGTGCCAAGGTGCTCGGCAACATCGAAGTGGGGGTCGGCGCCAAGATAGGAGCCGGCAGTGTGGTGATCAACCCCGTGCCGCCCCACACCACGGTCGCCGGTGTGCCTGCCAAGATCGTGGGTCGGCCCGAGTGTGACAAACCCTCCCTGGATATGGATCAGTGTCTCTGATCCCCTGACCGAGGCCGCTGTATGGTCAAGCGCTGGTCAGGCTATCTGATCCTGGGGATGTGGCTGCTCAACCTGCTGCACCTCTATCTGGGATTCTCCCCCTGGCCAGCCGCCGTCGCGGCCTGGGCCGCCTCCCTGCTCACCTGGCCCTGGCTGGTGGGAGCCGCCCGTCGTCAGGCGCTGGCGCTCTATGGGGCGGCACTGCTGCTGCTGATCTTCTCCTGGTGGCGCGGCGCCAGCCTCAGCCCCGGGGACTGGCTGCTGCCCAACATCAACATGCTCACCATGTTTGCCGCCGTCAGTACCCTCAACCTCGCTACCTCGGGTCTGCTGACCGGCACCGCCTCCTGGTCCGGTCGTAAGGGGCTGTGGAGCACCATGGCCAGCCTCAATCTGCTCGGTGCCGTCATCAACCTCTCGGTGCTCTTCATCATCGGTGATCGGCTGGAGCGCAACGGTACCCTGGAGCGGCGCCAGGTCATGGTGCTGAGCCGGATCTTCTGTGCCGCGGCCTTCTGGTCTCCCTTCTTCGTCGCCATGGCGGTGGCGCTCACTTACGCCCCCGGCCTGCAGCTCTCCCAGATTTTGCCGTTTGGCATCCTTGCCGCCCTGCTGGCCATGGGGCTGACGGCCTGGCAGGTGGAGCGGCTCGGGGTGGCGGACTTTGCAGGTTATCCCCTGAGGCTGCAGACCTTGGGGTTGCCGGTGACCCTGGCGCTGCTGGTGCTGGTGATCCACCGGCTCTGGCCCGGGCTCAGCATTCTGGCGGTGATCGCCCTGGTGGCCCCCTTGCTGGCGCTGCTCTTCATGCCAAGCCAAGGGCGCGGGGCTGCGCTCAAGCGCCAGGTGGTGGAGCGTTTCCCCGCCATCGGCGGCCAGCTGGTGCTGTTTCTCGGGGCTGGCCTGTTGGCTGCCGGCATCAACAGCGCCCTCTCTGTCATCGACTTCGGCGCGGGTCACGGTCTGCCGCTATTCAACCACTTCGGCTGGCTTGAGGCATCCCTCACCCTGCTGCTTATCTTCCTGGTCGCCATCATAGGCGTGCACCCCCTCATCAGCATCTCGGGGATGGCCCCCTTGTTGTGGCCGCTGTCGCCGGATCCCAGCCTGCTCGGCATGTGCTTCCTGCTGGGATGGGGGCTCGCCACCGGCACCAGCCCGCTATCCGGCTCCAACCTGGCGCTGGCCTCCCGCTACAACCTGAGCGCAGGTTTGCTGCTGCGCTGGAACCTGCTCTACGGGCTGTTGATGTACGGGGTGGCCTGTCTGCTGATGGGGGGCTTCATCGCCCTGCACGGCTGATGCCGGCGGCGGGAGAGGAGGCGGTTAGCAGGGGGCCGTGACGCCGTGGCGAGCGTCCCGGATCGCGGTTCCTGCCGCCTGCGAGAAAAACCGACGCATATTTAAGCAATACCGGCACGGAGGGCGCATTTTGCAACGCGCTGGCTTGTTTGTGCCGAGCGCATCAGGGTATGCTGGCTTCACGCGCTTGAATCGCCCCCTGTGGGGCATCGCAATTGAACATACAGGTATGCATATGTCACTAGAAGTCCTTGAGCAACTCGAATCCAAAGTACAATCCGCCGTCGACAACATCTCCCTGCTGAAAATGGAGCTGGACGAGCTGAAAGAGCAGAACAACAAACTGCAAGACGAGAACCATCAGCTGCGCAACGAGCACGTTGCCTGGCAGGAACGTCTGCGCGCCCTGCTGGGCAAGATGGACCAGATGGGCGACGCCATCTGATCCCGTCTTGATTGACTGGAATGAAAGCGGGCCGCTCCTTGAGCGGCCCGCTTGTTTTGGCAGGGGAGGGGATCACAGGGCCAGCAACTGCTTGACCGTCTTCTCGATGCCGTCGGCGGCCTCGACGATGTTCTGCGCCAGCATGTAGGCCGGGGTCGAGATCACTTTGCGTTCCTGATCCACCACGAACTCGCTGACTGGGCAGTTGAGATGGCTGCCCCCCATGGCCTCGATGGCATTGGCGGCGCCCTCGTCATGGCCTATGGTGGCCAGGGTGCCGGCGCCATAGATGAGGGGGATCATGGCCGGTGCTATGCAGATATAGGCCGCCGGTTTACGGGCTTCGGCAAAGCTCTGGCAGGCTTTCAGCACGTCGGGCTGGATCTGGCAGTTGGCGCCCTGAACGGCGAAGTCGCACAGATTTTTGGCGGCGCCAAAGCCGCCGGGCACCAGCAAGGCATCGAAATCGGCCGCATCCAGCTCGGCCACATTCTGGATCTGGCCGCGGCAGATGCGGGCAGCCTCGACCAGGACGTTGCGGCTCTCCCCCTCGCTCACCTCGCCGGTCAGGTGGTTGATGACGTGCAATTGAGGCACGTCGGGCGCGAAGCACTGGACGGTGGCGCCCTGACGGGCCAGTGCCAGCAGGCTGATGACGGCTTCATGGATCTCGGCGCCATCAAACACGCCACAGCCACTCAAGATCACGGCCACTTTTTTCATGGCAGACTCCTCGTTGTTGAAAATGTGAGTCAGGGTAGATTGTTGTACTTTTGTATGGTTATCGTTCGGCCTCCACTGGTCAAGTCATCTTGCTGTGCTAGGATTGTTTCGTTTTGGATCCTGCCTCGTTGACCCCCTTGAATTTTTTTCCACATTGATCGAGATCATGACGAAGGCGTCATGGTTTGTTTTTACGATCTCAATACACTGTTTTATATGTCTTTTTTGTTTTTAATCCACAACTTTGCCACCATGACACAGCCATGAGCCCATTTTTGAGCACAGAGTTATCCACAGGTCATGGGGCGGTTCGTGGCACGAATGGGAGGGGGTCAGCCCCTTGGTGTGCCGCGGGCCCTGTGGCATCCTAGCGACTGTTTATTCCTGGCAGGACGATTTCATGGCCCCTAGCAATCCCCTTATCTTGGTCGACGGCTCTTCATATCTTTACCGCGCCTTCTTCGCCTCCCAGCAGGCCGATTTGCGCACATCGACCGGTTTGCCAAGCGGCGCCGTCCGGGTGATGGCCAACATGATGCGCAGCCTGCGCAAGCAATACCCTGACTGTCATGTGGCCGTGGTGTTCGATGCGAAGGGCAAGACCTTCCGTGACGACATCTACCCCGAGTACAAGGCGACCCGCGCCAGCATGCCGGACGATCTGCGCAGCCAGGTTGCCCCCATTCACCAGATGATCAAGGCGATGGGCTTCCCCTTCCTGATGGTCGAAGGGGTCGAGGCCGACGACGTGATCGGCACGCTCGCCCGCCAGGCGACCGAGAAGCAACTGCCCGTGCTCATCAGCACAGGCGACAAGGACATGGCGCAGCTGGTCTCCGACCATGTCACCCTGATCGACACCATGAAAGATGTGAAGACCGATCGGGAAGGGGTGATCGAGAAGTTCGGCGTGCCCCCCGAGCTCATCATCGACTACCTGGCCCTGATGGGGGACAAGGTGGACAACATTCCCGGCATGGCAGGGGTGGGCGAGAAGACGGCCCAGGCGCTGTTGCAGGGGATAGGCAGCATCGATCAGATCGCCGCCAACCTCGACAAGGTCGCCGCCCTCGGCTTCCGTGGTTCCAAGACGTTTGCCGACAAATTCCGCGAGCAGGAGGATCAGGTTCGCCTCTCCTACCAGCTGGCGACCATCAAGACCGACGTCGAGCTGGAGCAGAGCCTCGAAGAGCTGTTGCTGGGCCCGATCGACAAGGAGTCCCTGCTGGCGGTCTACCGGGAGTACGAGCTGCGCAACCTGATCAAGGAGCTGGAGTCCGGTGGCGAAGAGAGCGCCGGGCAGGAAGGCGCAGCTGATGACGCTACTGCCCCCGCTGCCGCCATCGAGACCAACTACAGCTGCATTCTGGAGGAGGCCGAGTTCGACGGCTGGCTGGCACAGTTGCAGGCTGCACCACTGTTTGCCTTCGACACCGAAACCACCAGTCTCGACTATATGGAGGCGCGAGTGGTCGGCGTGTCGTTCGCCATCGAACCGGGCAAGGCGGCCTATGTTCCCTTCGGCCACGACTATCTGGGGGCGCCAACCCAGCTGACCGAACAGCAGGTGCTGGGCAAGCTCAAGCCGCTGCTGGAAGATCCGGCCCGCCTCAAGGTGGGGCAGAACCTCAAGTACGATCGCAACGTGCTGCAGAACCACGGCATTGATCTGCAGGGCATCGCCTTCGACACCATGCTCGAATCCTATGTGCTTAACTCCACCGCCAGCCGCCACGACATGGACTCCCTGGCCAGCAAGTACCTCGGGGTCGAGACCATCTCCTTCGAGGATATCGCCGGCAAGGGGGTCAAGCAGCTCACCTTCAACCAGATCGAACTGGAGCAGGCCGCGCCCTATGCGGCGGAAGATGCCGACATCACCCTGCGTTTGCACCAGACTCTGTGGGGCGAGTTGAGCAAACAGCCTGAGCTTGCCAAGGTGTTCACCGAGATCGAACTGCCCCTGCTGCCGGTGCTGGCACGGATGGAGCTGCTCGGTACCACCATAGATCCCAAGTTGCTGCACCAGCAGAGTCAGGAGATCGAAGTACGTCTGGCGGAGCTGGAGCGGCAGGCGCACGAGCTGGCCGGGCAGGAGTTCAACCTCTCCTCACCCAAGCAGCTCGGCGAGATCCTGTTCGTCAAGCTGGGGCTGCCCATCCTCAAGAAGACCCCCAAGGGGGCCCCGTCCACCGCCGAAGAGGTGCTGGCGGAATTGGCGGAGACCTATGATCTGCCGCGCCTGCTGATGGAGCACCGTGGCCTGGCCAAGCTCAAGTCCACCTATACCGACAAGCTGCCGCTGATGATCAAGCCCCAGACCGGGCGGGTACATACCTCCTACCATCAGGCGGTGGCGGCGACCGGCCGGCTCTCCTCCACCGATCCCAACCTGCAGAACATACCGGTGCGCAACGAGCAGGGACGCCGGATCCGGCAGGCCTTCATCCCGAGCGCCGGTTACAAGCTGGTGGCGGCGGATTACTCCCAGATCGAGCTGCGCATCATGGCGCACCTCTCCGGTGACCAAGGCTTGCTGACCGCCTTTGCCGAGGGCAAGGACATCCACAAGGCGACTGCCGCCGAGGTATTCGATGTGGCGCTCGAGGCGGTGACCACCGACATGCGCCGCAGCGCCAAGGCGATCAACTTCGGCCTCATCTATGGCATGAGTGCCTTCGGTCTGGCCAAGCAGCTGGGGATCGGCCGTGCCGAGGCGCAGAAATACATGGATCTCTACTTCGAACGCTACCCGGGCGTGCTGGAGTACATGGAGCGTACCCGCCAGCAGGCGGAAGCTCAGGGCTATGTCGAGACCCTGTTCGGTCGTCGCCTCTATCTGCCGGACATCAAGTCCCGTAACGCCGGTCTGCGCAAGGCGGCGGAGCGGGCGGCGATCAACGCCCCCATGCAAGGCACGGCCGCCGACATCATCAAGCGCGCCATGATCGCCGTCGATGGCTGGATCCGGGGCATTACCGATGGCTCCATCCACATGCTGATGCAGGTTCACGATGAACTGGTGTTCGAGATCCGCGAAGAGAAGCTGGAGGAGTACATAGCGCTCATCAAGGAGAAGATGTCGGCGGCGGCCGAGCTGCACGTGCCGCTGGTGGTGGAAGCCGGGACCGGCGACAACTGGGACCAGGCTCACTGATCCTGACCACAGTGATTGGTTAGCTATATTAAGCAGAGAAGCCCGGCGCATGCCGGGCTTCTTGCTTTCGTTCTCTGTCTGTCTCAAGCCTCTTGCAGATACTCATCCTTGAGCAGGACATAGTTGTCGGCCGAGGTCTTCAGAAAGGCAATCTCTGCCGGCTTGAGCGGCCGCGCCTGCTTGGCCGGGTTCCCCATATAGAGGAAGCCGGATGCGAGCCGCTTGCCCGGTGGCACCAGAGAGCCGGCGCCAATCATCACATCATCCTCAACGACCACCCCATCCAGCAGTATGGCCCCCATGCCGACCAGCACCCGGTTGCCTATGGTGCAACCATGCAGCATAGCCTTGTGGCCCACGGTGACGTCTTCCCCGATCAGCAGGGGATAACCATCGGGATTGGCGGCGCTCCTGCGGCTGAGGTGCAGAACTGTGCCGTCCTGCACATTGCTGCGGGCGCCGATACGGATATGGTTCACATCCCCCCGTGCCGCTACCAGGGGCCAGATGCTGGCATCATCGCCGAGCACTATGTCTCCCACCAGGGTGGCGCAGGGGTCCACATATACCCGTTTGCCCAGTTGTGGGCGTTTTCCTTTATAGGATCTCAGTCGCAAGTCCATCTCGGCCTCCTCAATTTTCTGGCCATTCTAGCAATCCCGGGCCCGCTTCTGTGGATAAGTTTGTACAAAAGCTGTGGTTGGCTATGAATAACTAGAGAAAGGCCTATTTTTGAAGATTTATTGCCACTTTTTGCAAAAATGGGCTTGCCAGAAAGTTTCAGCTCCCTATAATGCGCCTCCATCGACAGGGCAAGCGGCAACGCAAACAACCTCGTCGGTAACCTCGAAAAGCCTTTGAAAATAAGGCTTGACTCGAGAAGGCGGTTG
>NZ_JAHUWU010000013.1:0-73758 GCF_019218845.1 Aeromonas sp. sif0611 | reverse complement strand
CTGGCGGCCATAGCGCCGTGGAACCACCTGATCCCATGCCGAACTCAGAAGTGAAACGCGGTAGCGCCGATGGTAGTGTGGCATTCGCCATGCGAGAGTAGGACACTGCCAGGCTTCAATTAAGCAATCACAGCGATGTGGTTGGTCGCGATACAACGTCAGGTTGTGTTGGACAAAAGATTTAGATAGCGCACACAGTGCGGTCTTTACCGGTTAGTGTGCTGATATGGCTCAGTTGGTAGAGCGCATCCTTGGTAAGGATGAGGTCCCCAGTTCGACTCTGGGTATCAGCACCATGAAAACGAAAGCCTCCCTGAAAAGGGAGGCTTTTTTGTTTCTGTCAGTTTCTTCATTTCTTGTGATATTCCTTGTCCCATGCTCCCTATGCTTGCAATCAGCGTTTTTAAGCTGATGTTACTCGCTTGACTGCTATTGATATTTTTATCCATATATTTGGCCGTACTTGATTGACGTAAAACGTTTTACCTGTAAAATCCGGCGCGTTTTGCCTATTACGTGGAGAGAGAACATGGCGCAGGATAATGAATACTGTTTGGGGGCGGTTCCCGCCAAAGGGCGCAAAGGTGTGCTGTCGCTGATGTTGGTGATGCTAGGCTTGACGTTCTTCTCTGCCAGCATGTGGACTGGCGGGGCGCTGGGTACCGGGCTGGCGTTCGATGACTTCATCAAGGCGGTACTGATCGGCAACTTGTTGCTGGGGATCTATACCGCCTGTCTCGGTTATATCGGTGCTTCAACCGGTCTCTCTACCCACCTACTGGCCCGTTACTCCTTTGGGGTGAAAGGTTCCTGGCTACCTTCTTTACTCCTGGGTGGTACTCAGGTCGGCTGGTTCGGTGTTGGCGTGGCGATGTTTGCGCTGCCGGTGCAGAAGGCGACCGGGATCGATGTGAACTGGCTGATCGCTATTTCGGGCATGCTGATGACGGTGACCGTCTACTTTGGTATTTCTGCCCTGATGGTACTGAGCTTTGTCGCCGTACCAGCCATTGCACTGCTTGGTGGCTACTCGGTCTGGCTGGCGGTGACCTCGACCGGTGGCATGGCGGCGTTGCAGCAAGTGCAACCAAGCAATCCCATCGAGTTCTCCACGGCGCTGACCATGGTGGTCGGTTCCTTTATCAGTGCAGGAACCTTGACCGCCGACTTTGTTCGATTTGGTCGTAAACCCTGGGGCGCCGTCATGATTACCATGGTGGCGTTTTTTTTGGGCAACACTCTGATGTTCGTCTTCGGTGCAGCTGGTGCGGCAGTGACCGGGCAGGCTGATATATCGGAAGTGATGCTGATGCAAGGGCTGCTGATCCCCGCCATTCTGGTGCTGGGTCTCAATATCTGGACCACCAACGACAACGCCCTCTACGCCTCTGGCCTCGGTTTTGCCAACATTACCGGCCTCAAGAGCAAGCCACTCAGCGTGATCAACGGGTTGATTGGTACCGCATGTGCCCTCTGGCTCTACAACAATTTTGTCGGCTGGCTGGCCTTTTTGAGTACGGCAATCCCGCCGATCGGTGGCATTATCATCATGGATTTCCTGCTCAATCGTGAACGTTATCGCCAGTTTGCCGATCAACAGTTCGAGGCGGTACGTTGGCAGGCACTGGTCGCCACGGCAGTCGGGGTGGCTGTTGGTAAATGGCTGCCAGGCATAGTGCCACTCAACGCGGTATTGGGCGCCGCCTTCATCTATTTCATTCTGGTTCGCCTCACCCAGCGACCGGTTCTGGTACAGGAGGCTAGCAAATGCTGATTCAACATATTCGTTTTGCCGATCGGGAAGGGTTGTGGCAGATCCGCTGTCAGGATGGGGTCATCACCGCCATTGAACCCCATGACGAACATGCCGTCGCCGGTCGGGTGCTGGACGGGGAGGGCGGTCTGGCCATTGCTCCCTTTATCGAACCCCATATTCACCTTGATACTACCCAGACGGCGGGCGAGCCGAGTTGGAACCTCTCCGGCACCCTGTTCGAGGGGATCGAGCGCTGGGCCGAGCGCAAGGCGCTGCTGACCCACGAAGATGTGAAGCGGCGCGCCATCCAGACGCTGAAGTGGCAGATCGCCAACGGCATCCAGTTTGTCCGCACCCACGTCGATGTCTCCGACCCCAATCTGGTGGCCCTGAAAGCCATGTTGGAGGTGAAGGAGGAGATGAAGGCGTGGGTCGAGCTGCAGATCGTCGCCTTCCCGCAGGAGGGGATCCTCTCCTATCCCAACGGCAAGGCATTGCTGGAGGAGGCGCTCAAGCTGGGGGTCGACGTGATCGGCGCGATCCCCCATTTCGAGTTTACTCGGGAGTATGGGATAGAAAGTCTGCATTACGTCTTCGATCTTGCCGAGAAGTATCAGGTTCTGGTGGATGTTCACTGTGACGAAATCGATGACGAGCAGTCTCGCTTCATCGAGACGCTGGCGACCCTGGCTTACGAGCGCGGTATCGGTCATAGAGTCACCGCCAGCCACACCACCGCCATGCACTCCTACAACGGGGCCTATGCTTCCCGCCTGTTCCGGCTGCTCAAGATGGCGGACATCAACTTCGTCGCCAATCCGCTGGTGAACATTCACCTGCAGGGGCGTTTCGATACCTACCCCAAGCGTCGCGGCATCACCCGGGTGAAGGAGATGCTGGAGGCAAACATCAACGTCTGCTTCGGCCACGACGATGTGTTCGATCCCTGGTATCCCATGGGCACGGCCAACATGTTGCAGGTGCTGCACATGGGACTCCATGTCTGCCAGATCATGGGTTATGAGCAGATCAACGACGGCCTGAAGCTGATCAGCAGCCACAGCGCCCGCACCCTGAACGTGCAGGATCGCTATGGCATCGAGGTGGGCAAACCGGCCAACTTGCTGATCCTGCCTGCCGACAACGGCTTCGATGCGGTGCGTCGTCAGGTGCCGGTGCGCTACTCCATCCGCCACGGCCGCGTGATTGCGCAGACCCGCCCCGCCCAGACCTCTCTTCATCTGGAGCAGATCGAGCCGGTAGATTTTCGCCGATGAGGTGGTCCCCCCGCACAGATTAATTGCCCAGCTATCCCCGCTTGCCGGCATTTTGCATAATGTCGGCCTGACACTTATGGAGCTGCCCCATGCAAACCTGGTTATTTGTCGCTGCAGGCGGCGCCATCGGCGCCTGCCTTCGTTTTGGTATCGCCGAGTTGATGGCACTGCTGCTGGGACGCCACTTTCCTTACGGGACTCTGGTGGTCAACGTGGTGGGGTCTTTCATCATGGGCATTGCTTTTGCACTCATCAGTCAGGGCCACGTGGTGGAACACCCCATGAAACCACTGCTGATGGTGGGTATCCTCGGTGCCCTGACCACATTTTCTTCTTTTGCCCTCGATACCGTGGTGCTGGCTCAACACGGAGCCTATCTGAAGGCACTGCTCAATATCGGTCTCAATCTGTTCCTCTGTCTGGCCATGGTGATGCTGGGGATGCAGTTGGTTGCCAGCCGGGTTTAAGGTGTCCGCGGGTCACCGGCTCTGGTAAACTGGCGGCCATTCTTTGCTCTATGGGTGTTTTAGGGATGTCGGAACAGACTAATACTACGCATTTTGGCTATAAAACCGTGGCGGCGACCGAGAAGGAAACTCTGGTGGCTGGCGTCTTCCATTCGGTGGCGGCCAAGTATGATCTGATGAACGATCTGATGTCATTCGGCATTCACCGCCTGTGGAAACGCTTCACCATCGACTGCTCCGGTGTGCGCAAGGGTCAGAAGGTGCTGGATCTGGCCGGTGGCACCGGCGACCTGACCGCCAAGTTTTCCCGCATCGTCGGCGAATCCGGCCAGGTGGTGCTGGCGGACATCAACGACTCCATGCTCAAGGTGGGTCGCGACAAGCTGCGCAACCTGGGGGTGGCGAACAACGTCTCCTACGTGCAGGCCAATGCCGAGGCACTGCCCTTCCCGGACAATCACTTCGACGTCATCACCATCGGCTTTGGCCTGCGTAACGTGACCGACAAGGACAAGGCGCTGGCCTCCATGTTCCGGGTGCTCAAGCCGGGTGGTCGCCTGCTGGTGCTGGAGTTCTCCAAACCCGCCAGCGAGGTGATCGCCAAGCTCTACGATCTCTACTCCTTCAAACTGCTGCCGAAAATGGGCGAAATCGTCGCGAACGATGGAGAAAGCTACAAGTACCTGGCGGAATCCATTCGCATGCATCCGGATCAGCAGACCCTGGCGGGCATGATGGAGCAGGTCGGCTTCGAGCAGGTGGAGTTCTACAACCTGACTCAGGGCGTGGTCGCCCTGCACCGTGGTTACAAGTTTTAAGGTCACCTATGCCGATGGATGCCATGGTCACCGCGGTGATCGAAACCAGCCTCAACCAGTTGCTGAGCCTCGACAAGCAGAGCCCGGCGCGGCTGCGCAAGCTCGTGGGCAAGGTGCTCAAGCTGGAACTGCGTGAACTCAAGCCGCTCTGGTTTGTCTTCTCCGAACGTCGACTGGACGTGCTGGCCCGCTATGAGGGGGAACCCGACGCCGTGCTGAGCCTCTCGCTGACGGCGATCGGCCTGCTGAAAGATCCTTCCGCCCTGACCCGCTACATCCGCGAGGAGAAGCTGGACTTGAGCGGCGACCCCCAACTGGTGCAAGCCTTCAGCGCCCTGCTGGGGGAGCT
Source organism: Aeromonas sp. sif0611 (assembly GCF_019218845.1). Taxonomy (NCBI): domain Bacteria; kingdom Pseudomonadati; phylum Pseudomonadota; class Gammaproteobacteria; order Aeromonadales; family Aeromonadaceae; genus Aeromonas; species Aeromonas sp. sif0611. Next base: position 69,091 of record NZ_JAHUWU010000013.1, on the reverse strand, counting down.
GGACATCGACTGGGAAGAGGAGCTGTCGCGCTATACCGGCGACGTGCTGGCTCATACCCTGTGTGGCAGCGCCCGTCAGGCCCGTCGTGTGGTAGGCCGCGAGCTGTGCCGCTCCCAGCGTCAGCTGGCCGATTTCCTCACCGAGGAGGCCCGTCTCGCTCCTGGCCCGCTGGAAGTGGCCAGCTTCAACGACGACGTCGAGGTGTTGGCACAACAGATGAAGGCGGTCGAGTTACGGCTGGCCCGACTCGAACAACAGGTGATCTGATGACCCCGAAGGAGTTCAAGCGCCTCTATCGCATCGTCAGCATTCTGTTGGAGCAGGGCATCGACGAGCTGGTGCCCGCCCGTTATCAGCCCTGGCCAGGACGCCTGGTGCGCCGCAGCCTGTTCTGGCTCAAGAACAAGCAACCTGAGCTGTGCCGGGGCGCCCGCATTCGCCTCGCCTTCGAGGCCCTGGGCCCCATCTTCATCAAGTTCGGCCAGATGCTGTCGACCCGCCGGGATCTGCTGCCGCCGGACATCGCCGAGGAGCTGGCCCTGCTGCAGGACAGGGTGCCCCCCTTCTGCGGACAGGAGGCCAGACGCCAGATCGAGGCGAGCCTGGGCTGCTCCATCGAAACCCTGTTTGACGACTTCGACGAGACGCCGCTGGCGTCTGCTTCCATTGCCCAGGTGCATACCGCCCGCCTGAAGGAGAATGGCCGGGAGATCGTGATCAAGGTGATCCGTCCCGACATCGAGCCCATCATCGAGGCCGACCTGCGCCTGATGCAGGCGCTGGCCCGTCTGGTGGCCCGTTTCGTGCCCCAGAGCGCACGGCTGCGTCCCGTCGAGGTGGTGGAGGAGTACCGCAAGACCATACTCGACGAGTTGAACCTGATGCGGGAGGCGGCCAACGCCATCCAGCTGAGGCGCAACTTCACCGGCTCGGAGGCGCTCTATGTGCCCGAGGTGTACACGGATCACTGCCGCGAGCAGGTGCTGGTGATGGAGCGCATTTACGGCATTCCGGTCTCCGACATCGCCGCGCTGGAAGCCAACGGCACCAACATGAAACTGCTGGCGGAGCGCGGGGTGGAGGTGTTTTTCACCCAGGTGTTCCGTGACAGTTTCTTCCATGCGGACATGCACCCGGGCAACATCTTCGTCTCCTATGAGCACCCGGAGAATCCACTCTGGATCGGCATCGACTGCGGCATAGTCGGCACCCTGAACCGGGAGGACAAGCGCTATCTGGCGGAGAACTTCCTCGCCTTCTTCAACCGCGACTATCAACGGGTGGCGCAGCTGCACGTGGAGTCCGGCTGGGTACCGCCCGACACCAAGGTGGACGAGTTCGAGTTCGCCATCCGCACCGTGCTGGAACCCATCTTCGAGAAGCCGCTCTCCGAAATTTCATTCGGTCACGTGTTGCTCAACCTGTTCAACACCGCCCGTCGCTTCAACATGCAGGTACAGCCCCAGCTGGTGTTGCTGCAGAAGACCCTGCTCTATGTGGAAGGGCTGGGGCGTCAGCTCTATCCCCAGCTAGACCTGTGGCAGACCGCCAAGCCCTACCTGGAAAGCTGGATGCACCAGCAGGTGGGCCCCAAGGCGGTGCTCAATGCGATCAGGGAGAAGGCCCCCTTCTGGGCGGAGAAGCTGCCGGAGCTGCCGGAGCTGGTCTACGAGACCCTGCGCCAGGCGCGGCATCAGCAGCACCACTTCGAGCAGATGTTTGCCGATTTTCGCCTGCACAGCCGCCGTCAGGGACAGGCCCGCTACCTCTTAGGGGTGGGAGCCAGCCTACTGTTGGTGGGTGTATTCTTGCTGACCCAGAAACAACATATTGAGTGGGGACAAATCAGTCTCGCCGGCGCCGGGTTATGCTGGCTGCTGGGCTGGTTGAAGACCCGCATTCATTAATTAAACTGCGCCATCAGGCGCCTATCCTGGAGAGAAAGTCATGGGTGGTATCAGTATTTGGCAATTGTTGATCATCGCAGTCATTGTCGTGCTGCTGTTCGGTACCAAGAAGCTGCGCGGTATCGGTGGCGATCTGGGGGCGGCGGTGAAGGGGTTCAAGAAGGCGTTGTCCGATGATCCGGCCGATGCCAAGCCTGAGCAGAAGGATGCGGAGTTTCCGGCCAAGCAGCTGAACGAGACGGCCAGCAGTGCCGAGACCGCCAAGCAGAAAGACAAAGATCAGGCCTAAGCCATGTTCGACATCGGTTTTTGGGAACTGGTCGTCATCGGTGTCGTCGCACTGGTGGTGCTGGGGCCAGAGCGGTTGCCGGTCGCCATCCGTACCGCCAGCCACTGGATCAGGCTGATCCGCAGTACCGCCAACTCGGTCAAGACCGAGCTGGAGCAGGAGCTCAAGTTGCAAGAGCTGCACAATGATCTGAAGAAGGCCGAGCAGTTGCAGATGAACAACCTGAGTCCAGAGCTGCAGGAGTCCATCGAGCAGTTGAAGGCGGCGGCCCAGTCGGTGAACCGTCCCTATCAGCCACAGCAGGAAGCGCAGAACGAGATCCGCCCGCCACGCCCCGAGCCGGTCGCCCAGGCTGAACCCGTCGCCCCGGTGGCGCCTGCGGTGCAGCTGACCGCGGTGCCGCCGGTCAACAGCCAGCGCGAGAGCGAGCCAGTCAGCGAGTCGGCTGGCAAAGGGGAGGTGAAGCCATGAGTCAGGCCGAGCAACCCCTGATCAGTCATCTGATCGAGTTGAGAACCAGGCTGATGCGAGCCCTGGTGGCTATCCTGCTGGCGTTCGTCGCGCTCATCTATTTCTCCAACGACATCTACGACTTCGTAGCCCGGCCGCTGCTCAGCCAGCTGCCTGAAGGGACCAGCATGATAGCGACGGATGTGGCGACCCCCTTCATCACGCCCATCAAGCTGACCCTGGTGGTCTCCTTCTTCCTGGCCATCCCCTATCTGCTCTATCAGGCCTGGGCCTTCATCGCCCCTGGCCTGTACCAGCACGAACGACGCCTCGTCATGCCGCTGGTGGCTTCCAGTGCCGTGCTCTTCTATGCCGGCATGGCGTTCGCCTATTACGTGGTGTTCCCCCTGGTGTTCGGCTTCTTCACCAGCACGGCCCCCGCCGGGGTGACGGTGGCGACCGACATTGCCAGCTATCTGGACTTCGTGCTGACCCTGTTCTTCGCGTTCGGGGTGGCGTTCGAGATACCGGTGGCCACCATACTGCTGTGCTGGACCGGGGTCACCACCCCCAAGAGCCTGAAAGAGAAGCGTCCCTACGTCATCGTCGGGGTGTTCGTGGTCGGCATGCTGCTGACCCCGCCCGATGTCTTCTCCCAGACCCTGCTCGCGATCCCCATGTGGGCCCTGTGGGAGATAGGTCTGTTCTTCGCCCGCTTCTATGTGAAGAAAGAGGACGAGGAGGAGCAGGAACAACCGGAAGAGGGGAGCTGAGGCTCCCTTCCTCTTTTCATGCATCCGTTCGAGGCGTATGGTAAGGCCCCATTGAGTAGATGGTTTTCAAATACCTGATATGTCTTCCTTTTATTCGGACCCGCTAACCTCATGATCGACATCGGTGTAAACCTGACCAGCAGCCAGTTTGCAGGCGAACAGGCCGACCTGGTGGCCCGCGCCCGCGCCGCCGGGGTAGAGGCGCTGATCCTGACCGGCACCGATCTGGCCGGCAGCCGCGAGAGCGCGGAGCAGGCCGCCGAATGGCCCGGTTACTGCTTCTCCACCGCCGGGGTTCATCCTCATGATGCCAAGAGCGTGGATGAACAGACTTTGCCCGCCTTGCGCACGCTGGCGGCGCTGCCGCAGGTGGTGGCCATCGGCGAGTGCGGCCTCGACTACAACCGCGACTTCTCCCCCCGTCCGGTGCAGGATGCGGTATTCGACGCCCAGCTGGAGCTGGCCGCCGAGCTCGGGATGCCGGTGTTTCTCCACTGCCGTGATGCCCATGCCCGTTTCATCGAGATCCTCCGTCCCTGGTTGCCCAGGCTGCCGGGAGCTGTGCTGCACTGCTTCACTGGGTCGGATGAGGAGCTGGACCAGTGCCTGGCGCTGGGGCTGCATATCGGGGTGACCGGCTGGCTGTGCGACGAGCGCCGCGGCCAGTTGCTGCGCGAGCAGGTGGCGCGCATTCCCGCCGGTCGGCTGATGATCGAGACCGATGCTCCCTATCTGGTGCCAAGGGATCTGAAACCCAGACCGAAACGCAACGAACCCGCTTTTTTGCCGCACATCGCCCAAGTGGTGGCGGCCTGCCGTGGTGAAGCGCCCGAGGCCTTGCTGGCCCATACCCGGGCCACCTCCGCCGCATTTTTCCAACTTCCTCTTTTGGAGTGATTCATGGCCATAACTCTTCCGGGCGCCTTTCCGGGTCGCCGCCTGCGCCGGGTGCGCAAACATGATTTCAGCCGTCGTCTGGTGCGCGAGAACCAGCTGACCGTCAACGATCTCATCTATCCGGTGTTCGTGCTGGAGGGGGAGGGTCAGCGTGAGGCCGTCGCTTCCATGCCGGGGGTGGACAGGCTATCCATCGATCTGCTGCTGGCGGAAGCCGAAGAGCTGGTGGCCCTCGGCGTACCCGCCATCGCCTTGTTCCCGGTGACGCCGCTGGCGCAGAAGAGTCTGCTGGCGGAAGAGGCCTACAACCCGGATGGGCTGGCCCAGCGGGCCACCCGTGCCCTCAAGGCTCGCTTCCCCGAGCTGGGTGTCATCACCGACGTGGCGCTGGATCCCTTCACCACCCATGGTCAGGACGGCATCATCGATGACGAAGGCTATGTGCAGAACGACATCACCACCGGGATCCTGGTGAAGCAGGCGCTCTCCCACGCCGCCGCCGGGGCCGACATAGTGGCGCCGTCCGACATGATGGATGGCCGCATCGGGGCGATCCGTGCCGCACTGGAAGAGAACGGCTTCGTCAACGTCCAGATCATGGCCTACTCCGCCAAGTACGCCTCCAGCTACTACGGCCCGTTCCGCGATGCGGTAGGCTCCGCCGCCAACCTCGGCAAGAGCAACAAGGCGACCTACCAGATGGATCCGGCCAACGGCAACGAGGCATTGCACGAGGTGGCGCTGGATATCGCCGAAGGGACCGACAGCGTCATGGTCAAGCCGGGCATGCCCTACCTGGACGTGATCCGTCAGGTGAAGGATCAGTTCGGGGTGCCGACCTTCGCCTACCAGGTGAGCGGCGAGTACGCCATGCACATGGCGGCGATCCAGAATGGCTGGCTCAAGGAGAAGGAGTGCGTGCTGGAGTCCCTGCTCTGCTTCAAGCGGGCCGGTGCCGACGGCATCCTCACCTACTTCGCCAAGCGGGTAGCCCAGTGGTTGAAAGAGGACGCCCAACGCTGAGGCGGGTAGCGTCCATGCCCCACAATGCCGGCCAAAGTGCCGGCATTGTCGTCTCCGGACGCCGAATTGCTGCATTAATGAGCAGGTTTTTGCGAAATGTGGGCAGCTAGCCCGGCTCTCGGCGGCAAAGGCTTGATAAATGGGGTTTCTGCCTACATCTTAGATGGTCCAAGCAGGCTTCTGGACGGCAGGGGCTGCAGAGCATTTAGAGGTACCGCAGATGACTAACCCTTTGCTGACAATGGACTCGCTGCCCCCTTTCAGCCAGATCCAGCCCGATCAGGTGCAAGCTGCCGTGACGCAGGCCATCGCCGATTGCAAACAGAAGATTGAGGATGTGCTGGCTCAGCGGGATCCCCACACCTGGGACAGCCTGATCGCCCCGCTGGAAGAGGTCAACGACCGCCTGTCTCGAATCTGGTCGCCGGTCAGCCACCTCAACGCCGTGCTCAACAGCGAGGCGCTGCGCGCCGCCCATGACGCCTGCCTGCCGCTGCTGTCCGAATTCCAGACCTATGTCGGTCAGCATGAAGGCCTCTATCAGGCCTACCTGACGCTCTCCGAGAGCGACGATTTCCCCTTGTTGAGTGGTGCCCAGCGCAAGGAGATCCTCAATACCCTGCGCGACTTCCGCCTGTCCGGTATCGGTCTGCCCACCGAGGCGCAGCAGCGCTACGGCGAGATCCAGGCTCGCCTCTCCGAGCTGGCCTCCCGCTTCAGCAACAATGTGCTGGACGCGACCCAGGGCTGGAGCAAGCTGGTGACCGACGAGGCCGAGCTGGCCGGTCTGCCGCAGAGTGCGCAGGCCGCCGCCCGCCAGCTGGCGGAGCAGAAGGGTCAGCAGGGCTGGCTGTTCACCCTGGATATTCCCTCCTACCTGCCGGTGATGATGTATGCCGACAACCGTGCATTGCGCGCCGAACTGTATGAGGCTTTCACTACCCGCGCCTCGGATCAGGGCCCCAATGCCGGCAAGTGGGACAACTCCGCCATCATGAGCGAGCTGCTCACCCTGCGTCGCGAGCTGGCCCAACTGCTCGGCTTTGCCAACTACGCCGAGCTCTCCTTGGCCACCAAGATGGCGGACAAGCCCGAGCAGGTGGTGAACTTCCTCACCGATCTGGCGGCCAAGTCTCTGCCGCAGGGCAAGGCCGAGCTCGAAGAGATCCGCGCCTTCGCCGCCGAGCAACACGGTCAGAGCGAGCTGGCGGCCTGGGATCTCGCTTACTACGCCGAGAAGCTCAAGCAGCACAAGTTCTCCATCTCCGACGAGCAGTTGCGCCCCTACTTCCCCGCCAGCAAGGTGGTGAAGGGACTGTTCGAGGTGGTGAGACGGGTATTTGGCATCAAGGTGCGCGAGCGCCTCGGTATCGACACCTGGCACCCGGACGTGCGCTTCTACGACATCTTCGACGCCGAGGACGAGCTGCGCGGCAGCTTCTACCTCGACCTCTATGCTCGCGAGCACAAGCAGGGCGGCGCCTGGATGGATGTCTGCCTCGGCCGTCGCTACCGTCAGGATGGCTCGCTGCAAAAGCCGGTGGCCTACCTGACCTGCAACTTCAACGGCCCGGTGGACGGCAAACCCGCCCTGTTCACCCACAACGAGGTGGTCACCCTGTTCCACGAGTTCGGCCACGGCATTCACCACATGCTGACCCGCATCGACGTGGCCGGTGTCGCCGGCATCAACGGTGTGGCCTGGGACGCAGTGGAACTGCCGAGCCAGTTCCTGGAGAACTGGTGCTGGGAGTCCGAGGCGCTGGCCTTCATCTCCGGCCATCACGAGACCGGCGAGCCGCTGCCTGCCGATCTGCTGGAGAAGATGCTGACTGCCCGCAACTTCCAGGCGGCGATGCAGATGCTGCGCCAGCTGGAGTTCGCCCTGTTCGACTTCCGCCTGCACCGGGAGTTTGACCCGGCCAATCCGGAGCAGATCCCGGCCTTGCTGAGCGAAGTGCGCAGCCAGGTGGCGGTGATGACGCCGCCGGCGTTCAACCGCTTCCAGCACAGCTTCTCCCACATCTTCGCCGGGGGTTATGCGGCGGGCTACTACAGCTACAAGTGGGCCGAGGTGCTCTCCGCAGATGCCTTCTCCCGCTTCGAGGAGGAGGGGATCTTCAATCCGGCCACTGGCCAATCCTTCCTGAAAAACATTCTCGAGAAGGGTGGCTCGAAAGAGCCGATGGAGCTGTTCCGTGCCTTCCGCGGTCGCGAGCCCAAGGTGGATGCCTTGCTGCGCCACAGCGGGATCGCCGCGTGAGGCGCCGTCTATGCTGCGGGCGAGAGCCCCAACTGGATGCTTTACCGCTCGATGGCGAGAGCTTCAAGCAGGTACACATTTGCGGCATAGTGGGATCGAAACGTGATTTTTGAGAGAAAAAGGGACCTTTTGGTCCCTTTTTTCAAGGCTTTTTAATATCTTGCGGAGTGCATGTTTGCACTGTCCCCGCCTCTTCAGTAGAGTCGGGTTCTACCTTCCTGGGAGAGAAAGAACCTTGCCATGAGGCGAGCACTCGAGTCTGTCTATCAAATCATCTCAAGCCTGTCTCATTCGAGTGGTCAGGGATATTTCGATACCTTTGTGAGTGAAATCGCCAACGCGGTCGGGGCTGACTTCGTCCTGATTTCAGGCAAGGATCAGGCCGGGCTCTTCTTTACCGTGCATGCCGCCTATCCCGCCTCCCTCGACATCAACTCCTACAGTTTCCCTCTCGCGGATACCCCGGGTGAGATCGTCATGCAACAGGGGGAAGCCTGGTTCAGCGATCGCACCCGGGAGCTGTTCCCCCATGCAGCCGTGCTGGAGCGCTGCCAGGTCAGGAGTTATGCCGGCGTTGCACTGAAGAGCGCCGAGGGCGAGACGCTGGGGTTGTGCAGCGTCATGTTCAAGCGGGCCACCCCCAGAATGGACAAGATCATGGGGTTGCTGCGCCTGTTGGCGCCGCTCGCCGGCCGTGAACTGGCCCTGATGTATCAGCAGCAGTTGCTGGCGCCGTCACCAGCTCAGCCGGAATATCCCCACTTCCTGGACACCATGATGTCCCATGCGCCGGTCGGCATCGGTAAACTCGACCTGAACGGCAGGATCCTCTGGGTCAATCCGGCCATCGAAAAGATGCTGGGTTACAGCCAGCAGGAGCTGCAGCAGCTCACCGTCGCCGAGCTCAACCACCCCGACGACTGGCTGACCAGCATCCCTCTCTACGATGGGCTCAAGCGGGGAGAGCGCCCCGCCTTTACCCAGGAGAAGCGCTACCTGCACCGGGATGGTTCCGTGCTGTGGGGCCGGGTGACGGTGACCCTGATCCGCAACGAGCAGATGCATCCCGACTACCTCATGGTGGTGCTGGAGAATATCGACCCCATCAAGCGCCATGCGGAACAGCTCAAGCTCTCCCACCGGGTCTATGACAACCTCTCCGAGGCGATCCTGGTGTGCGACGCTGATAGCCGCATCATCTCGGTGAACCCGGCGTTCGAGAAGATCACCGGCTACAGCGAGGAGGAGGCCTGCGGCCAGCGCCCCAGCATGCTCAAGTCCGGGCTGCACGATCAGACCTTCTACGCCGACATGTATCATGCCCTCGAGCGCGTAGGGATCTGGCGTGGTGAAGTGTGGAACAAGCGCAAGAACGGCAAACTCTATCCTCAGCAGCTGATGATCAGCGCCTTGCGCGAGGGGGGACGGATCAGCCAGTACATCGCCATCTTCAGCGATCTCTCCCAGACCAAGCTGGCGGAGCAGAAGATCGCCGCCCAGGCGAACTACGACAACCTCACCGGGCTGCCGAACCGCTGGTTGTTTGGTCGCTGCCTCACCCGCTTCTGCGAGCGGGGGGAGCGCTTCGCCCTGATGGTGCTGGATCTCAACAACTTCAAGGCGGTCAACAACAGCATGGATCACCATGTGGGCGACGCCCTGCTGCGCGAGGTGTCGGATCGGCTGGTGAGCCGGGTGCGCACCGAGGATCTGGTGGCCCGCATCGGCGGCGACGAGTTTGCCTTTCTGGTGCCAGGCATAGTCAACCGGCGCCAGGCCGAGGTGTTCGCCAAGCAGGTGATCGGCGGCTTTGCCCGGCCCTTCATGCTGGCGAACCAGCATCTCTATGTGACGGCGACCATGGGCATCACCCTCTGTCCCTATGACGGCGGTGACGGTGACGAGCTGCTGCGCAACGCCGAGCAGGCGCTGTTCGTTGCCAAGCGGCAGGGACGCTCCCTCGGTACCTACAGCGCCTCCATGCGCGAAGAGGTGAGCCAGCGCCACCAGATGCAGCAGGATCTGGCGGAGGCCATCAAGCTGGCGCAGCTGACCATGGCCTATCAGCCCATCTGGGACAATCGCAGCGGTCGGGTCGCCAAGCTGGAGGCCTTGGTGCGCTGGTATCACCCTCACTGGGGGCAGGTCTCACCGGCGGACTTCATTCCGCTGGCGGAGGAGGCTGGGCTCATCCAGGGATTGGGGGCGCTGGTGCTCTGGCAGTCGTGCCGGGATCTGGCCCGGCTGCAGAAGTCCGGCTTCCCTGATCTGCAGATGTCCATCAACCGCTCCACCCTGGAGTTCCAGACAATCGATCCCGAGGCGAACGAGTGGCTCAGGGTGATCCGTCACTTCGACCTGGACCCGGCGGACATCATCATAGAGATCACCGAGTCCCTGTTGATGGAGAGCAGCGATCAGCACAGGGTGCGGATCGATGCCCTGCGCGAGGCGGGCTGCAAGCTGGCCATCGACGACTTCGGCACCGGCTACTCGGCGCTCAACTACCTGCGCACCTTCCCGGTGGATCTGGTCAAGATCGATCGCTCCTTCGTGCGCCACATCCCCTTCAACGAGCAGGACAGGTTGCTGCTGGACGGCATCATCAACATAGTGCACAACCTCGGCATGCAGGTGGTGATCGAGGGGGTGGAGACCCGGGAGCAGCTCAACTTCCTGTGCCAGAAGGGCTGTGCCTTCACCCAGGGCTATCTGCTCAGCCGCCCGCTGCCCTATGACGATCTGGTGGAATACCTGACCCTCAACCGCCAGGGGATGAACCTGGCCAACCTGACCACGGTGAGCTGATCCCCTGCTTCTGCTATCATGCCCGCTTCCGTGCCGCCATGAGTCTTCGTTATGCCCCATATCCAGGTTTTCAGTGAAGTGCCCGCCCGCGATGGCGAGCTGGACGCCCTGCGACTGCGTCTGGCCGAGGTGGAGTTTCCTGCCCCTTTTGCGCTGGTGCTGACTGACGCGCGGCTGGAGCTGCGCAAGCTGGACGAACCCAAACTTGGCGCCGTCTATGTGGACTTCGTGGAAGGGGCCGTGGCCCACAGGCGCAAGTTCGGTGGTGGCCGCGGCCAGTCCATCGCCAAGGCGGTGGGGCTGAAATCCGGGGCCATGCCGACCGTGGTGGATGCCACCGCCGGGCTCGGCCGCGATGCCTTCGTGCTGGCCTCTCTCGGCTGCAAGGTGACCCTGATCGAGCGCAGCCCCGTGGTGGCGGCCCTGTTGCAGGACGGCCTGGCGCGGGCGGCGCAGGATCCCGAGATAGGTTCCTGGGTCAGCGAGCGCATGCATCTCCTGCAGGGGCCTGCGGTGGACAACCTGCTGGCGTTGCCGGAGCGGCCCGAGGTCATCTACCTGGACCCCATGTTCCCCCACAAGCAGAAGTCGGCGCTGGTGAAGAAGGAGATGCGGGTGTTCCAGTCCCTGGTGGGGCCGGATCTTGATGCGGATGCCCTGCTGCCGGCGGCACTGCAGATGGCGGACAAGCGGGTGGTGGTGAAGCGGCCGGACTATGCGGGCTGGCTCAACGAGCACAAACCCAGCATGGCCATCGAGACCAAGAGCAACCGCTTCGACGTCTATGTGATGGCGGCGCTGGCGGGTTAAGGCCAGCCGGGGTCGAGATACAAAAAAGGAGGGCCAACCTATGTTGGCCCTCCTTTTTACCTTGAGGTCAGCTGGCGGGGACGAAGCGGATATGCCGCGCTTCCCCCTGCCAGACGAGATCCAGGGTCGCCAGATCGGCGAGGCTGAGACGCTCACCGCTCTCCAGCAGCAGATACTCGACGCCGTCACTGGCCTCTATGGTGCGGACCCTGTCATCCCACCGGCGACCGTCGCGGCTGGCGAGGGTCACCGGCAGTTGCCAGCGAGCGGCGATCTCGAGCCAGTCGTAGAGGTCACAGCTGATGGGTTGATAGTCAGCCATGATGCTTCTCGCCCCTGATCCCCTGGCCTCTCACTGGAAGTTGATGCTGGTGGTGGGAGCTACCACCGCCTGAGCCTTCAGCACCTGCTCCAGTTGCAGCGGGTCGCCGGCCAGTTCCGGATCATCCTCGTCGCCGTTGCAGACCAGCGTCATGTCGTAATTGCCGAGGTTCACGAAGCCCAGCTCGTAGCCGTAGCCACCACCAGCCAGGGGCAGTACGGGGGCGCTAGCATAGAAGCCGTTGTCGAGGTCGGCCATGTCGGGATAGGCATCATCCCCCACCGGCCGCAACTCGTCGTAGAAGTAGACGAAGGCCTTGTCGGTCAGCAGACCACCGCAGAGCCCCTCGGCCACAGTGCCACTGACGGTCGCTACCTCGGTATTGTTCACCAGACGCACGCCTCTGGGTTTGAGCTTGTAATACTCCTCATGGCCCGGCAATACCATGGAGTGACGCAGGTCGAACTCGGTGGTGAAGGCGCTGAGACCGTTGGCGGCAATGGTGAAGGCATCCAGCTTCAGTTCATTGCTGGGGACCTCCAGCGGCTTGATCACACCATCATCCTGCCTGACGTAGGAGTAGGGGGTGCCATCCAGAAACTGGTTGCCCGCATCCCGGCCATCCAGGACCCGCAGCCGCATCTGGCTGTATTCGCCGGGAACCACGCTCTGGCTGGCCAGCAGGGGGCGGCTGGCGGAGCCCGGGTATTTCAGCAGGTCGATGTAGGTAAACAACGGGTGTCCCGAGCTGTCGAGGGGGATGAGTTCCCCTGCCGGCGTGCAGCCATCGTCCTGGGCCGAGGTCAGGAAGCTGGCGGTGCTCCATGCCTGCTCTGTGCCTGAGACGGGATGGATGCTGATGTTGGAAACGGCGATGCAGACCTTGCTGACCGAATCCACCGGGGCGTCGGAGAAGGCCAGGGACATCTGGGCGTTCTGTGGGTTGTCGTTGCTGTCGCTGCCGCCACCACAGGCGGTCAGCAGGGCGGTCAGGCCGATCAGGGTCAAATGTTTCATGGTTTCCGTTCCTATGGGAGAGACAATCCAACTCTAGCCGAGCTGGCGATAGAGGCTAGATGGCTGGAGGGAACGGAGATCCGGGGTTTGGTTAAAAATTAAATAAAATCAAAGGAAAGGCCTTGAATGGTGCCGAACCTGGCTGCGAAAGAGATTGTCGGAACAGATGGGAAAAGGAGCAGAGTGGGCGCGTGGCGCCCAATCAGGCTTCCTGCACGCGGGTGGGCCAGCCCATCTTCTGCTGGCGTTCCATTTCGAGTCGCAGTTCGCTGGCGCGCAGGTAATGTTCGTCCATCCATCCCTTGGGCAGAGTCAGAGTCAGTGACTCCTCCTCGGCCTGCAGGGTGAAGCTGGGCACAGTGCCCTGGGTGCGGCGCATGCAGAGGATCAGCGCGATGCGCAGGATGCGGGCCAGCCGGATCGCCTGGCGACCGGTGACGGCGCCCTGTTTTTCCAGGGTATCCAGCTTGAAGTCGTCCCGCTGGTTGAACAGCAGGGCCGACAGCAGCTTCTTCTGCGCGGGGGTGAAGCCCGGCATGTCGATGTTGTCGATGATGTAGGCAGCGTGTTGCGGCGCCTTCTTGTACTCGATGCAGAGGCCGATCTCGTGCAGCAGAGCCGCATAACGCAGGATCGGGCGTCCGTAACGCTTGGAGAGACGCCAGGCCGGCTGTAACTGGGTGAAAGCCAGGACGGCGGTGTCGCGCACCCGCTCGGCGTGCTCTTTATCCAGCTGATAGCGGCTGATCAGGCTGTCGGCGGTTCTGTCCCGGGCATCACAGTCGTGATTGTTGCCGAGCAGACCGTAGATCAGGCCTTCCCGCAGGGCGCCGCCCGCCAGGGTCATGCTCTCTATCCCCAAGGTCTCGAAGATGGCGATCAGGATGGCGAGGCCGGAGGGGAACACGGTCAGCCGCTCGGCCGCCAGCCCTTCCAGCTGAAGTTGATCCAGCTTGCCACAGGCGATGGCCTGACCCATCAGCTCCTGCAACTTCGGCAGGGTGACCCGCTCGCTCTTCCCTTGCGCCAGCATGATCTCCTGCAGCGCTTGCACCGTGCCTGAGGCGCCGACGCAGGTGCGCCAGCCGAGGGCACGGTAATCTTCCGCCACCTTCTCCAGCACCGCCTTGGCGGCGGCAATGGCCTGCTGGAAACGGGCCTCGGAGAGCTCACCGTCACCGAAGTGATTGTTGAGCCAGGTGACGCAGCCCATGTGCAGGCTGTTGAGCAGTTTTGCTTCGCTGTGCTCGCCGATCACCAGTTCGGTACTGGCACCGCCGATGTCGATCACCAGCCGGTTGCCTTCCCCTGCAGAGGTCCAGGAGACCCCTTCATAGATGGTCTTGGCCTCTTCCTCGCCCGAGATGATCTCGATGCTGTGGTTGAGTACCCGTTCCGCTTCGCTGAGGAACTCATCGACGTTGGTGGCGAGGCGCAAGGTGGCGGTACCCACCACCCGGATGTTGTCAGACGGAATGTCCTGCAACTGCTCGGAGAACAGGCGCAGACAGTCCCAGCCCCGCTCCATGGCGGCACGGCTGAGACGAAATTCCGGATCGAGACCGGCGGCGAGGCGAACCTTGCGCTTGACCTTGGTGACGGTGCGCAGGGCACCGGCGACCTCGCGCACCACCAGCATGTGAAAGCTGTTGGAGCCGAGGTCGATGGCGGCATAGAGAGGCGAGTTGTGCAACTGGGCCAGTCCCTCAGTTCTTGCGTGGCGGACGGCGGCGGTTGTTGCTGTTGCCACCACCCTGGCGATCCCGCATGTTGCGGTTCACCGGCTGGCGGTTGCGGAACACCCGTTTCGGGGCGGTTACGTCATCCAGCAGGGATTCACGATCGTACTTGCTGACCGGGATGGGGTGGTGGATGTACTCCTCGATGGCCGGCAGGTTGAAGGCATAGTCTTCACAGGCCAGGCTGATGGAGTGACCGCTCTTGCCGGCACGACCGGTACGACCGATGCGGTGTACATAGTCTTCGGCGTCGTCGGGCAGGTCGTAGTTGAAGACATGGGTCACGTCGGGGATGTGCAGACCACGGGCAGCCACGTCGGTGGCGACCAGGATGTCCAGCGTCCCCTTGGTGAAGTCTTCCAGGATCTTCATCCGCTTCTTCTGCGGCACGTCACCGGTCAGCAGGCCGACGCGATGGCCGTCGTTCTCCAGCCACGCATGCACGTCTTCGCAGACATGCTTGGTGTTGGCGAAGACGATGGCTTTTTCCGGCCACTCCTCTTCCATCAGGGAGAGCAACAGCAGCATCTTGTCTTCGTTGGAGGGGTAGAACAGCTCCTCCTTGATCCGCACGCCCGTCATCTGTTCCGGCTCGATCTGCACGTGTTCCGGGTGGTTCATGTGCTCGTAGGCCAGCTCCTGCACCCGCAGGGAGAGGGTGGCGGAGAACAGCATGCTCAGACGCTCGGTGGCGGGCGGCATGCGGCGGAACAGGAAGCGGATGTCCTTGATGAAGCCGAGATCGAACATGCGATCCGCTTCATCCAGCACCACGACCTGGATGTTGCCCAGATCGATCACATTGGACTTGAAGTAGTCGATGATGCGGCCCGTGGTGCCGATCAGGATGTCGACACCCTGTTCCAGCACGGCCAGCTGCTTGTCATAGCCTTCGCCACCATAGGCGAGGCCGAGCTTGAGCCCGGTGGAGGCGGACATGCCTTCTGCATCGTTGTAGATCTGGACCGCCAGCTCCCGGGTCGGGGCCATGATGATGGCGCGGGGCTGGTTGACGAGGCGCGGCCTGGTCAGCGGATGGGTCAATAGATAGTTGAAGGTCGCGGCCAGGAAGGCAAGGGTTTTGCCGGTCCCCGTCTGGGCCTGACCGGCGAGGTCATGGCCTTCTACCAGCAGCGGCAGAGACAGTGCCTGGATGGGCGTACAATAGTGAAATCCCTTTGATTCCAGACCAGCCAGAACTTCGGGTTCGAGGCCCATTTGGGCGAATTTTTCGGTCGTTAGATGTGTTTTGCTCATGGCGGTAGGTTATCAGGTTAGGCTTGCAATAATAAACAGGATCATTTCAAATAGGGCAACTATTGCCTTTGTTGAACCATCAATAAAGCCTTAATTACTGACTGGAGTTGGAGATGAGTGACAAGATTGTTCAGCTGAGCGATGCCAGCTTCGAGGCCGATGTAATCAAAGCCGACAGCCCCGTTCTGGTCGATTTCTGGGCTGAATGGTGCGGTCCGTGCAAGATGATTGCCCCGATCCTGAACGAAGTCGCCCAAGAATATGCCGGTCGCGTGACCGTGGCGAAATTGAACATCGATCATAACGCCGACACTCCGCCCAAGTATGGCATTCGCGGTATCCCGACCCTCTTGCTGTTCAAGAATGGCGAAGTGGCAGCGACCAAGGTCGGCGCCCTGTCCAAGACTCAGCTGAAAGAGTTCCTGGACGGTAACCTGTAATAATCAAGAAGGAGCGCATTGCAATAATGCGCTCCTTGTGTTTTATCACCTAGACGCTCATCCCGATTGGTGCTAGTTTATCGCTCGTTTGCTAACCTTTTTGCCTGACTCCTTGCTTAACAGCAGCCTGGCAAGTCAAATCCGATCAGCATCAATCCAGCAGACTGTCTCCTCATTTCAATCCTTGCTTACAGACTTTCACCACTATGAATCTGACTGAATTAAAGAACACTCCTGTGTCCGAGCTGGTACAGCTTGGCGAATCCATGGGGTTGGAAAATCTGGCTCGGGCGCACAAGAAAGACATCATCTTCGCGATCCTCAAGGCGCACGCCAAGGGTGGCGAGGATATCTTTGGCGACGGTGTGCTGGAAATCCTGACCGACGGCTTTGGCTTCCTGCGCAGCGCAGACGGCTCCTATCTGGCAGGCCCGGATGACATCTATGTCTCCCCGAGCCAGATCCGCCGCTTCAACCTGCGTACCGGTGATACCATCTCCGGCAAGATCCGGCCACCGAAAGAGGGTGAACGCTACTTCGCCCTGCTCAAGGTCAATGACGTCAACTACGACCGTCCGGAAAACTCCCGCAACAAGATCCTGTTCGAAAACCTGACTCCCCTGCACGCCAACGAGCGTCTGCGCATGGAGCGTGGCAACGGTTCTACCGAAGACATCACCGCTCGTGTGCTGGATCTGGCTTCCCCGATTGGTAAAGGCCAGCGTGGCCTGATCGTCGCACCGCCCAAGGCCGGTAAGACCATGCTGCTGCAGAACATCGCCCAGAGCATCGCTTACAACCACCCGGACTGCGAACTGATCGTTCTGCTCATCGACGAGCGTCCCGAAGAAGTGACCGAGATGCAGCGCATGGTGAAGGGTGAAGTGATCGCTTCCACCTTCGACGAGCCTGCCTCCCGTCACGTCCAGGTTGCCGAGATGGTGATCGAGAAGGCCAAGCGCCTGGTCGAGCACAAGAAGGACGTGGTGATCCTGCTGGACTCCATCACCCGTCTGGCGCGCGCCTACAACACCGTCATCCCGTCATCGGGCAAGGTGCTGACCGGTGGTGTGGACGCCAACGCCCTGCATCGTCCGAAGCGCTTCTTCGGTGCGGCCCGTAACGTCGAGGAAGGCGGCAGCCTGACCATCATCGCCACCGCGCTGATCGATACCGGCTCCAAGATGGATGAAGTCATCTACGAAGAGTTCAAGGGTACTGGCAACATGGAACTGCACCTCTCGCGCAAGATTGCCGAGAAGCGCGTCTACCCGGCCATCGACATCACCCGCTCCGGCACCCGCAAGGAAGAGCTGCTGACCGCGCCGGACGAGCTGCAGAAGATGTGGATACTGCGCAAGATCATTCACCCCATGGGCGAGATCGACAGCATCGAGTTCCTCATCGACAAACTGGCAGCCACCAAGACCAACGACGAATTCTTCGACTCCATGAAGCGTCAGCAGAAATAACTGCATCTTGGAATGACAGAACCGCGGCCCAGGTCGCGGTTTTTGTTTATCTATTTCACGGCTGGCTTAGTAGTATGTAGCCTCGATGTCACAAGGAAAGGGACGTCATGAAGCTGGTGTTGTTCATATGGATGGGTTGGTTGTGGCTGGTTGCCCCGGCGCATGCCGATACCCCGCCGCAATTGCAGGCTCCCCTGGTGGCGGACGAGGGACTGGAGGGGCACCGGGCGTACCTGGACGGCCGCATGGCGCTCGGGCAGTTTGATGCCATGGACTCGTTGCTCGAGACCCTGTCGGTGGGGCAGCGGGAGTATTTGCTGCATCAGTTGTTGAGCGGGCTCAAGTCCTCGAATGCCCCCAGTCCCGCCCTGCTGGCCTGGGTGCGGGCGCAGGCCGCCAAGGCGCCGCAATGGCTAGTGGAGGGGGAGGTGGACGGTTTCCTGGTCCAGCTGCCCGCCTATGATTTTGCCGCCGAGGCCCGGCTGGTGCTCAGCCACTGGCAGCAACTGGCCTGGCAGGACAACTACCGCCAACTGCTGGAGCAGAACCGCTTCGATTACAAGCAGCTCTACTACAGCCGCAACCCTGAGCTGGCCCGGCAGCAACAGGCGCTGCTGGCCGTGCTCGATGACCAGCCCGTTCCAGTGCTGCGGCGCGAGGCCGGCCGACTCGCCTCCCTCAATCTCTTCCTGCCTGACAACCAGTTGCTGCTGCACCTCATCGAACGGACGGGCGACACCGCACTGTATCTGAAGCTGTGGCGCCAGCCCGTGGATCACGACAGCCTGGCGGCCCTGCACTCCATTTCCCGCTTCCATACCGGCCAGGAGGCGAGCGATCTGCTGATCGCCGCCAGCCGCAACGGGCGGCTGATGATCCCCGCCTTGCAGCAGCTCAGCCGGCTTTCACCGCTGCCGGACGGTGCCCAGCAATATCTGCTGGCGGAGCTCGGCAAGCATCAATATGGCGGCCTGGTGGCCGGTCTCTTGTTGCAGATGGACGAGCCCAGGTTGCTGGGCCAGCTGGCAGACAGGCTTACCCGGCAGGAGCGACGTCACACCTCGTCCGTGATGCTGCCCGATACGGGTACACCGGATGCGCGGCCAGGGTTATAATGCGGAACCTCCTGATCCCGCTAGGGTACCTGCATGAAATACAAGGACTTGCGTGATTTCATCGCGCAGCTGGAACAAACCGGACAGCTCAAGCGCATCAGCCGCGAGATAGACCCCTATCTGGAGATGACCGAGATCAGCGACCGCACCCTGCGTGCGGGCGGCCCGGCCCTGCTGTTCGAGAATCCCAAAGGTTACTCCATGCCGGTGCTGACCAACCTGTTCGGCACCCCGGATCGGGTCGCCATGGGCATGGGCCAGCCCAACGTCGGTGCCTTGCGCCAGGTCGGGGTCTGGCTCTCCTACCTGAAAGAGCCAGAGCCGCCCCGCGGCCTCAAGGAGCTGATGGAGAAGCTGCCCATCTTCAAGCAGGTGCTCAACATGCCGACCAAGCGGCTCTCCTCGGCCCCCTGTCAGCAGGTGGTGCTGGAGGGGGATGCGGTGGATCTGGACCAGATCCCGATCCAGCACTGCTGGCCTGGCGATGTGGCGCCCCTGGTGACCTGGGGCCTGACCATCACCCGTGGCCCCTACAAGAAGCGCCAGAACCTCGGCATCTACCGCCAGCAGAAGATCGGCAAGAACAAGCTGATCATGCGCTGGCTGGATCACCGCGGCGGCGCCATCGATTTTCGCGAGTGGCAGGAGGCCCACCCGGGTGAGCGTTTCCCGGTGGCGGTGGCCCTCGGCGCCGACCCTGCGACCATACTCGGCGCGGTGACGCCGGTGCCTGATTCCCTCTCCGAATATGCGTTTGCCGGCCTGCTGCGCGGCAGCCGCACCGAGGTAGTGAAGGCCCTGAGCTGCGAGCTCGAGGTGCCCGCCAGCGCCGAAATCGTGCTGGAAGGCTATCTGGAACCGGGCGAGATGGCGCCCGAGGGCCCCTATGGGGATCACACCGGCTACTACAACGAGGTGGACGAGTTCCCGGTGTTCACCATCACCCACATGACCATGCGTCGTGACGCCATCTATCACAGCACCTACACCGGCCGTCCACCCGATGAGCCGGCGGTGCTCGGAGTGGCATTGAACGAGGTGTTCGTGCCGCTGCTGCAGAAGCAGTTCCCCGAAATCGTGGACTTCTACCTGCCACCGGAAGGCTGTTCCTACCGGATGGCGGTGGTGACCATCAAGAAGCGTTATCCCGGCCATGCCAAGCGGGTGATGCTGGGGGTCTGGTCCTTCCTGCGCCAGTTCATGTACACCAAGTTCGTGATCGTCTGCGACGACGACATCAACGCCCGGGACTGGAAGGACGTGATCTGGGCCATCACCACCCGGATGGACCCGGCGCGGGACACCACCCTGATCGAACACACCCCCATCGACTACCTCGACTTCGCCTCGCCGGTCTCGGGGCTCGGCTCCAAGATGGGGCTGGATGCCACCAACAAGTGGCCGGGGGAGAGCAACCGTGAGTGGGGTCAGCCCATCGTCCAGGACGAGGCGGTGAAGCAGAAGATCGACGGGATCTGGGACGAGTTGAAGATCCTCGACTGAGCGATCCACCCGGGCTGGCGGCCATACCGACGCAAAAGTGCGGTATTGCCGTGCCGAATTGGGTATGCTCGACTGACTTGACCACCAACTGGTCGCCATAAAAACAGTGAAACCATGAGCGAAGCGGGCCGGGCAGGCCCCTCACAAGGACAAGAATGCAACGTATCAAGTGCCGCGTAGAGGAACTGCGCGAATATGTCAACACCATCTGGCACGTGGCCCTGACGCCGCAGCAAGCGGTGAGCTTCAAGCCTGGCCAGTATCTGCTGGTGGTGATGAGCGATTCGGACAAGCGCCCCTTCTCCATCGCCAACTCGCCGACCCGCTCCGGTGTGCTGGAGCTGCAGATCGGTGCCACCCCGGAAAATGCCTACGCCGGTCAGGTGCTGGCCCGCATGCGCGAGCAGGGAGAAATCGAGATCGAACTGGCGGCGGGCAAGGCGTTCCTGCGTGACGAATCGCCACGCCCCCTGATCCTGATGGCAGGCGGCACCGGCTTCTCCTACGCCCGTGCCATCCTGGAGTATCTGATCGATACCGGCAGCAAGCGCCCTGTGTTCCTCTACTGGGGCGTGCGCCAGGCGCACTGGCTCTATGAGCAGGGGCAGATGCAGCAGTGGGAACGCGATTATGCGCCGCTGACCTTCATCCCCGTGGTACAGGAGCCTGAGGCGGACTGGACCGGCAAGACCGGCCTGGTGCACAAGGCCATCATGGATGACTTCGTCAGTCTGCATGACTACGACATCTATGTGGCCGGTCGCTTCGAGATGGCGGGTGCCGCTCGTGAGGAGTTCAAGGTGCTGGGTGCCGAGCCCGAGCGCATCTTCGGCGACGCCTACGAATTTATCTGAGCGCTAGCCGAGGGCGATTCACCAGTCTCTTCGGTGAGCCAGAAACAACAAACCCCAGCCAGGCTGGGGTTTGTCTTATGTGCCGACGGGACGTCGAGCCGGATTACTCGCCCTTGGCGCCGAGCTGCTGCTCGAGCTGGGCCAGCTTGGCCTCGAGGGCGGCCAGCTTCTCCCGGGTGCGCAGCAGCACCTTGGTCTGCACGTCGAACTCCTCGCGGCTGACCAGATCCAGCTTGCCCAGCTGGGCCTGCAGCACCTGACGGGTCTTCTTCTCCACCTCTTCACCCATGCTGCGAATGCCGGGCGGCAGGGCGTTGTGTATCTGTTTGGCGATCTCTTCCAGTTTTTTCGGGTCGATCATGGGGTTCTCCTTGAGCAATGGCGCCATTCTACCGACAAATCCCTCTCTTTGCCGAGATCGGGGCGGCTTTTTGCGCCACTGGCCCTGAAAGGCTCTGGTCGGGTCTGGCGATAACAGTAAGGCTGCTACCCTTTCTCGTCGGGGTTCAATTCCAGTTCCTTGATGTTGTACACAAAAAAATCAGATCAGATGACCGACCAGAGGCTTATTAATTGTTGCGTTGCTGTTAATATGACTCGGTCGGGTTTGGACCCTACCCCGTCAGGCTCATCATGGATAACAACATAAAAGAGATAAGGATATGAAAAAGAAGCTAATTTACGCGGCCGTCGTCAGTGCGCTGCTGAGCGGTTGTGGTGGCAGTGACGACAACAAAGGCGATACCTCAAGCTATCTCGATTATCTGCTGAGCGGCACCAATGCGGCGCGCCCCAGCGCCCTGGCCGCCCGTGCCAGTGACGGCACCCTGAAGTTCTCGACCGAAACGGCCGATCTCTCCAATCCAGTCTCCGCCCTCTCCACCCTGGATGGCTGGTCCACTACCCAGGCGATCCAGATAGTGCCCGTGACGGCCTCAGGCATCACGGTCAAGGCGCCGTCCGCCGCCGAATTCGGTGCCTCGGTGGCCCCGCTCTACCTGCTGGAGCTGGAGTTCGACAGCGCCGCCCTGCGCCCGAGTGGCGTAAAGAAGGTGCTGACCTACGGGGTGGACTTCGTGGTCGCCGAGTCGGCGGGCAAGCTGAACCTGGTGCCGCTCAAGCCGCTCAATCCGGCTTCCTACTACATGATAGTGGCGACCGATTCGCTCAAGGACAGCAGCGGCAACCCCCTGCGACCGGGTAGCGACTACAGCAACTACAAGACCAGCACCGGCAGCAATGCCCAGGAGCAGACCATCAGCGGCCTGATCGCGCTGCAGGAAGGGCTGTTCAAGGCTGCCACCGGCATCACCAGCGACCACGTGATCTTCTCCGACTGGTTCGGTACCCAGTCCGGTGCCGACGTGCTGGTGGCGGTGAAGGGTGCGGCCGCTTCCGTACTCAAGAGCCCGACCCTGGACGCTGCCGCCCTGTGGAAGCAGGATGCCCTGGGCAACACCAGCCTGCCCGGCACCTACACCCTGGGGGTGACGGCAAACGCCGCCTTCCTGACCCAGCTGGAAGCCGAGCAGTTCCTGCCCCAGGAGCAGAAGGATGCCATTGCCGCCGCCTTTGGCCCAGGCACCCCGCTCAACGGCCTGGCGCAGGCTGCCAAGGTTTATAGCGGCACCGTCAAGCTGCCCTACTTCCTCTCCTCCCCGGCCACCGCCGGCTCCTGGGACAAGGCCAGGACCCAGTCCTGGCACGGCGCCATCCCCAGCCTCTATGCCATCGCCAATGCGCTGAAGGCACAGGATGCCGAGGTGATCGGCGGCCTGGTGGGCGCCGGTGTGGATCCGGCCCTGCTGGGCGAGCTCATCGCCGATCCGAGCCGTCAGGCCGAGCTGCTGGCGGAGGCGAGCAAGCTGATCGGGGTGACCCTCACCTCCGGCGGCCAGCCACTGGATCCCGAGATGAACATAGGCCGCTTCAACCCGCTGCCAGCGCTGGAAGAGGTGCAGTCCGTGCCGATGCGGATCTTCGCCGCCGCGCCGCTGACAGCCATCACAGACGTGATCATCTATCAGCACGGCGTCACCTCGGTGAAGGAGAACGCCTACGCCCTGGCGCTTGGCCAGATCGGTGCCGGCGCCCAGGCGAGCAAGAACGTGGCCGTGGTGGTGATCGACCATCCGCTGCACGGTGAGCGCGGCTTCGCCCTGACCGGCAGCATGGACTCGGTCACCACGGATAAGAACCCGACCCCCTATCTGAACCTGAGCTACCTGACGGTGGCGCGCGACAACCTGAAACAGAGCGTGGCGGATCTGCTGGGCCTGCGTCTGGCGGTGGGGCTGGCCAATGCCAAGGGAGCCATCGGCACCGCAGGCAGCCTCAAGGTGCACTTCCTGGGTCACTCCCTGGGTGCCATCGCGGGCGCCAACCTGCTGGCGGTGGCCAACCAGTCCATCGGCAATCCCCAGGCCGATGCCCTGTTCAAGTTCGACACCGGCGGTCTGGCGATGCCGGGGGGCGGCATCGCCCCGCTACTGCTGAACTCGCCGACCTTTGGCCCGACCATCCAGATGAGCGTGCTCACCGGTAGCAGTGCCGCCCTGAAGACGGCCTTCACCGCCTATGCGCCGAACTGCAAGACCGCGGTGCCGACCTGCTTCGTCAACGAGTTCCTGCCGAGCCTGGATGCAACCACTCAGGCGAGCGCGGCCGGTACCCTGCAGAGCTACAGCTTTGCAGCTCAGTCGGTGCTGGATTCGGCGGATCCGATCAACCTTGGTCGCGGCATAGCGGCGGACTTCCCGCTGTTCGCCACCGAGATTGTCGGAGACGGCGCCCTGAGCCTGTCGGATCGGGTGATCCCGAACAGCATTGCCACCGCCCCCCTGGGTGGCACCGAGCCGCTGTTCAAGGTACTGGCCCTGCAACCCCTGAGCGCGACCGGCGCGGCCAACCACCACGCTGCCCGCTTCCTGGCGGGGGGACACAGCTCGCTGCTGGCACCGGACGAGAACTTCGATCCTACCGGCGCCGTCACCACCGAGATGCAGACCCAGTTCGGCAGCTTCTTCGCGAGCGATGGCGCCATGGTCAAGGTGACCGACGCCAGCCTGCTCAAGCAGTAAGCCTGTCGGCCAATAACAACGCCGCCCCTGGGGGCGGCGTTTTGTTTTCTGGCGAAACACTGTGGCAGCAGGCTGCGGCACATTGCTGGACACCCTGCCGACAACAACGCTTCAAACGGGCCTGTGATGCCTGTCCAGCCAGCCTTGCAGCAGGCCGACCAGCAGACCCACCAGATGGGCCATATTGGCGGTGGGGGTGCCTAGCATGTCGAAGAAGCCGAGTACCAGCCAGATCAGCATGAAACCCATCAGGGCCGGCGGCATGGTGAGGCCGCAGGCGGGCTGCAGTCTGGCACGCAGCCAGCTGTAGCCGAGCAGGGCATAGACCACCCCGGAGAGGCCGCCAAAGCGCGGGCCGCTCACGAAGAACTCGGCGATATTGGGCAGCGCGGCCCCGACCAGCAGCAGGATAAACAGCTTGCCGCTGCCGAGCCGCTGCTCGATTTGGCCGCCGAGATACCACCACCACAGCAGGTTGAACACCAGGTGCAGCACCGAGAAGTGGATGAAGGCCGGGGTGACGTAGCGCCAGGCCTGCCAGTCGGTGAACTGGGCCAGGGTCGGGTGGAACGCCAGCTCATCGAAGATGGGCAGGCCTATGGCATCCAGGGCATAGATGGCCAGGCAGGCGATGATGACCACCAGGGTCAGGGGGCCCGCCTGATGCAGAAAATCGGTGACCGGATCCGTCATCCCCTTGCTGTAGTCGATGCGGGCATCCGCCCGGCCGGACTGCCAGGAGGCCTCCATGTAGCGGGGGTGATTGGGCTCGGCGAGGAAGCGCTTCACCTCCTGCTGGGCCTGGGCGAGGCGCCGCTCGTCCGCCAGCCAGACCGAGACGCCGAGCTCGGACTGGGTCAGCT
This sequence comes from Aeromonas sp. sif0611, assembly GCF_019218845.1. Taxonomy (NCBI): domain Bacteria; kingdom Pseudomonadati; phylum Pseudomonadota; class Gammaproteobacteria; order Aeromonadales; family Aeromonadaceae; genus Aeromonas; species Aeromonas sp. sif0611. The sequence goes on along the minus strand of NZ_JAHUWU010000013.1, from coordinate 44,208 downwards.
CGCACGGGATGCCGAGGGTCGCGAGGTAGTCCACCAGCGCCTGGGCCATGCGGGCGTCCCCTAGCACCAGCAGCTGGATCATGCCGGCCGGGGAGGAGTGGCCCCCCCCTGTCATGCGTCGCCTGCCTGGATCGGGAACTCCCTGCGCCAGGCCTCGAAGCCACCATCCAGGCTGTAGACGGCGTCATAGCCCTGTTGCAGCAGGTATTGGGCCGCCCCCTGGCTGCTGTTGCCGTGATAGCACATCACGATCACCGGGGTGTCGAAGTCCACCTCGTTCATGAAGCGAACCAGGGTGCCATTGGTGAGGTGGAAGGCGCCGACCGCGTGGGCCGTCTCGAAGGATTGGGGATCGCGAATGTCCACGAGACGGGCCTCACCGGCCTCCAGCTTCTGGTGGGCATCCTGGGCGCTGATATGGGCAAACTGGTCCATTGAGATGTCCTGCAAATAGATGATTGAGGGCCAGTTTACCGCAAGCCGGGGCCGGCGCTAAGTCCGCAATGTGCCTTGCCATGTGCCGCAGGATCGCAATTTCCTTCAATATCGGCTTGGGCGGGCCGGATAGGCTGGTGGCTCAATCCTTTGCGTGAGCATCATCCATGGAAATCAGTCTGTTGTTGTCCATGTCCGGGTTTGCCCTGGCCATGTCCATCTCCCCCGGTCCGGTCAACCTGGTCGCCCTCGGCACCGGCGCCCGTTACGGCTTCCCGGCCAGCCTGCGCCACGTGGTGGGGGCGACCCTCGGCTTCATTTTCCTGCTCTTGCTGATGGGGTTGGGCCTCGGCGGTGCCCTGTCCCGCTGGCCGGTAGCGGCGGACGCCATACACTGGGGCGGCGTGCTCTTTCTCTGTTACATGGCCTGGCAACTGCTGGTGGACAGGGGGCAACTGGAGCGGGTCGAGGGGGCGCCCCCCGCCTTCTGGTACGGGGCCCTGATGCAGTGGCTCAATCCCAAGGCCTGGCTGGCGGCCAGCATGGGCATGGGGGCCTATGGGGTCGCGGGCGGGGTGGAGCAGATCGCCCTGTTTACCGCTATTTATCTGGTGATCTGCCTCGGCTCCATCGCCTGCTGGGCCTATGCCGGCAGTTGCATGCAAGGGCTGCTGCTCGTGCCTCGCCGACTGCGCTGGTTCAACCGGGCCATGGCGCTCTTGTTGCTGCTCAGCGCCGCCTATCTGGTGCGTTCAGCCTGACGGGTGAGCTGGGTCCTGTACTGGCCCGGGGTGGCGGCGACCCGACGTTTGAACTGGCGCTGGAAGTGGGCCTGATCCGCGAAGCCGCTGGCCAGGGCGACCTCGACCAGGGGCTGCCCCTGCCTGAGCAGGGTGCGGGCGTGGCGGATGCGTCTATCCAGCAGATAGGCGTGGGGGGTCATGCCGTAATGCTGGCTGAAGGCGCGCACGAAGTGGGAGGGGGTGAGCCCGGCCACCGCGCTCAGCTGTGACAGGCTGAGGGGGCTGGCGCTGTCGTCCTGCATCAGCTCGGCAGCCCGTTGCAGGTGCTGGGGCGGGCGATCGTCCCAGCGTGCTGGGGTGAGCCTGGCCAGCAACTGGCGACTGAACAGGTGGCAGGCCACCTCGCGGGCCAGGGGATCCGGCCCTTGCACCAGCTGGTGATGGAGGTGCTGCAAACCCTGGTAGAGCAGGGGATCCCGGCTTGCCGTCATGTCGAAGGGCCTGAACTCGCTGCCAAGTCCCGCTTCCTCCTGCTGGCTGCGCAGCCAGTCGGTATCGAGGTAGAACATCAGATAGGACCAGGGCTGATCCGCGATGGGGTTGCAGGCGTGCACCTCTTCCGGGTTCATCAGCACCAGGGAGCCTGGGCCGACCTCCTGCCTGCTGCGCTGATTGAGGTAGTGGCTGTGGCCGCCGGTGATGGCACCGATGGAGAAGTGGGGGTGGCTGTGCTTGTCGTAGCAGACGTGGCGGCCATCCTGCACCGCCCGCGCCTCGATGAAGGGCAGGGCAGGGTCGTGCCAGAAACTGTGTCTGTCCGGCGCTTTCTCTGCCCTGCTCATGATCAGCCGCCGAGATAGGCCTGGCGCACTGCCGGGTTGGCGAGCAGGGCCGCCCCGGTGTCCTGCAGCACCACCCGGCCGTTTTCCAGCACATAGCCCCGATCCGCCAGCTTGAGCGCCTGGTTCGCGTTCTGCTCCACCAGGAAGATGGTCATCCCCTTCTGGCGCAGCTGCTCTATGGTGTCGAAGATCTGCTGGATGATGATGGGGGCCAGCCCCAGGGAGGGTTCGTCCAGCAGCAGCAGGCGCGGCTTGCTCATCAGGGCGCGGCCGATGGCCAGCATCTGCTGTTCGCCGCCGGACATGGTGCCAGCGCGTTGCTCCAGCCGCTCGTGCAGGCGCGGGAACAGGGTGAATACCTGATCCAGCAGGCCGTGTTGCTCGGCCTTGTCGACGAAGAAGGCACCCATCAGCAGGTTCTCCTGCACCGTCAGGCGGGCGAAGATGCGGCGCCCCTCCGGCACCACGGCGATGTCCTTGCGCATGATGCGGGCCGTGCTGAGGGTGTTGATCTGTTCCCCCTCGAACCAGATGCTGCCGCTGCTGGGCTTGGGTTCGCCGCACAGTGTCATCAGCAAGGTGGTCTTGCCGGCGCCGTTGGCGCCGATCAGGGTGACGATTTCCCCCTCTTTTACTTCGACGCTGACGTCGTGCAGCGCCTGGATCTTGCCGTAGTGGGTCGATACGTTGCGAAGTTCTAACATCTTTTTGTCCTTACGACTCGCCCAGATAGGCCTTGATCACGGCCGGATTGTTGCGGATTTCATCCGGCTTGCCGTGGGCCAGCGGGGTGCCCTGGTTCACCACGAAGATGCGGTTGGAGATCTCCATCACCAGCTTCATGTCGTGCTCGATGAGCAACACCGAGACGCCAAACTCGTCCCTCAGGTTGGAGATGAGTTCGTTGAGCTCGTCGGTCTCGTGCGGGTTGAGACCGGCGGCCGGCTCGTCCAGCATCAGCAGCTCGGGCCGGGTCGCCATGCAGCGGGCGATCTCGAGACGGCGCTGCTGGCCATAGGCCAGGTTGCCGGCGGCGCGGTTCGCGAGATCCTTGAGGCCCACCTTCTCCAACCAGAAGGCGGACTGCTCCAGCCCCTCCCGCTCGGCACGGCGGAAGGCCGGGGTCTTGAACAGGCCGGCGATGAAGCCGGTATTGAGATGCCTGTGCTGGGCCACCAGCAGGTTCTCCACCGCCGTCATCTCCTTGAACAGGCGTACATGCTGGAAGGTGCGCACTATGCCCTTGCGGGCGATGAGATGGCCGGGCAATCCCTGGATCTCCTCGCCACGGTAGCGGATGGTGCCGCCGGTCGGGCGATAGAAACCGGTCAGGCAGTTGAAGATGGTGGTCTTGCCCGCCCCGTTGGGGCCTATGATGGAGATCACCTCGCCCTTGTCCACATCCAGCTTGACGCCGTTGACCGCCAGCAAGCCGCCGAAGCGCATCGACAGATCGGAGACATCGAGCAATTTGTTGTTGGTATTGTTCAGCTTGCTCATTTGCGCAGCTCCATATGGGGTCGGCTCATGGGCAGCAGTCCCTGCGGCCGCCAAATCATCATGAACACCATCAAGAGGCCGAACATCAGCATGCGGTACTCGTTGAACTCACGGGCCAGCTCAGGCAGCACCGTCATGACGATGGCTGCCAGTACCACCCCGATCTGGGAGCCCATGCCGCCCAGCACCACAATCGCAAGGACGATGGCCGACTCGATGAAGACGAAGGACTCCGGACTGATGAAGCCCTGGCGCGAGGCGAAGAAGCTGCCGGCGAAGCCCGCGAAGCAGGCGCCTATGGTGAAGGCGGTCAGCTTGATGATGGTGGGGTTGAGCCCCAGTGACTTGCAGGCGATCTCGTCTTCCCGCAGCGCCTCCCAGGCACGGCCGAGCGGCATGCGCAGCAGGCGGTTGATGACGAACAGGGTCGCCACCACCAGCACCAGCGCCATCAGGTAGAGGAAGATCACCTTGTGGTTCGCGTTGTAGGCGATGCCGAAGAACTCGTGGAAGGTCTCGAAGCCCCCGTCCTTGACGGTACGGTTGAACTCCAGGCCGCCCAGGGTCGGCTTGGGAATGCCGGAGATCCCGTTCGGGCCGCCGGTCAGAGTGGTCATGTTGTTGAGCAGGATGCGGATGATCTCGCCAAAGCCCAGGGTGACTATGGCCAGATAGTCCCCCCGCAGCCGCAACACCGGGAAGCCGAGCAGGAAGCCGAAGGTGGCCGCCATCAGGCCGGCGATGGGCAGGCACTCCCAGAAGCTCAGGCCGAAGTAGGTATTGAGCAGGGCGTAGCTGTAGGCGCCGACCGCGTAGAAGCCGACGTAACCGAGATCCAGCAGGCCGGCGAGGCCCACCACCACGTTCAGGCCCAGGCCCAGCATGATATAGATGAGGGCCAGGGTGGCCAGATCGATGGCACCGCGCGAGGCCATGAAGGGCCAGCTGACCGCAAACAGCAGCACCAGGATGGCGGTGATGTTATAGAGCTTGGGCGCCTCCTCCGGGCTCGGCAGTACCAGCTTGGTGAAGCCGACGGAGAAGCCGCTGATGGAGGCCTGGAACAGGCGACTGATTTGGCCGCGCATCAGCTGGAACCAGAACACCAGGGCGGCGCCCCCCAGCAGCCAGGCCAGGGAGACATCGAGCCGGCTCACCACCAGCAGGCGGGAGCCATCGGTCTCCAGCTTGAAGCCAAGCAGCCAGAAGGAGAGCACCAGCAGCATCAGGCTGGCGATACAGGCATGGATAAATTGTTTTTTCATACCTTCTCGACCTCCGGACGACCCAGGATGCCGGTGGGCATAAAGAGGAGCACAAAGATGAGCAGGGCGAAGGCCATCACATCCTTGTATTCGGTGCTGAGGTAACCGGCGGTGAGCGCCTCGACCACACCGAGCAGCAGGCCGCCGATCACGGCGCCAGGAATGCTGCCGATGCCACCCAATACGGCCGCGGTAAAGGCCTTCAGGCCGGCCATGAAGCCGAGGTAGGGGTTGATGACACCGTAATACATGCCGAGCAGCACGCCCGCGACGGCGGCCAGGGCGGCCCCCAGCACGAAGGTGATGGAGATGACCACATGGGTATCTATGCCCAGCAGATTGGCCATCTTGATGTCTTCCGAACAGGCGCGGCAGGCGCGGCCCATGCGGGATCGGTTGATGAACTGGGTCAGCGCCAGCATGGTGATGAAGGTCACCACGAAGATGATGAGCTGCATGTAGGAGAGACTGGCCTGGAAGCCGTCCTCACCACCCAGGGTCCAGCCCCCGGAGATCAGGGTGGGCATGGCGATATCGCGCGAGCCCTGTGCCATCCGCATCATGTTCTGCAGGAAGATCGACATGCCGATGGCGGAGATGAGGGGGATGAGGCGGTTGCCGCCCCGCAGTGGACGATAGGCCACCCGCTCTATGGACCAGCCATAGCTGCCAGTGATGATGATGCTCACCAGGAAGGCGCCGCCCAGCAGCAGCACAGTGCTGTCGATGCCCATCATCGTGAGCCCCGCCATCACCATGAAGGCGACATAGGAACCGATCATGTAGACCTCGCCGTGGGCGAAGTTGATCATGCCGATGATGCCGTAGACCATGGTGTAGCCGATGGCGATCAACGCATAGGTGCTGCCTATGGTCAATCCGTTCAGCAACTGCTGAACCAGATAAAGAAGGTGTTCGGACATACCGCGTTCCCTGTACTTGCCCGCAAAGAAAGGAGGGGTGACTCATGTCACCCCGACCGGCAGATTATTTGACTTGAGTGGAGGTACCGTCGGCGTGCCACTGGAAGACACCGAATTCGAAGCCCTTGAGGTCACCGTTCGGTGCCCAGCTCAGGGGGCCCATGACGGTGTCGACCGGTGCGGCCTTGATGGCGGCAGCCACGGCAGCCGGATCATCCTCACCCGCCTTGGCGATGCCGGCCGCCAGGGTCTGTACCGCTGCATAGGTGGTCCAGACGAAGGGACCTGAAGAGTCCTGACCCTTGGCCTTGAACGCTTCTACGATGGAGGCGTTGGCAGGCAGCAGATCGTACTTGTTCGGCAGGGTGACCAGCAGGCCTTCGGACGCCGGGCCGCCGATGGCGGAGATGTCCTTGTTACCCACCCCTTCCGGACCCATGAACTTGGCCTTCAGACCCTTCTCGCCGGCCTGGCGCAGGATCAGCCCCAGTTCCGGGTGGTAGCCGCCGTAGTAGACGAAATCGACGTTCTCTTTCTGCAGCTTGGCGATCAGGGCGGAGAAGTCCTTGTCCCCGGCGGTGATGCCTTCAAAGGCCACTACCTTGACGCCCGCCTTGTCCAGCGCCGCCTTGACGCTGGAGGCGATGCCTTCACCGTACTGCTTCTTGTCGTGGATGACGGCCACGCGCTGGGGTTTGACCTGCTCGATGATGTACTTGGCGGCGGTCGGGCCCTGGTCGCTGTCCAGACCGATGGTGCGCATGGTCAGCTGGTAGCCACGCTCGGTGATCTTGGGGTTGGTGGACGCCGGGGTCACCATCAGCACGCCTTCATCTTCATAGATGTCGGAGGCGGGCAGGGTGTTGTCTGAGCAGAGGTGGCCGACCACGAACTTGACGCCGTCGTTGATCACCTTGTTGGCGATGGCCACGGCCTGCTTGGGATCGCAGGCGTCGTCATAGATGACGGCTTCGATCTGCTTGCCCTTGATGCCGCCCGCCTTGTTGATCTGCTCGACCGCCATCTTGCCACCGGTGAACTGCATGTCACCGTACTGGGCGACCGGGCCGGTCAGGGGGCCGGCGATGCCGATCTTGATGGTATCGGCCGCATTGGCCATGGAGACTGATCCAAACAGAGCCAAAGAAACCGCTGCCCTGACTGCCATTTTGCTCAAGTTATTCATTGATTCGTCCCTTAATCAGTGGATTGTTTCATTTTCCGTGTGTCATTCCGAGCCTGTGTCCCGCCAGCCCGGCAATAGATAAGGTTCTATCATTCCTCGCCGTGCAATAACAAGATGTTAAAGATACTAACCATGCGGGGGTGGTAAGCCATTTTATGAAACAAATGCCCTGCCGTTTCACTATTGATAGAGTTTAATTTTGTTTTTGTCGGTTAACATCTTCACAACAAGAGGTGTGTGCGGAAAAAATCAGAGTAAAAAACTGACGATATTTCATTCTGCGTCCGCTCTCATTTTGACCAAATTCCGTTTGCGCAAAAAGAAATGACCGCCTAGATTAGCCAAGATTGACAATTCACTGGCAGCTCTCGTTAAAACCAAGCCTTTATTCGGGAAATCTGCTACTGTTCCGCCTTTGTTATTCAGGAGACAGAGATGGCCACTATCAAGGATGTCGCCTCCCGGGCAGGCGTATCCATCTCCACCGTCTCACATGTACTCAATCACACCCGTCGGGTCAGCGAAGATGCAACCCAGAAAGTGCTTGAGGCGGTGGCAGAACTCAACTACGCGCCCAATTCGGTAGCGCGCAGCCTCAAGATCAATTCAACCAAGACCATCGGCATGCTGGTCACCACCAGTGCCAACCCCTTCTTCGCGGAAGTGGTGCAAGGGGTGGAAGCCTATTGCTTCGAGCAGGGTTATAGCCTGATCCTGTGCAACACCGAGAACCAGCCCCCCCGTCAGCAGCATTATCTGCGCATGTTGATGGAGAAGCGGGTCGACGGCTTGCTGGTGCTGGGGACCGACATCGACACCCCGCTGCGCGACATGCTGCGCATCCACAAGAACGTGCCTCAAGTGGTGCTGGACTGGGGAACCGAGTGTGATTTTGCCAACGTCATCAACGACAACGCCCGCATCGGTGCGCGCCTGGCCGTGCGCCATCTGCTGGAGCAAGGTCACACCAGCATCGTCTGCATCACGGGCCAGATCGACAAGCCGACCACCCAGCAACGGCTGGACGGGGTGCGTGACGCCCTGGGCGAGCAGGGGCTGACCCTGAAGGATGAGCAGATCTTCGAAGGGGATTACGAGAGCCAGAGCGGCTACGATGCCATGCAGCGGATCCTGGCCCTCACGCCTCGCCCGACGGCGGTGTTTGCCTTTGACGATCCCATGGCCATCGGTGCCATCTGCGCCGCCTGGGAAGCCGGAGTCAAGGTGCCTGACGACATCTCCATGATCGGCTACGACGACGTGGAGATGGCGCGCTTCTCCAGCCCGCCGCTCACCACCATTCGCCACCCCAAGGCCGAACTCGGCCTGCTGGCGGTGCAGCAACTGGTGAGCCGGATCCGCAACAAGGCGTTGGAAGTCGAGTCCATGACGGTCCAGCCCGAGCTGATCGTTCGCCGCTCGGTCAAGTCCCTGCGCTGATCGCCACTGCGGTTGCCTCCAAACCCCCTCCCTCGCGAGGGGGTTTTTGTTTATGGGGCTCGTCTCAGTGCCTCAGGGCTTGAGGCCGAGCCGTTTGGCGAGCCGGTGCAGGTTGCCGCCGTCCAGCTCCAGTGCCCGGGCGGTGGCGGCCCAGTTGCCCTGGTGAGCCGCCAGGGTCTGCTCGATCAGCGCGAGCTGGAAGGCGTCGGTGGCGGCCCGCAGGCCAGGGCCGCCGGGCAAGGGGGCAACTGGCGCGATGGTGGGGCTGGTGGAGGGGGGCAGAGGACCGGCCGCCAGGTTGAAGTGATGGCTGGCAAGGGTCGGGGCCTGGCTGCCCTGTTCGGCCCGCGCCAGCACGGCGGCGCGGTGGATGGCGTGCTCGAGTTCCCGCACGTTGCCGGGCCAGTCGTGGCGTTCGAGCAGTTGCAGTACACCGGGCAGGATGCGCAGCCGCTCCAGCCCCAGGCTGACCCGGCAGCGTTCGCAAAAATAGCCGGCCAGCAAGGGGATGTCGCCGGGGCGCTCCCGCAGCGCCGGGGCCTGGATCGGGAACACGCTCAGGCGGTGGTAGAGATCGGCCCTGAACTGCCCCTCCACCACCGCCTGCTTCAGATCCCGGTTGGTGGCGGCCAGGATGCGCACATTGACCTTGAGGGGGGTGTCGTCACCGATGCGTTGCAGATCGCCGTATTGCAGCACCCGCAGCAGCTTGGCCTGCAGCGGCAGAGAGAGCTCGCCGATCTCGTCGAGAAACAGGGTGCCCTTGTCCGCAAGCTCGAACTTGCCTGCCCTGTGGTGAATGGCGCCGGTGAAGGCCCCCTTCACATGGCCGAACAGCTCGCTCTCCGCCACCGATTCCGGCAGGGCGGCGCAGTTGAGATAGACAAGGGGCGCCTTGGCTCGGGGTGAACCCTGATGCACCGCCTTGGCGATCAGCTCCTTGCCGACCCCGGTCTCCCCCAAAATCAGCACGTTCAGCTCCGAGCTCGCCACCACGTCTATCTCGTGGCGCAGCCGTGCCATGGCGGGGGAGCGGCCTATCATTTCCGGCTGGCCCTCGGCATGGGGGGTCGAGGCGAGCGGCTCGCTGCTCTGGCGGGCGAGCCGCTCCAGCAGCAGGGCGTTGCTGAGGGCGGCGGCGGCCAGGGCGCCCACCAGCCGCAGCTCCTCGTCGCTGATGCCGTCGAACTGGGCCGGATTCATGCCGTCTATGGTCAGGGCGCCGATCAGCGTCTGATCCGAGAACAGCGGCAGGCCGACGCAGGCGTGCACCTTGAAGTCGTCGTGATCCGGCAGCAGGCCGTCATAAGGGTCTGGCAGGCTGCTGTCGGCGGGGAAGCGCACCACGTCGCCGGCGCGGGCGATGGCCTCCATGCGCGGGTGATCCCGCAAGGCGAAGCGGCGACCCAGCACGTCCTGCATCAGGCCGTCGATGGCCAGTGGAATGAACTGGCCCCCCTCGTAGCGCAGCAGGGCCGAGGCATCCGAGTGCAGCAGGCTGCGCACGCTCTGGATCAGGCGGTGGAATCTGTCCTGATGGGAGATGCCGAGTTGCAGGTCGAGGGCGATGCGCGCCAGGCGGTCGGTCGAGATCACGATGATTGTCCAAATGACAGTTTATTTGTGAATATGACTATATAGAGTGGCTGTCCAAATGACAATTTTGGTTTTTTGTTCTCATTAAAAACAATATGTTACGAGTTGGCACGTCCGCTGCAATAGGGAATTCAGTCACACATTCACTATTGCCTGCTGAGGAACTGCCTGATGAGCATTCACGTCAAAAACAACATCCACTGGGTCGGCCAACGGGACTGGGAGGTACGCGACTTCCACGGCACCGAGTACAAGACCCACAAGGGCACCAGCTACAACAGCTACCTCATCCGCGAAGGGAAGAACGTGCTGATCGACACCGTCGATCACAAGTTCAGCCGCGAGTTCGTGCAGAACCTGGCGGCAGAGATCGATCTCGCCTCCATCGACTTTGTGGTGATCAACCACGCCGAGGAGGATCACGCCGGCGCCCTGACCGAGCTGATGGCCCGCATCCCCGGCACCCCTATCTACTGCACCCACAACGCCATCGACTCCATCACCGGCCACCACCACCACCCTGAGTGGAACTTCCAGCCGGTCAAGACCGGCGACAGCCTGGACATCGGCAACGGCAAGCAGCTGGTATTCATCGAAACTCCCATGCTGCACTGGCCCGACAGCATGATGACCTACATGACCGAGGATGCGGTGCTGTTTTCCAACGACGCCTTCGGCCAGCACTATTGCGACGAACACCTGTTCAACGACGAGGTGGATCAGACCGAGTTGATGGAGCAGTGCCAGCGTTACTACGCCAACATCCTCACCCCCTTCAGCCCGCTGGTGACCGCCAAGATCAAGGAAGTGCTCGGCTTCAACCTGCCGGTGAGCATGGTGGCCACCTCCCACGGCATCGTCTGGCGCGAGGATCCCACCCAGATCATCCTCAAATACCTGGAGTGGGCCGATCACTATCAGGAGGATCGCATCACATTGTTCTACGACTCCATGTCCAACAACACCCGCATGATGGCCGACGCCATCGCCCAGGGCATCCACGAGGTGGATCCGGGCGTGGCGGTGAAGATCTTCAACGTGGCACGCCACGACAAGAACGAGATCCTGACCCAGGTGTTCCGCTCCAAGGGGATACTGGTGGGCTCCTCCACCATGAACAACGTCATGATGCCCAAGGTGGCGGGCATGCTCGAAGAGATCACCGGCCTGCGTTTTCGCAACAAGCGCGCCGCCGCTTTCGGCAGCTACGGCTGGACCGGCGGCGCGGTGGATCGCATCCAGACCCGGCTGATGGACGCGGGCTTTGACATCAGCCTCTCCCTCAAGGCCAAGTGGCGCCCGGATGGTTCGGCCCTGGCCGAGTGCCGCGAGCACGGTCGCCAGCTCGCCCGTCAGTGGGCGCTGCATCCGCTTGAGGCATCCCGCCCGATCACCACAACCCAGACGGCGGTGACGCCTGCCCCGGTGATCGCCAAGGCGCCGCAAGCCGCACCGGCCGCCGGTGAATGGGACGATGACCAGCCCATGCTCTGCACCGTCTGCCAGTGGGTCTATGACCCGGCTCTCGGCGAGCCGGATCAGTTGGTGGCACCTGGCACCCCCTGGGCCCAGGTACCTGACAGCTTCCTCTGCCCGGGCTGCGGCATCGGCAAGGAGGTATTTGAACCCTGTGGGGCGGAGGCCTGTGTATGAATGCAGCAACCCTGAGTGACGCCGGTGCCAGCCGGGAGATCGTGGTGATCGGCAGCGGCTTTGCCGCCCAGCAGCTGGTCAAGAGTTTGCGCAAGCTGGATGGGGAGCAGCCCATCCGTCTCATCACCGCCGACAGCGGTGACGAGTACAACAAGCCGGATCTCAGCCACGTGGTGAGCCGGGGCTGCGCCGCCGCCGCCATGACCCGCCAGAGCGGCAGCGACTTTGCCGAGCAGCAGCGCGTCACGCTGCTGCCCCACTGTCCGGTACTGAGCATAGATCCCGCCCGGCGGGTGGTGCTGACCGGACAGGGAGAGTTCCCTTACGGCCAGCTGGTGCTGGCCACCGGTGCCAGCGCGGCGCGACCCGACCTGCCGGGCAGCGAGCATCTGGTCACCCTCAACAGCCAGCAGGAGTACGCCGCCGCCGAGGGAGCAATCCAGCATGCCCGCCGCATCCTGGTGCTGGGGGCCGGTCTCATTGGCTGCGAGCTGGCGATGGACATGGCGAGCGATGGCCGCGAGGTCACCCTGCTGGATCTGGCCGACAGCCCGCTCAGTGCCCTGCTGCCCGCCACCCTGACCCAGCCGCTGCAACAGGCGCTGCGCTGCCAGGGCGTCACTCTGCAGTTCGGGCTGGGCATCGCCAGGATAGACGCCCAGCCCGGCGATGGCTGGCGCGTCACCCTGACCGATGGCCGCGTCAGCGAACAGGATCTGGTGATCGCCGCGATCGGCCTTAGGCCGAACCTGACCCTGGCCCGGCAGGCCGGGCTGGAGGTGGAGCGCGGCATCCTGGTCGACGATCGGCTGCAGACCAGCGATCCCCATATCTTCGCGCTGGGGGATTGTGTGCAGTGGCAGGGTCAGCTGCTCCCCTTCCTGCAACCAATCGTGCTGGGAGCCAATGCGCTGGCGCGCACCCTGCTCGGCACGCCGACCCCCCTGACCCTGCCGCCCATGCTGGTGAAGGTGAAGACCCCGCGCTACCCGCTGCAACTGGCGGGCCGCACCCGGGGTGAGGATCTCGCCTGGCAGTGCCGCTGGAACAGCCACGGCATGGTGGCCGAGGCGCACGATGAAGCCGGCGAGCTGTGCGGCTTCGTGGTGGGGGGCGATCAGATGAGCGCCGCCTTCCCGCTGCTGCGTCAGCTGCCCCGTTAATCCTTTTCATTGCACCGGCCGGGTCGACCCGGCCACTCGAGGAGAACTGATATGTCCATGCAACTGATCCCGTCTCACTGGGTGGTGCGTCGTTCCACCCCCTTCTTCACCCGCGAGAATGTGCCCCAGGCCCTGCTCACCCACCACAACACCGCGGCTGGCGTGTTCGGCCAGCTCTGCGTGATGGAGGGGTCCGTGACCTACCACGGTTTTGCCGACGAACAGGCCGAGGAGCCGGAACTGAGCCTGGTGATCCGGGCCGGGGAGTTTGCCACCAGCCCGCCCCGGTACTGGCACAGGGTCGAGCTGTCGGAGGATGCCCGCTTCAACATCCACTTCTGGGCCGAGCAGGCCGAGTCCGATCAACCCCTGTTCAACAGCCGCAAAGGATGAGCGTCGGCGGGGGACAATCCTGTGGAATGCCCCCTCTGCCCATGCAGATCAAAACAATCAACTCAGATGTTCGTTATCCTGCCACCCTTATCCGAATGAGTCCCATGAGGGAGAGGCATGAGCCTGATTGAAGCCATGACCATGGCCGCCGGCCTGGTCTATCTGGTGCTGCTGGCGTGGCAGGCGCGATCCGGTTGGCCGTGGCGCCTCGCCCTCGGCCTGTTGTTCCTGCTCTGGCTGGTGGCGACGGACAGCCTGCTCTGGCTCGCGTTGGGGCTGGTGGCCGCCGCGCTTGCCCTGTGGCACAGATACAGACCGCAGCCGGCACTCGGCGAGCTCGGCAGCCAGCCGCTGCGGGCCTGGGCCCGCCATCTGCTGCTGCTCTGCTGGGGGCTGGTGGCGGTGCAATATGGTCTGCATGTCTGGCAGCTGGGTCAGGGGACGAGTCCCTGGTTGGTTCGCCCGGACGTGGTGGACGGCTTCCTGCCCATCGCCGGCGGGCTCGGGCTGCGGGCCTGGCTTGGGCAGGGGCTGGTGGATCCGCACCATCCGGCGGCCACCATTACGGTGCTGGTGCTCAGTCTGTCGGCCCTGCTGCTGGGGCGGGCGTTCTGCGCCTGGTTCTGCCCCCTGGGGGTGGTGGGGGAGTGGCTACACGGCCTGCGCAACCGCCTGCTGCCGGGGGAGTGGACGCCGCCGCGCTGGCTGGATTGGCTGCTGCGGGCCCAGAAATTCCTGGTGCTCGGCTTTTTGCTCTTCATCATATTGCTGGCGGTGCCCGCCGCAGCCCTGCCCGGCTATCTCGCCAGCCCTTACCATCAGGCCGCAGACATGAAGATGGGGGCCTTCTTCTTCAACCTGTCCCTGGTCTCCGGCCTCTGCCTTGGCTGGGTGCTGCTGCTCACCGCTACCTTCCGCCAGGGCTTCTGCCGTTATCTCTGTCCCTATGGCGCCTGGCTCGCTCTGCTCGGTCTGCTGACGCCCCTGCGCATTCGCCGTGACCCGGTCCGCTGCCTGCGAAGTTCCGGTCACGACTGCGACAAGTGCAGCCGGGCCTGCCCGTCACGCATTCAGGTGCACCAGCTCATCGCGGTGCGAAGCCTGGAGTGCACCAGTTGTCTGAGCTGCGTCGCCGCCTGCCCCAGGCGGGCCGATGCGCTGCACCTTGGCACACCACACCGCCGGCTCAGCCCCCGGCGGTTGCTGGGGCTGCTCTGCCTGTTGCTGCTGGTGTTGCCGCTGCTCTCCTACGGCCTGCTGGATATCTGGGTCGGCCAGACACCGCTTGCCGACCGTCATGACTTGCTGCAGCGGTTGCCCTGGCTGAATCATTGAGCCATCGGCCAGGGAGAGTGCGCGTCAGGGGGCGCGAGCCGGGGTGTATAAAAATCCCCCGTCAAACTGTTAGCGCCATCCCAAATTGCTCATGTTGCAATTGATCATATGCAAGGGCTCACCATAATGGACCCTGTTAATGGGCGTTGTTAATTCCAACCAGATGAGCAACAACATGCATATCAAGGTCAGCTATCCCAAGTGGTTTACCCTGGACCATAAAATCGCGTTCTTCTTCCCGCTGTAATATCCCCCGCGGTGCTTGTGCATTTATCTGGATGCAACGAGTCCGTCTGAATACCTAATCTGAAATAATCTGCACCTTCATTCACCTTGTTTATTGGCGAGGCGATGTCGTGCACCCGATCTCATTATTTGCTACCTGCCAACTGCTTATTGATGGCGGGTGATGAGATTCATCCTGAATATTTAAAGCAAGGGTGTCTATCCATGGAAAACTTCAAGCATCTTCCCGAACCGTTCCGCATTCGTGTCATCGAGCCGGTCAAGCGTACCACCCGTGCCTACCGGGAAGAGGCCATCGTCCGGGCGGGCATGAACCCCTTCCTGCTGGACAGTGAAGACGTCTTCATCGACCTGCTGACCGACAGTGGCACCGGCGCCATCACCCAGGACATGCAGGCTGCCATGCTGCGCGGCGACGAGGCCTACAGCGGCAGCCGCAGCTACTACGCCCTGCAGCGGGCGGTGCAGGAGATCTTCGGTTATTCCCTTACCATCCCTACCCACCAGGGGCGCGGCGCCGAGCAGATCTACATCCCGGTGCTGATCAAGAAGCGGGAGCAGGAGAAGGGGCTGGATCGCAAGAAGATGGTGGCGCTCTCCAACTACTTCTTTGACACCACCCAGGGTCACACCCAGATCAACTGCTGCGTGGCGAAGAACGTCTACACCAAGGAAGCGTTCGACACCTCGGTCACCGCCGACTTCAAGGGCAACTTCGATCTGGTCAAGCTGGAGGAGGCCATCCTGGAGGCGGGTCCCGCCAACGTGCCCTACATCGTCAGCACCATCACCTGCAACTCCGCCGGTGGCCAGCCGGTCTCCATCGCCAACCTGAAGGCGGTGTACGCCATCGCCCGCAAGTACGACATTCCGGTCATCATGGACTCGGCCCGCTTCGCCGAGAACGCCTACTTCATCCAGCAGCGCGAGCCCGGCTACGCCGACTGGAGCATAGAGGCGATCACCCTGGAGTCCTACAAGTACGCCGACGGCCTCGCCATGTCGGCGAAGAAGGATGCCATGGTGCAGATGGGGGGGCTGCTCTGCTTCAAGGACGACAGCATGCTGGACGTCTACACCGAGTGCCGCACCCTGTGCGTGGTGCAGGAGGGCTTCCCGACCTACGGCGGTCTGGAGGGCGGCGCCATGGAACGGCTCGCGGTGGGCTTGCGGGACGGCATGCGCCAGGACTGGCTGGCCTATCGCATCGGTCAGGTGCAGTACCTGGTGGATGGTCTCGAGGCCATCGGCGTGGTGTGCCAGCAGGCGGGGGGCCACGCGGCCTTCGTGGATGCGGGCAAGCTGCTGCCCCATATCCCGGCGGATCAGTTCCCGGCCCACGCCCTGGCGTGCGAGCTATACAAGGTCGCGGGCATCCGTGCGGTGGAGATCGGCTCCCTGTTGCTGGGACGGGATCCCGCTACCGGCAAGCAGCACCCCTGTCCGGCGGAGCTGCTGCGTCTCACCATACCGCGTGCCACCTATACCCAGACCCACATGGACTTCGTCATCGAGGCATTTGGCGAGGTGAAGAAGAACGCCCATCGGGTGAAGGGTCTGGACTTTATCTATGAGCCGGCGGTACTGCGCCATTTCACCGCCAGACTGAAAGAGGTCGACAATAACAAGCAAGCGACCAGCAACAAGAATGAAAAATTAATAGAAGCATAACGAGTCAGGGGCACTTTATCGGGTGCCCCTTTTTTTCGCAGCTCTGTGAAATTTCGGGAGTGACAACACATGACATCGAAACCATCCGTGACGGGAGGGGCCTGCATTATTGCCAGCGTCTGTGTCGGCGCCGGCATGCTGGGATTGCCGAGTGCGGGGGCGGGCGCCTGGACCAGCTGGTCATCGCTGGCCATTATTCTCACCATGATCATCATGACGGTCTCCGGCTGGATGTTGCTGGAAGCCTTCAAGCCCTATGAATTGACCGCCTCTTTTAATTCGGTGACCAAGGATCTGCTCGGTCACAAAATAAATGTCTTCAACAATCTGACTGTCTATTTCGTCGGCGGCATTCTGCTGTACGCCTATATCACCTCCTCGGGTCTGATCCTGAGCGGCCTGCTCGGCATCAATAGCCAGTTCGCCTCCGTGCTGTTCGTGCTGGTGTTCTCCTGCTTCGTCTGGCATTCGACCCGGGCGGTGGATCGGATTTCGGTCGTCTTGATCGCCTTTATGGTGCTGAGCTTCGTGTTCGGGGTATCGGGCCTTGCCGCCAACATAGACGCGACCAGGCTGTTCCACTCCCTCACCGAGGAGCTGGGTCAGGCGCCCTATGCCCTGGCCATGTTGCCGGTGGCGCTGACGTCCTTCGGCTACCACCACTCGGTGGCGTCGATGCGGGCCTATTACGGCGAGGAGCAGAAGGCCAAACAGGCGATCCTGGGGGGCACCCTGATAGCCCTGGCGCTCTACCTGCTGTGGCTGCTGAGCATCTTCGGCAACCTGCCCCGCAGTGCCTTCGGCCCCGTTATCGCCAAGGGGGGCGACGTCGATGTGCTGCTCGGGGCGCTGGCCTCGGTGATCGAATCCAAGCGGGTATCCAACGCCATCAACCTCTTCTCCATGGCGGCCATCCTCTCCTCCTTCATCGGGGTCGGGCTCGGGGTATTCGACTATCTGGCGGATCTGTTCAAGTTCGACAACAGCCGCGCCGGCCGTGCCAAGTCCTGGGGTGTGACCTTCCTTCCACCGCTGCTGCTCTCCTTGCTGTTCCCCTTCGGTTTCGTGGTGGCCATCGGTTATGCCGGGGCCGCGGCGACCGTCTGGGCCTGCATCATTCCAGCCCTGCTGGCGAAAAAGTCCCGGGAGCTGACGCCACAAGGGGGCGGTTTCAAGGCGCCCGGCGGCCAGCCCATGGTGGTGGCCGTCATCGTCTTCGGGGTGCTGACGGCGGCCTTTCACCTGATGGCGATGGCGGGCATGTTGCCCATCTATACGGGATAACCTGGATCCTCCGGGAAACCGACACGGGGCGCCTGCGGGCGCCCTTGTCGTGTCCGGGGCCTGAGACGCCCCAAACTTGGGGTTAACGGCCGGACATCGCCCCCATTTCCCGTCAATTCGCCCCCGGATTTGATACCTGAGGGGGAGCAGGGTAAAGTCACACCCCCAACATGGCCGCCTTGCTGCCATGTTGGGATCGGTAGCTAGCCTCAGCCACGTCTTGCCTCGCTGACGCAGAAGCAAGTGGCCAGGGCGTCGATAGCACAGCTTCTGCCGCCGATGCAGCAGCAAGCGGCTGGGCGTCGATAGCACAGCTTCTGCCGCCGATGCAGCAGCAAGCGGCTGGGCACCGATAGCACAGATGAGCGCGATCTTACGATGACAACCGGCGTAGCAGATGCAACGGTCCGCGGTCGCGACCAGATCAACAATCGTCTTTGGGGAAGTAAATGGAACATAAACCATCGTTGGTGGGCGGGGCATGCATCATTGCCGGCGTCTGTGTGGGAGCTGGCATGCTAGGCCTGCCGAGTGCGGGTGCGGGGGCCTGGAGCCTCTGGTCCATGCTCGCGGTGGCGCTGACCATGGTGGTGATGACGATCTCTGGCTGGATGCTGCTCGAATCCTACAAGGGTTATCCGCTACGCGTCTCCTTCGATACCGTTACCCGGGATCTGCTGGGGGAGAAGGTCAATGCCCTCAACAATCTCAGCGTCTATTTCGTCGGCGGCATCCTGCTCTACGCCTACATCACCTCGGCCGGTCTTATCATAGATGGCATGACGGGGATGGGCAGCCACTGGTCCTCGGTGCTGTTCACCCTGGTCTTCTCGGTGCTGGTGTGGCACTCCACCCGGGCGGTAGACCGCATCTCGGTGCTGCTGGTGATCCTGATGGGATTGAGCTTTGTTTTTGGCATCTCCGGCCTGTCGATGAACATTCGCCTCGACCTGCTGCTCGATCGAGTCGGCAGTGAGACCCACTACGCCCAATATGCCCTGGTGATGCTGCCGGTGGCGCTCACCTCGTTCGGCTATCACCACTCGGTGTCGTCCATGCGGGCCTACTATGGCGAGGAGCGCCGCGCCAGCCGCGCCATTCTGGGGGGGACTGTCATCGCCCTGACCTTCTACCTCATCTGGCTGGCCAGCGTGTTCGGCAACCTGCCGCGCAGCGAGTTTGGCCCGGTGATCGCAGAGGGGGGCAATGTGGATGCCCTGCTCAAGACCCTGGGCTCGGTGATCGAATCCCAGGCGGTGGCCAATGCCCTCAACGCCTTCTCCATGGCGGCCATCCTCTCCTCCTTCATCGGGGTTGGCCTGGGGGTGTTCGACTATCTGGCGGATCTGTTCAAGTTCGACAACAGCCGCGCCGGTCGCGCCAAGTCCTGGGGCGTCACCTTCCTGCCGCCTCTGGTGCTCTCCTTGTTGTTCCCGTTCGGCTTTCTGATGGCCATCGGCTATGCGGGCGCAGTGGCCACCCTGTGGACCTGCATCATACCGCCCCTGCTGGCCTGGAAGGTGCGCAAGGCGGCGCGTAATGGCAACCAGGGCGAGGGCTTCCGTGCGCCCGGCGGTATCTTGATGATCGTCTTGGTGATCCTGTTCGGCGTGCTGACCGCCGCCTTCCATCTGCTCAACATGGCGGGGTTGCTGCCCGCCTATACCGGCTGATCGGCATCCCTTGCGATCCGATGTAGAAAAAACGGCGCCTCCGGGCGCCGTTTTGCTGTGGTCAGCATGGGTAGCTGAGGGCTGACACTTCGTCCGCCATCGACGCGCTGCCTTGGCAGTGCCATTACTCTGCAGGCTCTTGTTACCAACGGATAAAGTTGGGACATCCACCGAGAGTTGATATCGATGAGGGAAAATAGGGTGTACAGCGATGGGTGTCCTGGAATGGTTTCTTGTTCAGATCTCGGCGAAAGGTGCCGTTAAAGCTTGCCTGCTGCTGATTGGCCGCCGCACTGTTCAGTGCTTGGTGCGGATGGAGCGATCAGTATGGGCAGGGTATAGATGCCGGCGGCAAAGCACGCCGTCCCCACCAGTAGGGGGCCAGCAGCTGGGCCAGGGTCTTGCGCTGCATAACGCCTCGGTCGTCACGACGTGATGGCTCCACGACAGCGCATCGGTGCAGGGGTCTGTAGGGGCTATAGTCAGACAGATGGCGCCCGCGAGTCACTGTCTCCGGGCTGCCAGCTTGCGATCACCCCGTCCATCCACCAGACAGCTGCGCCCGGCAGCACGGCCGCCATGGTAGCCAGGCCGTGCGTGATCTTGTTTTGCATCGTATTCACCCAATTGGGAGAGAGATGTTATGTGCAAACACCTATTGGCCCTGAGCGTGCTCGCGGCCATCACCCTGATCACACCGGCCCAGGCCGAAGAGGCTGCCAGCATGCCAGCCATGACAGATGAGGCGATGATCACCAGCGCCATGGCGGCGGCCCCCGTCAAAGTCGGTGCCGGCGCTACCATAGTGGCCATGGACGCCGATGGTAAGATGCATACCCTGCGTGAGGGCAGCAACGGCTTCACTTGCATGCCCGACAACCCGGCCACACCGGGTCCGGATCCCATGTGCATGGACGCGGCGGCGATGGCCTGGGCTCACGCCTGGATCAGCCACGAGATGCCGCCGAAGGGCAAGATCGGCTTCATGTATATGCTCAAGGGCGGCACCGATGCCAGCAACATCGACCCCTACGCGACCCAGCCCACCACCAGCAACAACTGGTTGCAGACCGGGCCCCATGTGATGATCGTCGGGGCGGATGATGCCTTTTACGATATGTATCCGAAGGGTGCAGATCCGGACACGTCGGCCCCCTACATCATGTGGTCTGGCACCCCTTATCAGCACCTGATGGCGCCAGTGGAGTAAGAGGTTCCGTGCAGTCGAGTCGGCGTCGTTCGCCGCTGCCGATCATCAAAAGGCGCCCTCTGGCGCCTTTTGTATTGGGTTCGCAGTAAATTAGGACACCCATCGGATAGGGGCCCTAAACTAGGACACCCATCAATTGGAAATGGTGGATAACTTGAAAGTCCCGCTCATGTGCAGACTGATTCGAAGGTATGAAACGGTGGTGGTAGTGCTAGCTGTGAGGTTGAACGAGCGTCAGTGGCTGCCAGTGGGCAATCAGTGCCCGTGCAACGCCAAAGAGGGCCGTTGTCATCGATGAATTGGTGGTGAACTCGCGAGTTTTTCAGGTCTCAAGGTCTGGGTTGGTAACATCGAGTCTGGCCACAATGGATCGCGTAGCGCTGGCAGCAACGCTTGTCGCCAATCGCCCGGATACCGTGACGCCGAAACAGGGTGACTTGCCCCAACCATTGCCCCTCTTCTATGCCCAGGCGCTGGAGCACAGGTGCGAGATGATGCGGGATGTTGCCTCGTTTATCTAAGCGAATGGCTCGCCCTGTCCAATCCACCAGCGCCAGATAATCGGCAAAATAGCAGGGAAGTGCCTCTGGTTTTCCTTCTCTTGCAAAAGGCAGCAGCAAGGGGGCCGGTGTGACAAAATAAGCTACTTTATCAATACGTTGCTTAATGCTGGTGAAGTCGCTCTCATCCGGTGTGGCGGCAATGCCAGCCCGTATGGGATTGAGGTCGACATAGACCATGCAGGCCAGCAGGGCCGACTCGGTGAGCAGCGCCTGGCTTTTGAAGCGGCCCTCCCAGAAGTGGCCTTTGCAGCCATCTTCCTGATTGGCCTGGCGGGCCAGCGACTCGTTCAGCAGACGCACCAGCCAGCTGATGGAATAGAGACGCTCCCGCCACTGGACGATCAGCTGGTGTACAACGTCCAGCTCGGGTTCTATCAGTTCATCTCCCTGATACCAGCGCCGCACCAGCAAGGGCCACTGAAACAGACGTAACCAGCGTTCCGCCACCTCCCGTTCACTCCACTCATTAGCCATGTCGGCCTGCACCTTGAGTACCAGATGATAGTGATTGCTCATCACGGCATAGGCGCAGATACCGATGGCAAAGACCTGTGACAGCTGGCCCAGTTTGTCGGCAACCCATTGGCGCCTGTGCTCGTAGCTTTGGCCGGAGTGATCATCCTGGCCGCAAAGAAAGGCCCGCCGGACACAGCGGCTGACCACGTGGTAGTAAGGCGTATCGGCGAGGCTGATCTGGCGTGAACGGGCGATGGTCATGGCGGCTCTCTCCTCGGGTCTCTCGGTGTAAGGAAAGTGGAGGGGGAGTGAGTTGTCAACGCTGGGGTTAGGTGGGTGTCCCAGCTTTTGCTGGCTCAAATGATAACAGCTCATCTCTCCCGAGAGGGGTAATTCCGGTGATCGGGTCGGGATCGGGGATAAGATTGCGCCCATCTCCCGCCAGTGTTTAAAACCGGCCTGCACCGCTGGCGTGATTTACGCGAACGTCCGATTACGCCTGACGGCTAATCGAACCTACGGGCTGCTCGGATGAGAGAAAAATTGGTGGGTGTCACATTTTTTAATTGTGTTAATGTGTTTTTATTAAATCTATTTAGGGATGTGAGTAGTAATTATGGATATTGTAGAATTTATAAGGCAATTCTTTGTTGAGTTATCAGAACAATTAAAAACATCAAACTTATACCTCACGATCTTTGCTGCTTTATTAGGTGCGTTGGTCGGAGTAATACTTACGATACTTGTATCGCTTCTCTCGGGATTTTTTAATAAATTAAGCTATAACAAATCGGCTAGAATGCAAATCCATCATCTAACCGAATCTAATATAATGCGATGTCAAGTTAATATAGGTGTTCTAAATAATGAAATTGATGGGTTATCTTCTCGTGGGAAATTCACATTGAATGGTCTTGCTTTGCTTCAAGATTACGAAAATACGTTACTTTATACACCAGCAAAATTTAGACCTACAGAGCTTTTTTTAATCCGAATGCAAACCACTGCATTGAACTCGCATCATGCGCAACTTGCGTCAATGCTAGAACAAAGAGCCATGCTAGATATAGAGATTAGAAAAGCCTCCCAAGGTGAGCAGGAGTGGGAATTAACAGGGCTAAGGCTCGAATATGATAGGCACCTTAAAAATAAGTTTTCTGAAATACAAGAGTTTACAAAATCCCTTAGAGATTATATTGACCTTGGATGTTTCAAACGATTCGTTATGAATTTCACTCCACTAAGAGTGATTAAAAGCCAGTCAATGGAAGTTGTCATGGAGACACCAACTCAGACAAACTAACTGGCACTCTACATCACATTGGAGGACCAATTAGGTAGTTCTATTAATTATTTCTTCACAATTAAACCGCCTTTTTTATTAGTGAATGTATTGGTAAGGACTCAATAAAAAACGGCGCCTTACGGCGCCGTTTTTAATATCACTGACTCAACCAGAATCACTGCAGCAGGGAGATATCCGCTACTTGCAGGAACAGGTTGCGCAGGTTGTTCAGCAGTGCCAGACGGTTGGCCTTGAGGGCTTCGTCATCGGCCATCACCATGACTTCGTTGAAGAAGGTGTCGACCGGCTCGCGCAGGGCGGCCAGACGGGTGAGAGCAGCCTGATAGTCACCGGCGGCGAACAGCGGGGCCAGTTCGGCTTGCAGTTCGGCAACCTGGGTGGCCAGCGCCTTCTCGGCGGCATCGACCAGCAGTTCCGGTTTGACGGCAGTCGGCAGTTCGCCTTCGACCTTGGCCAGAATGTTGCTCACGCGCTTGTTGGCGGCAGCCAGAGCCAGTGCGGCATCCAGCGTGCGGAAGTGGCTGACGGCCTTGACGCGACGATCGAAGTCGAGCGGACGGGTCGGGCGGCGGGCCAGTACGGCCAGCACCACGTCGGCACCGATGCCTTCGTCCTGATAGGCGGCGCGGAAGCGGCCCAGCATAAAGTCGACCACGTCGGTGACGACGGTTTTGTTGGTCAATTTGCCTTCGTAGACGCGTACCGCTTCTTCAACCAGTTCAACCAGATCCAGATCCAGCTGCTTCTCGGTCATGATGCGCAGGGCACCGATGGCGGCGCGACGCAGGGCGAACGGGTCCTTGTCACCCTTCGGCAGCATGCCGATGCCGAAGATACCGGCCAGGGTGTCGAACTTATCGGCCAGCGCGACGGCGCAGGCAACCAGACCGGACGGCAGGGCATCGCCGGCAAAGCGCGGCATGTACTGCTCGTTGAGGGCCACGGCAACCGCTTCGTCTTCGCCATCGTGACGGGCGTAGTGCATCCCCATGACACCCTGGGTGTCGGTGAACTCGCCGACCATGTTGGTCATCAGATCACACTTGGAGAGCAGACCGGCACGCTTGGCCTGAGCCACGTCGGCGCCGATGCGCTCGGCGATAAAGCCGGCGACGGTCTCGATACGCTCGACCTTGGCCTTGACGGTGCCCAGCTGTTGCTGGAACAGCACGGTTTCAAGGCGCGGCAGGCGGGAGGCCAGGGTCTGCTTGAGGTCGGTCTTGAAGAAGAACTCGGCGTCTGAGAGACGGGGGCGAACCACCTTCTCGTTGCCGCTGATGATCTGGCTCGGGTCTTTGGACTCGATGTTGGTGACGAAGATAAACTTCGGCAGCAGCTTGCCGTTCTTGTCGTAGACCGGGAAGTACTTCTGGTCACCCTTCATGGTGTGAACCAGTGCTTCAGCGGGAACGGCCAGGAACTTCTCTTCGAAGTTGGCGGTCAGCACTACCGGCCACTCGACCAGTGCGGTGACCTCTTCCAGCAGGGCGTCGTCCAGATCGGCTACGCCACCAAAGGCGGCAGCGGCCGCTTCGGCGTCAGCCTTGATCTTGGCCTTGCGCGCCATGAAGTCGGCAATCACCATGCCGCGCTCCTGCAGGATCTGCGGGTACTGGCTGGCGTTGTCGATGGTGAACTCGCTCTCGCCCATGAAGCGGTGACCGCGAATGGTGCGGGCAGAGTCGATACCCAGAATGTGAGCGGGCACCAGATCCCCATCCAGCAGCAGGGTCACGGTGAAGACCGGACGCACGAACTGGATGGTCTTGTCGCCCCAGCGCATCATCTTCGGGATCGGCAGTTTGGCCAGTGCTTGGCTAACCAGCTCGCCCAGCAGATCTTTGGCCGGACGGCCTTCAACCTTGGCGGTGTGAACCAGCCACTCGCCCTTGTCGGTGACCAGACGCTCGGCCTGCTCAACGGTGATGCCGTTGCCACGGGCCCAGCCTTCGGCTGCCTTGGTCGGCTTGCCTTCGGCATCGAACGCCTGAGCCACGGCCGGGCCGCGTTTCTCGACGCTCTTGCTCGGCTGTTCGCCGGCCAGCGCGTGCACCTTCAGCGCCAGGCGGCGCGGAGAGGCAAACCACTCGACGTCGCCGAAGGCCAGATCGGCCTTGGCCAGTTCGCTTTTGAGGTTGTCGGCAAAGGCTTCGGCCAGGGAGCGCAGGGCTTTGGGCGGCAGCTCAGCAGTACCGATCTCTACCAGAAATGTATGTTGTGCCATGTCCGTTCCTTAACCTTGCTTGTTCTCGTCGCTGCCGCGTTGGCACATCGGGAAGCCCAGCGCTTCGCGGGAGGCGTAGTAGGCTTCCGCCACGGCCTTGGTCAGGGTGCGAATGCGCAGGATGTAGCGCTGACGCTCGGTGACCGAGATGGCCTTGCGGGCATCCAGCAGGTTGAAGGAGTGAGCGGCTTTGAGGATGCGCTCGTAGGCAGGCAGCGGCAGCGGTTTTTCCAGTGCCAGCAGATTCTGGGCTTCCTTCTCGTACTGCTCGAAGCAGTGGAACAGGAACTCCACGTCTGCGTGTTCGAAGTTGTAGGTGGATTGCTCCACTTCGTTCTGGTGGAACACGTCGCCGTAGGTGGTCTTGCCCAGCGGGCCGTCAGACCAGACCAGATCGTAGACGCTGTCTACGCCCTGAATGTACATGGCCAGACGCTCGAGACCGTAGGTGATCTCGCCAGTGACCGGCTTGCACTCGAGGCCGCCAACCTGCTGGAAGTAGGTGAACTGGGTCACTTCCATGCCGTTCAGCCACACTTCCCAACCCAGACCCCAGGCACCCAGTGTCGGGTTTTCCCAGTTGTCTTCGACGAAGCGGATGTCATGGATTTCAGGATCCATGCCCAGCTCTTTCAGGGAGCCCAGATAGAGTTCCTGAATGTTGTCGGGGGAAGGCTTGATGATCACCTGGAACTGGTAGTAGTGCTGCAGGCGGTTCGGGTTTTCACCGTAGCGGCCGTCGGTCGGACGGCGGGACGGTTGCACGTAGGCGCAGGCGATGGGCTCCGGGCCCAGGGCACGCAGACAGGTCATGGGGTGGGAAGTACCGGCACCCACTTCCATATCCAGCGGCTGAATGATGGTACAGCCCTGGCGGGACCAATAGTCCTGCAGCTGCAGGATCAGGCCCTGAAAGGTTTTGACATCGAATTTTTGCATAATTTTTTTCGCGCGAAGTGAAAATCAGAGCAAGATTTGCTGAATGTGAACCGAGGGAGTATACCGTCTGGCATGGTCGGATAATAGGCGAAATTACAGGGGATTAGTGGGGCTATGCTGCCGTTTGCCCTATGATGTCGCCGACGGAAGCGGCCTGCCGATGGCCGATGAAATGACAAGGGAGAGGAAATGGAACTGCGCTGTGCCTGGGTGACCAAGGACCCGGAATACATCGAATACCATGACAAGCAGTGGGGCAGGCCGGTCCGTGACCCGCGGGAGCTGTTTGCCAAGCTCTGCCTCGACGGTCAGCAGGCGGGGCTGTCGTGGATCACCATCCTCAAGCGTACCGAGAGCTACCATCGCGCCTATGCCGACTTCGATCCGGTGCGCATAGTGCGGTTCGACGAGCAGGATGTGGAGCGGCTGATGCAGGACACCGGCATCATCCGCAACCGGCTCAAGGTGCAGTCGATCATCAAAAATGCCCGCGCCTATCTGGCGCTGGAGGCCGAGGGCATCGACTTTGTCGATTATCTGTGGGGCTTTGTGGGCGGCGCCCCCATCGTCAACCAGCGCCAGGGCAACGGTGACATTCCGGCGACTTCACCGGAGTCGGATGCCATGTCCAAGGCGCTCAAGAAGCGCGGCTTCACCTTCGTCGGCAGCACCATCTGCTACGCCTTTATGCAGGCGGTGGGCATGGTGAACGATCATCTGGTGACCTGCCCCTGCCACGCCGAGTGCCAGCAGCAGGGGTAGATCGGGCGAATGTCAAAGAAAAGGGAGGCTAAGGCCTCCCTTTTCTTTGGTCCTGAATCAGTAGGGCTGAAGGGTGTGGGTCAGCGTGTCACACACCTCGTCGCTGCTCATCAGCCGCACGAAGGGGCCGGCCAGGGTGGCATTGTGGTGGGCGATGATCTGGGCGGCGGTCAGTTGCGGCGTGTCCATGCAGGTGTGGGCATCGCTCACCAGCACTACGGCGTAGCCGAGATCTGCCGCCGCCCGGCAGGTGCTGTCTATGCAGTATTGGGTCTTCATGCCGGTGACGATCAGGGTCTGCACTTTGTCCTCCTTCAGCCAGCCGTCGAGGCCGGTGCCATGAAAGGCGCTGGGACGCTGCTTGTCGAACACCCGGTCGGCCTCGTCGACAACCAGTTCAGGTGCCAGTTGCCAGAGCGGGCTGCCAGCGGCGATGGGGCTGCCGGCCGGACCTGTGTGGCGTACCGCCAGCACAGGGGCCCCGGCGGCGCGGGCCGCCTGGCTCAGGCGGTTGATGTTGGCCAGGGTCTTGGCACTGGCATGGGGTGCCTCCGGGCCGTGAAGAAGACCGATCTGGATGTCGATGACGAGCAGGGCGGGGTGGGGCAGGGATGACATGGGCATGGCTCCGTGAAGAATGTCCCCCACTCTGGGGTTATTGGCCGTCGAGCAGCAACCCCGTATCTGGGGGGGCAAGCACTTCCGACATTGCCCCGTCTGTCGTGGCGACGGGGCCGCGGCAGCACTATCCGTCATGCCGTCATGCCGTCATGCTGTCATGCCGGTGGCTGACATGATGAGCGATCATCAACCCTCTGGCTTCTGTCACGCCGAGTGTCAGCTGGGGTAGGCACCCTTATTCACCGTCCGGTACAGCTGGCATACAGTCACTCCTGCTCAAAATTGGGACATCCATCACGAGGATTTACCTATGTCACTGAATTCATTCCGCACCCGTACCCGTACCCTCGGCAGCCTGATGCTGACGGCCTGCTCCCTGCTGGCGACCCTGCCCGCCCAGGCGACCGATCGCCAGGACTCCCGTGACGTGCGTCAGGAAGTTCGTCCGGAAATCCGTGATGCCAAGCAGGATTGCCGCGAGAATGACCAGAAAGACAACTACGAGTGCCGTCAGGACAAGCGTGAAGTGAAGCAGGACGTGCGCGAGAAGGCCCGCGACGTCAAATATTGATCTCGCAAGAGGCCGGTCTGCCACCGAGGCTCCCGGCCCTCCCTGTATCACCGGCCTGTGGCCCCGATTCTATAATTAGGAACGCCAGACCGGTCTATTTTGTCCAGCCAAGGAGCCATTTATGAAGAAGTCCGTATTCGTGCTGCTTGCAGCCACCGCCTTGTTGGCTGCCCTGCCGGCACAGGCCACCAAACAGGCCCAGGAGCGTCGCGAAGCGCGCGATGTGCGTCAGGATACCCGTCAGGAATCCCGCGACGCCAAGCAGGAGTGCCGCGAAGGCCTGGTGGGCAATGCCGATTGCCGTCAGGAGCATCGCGACAACAAGCAGGAAGGGCGTGACGAGGCGCGCGACATCAAATATTGATGTCCGGCCTGCCCGGGCAGGCAGTACCCATGCCGTTCACGGCATGACACAGGGGGGCTTTGGCCCCCTTGTTCATATCCGCAATGTGCGCGTCACACTCTGGCGCCTCTCTGGGTTAGAATGCGCGGCCATCGGCTAGAGTCGTTCTTTTTCAGAGGTTTTTTCATGCATTTCAAGAAACTGGTTCCTGCACTTGCCCTGACCGTCGCCATGACTGGCTGCACCACCAATCCCTATACCGGTGAATCCCAGACCTCCAAGGGGGCCTGGGGCGCACTGGCCGGTGCCGCGACTGGCGCCGCCGTGGGGGCTCTCTCTTCCAGCAAGGGTGACCGCAAGAAGGGCATCCTGACCGGCGTGGCCGCCGGCGCCGCCCTGGGTGGCGGTATCGGTTACTACATGGACGTGCAGGAAGCCAAGCTGCGCGAGAAGCTGCAGGGTACCGGCGTCAGTGTGACCCGCAATGGCGATCAGCTGATCCTCAACATGCCGAACAACGTCACCTTCGACAGCGCCAGCGCCCAGCTCAAAGCCGCCGGTGCCAACACCCTGTCCGGCGTGGCCATGGTGGTTGCCGAGTTCGACAAGACTCGCCTGAATGTGGTCGGCCACACCGACAGCACCGGCTCCCGCGAGCTGAACATGAAGCTCTCCGCCCAGCGTGCCGATGCCGTCGCCGCCCAGCTGATCGGTCAGGGCGTGACTGGCAGTCGCATTTCCACCAGTGGTGTGGGCCCGGATCAGCCGGTAGCCACCAACAGCACCGCTGAAGGCAAGGCCCAGAACCGTCGGGTGACCATCACCCTGACCCCGACCGCCTAAGTCGTTCAGGTTTTGGTAACGAAAAGGCCCCGCCAGTGATGGTGGGGCCTTTTGCTATGGGTGCCGTGGCCCTATGATATCGGCGCTCTTGTCGCCCTTCTCCCCTCGCGGGAGAAGGGCCGGGGATGAGGGGGCGAACCGTGTCTCAGACCGCAGCGGTCAGCTGCACTTCTACCTTGTAGCCTTCGTGAGCCAGGCGGGCCTGCACGCAGGCGCGGACCGGTGCGGTGCCAGCCGGGATCCAGGCGTCCCACTGTTCGTTGAAGGCGGCGATGTCGCCAATGTCCTTGAGATAGATGTTGGCCATCAGGATCTTGTCGACTCCGGAACCGTTGGCTTCCAGCAGGCGCTGCAGGCTGGTCAGTACTTCGCGGGTCTGCTGGTGGATGTCGGCCTCGTCGGTGGCGGGGACTTCCACCACATAGAGGGTGCCGTTGTGGATGACAACATCAGACCAGCGGGCCGTGGTGCCGATTCGGGTAATCGTCATGGATTGCTCCGGTACAGGGGCTTATTGACCCTTGCGGATCAGATAGCGATAGGGAACCTGTTCTGTCTCGCTGGCGATCAGGGTGTGATCCATGAAGCGGCAGAAACTGGGGATGTCGCGGGTAGTTGAGGGGTCGTCGGCACTGACCAGCAGGGTCTCGCCATCCGCCATCAGCCGCACTTTCTTGCGGACCATCATCACGGGTTCAGGGCAACGAAGCCCGATTGCGTTCAACTCATGAGTCGCATCGCAGAATAAAGTACTCATCAATAATCAACCTTCAGCCGCACTTTCTTGCGCGCTATCGTCATGGGTTCAGGGTAACGAAGCCCGATTGCGTCCAACTCATGAGTCGCATTGCAGAATAAAGCACTCATCAATAATCAACCTTCAACCAATTCAGCTGCCAATGATACTCAAGGCGAAAAAATAATCAAATATCAGGGTGCTCTGCCAGCATATGTAACCAAAGTGTGATCCGGCTCTATCCAGACCTTGCCCGATGAGTAATATAAAAATTGAACCATATTCAACAAGGAGGTGTGAATATGCAGGTCTCCTACGGCAGATTGCAAGCCTACGCAGGCATGGGGTTCCTGTCGTTCGCCATGATAGTGCTGGGCAGCCCGATCGGAAATACCGGTACCTGGTTCGGATCCATGGTGATGATAGGGCTGGGGCTCTGGATCGAGCTCAGCGACTACTACGACGAGGATGAGGACGAGAACGATAAATCCTGAATCGGATGACGATTCACCCACAAAGGCGGAGCAATTCCGCCTTTGTCATTTCTGCTCCACGCCTGAGCGGGTCGAGCGCATGGCGCGTTCCAGTTGCAGCGCCGTCTGTTCGGGATTGGCCCTGGCGTCGTTGAAGAAGCTGCTCAGCACATCCATGATCCCCTGGCGCATGTTGGTCGGAACCGCCATGCCCTCCGCCATGCTGGGCAGCAGATTGCCGTCCCGCTCCGCCCGCTGGAAATCATGGTAGGAGCGGATGGCGCAGCGATCGAACTTGCTCATGTCAGGCTGGGTGAGCGCCGGGATGGAGCCTTTCACCCGGTTGAACTCCTCCTGGAATTTGGGGGTCATCAGCAACCTGGCCAGCTCGCCCTGAGCTTGCAGCTGGGCGGGATCCCGCTGCTTGAACATGGCGATGGAATCGAGGTTGTAGCTGAACAATCCCTGGCTGCCCGGGCTTGGCAGGCAGTCGATGTCATCCCCGGGTCGGTAGTTGCCGGCGCTCAGCTCCCCCTTCACCCAGTCCCCCATGATCTGCATGGCAGCACCACCGCTCTCCAGCAGGTTGGTGGCCTGGTGCCACTTCAGGCCGGCGTATTTTTCCGGTACATAGGCGCGCAACTGCTGGAAGCGCGTCAGCACCCGCACCATGTCGGGGCCGGTCAGGGTGGCGCTGTCTTGCTCCAGGAACGCCTTGCGATAGAAGGTCTTGCCGCCTTCGCCGAGCGCCACCGTCTCGAACAGCACCGCCAGCTGCCAGGGCTCGTTGCCGATGGCCAGCGGCGTGACGCCCTGTGCCTTGAGCTGCTCCGCCACCGTCATGAACTGGTGCCAGTCGGTGGGGGGCGTCAGTCCCAGCCGCTCGAACAGCTTGCGGTTGAGCCACAGCCAGTTGACGCGGTGGATGCCGGTGGGCACCGCCATCAGGGCACCGTTCTGGCTGAGGGTGTCACGGACCATGGGGGAGAGTTGCGGGTACCAGCCGAGGTGTTCGGCCATGGGGCTGAGGTCGCGCAGGAAACCCAGGCTGGCCCACTCGTGCAGCTCATAGCCCTTGAGGTGCGCCGCCTCCGGCGGGTTGGCCGCCAGTGCCCGGCTTTTCAGCACCGTCATGGCGCTCTTGCCGCCGCCGCCCTGCACCGCGAAGTCGTTCCACTGGTTGCCCTGTTCGGCCCACTCCGACTTGAGTACCTCCACCGCCTTGGCCTCGCCGCCGGAGGTCCACCAGTGCAACACCTCGACTTGGGAGGCGCCGACGGGCAGGGACAACAGGGCGATGACAGGAAACGACAACCACTTCATAAGCTTTACTGCCTTGGTAGGGAGAGGGTGGCCTGCAGGCCGCCCTGAGGGCGATTTTCCAGCACCAGATCGCCGCCGTGGGCGTGGGCTATGTTGCGGGCTATGCCCAGACCCAGTCCGGTTCCGGCGGAATCCGTGCTGAGGCGGTAGTAGGGCTCGAAGATGCGTTCGAACTGATCCTCCGGCAGACCGGGGCCCTCGTCCATGATGAAGAGGATCAGCATCTCCTCGTCATCCATGAGGATGACGCGGACCCGATGGCCGTACTTGATGCCGTTGTCCACCAGGTTGCCGATGCAGCGCTTGAGGGCCAGCAGCTTGCCGCGATAGGGCCACTTGCAGTGTCCCTCTATGGTGAGCAGATCCTCGTGCAGGTTCATGGCTTCCGCCATCTGCTCCAGCAGGGCATTGATGTCGATGAGCTCGAGGTTCTCGTGAATGTCGGTCTCTTTCACCGTCTGCAGCGCCCCCTTCACCATCAGCTCCAGCTCGTCCAGATCCTTGTTGAACTTGGCGATCTGGGCTTCGTCGTCGAGCAGTTCGACCCGCAGTCGCAGCCGGGTGATGGGGGTCTTGAGATCGTGGGAGATGGAGCTGAACAACCGCTCCCTGTCGTCTATGAAGCGGCGGATGCGCTGCTGCATGATGTTGAAGGCACGGGTCGCCGCCACGATTTCCGACGCCCCCTCCTCTTTGAGTGACGGCTGGTCGATGTCCTTGCCGAGGTTGACCGCCGCCTTGGCCAGCCGACGCAGGGGCCGGGTCTGCCAGCGCACCAGCATGAAGGTGAAGAAGCAGAGGAAGACAGTCATCAGGGCGATGAAGCGCACCTGGTTGCTCGGCATGACGGTGTCATCCAGCGTCATGTAGGGGGCGGGCAGCAGGGCCGCCAGATAGAGCCACTCCCCCGGTTCGATCTCTATCTGGGTGACCAGCACCGGCGGATTGATGGGCTCGAGGGACAGGGTGTAGCGGGCCCAGGAGGAGGGCAGATCCGCCAGCAGGGTGTCGTTGTTGAAGACATGCAGCTCCTCGGGTCGCGAGAAGTCCACCTTGATCGCCATGGCGTCGGATAGCTTGCGGGTCAGCACCTCCTGCACCTCCTTCAGCACCAGCGTCTTGCGCTCGCTGTCGGGGATGGCGCTGATGTGGATCTCCTCCTCGTTCAGCGACACGAAGAAGCGGCTGCCCCCCATGTTGCGCAGCTGGTCCAGCGCGATGTGGCGGTACTGCAGTGGCAGGGACTTGAAGAAGCTGACGGTGGAGGCAGCGGAGAGCGCCAGGTTGCGGGTGGTGCTGAGCATGCCCTCCAGCTCCCGCTTCTGGATCTGCTGCATCCAGATGCCGGTGAGTATGGTCTGGGAGAGCAGGATGGCGAGCAGCAACAGCAGCAGCATCCGTGACAGCAGGGAGCGGGGTACCAGTGCTTGCCAGAATCGCCGACTTCTCATGGGATTGCGTGCCTCTTGTCAGTCAGCATGTAGCCGCCAAGGCGACACTGTGCCGCTTGCCTCTCCCCTTTCACGGGATCTCGTGGACTTCCGCGATCAGCATGTAGCCGCTGCCGCGTATGGTCTTGATGATGCGCGGGCTCTTGCCGTTGTCACCCAGCTTCTGGCGCAGACGGCTGATCTGCACGTCGATGCCGCGCTCCATCGGCAGGCTCTCGCGGCCCCGGGTGGCATCGGAGATGGTGTCTCTGTCCAGCACCACGCCCGGTTGTTGCAGGAACATGCCGAGCAGCAGGGCATCGCTGCCGGAGAGATCCAGCAGGCTGCCATCGTCGTGGGTCAGCTGGTGGCTCAGGGTGTCCAGGGTCCAGTCGGCGAAGCGCAGGCGGCGGCTCGGCTCCTTCTCTTTCTCCGGCTGGCGGAATTCGGCACGGCGCAGCAGCGCCTTGATGCGGGCCTGCAGTTCGCGCGGGCTGAACGGCTTGGCGATGTAGTCGTCGGCGCCGAGTTCCAGGCCGATCACCCGATCCGCCTCATCGGAGGCCGCGGTCAGCATGATGATGGGGACCTGGGAGTCGCGGCGGATCTGCTGACACAGGGTAAAGCCGTCGTCGCCGGGCATCATGATATCCAGAATGATGAGGTCCGGGCTGTGCTGGGCGAGTTGCTGGCGCATCTCGTTGCCCTCGGCTGCCGTCAATACCTGGAAACCCGCCCGGGTCAGGTATTCGTTGAGCAGCTCGCGGATCTCCTGATCGTCGTCGACGATAAGCAGTTGTTTGCTCGTTGACATATGTATGTGCATCCACCCATTTTTTTGTGCAGATTGAACCTGTCGGGGGAGCAAAAAGCAAGCAAGGCCCCCCTCTAATGTGAAGTTATGGGCAATATAGCCCCTGAATTGGCGCTGATCGGTAGAACAGAATAAAAAAGGCCGACCCAAACGGGCCGGCCAACACGCAGATTCCGACGGCAGGATCACACCCCGTGTGGCGTGCTCCACAGACTCGACAACGGGCCGGACCGGCCGACCCCAACAAGACAATGCTGGCTCACGTTCGCGTGAGCCGTTTAGATCACACCCGCTCGAACACGGTGGCGATACCCTGACCCAGGCCGATGCACATGGTGGCGACCCCCAGGGTGGCGTCCTTCTCCTCCATCAGATTGATCAGGGTGGTGGAGATGCGGGCACCGGAGCAGCCCAGCGGGTGGCCCAGGGCGATGGCGCCGCCGTTCAGGTTCACCTTCTCATCCACCACGTCCTGCAGACCCAAATCCTTCACGCAGGGCAGGGACTGGGCGGCAAACGCCTCGTTCAGCTCGAACAGGTCGATATCACCGACGGTCAGACCGGCACGCTTGAGCGCCTTCTGGGTCGCTGGCACCGGGCCGTACCCCATGATGGCGGCGTCGCAACCGGCGATGGCCATGGCCCGCACCTTGGCTCGGGGAGTCAGCCCCAGCGCCTTGGCTCTGTCCGCGCTCATCACCAGCATGGCGGCGGCGCCGTCGGACAGGGCCGAGGAGGTACCGGCGGTGACGGTGCCGTTGACCGGGTCAAACACCGGGCGCAGCTGGCTCAGGGTGTCGACCGTGGTCTCCGGGCGGATCACCTCGTCGTAGTCGTAGAAGAAGCGGGCGCCACTGGCGTCATGCCCTTCCAGCCCGACGATCTCTCTGGCGAAGCGCCCTTCCACGGTCGCGGCATAGGCGCGGCGGTGGGAGCGGGCGGCAAACTCGTCCTGCTGTGCTCGGCTGATGCCGTGCAGCTTGCCGAGCATTTCGGCGGTCAGCCCCATCATGCCGGAGGCTTTCGCCACGGATTTCGCCATGCCGGGGTGGAAGTCGACGCCATGGCTCATCGGCACATGGCCCATGTGCTCGACGCCGCCGATGATGAAGATATCCCCATCACCCACCTGGATGGCGCGGGAGGCATCGTGCAGCGCCTGCATGCTGGATCCGCACAGGCGGTTGACGGTGACCGCCCCCACCTGCTTCGGAATACCGGCCAGCAGGGCGGCGTTGCGGGCGATGTTGAAGCCCTGCTCCAGGGTCTGCTGCACGCAGCCCCAGTAGATGTCCTCGATCTCGTTCGGGTCGAGGTTGGGGTTGCGCAGCAGGATGGAGCTCATCAGGTGCGCGGACAAGTCTTCTGCACGCACGTTGCGGAAGGCGCCGCCCTTGGACCGGCCCATGGGGGTCCGGATACAGTCGACAATGACTACGTCTTTCATGAATGGATCTCCTTTCCGCAATCAGTAGAAGGTTTTGCCCTGGGCGGCCATCTCACGCAGCTTGTCGCTGACGCGGTAGAGCGGGCCCAGATCGGCATACTGGTCGGCCATGGCCACGTAACGATCCAGACCGATAGTGTCCAGATAGCGGAACACGCCACCACGGAAGGGAGGGAAGCCCAGACCGTAGACCAGTGCGATGTCGGCTTCGGCTGGCGTGGCGACAATGCCCTCTTCCAGACAGAGCACCACCTCGTTGATCATGGGGATCATCATGCGGGCGATGATGGCGTCCTTGTCGAACTCCTGCTTCGGCTTGGCAATGGGGGCCAGCAGCTCGTAAGCAGCGGCGTCGGCCACCTTCTTCGGCTTGCCCTTCTTGTCCTGCTCGTAGGCGTAGAAGCCTTTGCCGTTCTTCTGACCGAAGCGGCTCACTTCGTACATCACGTCGATGGCGGTGCGACCTTCCTTGCTCATGCGAACCGGGAAGCCCTGCGCCATGACGTCACCGGCATGGTGACCTGTATCGATGCCGACCACGTCCAGCAGGTAGGCGGGGCCCATCGGCCAGCCGAACTCCTTCTCCATCACCTTGTCGACGGCCGCAAAGTCGGCGCCATCGGCGACCAGCTTGTTGAAGCCGAAGAAGTAGGGGAAGAGCACGCGGTTGACGAAGAAGCCCGGGCAGTCGTTGACCACCACAGGGGACTTGCCCATGGCGGCGGCGTAGGCCACCACGCGGTTGATGGTGTCGTCCGACGTCTGCTCACCGCGGATGATCTCCACCAGGGGCATGCGGTGCACCGGGTTGAAGAAGTGCATGCCGCAGAAGTTCTCGGGGCGCTTCAGCCCCTTGGCCAGCAGGGAGATGGGGATGGTGGAGGTGTTGCTGGCGAGCACGGCGTCTTCGCCAATGATCCCTTCCACTTCGCCCAGCACGGCGGCCTTCACCTTGGGATTCTCGACCACGGCTTCGACCACCACATCCACATGCTTGACGTTGTCATAGCTGAGGGTCGGGGTGATGGCGGAGAGCACCTGGCCCATCTTGATGCCGTCGATGCGGCCCTTCTCGAGCTGGCCGTTGAGCAGCTTGGTGGCTTCGCCCATACCGAGTGCCAGCGCCTTCTCGTTGATGTCCTTCATCACCGCCGGGATGCCCTTGCTGGCAGACTGGTAGGCAATACCGCCCCCCATGATGCCGGCACCCAGCACGGCGGCGTGGCTTGTGACCTTAGCAGCCTGCTTGGCCGCCTTCTTGGCCAGCGCCTTGATGTGCTGATCGTTCAGGAAGATACCGACCAGCGCCTTGGCCACGTCGGTCTTGGCCAGCTTGATAAAGCCCTGTGCCTCGACGTTGAGCGCCTCGTCGCGGCTCATGCCGGCGGCGGCCTCAACGGTTTTGACTGCGGTCATCGGCGCCGGATAGTGTTTGCCCGCCACGGCGGCAACCATGCCGGCGGCGGTGCTGAAGCTCATCATGGCTTCCAGCTTGGAGAGGCGCAGCGGCGCCTTCTTGGCGGCGCGACGGCTCTGCCAGTCCAGCTTGCCCGCGATGGCGTCTCTCATCATCTGCACGGCGGCGCTCTGCAGCGCTGCGGGGGCGACCACGGCATCGATGGCACCCACCTTGAGGGCATCATCGGCACGGACATCCTTGCCTGTGGTGATCCACTCCAGCGCGTTGTCGGCGCCGATCACCCGCGGCAGACGGACAGTGCCGCCAAAGCCCGGCATGATGCCGAGTTTGGTCTCGGGCAGGCCGATTTTGGCGGTGGTATCAGCCAGACGGAAATCGGTGGAGAGGATGGTCTCGCAGCCGCCGCCCAGGGCGTGGCCCTTGATGGCAGAGAGAGTCGGTACCGGCAGATCTTCGATGGCGTTGAAGATGTCGTTGGCCTTTTTCAGCCAGCCGAGCAGATCTTCTTGCGGCAGATCGAACAGTTCCAGGAATTCGGTAATGTCGGCGCCGACGATGAAGGCGTCTTTGCCGGAGGTGAGGATCAGACCTTTTAGTTCACGTTCTTGTTTTAATGCGGCGATCGCTTCGCTCAGCGAGAGCAGGGTAGCGCGATCCAGCTTGTTGACTGAACCCGGGGCATCAAACCTCAGCTCGGCAATGCCGTGTTCGAGGTAGCTGACCGACAGGGTTTCGCCTTGGTAGATCATGAGAGTGTCTCCTTGTTCCCACGCGGTGGGGGGCTTTGCTCCTTTCTCCCCAGCAGGGGGCGAGGCTCACTATTGATCCAAAAGGAGACATTTTCAACACCTATTTAAAACATTTGTTTAACAGTTGTCGAGTAAAAGCTCTTCATCACGGAACGGGCAAAAGAGAGGCGCCTTGCGGCGCCTGCTCTTCAGATGAGTTGTTTGTCAACTGGCCAGCTCGGGGCGATCACGATACTGGTTCAGCACCTCGGGGTCGGCGAGGGCATGGGTGTTGTTGACGGGCCTGTTGTGCACCACTTCCCGCACCGCCAGCTCCACTATCTTGCCGGACTTGGTACGGGGGATGGCATCCACCTGCAGAATGCGGGCCGGCACGTGACGGGCGGTGCAGTGCTGCCTTACTTGCTGGCAGATGCGCTCGCGCAGGGGCTCGTCCAGCTTGCAGCCCGCCTTGAGCTTGACGAACAACACCACCCGCTCGTCCTGCTGCCACTGCTGGCCGATGACGATGCTCTCCTCTACCTCGTCGAGCTGCTCCACATAGCGGTAGATCTCGCTGGTGCCGATGCGCACGCCACCTGGGTTGAGAGTGGCGTCGGAGCGGCCGTAGAACAAGATGCCGCCGGTTTGGGTCAGCTCGATCCAGTCGCCGTGGCACCAGACGTTGTCGAACCGCTCGAAGTAGGCGGCGTGGTACTTTTCGCCGTTTTCGTCGCCCCAGAAGTAGATAGGCTGGGCCGGGAAGGGTTTGGTACAGACCAGCTCGCCCTTCTCCCCTTGCACCGGCTGGCCGGCCTCGTTGAATACCTGCACCGCGAGGCCGAGGCCGCGTCCCTGGCTCTCACCGCGATAGACGGGACTCAAGGGATTGCCGATGACGAAGCAGGAGCAGATGTCGGTGCCACCTGAGATGGAGCTGAGCTGCACATCCTGCTTGATCCCCTGATAGACGTAGTCAAATCCCTCCGGCGACAGCACGGAACCCGTGCTGCATATAAGTCGCAGCTGTGGCAACTCGTGGGTGTTGATAGGGGCATAACCCTGCTTGTGCAGGGCATCGAGATACTTGGCGGAGGTGCCAAACAGGGAAACTCCTTCATCGCGGGCGAGATCCCAGAGCGCATTGCCGTCCGGGTAGAAGGGGGAGCCGTCGTAGAGCACTAGGGTGGCGCCAGAGGCGAGGGCGCTCACCAGCCAGTTCCACATCATCCAGCCACAGGTGG
Organism: Aeromonas sp. sif0611; assembly: GCF_019218845.1. Classification (NCBI taxonomy): domain Bacteria; kingdom Pseudomonadati; phylum Pseudomonadota; class Gammaproteobacteria; order Aeromonadales; family Aeromonadaceae; genus Aeromonas; species Aeromonas sp. sif0611. The sequence goes on along the minus strand of NZ_JAHUWU010000013.1, from coordinate 5,407 downwards.
TGAAGTAGAAGACGCGCTCCCCCGGCTTGATGTCGCAGTGCAGCTGGTGCTCTTTCAGGTGCTGCAGCAGGGTGCCGCCGATGCCGTGGACGATGCACTTGGGTTTGCCGGTGGTGCCTGAGGAGTAGAGGATATAGAGCGGATCGTTGAAGGCCATTGGCTCGAAGGTGAGCTGGGCACCGTGCTGGCTTGCCAGCAGCTGCAGCCAGTCGTGGCCGAGCTGCAGGGGATTGCCTAGCAGGGGGATCATCACCGTCTGCTCTATGCTGTCGATTTGGCTCACTATGCTGGCGACCTTGGCCTGAATGTCGATGGCTTTGCCCCCATAGCGATAGCCATCCACCGCGAACAGCACCCGGGGGCGGGTCTGGCCGAAGCGCTCCACCACGCTGGCCTCACCGAAATCGGGGCTGGTGGAGGTCCAGATAGCGCCGAGGCTGGTGGTGGCCAGCATGGCAACGACGGTTTGCGGGATGTTGGGCAGGTAGGCGGCCACCACGTCGCCACGGCCTATGCCCTGGCTGCGCAGCCACTGAGCCAGCCTGGCGACCTGATCTGCCAGCTCGGCCCAGCTCAGGGTCTGACTTGTGTCCCCTTCGAGGCGGGAGATGATGGCTGGGCTCTCGTCCTGGCGGCGCAGCAGGTTCTCGGCGAAGTTGAGCCGACTGTCGGGGAACCAGCGGGCGCGCTGCATCTCCTGGCGGTTCTCCGCCACTATGTTGCCGAGCTCTCCCTTGACACCGCAGTGCTGCCACACCAACGGCCAGAAACGGGTGGTCTTCTCCACCGACCATTGATAGAGGTCGGCGTAGCTGCGTAGTTGCAGGCCGTGGAAGTGGTTGACCTCGGCCATGAACTGGTGGAGGTTGGAGTGCTGCATCCTGTCTTGATCCGGTTTCCACAGACAAAGGTTTTGCATGAATCGTTCCTGACTGCTGATATCTACTGTCTGTGGGCAGTGTATTGAATTGTTCTTTATTTGTTAATTGTTGGTTTTCGTTTCATAACAAAAACCCCCTGACCTATGCGTTACCTCACGAAGCGAAAGCCTGGCGGCTCGAGCCTTGATTCGCTTGATGTTATGCTGAAGCCACATTCGCCCGGAGCAGGACGCCATGAGCACTTACAGCCAACTTTTTGCCCAGCATCTCGATACCCTTCAGCGGCGCACCCGCGACATACTGCAACAGCAGGGGCTCAGCGGACTGGCCATCCATTCCGGCCAGACCCACCGCATCTTCCTCGACGATCAGGATTACCCTTTCAAGGTGAACCCCCAGTTCAAGGCCTGGTTGCCGGTGCTGGACAACCCTCACTGCTGGTTGCTGGTGGACGGGGTGAGCAAGCCGGTGCTGCTGTTCTACCGGCCGGTGGATTTCTGGCACAAGGTGGCGGACCTGCCCAATGCCTTTTGGGTCGACTTCTTCGACATCCGCTTCCTGACCCGCCCTGAGCAGGTGGCGGATCACCTGCCTGCCGACAAGCAGGAGTGGGCCTATCTGGGTGGTCATCTCGAGGTGGCCCAGCTGGTGGGACTGGGGCAGCCCAACCCGGAGGCGGTGCTCAACTACCTGCACTATCACCGTGCCTACAAGACACCCTATGAGCTGGAGTGTCTGCGCGATGCGAACCGGCTCGGGGTGCGCGGTCACATCGCTGCCAAGGACTCCTTTATGGCGGGGGCGAGCGAATTCGAGATCAACCTCGCCTACATGAAGGCGGTCGGGCAGGGGGCCAATGAGGCGCCCTACGGCAACATAGTCGCCATCAACCGGAACGCGGCCATCCTCCATTACACTCATCTGTCGACCCAACGGGTACCGGATGCGGAGCGCCACTCCTTCCTGATCGATGCCGGGGTGGATTATCACGGCTATGCCTCCGACATCACCCGCACCTGGGCCTGGCGTCGGGGCGAGTTTGCCGATCTGATCGCGGCGCTGGATGCCCAGCAGCAGGAGATCATCGCGGAGATCAAACCGGGCCGCCGTTACAGCGAGCTGCATCTGCAGATGCATCACAGGTTGGCGCGTCTGCTGCAGGCCACCGAGCTGGTGGACATGTCGGTGGACGAGATGATCCACACCGGCGTCACCAATGTGTTCTTCCCCCATGGGCTCGGCCACTTCCTCGGCCTGCAGGTGCACGATGCCGGTGGCTTCATGCAGGACGAGCGGGGTACCCACCTGGCGGCGCCCGAGCAGTTCCCCTACCTGCGCTGCACCCGGGTGATGGAGGTGGGTCAGGTGTTCACCATAGAACCCGGCCTCTACTTCATCGACAGCCTGCTGGAGCCGCTACGCCGCGGCGAGCAGGGCAAGCGGGTCAACTGGAACAAGGTCGAGGCGCTGCGCCCCTTCGGTGGCATCCGGATTGAGGACAACGTGGTCCTGCATGGGGATGGGGTGGAGAACCTCACCCGGCAAGCAGGGCTCTGATGGTCGCAGACTACGCCATACCGGCCGCGCCGCTGGAGCTTTGCGAGGAGATCAAGAAGAGTCGCTTCATCACCCTGATTGTCCATGCGCCGACGGTCGAGGCCGCCAAGGCCTGGATCGGCGAGGTGAAGCGGCAGCACCCGACGGCCCGGCACCATTGCTGGGCCTTCGTCGCCGGGGCGCCTCAAGACAGCCAGGTCTATGGCTTCAGCGATGACGGCGAACCCTCGGGCACAGCGGGCAAGCCCATGCTGGCCCAGCTGATGGGGGCTGGCATCGGCGAGGTCGCGGCCGTGGTGGTGCGTTATTACGGTGGCGTTCTGCTCGGGACCGGCGGCCTGGTCAAGGCCTATGGCGGTGGCGTGGGGGCGGCGCTCAAGCGGCTCGAGACCCGCATCAAGCGCCAGCAAACTCCTTCCCTTATCTGTTGCGACTATGGCGACATGGGGGTGGTGGAAGCCCTGATCTCGGCCCATCAGGGCCAGTTACTGGCCGCCGATTATGGTCAGCAGGTTCGTTTGCAGGTTGCCTGGGATGCTGCCATCTGGAGTCAGGTGGATCAGGAAATGACAGACCGAACCCATGGCCGGGTATCTCTTCGCCCCTTAGATGGCTAGAATCCATCGCTCTTTTAGCCTGAAGGGGGAGCCGGAATGCAGATTCTGAGCATCATTCGTATCGTTGGTCTCTTGGTCGCGCTGTTCAGCTCGACCATGTTGCTGCCAGCGATGGTTGCTTTTGGGTATCGCGATGGTGGCGGTGCCGAGTTTGTGAACTCCTTCTTCATCGCCCTCCTGCTCGGTGCCCTGCTCTGGTTCCCCAATCGCCATCAGAAGAAAGACCTCAGATCCAAGGAAGGCTTCCTCATAGTGGTGCTGTTCTGGGTGGTGCTGGGCAGCGTGGGGGCCGTCCCCTTCATCATCAGCGACGTGCCGAACATGTCGGTCTCCGAAGCCTTCTTCGAATCATTCTCCGGCCTGACGACCACGGGGGCAACAGTGCTGACCGGGCTGGACAGCCTGCCGAAGGCCTTCCTCTTCTATCGCCAGCTGCTGCAATGGCTGGGAGGCATGGGGATCATCGTGCTGGCGGTGGCCGTTTTGCCCTTGCTCGGCATCGGGGGCATGCAGCTCTATCGCGCCGAGATCCCGGGGCCGGTCAAGGACAACAAGGTGACCCCGCGCATCGCCGAGACGGCCAAGGCGCTCTGGTTCATCTACCTGTTGCTGACCACCCTCTGTGCCCTGGCCTACTGGATGGCGGGGATGACGCTGTTCGATGCCATCTGCCACTCCTTCTCCACCTTGTCGGTGGGCGGCTTCTCGACTCACGATGCCAGCATAGGTTTCTTCAACAGCCCGGCCATCAACCTGATCACTGTGCTGTTCCTGCTGCTGGCCAGCGTCAACTTCGCCCTGCATTTCATGGTGTTCGCCCACAAGCCAGTGCGATTGAGCAGCTATCTGCGGGACTCCGAATTGAAGGTGTTCCTGGCCATCCAGGGCGTGCTGGTGCTGATCTGCTTCGTATCCCTGCTGTTCCACGGCCACTACGCCACCTGGCAGGAGGCGCTCAACCACGGCCTGTTCCAGGCGGTCTCTCTTGGCACGACCACGGGCTACAGCACGACCAGCTACGCCGACTGGCCCTCCTTTCTGCCCATGTTACTGATGTTCTCGGCCTTTATCGGCTGCTGTGCCGGTAGCACGGGGGGCGGCATCAAGGTGATGCGATTCATGATCCTGTTCCTGCAGGGGATGCGCGAGCTCAAGCGACTGGTGCACCCGCGGGCCATCTATACCCTGAAGCTGGGGCGGCGTGCGGTACCCGAGCGGATCGTCGAGGCGGTGTGGGGCTACTTCGCCACCTATATCATTCTGTTCTTTATCTTCATGCTGTTGTTGCTGATGACAGGGCTGAACGAGGTGACCGCGTTCACGGCAGTAGCGGCCGCCTTCACCAACGTGGGACCCGGGTTAGGTGAGGTATCCAGCAACTTTGGCAACATCTCGGCGACGGCACAGTGGATCCTGGTGGTCGCTATGCTGTTTGGCCGATTGGAAATCTTCACACTTCTGGTACTGTTTACTCCTGCATTCTGGCGTAGTTGAGGTTGGTATGGACAAGATTTTGGTGCTTTATTCTTCTCGGGACGGGCAAACGCGGAAAATTGTGGATGCCATGCTGGAGGAGATATCAGGATGCGAAGTGGTGATGCAGGATCTGCACACCCTGCCGATGTGCAATCTCAGCAAGTATGCCAAGGTATTGATCGGTGCCTCTATCCGCTATGGCAACTTTCACCCCAGCCTGCTCAGCTTTATTCATGCTCACCATGAACAACTGGAAGTGGCCAACGCCGCCTTCTTCTGTGTCAACCTGACGGCGCGCAAGCCCGAGAAGCAGACACCGCAGACCAATGCCTATATGAAGAAGTTTCTGCGTCTCTCGCCGTGGAAGCCGAAGACCCTGGGGGTGTTTGCCGGTGCGCTGCGATATTCTCGCTACAACTGGTGGCAGACTCGCATCATCCAGCTGATCATGACTATTACCGGTGGCAGTACGGATACCAGCCAGGACATCGAATTCACCGACTGGGAAAAGGTACGCGCCTTTGCCCGGGAGTTTTGGTCAAAAAGGTAGCAAATCCGCATCCTTTCTCGTTGACGCCCCGCTTATGCGGGGCGTTTTGTTTGATAAATAGGCGCTTGGGTCGCTAAACAGTAAAAAAGTGTCATTTTTTGTAGTTTTGCGCTTGCCATCCCGGCGTGGCTCCCTATAATGCGCCCCTACCAGCACGGCGGAACACGCCAAACTGATGAGCTAGCTTCCTTGTGAAGTGGGCGCCGAAAGAAAAGCGAAAACAACCGCTTGACTTTCGAAGTGAGGAGCGTAAGATGCGCCTCCTCAACGCGATAAGCGTGACGCTCTTTAACAATTTGAATCAAGCAATCTGTGTGGGCACTCAC
>NZ_JAHUWU010000012.1:0-88997 GCF_019218845.1 Aeromonas sp. sif0611 | reverse complement strand
GAAATAAACTGTGACAACCGAAGTTGTCTTGGTCACTTCACCAGACATTGAAAATCAACAAAATTGTTTGATGTTCGATGCTGTGAGTGCCCACACAGATTGCTTGATTCAAATTGTTAAAGAGCGATGCAACAGTGTGTTGCTGCGGGAGTGGAATTCTACTCAACCGCCTTCTCGAGTCAAGCCTTATTTTCAAGGGCTTTTCGAGATTATCGACGGGGTTGTTTGCGTTGCCGCTTGCCCTGTCGATGGAGGCGCATTATAGGGAGCTGGCTCGGATTGGCAAGGGTGATTTCGCATAAAATTCGCATTTCCAGCTCAACCGCTCACCAATCAACCAAGGTGGTGTTTTAATGCTCATGCAGGGTTCCGTATGAAGGCAATTTCTGCCCCTTGCTGGGTCAAGGGTGTCAGTAGATCAAGGTTGTATCGAATTGCCTTTCCCTAACGCCACAACCATGGTGATCGGGATCCGGCCTTCGGGTAACATAGCGCCCCTTTGCGATTCTCACACTCTTGGGCTTTGGAGAGTTTAATGCCTTTTGCACTTGGCCAGCGTTGGATTAGTGATACAGAGACGGATCTGGGGTTGGGGACTGTCGTTGCTGTTGAAGGACGCATGGTTACCCTGTTGTTTCCGGCTACCGGTGAAAACCGCATGTATGCCAAAGAAGAGGCGCCGGTCACCCGGGTCAGCTTCAATGTGGGCGATCAGATTGCCAGTCACGAAGACTGGACCATGATGGTCGAAGAAGTGCAGGAGAAAGACGGCCTGCTTATATATGTCGGTGTTCGCACCGACAATGATGAGCCCGTTGCCCTCAAGGAAGTGTTTCTCAACAACTTCATCAAATTCAACAAGCCGCAGGATCGCCTGTTTGCCGGTCAGATCGATCGGATGTCCCGCTTTACCCTGCGCTTCGAGGCGTTGGTCAACCAGCACCAGCGTCGTCGCAACCCGACCCGCGGTCTGGCCGGTGGCCGGGTCAGCCTGATCCCGCACCAGCTCTATATTGCCCACGAAGTGGGTCACCGCTACGCCCCGCGCGTATTGCTGGCTGATGAGGTGGGTCTGGGCAAGACCATCGAAGCGGGCATGATCATTCATCAGCAGCTGCTCTCCGGCCGCGCCCATCGGGTGCTGATCCTGCTGCCCGAGACTCTCCAGCACCAGTGGCTGGTCGAGATGCTGCGCCGCTTCAACCTGCACTTCTCCCTGTTTGACGAGGAGCGCTGCATCGAGGCATTCGCCGATGCAGAGAATCCCTTCGAGACCGAACAGCTGGTGATCTGCAGCCTCGACTTCCTGCGCAAGAAGCGTCGTCGTTTCGAGCAGGTGCTGGAAGCAGAGTGGGACCTGCTGGTCGTCGACGAGGCACATCATCTGGAGTGGAGTGAGGAGGCACCAAGCCGCGCCTACGAGATGGTGGAAGCGCTGGCCGAACAGGTGCCGGGCGTGCTGCTGCTGACCGCCACCCCGGATCAGCTGGGCCACCAGAGCCACTTTGCCCGTTTGCGCCTGCTCGATCCCGAGCGTTTCTACGACTACGAGGCTTTCCTCGCCGAGGAGCAGGCTTATGGCCAGGTCGCCAGCGCCGCGCAAGAGCTGCTGGAAGGCGAGACTCTGAGTGATGCAGCCAAACAGATCCTCGCCGGCCAGCTGGAAGGGCTGGATTTGAGCGATGCAGCTGCCCGTCAGCAAGCGGTCGCCAAGCTGCTGGATCAACACGGCACCGGCCGGGTGCTGTTCCGCAACAGCCGCGCCAATATTAAGGGCTTCCCCGAGCGTCATCTCAACGTCTACCCCATGCCACTGCCGGATCAGTACAAGACCGCCATCAAGGTAATGGGCATGATGGGTGGCAACGGCGGCGATCTGCAGACCCGCGCCCTGCGCTACCTCTATCCGGAGAAGATCTTCCAGCAGTTCGAAGGCGACAACGCCACCTGGACCCAGTTCGACCCGCGCGTCGAGTGGTTGCTGGGGCTGCTGCTCTCTGCCCGCCAGCAGAAGGTACTGGTGATCTGCTCCGAAGCGGCCACCGCCATCGCACTGGAAGAGGCGCTGCGCACCCGTGAAGGGATCCGCGGCACCGTATTCCATGAAGGGATGTCGATCCTCGAGCGGGACAAGGCCTCTGCCTATTTTGCGCAAGAGGATGGTGGCGCCCAGGTGCTGCTCTGCTCCGAGATCGGCTCAGAAGGTCGCAACTTCCAGTTTGCCAGTCATCTGGTGCTGTTCGATCTGCCGCTCAACCCGGATCTGCTGGAACAGCGCATCGGTCGACTGGATCGTATCGGTCAGCAGAATACCGTCGAGATCCACGTTCCCTATCTGGAGGGCACCTCCCAGCGCGCCCTGCAGCTCTGGTATCACGATGGTCTGGACGCATTCGAGCAGACCTGCCCGACTGCTCGTCCGGTATTCGAAGCGGTGCGTGACGAGCTGTTCGAGCTGCTGGCCGCCAACACCGGCGATCAGGCGACCCTCGACGCCCTGCTGATCAAGACCCGCGAACTGCACGAGCCGCTCAAGGCTCGACTGGAGCAGGGTCGCGATCGCCTGCTGGAGATCCACTCCAGCGGTGGCGCCGCCGCCCAGCAGCTGGTCGACAAGCTGGCCGCCGAAGATGACGACACCGGCATGATCTCCTTCGCCCTCAAGATGTTCGACGAGATCGGCGTCAATCAGGATGACCGTGGCGAGAACGCGCTGGTGTTGACCCCCGGGGATCACATGCTGGTCTCCAGTTTCCCGGGCCTGCCGCAAGACGGCATGACCATCACCTTCGATCGCAACACCGCCCTGTCGCGGGATGACATGGCGCTGCTCTCCTGGGATCACCCCATGATGCGCGGCGGTATCGACCTGATCTTGGGCTCCGAGATCGGTGCTACCTCGGTGGCTCTGCTCAAGAACAAGGCGCTGCCCATCGGCTCCATCCTGCTTGAGCTGATCTTCGTTGCCGAGTCGGCGACCCATCCCCAGCTCTACCGCTTCATGCCGCCGACGCCGATCCGTCTGCTGATGGACAAGAACGGCCAGAATCTGGGTGAAAAAGTGGCGTTCGATGCCTTCAACCGCCAGCTGACTCCGGTCAACCGCCACCTCGGCAGCAAGCTGGTCACCGCGTCGCAACCGGTGATCCACGGTCTGATTGGCAAGGCTCAACCGATTGCCGAAGAGCTGAAAGCCGGGATTGTCGACAAGGCCCGTGCCCAGATGGCGCAGACCCTGCAGCAGGATCTGGATCGTCTGGAAGCGCTCAAGGCGGTCAACCCGAACGTGCGCGACAGCGAACTGGATTATCTGCGCAATCTGCAGGCAGAATTGCACCACCTGATCGATCAGACCCAACTCAAGCTGGACGCAATCCGCTTTATCGTGGTCACCCATAACTGATGGGGGCTTGCCCCCACCTTCTGATGCGAGACATTTATGTTTGAATACTCACCGCCTCTGGAACCCTGGCTCGATATCCTGTTCAAGGACAAGGACATCATGGTGGTCAACAAGCCCACTGGCCTGCTGAGCGTCCCCGGGCGCGGCCCCGAGAATGAAGACAGCGTCCTGCATCGGGTGAAGCAGCAGCACCCCAAGGCGGCGGCGGCCCATCGCCTCGACATGTCCACCACTGGCGTCATTGTCATTCCCCTCAATCCCAATTCCCATCGGGAGCTGAGCCGACAATTTCGCGAGCGGGAGACCGAGAAGCACTACCTCGCCTGGGTGTGGGGCGAGCCGGAGGCAACATCGGGCCAGGTTGACCTGCCGCTCTGCGTCGACTGGCCCAACCGCCCGAAACAGAAGGTAGACCACGAGGAGGGGCGTCACGCTCTGACCCTGTGGGAAAAACTGAAGGTGGAGAACGGCAACAGCCTGATCAAGCTGACCCCCATCACCGGTCGCTCGCACCAACTGCGCGTCCATATGCTGGAGCTGGGGCACCCGATTCTGGGTGACAACCTCTACGCCCATCCGGATGCACTGGCAGCAGCGCCCCATCTCTACCTGCATGCGGCCAGCCTGACCATCAGCCACCCTCGCAGCGGCGAGCGGATGACCTTTGAGGCGCCAGCCCCCTTCCCGCTCTGAGCAGAAAAGGCTAGCGCCAAATCGCAGATATAAAAAAGCCCCCATCGCGAGATGGGGGCTTTTTCATTAGGGTCAGACGCGAATATCGATCTTGCTTCCCAAAGAAGCGCTGGCCGATATCGGTGCTGCTGGAGCTGACTGAGCTGCTGTTGCCAGCAGTTTCAAAGCCGACTCGCCTTCCTGGGTCTGCTGTTTTTTGGCCAGGCTGGCCACCATCAGTGCAGAACCAAACGACGCATTTGCAGAACTAGAAATATCCATTGTGTACCTCCTGCCTAGTCACTATCGGCCAGAGAATGGCAGACATGAGACCTATCGTTCAGAGCAGGTATGCCTTGTCCGGCGCACGCCGTGCGAGCCAACGTTCCTCCATCTCCAGCAGGGTCTGATAGGCCTTTGATGCCTGCTCCGGGCGACTGAACAGATAGCCTTGTCCGTAGAGATGGATGTCGGTCAATGAACGCAGCACGTCGAGCTGGCCCTGGGTTTCTATCCCCTCGCATACCAGCTTCTTGCCCAGCATGGAACCCATGCGGCAGATGTTGGCAACCAGCTCGGCCGCCTCGATGGAGGTGTCTATGCCCTGGATGAAGGATCTGTCTATCTTCACCTTGCTCACGGGCAGCTTCTGCAGATAGCTGAGAGAGGAGTAACCGGTCCCGAAGTCATCTAGCGCCAGATGAACCCCTTGCTGACTAAGATCCTGCATCAACTGCAGCGAATTCTTCACCTCGCGCATGGTGGTGTCTTCCGTCACTTCCAGCACCAGGCAGGAGGCCGGAATGTGGTGTTCCATCAAGGCCTTGGCCACCAGCTTCAACAAGTTGCGCTGGTACATGCCAGGGGAGATGTTGACGCACATCTGCAGATCGACCAACCCTAGGTGTTGCCACTGGTGGAGCTGCTCGCACGCCGTGTTCAGTACCCAGCTGCCAAGCTTCTCGGCCAGCTGGAACTCTTCCGCCACCTGGATCACCTCGTTGGGAGGAATGAAGCCAAGCTCAGGATGACGCCATCTCAGCAGCGCCTCGACCGCCTCGCAGCGACCGCTCTCCAGGTTGACGATGGGTTGGTAGTAAAGCTCCAGGGCGTTGTGTTCAAGAGCCATCACCATGTCGGAAGCGAGGTGCTTGCGCCTGGTGGTTTCGTTGAGCAGGGAGCTGTCATAGATGACATAAGGGACATGGGTCTTGCGGCTGTGGAACAGCGCCTGCTCCGCCCGGCTCAGCAGTTCCTGGGTCTGGTTGCTGTCCGTGGGGAAGAAGGCGATACCTATGCCCACTTCCAGCCGGAAGGGATAGTTGTCGATGATGATGTCTTGTTTGATGGAGTGGAGCACTCTCGCCACCAGCTCCCTGACCTGACGCAGGTCGCTGCAGTCCCGTTGCAGCATGGCGAGCTGATCGCCCCCCAGACGAGCCACCCACTCGCCGTTTTCACACAGGGCCCGCAGCCGCTTCGCCAGCTCCTGCAGCAGTATGTCCCCAGTGCTGTAGCCAAACTTGCTGTTGATGTCACGAAAGTCATTGATGTCGACCAGTACCAGGCCAAAGGGGGTATCACGGCTGACGTAAGACTCCATCTTCTCCAGCAAGGCCAATCGGTTGGCCAGGCCGGTCAGCGGATCGACCCGGGCCGTTCTGAAATGACGCCTGGCTTCACGCACCAGCAGACCGCTAAGCAGAATGACGGATATCACCAGGCCCAACACCATGAATAACAGCGCATCGCGCAGTTGGCCGAAGCGCTTGTCATTGCCCGAATAGACGTTGATGTTCTTCTGCATCATGGAGGCGAGAGAGTAGGAGAGCGGCTCCTGCAAGGGCGCAAGGGTCATCATTATCTGCTGGTAATCCGACATCCCCGGCTTCAGCCTGGTCAGCTCCGGCTCCAGCTTGCGGATGTTGTTCTCGGTCAGCTGCACCAGCCGCAGCGTCTTCGGGTTATCCGACAGGCTCTTGCGTAGTTGTCCGCTCAGCAGGATCGGCGTCCGGCTCCACAGGATGTCGTAACGCAGCAGCAGGGTTTCATGATCGATACCGCCGTAGTGGTAAATCTCGACGGCATTGAGAAAGCGCCCCAACTCTAGCTGCAACTGCATCAATGCCCAGGAGACGTCATAGGTGTACTTCTCCATTACCCGGGTCGCATTTTGTATCTGCACCAGGCAATACAGCGTGCTACCCGTGAATAACAGAATGGATAGATAAAGAACGCCGAGTAAGGGCCAAGCCCTGGTCTTCGCTTTCACCCAGTACTCCCGTAAGCCACCGTCTTTACTGCTGAATATCGATCGCGCTCAGTTGCCAGATCATCATGTCGGTGAACTCGGATCGCTTGAGTTCAGGATGCTGATCCAGCGGCAGGATAAACCAAAGCGGCCCTTTGTCACGTACCCGCATGGTTACCCCATCATCTTGCCAGGCCAGAATGGGATCGTATTGCCTGACCTTATCCCAGTTGATCCGGATCTGGAAGCTGTTCAAGGCAGTGAGCGTGATGCTCTTGCCATTGGCCTTCACCGCCGTCAGCACGTCCGCCAGTTTGGGCCCCACGTATTTGTGCGGTTTGTCCACCCAGGGATTGCTCGTCACTATCTCATGCTGTGGCAGGGCCTGGATCATGGCCATGTCGAAATCAACTTCACCATCAGCCGGGTTGGCGGGGTCCAGATTCCCTGTCACCTTGAGGATCACCGGCCCCTCGGGAGCGGCCAAGACCATGGTGGGAACGACAAGGGAAAACAGTAACGGGATCAAACCTAATGTTCGCATGTTCACCTCAGATCATTTCACTATCAACAGCTTCAGCTTAGTAGCACTAAAAAAAACGGCCCGCAAAAGCGAGCCGTTTGATGACTATGACGGAATTACATCATACCCATACCGCCCATGCCACCCATATCAGGCATGGCAGGGGTATCTTTCTTCGGCAGCTCGGAGATCATGCACTCTGTGGTGATCATCAGGCCGGCGATGGAAGAGGCGAACTGCAGGGCAGAACGGGTCACCTTGGTCGGATCCAGGATGCCCATGGCCAGCATGTCACCGTACTGCTCGGTGTAGGCGTTGTAGCCGAAGTTACCCTCACCGTTCTTCACGGCGTTGGCAATGACGGAGGCTTCTTCACCGGCGTTGATGACGATCTGACGCAGCGGTGCTTCCATGGCGCGCAGAGCGACCTTGATACCCACGTTCTGGTCTTCGTTGTCACCACGCAGGGAGGCCAGCTTGGCGGCCACGCGCACCAGCGCCACACCACCACCGGCAACCACGCCTTCTTCTACTGCAGCGCGAGTGGCGTGCAGGGCATCGTCAACACGGGCTTTCTTCTCTTTCATCTCGACTTCGGTGGCAGCGCCAACCTTGATGACAGCAACACCGCCGGCCAGCTTGGCCACGCGCTCTTGCAGCTTCTCACGGTCATAATCGGAAGAGGTATCTTCGATCTGCTGACGGATCTGAGCCACGCGGCTCTCGATCAGGGCTGCATCACCCACGCCATCGATGATGGTGGTGTTCTCTTTGGTGATGACGATGCGCTTGGCACGGCCCAGATCTTCCAGGGTCGCTTTTTCCAGCTCCATGCCCACCTCTTCGGAGATCACGGTACCACCGGTCAGGATGGCGATATCCTGCAGCATGGCCTTGCGACGGTCGCCGAAGCCCGGCGCCTTGACGGCGGCGACTTTCACGATGCCGCGCATGGTGTTGACCACCAGGGTAGCCAGCGCTTCACCTTCCACGTCTTCGGCCACGATGATCAGCGGTTTGCCCGCCTTGGCCACGCCTTCCAGCACCGGCAGCATTTCACGGATGTTGGAGACTTTCTTGTCCACCAGCAGGATGAAGGGATCATCCAGCTCGACGGAGCCGGTTTCCGGCTTGTTGATGAAGTAAGGGGAGAGGTAGCCACGGTCGAACTGCATGCCTTCCACCACAGCCAGCTCGTCTTCCAGACCCTGACCGTCTTCCACGGTGATCACGCCGTCACGGCCGACCTTGTCCATGGCTTCGGCGATCAGTGCACCCACTTTCTCGTCGGAGTTGGCGGAGATGGTACCGACCTGAGCGATGGCGTTGTTGTCGGCGCAGGGCTGGGACAGGGCCTGCAGCTCGGCGACGGCAGCCACAACGGCCTTGTCGATACCGCGCTTCAGATCCATGGGGTTCATGCCGGCGGCAACGGCCTTCAGGCCTTCGTTGACGATGGCTTGCGCCAGTACGGTCGCGGTGGTGGTACCGTCACCGGCGGCGTCGTTGGCCTTGGAAGCAACTTCCTTGACCATCTGGGCGCCCATGTTCTGGAACTTGTCTTCCAGCTCGATCTCGCGGGCAACGGAGACGCCATCCTTGGTGATGGTCGGGGCACCGAAGGACTTGTCCAGTACCACGTTGCGGCCTTTCGGGCCCAGGGTCACCTTGACGGCGTCGGCCAGGATGTTGACGCCTTCCAGCATTTTGATGCGGGCTTCGTTGCCAAACTTAACTTCTTTAGCTGCCATGTTCTTCAGTCCTTAAATCAATTCGGGAAAAGGGGGAAGGTGATTACTCTTCGACAATCGCCAGGATGTCGGTCTCGGACAGGATCAGCACGTCCTGGCCATCCAGCTTCTCGGTCTTCACGCCGTAGCCTTCGTTGAAGATCACCTTGTCACCCACCTTGACGGCGAGGGCTTTGACATCGCCATTGTCCAGAATTCGGCCAGTCCCCACGGCAAGAACTTCACCACGGGTGGACTTCTGGGCCGCAGTGCCAGTCAAGACGATGCCGCCAGCGGATTTGGCTTCAGCTTCGATGCGCTTGATGATGACGCGGTCGTGCAGTGGACGAATTTTCATCGATAACTCTCCCAAAATGAGTCTCTGTGTTGCTTGAGGAATGGCCGCAGTCGGCCAAATTTGTTATGCCCCTGATCTGGGGCAATTTGGGTAGCCCTTCAAGGGCAAATACAAAAAAAATATTTTCACGTACTATGAGTATCTTTGATGGATCACCCACCCCCAATCAGGAAGGCGGATGGACGCGGCCAGCATTTCGGCCCAGAGCACATAGAGACCCTGCCTTGAGCCGACCCAACCCCATGCTGACCGCCCCCATGACGCCAGTGCTGCTGCGCATGACGGGGCCCATGATCCTCGGCATCGTTGCCATCCTCGCCTTCAACCTGGTCGATACCTTCTTCATCGGCATGCTGGGCACGGAAGCGCTCGCCGCCATCAGCTTCACCTTCCCGGTCACCTTCGTGGTCACTTCCCTCACCATGGGGCTGGGAGCTGGACTGTGCGCCCTGCTCGGCCATGCCCTGGGCCAGGGCCGTCACGACGAGACCGCCCGCATCACCACCGACTGCCTGTTCCTTGCCGTCATCCTGGTGACCCTGCTAGCCGTGCTGGGGGCGCTGACCATAGAACCCCTCTTTACCTTGCTGGGCGCCAGCGCCGAGCTCATTTCGCTGATCCACGACTACATGCTGATCTGGTATCTGACCGTACCCATGCTGGTCATTCCCATGGTCGGCAATGCCGCCATCCGGACCACGGGGGATACCAAGACCCCCAGCCTGGTGATGGGGGTGGCCGGTCTGGTCAACGGGGTGCTGGATCCCCTGCTCATCTTCGGGCCCGGCCCTTTCCCCGAATGGGGCATTCGCGGCGCCGCCATCGCCACCTCCCTCTCCTGGTTGATGGCCATGCTGGTCAGCCTGCACATACTGCGCCAGCGGGAGCAACTGCTGTCATGGCGCCTCTCCCCTCGCCCACAGCGGCTGGCCCACTGGCGCGCCCTGCTGCAGGTGGCCGTGCCCGCCTCCTTTACCAACATGCTCAACCCGCTGGCCAACGCCGTGCTGATGGTCATCTTCGCCGGTCTGGGTACCGAGGTGGTGGCCGCCTACGGAGCCGCCTCCAGGGTAGAGGCGCTGCTGCTGATCGTGATGATGGCGCTCTCCTCGGTGCTGGCCCCCTTCGTCTCGCAGAACTGCGGGGCGGGCAATCCGGCGAGGGCCAGGGCCGCGTTGTTGTTCTGCATGCGGTTCGCCCTGCTGTTCCAGCTCGCCATCTACGGCCTCGTCTGGCTGCTGGCGCCGCTCATCGCCAACCTGTTCAGCGATCACCCTCAGGTCGTTCGGCTGATCGTGCTCTACCTGCATTTGGTGCCCATCGGCTACGGTTTTCAGGGCATGGTGATGTTGCTGGCTTCGGCACTCAACGGCGTCAGGGCCTCGACGGTGTCATTCGTCTTCAACGGCATGCGGCTGTTCGTCTTCTTGCTGCCAGGGGCCTGGCTGGGCGCAAAACTGGGGGGAGAGCAGGGGATCTATCTGGGGATATTGCTGGCAAACCTGGCGGCGGGGCTGCTGGCCTGGGGCTATGCCCACCGCAGGTTTGAGAGGCTCTGCCATCAGGTCAACCCCTGACGGCAAGGGCCTCGGGATGGCGGCCGATTCCGTTCACTCACTCTTTGCGTTCAAATTCCCCTTCAATCGTGGTTCCACCACGCTTGGACTGATCCGGCTGCCCCTCGCCAGGGTGCGCCCCGAACGGCGGTTGCTGTGCCTTGAAGCCACCCATCTGCATCCTGAACTGGCTGCTGCCCACCAGCTTGTCGGCCAGCTTGTTGCGCAGCCAGGGCTGCAGCAGCAGGATGCCGAAGAAGTCGGTCACGAAGCCCGGAATGATCAGCAGCAGACCGGCCAGCGCCAGCAGCATGCCCCCCATCACCTCGCGGCCCGGCATCTCGCCCTGCTGCATCTTCTGCTGGGCGCTGAACAGGGTCTTGATCCCCTCGCTGCGCACCAGGGAAGAGCCCAGCACCGCGGTCAGTACCAGCAGGCCCACGGTCGGCAAGGCACCGATCACCGAGCCCACCTCTATCATCACGGTGAGCTCCAGCAATACCAGGCCAACCAACAACAGTAACAACTTGCCCATAGCAACCTCAGTGCGGTGAATAAATGAACCTGCAATCACACAGTCAGCGGAGTATGGTCCATACCAACTCGCCATCACGCAGGTCTCTTGTCAGTAAAATGGGGAGTCATACCGGTTTTTCAAGTCTGCGACGCCAGACACCTCGGGATCGGAAGAAATATTTGGTCGCCCAACTGTGATTGAAGTGATTGTTCTGTCAAAGTTAATCGCTCAATTGCAATATCTGTTTAATGACCACAAGATATTTGAGGTTGCCTCAAATTTAGTGATCCAAGTCTAATATCAGATACCCCAATTGAGGTAAGATCTATTCCAGTCATTGCACAGGGAACCACGGGTTCCCCACTGCCCCACCCGATGTGTGGTGCTTCAGGATGAAATGTGCGTAAGGATGTCGCGGCCACTCGGTGAGGATCGTTTCCATTTATCTGATTTCTGAGGCATTACAATGAGCGACATCAAGAACGTCCGCATTGAAGAAGACCTGCTGGGCACCAAAGAAGTTTCCAACGATCTCTATTACGGTGTGCATACCCTGCGCGCCGTCGAGAACTTCAAGATCAGCACTCAGAAGATTTCTGACGTTCCCGAATTTGTCCGTGGCATGGTGCTGACCAAGAAGGCCGCCGCACTGGCCAACGGTGAGCTCGGCACCATCCGTCCCGAAATTGCTGACAAGATCATCGAAGCCTGTGATCTGATGCTGAATACCGGAAAATGCTTCGACCAGTTCCCGGTCGATGTCTATCAGGGCGGCGCCGGTACCTCCGTCAACATGAACACCAACGAAGTGCTGGCCAACATCGCCTTGGAAATCATGGGTCTGGAGAAGGGACGTTACGACGTCATCAACCCGAACGACCACGTCAACAAGTGCCAGTCCACCAATGACGCCTACCCCACCGGTTTCCGCGTCGCCGTGGTCAACAGCACCGACACCACCCTGTATGCCCTGGAAGCGCTGATCGCAGCCTTCGATACCAAGGCCCAGGAATTCAAGAGCATCCTGAAGATGGGCCGTACCCAGTTGCAAGATGCTGTCCCCATGACCCTGGGCCAGGAGTTCCATGCCTTCGCCGTGACCCTGCGCGAAGAGATCAAGTCCATCAAGCGTTGCCAGGAGCTGCTGCTGGAAGTGAACCTGGGTGCCACCGCCATCGGGACCGGTCTGAACACCCCGCCCGAGTACTCCGCCCTGGCCATCAAGCGGCTGGCCGAGATCACCGGTCGCGCCTATGTGCCGGCAGAGGATCTCATCGAAGCGACCTCCGACTGCGGTGCCTATGTGATGCTGCACGGTGCTATCAAGCGTCTGGCCATGAAGCTGTCCAAGATCTGCAACGACCTGCGTCTGCTCTCCTCCGGTCCGCGCACTGCCCTGAAGGAAATCAACCTACCGGAAATGCAGGCGGGCTCCTCCATCATGCCGGCCAAGGTCAACCCGGTCATTCCGGAAGTGGTCAACCAGTCCTGCTTCAAGGTGTTCGGTAACGACGTCACCATCACCTTCGCCGCCGAAGCCGGTCAGCTGCAGCTGAACGTCATGGAGCCGGTGATTGGTCAGGCCATGTTCGAATCCCTGAGCCTGATGGAAAAAGCCTGCATCTCCCTGCGCGAGAAGTGCGTGGAAGGCATCACCGCCAACCCGGACATCTGCATGAACCACGTGCTGAACTCCATCGGCATCGTGACCTACCTGAACCCCTTCATCGGTCACCACGAGGGTGACATCGTCGGCAAGATCTGTGCCCAGACCGGCAAGAACGTCCGCGAAGTCGTGCTTGAGCGCGGCCTGCTGACCGCCGAGCAACTGGACGAGATCCTCTCCATCGAGAACCTGATGAACCCGCAATACAAGGCCAAGCGTTACACCCGCGAAGCCACCGTATAAGCGAGCAGATGGGCCGGGTTTATCCCGGCCCATTAAAGTCAATTCCCGAGCGACCTCCTGCAAGTCCCATCGGGAATTGGCTTTTCAGCCCAATAAAACCTAAAAAAACTGGAAAATGGAGTGTTCGCTATGATTGGAATCGAGTTACTTGTGGTGCTCGCCGCTATCTATCTGGGAGCCCGGATAGGCAGCATAGGTATCGGCTTCGCCGGTGGTCTGGGGGTATTGGTGCTGACCTGGGGTCTGGGCATGCCCATCCCGAGCGATCAGCTGGTGACCTACCTGCCCTGGGACGTGATCATGATCATCGCGTCCGTCATCTGCGCCATCGCCTGCATGCAGCTCGCCGGCGGGATGGACTATCTGGTGCATCTGGCCGAGAAGGCACTGCGCAAGAATCCCAAGCACATCACCTTCGCCGCCCCGGTCGTAACCTACCTGATGACCATGCTGGCCGGTACCGGTCACACCGCCTTCTCCACCCTGCCGGTGATCGCCGAAGTGGCCAAGGAGCAAGGCATCCGCCCGTCCCGTCCGCTCTCCATCGCAGTCGTCGCCTCCCAGATAGCCATCACCGCCTCCCCAATCTCGGCGGCTGTGGTTGCCTTCTCCGGCATGCTGGAGCCGCTGGGCGTTGACTACCTGACCCTGCTGGCCATCTGCATCCCGTCCAGCTTCATCGCCTGCCTGCTGGGGGCCTTCGTGGCCAACATGCTGGGCAAGCCGCTGGAGCAGGATGAAGTCTATCTGGAGCGCAAGGCCAAAGGCCTGATCAAGCTGCGCGGCACCAGCAAGGTGGAGCTCAAGCCCTATGCCAAGCTCTCCGTCGGCATCTTCATCGTCGCCATCGTCGCGGTCATGGCCTATGCAACTGCCATCTCAGGCAACGTGGGCCTGATCGCCAGCCCGCCCATCCCCCGCGATGGCGCCATCATGGGCATCATGCTCTCCGCCGCCACCCTGATGGTGCTGTTCTGCAAGCTGGACGCCGCCCAGATCACCAATATGCCGACCTTCAAGTCCGGCATGTCGGCCTGTATCTGCGTGCTGGGCGTGGCCTGGCTCGGCAACGTCTTCGTGAAAGGCAACATGGTCGAGATCCAGGCGTTCGCCGGCGATCTGCTGAGCCAGTACAGCTGGCTGCTGGCCGTGGTACTGTTCTTCTCCTCCATGCTGCTTTACTCCCAGGGCGCCACCACCAAGGCCCTGATGCCGGCTGCGCTGGCACTGGGCGTCAGCCCGCTGGCGGCGATCGCTTCCTTCGCCGCCGTGAGCGCCCTGTTCGTGCTGCCGACCTACCCGACCCTGCTGGCGGCGGTCGAGATGGACGACACCGGCTCCACCCGGATTGGCAAGGCGGTGTTCAACCACCCCTTCTTCATCCCGGGCGTTGCCACCATCGCCATGGCAGTGGCACTGGGCTTCTTCTTCGGCGGTCTCATCCTCTGATAGCGGTCCCCTCCTTTGCGAAACGGCCCTCCGGGGCCGTTTTTTTATGCCTGCTGCGTGCAGGATCCCACCTCTACGCCCATAAAAAAGCCGCTCAAGGGAGCGGCTCTCGTCATTGTGATGGCGCCCTCAGGCGGTGGTCTGCCGGGTCCCGAAATAATCGGCGAGGAAGTCGTCGAAGGAGAGGCTGTCGCCGCGCTCCCGCTCCCGCTGCTTGGCCAGGGACTCCCGCGCCTCACCGGCGAAGTAGGCCTCATCCCAGTACTGCAGCTCACCGGCCAGCATCTCTTCCCGGTAGCGGCTCGCCAGCTCGTCGCCGAAGCAGCCGTTGTCCTGGCCGCTTTCCAGCAACTGCTTGAGCAGGCGGGCGGAATAGGTCAGCTCGGGATTGAGCAGCTTCTCGCGGTGCATGGCCAGCGTCTCGCGGTAGCGGTTGCGGCCGCAGCAGCGATCCAGCAGCCCAGCGACCTGGTCCAGCTCGTCGAACAGCTGGAGCCCGAACTCCTTGAGGCCGATGGCATTGCCCTGTTCATCTTCCAACTCCAAACCAGGACGGCGTCCTTCCAGCACCACCTTGTTCTGGTTGCGGCGGTTACGGGCAATCTCCTCCTCGGTCAGCAGCGGGGAGGGTCGCAGCAGGCACCAGACCAGGAACAGGTCGAAGAAGCGGATCTGATCCACCTCGATGCCGAACGGGGTGAAGGGGTTCACGTCCACGGTGCGCAGCTCGATGTATTCGATGCCGCGCTGCTCCAGCGCATCCGAGGGCTTCTCGCCGCTGCGAGGGGTGCGCTTGGGCCGGATAGGGGCGTACAGCTCGTTTTCCAGCTGCAGCACGTTGTCGTTGAGCTGGCGGTACTCGCCGTTCACCTTGACCCCAATCTTGGCAAACTCGGGATCATGGGTGTTGATGGCGCGGCGCAGGCTGCTCACGTAGGCCGGCAGGTTGTCATGGCTGATCTTGAGCCCCGCCTGGGCGCTGTTGGTGTAACCGAGATCGGACAGGCGCAGGGCGGTGGCATAGGGCAGATAGAGGGTCCCCTTGCCGGTCTTCTGGAATGGCAGGCTGCTCTTGCGCCCCTTGAGGAAGGAGTCGCAGATGGCCGGGGAGGCGCCGAACAGATAGGGCACCAGCCAGCCGAAGCGGTAGACATTGCGAATAAGCCCCATGTACTTGTCGGAGATGAAGCGCTGGCTGCAGCACCCCTCTCCCACCAGATCCTGCCACTCGCACCAGAAGCTGTCCGGCATGGAGAAGTTGAAGTGCACCCCAGCGATCACCTGCATCAGGCTGCCGTAGCGGTTCTTCAAGCCTTGGCGATAGAGGGTCTTCATGCGCCCGATGTTGGAGCTGCCGTACTGGGCCAAGCGGATGCTCTCCTCGTCGCCGACAAAGCAGGGCATGGAGAGCGGCCAGATCCGCTCATCCCCCAGGTGGTGAATGGCGTGACGGTGGATGTCGCCAAGCTGCTCGATCAGGCTCTCGATGGAGTCGGTGGCCGGGGTGATGAACTCCAGCAGGCTCTCGGAGTAGTCGGTGGTGATGTTGGCATGGGTCAGCGCCGACCCCAGGCCTCTGGGGTGATCGGTCTGGGCCAGGGTCCCTTCGGGGGTGATGCGCAGACATTCACGCTCGATCCCGCGCCGGATCCCCTTGAGGGCGGTCACCCGTTCCGGGGTTCCCAGCGCGGTCAGCAACTCGGTGAGCGACAAGCTAGTAGTAGTCATATTCACGGCTCATGTATGGCCGCCCCACCTGGGGCGGCGCTCATTTTTATGCAACGCCCCTCAAGGCAATTGCAGTGGATAGATGGGAAGATGAAGCTCGCTCAAGGGTTTTTCAAGCTTTTGCTTGTCCCCCACCACCACAATCACCATGTCGGCGGGATCGAGCCAGCGGGCTGCACTGGCTTTTAGCGTCTCGGGTGACACCGTTTTGATCAGCTGATTCTGGGCCTGCACATAGTCCGGCTTCAGGTCATACATGATCATCTGCAGCAGGAAGCCCGCCTTCTGGCCCAGGGTCTCGTAGGAGAGCGCATCCTGCTGGGAGACGGCGCTGCGCATGTAGGCCAGCTCCACCGGGGTGGGCCCGCTCGCACGGTAGCCGTCCATCTCCTTGAGGAACTGACGGATGGCATCCGCGGTGGCGTCGGTGCGCACGTTGGCGCCGGTGGCGAAGATGCCAGCCTCGCGGTTCGCCTGGAAGCCCGAGCTGGCGCCATAGGTGTAGCCCTTGTCTTCCCGCAGGTTGAGGTTGATGCGGCTGTTGAAGTTGCCCCCCAGGTTGAAGTTCATCAGGTTGGCCACGAAGTACTCCCCCGTGGTGTCAAACGGCATGGCACGGCGACCGATGCGGATCACCGACTGGGGCGCCCCCGGCTTGTCCACCAGGTAGATGCCCGCCTTGGCCTGCTCCCCCTTGAGCTTGAGATCTCCCAGAGTCGGAGCCGCCCCCTGCCACTCGGTAAGGAAGCCGAGCTGCCGTTCCACCTGCTGCTGGGTCACGTCCCCGGTCACCACCACCTTGGCATTGGTCGGGTTGTAGTAGGCATGATAGAAGCGCTTCACGTCCGCCAGGGTCAGTTTCTCGACGTCGGTCAGCACCCCGTCGGTCGGCTGGCCGAGGCGATTCTGCTTGCCGTACACCAACTCCCGGAACGCCTGCCCCGCCAGCCACTCGGGCTGCTGTTCGCTCTGTTTCATCCCTTGCAGCGTCTGTGCCTTGAGCCGCTCGAAGTCCGCCTCCCGCAGACCGGGTTGCAGCAACACCTCGCGCACCAGTGCCAGCGTCTGGGGCAGCTTGTCGGTCAGGCTGCTGATGGTGATGAGATTGTTGTACTGGGCGGTCGAGACGCTGATGCTGGCGCCGAGCTTTTGCAACTCGTCGCTGAGCTCGGCCTCGGAGAGGCGCGCCGTTCCCTGCCCCAGCATGGCGGCGGTGAGGCTGGCCAGCCCCAGCTCGCCCTTGCCCTCGGCCCGGATGCCCCCCGGCAGGGCAATCATGATGGAGACGGCCGGGATCTCGTCACTTCGGGTACCGATGATCTCGATGCCCTTGTCCAGCTTGCCATGCCAGATGGCGGGCACCTTGACGCTGACCGCCTCTGCCGTCCTGGGCTGCACGCTGCGATCGAAGCTGTCCTTGATCGTTTGCTGGGCCAGCTGCTCCCCATGCTGGCTGTAATCCGGCAGCTCGCGCTTGGCCGGGGTGAAGTTCGGCGTGCCCGCCTGCCACTGGGTCTTGCCCTTGGGCACCACGCTCAGCACCACGGAGTGCCTGTTCGCGATGAACTTGTCGTAGGCTGCCTTGACCTGCTGGGCATTCACCTGGCTGATGGCATCCAGGTTCTTGAACACATAGTTGGGATCCCGGGTCATCACCTGACCCATGGCGAGCTGGCTCACCTTGCCCTCGATGCTGTCCAGCCCCCAGATGGCGGAGGCACGGTAGCTGCTGATGGCCTTCTCCAGATCCGCGGGCTTGATGCCGCGTTGGGCAAATTCGCCGATCACCTTGTCCACCTCCCCCTTGAGGGTCTTGAGGCTGCCATCCACCGCCGGGTTCGGATAGGCATAGACCGCCAGGGTACAGGCCAGCTCTTCGCAGGAGTGGGAGGCCCCCACCTCGATGGCCTTGCCGGTCTTGACCAGGGACTGATAGAGCATGGAGCTGGCGGAGCCACCGAGCACGTCGGCAAAGATGTCCAGCGCCGGCTCCTGCGGATCACCAAGGGACACTGTCGGGTAGCTGATATAGAGCAGCGGCAGGTGCACCTTGTCTTCCAGTGTCACATAGCGGGTCTCGGGTAGGACCGCAGGTTTCGGCGTCGGCTCGGCGACCTCGGGGCCACGGGGGATGGGGCCGAAGTATTGCTCAATCCAGGCCAGCGCCTGCTTGGTGTCGAAGTCACCGCCCAGGGTCAGCGTGGCGTTGTTCGGGCCATACCAGCGCAAGAAGAACTGCTTGAGGTCGTTCACATCGACCCTGTCCAGATCCTCCACATAGCCGATGGGCTGCCAGGAGTAGGGGTGGGTGCGTGGATAGAGCGCCTCCCCCACCTTCTCGCTGAGCAGGCCGTAGGGCTGGTTGTCGATGCGCTGGGCCCGCTCGTTCTTGACGGTGGCGCGCTGGATCTCGAACTTCTTCTGACTCACCGCATCGAGCAGGAAACCCATGCGATCTGCTTCCAGCCAGAGCACCTTCTCCAGCTGGTTGGCCGGTACCGTCTCGAAATAGTTGGTCCTGTCCTTGTTGGTGGTGCCGTTCATCTCGCCACCGGCCTCATTGATGATCCGCATGTGCTCCTGATCGCCCACGTGTTTGGAGCCCTGGAACATCATGTGCTCGAAGAAGTGGGCAAAACCCGACTTGCCGACCGTCTCCCGCGACGACCCCACGTGATAGGTGACATCCAGGTGTACCAGGGGGTCGGATTTGTCCGGCGCCAGGATCACGGTCAGGCCGTTGTCCAGCCTGTACATCTGATAGGGAATGCCAAGCTTGCCTTCCTGCCTGACCTGCTCGGACACCAGGGTGGGCGCTGCCAGCACGGGCAGGGAGAATCCCAGGAGAATGCTTAATGGAATGAGTTTGTTCACGGTTACCTCGTGAGTGACAAAAATGGGCTAGAAGATCTGGCTGGCCAGCAGAAACACCAGGGCATAACGAAGCAATTTACCGAGCCCGATCAGGATGAGAGAGCGCCAGAAGGAGAAGCGAAGCCAACCGGCCAGCAGGCAGAGGCCATCACCGATCACCGGCGTCCAGGCGAGCAGCAGGCACCAATGACCATGCTGTTTGAGCCAGGCGAGCGCTTTTTGTTCCCCACGGCCTTGAAAATCTTCCGGTTTTTTCTTGTGTGTGGCGAGCCGGCCGAGCCACCAGGTGGTCATGGAGCCCAGGGTGTTGCCCAGCGTCGCCCACAGCAGCAGGCTGGCCATGCTCCACTCTCCCCGGGTGGCCATGGCCCCCAGCAGCACTTCCGAGCTGCCGGGCAGCAGGGTGGCCGAGGTGAAGGCGCTCAGAAACAGCCAGCCCAGCCCCATCTCGGCAATGTCGTTCATCCGGGCTGGCTGTCGGCGGCAGGCATGCGCAGCAGCAGCTTGCCCCGCACATGACCGCCCTCGATGGCGCCATGGGCCAGTGCCCCTTCCGCCAAGGGGAACTCACCGGAGAGGGTGACATGCACATCTCCCTGACGCAGCAGCATCAGCATCTGGGCCAGCTGTTTTTGATCGGGGTGGACCAGCATGCCGAGCACCTCAATGCCCGCCTCGGCCCCTGCCTCCTTGATCTGCTGGGCCGTGATGGTGGGCACAGTCACCAGGCAGCCACCCGGTTTGACGCAGGCCAGCGCCGCCTTGCCGCTCTCGCCCCCCATCAGATCCAGCACCAGATCGACCTGATCCACCTGGGCAACCCAGTCTGCATCATGGTAATCCACCATCTGGCTGGCCCCCAGCCCGTGCAGGAAGCTGTGGTTGTCGCGACTCGCCGTCGCCACCACCTCGGCGCCATAAGCGCTGGCAAACTGCACCGCCAGATGGCCCACACCGCCGGCACCGGCCAGGATCAGCATGCGCTGCCCGCCCTTGAGGGCACCGTGTTCGAACAGCCCCTGCCAGGCGGTGAGGCCCGCCAGCGGCAGCGCAGCCCCCTGCTTGAGACTGACCCCGTCGAGCCTGACCAGCTCGTCCTCGCGAACCACCACAGATTCCGCATAGCCACCGGCCGTCAGGGGAAAGCCCACCATGCCGCACACCGCATCCCCTTCCACCAGGGTGGCGACATGGGGGCCGACCTTCTCTACCACGCCGGAGACGTCATAGCCCGGGGTCCAGGGCAGCTTGTCCTTGTTCTGGGCCGCCGCCCAGCCGAGGCCGGCCCGGGTCTTGGCATCGATGGGGTTGACCCCCGCAAAACAGATGCGTACCCGGACTTCCCCCTCGGCGGGCACCTTGTCCAGGGAGGGGTTGAGCTTAAGTACCGAGGGGTCGCCGAATGCGGTAATCTGTAGCTGCGTCATTGCACAATCCATCCTGTTGATTGATCAAGGGTCAACAGAATAACAGCGAGGACACCATGGCTCGAATGTTTCTTATTCCTCTGTTGCTGGCCCTGGGGTGGTGGGCGTTTCTGCTCTACTTCCGCATTCCGCTCAAGCAGGGTGCCAAGGGGTTTTACTGGATCATCGGCATAGGTGGGGGACTTGCCGCCTTCTTCAGCCTGATGATGGTGCTCACCCACTGACGCCGCCTGCGGCAACAAAAAGGCCACCCTGAGGTGGCCCGGATCTCAACCCGCCTGCGCACTGAGGTGGTAGTGGCGATTGCTGCCCTGCCCCAGCACCCCCTCGGCCAGCAGATGCTGGAACACCCTGTCCACCTCTTCCAGCGAGAGGGAGAGGGCCTCGGCCACCTTGCGCTTGCTGCACTTGAGCTCTCCGCTCTCCAGCGCGCTGCGCACCTGGGCCACCACGGCCGGTGCGGGCTCTGGTCTGCTCACCACCATGGGTGCGGCGACAGCTGACTCGACCTGGCGAACCTCGACTTCTTCCCGCGCCCGTTGCCACTGCCATTGACGGCGGAAGCGGTTCTCCTCGCCGATCAGGCTGACGAAAAAGGCACCGAACGCATCCAGCAACACCGAGAGGAAGCAGACCAGCAGGAACTGTACCTGGCTGATGCTCATGCCCACCCCGTCCGCCAGGCTGCTCATCAACCCCAGCATGGAGGATTGCTCATTGAGAGGCTTGGCGTCGCGCTCCTGGCGCAGCTCATCCTGCTTCAGCCTGAGCTTGGTGTTGGCCTGCTGCAATCCGCTCACCCCGCTGGAGATCCGCGCCATCTCTATGTACTTGCGCGCCGCCTCCTCGTTGAGCTGGATCTGCCGCTCTATGCTGGCAATCTGCTCGTCGAAGCGGGCGATCTCCCGCTCGTGGCGCGCCTGCTGGCTCAAGATGGTGTTGGTGGCGCTGTTGATGCCGCCAATGCTGCCACCGATGGAGATGGCAGCCAGCACGCTGTAAAACAGCAGCGACCAGAAGGCACCGCCGAGATCCCGCCGTGCCTTGCACTCGCCATATTCATACCAGACATAGAACTTGCCCAGTTCGAAGATGATGGCCAGACCGCCAAACAACCACTTCATCAGGGGGTTGTCGTCGATGGAGAGAAACAGCAGCAGGGAGAAGACGATGGAGGCCAGAATGGCCAGCCCGGTAAAACTGTACACCGTGGTCAGTGCAAACCAGCCCTTGGGATAGCGCAATGCGGCGGGAGCCTGTGTGGTCATGATGAAGAGGGTATGCCGTGCAGGAAAAGTTGGCTGCCGATTATAGTCACCGGGCGGTCGGAGAGAAGGGCAAATACCTGAATTCCTTCATATGGATAACCAGCTGTCCATAGTGCGACCAAAACGGACGAATCGGCAGCAGAAAACCGCTACAATCGACCTCAGACTTGAAGGGAGTATTTCGTTGTGCCTGGGTTCAGCCCGGCGCGCTACACTGACTCCCTATTGCCATTATCCGAGGACATCATGAACAGAACGACTACGCTGCTGCTCTCCCTGCTTCTGGTTGCCGGCACCTCCATCTCATCGGTCCAGGCTCAGGAGCAGGGGAATAACGCTTTCTCCGTTGACGAGCTCACCTTCAATCTGGACTGGAATGACACGCAATTTGACTGGTCGCAGACAAGTTGTCTCGATCTGGGGGTCGGTGAGGATGCCTCTGCCGATTGCAAGGGCGTCAAGCTCAACCTGGATGATGAGACGCCCCGCAACCAACCCCCCAGCACCAACCAGATCCCGGCCAGCCCGGAAGAGTGACTAGTCACGACAGGAGCCTCTCTGATATGACACATCCCAAGCGCAATACCATGATCAATCGCACCGCTCTGCTGCTCTCTCTGTTCATTGTCCACGGCGTCGCCTTTGCTGCGCCTCCTTCCAAGAACAACGACGACATCAAGATCTCCACTGATCGGGGCCAAATCAGCCTGGATTGGGACGACAAGGAGTACGACTGGTGGCAGAACAACTGCCTGAATATCAGCACCCGCAGCAGCAGTATCAAACTCAACTGTGACAACATGGATGGCAAGTATCGCGACCACTACAACCGTAGCATCCACAGCGGCAACAACCCGGGCAAGGGCCACGACAAGAACGACTGGGACAGCAACGACAACGCGAAGTACAAAGAAAAAGGCAACGGGAAAGGCAAGAACAAGTGATGGTTCAGGGGCTCCGGCCCCTGAATGCATTCGCGCTGACAATGGCCAACTTATTGCCAAAGTTCAAAACTCATGAAACTCTGTGACTGTTGACTTCCCCCCTATCAAGACTCGATAGCCCCCTCCATGGTCTTGGCAAAAAGTCGAATCATGTCATTTTACGAACGTTCACCACCCATTCCTCACCAGATCAATCACCATGGTGCCAAGGTGTTGTTCCGCCCCGGTTAAGGCTGGCGGCGATAGACTGCCTCTCCTCCTGCCGTCATCGAGGCCATCATGCGCAACCCCATTTCCCACCTGCTCGCCCGGTTACTGAACAGCGGCGCAGCATTTGAAGCCCCTCTTGCCCGGCGCAGCCCCGCCCAAGATGCTGGCTCCCATCAGGAAGAACAGGGAGCGAGAAGGCAGCCACTTGGCGATATTCCCCGCACCGAGGGCTCTGGCAAGCACAACGGTGACAAGATAGGTCGCTGACCGCCCCTGCTGGCGTCTACCAGTAATTTTCCATGCTGATGTTGCCGGGTGCCCGGCGCAGGTTCTTGGCAAGACCAAGCCCCATCAGGGTCTGCTGAGTTTCCTTCACCATGGCGGGGTTACCGCAAATCATCACCTGGCTGTGTTCGGCCGAGAATGCGAGCCCGACCCTGGCCTGCAGCTCGCCGCTGGCAATGGCCGCCGGGATCCGACCGGGCAACGCGTCGGGCCAGGGTTCGCGGCTGACGAAAGGCACGTAGTGAAAACGGGGCCCATACTGCTCGACCAGGCTGGTAATCAGGCCCTGATAGGTGAGCTCCTCCCCCTTGCGCACCCCGTGCACCAGCACCAGATTCTCGAAACGCTCGAAGACCTCCCCCTCAGCCAGCATGGCGAGGAAGGGGCCAATGGCCGTGCCGGTGGAGAGCAGCCAGAGATCCCGTCCCGGCGGGAGCTCGTCCAGGGTCAGGAAGCCCGTGGCCTGAGACTGAACCAGCAAGCCATCACCAGGTTGCAAGGCACCGAGGGAGGGTGTCAGTTCGCCGTCCGGGATCTCGACCAGATAGAATTCGTGGTAGGGGGCGGAGGGGGGATTAACGAAGGAATAGGCGCGCTGGATCCGCTGATCGCCCCGTTGCAGGGCAAGCTTGGTAAATTGCCCCGCCTTGTAGGGGGCGAGATCCGCCGCTATGCGCAAGGAAAACAGGGTGGGCGTCCACTCGATGCGCTCGAGTACCCGACCTTCGACCCAGGCTGCCATACAGGTTCTCCTCCAAAGAAACAGAACCTCACTCTACCCCTTGATCCCCTCTTGATTCAAAAAGAAAAAAACCCGCGCATGTGCGCGGGTTTTTTCTGCAAAGCGAATCGCTATTACAGAGCAACAACCTGGATCTGTACGGTTGCCTTGACGTCAGCGTGCAGCTGAACAACAACTTCGTACTCGCCGGTGTTACGCAGAACGTTGCCCATACGGACTTCGCTCTTGGCAACGGCGACGCCGGCAGCAGTGATGGCTTCAGCCACGTCACGGGTACCGATGGAACCGAACAGCTTGCCTTCGTCGCCAGACTTGGAGGCGATGACAACGGCAGCCAGTTCACCCAGCTTGGCAGCGCGCTCTTCAGCGGCAGCTTTACCGGCAGCCAGTTTGGCTTCCAGTTCAGCACGGCGAGCATCGAAGGTCTCGATGTTGGCCTTGGTAGCCATAACGGCTTTGCCTTGCGGGATCAGATAGTTACGGGCGTAGCCAGCTTTAACAGCGACTTGATCACCCAGACCGCCCAGTTTGGCGATTTTGTCGAGCAGGATAACTTGCATTACCTTTCCTCTATAAAAGTTGAGTTAGGCTTAAGTGCCGGACCGATTCTTACTTGTTGTGCAGATCGGTGTACGGCAGCAGAGCCAGGTAACGAGCACGCTTGATGGCGCGTGCCAGCTGACGCTGATACTTGGCGCGGGTACCGGTGATACGGCTCGGTACGATCTTGCCAGATTCAGTGACGTAGTTTTTCAGAGTAACGATATCTTTGTAGTCGATCTCGGTAACGTTCTCGGCGGTGAAGCGGCAGAACTTACGACGACGGAAATAACGTGCCATGGCCTTTATCCTCTAATGCGGTGATCTAAGAATTACTCTTCGGAAGACGCTTCAACAGCATCTTCGCGGCGCTCGTCGTCACGACGGGTGAAGCGCTCTTCCTTGGCCTTGGCCATCGGAGAAACTTCAGTCACGGCGTGCTTGGTGCGCATGATCATGTTGCGGATAACGGCATCGTTGAAGCGGAAGTTGGTTTCCAGTTCGTCGATAACGGCCTGCTCAGCTTCTACGTTCATCAGAACATAGTGAGCCTTGTGCAGCTTGTCGATCGGGTAAGCCAGTTGACGACGGCCCCAATCTTCCAGGCGATGAATGGTGCCACCAGCGGTGGTGATAGCGCCGGTGTAACGCTCGATCATGCCAGGTACTTGCTCGCTCTGGTCCGGATGAACCATGAAGACGATTTCGTAATGACGCATTTTAGCTCCTTACGGATTAATTCAGCCTCCGCCCAGGTGCAGCCAGACCTCGGAGGCAAGGAACATAGTGGTGTTTAGACGCTGCTTTCTAGGGCGGCGTATTGTACGAAATCGCCTCTCCCACTGCAACTGGCGTCGACAGATGTTTTTGTCGATGACCCTGATGCAAAACTTCAATTGATAATAATTATTATTTAGATCTATTCTGTCTCCATGCTCTTATGGAGGGTGACACCATGCAACCCGCATTGACCACGGCCATCCCGGCCCGCAAATTCAAGCTGACCCTGCTTGGCCCCGCCTTCATCGCCGCCATCGGCTACATAGATCCGGGCAACTTCGCCACCAACATCCAGGCCGGCTCCACCTTTGGTTATCAACTGCTGTGGGTGGTGGTCTGGGCCAACCTGATGGCCATGGTGGTGCAGACCCTCTCCGCCAAGCTCGGCATCGTCACCGGCAAGAATCTGGCGGAGCACATCCGGGACAAATTACCCAAACCGGCAGTCTGGGCCTACTGGGTGCAGGCGGAGATCATCGCCATGGCCACGGATCTCGCCGAGTTCATCGGCGCTGCGGTGGGCTTCAAGTTGCTGTTCGGGGTGACGCTGCTGGAAGGGGCCTGCATCACGGCCGTGGTCACCTGGGGCATTCTCATGCTGCAATCCCGCGGCCAGAAGCCGCTGGAGTTCGTAGTGGGCAGTCTGCTGCTGTTCGTGGCCGCCGCCTACATAGTCGAGCTGGTCTTCTCCCGCCCCCATCTGCCCAGCCTGCTGGAAGGCGCCCTCTTCCCCGGCCTGCCCAACGGCGATGCCGTCTATCTCGCCGCCGGCGTGCTCGGGGCGACAGTGATGCCCCACGTCATCTACCTCCACTCGGCGCTGACCCAGCACACCCAGGATCAGGGCAGCGTGCCCCAGCGGCTGCACAGCACCCGGGTCGATGTGGCCATCGCCATGACCATAGCCGGCTTCGTCAACCTGGCCATGATGGCCATGGCCGCTGCGGCCTTCCACGACGCGGGCCACCAGCAGGTGGCGGAGCTTGAAACGGCCTACCAGACACTCACTCCCTTGCTGGGTCAGGCTGCCGCCACCCTGTTCGGGCTCTCTCTGGTCGCGTCCGGCATCTCCTCCACCGTAGTCGGGACTCTGGCAGGCCAGGTGGTGATGCAGGGCTTCGTGCGCTTCACCATACCGCTCTGGCTGCGCCGGGCCATCACCATGGCCCCCGCCTTCGTGGTGATCGCCATGGGACTCAACACCACTGAGATCCTGGTGCTGAGCCAGGTCATCCTGAGCTTTGGCATAGCCCTCGCGCTCATTCCCCTGCTGATGCTCACCGGCGATCGCACCCTGATGGGGGAGCATCGCAACCATCCACTGACCCAGGCAATCGGTCGCCTCATAGTCGCGCTGGTAATCGGCCTCAACGCCTATCTGCTGGTCACCATGATCTAGTGTTCACTCCGCCATCTTCGAGCCGACTCGTTAACAGAGGTTAATGAGCCGGCCCCCGCTTTGGCGTATGCTGCCGCTTTTTCTTCTCTATTTCTCGTTGCGGAAGCCTTGCCATGGAACATACCCGAGTCAGCTTCGTGCTGGGCCATCATCAGGAACAGGCCTGCGTCGTCTATTGCGAGCAGGGGCAACCCAGCCTGCTGGTCACCAACCTCACCCCCTTCCATCCCCAGAGCCACCTCTGGCCCGATCAACCGGGGGATGTGGGCACTGTGCGCTGGGATGGGGGCGAGGCGGCCGTGGGCCCCTGCCGGATGGGGGCCATCAGCCCGGAAGGCAGGCTGTTCGTGGATCAGGATATTCCGGTCAAGCGGGGCGCCGAGGGCTGGGCCTTCGTGGTGGTGCATCCCCTCGCCGGCTACCATCAGCTTGCCATCGGCACTCAGGTGGAACTGAGGGTGGATGCCGAGGCCCGCCACTCCTTAAGTCTGGGCCACAGCGGCTGCCATCTGGTGGCGCTGGCCCTCAACCGGGCACTCGTCCCTTACTGGCGCAAGGAGGTGAGCGAGCGCGATGCGCTGGATCAGCCCGATTTCGACCGCCTCGCCATCCAGACCTCGCGGGTCGAACCTCTGAGCTCCCGGGAGCAATACCGCATCGGCAAAAGCCTGCGCAAGAAGGGAGTCAACAGTGAGGCACTGCTGGCGGATCTGGCGCTGATAGAAGAAAAGGTCAACCGGCAACTCGCTAGCTGGCTGGCTGCGGGTGGCGAGATCAGTCGCTCGCGAGCAGGCGAAGCCATCATCGACTCCCGCTACTGGCACTGCACGCTTGAGGGAAAAGAGCTGACCATCCCCTGCGGCGGCACCCATGCCGGCACTCTGGCGGAGCTGGGTCAGGTCAAAGTACAGCTCGCCCCCGCAGAGGAGGGGTTCAGCCTGCTCTCCGAAGTCACCCCCTGAGTCGGCGACAGATCCGGTTTATCCCCATCAGCCAAGCCGGATCAACAATATGCCGCAGAGGATCACCAGGGCCGCCATCAGCCTGACTCGCCCCAGCCGCTCCCCCAGCCAGAGCCAGGAGAGCAGCACGGCAAACAGCACGCTGCTCTCGCGCAGCGCCGCCACCAGCCCGATGGGAGCCAGGGTCATGGCCCAGATGACGATGCCGTAGGCAAGCAGCGAGAGGGCTCCGCCCAGTGCGCCCGAATACCACTCGGCCCGGGTCAGGCTGCGCAAGGCGGTGCGGCTCTGCCATCTCATCAGCAGCGGCATCATCAGGGCCGTCAGGGTAAAGAGCCAGAGGGTATAGCGTATCGGCTCCCCCGCCGAGCGGGCCCCTACCCCGTCAGACAGGGTATAGGCGGCGGTAAACAGCGCCGTGATCAGCACGGCGCACAGGGCGGCAGGCGCCAACCGGATGCCGCCGCGCCAGGCCATCAGCAAGACCCCGCCCACCAGCACCATGGCCCCTGCCACAGCCACGACACCGGGCACCTCCCCCAGCAACAAGGCGCCGAGCAGCAGGGTCACCAGGGGCGCGCTGCCACGGGCCAGCGGATAGATCTGGCCAAACTCCCCCAAACGGTAGGCCCGGCCGAGAAAGAGGCAATATCCGCAGTGCAACAGGATGGAGAGTGCCAACCAGGGATATTCGACCTGGGCCGGCCACCCCACCAGCGGCAGGAAAGGCAGGGAGAAGAGGCCGGAACAGAGGGAGACCAGCAACACGCTGACACGCCCCTCGGCCTGGCGCTTGGCCAGCGCATTCCACAGGGCGTGCAGCAAGGCGGCCAGCAAGATGGCCGCGAAGATGGCGAGGGTCACGACGGGGTTCCAATCAACAAGGGGACGAGATCATACCCGTTTGCGTCGCAGCAATGTGGGAGCCCGCTCATGTCTGCCCCCTATCCCTTTCACAGCGCAGAGAGTCAGCCCGGCAGCTTGCGCATGCCAACGTGAGGAATATCGTCCTCCAGATAGCCTTCCCCTTCCGGCGCGAAGCCGTGCTGGCCATAGAAGCCCTGCAGGTGAGCCTGGGCGCCGAGCCAGATGCTGTGCGCCGGCCAGCGGGCCGTGCAGGCGGTCACCGCCTCATCGAGCAAGCTGTGGCCCAGACCACCCCCTCTCGACTGGGGGGATGTGACCACCCGGCCTATGGCGGCGCCACTGTCGTCGCCGATGCCGGGGGCCATGATGCGGGCATAGGCGGCCAGATGATCGCCTTCATAACCGAGCAGGTGCAGCACACCGTCCCGGCGATCCACTCCGTCCAGATCCTGGAAGGGGCAACTTTGCTCCACTACGAACACCTCGGCCCGCAGTGCCAGCAACTCATACAACTCGTTCGTGGTCAGTTCAGACCAGGGTTTCAGGATCCAGTTCATCGGCGACTCCTTATCAATTCGGCCTGCCAGCATAGGTGAGCGCAGTCAGGGCGGCATTAACCTTTGTTAAGACTTTTAAGCCGTTTGCGAATGCGGCTCAGGCTGATGGGACTGATGCCGAGATAGGCGGCGATCTGGTGATCCGGCACCCTGGCATCCAGTGCGGGAAAGCAGTCCAGGAAGTGCTGATAGCGGGCCTGGGGGCTCTCGGTCAAGAGCAGCAGCTCTTTTTCTTCCTTGATGCGCAGCTGCACTTCCAGCAGGTGCTGATACCAGGCGGACCAGCAGGAGAGCGGACGCAGGTCGGCCAGCTGGAACAGCTGCAACCGGCAAGGCTCCAGCGCCTCCACGCTGTAGCGGGCGGGTTCGCCACTGAGCAGGTGATGGAAGTCGAGAAACTCGTCCCCCTCCCAGTAGAACTCCTTGATGTACTCGCGGCCATCCGCCAGCACCACCCTGGCCCGCAGCAACCCCTGCTCCACCCTGATCAGCAGATCCGGACTGTCGCCGGTGTGCCAGAGGCAAGATTTAGGGGAGAGCGTCAGCGGCCGGGCAAAAGAGAGGAGGCGCCTGGCCTCCTGCTCATCTGTGACCCTGTCCCGGAAAAAGGGAGGTCTGTCCATCATCACGGCGTCAGCTGCGGCGCTGACGCACGGCTTCGAACAGGCAGACGCCGCTCGCCACCGAGACGTTGAGGCTGGATACCGCCCCCGCCATCGGGATGCTCACCAGTTCGTCGCAATGTTCGCGGGTCAGGCGACGCATCCCCTTGCCCTCGGCGCCCATCACCAGCGCCATGGGGCCGGTCAGCTTGGCCTGATAGAGGTCGTGGTCCGCCTCGCCGGCGGTACCGACTATCCAGACACCGCGCTCCTGCAGCTCGCGCAGGGTGCGCGCCAGGTTGGTGACCTGAATGAGCGGCACCACTTCGGCGGCGCCACAGGCGACCTTGCGCACTATGGAGGTCAGGCCGGTGGCCTTGTCCCGCGGCACTATCACCGCATGGACCCCGGCCGCATCGGCGCTGCGCAGGCAGGCACCGAGGTTGTGCGGATCGGTCACCCCGTCCAGCACCAGCAGGAAGGGGGCGGCCTCTTGCACCGCCAGGCCGTCCAGCAGACTGGCCAGGTCGTGCTCGGCCAGCTTGGGCGCCTCTATCACCTTGGCCATGATGCCCTGGTGATTGTTGCCCTCCGCTTTGTCATCGAGGGTCTTGCGGTTCACACTCTGCACCTTGATGCCGAGGGATTCCAGCTCGGTCAGCAAGGGTTGCAGCCGGTCGTCATCGCGGCCCTTGAGGGCCCATACCTCGATGAAACGCTCCGGGGTGCGCTCAAGCAGCGCGGATACAGCGTGAATGCCGTAGATCAGTTCTGTACTCATTTAGTGCTCTTGGCCTTGTCGCGAGCATTTTTGCTCGGTCGTCTGTTGCTGGGCTTGGCGCGGCCACCTTTGTCGGATTTGCCGTGATCCTTGCCCTCTTTGCGTTTCTCGTGGCGCTGGGCGCTCTTGGCCTTCTCTTTCTTAATCTCGGCCTGCTTGCGCGCCATCTCCTTGGCGTTCTTGCCGGTGGCCTGAAGCGGCTCTTCCACCATCACGAAGTCGATCTTGCGATCGTCCAGGTTCACACCCATCACCTTGACCCGCACCTTGTCACCCAGACGGTAGCGACGGCGGAAGTTCTCGCCGATCAGCTGCATGTGCAGGGGATCAAACTGGTAGTAGTCGTTGGTGAGGGTGCTGACGTGCACCAGACCATCGATGTGGATATCCGCCAGGCGCACGAAGAAGCCAAAGCCGGTGACGCTGGCGATGACACCATCGAACTCGTCACCCACGTGATCCAGCATGTACTCGCACTTGAGCCAGTCGGCCACGTCGCGGGTCGCATCGTCGGCACGGCGCTCGGTCATGGAGCAGTGCTCGCCCATCGGGTCCACTTCTTCCAGCTGGTAGTGGTAACCACCGCTCGGGGTCCACTTGTGACGCAGGTTGCCCTGCTGCTCTTTTGCAGTCTGGTACTTGATGGCACGGTGCAGAATGAGGTCGGGATAGCGACGGATCGGCGAGGTGAAGTGGGCGTAGGACTTCAGCGCCAGACCGAAGTGACCGATGTTGTCAGCCTGATAGACCGCCTGACGCATGGAACGCAGCAGCATGGTGGAGAGCAGCTCGGCATCCGGGCGCC
Organism: Aeromonas sp. sif0611; assembly: GCF_019218845.1. Classification (NCBI taxonomy): domain Bacteria; kingdom Pseudomonadati; phylum Pseudomonadota; class Gammaproteobacteria; order Aeromonadales; family Aeromonadaceae; genus Aeromonas; species Aeromonas sp. sif0611. Next base: position 57,858 of record NZ_JAHUWU010000012.1, on the reverse strand, counting down.
CTTCAAACTTGGCGGCCAGCTCGGCAAAGTCCTTCGGCTCGGGCTCGAGGCCGCCCTTGAGCTCCAGACCCAGTTCTGCCAGGAAGTCACGGAAACCGGTCAGGCGCTCTTCGCCCGGACGGTCGTGCACCCGGAACAGGGCAGAGGCTTCGTTCTTCTCGATGTAACGGGCCGCGGCCACGTTCGCCTGGATCATGCACTCTTCGATGATCTTGTGGGCATCGTTGCGCACCAGCGGCACGATCTGGTCGATCTTGCGCTGGGCGTTGAAGATGAAACGGGTCTCCTCGCTCTCGAACTCCACCGCACCACGCTGGTGACGGGCGTGCTTGAGCGCCTTGTAGAGGTTGTTGAGCTCTTCGATGTGGCCCACCAGCGGGTCATATTGCTGACGCAGCTTGGGATCACCATCCAGAATGGCCGCAACCTTGCTGTAGGTCATGCGGGCATGGGAGTTCATCACCGCTTCGTAGAACTTGTAGCCGGACATGCGGCCAGCGGCGGAGATGGTCATCTCGCACACCATGCAGAGGCGGTCAACCTGCGGATTCAGGGAGCACAAACCGTTGGAGAGCACCTCCGGCAGCATGGGCACCACGAACTCGGGGAAATAGACAGAGTTGCCGCGCTGATAGGCTTCGGCATCCAGCGCAGTGCCGGGCTTCACATAGGCGGATACGTCCGCAATGGCAACCCACAGGCGCCAGCCGCCGCCACGCTTGGCTTCACAGAAGACGGCGTCATCGAAGTCGCGGGCATCTTCCCCGTCAATGGTGACCAGCGGCAGGGCACGCAGATCGATGCGACCCTCTTTGGCTTTCTCCGGCACCTGTTCACCCAGACCGGCGACCTCCTTGGTCACCTCCTCCGGCCAGGTATGCGGGATACCGTGGGTACGCAGGGCGATCTCGATCTCCATGCCAGGGGCCATGTTCTCGCCCAGCACGTCCAGTACGGTACCGACTGCGTTGATGCGGGAGTTGGCGCGCTGGTTGATGCGCACCACCACGACCTGGCTCTGGCGAGCACCCTTGTTTTCGCCTTCAGGGATGATGATGTCCTGACCGATGCGGCTGTCATCCGGCACCACGAAACCCACGCCGTTCTCGACGAAGTAACGGCCGACGATGTCTGCTTCACGGGGCTTGAGCAGGCGAACCAGACGTGCTTCCTGACGACCCTTGCGGTCGATTTCGGTCGGCTGCACCAGGGCATAGTCACCGTGCATCAGGCGCTGCATCTCGCGGTTGTTCAGATACAGATCCGGTCCACCACCTTCCGGACGCAGAAAACCGAAACCATCTTTATGGCCGAGTACATACCCTTTGACCAGATTCAGACGATCCGGCAGGGCGTAACATTGGTTGCGAGTGAATACCAACTGCCCATCGCGCTCCATGGCGCGCAGACGACGGCGCAAGGCTTCCAACGGCTCTTCTTCAGTCAGCTTGAGTGCCTTGGCCAGCTCTTCGCGGGACATCGGCTTTTCGTGACCCTTGATGAGTTCGAGGATCAGCTCGCGACTGGCGATGGGGTTTTCGTATTTTTCGGCCTCGCGTTGGAGGAAAGGATCTTTTTGAGACATAAGCAGGCCTTAGGGTAGGTAGTAACCCAGACATTATATCGAAGGGGGGAGCTAATGGCATCCATCGACTGCCTTTTGGCCAATCTCTCTGTCATACTGGCGACAGTTTGCAGGTATGTGAGACTCGGAACTCATGAGCAAGGACTCGTTCGCCCAATCGGCCGCCTATTTGAAACAGGCGGTCCCCCTGATGATCAAGTATCAAATCCCCACCACCCCGAACAATTACCATCTTTGGTACAACTATGTCTCTGGCGCCATGCCCGAGCTGAATAACGCCGTCGATCACGCGATAAAACTGCAGGGTACCTTCTCCCTCACCACCTGTGAGCGTCTCTATCACCAGCATCTGGCCAGCCAGGACGAGCAACAGATGGAGGCGATGAAGCTCAATCTGGTCGCCATGGCCAATGAGCTCGGCCACTCCATGCAGGATGCGCTGGTCGATACCGGCCAGTTCCAGGCCATGCTCGACAAAAGCTTCGACAAGTTGAACCTCATCGATGACGAGGGACTGAGCCTGGACGACACCATGGCCATCTTGCGGGAACTGGTACGCGAGTCGCGGGACGTGCGCATGTCCACCCTGCACTTTCGCAACCAGCTCAGCAGCGCCGAGAAGGAGATCAAGGAGCTCAAGGCAGCACTGAACGAGACGCGCAAGATGGCCACCGAGGACGCTCTGACCTCGCTGCTCAACCGTCGCGCCTTCGATCTGGAGATGGAAAGCCTGATCCGCAGCAAGCAGCCCTTCTCGCTGATCATGACCGATATCGATCGTTTCAAGAACTTCAACGACGAATATGGTCATCTGCTGGGAGATCAGGTGCTGCGCATCGTCGGCAAGCGGCTGCGGGAAGTGAGCAAGGAGGGCATCACGGCCTATCGGCTCGGAGGGGAAGAGTTTGCCCTGCTGGTGCCGGGCCGGGTGTTGGCACTGACCCGCCAGATGGCGGAGAGCCTGCGCCGGGTCATCGAGCGGATGTCGCTGCTGGATCGCAAATCAGGCCGGCGCATCGATCACATCACCGCCTCCTTCGGTGTGGGGGAATATAATGGGCAGGAGACGGCGGACGCCCTGATAGAGCGCACCGACAAGCTGCTCTACAAGGCCAAGGAGCTGGGTCGCAACCGGGTGATGCCACTCCCCTCCTGAGCCTCTCAGACACAAAAAAGGCCGGTCACAGACCGGCCTTTTCATTTTTCCGCATTCTGCTCAGAGGCTTTTCAGCTTCTCTTCCGGCAGCGCCAGCTCGTCGTTGTGGTTGACGCCGATGCCGCGCTCCAGCACATGGCGGGCGATGGCATGGGCCTCTTCCAGGGAGTGCATGCTGTAGGTACCGCACTGGTATTCGTTCAGCTCGGGGATCTTGCCCTGCTCCTGTACGGTCAGCACGTCGCTCATGGCGGCCTGCCAGGCGGCGCCCACGCGGGCCTCGTCCGGCGCACCAATCAGGCTCATGTAGAAGCCGGTACGGCAGCCCATGGGGGAGATGTCGATGATCTCGACCCCGTTACCGTTCAAGTGATCCCGCATGAAACCGGCAAACAGATGCTCAAGGGTATGGATGCCGCGCTCGGAAAGGATCTCCTGGTTCGGCACGCAGAAACGCAGATCGAACACGGTAATGGTGTCCTTGTTCGGGGTCTGCATGGTCTTGGCGACCCGGACTGCCGGGGCTGCCATGCGAGTATGGTCGACGGTAAAACTGTCCAATAACGGCATTTCTGACTCCTGATTGGTTACGAGAACCAGCCCCCGCTGGGAAGCCGATCCTTGCATTGTCGATACTGGGCGCCGTAGCGTTGGGCACGGGCCTCCACCTTGCGGGAGACCTTCATCAGCCACCCCTTGCTGCGGTAGCTGCCGCGCCGGTAACCACCCCAGCCTTCGTGATAATTGAGATATTGACCGTAGGCATCCCACTTGGAAGTGCCATTGAGCCGCTGCGCCTTGTGAGTGTACCAGCCCATGAAATCGATGGCGTCAGCGAAGTCGTCGCGATCGCTCCAGCCGTTGCCGCTCTCCCGCTGGTAATCATCCCAAGTCTCATCCTTGACCTGGGCATAGCCATAAGCAGAGCTGGCACGCCCGGTAGGGATGAAGAGAAAATATTGCATCGGCGGCTGGGCATCGTGCACGAAGGAGGACTCCTGATACATCATGGCCATCACCACATGTACCGGGGTCCCCCACTTTTCGTTCATCTTGAGTGCTGCCTTGTGCCACTCGGGTTTTTCCCGAAAGATCTGGCACAGGTTTTCCGGCTGGGCCGGTGGCTGACTACTGCAAGCAGTCAGCACCATCAGCAGGCCGGCTGCCACCATGAGACGCATCCTTGGTATCGGATGGGTTACATTTTCGTTCTCTTGGTCGTTACGAGGCACATCCATCACATCAAATCGCGTCTTCGTTCTCTTCACCGGTGCGGATGCGGATCACACGCTCCACCTCGCAGACGAAGATCTTGCCATCACCGATCTTGCCGGTACGGGCAGTGTTCTGGATCGCTTCCAGACAGGCGTCGAGATCCTCGTCCTGCACCACTAGCTCTACTTTTACCTTGGGCAGGAAGTCGACCATGTACTCGGCACCGCGATAGAGCTCGGTATGGCCCTTCTGGCGCCCGAAGCCTTTGACTTCGGATACAGTCATGCCGTTGATGCCGATCTCGGCCAGGGCTTCGCGCACATCGTCCAGCTTGAACGGTTTGATGATGGCTTCAATCTTCTTCATGGTGACTCCTTACCAGTTCTGTTTACCGAACCCGGACGTAATGGGGTAGCGGCGATCCTTACCAAAGTTGCGGGTCGTGATACGGGGCCCGACGGCAGCCTGACGGCGCTTGTACTCGTTGAGATCCACCAGGCGGATCACCTTGCGCACCACGGCTTCTTCGAAGCCCTCCGCCACCATGTCAGCGACCGAGGCATCTTCTTCCACATAGCGCTTGAGGATGGCGTCCAGAATGTCGTAGGGGGGCAGGCTGTCCTGATCCACCTGATCCGGTGCCAGCTCTGCCGAAGGGGGACGATCAATGACCCGCTGCGGGATCACATAGTCGACGGAGTTGCGGTATTCGCACAGCTTGAAGACCAGCGTCTTGGGCACGTCCTTGAGCACGTCAAAGCCGCCCGCCATGTCACCATACAGGGTGGCATAGCCGACCGCCATCTCGCTCTTGTTGCCGGTAGTCAGCACGATGCGACGACGCTTGTTGGAGAGCGCCATCAAGAGCACGCCACGGCAGCGGGCCTGCAGGTTCTCCTCGGTGGTATCGCGGGCCGTCCCTTCAAACAGCGGCGCCAGCTGAGCCATAAAGCCCTCGAACATGGGCTCGATGGAGATGATGTTGAACTCGACCCCCATCCGCTCGGCCTGCTCCTTGGCATCCTCCACGCTCATCTGGGCGGTGTAGCGGAACGGCATCATCACCGCCTGCACCTTGTCGGCACCGATGGCATCTGCCGCGATGGCGAGCGTCAGGGCGGAGTCTATGCCACCCGAGAGGCCCAGCACGGCCCCCTGGAAACCGTTCTTTGTGACGTAGTCATGCACCGCTAGCACCAGCGCCTGATAGGTCTCGGCCAGGGGCGCCAGCGGCGCGGCGGGTTCCCGCTCTTTCAGCGGCTGACCGTCGACAAAACGCACCAGCGCCAGCTCTTCGGCAAAGGGGGCCAGCTTGTGGGTCAGCTCGCTCTGGCTGTTGAACACCTTGGAGCAACCATCGAATATCAGTTCGTCCTGACCACAGACCTGATTGAGGTAAACCAGCGGCAAGCCGGTCTGCTCGCAACGCTCGGCCATCAGCTCGCGGCGGATCCAGGGTTTTTCCTGATCGTATGGGGAAGCATTGATGGTGAGCAGCAGCTCGGCACCGGCCGCCTTTGCCGCGAGTGCCGGGCCCGGTTGCCACAGGTCTTCACAGATGAGCAAGCCCAGTTGATGGTCACGGAACGACACCACGCAGGTATCGCTCGCCGCGGTGAAGTAGCGCTTCTCGTCGAACACCCCGTAGTTGGGCAGATCCTGCTTGAAGTAACGGGCGATCAGCTTGCCCTGCTCATAGAGAGAGGCGGCATTGTAGAGCGCTTCTCCTTCACGCCAGGGGTGTCCCACCAGGATGGCGCAACGACCCTGCCAGGCCACAACACGAGCCAAAGCCGCCTCCACCCGGACCATCAGATCGCTGCGCAGCAGCAGATCTTCAGGCGGATAGCCGGTCAGCGCCAGCTCGGAGCAGACCAGCAGATCGGCACCTTGCTGGTCGGCCTCTGCGGCGGCAGCCAGCACCTTGTCACAGTTATCTTCGATGGCGCCTACCGTCAGATTTAACTGGGCAAGCATCAGAGAGAGGGCTTTTGCCATGGCGATGCATCTTGAATTCGAAAATGATGGGGAATGATAAAGAAAAGGCGCTGGCTGTGCCAGCGCCTTGGGGAGAAGGGCATCCGTTATTATTCCATCACTCTACCTATGACTGATGACGGATATACACATGCCTCCATATCACAGCACATCAGGCTAGGGCACTGTGGTGCACGTCGTCGTCGGCGTCGGCGTCGGTGCAGGTGATGCGGTCAGCAACGTCTCCTGTACCATCATCACACAACCGCCCACCGAGGTACCGCTGGCTGGCAGGGTAAATGTCTGGGAGGCCGGCGTGATCTGGTAACCGCTCTTGGAGAGGGTCAGCGTAAAGCTGCTGCCAGGTACCCCGCTACACGAATAGTTTGGTTTTGCCGGCGTGCCCAGATCCAGCACCTGACAGGTCACATTGGCATTGTTGACGCCAACGGTCAGGCCAATAGAGGTGGCGTCGCAAGGGGCAGATTTATTGTTTGGGCCCGTTGTCTTCAGCTGCAAACACTCCACGATCCCGTGAATGCTGGCAACCGGTTGGTCTTGGATACTGACCAGTATGGTGGAGGTCATGGCCGCAGTGACATCTTCAGGCAGTACGGCTGACCCCACAACCCCCGAATTACCCTGATAACTTTTCACCGTGATGGTGATTGGGCTATCGGCTGGCGGTGTGCCAGAGAAGGTCGTACTCTTGGCCGTCAATATCCCCCGGCTATAGGTGCCGTAATAGTTGTTGTCCGGGTCAACGATAGTGGCTATCGGCTGACTGGTCACGGTACCTTTGTTGGTGTCGCTGCTGCTCCATTCGCTTAGCAGCGTCATGTTCACATCCTGAAACGGGATTTTGGCCAAAATCGGTTCGCTCACTCCCCCTTTAAAGACCTCATCGCTTAGATAGCTGGGGGGCATGATATCCACGTAGATGCCACGGCTGATCAATTGCCTCGAGCCTATCGAAGTCGACAGGGCCGTGGTACTGTCACCAGCCCGGTTCGCCGCCAGCCAGCTATTGAATGACTGGATCGCCGGGGAGGAGTTGGGGGTCGACCAACTGCTGTCAGTTGTCCCAGCGAAAGCCGTTTTCTGCCATTTGGCATGCTCTGTCACCACATAGACCACATAAGCCTGATAGTTCGCCAGATTGGTGGTATCGTTCAGAAAGCTGGCGGAGAAACTGGTTAGGCTCGCAAGGCGCCAATCCGGTGCGGGGCGGTAGAAACCATCGATACGGATAAACCGGCAGGCATCCAGATAATCACCTGTGCTGGCCGCCACCAGGCTACTCCCGCTTGCTTGGTATCTGCCCCTGCTCGTGTTCAGTGGTGCGTAATAGCCGGCAAATCCTTGGGTGCTCACATCATGATGTTCATTGCAACAAGTCGAGCAGAGTGTTTCCTGCTGATTGGCATTGCCTTTCAGCACCCCGACAGACTTGCTCAACTGTGTACCTGACTTCCAATATTGCAGATCATCGGACTCGATATAATAGGGACGTGCGGGCAAATAAGCCGTTCCTGTGCCACCGGAAAAAGTGCAGCTGCAATAAACCGTGGCAGTATCCTGAACCGACTGTCGCTGACTGCCGGTTCCTATAGTCTGGTAAGTCGCCGTATCAAATTGAATGGTTCGGCTGGAACTGGATCCTCCCGATATATGGGGTAAAGGCTTGCTCGTCTCTTTATTGCTGCCATTCCCCAGCGCAACTGAAACCACGTCCGGAACGCTTCCCTGCGTATAGTCAACCGTGGGACTTTCACGGGGTTTGACCAGACCGTCTCCGGTTTCTTCGCTGGTGAAGGAACCTGTGGGGGAAATAGCGCCTGCCAGCTGCAGCGTACGGGCTGCCCCATCATTATCATTCCAGGTGACAGTCACCTCTACCCGCTTACGCTCCGGATAGTCGTAAAGATAAGTGGCTGGCTTAGTTGTCGACCAGACACCGCCATTCAGATACTGGTTGCTGACCTTCCAGCTGACTCCGTAGTTGTCATTCGAGAGTGACTGGCTGCTGCTACCGGTGGAAATGTCTTTATAAGCAGTGAGTGGTGGGGTCGCTGTGCGTATTTCGTTGAAGTTGCGAAACTCATCGAGCTTGGACTCGGCCAATCGCATGGCTATCTCGTACCGCCCCCCTTCGCGGGCTGTACTCAACATGCCACGCGCCAGCGAGACAAGCCCAGCCACCCCCACCCCGAGCAGTACCAGGGTAATCAGGATCTCCAGCAGACCGAATCCTTTCTGCTTTTTCATATGCGTTCCTCGCCCTACCAATCCCGCCAACTACCGGGCACCATCTTTGTGGTCTGAAAACTGGCGCCCTGTTGAACACCGTCAAGCACGGATTGATCGTATTTGACATTGAAAGTACCGCTCGTGATATCGATAGGGGCATTGGCAATCAGGGAGCCATTCACCGTTGCCGTACCATTTGCTTTCACCCGCGGAGGATTACTCGGATCATCGGAATGCGCGAAAATGATGCCGTTGAATACCAAGCCGCCATTCATCGTCAGGTCACCATCCCGGACAATCAGCACCACGGGAGCCCCCGCACTTCCAATCAGACTCGCAGTGAAGTCGCAATCGACGCCAACATCGACAATAAATATCCCGGTCGATGTCGCCCCCAGAGAGCTGCAATTGGGGATAGAAATCGCCCCGTTATCGAACATGTTAGCCCAGCCTTCATCTGTATTCGGCTCTCCAAACAGATACCAGAGCAGATCGTCTGGGAAGGTGGGATCACTTGCCTTTATATCCGGCCCGATATCATTATCATCGCTGAGATTAGTACTGCAGCTGCCGCCGCTAAAATCCCCTTGGTGACACGTCTGCCAGGATCCGCTGCCCCCTACAGCCTGATCAGACCAGACCGATAGCGGTACCCCTGGCCCCCCACCGTTTGGATTGGCAACCACAGTGAAGTTTCCCCCAATAGAAGCCCCTCCCGCGACCATCAGAGGTACAGCTTTGGCTGCGGAAAGCAGATGATAGGCCGCAACCTGAACCCGCACGGTAGCGGTTCCCAGATTGCTGGGCAAAGTGGCTATGGATACCAACTCCACCGGCGTCACATCCAGCGTATTGGGCGGTGAGCCGACCGTGATCGGCGTTGTATTGGTAGCCGTGAGCAGATAAGTGCCTTCCGCCGAGCTGACCGTCAGGCCGCCGCTGGGGATAGCAATGCCAGCGCCCTGCCGACTCAGGCCATCGGCAATACCCAACTCAGCCAGTGCAATGGCCTGCCGATATTGAACCTCGTTGACGCTGACTTTTCGGTCGGCCACCATCAACTTTCCCACCAACAAGGAAATACCGACAAGGATAAGGATAAGCAGCAGGGTGACCGTAAAGGTGGTGAAACCGGCGTGGCGCTTCATGACATCAGAACCCGTCGTTGCGCAGCTTGATATCCCGCTGCAGAGTGAGTACCAGGGCCGGAGATTTGATATCGTTGCCCGTGATAGTGAGCCTGATAGTTCTGACCCCCGTGGAGACAGAACCGGAAATCATCGTAAAGCTCAGGTCAGTAATCTCAATCGCATCATCCGTAGTAAGTCTATTGCCCCCACTACTACAGGCAGTAGTTAACGTCCCCACGCTTGCCGAAGCAGATAGATCATCCAGCCATATGGAGCTATCTGTGCTCGTAGAACGATAACTGTATACAACAGCCTCCTTAGCCCCTGGCAAGCCAGGGCTTGGAGCATTAGCATCACGCTCATCGTATTTCACTGCTATACAGCGGAATTTATCTGGCGAAGACGAATATTTATTTAGCAAATGCTTAGTAGAATCGAAATAGAAGGGAGATGTTGCGCCAGAGACCAGAGTATGGGCTGCAGCACTGGTGTCATAACCTGCACGCTGGATATCACGAGCCATCATGTCCGTAATCGATTGAAGCTCCTGATTGAGTCTACTCACCTGCATGGCAGTTCTGTTGGCCTTGAGGATGCTGGCAAAGAGCGCCGACGCAGCCGCAACCAGCAGCAAGCCCGCCACCATGGCCACCATCAGCTCCACCAGATTGAAACCCCGGTTGTGTCTTAAGAACATGTTGGGACACCCCCAACCTTGCTGCCTGTTGGTGCACAGGTAGATACCCGCCCCAAGTCACTCGAACGAACCTGTATGGTATAGGCACCAGAGCTCAGCTCAATATTCCCCGCGGGTAAAGTCCCCCTGCGTGGTGAAAAAGTGAGTTTGCCCCCGGTGTAACTGGCGGTCAGTGCAATACCAGGATATTCGCTGGCATCACCGCCTTTTCGCCCTTCCACGCTGGAGCAACTGTCGGCACAACTGTTACAACTGCCCGCTCCGTCGACCGCAACCCGATAGCACCAGCCGCTCAGTCCGCTGTTGAAAATGATGAGGGTGAGGTTGTTGTTGCGTTTGACCGCCTCGGACTTGAGCAGCATGACATCGGTATAGATGGCCTGCGTCGCAGCTCTGACCATCTGCTCCTGTCGCAATGACTGATAGCTGGGGAGCGCGACGGCAACCAGGATCGCCACCAGTGCCAAGGCGAGTATCAGTTCTATCAGGGTAAAGCCGGACACCGGCCTGATTCGCATTTCCATGTTTGCACAGACTCCTGTCTGTAGCCCGTTCTCGGGCCGGCGAGTACTATCCTATGATAGTCTCAACTCACCTATGGAACCATGCCGATGCCAATACGCTTCGCAAGAGGAATAACGCTGATTGAATTGATGGTCGTAGTCGCCATCGTGGCCATCATTGCTGCCATCGCCTATCCCTCTTTCCAAAACGGACTGCAGCACTCCCGACGTGCCGATGCGTTCAAGACTCTGCTGACCATGCAACTCAAGCAGGAAGAGTATCGCATCACCAGCAGCGCTTACAGCACGAACCTGGCGGATCTTGGTAACCCCAGCAGCAGCTACTACAGTTTTTCCGTTGTTGCTGCGTCGACCGGTGCCGCCACCTACAAGCTGCAAGCTCAGGCTATTGGTGCCCAGCTCGGCGATACAGGCTGTACCCTGCTAACCATCACAAAGGCCGATGTGAAGGATCCTGCCGACTGCTGGAAGTGAACCCTCATAACCATCAGCACCCAGTTGAAGGTGATTGAGAGGGATCTCTCTCATGCATAGGGAAAACACTGAAATCACAAGAAGGCGAATCTGTGCCAATCACTATGCCTCCCCCCAGCACGCCTTTGGCCTTGATGCAGGTATTGCCCGCTCTACCTATAAAAATGCCGGCGCTGGGCCGGCATTTCCATCAGAGGATACGCAACTCTGGCGGCACCTCGAATACTACGTTTTCCTCGCGACCAGGGTGTTCTGTCACTATCGTGCCCCCCAACTCACGCAGACGGGCGATGACATTTTGTACCAGCACATCGGGGGCAGAGGCCCCCGCGGTCACCCCGATACGCTCCACACCGTCCAACCAGCCCGGTTCGATCATGGAGGCATCGTCGATCAGGTAGGCTCGCGCCCCCACCTTCTCGGCCAGCTCCCGCAGGCGGTTGGAGTTGGAGGAGTTGCGCGACCCCACCACCAGCATGGCATCCACCAGCCCGGCCATCTCCCTAACTGCATCCTGACGGTTCTGGGTGGCATAACAGATGTCATCCTTGCGCGGCCCCTGGATCTTGGGGAAGTGCTTGCGCAAGGCATCGATGACGTCAGAGGTCTCATCCACGCTCAGGGTGGTCTGGGTGACGAAGCAAAGATCATCCGGGTTCTTCACCTTGAGCCTGGTCACATCCTCCGGCGTCTCCACCAGATACATGCCCCCTTCCTGATTCTCGTACTGCCCCATGGTGCCGATCACCTCGGGGTGGCCCGCGTGACCGATGAGTACGGCCTCGGATCCCTTGCGACTGGCACGATGGACCTCCATGTGCACCTTGGTCACCAGTGGACAGGTGGCATCGAACACCTTGAGGGCACGGGACTTGGCCATCTCGCGTACCGTCTTGGCAACGCCGTGGGCGGAGAAGATGACGATGCTGTCGTCCGGCACCTCGTCCAGTTCCTCGACGAACACGGCTCCCGCCTCCTTCAGCTTGTTCACCACATAGCGGTTATGCACCACCTCGTGACGGACATAGATAGGGGCACCGAACTTCTCCAGCGCGCTCTCGACTATGCTGATGGCACGGTCGACACCGGCGCAGAAGCCACGCGGGTTAGCCAGCAAAATATCCATCAGCTCACCTTTTCCTCGTCATCCACGCCCAGGATCTCCACCTCAAAGGTAACGGTGTGGCCCGCCAGCGGGTGGTTGAAATCGACCGTCACCGACATGCCTTCCACCGCCCGGATGATCCCCGGCAATTCGCTGCCGTTGGGCTGATCAAACAGGATGATGGTACCGACCTTGGGTTCCACATCGGCACCAAACTTGGCTCTGTCCAGATGGTAGATGTTGTCGGGATTGGAGAGGCCAAAGGCCTCTTCCGGCGGCAATGTGAAGCTCTTGCTATCACCTTGCTTGAGCCCCAGCAGGCACTGCTCGAAGGTGTTGGTCAGGCTGCCATCCCCCATCCGCAGGCGGGCCGGTTTGCCGTGCAGCGCCGTGCTGTCAGCTACCGAGCCGTCTTCCAGCTTGATAGAGAAGTGAAACAGCACACTGCTGTCTGCAACAATCAGCCGGCTCATTGCGTCACGTCCTTCTTCTTTTCACTGCGAAAACCTTCCAGCACTATCATGGCGGCGCCGATGAAGATGAAGCTGTCGGCCAGATTGAATGCAGGCCAATGAGCTCGCTGCCAATAGAAATCGAGGAAATCGACCACGTGGCCCAGCACCAGCCGATCAAAGACATTGCCAAGCGCCCCGCCGATGATGAGCGAATAGGCGATGCCGCTCCAGCGCTGAGCGACGGACTGCTTGCGCAGCCAGTGGATCAGTAAGCCACAGATGGCAAACGCCAGCACCGCGAAGAACCAGCGCTGCCAGCCGCCCTGATCAGCCAGGAAGCTGAAAGCCGCCCCCTTGTTGTAGACATGGACCAGGTTGAAGAAGGGGGTGATCTCCACCCCCGGGTAGCCAAATGGCAGCAGCTTGACCACGGCGAGCTTGCTCGCCTGGTCCAGTACAAAGGCCAGCACTGCCAGCCACAGCCAACGCAGGCCGCTTTTATGGTGAGTCATGTTCATCAGGCAAATTGACGAGTTTCGCCGTCACCCTCGACGTTGGTGACGCAGCGGCCACAGATCTCTTCGTGACCGGCGATGGTGCCCACGTCTTCCACATGGTGCCAGCAGCGGTCACACTTGGCGGCGGCAGACTGGGCCACGCTCAGCCACAGGTCGTCGCGCTCGGTCGCCACGGCGTCTGCCGGGGCGGTATCGACGCTGACAACCTTGGCCTTGGAGGTGAGCAGCACGAAGCGCAGCTCATCGGCCAGGGCGTTCAGACGCGCGGCCAGTGCCGGCTTGGCGAACAGGGTCAGCTCGGCCTGCAGGGAGCCACCGATGCGCTTCTCGCCACGGGCCACTTCCAGTGCCTTGTTCACTTCACCGCGCACGGTGAGGATCTCGGCCCAGAAATCGTCGTTGAGGGTTTCACCCGCTTCCAGCCCGAACAGGCCGTCATACCACTCCTCGGTGAACACGAACTCGCCGCGCTCACCCGGCAGCAGTGCCCAGATTTCATCGGCGGTGAAGCTCATGATCGGCGCCATCCAGCGCACCATGGCCTCGGCGATGTGATAGAGGGCGGTCTGGCAGGAGCGACGGGCCAGGCTGTCGGCCTTGGCGGTGTACTGACGATCCTTAATGACATCCAGATAGAAGGAGCCCATCTCGATGGAGCAGAACTGCATCAGCTTCTGGGTCACGCCGTGGAAGTTGTACTCGTCGAATGCGGCCATGATCTCGGCCTGTACCGCTTTGGCACGACCCACGGCCCAGCGATCCACCACCACCATGTCGGCAGGCGCAACCATGTCGGTCGCCGGATTGAAGCCGTTCAGGTTGGCCAGCAGGAAGCGGGCGGTGTTGCGAATACGACGATAAGCATCGGCGGAGCGCTTGAGGATCTCGTCGGAGACGGTCATCTCGCCGGTGTAGTCAGTGCTCGCTACCCACAGACGCAGGATATCGGCACCCAGCTTGTTCATCACGTCCTGCGGGCTGACCACGTTACCGATGGACTTGGACATCTTGCGACCCTGGCCATCCACGGTGAAGCCGTGAGTCAGCACCTGGTTGTACGGGGCCTTGTCTTTCATCGCCACGCCGATCATCAGGGAGGACATGAACCAGCCGCGGTGCTGATCAGAACCTTCCAGATACATGTCGGCCGGGTTGCCGTTAAACTCGGGACGAGCGTCGACCACTGAGGAGTGGGTTGAACCGGAGTCGAACCAGACGTCCAGGGTGTCAGGCACCTTGTCGTACATGTCGGCATCGGCGCCCAGCAGCTCGGCCTTGTCCAGATCCCACCATGCCTGGATGCCGGACTGCTCGACCCGCTTGGCCACTTCGTGCATCAGGCGTACGGATTCCGGGTGCAGCGCCTGAGTCTCTTTGTGAACAAACAGGGAGATAGGCACACCCCAGGTACGCTGACGGGAGATACACCAGTCAGGACGGTTCTCGACCATCGCCTGAATACGGTTTTTACCCCAGGCCGGTACCCAGCCGCTCTGGCCGTGTTGTTTGATACCGTCTTGCTCGATGCGCTCGATCTCTTCCAGCGCGCGCTTGCGCAGTCCCTTCTGTTCCATGCTGATGAACCACTGCGGAGTGGCACGGAAGATGATCGGGGTCTTGTGACGCCAGCAGTGCGGGTAGGAGTGATTGAACACCTTGTGATGCAGCAGGGCGCCGCGCTCGGTCAGTACCTCGACCACAGCGGCGTTGGCCTTGAACACATGCTGGCCAGCAAACAGTTCGGTATCCGGCAAGTAAACGCCGTTGCTGCCAACCGGGTTGGCCACTTCCAGACCGTACTTCTGACCCACCACAAAGTCTTCCTGACCGTGGCCAGGGGCGGTGTGTACCGCGCCGGTACCGGCATCCAGAGTGACGTGGTCACCCAGTACCACAGGCACGTCGAAGCTGTAGAAGGGGTGGTTGAAGCGCAGCAGCTCGATCGCCGCGCCCTTGGCGTAGCCCAGATTGTGGAACTTCTCGATACCGGCGCGATCCATGACGTCCTTGACCAGCTCGGCGGCCAAGATCAGACGCTCGGGGTGCTCGCCTTCAACCTGCACCAGCGCATAGTCCAGATCGGCGTGCATGGCGATGGCGCGGTTGGCTGGCAGGGTCCACGGAGTAGTGGTCCAGATCACCGCAGAGATCGGGCCCTTACCGGTGTGGCCTTCGGCGCAATCAAACTTGGCGGCAACGGTCGCCTCATCAACGGCCTTGAAGCGCACGTCGATGGAGGGGGAGTTCTTGTCGTAGTACTCCACTTCAGCTTCAGCCAGCGCGGAGCCACAATCGGTACACCAGTGCACCGGCTTGGAACCTTTGTGCAGGTGGCCATTTTCAACGATCTTGGCCATGGAACGGATGATGTTGGCCTCGGTGCCAAAATCCATGGTCAGGTAGGGGTGTTCCCAGTCACCCAGCACACCCAGACGGATGAAGTCGGTCTTCTGCGCTTCGATCTGGGTCTTGGCGTATTTGCGGCACTCGGCGCGGAATTCGGCAGCGGAAACCTTCTCGCCCGGCTTGCCGACCATGCCTTCCACTTTCAGCTCGATAGGCAGACCGTGGCAATCCCAACCCGGCACATAGGGGGAGTCGAAGCCGGAGAGGCCCTTGGACTTGATGATGATGTCTTTGAGGATCTTGTTGACCGAGTGACCGATGTGAATGCTGCCGTTCGCGTAGGGAGGGCCATCATGCAGAATGAAAGAAGGCTTGCCCGCTTTGGCGCGGCGAATGGCGCCGTAAAGATCCTGATCGTACCAACGCTTGAGCATGTTGGGTTCGCGCTTGGCCAGATCGCCACGCATCGGAAACTCGGTTTCCGGCAGATTCAGGGTGTGTTTATAGTCGCTCATCAGTCCTGGGTTCCCTTCTTTTCTAAAAGAGTGCTGGGTAAATTGAATGGTGGCAGCCCGAACCAGGCTCGGGCCGCCAGGGCATCTCGTTCGATCTGCTCTTTCAAGGCGGTGAAAGAGGCAAACTTCTGCTCTTCGCGCAGCTTGTGGCGAAGCAGCACCTTGACCTGCTGACCGTATAGATCACCAGAAAAATCAAATAGATGTACTTCCAATCTGGCTTGTGTACCGCTCAAGGTCGGCCGTACACCCACATTGGCGACGCCGGGGAAGGTCTTGCCGGAACATAACACTTCCACCGCGAACACGCCACCGACCGGGATCACCTGCCGTTTGAGCGCGAGATTGGCCGTAGGAAAACCTATGGTGCGCCCCAGCTTGTCGCCGTGGGCCACCCGGCCGCTGATGGCATAGGGGCGGCCGAGCATCAGCTCCACCTCCGCCATCCGCCCTGCCTTCAAGGCCTCGCGCACCAGGGTGCTGCTGACCCGCTGGCGTTCGACCTGGAAGCTCTGGGTGCTGATCACCTCGAAGCCGAAGCGGTGGCCCGCCTCCTCCAGCAGGTGGAAGTCCCCTTCCCGCCCCTTTCCGAAGCGAAAATCATCACCCACCACCAGGTAGTGCACGCCAAGTTTCTCCACCAGCAGCTGCTCGATGAAGGTGCTGGCGGCCTGCTCGGCGAAGCGGTGCGTGAACCGCACGCAGAGCATGCGATCTATCTGCATCCCCTTGAGCGCTTCGTACTTCTCTCGCCAACGGCTGAGCCGGGCAGGGGCGGCATCTCCCGCAAAGAGCTCAAGGGGCTGCGGTTCGAACAGCATGACGCAGGCGGGCAGGCCAAGCTGGGCGGCTTTCTCCTGCAGCCGGGCCAGCACAGCATGGTGGCCCTGATGAACCCCATCGAAGTTGCCTATGGTCAATACACAACCCCGGTGGCGGGGCTTGATATTGTGAATGCCGCGAATGAGTTCCATCAGTGCCTTGTGCGTTGCTGCCATGGAAATCGGCGGATTATATATCAGGCAGCAGGCAGGGTCAGCCCTGCTGTTGACCCGATTTCAGGTATCTGGCCCAGATCCCGAGCCTCTTCAGCATCACTGCTGACCCGATTTCAGGTGTCTTGGTCTGACCCCCAGCACCAGCAGGACGATCCCGTACAACGCCCCCCCAAGGCAGAGCAGCAGGGTCAGCTCCATGCTTGCCTTGCCCATGCTCCAGGCTACCCACTGGGCGAGATCCGGCGACAGATAACCAAGCAGGCCCCCCATCAGCAGGGTCGCTGCCAGCAGCTTGAGGCAGAACACCCCCGTGTTGCGGGAAGGACGATAGACCGCCTGCTGATACAACCCCTTGAACAACAGAGCCGCATTCAGGGTACCGGAGCAGGCGGTGGCGAGCGCCAGCCCCACATAGCCCAGGGGATAGATGAAGATGAGGTTGCATACCATGTTGGCCACCATGGCCATGATGCCGATCCGCACCGGGGTCCTGGTGTCCTGGCGGGCGTAGTAGCCAGGGGCCAGCACCTTGATCAGCATCAGCGACAGCAAGCCCGTGGTGGATGCCAGCAGGCTGGCGCTGGACATGGCCACCTCGTGCATGCCGAACTCGCCGCGCATGAACAGCACCCGCAGTATGGGCTCGCGCAATACCGCAATCCCTACCATGGCGGGCAGGCCGAGCAGCATCACCATGCGCACCCCCCAGTCCATGGTGCGGGAGAAGTCGGCCGGATCCGCATCCACATGCTTCCTGGCAAGCGCCGGCAGGATCACAGTGCTGATGGCGACCGCGAACAGGCCAAGGGGGAACTCCAGCAGGCGATCCGAGTAATAGAGATAGCTGATGGCACCGGTCGCCAGGAAGGAGGCCAGCATGGTGTTGATCAGCAAATTGATCTGGCTGACCGAGACGCCGAACAGCGCCGGTATCATCAGGGTGCGGATCTTGACCACACCGGGATGGTGCCAACCCCACTTGGGCCACACCAGCATGTTGATCTGACGCAGGAAGGGGTACTGGAACAGAAACTGCACCAGGCCGCCGAGGAAGACGCCGATCGCCAGCGCGATCTCGGGCCGCTCCAGCAACGGGGCTATCCACCAGGCCGCCGCAATCATGGTGAGGTTGAGAAACACCGGCGTGAAGGAGGAGACGGCGAAGCGACCGAAGGTGTTGAGAATGGCACCGGCCATGGCGGTGAAGGTGATGAACCAGAGATAGGGGAAGGTAATCTTGAGCATCAGGCTGGCCAGCTCGAACTTCTCGGCCGCCGGCCCGCCGTGCAGCCAGTCCCAGAACCAGCCCCAGCCGAACAGGGCCGTCAGCACACCGGAACCCAGCACACCGAGCAGGGTGACTATGGTGACAATGCCGCCAAGGGTGCCCGCCACTGCGGCCAGCAACTCGCGAACAGCCTGTTCGTCACCGTTTTTCTTGTACTCCGTCATCACGGGAACAAAAGCCTGGTTGAAGGCCCCTTCGGCGAACAATCGGCGCAGGAAGTTAGGAATGCGGTTGGCGAAGAAGAAGACGTCTGCGGCCACCCCGGCACCGAGCAGATTGGCGATGACCACATCGCGCACCAAGCCCATCACGCGGGACGCCAGCGTCATTCCGGACACTATCATGCCGGATTTGATCAATTTCTTACTCAAGACGAGGCCTCTGGAACTGTCAGAAAGAAAAGAATGCTGTTAGAATCGGCCGACAGTTTAACCGTCTCCCATCTGACACACCACCGGGGGGCGGTGTTTATTTGCACAAATCATTTGACAATATGTGGTTGGGAAGGCATATTTCCGGGCCTTTTCAATACACTCGCTAAGACAGTTTTAGGAGTTTTACCTTGGCTAACATCAAATCTGCTAAGAAGCGTGCTCTTCAGTCAGAGAAACGTCGTCAGCACAACGCCAGCCGTCGTTCCATGACCCGTACTTACCTGAAGAAAGTGATCGCTGCCATCGCCTCTGGCGACAAGGCTGCTGCCACTGCCGCTTTCGCTGTTGCTCAGCCGATCATGGATCGTATGGCGACCAAAGGCCTGATCCACAAGAACAAAGCTGCTCGTCACAAGAGCCGCCTGTCTGCCCAGATCAAAGCTATGGCTTAATCAGCTCCGGCTGAACAAAGCTAAAAAAACCGGCCCTAGTGCCGGTTTTTTATTTGGGTTCGCTGCAATACAACCTGTGCAACAATCCAATCATCTCGCGTACCTCGTGGCTGCGCAGCGAATAGTAGACCGTCTGGGCCTCTTTTCGTGTCGTCACCAACTCATCGCGCCGCAGCACCGCCAGATGTTGTGACAGCGCCGATTGACTCAGTCCAAGTACCTCGTTGAGTTCCCCCACCGACAACTCCCGCTCCAGTAACTGGCACAGAATAAACAAGCGCCGCTCATTGGCCAGCGCCTTGAGCAGGGTGACCGCACGTCCGGCATTCGCCTCCATCTCTTCCAACTGCATCGCATTCCCTCCCCTGCAAGACAGGAATCATACCCCCTGCCTCATCGATTTAAAATGACAGGGTTGCTGGCTGAATGGTGGTGAAGTCCTCCTGACCGGCAAACAGGAAGGAGAAATCACTCTCGCACACCCGCTTCACCGCCGGATGCTGGATCATCCGCTCCGCAAAGATGACGTAGTACTCCTCCATCAGATCCTGGGTTTCTCCGATCAGCATCACCTCCTCCCCCTCCAGAATCTCCTCCCGATAGATGGTCGGCGCCATGAAAATACCCTGATTGAAGAAGCCAAACGCCTTCATCAGAGCCGCATCGTCGAACTCACCCAGGATGCTGGGAGAGATCCCCTGCTGCTCGAACCACTGCGTCAACTGTCGACCCATGGCGGTACGCCGGCCCGGAATGAGCAGCTTGCGCTCCTCCAGACAGGCGGGAAAAGGCTTTTCGGGCAGCGGCGCCTTGCAGAAGAAACTGACGCCACACCCCCCCAACCGCTTGGAAAGCAGACCGGCGTGCTGGCTGGAGTCCACCGGGCAGTCGGAGAGGATCATGTCGAGCTTGTGTTCGCTCAGTTGCTCCAGCAGCAGCTCGTGAGTCGATTCGAAGCAGCGCAGGTGGATGGAGCCGTCATTGGGGATGACAGAGAGCAGCACCCGACTGGCGAGGCGCTTGGAGAGTGCATCGGCAATGCCGACGTCGAACAGGATCTGGCTCTCCTTGCGGTAGTTGACGATATCCAGCATCTCGTAAGAGAGGCTGAACATCTTGTCGGCATAGCGAAACACCAGTTGGCCCAGTTCGGTAGCCTCGAGGGAACGCCCCTTGCGGATCAACAACTTGCCGCCCAGGCGCTGCTCCAGCAGCTTGATCTGACCGGTGACGGTCTGGGGGGTGAGAAAGAGGGCTTCCGCCGCCTGGGTGACGGAGCCCTTCTTCTGAGTCATCCAAAAATAATAGAGATGGTTGTAGTTAAGGTGTGACATCCGGTGGGGTTCCCGCGCCGCGCGGGCTCCGATAGCAGCTGAGTTCAACCGCCAGAATGTCATACATGTCGCTGACCGAGTCAACTTTGTTTGCACCGAACTGCTCTTGCAGGGTGAGCTTGAGGCGGGCCGGATCCGGCATCCGCTCCCCGCAGTAACGCTTGTTCGACTGCTTGACTCTCTCGCCAGCCCGGCTGCTAAGGGCACGTTCGGCAAAGGTCTCGCCGAATTGGGCCTTGGCCTGCTTGTCTCCCAGCATGAGGGCGCTGTCCACCACCCCATTGAGGTAAGCCGAACAACTGGCCGACGTTGCATCCTGCTGGCACTCCGCCAGGCTATTCGCCCAGAGTGCCGGGCTCGCCAGCATGACTAACCATCCGAGTCTTCTCATAACCCCTCCGTGCTTTGATTCGCCTCCCGATTGGGCAGCGATGTCCGCAGGGCGATAAAACCGATCACGGCCGCCAGGGTGGATCCCACCAGGATACCGAGGCGTGAGTAGCTGCCGTAGTCCAGTCCGCCATGCTCGAATGCCAGCGACGCGATGAACATCGACATGGTAAAGCCGATGCCACACAGGATGCTGACGGCAAAGATCTGCTTGAAGTTGACGCCACTCGGCAGCTGGGCAATGCCGAGTTTCACCGACAGCCAGCTGATGGTGAAGATGCCGAGGGGCTTGCCGATGAAGAGCCCCAGTATGATGCCCATGGGCACCGGGCTGAGCAGATCCGACAGCTGGATCCCGTCGAGGGAGACACCAGCGTTGGCAAAGGCAAACAACGGCAGGATCAGATACGCGCTCCAGGGGTGCAGCGCATGCTCCAGGTGCTTGAGCGGCGAGGCATAACGCTGCCCGGAGATAGGGATCATGAAGCCAACGATGACGCCAGCCAGGGTCGCATGAACACCTGACTTGAGCACGGCCACCCAGAGCACCAGACCCACCAGCATGTAAAGGCCGATCCTGTCCTCACCACGGCGATTCATCCAGAGCAGAGTAAGGGTCGCCACTATGCCGACCGCCAGTGCGGTCAGCGACAGCTGTTGGGTATAGAACAGCGCGATGATGATGATGACCCCAAGGTCATCCATGATGGCCAGGGCCAGCAGGAAAACCTTCAGGCTGGTCGGCACCCGTTTGCCGAGCAGCGCCATCACCCCGAGGGCGAAGGCGATATCGGTCGCAGCCGGGATGGCCCAACCGGCCCGGGTGACTTCGTCCTCGTAGTTGAAGAAGGCATAGATGAGCGCAGGGGCCAGCATGCCGCCTACGGCGGCGATGGCCGGGAAGGTGGCCTGCACCCGGGATGAGAGCGCCCCCTCCAGCATCTCACGCTTTACTTCCAGCCCGACCAACAGGAAGAAGAGCGCCATGAAGCCGTCGTTGATCCAGAGCAGCAGCGGCTTGTTGATGTCCAGGGCAGCAATGCGCACCTGTACCTGAGTATTGAGGAAACTCTGATAGTGCTCCGCCAGGGCAGAGTTGGCCAGACCGATGGCCAGCAAGGCGGCCAGGATCAGAATTATTCCGGAGGCTGACTCCAGTTTGAGAAATCGCTTGAACACATCGCTCATGGTCTAACTATCCATAAAATTGTACTTTTTCAGTCTAGGGGCCGAGTGAACCAATGAAAAATCGTTTCTAGCTGCCAATAACAACGGAAAAACCGAAGGCAAAATAAATCATGTCTGCTATAAGCACGTTTTACCCCGCCTTCTCGAACCTGTTCGTCATTCATTTCTTTGCATATTCATTCTTGTCAGGAATGAAAAAGGCGCCCGCAGGCGCCTTTCGAACAGATGGAATAGCATAGCGGGAGATCCCGCCGAGAGCCGCTCGCCATCATGGCGGATGCAGGATCAGATGGCGACAGGGGCCTTGATACCCGGGTGAGGATCATAGCCCTGGATCTCGAAATCCTCGAACCGGTAGTCGAAGATGGAGTCCGGCTTGCGCTTGATCACCAGCTGCGGCAAGGAACGCGGCTCGCGGGAAAGCTGCAGCGCCGTCTGCTCCATGTGGTTGGAGTAGAGGTGCACATCGCCACCGGTCCAGACGAAGTCGCCCACAGCCAGATCGCACTGCTGGGCCATCATGTGGGTCAGCAGGGAGTAGCTCGCGATGTTGAATGGCAGACCGAGGAAGACGTCGCAGCTGCGCTGATAGAGTTGGCAGGAGAGCTTGCCGTCCGCCACATAGAACTGGAAGAAAGCATGACAAGGGGCAAGCGCCATCTTGTCCAGCTCTCCCACGTTCCAGGCGGAGACGATGATGCGGCGGGAGTCCGGGTTGTGCTTGATGTCATCCACCGCCTTCTGGATCTGGTCGATGACGGTGCCATCGGCCGCCGGCCAGGAGCGCCATTGGGCACCATAGACAGGGCCCAGATCGCCATGCTCGTCGGCCCACTCGTCCCAGATGCTGACGCCGTGCTCTTTCAGGTAGGCGGTATTGGTGTCGCCATTGAGGAACCACAGCAATTCATGAATGATGGAGCGCAGGTGACACTTCTTGGTGGTGACCAGCGGGAAGCCTTCCGCCAGATTGAAGCGCATCTGATGACCGAACAGGGAGACGGTCCCCGTGCCGGTGCGATCGGATTTGACTGTACCTTCATCCAGGATCTTCTGCATCAGCTCGAGATATACCCTCATTGCTTTGCCTCCTTCGCTGCGTTGCCAAACAGCTGCGGACGCTTGTAGGCAACCCAGATCATCAGGGCGCCGATGATGATCATCGGGGTGGAGAGGATCTGGCCCATGCTGATCTCCTGGAAGTAGAGACCCAGCTGACTGTCAGGCTGGCGTACGAACTCCACCAGGAAGCGGAACAGGCCGTAGAACAGCAGGAACATGCCGGAGATGGCGCCCCGTGGCGGGTTCTTGCGCCAGAACAGGTTCAGGATGATGAACAGCACCACACCTTCCAGGGCGAACTGGTAGAGCTGGGAGGGGTGACGCGGCTCGGGGCCTGCCTCCGGGAAGATGATGGCCCAGGGCACGTCCGTGACCCGGCCCCACAGCTCGCCGTTCATGAAGTTGCCGATACGGCCGACGCCGAGACCGAATGGAATGAGCGGTGCCACAAAGTCCGCCACGGTGAAGAAGTGACGCTTGGTCTTGTGCGCAAACCAGATCATGGCGGTGATGACCCCGATCAGACCGCCGTGGAACGACATGCCCCCGGTCCAGATCTTGAACAGGTAGGTGGGATCGGCCAGGAAGAGATCGAAGTTGTAGAACAGCACATAGCCGATACGACCGCCCAGGATCACCCCGAGGAAGCCGTAGAACAGCAGGTCAGACACCTCGTTGCGGGTCCAGCCACTGTTGGGCGCGTCGGCGCGGCGGCCTGCAAGCCACATGGCAAAGGCGAAACCAAACAAATACATGAGACCATACCAGCGTACCGATAGTGGTCCCAAACTGAATGCTACGGGATCAATCTGCGAGAAAACCCAATATCCGTCATGCTGCATGGCGCGGCCCCAGTCATAAGAAAAGCCGCATTCTCCGATCATTCGTCAGCAGGAACAAGACTGAATATCAATCGGGCAGCTTGGTCTTGTGACCCGCGCGCAGCAAACCGCCAAGACCGTGCTCTTCCAGGTAGCGGGCAAACAGGCCACGGAGCACGTGGGGATTGTCGTGCTTGAGGCCATCGGCCATCAGCGCCTTCAGCTCGCCGAGATCGGATTGACGCAACACGTACTTGATGCGGGAAATGTTGTGGGTGTTCATGCTGAAACGGCGATAGCCCATGGCCAGCAACAGCAGCACGCCGACCGGATCCCCGGCCAGCTCGCCGCAGACCGAGACCGGCTTCTGGTAACGATGGGAGGCATCGACCAGCAGTTGCAGGGCGCGGATCACCGCGGGGTGGAAGGCGTCATAGATAC
The DNA here is from genome assembly GCF_019218845.1 of Aeromonas sp. sif0611. Taxonomy (NCBI): domain Bacteria; kingdom Pseudomonadati; phylum Pseudomonadota; class Gammaproteobacteria; order Aeromonadales; family Aeromonadaceae; genus Aeromonas; species Aeromonas sp. sif0611. The sequence goes on along the minus strand of NZ_JAHUWU010000012.1, from coordinate 33,563 downwards.
TGGCGACCCGGGCGTTGTTGCGATCCACCGCCAGCAGATACTGGGTCAGGTCATTGCTGCCCACCGACCAGAAGTCGATGAGGGGGGCCATCTCCGGCAGGATGTAGAGGGCGGAGGGCACCTCTATCATCACCCCCAGGCTGGGGTAGCGGATCACCGCATCGCGGCTCGCCGCCTCTTCCGACACTTCACGCCAGGCCTGATCCAGCAGCCGGCGGGAGGCCTTGATTTCACTGACGCTGCTGATCATCGGCAGCATGATGGCCAGATTGTCCAGCCCTTCGCTGGCGCGCAGCATGGCCTTGAGCTGCACCAGGAACAACTCGGGGTGATCCAGGGTGAGCCGGATCCCCCGCCAGCCAAGGAAGGGATTTTCCTCCACGATGGGGAAATAGGGCAATTGCTTGTCCCCCCCCACATCCAGGGTGCGCATGCACACCGGGCGATCACGATAGGTCTCCAGGATCCCGCGATAGCGCGCCGTCTGCTCCCATTCGGAAGGGAAGCTGTCCTGCAGCATGAAGGGGATCTCGGTGCGATAGAGCCCGACCCCATCCGCCAGATGATTGAGGGAGATCTCGGTGTCGGCGCTGAGGCCGGCGTTGAGCAGCAGGGAGACAGGGGTGCCGTCAGCCGTCTCCGAGGGTTGATTGTCTACGCTGCGCACCAGGGTATCGAGCGCCCGCTCCTCGTTCAGCAGTTGCCGGTACTCGGTCAGGATCACCTGATTGGGCTCGATGAAGAGATCGCCGCTGTAGCCGTCGACCACCAGAGTGCGCCCACCTATGTCGCCGAGGGGCAGATCCACCCCCATGATGGCCGCCACCCCCATGGCACGGGCCAGGATGGCAGCATGGGAGTTGGTCCCCCCCTTGAGGGAGACCACACCGCTCAGAAACTCCCGCGGGATCTCGGCGAGTATGGTGGCGGTCACCTCGTCGGCGACCAGCACCACCGGCTCACCTATGGTGAGCTGCTCGGGTTCGTCCTGCACCAGACGGCTGATAAGCCGCTGGGCGATGTCTTTCACATCGGTGGATCGCTCCCGCAGATAGGGATCTTTCATCCCCTTGAACTGATCGATCAGCCGATCGCTGATGATCTTGACCGCGGAGATGGCGGTCCAGTGCTCCTTGCTGACCTTGTTGCGGATCGGCTTGATGTAGCCGGGATCGTTCAGCAGGTGCAGATAGATGTCGAAGATGGCGACCGAATCCTGGCTGTAGCTCTCGCGAAAGCGCAGCGCCAGGCTCTCCAGATCGTGGCGCACCTCTTCCACCGCAAGCTCCAGCCGGGCCAGCTGCTTGCCGTGCTCCTCATCCTTGCGCGGGGTGATGCTGTTGAGCGCCTTGCGCGGACGCCACACCCAAGCCTTGGCGATGGCGATGCCGCTGGCACCGGCGATGCCACGCAGCGGCTTGCTCCAGTCAGTCTTCTGCAACCAGCCCTTGGCCTGGGCCTGGGCGATGCGGGCCGCCAGTTGCGCCGCCAGGGTGACCATGAAGGACTCTTCCCCTTCATCGAACAGCCGGCTCTCTTTCTGCTGCACCACCAGAATGCCGACCACCTGACGCTGGTGCATGATGGGGGCACCGAGGAAGGAGCGAAACGCCTCTTCCGCGACATCGGGCAGAAACTTGAAACTGGGGTGAGAAGGGGCATCGGCCAGGTTGATCAGCTCTTCCCGCTGGCCCACCAGACCGACTATGCCCTGCTCGAACGGCAGGGTGGCCTTGCCCACCGCCGATTCGGCCAGCCCATCGGTCGCCGCCAGTCGATAGCGGCGCATGTCGGGCTCGGCGACATAAACGGAGCAGCAGTCCACCATCATGGCAAGCCGGGTCTGGCTCACCAATGCTTGCAAGGCCTGTTCGAGGGTGTTGGCCTCGGCCATGCTCTCGACGATGCGTCTGAGTTCCGTCAGCAACTAATTGTGCTCCTTAGCGCGAGCGGTTGCGCCGCCCATCCTTTCGATTAACCTGCACCACCGGCACCGGCATGGCCAGCGGGGCAAACTCCTTCATCACCCGGCGGTAAACTTCCCGCTTGAAGGAGACGACCTGACGAACCGGGTACCAGAAGCTGACCCAACGCCAATCATCAAATTCCGGGTGACCATGACAGCCGAACTGGATCCTGGACTCTTTGCCAGGCTCGAGCTGCAACAAAAACCATTTCTGCTTCTGGCCAATACAGACCGGTGAACTGTCCCAGCGAACGAGTCGTTTGGGTAAGCGGTACTTCAGCCAGTTGCGACTGGTCGCCAGTATGGTCACATCGTCGGGCTTGAGGCCTATCTCCTCATACAACTCACGATACATGGCCTGTTCCGGCGATTCACCATCATCAACCCCCCCCTGCGGAAACTGCCAGGAGTGCTGCCCATAGCGCTTAGCCCACAATACTTGCCCGTCACGGTTACAGATCACGATGCCGACATTGGGACGAAATCCGTCGCCATCTATCACGTGATCACCTTATAAAGGCTGAATCTATAAAGAGATTGTTCCACATTCACCCCGTGGCGGCAAACAGGGACTGTCATCTTCCACTCATGAATAACTTGGCATTTCAAGCAAAGTTATAAACAAACCTGAAGAACAAGCTCCGCAAGTTGCCCACCCAGACTGTGCATAAGCCTGTGATCAAGCGGGTATATACAGTAGTTTTATACTACGACTTCAAATCATGCCGTATCATACCCGATTCATATAAAAACAGAATATTCATTTAAATACATATAGTTAATATTTAAAGACTGGATCAAGATCCATGTCTTTTGCGCCCAAGGATCCTGGCTGTCAATTGTGAACAAGTTCGACTGTTCAAAGATCCACCAAGGCTAGTTTATCCACAAGGATGGCGCATTATCTGCACCGATATGGCGAGAAAAATCGGTGTGCTCTCACATTTATTTCTGATGCCAGGCCCTGTATCACCACTTTATGTCAGTTATCCAAGATTTCTGTGGATAACTATGTGCAACAGCCAGGCCAAACCCTTGGACAACTCGTTGTAACCGGGATCCTCCCGTTCTCCAGGCTGGAGAAAAAAGTCAAACTCCTTTAAAATCATTGCCATAGATGATAATTCACAATCTTGCCCCCCCTGTGCATAGCCGGGCAAGGATCGGTTACAAAAACAGCGATCCTCTGTCAGGATCACACTTGTCCACCCCCTTCTCGCCAACAGGAGCCCCTCATGCCCGCCAATCCACAGTCAGAGCAGGAATTGCTGGCGCGCGCCTACGCCATGGCCGGCTTCACCCTGGCCCAGCTCGCTGCGACGGCCGGCATCCCGGTGCCACGGGATCTCAGACGGGACAAGGGGTGGATCGGTCAGTTGATCGAGTGGCAACTGGGCGCCAGCGCGGGCAGCCGGCCGGAGCAGGACTTCCCCGATCTCGGCATCGAGCTCAAGACGATCCCGATCGATCCTCAGGGCAAACCACTGGAAACCACCTTCGTCTGCGTCGCTCCCCTCATCGGGATCAGTGGCCAGCGCTGGGAGGAGTCCAATGTGCGCAACAAGCTGTCGCGGGTACTCTGGATCCCGGTGGAGGGCAGCCGCACCATCCCCGTCGGTGAGCGCCGGGTAGGCATGCCCTTGCTGTGGAGCCCGAGCGAAGAAGAAGACAGGTTGCTGCGTCAGGATTGGGAGGAGCTGATGGACATGATAGTGCTGGGGGAGGTGGAGCAGATCAGCGCCCGCCACGGTCAGGTCATGCAGCTGCGCCCCAAGGCGGCCAACAGCAAGGCACTGACCCGTGCCATTGGCCGCAATGGCCAGCCGATCCAGACACTGCCAAGGGGCTTCTACCTCAAGATTGAGTTCACTCACCAGTTGCTTCGGCGTCATTTCGCCCTGCCTGCCTGATGATTGCTATCAACATCCTTGTCATAAAGTGATATAAAAATGAACAGCACTACTTTCTTCGCAGCCAGTGACAAGGAGTCGATATGCCGATCAACAAGCAATTTCTCAAGTCCCGCCCCGAGGTCAAGGTGACCTTCGCAGTGGAAAAAGAGGCCGCAGGCGAGGCCGAACAGGTCTTGCTGCTGGGGGAGTTCAGCCAGTGGCAACCCATTGAATTAAAAAGAATGAAGAGCGGGGAGTTCAAGGCGACCCTCAACCTTCCCACCGATGGCCCCAGCCATTTCGAGTATTGCTATCAACTGGTGCAGCCAGACGGGGAGACCCGTTATGACAACGACTGGGAAGCGGACGACTATGTGCCCGGCCCCTTCGGGCGCGATAACTCTGTGGTGCGGGTCAGTCAACCAGGTTGAACCCACCGCCTCAAATGAGGGATACAAAAAAGGCTCGCCATTGGCGAGCCTTTTCACTACCTGTCGAGCTATTCGTCGACATACCGACACCAATTCGAATCGAATTAGTTGAGCTTCTCTTTGATACGAGCAGCTTTGCCGGACAGGTTGCGCAGGTAGTACAGCTTGGCGCGGCGAACATCACCACGACGCTTCAGTTCTACACTGTGGATCAGCGGAGAGTGAGTCTGGAATACACGCTCAACACCTTCGCCGTTGGAGATCTTGCGAACGGTGAAAGCAGAGTGCAGACCGCGGTTACGCTTGGCAATAACGATGCCTTCGAAAGCCTGCAGACGCTCTTTACCACCTTCTTTAACACGAACTTGAACACGTACGGTGTCGCCCTGGGCAAAAGCCGGGATGTCGGTACGCAGTTGCTCTTGTTCAAGCTGCTGAATAATCTTGCTCATTGTCTTTCCTTACCTAGGATAAACTGAAAACTCTACTTAACGCTGTCACGCACTTCGCGGACATACTCGGCAAGAAGTGATTCTTGCTCGTCAGTCAGAGCTAGGTTGTTAATAAGTTCCGGCCTTCTCTGCCAGGTTCGTCCGAGCGACTGCTTGAGACGCCAGCGCCGAATCACTTCGTGATTGCCGCTTGTCAGCGCCTCGGGCACCGCCAATCTATCCAACAACTCCGGCCGAGTGTAGTGGGGATGATCCAGCAAGCCATCCGTGAAGGAGTCCTGCTCGGCACTGGCCTGATCGCCCAAAACCCCCGGGACCAGACGCGAAACCGCATCGATCAGGGTCATGGCAGGCAACTCGCCACCACTTAACACGTAATCCCCGATAGACCACTCTTCGTCGACTTCGGTTTGTATCACGCGCTCATCGATACCTTCGTATCGACCGGCGACCAGAATCAGTTTCTGATTCGTCGCCAACTCGGTTACGCCCGCTTGAGTCAGCTTGCGCCCCTGAGGAGAAAGATAGATGACTTTCGCCCCGTCTCCCGCCGCTTGCTTGGCTGCATGAATCGCATCACGCAGCGGCTGAACCATCATCAGCATCCCTGGCCCACCACCATAAGGACGATCGTCGACCGTACGGTGTTTGTCGTGGGTGAAATCCCGAGGGTTCCAGCACTCAATTCGCAGCAGGCCACTCTTGACGGCCCGACCCGTTACCCCGTGCTCGGTAATGGCTCGGAACATTTCCGGGAAGAGGCTAATCACCCCAATCCACATAAGAAACCTCCGGCACCCGTGTTAGCGCGGGAAACTAGAAACCAGGATCCCAATCAACTTCGATTGTTCGAGCAGTCAGATCAATATTCTTGATCACCTGCTCTTCCAGGAACGGGATCAGCCGCTCCTTTGCACCAAAGGCATCTTTTACATTGGCCTCAACCACCAACACATCGTTGGAGCCGGTTTCCATCAATTCGGTCACCTTGCCCAGGTCGTATCCCTTGGTGGTCATCACGGAGCAACCAATCAGGTCACGCCAGTAGAACTCACCTTCAGGCAACGCAGGCAACAGATCGGCGGCTACGCCAATCTCGACATTGGTCAATGCCAGGGCATCCTCGCGCACATCGATACCATCGAGCTTGCAGATCAGACCCTTGTTGTGACGCTTCCAGGCCGAAACCTGAATCTCACGCCATACCCCGTTCTGATTGATCAGCCAGGGGTTGTAATCGAAAATCGCTTCGGCAACATCGGTGAAGGAGTTCACTTTAAGCCAGCCCTTGATGCCGTAGACGGTACCCAGGGTGCCCAGAACTATAGGTTTTTCCACCTTAACTCCTTACCGCTTGGCTGATTAAGCAGCTTTTTTAGCGTCTTTGATCAGCTTGGCAACACGGTCAGAAACAGTGGCACCAGTAGCAACCCAATGCTCGATACGAGCCAGGTCCAGGTTCAGCTTTTCAGCGTTACCAGCAGCAACCGGGTTGAAGAAACCAACGCGCTCGATGAAGCGACCGTCACGGGCGCAACGGCTGTCAGAAACTACTACCTGGTAGAACGGACGCTTTTTCGCGCCACCACGTTGTAAACGAATGGTTACCATATCGTCCTCATGAACATCTAATGAACAAGGCCTGCAAATACGCAGACCCTAGCTTAAAATAAGCCGCGTAATTCTACTTGGATTCGTAATAATTGCAACCAAGCCTGCTATTTTTTGCGCAGGAGTTGGCATGAAAAAGGCTCACCGAAGTGAGCCTTTTTGCCTGACAAGCAGGAAAATCAGAACGGACCGCGTCCGCCACCACCGAATCCGGGTGGCAGCATGTTCTTCATCTGGCCCATCATCTTGCGCATGCCACCCTTGCCGGACATCTTCTTCATCATGCGCTGCATCTCGGTGAACTGCTTGAGTAGCTTGTTCACGTCCTGCACCTGCATGCCGGAACCCGCGGCGATGCGACGCTTGCGGGAGCCCTTGATGAGATCGGGGTGAGCACGCTCCTTTGGCGTCATGGAGCTGATGATGGCCTCCATCCGCACTGTGATCTTGTCATCCATCTGATCTTTCACGTTATCCGGCAGACCGGACATGCCGGGCAGCTTGTCGAGCATGCCCATCATGCCGCCCATGTTGCGCATCTGGGCCAGCTGCTCGCGGAAATCTTCCAGATCGAAGCCCTTGCCGCTCTTGACCTTGCTGGCCAGCTTGGCGGCTTTCTCCTTGTCGACGTTGCGTTCCACCTCTTCGATGAGAGACAGCACGTCCCCCATGCCGAGGATGCGGGACGCGAGTCGGTCCGGGTGGAAGGGCTCAAGGGCATCGGTCTTCTCGCCCATACCGATGAACTTGACCGGCTTGCCGGTGATGTGGCGCACCGACAGGGCGGCACCGCCGCGGGCGTCGCCGTCCGCCTTGGTGAGGATGACGCCGGTGAGCGGCAGCGCTTCGTTGAACGCCTTGGCGGTATTGGCAGCATCCTGACCTGTCATGGCATCCACCACGAACAGGGTCTCGACCGGCTTGATGGTGGCGTGAAGATCCTGGATCTCCGCCATCATCTCGGTGTCCACGTGCAGACGACCGGCGGTATCGACGATCACCACGTCATAGAATTTCTTGCGCGCCTGATCGATGGCGGCGATGGCGATCGCCACTGGTTTCTGGGTCACATCGCTCGGGAAGAAATCGACCGAGATGTCATTGGCCAGGGTCTCAAGCTGCTTGATCGCCGCCGGGCGGTAGACGTCGGCACTGACCACCAGCACCTTCTTCTTGTGGCGCTCCTTGAGCAGCTTGGCGAGCTTGCCCACAGTCGTGGTCTTACCGGCACCCTGCAGGCCCGCCATCAGGATGATGGCCGGCGGCTGGGCGGCCAGATTGAGCTGCTCGTTCGCCTCTCCCATGACGGAAACCAGCTCGCCATGCACTATCTTGATGAAGGCCTGGCCCGGGCTCAAGGACTTGGCCACTTCCTGGCCGACGGCACGCTCTTTCACGCGGGCAACGAAGTCACGCACCACCGGCAGGGCCACGTCCGCCTCGAGCAGCGCCATGCGCACTTCACGCAAGGTATCCTTGATGTTCTCTTCGGTCAGCCGGCCACGGCCACTGACATTGCGCAGGGTGCGCGAGAGTCGTTCAGTCAAATTCTCAAACATGACGCATTCCGATTCTTGGCATAACTAGTGGGGCATTATACCCCAGTCAGCACTGTGGGGACGATTACTCACCGCTTGCGGCGGTGACCCGCCATCGAATGAGCGGGTGTAACAAATGGAGGGCATTATACCCCAGTCAACGCCGGAGGACGATTATTCGCCGCACGGTGCTGTCAGCTGCTACTTATATATGGGCAGTTAGCCCCTGGCACAACTGGCGAGCATATCTTGTGCAAGGTATACTGCCCCTCTTATCCATAAAAGCTTGTTCGACAACGACCTGGTTATGATCGTGATCTCTGTTCTGGCCCTGGCGTTTTACCTGCTGGCCATCATCGCCTCTCTGCACCTGCTGCTCAGCGCCAAGCCCGTCGGGCAGGTGTCGCTGTTTGCCTTTGTCGGCCTGGCCCTGACCGCCCATGGTGTGGCGGTGGGAAGCGAGGTGCTGGCCACCCATTCCGGCCAGAATCTCAGCATGTTGAACGTCGCCTCCTTGGTCAGCCTCATCATCAGCGGCTTCATGGCCTGCGTTACCCGCCGTTTCAACGGCTGGATCCTGCTGCCCGTGGTCTACAGCTTCTCGGCCTTGCTGCTCGCAGCCAGCGCCCTCATACCGGGTCGCTACATCACCCATCTGGAAGCGCATCCCCAACTGCTGCTGCACATCGGGCTCGCCTTGATGGCCTATTCGGTATTGATGATCGCCTGCCTGTTTGCGCTCCAGCTTGCCTGTCTGGATCGGCAGCTGAAGTCCAGAAAGATAAGCCATCTGCCCGCCATGCCGCCCCTGATGACGGTGGAGAAGCGTCTGTTCCAACTCATCTCCGCGGGCCTGTTGCTGCTGACCCTCTCCATCGCCTCGGGTCTGTTCTTCCTGGAAGACATGTTTGCCCAGGGCAAATCCCACAAGGCCATCCTCTCGATCCTGGCCTGGTGCGTCTACGCCTTGCTGCTGTGGGGTCACCACACCCGTGGCTGGCGTGGTCGCAAGGTCATCATGCTGAGCCTCATCGGCAGCATCATCCTGACCCTGGCTTACTTTGGCAGCCGCTTCGTCAAGGAAGTCTTGCTGAGCTGACGGTTCAGCCCCCAAAAACCACCCCAACAGGAGCCCTTCTTGGACAGTATCTCAACGAGCACATTACTGATTGTTCTCGTTATTTTGATTGTGTTGTCAGCCTTCTTCTCCAGTTCCGAAACCGGTCTGATGTCCCTCAACCGCTACAAGCTGCGGCATCTGGCCCAAACCAAACACAAGGCAGCCCGTCGAGTCGAAAAGCTGCTGGCCCGACCGGACCGCCTGCTTGGCCTCATCCTCATCGGCAACAACCTGGTCAACATTCTGGCCTCCGCCATCGCCACCATAGTCTGCATACGGCTGTTCGGGGATCTCGGCGTCGCTATTGCCACCTTCGGCCTCACCCTGGTGGTACTGGTGTTCGGGGAAGTCACTCCCAAGACTCTGGCGGCCATGTTTCCTGAGCGCATCGCCTATCCCGCTTCCTGGGTCCTCAAGGGGCTGATGGTGCCCTTCGCCCCCCTGGTCTGGCTCATCAACAGCATCACCAACCTCTTGCTCAAGCTGTTGCGCCTCGAACATCGCAAGGATGACTCCCTCAACACCGAAGAGCTGCGCACCATAGTCAACGAGGCGGGCAGCCTCATTCCCCAGCGCCATCAGGAGATGCTGATCAGCATTCTGGATCTGGACAAGATGACGGTGGAAAACATCATGGTGCCGCGCAGCGAGATCTCTGCCATCGACATCAATGACGACTGGAAGAGCATACTGCGCCAGCTGGCCCACTGCGCCCACACCAAGATCCTGCTCTATCGTGACAATATTGACGACGTAGTCGGATTTTTACACTCGCGTGACGCCCTCAGGCTGGTCGCCAGGGACCAGTTCAGCAAGTCCAGCCTACTGCGGGAAGTCGATCCCATCTACTTCATTCCACAGGGCACGCCGCTCAACGTGCAGCTGGCCAAGTTCCAGCGCAACAAGGAGAGGATCGGGCTGATTGTCGACGAGTATGGCGATATTCAGGGGCTGATCACCCTGGATGACATCCTGGAAGAGATAGTGGGCGACTTCACCACCTCCATGGCCCCGGCGCCGAGCGACGAGATCCACCCCCAGCCGGACGGCTCCTTCCTGGTGGAAGGCTCCGCCAGCATCCGCGAGCTGAACAAGGAGATGCACTGGCACCTGCCCATCGACGGCCCGCGCACCCTCAACGGGGTGATTCTGGAGTACCTGGAGGAGATCCCCCAGCCCAACATCAGTGTCAGGCTGGCGGGTTACCCCATCGAAATCCTCGAAGTAGAGAACAACATGGTGAAGATGGCGAGGATCATGCCACACCTCTACCGTAACGAGTCAGGTTACGAGGATTGAAAAAAGGCTGCCGATGGCAGCCTTTTTTGTCTCACTCGCTCTCGTCATCCGGCTCCAGCACCAGGGTCGGGATCAACTCGCCAAACACCTGCTGCAGCTCGTCGCGGTTGGCCAGCAAGTCTTGCAGCGTATAGCCGTCCATCACCGCCAGGAAGGCGTTCATCGCCTCCTTCAGTGCACTCTTGAGCAGGCAGACAGAGACGATATGGCAGACGGGGGAACCGCAGTCGATCCCATCCAGATTGCCTTCCAGCGCCCGGATCACCTGGCCTATGTTCACGCTCTCAGGGGAACAGGCCATGCGGATCCCGCCATTCTTGCCACGCTGGGACTGCAGATAACCCAGCTTCACCAGCTGGTTCACCACCTTCACCATGTGATTGCGGGAAACGTCATACAAGGCAGACACCTTGGCCACGCTCGACAATTCCCCCTCCGGCAACGTGGCCAGATAGAGCAGGGCTCTCAATCCAAAATCGGTATAACTTGTTAGTCTCATAGTGCCTGTGGCGCATAGCGCAAAGAATTGATGATTGATCCAGATCAATTAAACATTTAGGATGCAACTTATTAAGTGACATTCCAGATGTTCAATTAGAAAGGACCTCCTATGTTAGACCAAGCCACCATCGCCGTCATCAAGAGCACCATTCCTTTGCTCGAATCGGCGGGGCCTGCCCTCACCCAGCACTTCTACCAGCGCATGTTCAACCACAACCCCGAGTTGAAGGATGTGTTCAACCTGGCCCATCAGCGCAGTGGCGGTCAGCCCCTGGCCCTGTTCAGTGCCGTGGCGGCCTACGCCAAGAACATCGACAACCTGGGGGCCCTGGCCGGAGCCGTGGAACGCATCGCCCACAAGCACACGGGTTTCCTGATCCAGCCGGAACAATATCACATTGTGGGTAGTCATCTCTTGGCCACGCTCAAAGAAATGGGTGGCAGCGCGGTAACGGACGAGGTGCTGGAAGCCTGGGGCAAGGCTTATGGGGTGCTGGCCGACATCTTTATCGGCCGGGAGGGCGAGCTCTACCGGGAGAAGGCGAGCGAGATCGGCGGCTGGCAAGGTGCTCGCGCTTTCCTCATCAAGGAGAAGCGCCAGGAGAGCGAGCTTGTCACCTCCTTCGTGCTGGCCCCCGTCGACGGTAAGCCCGTACTGCGCTTCAAGCCGGGGCAATATATCAGCATCAGGCTCAATCACCCGACACTGGAGCATCAGGAGATCCGCCAATACTCCCTCTCCGATTCCCCTAATGGCCGCGACTACCGCATCAGCGTCAAGCGCGAGCCCCAAGGCCAGGCCTCCAACCTGCTGCATGACCAGCTTCACATCGGTGACGAGGTGGCGCTGATGCCACCGGCGGGGGACTTCTTCCTGCAGACCGAGACGGCCACCCCAGTGGTACTGATCTCCGCCGGAGTGGGTCTGACCCCCATGCTGAGCATGCTGAACCAGTTGCTGGCTGAACAAGCGGGGACTGAAATCCGCTGGCTGCACGCTTGCGAGCATGGCGCCCAGCATGCCTTCAAGGAAGAGATCCAGATAAAGAGCAGCCAGCATGCCAGCTTGCAGAGCCGGGTCTGGTATAGGACACCTGCCGAACAGGACGTGCAGGGGCAAGATTACGACTTCAGCGGCACCCTGGCGCTGGAACAGGTCACTGACCTCATCCCGGCCAACGCTCACTACTACTTCTGCGGCCCCCTGGGCTTTATGAAGGCTGTGAAAGATCAGCTGAGCAGTTTGGGCGTCCCCGCAGACAGAATGCATTACGAGGTGTTCGGCCCCCATCAGGATCTCTGATCCCGCCTCCTGACAGGGAAAATGAACAAGGCCCACGAACGCAGGTTCGCGGGCCTTGTTGTATCGAGTGGCCTGGCTTGCCGGACTTAGTGCATCGCCTTGGCGCGGGCGATGGCATTGGCGGGCATGCGATTGCCGAGTCGGCTCAGCAGGCTAGCCGCCTTCTGGTGGGTCGCCTTGTCGCCGATGACGGCGCCGTGCAGCCAGTGGTAGGCCTCCTCGTAATCCAGCGGACTGCCCATACCCTGCAACAGCATCTCGACCCACTCTATCTGGGCCCGCTGGAAACCCAGGCTGGCAGCCTCCCGCATCAGGGTCTCGGCCCGTACCAGGTCCTTCTGGACCAGGATGCCTTTCCAGTAGTAGCGCCCCAGCTGCTCCAGTGCGGGAGCCAGGCCCTGATTGGCCGCCTCCCACATGTATTGCACGCCTACCTGGGCATCCCGCTTGGTGCAGACGCCCCAGGCCAGCATGTCCCCCCACAGGAACTGATAGGCCGGGATCTTCATCACAGAGGCGCGTGCCTCTATGTCCTGGGTCAGCTGGCACCTGTCCTGCTTCACCCGGGTCAGATGACGTCCCTGCTCTATCCAGTTGAGCAGCTCGTCCTGCCGATAGAGCGGCACAGCCTGCAGCTCTCCCTTGGCCAGGGATCCAGGATTCACCGCCCTGGGCAGCGGAGCAGCCGCCGGGGTTGATGCCACTGGAGCGGGTGCATCAACGCTCGACAGCACAGGGGTCGGAGCGGCGGCAGCCGTAGGCAACGCTGCCGACGCCACCGGCGCTGGGGCAACGGCAGCTGACGGTACAGGTGCGATGGCCGGTAGAGTCGCTGATGCAACCTGTGCTGATGACGGGGCGGTCGATGGCAAGGCCGCCGAGGGGGTCGGGACTGTAGTGGCCACCACCGACTGGGTTTGTGTGGCCGCCGAGATCGGCTCGGCCCCCTGCAAGGGGAGGCTGCACAGACCGACGAGGCCGATGAGGGTACTGGGTTTCATCATAGGGATCTCCTGCTGCCCTCTTTATCGGCAGCCGGGTCCATCTCCTTAGTCCGCCATGGCAAACCCCGGAAATGACAAAGGGGAGCCTGGGCTCCCCTCATGATCGACGCTGCGGCTTACTTGACGAAGTCGACACCCAGCTGGATATCGGCCTTCAGGGTAGCCAGCATGCTGTCCATGGACTCTTGCTCGAAGGCGCTCAGCTTGCCGTAGTCCAGCACGCTCTCGACACCATTCTTGCCCAGCAGCACCGGCTGCGCGAAGAAGGTGGCGTGCTCGCCGTTGCCTTCCACATAGGCGCACTCGATGACATTGGCTTCGCCCTGCAGACCCTTGATGAGGGACAGACCGAAACGGCAAGCAGCCTGACCCATGGAGAGAGTGGCAGAACCGCCACCGGCCTTGGCTTCCACCACTTCGGTACCGGCATTCTGGATGCGCTTGGTCATGGCAGCCGCCTCTTCCGCGGTGAAGCTGGCCCCTTCGATCTGGGACAGCAGCGGCAGAATGGTCACGCCACTGTGGCCACCGATCACGTTGACGCGGATCTTGTCGATGTTCAGGCCCTTGGCCTCCGCCACGAAGGTCTCGCCACGGATGACGTCCAGAGTGGTCACGCCGAACAAACGACGCTTGTCATAGACACCGGCCTTCTTCAGCACTTCGGCGGCGATAGCGACCGTGGTGTTGACCGGGTTGGTGATGATGCCGATCAGTGCCTGCGGACAGGAGGCGGCACACTTCTCCACCAGGTTCTTGACGATACCGGCGTTGATGTTGAACAGATCGGAACGATCCATGCCGGGCTTGCGGGCCACGCCGGCAGAGATCAGCACGACATCGGCGCCGACCAGAGCCGGGCTCGGATCTTCACCGCAGAAACCTTTTACTTTCACGTCAGTCGGGATATGGCTCAGGTCCGCCGCCACGCCCGGAGTGACCGGGGCAATGTCATACAGGCTCAACTCGGAACCGGCAGGCAGGCGATTTTTCAACAGCAGAGCAAGGGCTTGGCCGATGCCACCGGCGGCACCCAGAACGGCAACTTTCATGATCAACTCCATGTCTAAGCGTAGGTTTAAGGTTGTTTCTAGTTGGGTTAACGCTGTTTCTTATTGTGCGCCTCACCTTAAAGGATCCCCTGCTAAAAAACAATCTGATAACAGTTGTAATCACGGGTTCTGTGAGCCAGGGAGCAAGCGGTGACGAAAGCGGAGAGGAATATGCGATAAATGGGAGGAAAGACACAGATTTCCTGTGTCTCCCTCACCATTAAGAGGTAAATACGACTGCTTCAGGACTGGAATGCCAGTGCACGCTTCTCGCACCAGCGGAAACCAATTGTTAACAATCCATTCATGGTCAGGTAGAGGCCCCCGGCCACGGTGAACACCGCCAGGGTGTCATAGGTCTGGGCGTTGAGACGCTGGGCCAGCCCCATGATGTCCATGATGGTGATGGTGCTGGCGAGCGAGCTGCCCTTGAGCACCAGGATCACTTCGTTGGAGTAGGCAGGCACCAGCCGACGGGCGGCGTGGCGGGTCTTCATCCACAGGGTCTGCCCGGCGGAGAAGCCGAGTGCGCGGCAGGCTTCCACCTCGCCGGCGGGGATGGCGTCGAGCGCCCCCTTGAACAATCGGGTGGAGTAGGCCGCCGTGTTGAACCCGAGCGCCAGCACGGCGCAGAACCAGGGTTGCTTGAGCAACGGCCAGAGCGGCCCCGCCTTGAGCCATTCAAACTGGCCAGGCCCGTAGTAGATGAGGAAGATCTGGATGAGCAGAGGCGTGCCGGTAAAGACCAACACCCACAGCTGCACAAGCTGGGTCACCACCGGAATGCGGCGCTCCAGCACCCAGGTCATGCCAGCCGCCATCAGCACGCCAAGCAGCAGGCTGAACGCGGTGAGCTGCAGGGTAATCGCCAGCCCCCCCAGCAGGGTCATCAGGTAATCCTGCATGTTCAGCCTCCGTAACGGCGGGTGTAACGGGCAGCCTGCTTCAAGCCAAACTCACTCACCAGGCTGATGGCCAGGTAGATGAGGGCGGCGGCGGCGTACCAGGTGAAGGGTTCATAGGTGCTGGCCGAGGCCATCTGGGCCTGGCGCATCATCTCGTTCACCCCGATGAGCGACACCAGAGCAGTGTCTTTGAGCAGCACCAACCACTGGTTGCCCAGCCCCGGCAAGGCGTGACGCCAGGCCTGGGGCAGCACGATGCGAAAGAAGATATGGCTCTTGCCAAGACCCAGCGCCAGCGCAGCCAGCCGCTGCCCGGCGGGCACCGCATTGAGCGCCGCCCGCAGGGTCTGGGTGGCGTAGCTCGCGAACAGCAGGGAGAGCGCCAGCACGCCGCAGGCGAAGGGGCTGAACTCCACATACTCCCCGGTGATGAGGAACAACACCTGGGTCGAGCCGAAGTAGATGAACAGCACCACCAGCAGCTCGGGCAAACCACGAATGAGCGTGGTCAGCGTGGCCACAGGCCACACCAGCCAACGCTGCTTGCTGAGCTCGGCGGCGCTGAATGCCAGCGCCAGCGCCATGCCCCCGACCAGTGATGCCAAGGCCAGCCCCAGGGTCATCCAGGCTGCATCCAACAACAGGCTCAGCATGGCTTACTGCGCGAAGTACTTGTCGAAGATCTTCTGATAGGTGCCGTTGGCCTTGATCTCGGCCAGCCCCTTGTTCAGCTGGGTCAGCAGCTCCTGGTTACCCTTGGCCACGGCGATGCCAAAGCCGGTACCGAAGTACTTGGCGTCGGTCACCGGTGTACCGATGACACCGTACTCCTTGTGCTGCTTGAGCCAGTCGGCGGCAACGGCGGTGTCGGCGAAGACGCCGTCGGTGCGACCGTTCATCATGTCGAGAAAGGCGCTCTGGTAGCTGGCATAGGGCACGGTCAGCAGACCCTTGCTCACCCAGTTGTCCACCAGGTAGGACTGATGGGAGGTGCCGTTCTGCACGCCAACCGTCTTGTCCACCAGCTCTTCAGGCCCCTTGAAGGCGCCCTTCTTGGCCACGAAGACCGCGGAGTTCTCGTAATAGATGTCGGAGAAGTCGACCTGGGCTGCCCGCTCCGGGGTTACGTCCATGGCGGCAATGACGGCGTCATAGCGACGGAACTTGAGGCTGGGGATCAGGCTGTCGAAGGCCTGGTTGTGGAAGCTGCACTCCAGCTTGGCCTGCTCGCAGACGGCGCGGGCCAGATCGATGTCAAAGCCCTGGAACTCGTTCTTGTCATCCAGGTATTCGAACGGCGCATAGGTGGCCTCGGTGGCGAACTTGATCTCCTTGGCCAGCACCGAGGTGCTCAGCAGACCCATGGCAGCAACCAGCAACAGACTCTTTTTCATGACAGCTTCCTTATCGATTCAGTATCAATGCATCAAGAATTCGGCAAACCGGCTGGTTTGCGGAGATTGGAAGATGGCGGCGGTGCCGGATTCGATGATCCGCCCCTTCTCCAGATAAATCACCTGACTGGCCACCTTGCGGGCGAACTCCACCTCGTGGGTCACCACCACCTGGGTGATGCCGGTCTGGCTCAGGGTGCGGATGATCTCCGCCACCTCTTTGGTTATTTCAGGATCGAGCGCCGCGGTGGGCTCGTCAAACAGCAGTACCTGGGGATCCATCATCAGGGTTCTGGCGATGGCCACCCGCTGCTGCTGGCCGCCGGAGAGGCGCGCCGGCCAGGCATCCCGCTTGTCGGCCAGCTGCAACTGGGCCAACAGGTAGGCGCCCTTCTCGATGGCGGCCGCCTTGCTCATGCCGAGCAGTTTTACGGGCGCCTCGATGAGATTCTCCATCACGGTGAGATGGGGCCACAGATTGTACTGCTGGAACACCATGCCCACCTTGCGGCGCAAGGCCTGGGCCTGGCGATTGAATTCGGCGGCGGAAAGGTTGGACGGGAAAGAAAATTCACTGCCGGCTATGCGCAGCACACCCGCATCCGGGGTGTCCAGCAGGTTCATCATCCGCAGCAGCGAACTCTTGCCCGCACCGCTCGGGCCCAGCAATACCAAGGTCTCGCCGGGTGCAGTCCGGAAGCTGACCTGTTGCAGTACCGGCACCTTGTGCCAGGATTTTTCGATGCCGATTAATTCGATACCCATACAGCCCAATTGAATAAGTTTTCAAAATTTCGTCCTGATTCTAGCGCCAGCATAAGTTGATGCAAGCTATATTTGAATCAATATGCAGAACAAGCGCCGCTTCCTTGCCAAAACAGGCATATGAATGCAAAATAGCAGCGCTGTTCGTATCTGCCGCCTGAGCGTGACAGGCGGTCACCTCCCTCATTCGTGAGTCCAAGATGAAACATAACGACAAGCAAGAAAAACTGGCCAAGGCCTTTAAAGCCTTGCTGAAAGAGGAGCGATTTGGCTCCCAGGCAGAGATAGTCACTGCCCTGCAAGAGATGGGCTTTGAGAACATCAACCAGTCCAAGGTCTCGCGCATGCTGAGCCGCTTCGGCGCCGTCCGCACCCGCAATGCCAAGATGGAGATGGTCTACTGCCTGCCGGTGGAGCTGGGTGTGCCCACCACCTCCAGCCCGCTCAAGAACCTGGTACTGGATGTCGACCACAACGGCGCCCTGGTGGTGATCCACACCAGCCCGGGTGCGGCCCAGCTCATCGCCCGCCTGCTCGACTCCCTCGGCAAGGCCGAAGGTATCCTCGGCACCATAGCCGGTGATGACACCATCTTCATCACCCCGACCAGCGACACCGACATCGAAGAGCTCTACCTCTCCGCCCTCGAGCTGTTCGAACAGACCCCCTGATCCGGTCGCACTCGCGCCACCTGAACGAAAAATCCCGGCCAAGGCCGGGATTGTTGTTTCTGCGCGATCGGCAAGCAGTTACTTGCCTTGGGCGACCAGAAAATCGATGGAGGGGGCGAAGAAGGCGGCCCCTGTCACTGCCCTGGTGAAGCGCAGCAGGTGATCGAAGTGGCTCCCCTCCCCCTTGTACATGCTGGCCAGCATGGCATTGAAGTGCTGCGGGGTGCGGCAGCAGGAGATGAAGTAGAGCCCCTGCTCGTGCATGGTGCCCCAGGGCATGCTCTGGCGCAGTATCTCCATGGACTCTCCCTTCGGGGTCTTGAGGTTGACCCGCTTGATGTGGGAGGTCAGCGGCTTGTCGGCCGATTCATACTCGATGTTGTCGGCCTTGGTGCGGCCGATGATGTCCTCCTGCTCCTTCAGGGCCAGCTTCTCCCAGTCGCTCATGGCATGCACCCAGCGCTGGACATGGACATAGGATCCACTGGCAAACTCGCCCCCCTCCAGCAGCGCCACCTCGGCCCTGTGCTCATCCTGGGGGTTCTCGGTGCCGTCGACGAAACCGGTCAGATCCCGGCAATCGAGGTTGCGGAAACCACGCACCTCTTCGGCCAGCTCCACCAGCCCGGCCAGCAGCGCCATCACACGCTGTCCGGCATGATGCAGCACGTCGACCCGATCGGCGCGCAGTTGCACGAACAGATCGAACGGGGTGTTCGGTGCTTCCTGGCCGTTGGCAGACTGCGCCATGAAGCCACGGAACTGGGGCGGACGGGCGACAGGGTAGATGGCATCCCAGCCCTCGGCCCCGACGGCAACCAGACCGCTGAAACCGGCGTCGGGGAAATCGGCGCTCACCGAATCCCACAGAACCGGCAGCCTGGCCAGACGGGCTGCCAGCTCGACACCGTCACCGGTGCGATTGAACATCAGATAGAGGGCATGCAGATTCGGCTCTGCGCAGATCCCGGCTTGGGCTTTCATTTCTCTCTCCAAAGGCATTGGCTATGGGCGTGGCGCGATTATAAACCGGAACGGAGTCAATTCCTTGATTTCCCATCACTATCAGGACATCTGTTCGAACAGCACCAGGGCATGGGGGGCCACGGTGACCCGCGCCCTCTCCCCCTCGAGAGGCTCCCCTATGCTGGCCTCCAGCACCTGGTCGGCGCACTCCACCAGCACCCGGCAGTGATGGCCGAGGAACTGCTGCTCCCGCACCAGCAAGTCGCCATCGGCGGCGGCCGCCAATGCCAGCTGCTGGGGCCTGAGCATCAGCTGCAGCCGCTCTCCCCGGGCGCGACCGTGCGGCTCATGGCCACGAATGACCCCGAGCGCCGTCTGCACGCTGTGGCTGTCCACCACCTCGGCCGCCAGATAGTTGACCCCACCGAGAAACTCCGCCACGAAGCGGTTCTGCGGCTGGCGATAGAGTTGTTCCGGTTCCCCTACCTGCTCGATGTGACCGGCTCGGAACAGCGCCAGCCGGTCGGCGAAGGCAAACGCCTCTTCCTTGCTGTGACTGACGAAGATGGCGCCTATCCCCTGACGCTTGAGCAGGGTGCGGATCTCGAGGATCAGCTTCATCCTCACCTGGGTGTCGATGTTGGAGAAGGGCTCGTCCAGCAGCATCAGTCTGGGCTTGCACACCAGGGCGCGGGCGATGGCGACCCGCTGCTGCTGACCACCGGATAGCTGATGGGGATAGCGATCCCCCAAGCCCTGCAGGTTGACCAGCGTCAGCGCCTCGTCGATCTGCTGCTGGCGGGCCTCGCGAGGCGCCCGGGTCAGCCCGAAACCAATATTCTCGGCCACCGTCAAATGGGGGAAGAGGGCGTAATCCTGAAAGATCATGCCGATGTGGCGACGCTCAGGCGACACCGTCACGTCGGGCCCGTCCAGCAGGGTATCGCCGAGACGAATGCTGCCTTCCGCCAGTGGCAGCAGGCCGGCGACGGCCTTTAGCAGGGTGGTCTTGCCACAACCGCTCGCCCCCAGCAGGCAGACGATCTCGTTGTCGGCCACCGTCAGGGAGAGCTGCTCCAGCACGTTCTGGCCGTTGTAACGGCAGCTAACCTTCTCTACTTGCAAGCAAGACACGACTCAGTTCCTCTCGTTTCGTGGCATCCCCCGCCGATGGCCGGGGTACGCTCATGTACCCTGGTGACAGGCCTAATGACCCGGGCTGTCCAGACTGCGATTGACCCAGATAAGCGGTACCAGCCCCACCAGCACGATGACGATGGCGCCGAGCGCCCCCCGCTCCAGCATCTCGTCCGAGACGAACTGGTAGACATGGGTCGCCAGGGTCTCGAAGTTGAACGGCCGCAGCAGCAGGGCCGCGGGCAGCTCCTTCATGGATTCGATGAACACCAGCATGGCACCGGCAAAGAGACCTCGTCGCACCAGAGGCAGATGCACCCGGCGCAGCATGCCCCCCGTCCCCTGTCCCAGAGAGCGGGCCGCCATGTCGAGGCTGGGGGAGATCTTGCCCATGCTGCTCTCCACCGAGCCGATGGCGATGGCCACGAAGCGCACCAGGTAGCCGAATACGATGGCGGTGAGGGTGCCGGTCAGCAGCAGGCCTGGTCCCTGCATCCCGAGCCACTCGGCCAGATCGTTGAGACCAAAATCGAGCGCCGTCAGCGGCACCAGCACCCCGATGGCGAGCACTGTGCCCGGCATGGCATAACCGGTGGCGGCGATGCGCAGGGGCAGCAGGCTGCGAGTGCCACCATCGAGACGGCGGAAGAAACCCAGCAGCAGGGCGATGGCCATGGCGAGCAGGGCAGTCAGGGCCGAGATGAGCAGACTGTTGCCAGCGAAACGCACGAATTCCGGCGTCCACGACAGTGCGAAATAGCGCACCCCGTAATCCAGCAGGATGACGAACGGCAGAGCGAAACCGGCCAGCACCAGTCCCCAGCACCAGAGCCCGGCCAGCAGACGGCTGGCCCCCTTGAGGGGATAGCGCAGGGGCTGTTCATGGCCCATGGATTTCTGGAATACCTGCTGGCGCTGGCGGGAGCGGCGCTCCAGGGCGATGAGCAGCACCACGGCCAGCAGCATCAGGCAGGAGAGCCGGGCGGCAGTGGCCAGGCTGCCGTAACCGAGCCAGGTGTCGTAAATGGCCGTCGTCAGGGTGTTGATGGCAAAGAAATGGACGGTGGCGAAGTCGGCCAGGGTCTCCATCGCCACCAGCGACGCCCCGACCATGATGGCGGGGCGGGCCAGGGGCAGGCTGAGGCGACGAAAGCTCTGCCAGGGGGTGCAGCCGAGCAATCGGCTGGAGTGAATGAGGCTGACCGACTGTTCCAGGAAGGAGGCGCGCGCCAGCAGATAGACATAGGGGAAGAGCACCAGCGCCAGCACCCAGGCGGCACCGCCGAGGGAGCGGATGGCCGGGAACCAGTAATCGGTCGGGCTCTGCCAGTCAAACAGGGCTCTCAGCCCCGCCTGCAGCGGGCCCGAGTAGTCGAGCAGGTCGGTATAGACGTAAGCCACTATGTAGGAGGGCATGGCCATGGGCAACATCAGGGCCCACTGCAGGGCGCGGCGCCCGGGCACCTGGCACATGGCGACCAGCCAGGCGGTGGGCACCCCGAACAGCAGGCTGAGCAGCACCACCCCCAGCACCAGGCCTGAGGTGTTGCGAAGGTAATCGAGCAGCACCGTATCGACGAGGTGGCGAAACAGGTCTCCGTCTGCCGAGAGGGCAGAGAAGATGAGGGCAAGCACCGGCAAACCCAGCAGCAGAGCGGTGGCCCAGCTGCCGGCAATCCATCCAAAATTTTTCATGAGACCACAGAGATTGATGGGGCCCTTGGCCCCATCTGATTACAAGTCGAATTTCACTTCATCCAGCAGTTGCAAGGCGTCCTTGCGGTGCTTGGCGTAGTCGCTGACCGGCATGGGGTCAGACTTGAAACTGCCCCAGGACTTGACCATGGCGGAAGGCTCGACCCCGGCCTTGACCGGGTACTCGGCATTCACGTCCGCGTACATGTGCTGGGCGGTGTCGCCAGAGAGAAACTCCATCAGCTTCTGGGCCGCGTCCTTGTTCTTGGCGTACTTGGTCATGGCCACACCGCTCACGTTGACGTGGGCACCGCGATCACCCTGGTTCGGGAAGTTGATGTAGACCGCATCGGCCCAGGATTTCTGTGCCGGGTCTTTCAACATGGCACCCAGGTAGTAGCTGTTGCCCAGAGAGACGTCGCAGATACCATCCTTGATCGCCTTGACCTGATCCCGGTCGTTGCCTTGCGGCTTGCGCGCCAGGTTGGCCTTGACCCCTTCCAGCCAGGCTTTAGCGTCCGCCATGCCGTGATGGGCGATCATGGACGAAACCAGCGCCACATTGTACTCGTGCTTGCCGCTGCGGGTACAAATTTTTCCTTTGAATTCAGGCTTGGCCAGATCTTCGTAACTGATGGTGTCGAGCTTGCCGAGGCGATCCTTGCTGGAGTAGATGGCGCGAACCCGGGTGGTCAGGGCGAACCACTTGTTGTCCGGATCCCGATAGATGGACGGGATGTTCTCCTGCAGCGTCTTGCTGTCCACCGGCTGCACCAGATCCTTCTCCACCAGATCGGTCAGGCGGCTGATGTCGACGGTCAACATCAGATCCGCCGGGGAGAGCTTGCCTTCGCGCTCCAGACGCTCGTTCAGCCCCTCTTTGGCAAACACCACGTTGACCTTGATACCGGTCTCTTTCTCAAACTGCTGGATGATGGGCTTGATCAGCTCATCCTGCCGAGTGGAGTAGACATTCACTTCCGCAGCGGCAAAGGCCGACTGGGCGATCAGCGAGGAGAACACCAGCGCCAGCATCTTCATTTTCATCATCCATTC
Source organism: Aeromonas sp. sif0611 (assembly GCF_019218845.1). Classification (NCBI taxonomy): domain Bacteria; kingdom Pseudomonadati; phylum Pseudomonadota; class Gammaproteobacteria; order Aeromonadales; family Aeromonadaceae; genus Aeromonas; species Aeromonas sp. sif0611. Next base: position 10,805 of record NZ_JAHUWU010000012.1, on the reverse strand, counting down.
CTTGTTTATGCATATAGTGATAACTATTTTCGTTTGCATTCTGCATGAATCAGGATGAGAGGATCAAGGTGGTTTACAGAGGTAGGGCCACATATTTAATCGCCGCTAAAACAAAAAGACCGGATGGAATCCCACCCAGTCTCTCCATGACCACGTATTCTCTTTTTCTGCCGGGTCTGCCTTAGTGCTACTCGGGCTTAGCCACCGGCTCCATGGCGCGGGATCACAGTGCCTCGTCGTCGCTCTCGCCGGTACGGATGCGCACTGCCTGCAGCAAGTCATAGACGAAAATCTTGCCGTCCCCTATCTTGCCGGTATAAGCCGCCTTGCAGATGGCCTCGATCACCCCTTCCACGTTCTCGTCGGCGGTGGCGATTTCCAGCTTTACCTTCGGCAGGAAGTCGACCTGGTACTCGGCCCCCCGGTATAATTCGGTATGCCCCTTCTGGCGACCGAAGCCCTTGACCTCGGACACGGTCAGACCCTCGACCCCCAGGTTGGCGATGGCCTCGCGCACATCGTCCAACTTGAAAGGTTTGATAATCGCAGTAATCAGCTTCATCTGGTTGCTCCCAATCCATGGTATGTCATGAAGAGGTCATCAATTCTTGTGCCAAGTATTTTTATTGTTTATTTTCATAAAGATAGCCGTTAACCCTTGAGCCGTTTCGGCTCAGGAGCACCAAGGAAGCGCATCTCGCCCCATAATGAGGCACCAAGCTGCACCAGACTCCCTTGATGCACCAAATGAGAGCATCACCCCATGTTAGTCATCTCCAACAGCGTGATCATTCCCTGGCATGAGCTGCAGTTTCAGACCATGCGTGCCCAGGGCGCCGGGGGCCAGCACGTCAACAAGACGGACTCCGCCGTCTGGCTGCGCTTCGATTACCGCGACTCCCCCAGCCTGCCGGGCCTCTATAAGGAGGGGTTGGAGAAGCTCAGCGACAGCCGGGTCCACGATGGCTTCATCCAGATCAGGGTCGAGACCCACCGCAGCCAGGACATGAACCGCAAGGAGGCCATGAGCCGCCTGACTGAACTGCTGAAAAAAGCCGCCTGGCGTCCCAAGGCGCGCCACGCCACCAAGCCGACCCGCAGCTCCCAGCGCAAACGGGTCGACGCCAAGAAGCGCAAAGGCGAGATCAAGTCGGCCCGTGGCAAGCCCGGGATGGAGTGAGCCGTTCAGGCCGAGGAAGAGAGACCCATGAGATACAGTTTTTGTGAGAGCGCCCAGGGCCCCCTGCTCGTCGCCATCGACCAGGATGGCCTGCGTTATGTTGAGTTCGTGCGGGGGGAGCAGCCGGTCACCCCCACAGCGGAATGGCAACGGGACGATGTGGCCCTGGCCCCCTACCTCGAGCAGTTCGAGGCCTATTTTGCCGGCCGGCTGCAGCGCTTCACGCTGCCGCTCGCCGCCAGAGGCACCCCCTTCCAGCAGTCGGTGTGGCGCGCCCTGTGCGACATCCCCTACGGCGAGACCGTCAGCTATCTCGAGATAGCTCAGGCCATCGGCAACCCCAAGGCGGTGCGGGCAGTGGGGGCGGCCAACGGCCGCAACCCCCTGAGCATCATCGTGCCCTGTCACCGAGTGATAGGCAGCAGCGGTGCGCTGACGGGGTACGCCGGCGGCATTCCCATCAAACGCTGGTTACTGGCACTGGAACAGCAGACGGTCGACAACTTCACCCTGGCTCCTTGAGCCCCTGATTAGCCGGCCTCATTCCGTTCACAACGCTGGTTGCTGGCACTGGAGCAGCAGACGGTCGACAACTTCACACTGGCTCCCTGAGCCCCTGATTAGCCGGCCGCATTCCGTTCACAACGCTGGTTGCTGGCACTGGAGCAGTAGACTGTCGACAACTTCGCGCTGACGCCACCGGGCGTTTAGCAAAATGAACAGAGTATGAAGAATCGCCTCAGAAGGGCTTCAGACAACATCAGGCATCATGGCCTCACACTTGGATGGCACGGCTCATCCCTCATTCAAGTGGCACCCATGTGACGCTTCCAATCTGTCTTTTTCCCCGCGCCTCCTCTGAGGCGCTTTTTTTTTGCCCGAGTGGCCACAAAAAAGCCCGCCGAAGCGGGCTTTGATCTGAAGGCGCGAGCCTCTAGGTCACTCAGAGGGCGAGGAACAGGCCAGCGAGCGAGGCGCTCATCAGGTTTGCCAGCACCCCCGCCAGTATGGCCCGCATGCCGTAACGGGCGATGAAGGACTTGCGCTCCGGCACCATGGCGCCCAGGCCGCCAATCAGGATCGCCATGGAGGAGATGTTGGCGAAACCGCACAGGGCGAAGGTGACGATTGCCTTGCTCGACTCGTTCAGAGTCTGATCCTGCACCAGGGCGATGAAGGCGACGAACTCGTTGATGACGATCTTGGTGCCGATCAAGGCGCCGGCGGCCTGAGCCTGATCCCAGGGCACGCCGATCAGCCAGGAGACGGGGGCGAACAGCCAGCCCAGGATGATCTGGAAGCTGAGATCCAGCCCCACCAGATCACCGGCCCAGCCCAACAGGCCGTTGAGCATGGCGATCACCCCGACGAACGCCAACAGGGTCGCGCCCACCGCCACAGCGATGTTGAGGCCGGACATGGCGCCATCGGCCGCCGCTTCAATCACGTTGGTGGCGCGCGGGATCACCACATCTTCATGATGATCTTCCTCATCGGCACCGGGCGGTACCAGGATCTTGGCCATGGCCAGACCGGCAGGTGCCGACATGAAGGCGGCGGCGATCAGATATTTCAGCTCGACCCCGATGCTGGCATAGCCCACCAGGGTGCCACCGGCCACCGAGGCGAGACCGCAGCTCATCACCGCAAAGAACTGGGAGTCAGACATCTTGGAGAGGTAGGGCTTGACCACCAGGGGGGCCTCCACCATGCCGACGAAGATGTTGGCGGTGGCGGAGAGGCTCTCGGCACGGCCGGTGCCCAGCAGCTTCTGCAGACCGCCGCCCAGCAGGGCGATGACCCGCGGCATCAGGCCGATGTGGTAGAGGATGGCGATCACCGCGGAGAAGAAGATGATGACCGGCAGCACGTTGAACGCGAAGATGAAGCCCAGTTTGAACTTGGCCAGATCCCCGAACAGGAAGGCGATCCCCTCCTGGCCGTACCCGATCACGCTGCTGACGCTCTCGCTGATGCCGTTGAGCACCTGCTGACCCGCAGGCAGCCAGAGCACCAGAGCGGCGAAGAGGACTTGCAGACAGAGGGCGAGACCCACTGTTCTCAGTGGGATACGACGACGATTATCAGAGCAGAGTACGGCTAGCGCCAGGATACTCAAGATGCCGAGCAGGGCGATCATAGGGATTCCATCTATTGGGGCTGAAGATGGGCGCGGATTCTGCTCCCCTGCCCCCATCACTGCAAGTCCACCTGGTTACAGCCCTGTTAGCAAAAACGTTTGCACGATATCGGTTGCGTCAACTTGCTGATTTGGCTCGTTTTTGGTATCAGGCGAAAGTCAGTGTTTCAATATGGAAACGATTATTCCTCCACACCGGACAATCTGCCTCCCAGCCAGGGGGCCAGCCGCTGTGCCCAGTAGGGTTCGGGGCCGAAGCTCTCCTTGAGGAAATCTATGAAGAGGCGGATCTTGGGATCCAGGTGCTCCCGTCTGGCGTAGACGGCGTGCACCGCCATCTTCTGGTTCGGGCGCCACTGGGGCAGCAGGGGGATGAGCTGGCCGGATTGCAGCTCCTTGTCCAGCAGGTAGTTGGCTACATAGGCGATGCCAAGCCCGGCCAGGGCGGCATCCCGCACCGCCTCCGCCAGATCCACCCGGTAGTTGCCCGCCACCTGCACCGTCTGGCGCTCCTTGCCCTGGTGAAACGACCACTCGTGGTAGCGCCGCTCCCGGCTCTGGTAGGTGATGCAGTTGTGCCTGGCCAGATCCCTGGGGTGCAGCGGGGTACCGTGGCTCAGCAGATAGTCCGGCGAGGCCACCAGCACGAAGCCGATGTCCGCCAGCCGCTGCCCCACCAGGGCCTCGGGCTTGTCCTCGTAGGTGGTGATCCAGAGATCCAGCCCCTCATCCACCAGGTTGGTGCGGTGATCGAACAGGGAGACTTCCAGCTCAAGATCGGGGTAACGCGCCTGGAATGCCTTGAGCCGAGGGATCACGTGCAAGCGGCCGAAGGACTGGCCCACCCCCAGGTGCAGCACGCCGCTCACCTTGCCGCGCCGCTCCGCCACCATGGAGTCAGCCTCCAGGGCCACCGCCACCAGGGCACGGCAGTGGCGGGCATACTCCTGGCCGAGTTCGGTGAGGGAGAAGCGGCGGGTGGTACGCTGCACCAGCTGGGCGCCGAGCTCGGTCTCAAGCTGAGCCAGCTGCTTGCTGATGTGGGACTTGGATACCCCGAGCCGCCGCGCGGCGGCAGAGATGCCCTGCTCGCGAACCAGGGCATCGAAGATCACCATTTGGGGAAGACGTTGCAGCACGGGATAACCAGAGTGAGTGGCGGGCCCCCATTATTCCAGAGCCGCCCGCCAGGGGGTAGGGTCAGCGTCCCAGCGCCTCGATGATCTGCTGTTTGAGAGGATCATCCGACGGATTCTGATTGGCACCATAGCTCGCAATCAGCTTGCCATCACGGCCTACCAGATATTTGTGGAAGTTCCAGTTGGGTGCATCCCCATCGGCGGCAGCCGCCAGCCCCTTGAACAGCGGCACCGCATCGGCGCCCCGCACCGAAACCCGATTGAACATGGGGAAGGTGACCCCGTAATCCCGGCGACACACTTCAGCGGTCTTGTTCTCGTTGCCCGCTTCCTGCCAGAAGTCGTTAGAGGGGAACCCCAGCACCATCAGCCCCTTCTCTTTGTAGTTCTGGTAGAGCGCCTCCAGATCCCGGAACTGGCCGCTGTAACCACAATAAGAGGCGGTATTGACCACCAGCACCACCTTGCCCTCGGTCAGCTGGCAGAGGTTGTGGCGCTGGGTGTTGTTGAGTTCCCGCATCTCCACATTGAAATAGTCGGGGCAGGCGGCAGACGCTGCGCCCGAACCGATCAACAACAGCAGGGTGAACCATTTCATCGACGTGACTCCTCGGGTTTTCTCCATCATACGCACGATTCCTGAACAAGGTTCAGCGATCAGTGCAGCGGGATCCCGGTCAACCAGCCGTGACCCCAGAAGACCAGCAGGGCCGTGAGCATCAGACCGGCGCCCACGCTGATCCCCGTCCCCTGCCAGGTGGCCGCTGGCCGGGGCTTGGTGCGCCAGTCCCGCACCGAAATCCAGACGATGCTGACCAGCGCCCAGGCGCCTATCCCTCCGAACAGCGCCAGGGAACGCGCCTCGCTGTTGACCGCCAGATGAGCGCAGGCCCAGAGCAGGGTACCGAGCAGTTGGGGATGTACCAGCCAGCGGCGCAGGTGGTTCGCTCCCTGCCCTGCGCACAGCAGGATCAGCGCGACCGGCATGGCCGCCATCACCAGCATGGGCCCCCAGGCGGGCAGGAAGTAGAGCGGCATGGGGCTGGCGCTGCGCCAACCGGCGAGGATGCAGCCGATGGCGACGAACACCAGCAGCGAGAAGAGTCCCTTGTATCGGTTCTCACCCAGCCGCTCCCGCAGACGGGCACGGTGCACTACGGCGAAGCAGGGATAGAGATGGATCAGGGTAAATAGCACTACCCCCAGGGTCAGCAGGATCATGGGCGTCTTCTCGCACGTTGCCCCTCACGGGATGGGGAGATCACTATGCCGCAAAGGACCCTGGCAGAATACAAAAACCATATAGAAGACAGCAGGATAATAAAAAAGCCGATCCTGGGATCGGCAAGGTGCGTCAGAGGGTCTGCCCTCAGGCGAGCAACCACATCCGCTACACGGGGCTGGGTGCGGCCGGTGACGGGCACCGGCCAGAAGAGGATTAACGACGCAGCAGATAGAGAGCAGCGACGTTGCGGGCCGTGAGCTGCAGGTTGGTGGTGGCGGTTGCGATCGCCTCCGACAGGGACATGGCCCGGTTGACCACCGCAAACACGGCGTCGATGCCATGGTCATGGACCACGCCGCAATCGTCGGTGAGGCAGCCGGCGATGCCGATCACCGGTTTGCCGAACCGCTTGGCGCAGCGTGCGACACCAATTGGCGTCTTGCCGTGGATGGTCTGGCTGTCGATGCGCCCTTCGCCGGTGATGACGAGATCCGCATCGGCCACTTCATCGGCCAGTTTCAAGGCGTCGATGACGATCTGGATGCCGGGCTTGAGCTCGGCACCGAGCAGGCCGACCAGGGCGGCGCCCATGCCACCGGCGGCGCCCGCCCCCGGAATATCCTTCACCTGCTTGCCGAGGGCTTGTTCGATGCAGTCGGCGTAGCGGGCCAGGTTGGCATCGAGCTGGGCCACCATCTCCGGGGTTGCCCCCTTCTGCGGGCCGAACACGGCGGAGGCGCCTTTCGGGCCGCACAACGGGTTGTTCACGTCGCAGGCCACCTCGATGACCAGCTCGCTCAGGCGCGGATCCAGCCCGCTCAGATCGATGGTCGCCAGCTCGGCCAGGCCGGCACCACCCAACTCGATGGCAGAGCCATCCGCTTTGAGCAACTTGCCACCGAGCGCCTGGATCATGCCGGCACCGCCGTCGTTGGTGGCGCTGCCACCGATGCCGAGAATGAGGTGCTTCACCCCCATCTCCAGCGCCGCCAGGATCAGCTCGCCGGTACCGACGCTGGAGGTGAGCAACGGATTGCGCTGCTCGGGTGCCACCAGATGAATGCCGGAGGCAGCGGCCATCTCGATGACGGCCCGCTCGCCATCCCCCAGCAGACCGACGAAGCCCTGCACTTTGTTGCCGAGCGGAGCCGTCACTTCAACCTGCAGGATGCGGCCACCGGTGGCATCCACCAGGGACTGCACAGTGCCCTCACCGCCATCGGCCATGGGCAATTTGACATAGGTGGCATCCGGCAACACCTGCTTGAAACCCGCCTCGATGGCATCGGCCACCGCCATGGCGCTCAGGCTCTCCTTGAATGAATCGGGTGCAATCACAATTTTCATATCAATTCCTTAGGCGAGGCCAAACACGCCAAACATCAGGGTGGAGACAGTCGCAATGGTCAGACCGACCGCGGTTTCGTACGGGATGAGCTTGAGGCGCTCGCCGACGCCCATGTGAACGCTACCACCGGTGGCGTGGAAGAAGGAGCCGTGGGGCATGTGGTCAAACACGGTAGCACCGGCGTGGATCATGGCGGCCCCCGCCAGACTGCTGATGCCCAGCTCGATCAGGGTGGAGCTGAATACGTTGGAGGCCACCACTGTGCCTGCGGTGGTCGAGGCGGTCGCCAGCGACATCAGGGCACCGGAGATGGGGGCCAGCAGGTAGGAAGGCAGACCGGAGGCGGTCAGGCCGCTGATCAGCACATCCTTCAGGCCGGAGTTCGCAATGATGCCCGCCAGGGTACCCGTGCCCAGCAGCATGATGGCCACCGGCGCCATGCGGGCCAGACCGGAGACTGCAAACTGGTTCACCTTGCTGAACTTGCCCATCATCAGGGCGCCGACCAGGCCGCCGAGGGGCAGGGCGATGAGCGGATCCACGACTATGCCGGCCACCGGGCGCAGGGCCAGCAGCAGTATGGCGACCAGGGGGGCGCTGATGGCGGCGAAGAAGCCGGGCAGCTTGCCACCGTCAAAGTTCACCACTTCGTCGGCCGCGACCTTGCTGCCCCGCTTGTTGAGGCGCTTGGCGAGCCAGTAGGCCATCACCAGACCGAACAGACCCGGGATGATGCCGGCCGCCATCACGGAGGTGAGGGGCAGGTGGAAGGCGTCGGACGCGGCGATGGCGTTGGGGTTGGGAGACATGACGTTACCCGCCTTGCCGCCCCCAATCATGGCCAGCAGGATGGCCGCCTTGGAGAGATCGGCACGACGGGCGATGGCCAGCGCTATGGGGGCGACAGTGATGACGGCCACGTCCACGAAGACGCCGACCGCGGTCAGGATCAGGGTGGCCAGGGCCAGGGCCAGCAGGGCACGGGTCTCGCCGAGCTTGCGGACTATGGTCTCGGCGATGGTGGTGGCGGCACCCGATTCGATCAAGACACCTGCCAGCACACCGGCCGCCAGGATCCGCATCACGGCCGTGGTGATCCCCTGGGCGCCGCCGATCATCAGGGCGACGGTCTGGGTCAGGTCGGCGCCGCCGATCAGGCCACCGGTCAGGGCACCGACTATCATGCCGTAGGCAGGCGGCACCTTCTTCAGAATGAGGAAGATGGCGATGGAGAGCGCAGCGAGAGCACCGAGCGCGGATACAGGGATCATGACGGGCACCTTTCAAATGAGTGAGTGGTGGCCATTATGGTGATCCCAACCCGGAATGCTTTGGCTTAAAAGCCAAAACTTGCGTTTCAACAGCCTTTATTTTTGTTCATATGAACAAGTCAGCCGTCGAGATTGAGCCCGAGATAGAGCAGGAACTTGTCATCTAACTTGTTGAAATTCAAGCCTGTTATCTGCTCTATCCGGGTCAGCCGGTAACGCAGGGTATTGGGGTGGATGAAGAGCGCTTCGGCACAGGGATGCAGATCACAATCCTGCAAGAAATATTGGCGCAGCGTTTTTTGCAGCGTTCCTTTTGCATCCTCCTTTGCCAGCTTTTGCAGCGGGGCCCGCAGCTGATCCGCCTGCCAGGAGTCCGCCAGGCTGCCGAGCAGCACCGGCAGGCGGTAATCCTCGAAGAAGTAGACCTGCTTGCGCGGCGCCTGGCTCATGCCACGGCGCAGGGTGTCACGGGCGGTCAGGTAGGAGCGCGCCAATCCGCCCGTCCCGGCGAAGTAATCACCCACCCCTATGCGTACCTTGAAATGAGGAATGCGGGCCAGCAGCTGCTTGATGCGGCTGCGCTCCTGCGCCGATTGCCAGACGCCGTCACTGAGCTGGGCCGGCTTGAGCACCACTATCTCGTCCAGACCGTTGATGGCCACCAGGTTGTCCCGCTCCGGGTTTTCCAGCAGGTGCACCAGTTCCCGCAGGCGGGCGGGCTCCGCTTCCTCCAGTGCCAGCACGGCGACGACGCGAGGCTGCGCCAGATCGAGGTCGAGGAAGCGGGCCGCCTGCTGCAGCTGATCCGCCCGCCCCTCGCCGCGGATGAGCTGCAGCACCAGTTCTTCCTTGTGGCGTTTGTCCCACTGCAACTGCTCGGTGAGCGCCGCCTGCTCCAGGATGAGCTCGGCGGTCATCCGCACCAGTTCGGCGTAAGCACGCACTTCCTCCGGATCCCCAGAGATGCCGATGACCCCGAGCAACTCCCCCTGATAGGCGATGGGCAGGTTGATGCCGGGCCTCACCCCCTTGAGCTGCCGGGTGGTCGCTTCGCTTATCTCCACCACCCGGTTCTCGGTCAGCGCCAGCACGGCCCCCTCGTGACGCTGATGGAGCCGCTCCGGGTTGCCGGAGGCGATGATGAGGCCCCGCTCGTCCATCACGTTGACCGAGAACGACAGTATCTTCATGGCCCGGCTGACAATCTGATGAGCGAGCGCGTCATTGAGCTGCATAACATCTCCGGATAGATAGCCGAGGGGTTCCGGAGGCGATCCCCAGACGATGCGGCTCCTCCATCACCTTGGCCGAGCACGACCGTCTCTGCATTACCTTGCTGACGATCTGCCGGGGGAGCGTGTCATTGCGTTGCATCATATCTCCATACCATTCGTTGACAGGGCACCCTGGTGGCCTGGATCCGGAGGACAGACCCGTTAAAGATCCCACATCATCAAGACAAGCGCGGGGGGGATCGCTAGAATAGGCCACTTTACGCTATCTGTGCCCCACCATGGATCATGGATCCGGCGTCATGCCGCTCCCTATTGTGGTGGCTCCACCCTTCCGATAGGGACTCCGCTATGGATTATGAATTTCGCCGCGACCCGTTCGGTGGCTATCGCGCCCGGTTCTCCATGGGCCACGAGGCCATCGGTCAGTGGCTGATCGATGAAGTTGGCAAGGATGAGGAGACGCTCGACGAGCTCTTCTCCATCATTGACCAGCTATCCAATCGAACCCGCACTGAGTACCAGCGTCATGGCGGTGACTATTCACTGCTGCTCACCCCTGAGGAGGCCGAGGTGAAAGCCAACGTCCTCAATATCGAGCTGGATGAGGATCTCGACGATCTCGCCTACTACGATGATGAGCAGCTGGCCATGTGCGGACTGGAAGACTTTGCCCAGGTGCTCGGCTCCTGGCGCGCCTTTATCCGCAACGAGGATATGGGCTGAATACCCACATTTCGGGCGAGCATGCCCCTTGCAACCCAACAGGATTGACTATGTCCATTTACGATTTTGATGACGAACTGCCGGAAGACGAAGAACAGGAATCCAGCCAGAAAGCCGCCGTGCCTGCCAAGAAGAAGGGCAAGCAGGTGATGAATACCCAGGTCAACCTGAGCCCGCGCGATGCCAGCCGCCTGAACGGCCTGCACGTCGAAGCCATCACCACCCTGGATGACGTCAGCCTGCCGAAAAACGTCATCTTCAAAGCCGGCCTCATCGCCCTGGGCGAGCTGGAAGCCACCAAGCGTGCCGACATCATAGCCCGCGTGATCGCCGAATCCGGCCGTTGACATGGCCTGGGCCCGTGCATTCGGGCCACCATCTATCCCCAAAGCCGGAGCCTCTGCTCCGGCTTTTTTATGGCTATGTCCCAATTACGTGTTGCATGGGGCGCCCTAGCGCCTCATGCAAGCAACATCTGACGTCTATCCCTCGTTGATAACGCTCCAGCATCCGCCGCCAACCCAGATAATGCTTCAAGTAAGAT
>NZ_JAHUWU010000011.1:0-122437 GCF_019218845.1 Aeromonas sp. sif0611 | reverse complement strand
TGAAGTTTTTTGCCTGGCGGCCATAGCGCCGTGGAACCACCTGATCCCATGCCGAACTCAGAAGTGAAACGCGGTAGCGCCGATGGTAGTGTGGCATTCGCCATGCGAGAGTAGGACACTGCCAGGCTTCAATTAAGCAACTACAGCGATGTGGTTGGTCGTGATACAACGTCAGGTTGTATTGGACAGAAGATTTAGATAGCGCACACAGTGCGGTCTTTACCGGTTAGTGTGCTGATATGGCTCAGTTGGTAGAGCGCATCCTTGGTAAGGATGAGGTCCCCAGTTCGACTCTGGGTATCAGCACCATTATTAAGTAATACAGCTTTTGCCTGACGGCAATAGCGCCGTGGAACCACCTGATCCCATGCCGAACTCAGAAGTGAAACGCGGTAGCGCCGATGGTAGTGTGGCATTCGCCATGCGAGAGTAGGACACTGTCAGGCACCTATTTAGAAGAGGCCTCCCATTCGGGAGGCCTTTTTGCTTTGGGATTTTTTCGATGCAGTCCGGCTTCTTTTAGTAAAAATGCTGGGCTGTCAGCGGCTTGCCCGTTACTCTTGGTCAGGTATTGTCGGGAGTCATCGCCAGAGGAGTATGCATGGCCACGTTGAAGGAAATTGCACAGGAGGCGGGGGTGTCCCAGGCCACTGTGTCGCGGGTGCTCAATGAAGATCCGACGCTGAGCGTCAAGGAAGAGACCAGGCAGAAGATCTTCGAGATTGCCGAGCGGCTGGAGTACAAGACCAGTAGCGCCCGCAAGGGGGTTCACAAGAGCAAGCTGCACTTCCTGGCGGTCTATGCCTACCCCCAGAGCACAGAGGTCAACGACCCCTACTATCTCGCCATTCGCTATGGCATCGAGACCCAGTGCGCCCGCTTCAACATAGAGCTGACCCATTTCTACAACGGCGCCGAGGGGCGTGAGCTCTCCGCCGTCGACGGCATCCTGGTTATCGGCCACCTGCCTGAGGAGCGCCTGGCAGCGCTCCACTCTCTCTCTGCCCAGCTGGTGTTCGTGGATTGCCGCTCCCTGGGGGAATTTGACTCCGTGGATGTGGATCTGGCGCTCATCAGCCAGCAGGTGGTGGACTTCTTTATCGCCCAGGGGCATGGCCGCATCGGCTATATAGGGGGTCAGGATGAGGCGCCGGATCTCCGTGAACTGGCCTTCCTCGACTACGGTCAGCGGCTGGGGGTGGTGCAGGAGAGCGATCTCTATCGCGGGGATTTCTCCAGCGCCTCCGGCTACCGGCTGGCAAAAGAGATGCTGGCAGGGGACTGGCCCAAGGCGCTGTTCGTCGCCTCCGACTCCATCGCCATTGGGGTGCTGCGGGCCATCCACGAGAGGGGGCTGGCGATTCCCCAGCAGATTGAGTTGATCAGCGTCAACGACATTCCGACCGCCAAGTTTACCTTCCCGCCGCTCTCCACGGTGCGGATCCACTCCGAGTTGATGGGCTCCCAGGGGGTCAATCTGCTGGTCGAACGGCTGCGTGACGAACGTGATATTCCTCTTCGGGTACTGGTGCCGAGCCGCCTGACCCTGCGTGGCACTACTCGTTGATTTTAGTAAAATAAATTCTGTTTTAGTCGCGTCATCTTGCGGTGGCGCGACTCCTTCCTTTCATCATTCTCCCCCTTCCATCTCTTGATAAATTTATAATGCATTGTTTTACGCTGGTTTTAGCCATTTTCTGCCTGCATTTATCAACATCCATGCCATCACTTCCTGCTTTACCCCCTTTTATCCTCCGCTTCTGATCTCGCTCACAAAACCATTCAGCCATTGTGATCAGGTTAAAACTTTACCGATCCAAAACTGATATTTAGTAAATATTTATCTAGAGTTTACCCAGTCAAAGTTGCCTTGTTCCGGGAGGACATGTGAATAACTGGGAAAACGTCCAATTCGTTGGTGAAAACAGGCTGGCTCCGCGTGCCTACTTCTTCTCTTATGCCGACCACGCGCTGGCGGCCACCATGCAGCGCGAGCTGAGCCGCCGTTTTCTGAGCCTTAGCGGTCAGTGGCAGTTCCACTACTTCGACCACCCCATGCAGGTGCCGGAGGCCTTCTACCACAGCCCCATGAGCGAGTGGGGCCAGATCACCGTGCCCAACATGTGGCAGATGGAAGGGCATGGCAATCTGCAGTACACCGACGAAGGTTTTCCTTTCCCCATCGACGTGCCCTTCGTGCCGACCAACAACCCCACCGGCGCCTATCAGCGCAGCTTCACGCTGAGCCCGGCCTGGGATGGCGAGCAGGTGATCATCAAGTTTGACGGGGTAGAGACCTACTTCGAGGTCTATGTGAACGGCCACTATGTCGGCTTCAGCAAGGGCAGCCGCCTCACCGCCGAGTTCGATATCAGCGCCTACGCCAAGGTTGGCGAGAACCTGCTGTCGGTGCGGGTGATGCAGTGGGCCGACTCCACTTACATCGAAGATCAGGACATGTGGTGGATGGCGGGGATCTTCCGTGACGTCTATCTGGTGGGCAAACCGGCCGCCCATGTGCAGGACTTCTTCATCTGTACCGCTCTGGCCGATGACAATCAAAGCGCTACCCTGAACTGCGATATCCAGCTGGAAAATCTGGGGGCGCCTGCCTGTGATCACCGTCTGGTCTGGTCGCTGCTGGATCAGGGCAGCGAGATCGCCAGCGGCTCGCTCGATCATCTCTCGATCGACGGCAAGTGTGATTGCCGCTTCACGCTGGATCTGGCCAACCCCCATCTGTGGAGCGCCGAAGACCCGTACCTCTATCAGCTGCAACTCTCCCTCTACAATGGTCAGGGCGAGCTGCTGGAGGTGATCCCGCAGCGGGTCGGGGTGCGTGAAATCAAGGTCAAGGATGGCCTTTTCTACGTCAACGGCCACTACCTCAAGCTGCACGGGGTGAACCGTCACGACAACGACCACCTCAAGAGTCGCGCGGTCGGCATGGACCGTGTTGAACGCGATATCGTGCTGATGAAGCAGCACAACCTCAACTCGGTACGCACCGCCCACTACCCGAACGACCCGCGCTTCTACGAGCTGTGCGACCAGTACGGTCTGTTCGTGATGGCGGAGACCGACGTGGAGACCCACGGCTTTGCCAACGTCGGCGATCTCAGCCGCATTACTGACGATCCTTTCTGGGAGCCGGTGTTTGTGGATCGCATCGAGCGCCATGTTCACGCCCAGAAGAACCACCCCTCCATCATCATCTGGTCGCTCGGCAACGAGTCCGGTTACGGCTGCAACATCAGAGCCATGTACCAGCGCTGCAAGGCGATCGACCCGACCCGGCTGGTGCACTACGAAGAGGATCGCGATGCCGAGGTGGTGGATGTGGTCAGCACCATGTATTCCCGCGTCTCCCAGATGAACTGCTTCGGCGAGTTCCCGATGGAGAAGCCGCGCATTATCTGCGAATACGCCCACGCCATGGGCAACGGTCCGGGTGGCCTTAGCGACTACCAGCAGGTGTTCGACCGCCATCCCCACATTCAGGGCCACTACATCTGGGAGTGGTGCGATCACGGCATTCTGGATCAGGATGAGCAGGGGCGCGCCGTTTACAAATACGGCGGCGACTACGGCGACTACCCCAACAACTACAACTTCTGCATGGATGGCCTCATCTATCCGGATCAGACCCCTGGGCCGGGGCTGCGCGAATACAAGCAGGTGATCTGCCCGGTCAAGGTGCGGGCGCTGGATCTGGCGAGCGGCAAGCTGGCGGTGGAAAACCGCTACTGGTTCTCCAATCTCGACGATATCCGTCTGCTGGTCGAGGTGAAGGCCGAGGGCGAGCTGCTGGCCAGCCAGCAAATCCGGCTGGAAGGGGTTGCCCCCGGTGTCATCACCGAGTTGCAACTCGACCTGCCCACTCTCGATGGGCGGGAAACCTTCGTCCAGCTGCGGGTCATCAAGGCTACCGCCACCCGTTACAGCGCAGCGGAGCACGAGCTGGGCCAGTACCAGTTCCAGCTGAAAGAGTCGACTCGCCAGCTGCAGCCTTTTGCCAACCCCAACGCCACTGCGTTGCAGATCGCCGATGAGCGGCTCGAGCTTGTCTTAAGCGGCAGCGGCTTTGCCCTGCGCTTCTCGCGCCTCGACGGCAAGCTGGTGAGCTGGCAGCAGGACGGTATCGAGCTGATTGAGCGGTCACCGCGCCTCACCTTCTTCAAGCCGATGATCGACAACCACAAGCAGGAGTACGAGAGCCTGTGGCACCCGAACCACCTGCAGATCATGCAGGAGCACTTCCGTAGCTTAAGCTGGCGTCAGCTGGGTGATGCGGTCGAGGTGACGGTGGAGAGCCTGATCGCGCCGCCGGTGTTCGACTTCGGCATGCGTTGCCGCTACGTCTACACCCTGAGCCCGAACGGCCAGCTGCACGTGGCACTCTCCGGTCAGCCCTACGGCGGCTATGACGACATCATTCCCAAGATCGGCTTCGAGCTGGGTATTCGTCAGGATCTCGACCGGGTGCACTACTACGGCATGGGCCCGGGTGAAAACTATCAGGACAGCCGCCAGAGCAACTGGATCGACCGCTTCAACAGCACGGTGGGCGAGATGTGGGAGCACTACCCCTTCCCGCAGGACAACGGCAACCGCCAGCAGGTGCGCTGGGCGACATTGACCAACCGCCACGGCGCCGGTCTCTACGTGCGACCCGATGCCCCCATCAACCTGAGCGTCTGGCCCTACAGCTGGGAGCATATCCACGCGGCGCAGCACATCAACGAGCTGGAGCCCTGCGGTTATCTCACCCTCAATCTGGATCACAAGGTGCTGGGGCTGGGTTCCAACTCCTGGGGTTCCGAGGTGCTGGACTCCTGGCGGGTGCGCTTCGAGCCGTTCAGCTTCGGCCTGACCCTGCTGCCCATCGCTCGCGGCAACCTCAATCCGGCTGCGCTGGCCGGGCTCGATCTCACCATCAACGGCGGGAGGAACCTCGCATGATCACCCTGGACAACCTGACCCTGTTCAAAAACATCTACCGGGAGGGCAAGAAGTGGGGCCGCTGCGTGGAGGCCATCAACAACCTGCCGAACCTCAAGCCCGGCATCTGCCACTCCATCGGTGACTCCCTCACCTACCGCTTGCAGGAGGGGGCCAGCCCGGCCACCTCCCTGTTTGAGGGGCAGCGCCGCTACTTCGACGTCCACTACTACTTGGAAGGGGCAGAGACGGTGGAGTGGGCAGCCAAGAGCGAGCTGGGCGTCGAGCAGGCCTATGACGACACCACGGATCGCGAGTGGCTGGCCGGTGAGGTGCGTGAGCGCCAGAAAGTCGGCAACGGTCAGGTGGTGATCTTCGAGAACGACGAGGCTTACCGGTTCACAGGCGACAGCCCGGTTCGCAAGCTGATCATCAAGGTCACCGTCGAAGGCGGCTACTTCAAAAACAAATAACAAGCCGCTGTTTTTGCACTGATAAAAGCCGGAAGGGCGGGGCTCACCCTACAACTCATGCCCCGCCCTTTCGCGGAAATAACTACAGGTCTGGAGATGCACCATGTCTGATTCCAAACGGAATACGATAGGCAAGTTTGGTCTGCTGTCGCTCACCTTCGCGGCGGTATTCAGCTTCAACAACGTCATCAACAACAACATCGAAATCGGTCTGGCCTCGGCCCCGATGTTCTTTCTGGCCACCATTTTTTACTTCATTCCGTTCTGTCTGATCATTGCGGAATTTGTGTCACTGAACAAAAACTCCGAAGCGGGGGTGTATGCCTGGGTGAAGAGCTCCCTCGGCGGGCGCTGGGCCTTTATCTCCGCCTACACCTACTGGTTCGTGAACCTCTTCTTCTTCACCTCCTTGCTGCCGCGGGTCATCGCCTACGCTTCCTATGCCTTCCTCGGCTACGAATACATTTTCACCCCGCTGGCGACCACTTTCTTAAGCATGGTGTTGTTTGCCTTTGCCACCTATGTCTCCACCAATGGCGCCAAGCTGCTTGGCCCCATCACCTCGGTGACCTCGTCTCTGATGCTGCTGCTGACCCTCTCCTACATTCTGCTGGCAGGTGTGGCATTAGTCGGTGGGGTACAACCGGCCGACCCCATCACGGTAGAAGCCATGGTCCCCGATTTCAGCTGGGCTTTCCTCGGCATCACCACCTGGATCTTTATGGCAGCCGGTGGCGCCGAGTCGGTCGCGGTCTACGTCAATGACGTGAAAGGGGGCTCCAAATCCTTCGTGAAAGTGATCATCGTCGCCGGGCTCTTCATTGGTGTGCTCTACTCCATCGCCTCCCTGCTGATCAACGTGTTTGTCCATAGCGACACCCTGAAATTTACCGGTGGCTCGGTGCAGGTGTTCGAGGGGCTGGCGGCCCATTTCGGTCTGCCCACCGTGCTGATGAACCGCTTCGTGGGTCTGGTCTCCTTCACCGCCATGTTTGGCTCTCTGCTGATGTGGACGGCCACCCCGGTGAAGATCTTCTTCTCCGAAATTCCGGCCGGCATCTTCGGCAAGAAGACGGTCGAGCTGAACGAGAACGGCGTGCCTGCCCGTGCAGCCTGGGTCCAGTACCTCATCGTGCTGCCGCTGATGGTGATCCCGACCCTGGGTTCCAACACCGCGCAGGATCTGATGAACACCGTCATCAACATGACCGCCGCTGCCTCCATGCTGCCGCCGCTGTTCATCATGCTGGCCTACCTCAATCTGCGCCTGAAGCTCGACCACCTGCCACGGGATTTCAAGATGGGCTCACGTACCACCGGCATCGCCGTGGTCTCGGTGCTGATCGCCATCTTCTCGGTGGGCTTCCTCGCCTCCACCTTCCCGACCGGCGCCGACATCATGACCATCGTCTTCTACAACGTCGGCGGCATAGTGATCTTCCTCGGCTTCGCCTGGTGGAAGTACAACCGCTACGAGGCCTCCCTGAGCGAGGAAGCGCGCGCGAAAGAGGCCCTGCCGGCGGCGCAGGCCGTCATCCAGACGCCATAGGCACTGCATTGACTCCCCATCAAACCGGGTGGCCACTGGCCACCCGCAAACTGTTGAACCAGAAAAGGAGAAGAGCATGAGCGAGACGATCGAGTTTGCCGAATTCAAACGGGTCGAGATGAAGGTGGGCAAGGTGCTGGAGGTGGTGCGCCACCCCGGGGCCGACAAACTCTACATCGTCCAGATCGACGTGGGGGGCAAGCGGCCGCTGCAGACCGTCACCAGTCTGGTGCCCCATTACAGCGAAGCGGAGCTGATGGGCAGCGAGGTGGTGGTGCTGACCAACTTGAAACCGACCAGGATGCGCGGCGAGCGATCCGAATGCATGTTGCTGTGCGCCGAGACCCCGGACGAGAGCCAGAGCGTGCTGCTGCAACCGCGGGTGCCGATGGCGCCGGGCACCCCGATCGTCTGACTGAGATTGCGAGCCGGTGCGGGAGACTGCACCGGTTCAGCAACGAGGCCGTCCAAGCGGCCCGATCATAACAAGAGAGTAAAGAGCGGGGCCGACAGACCCTTGCCGAACACATCACAGAGTCACAGCGTTACCCGCAGGGAACGCGAGTCCATTGGAGGACATATGTCTGAATCCGTACGCGGCACCATAGGCAAGTTTGCCCTGTTGTCGATGACCTTTGCCGCCGTGTTCAACGTGCGCAACATCGTCAACAACAACATCGAGCTGGGGCTCAGTTCCGCCCCCATTTTCCTGCTGGCCACGCTCGTCTACTTCATCCCCTTCGTCTTCATCATTGCCGAGTTCGTCTCGGCCAACAAAGATTCCGAGTCGGGGATGTACGACTGGCTGAAAAAACCGCTCGGCACCCGGATGGCCTATCTGGGCTCCTTCCTCTACTGGTTTGTGAACCTGTTCTGGTTCGTTTCCCTGCTGCCCAACGTCATTGCCTACGCCTCTTACGCCATGCTGGGCTATGAGTACAGCTTCTCGCCGACCGTCACCTCGATCATCTCCATCGTGCTGTTTGCGGCGGCGACCCATATCTCCACCAAGGGGGCGAGCTGGCTCGGCAAGATTGCCGAACTGGTGGCCTACGGCGTCTTTGCCCTGTTCGCCATCTATGTGCTGGGTGCCCTGATGGCCCTCGGTGGTGACCATGTGGCGGCACAGCCCATCACGCTGGAGGCCATGACTCCCACCGTCAACTGGGCGACGCTGGGCATCATGTGCTGGATCTTCCAGGCGGCGGGCGGTGCCGAAACAGCAGCGGCTTATCTCAATGACGTGAAGGGCGGTCAGAAGTCCTTTATCAAGGTGATCATCACCGCCGGTATCGTCATCGGTGCCATGTATGCGCTGGGTTCCCTGCTGGTGAACGTGTTCGTGCCGCGCGAGAGCCTCACCTATGCTGGCGGCATGGTGGAGATCTTCACCGGCATGGCCCAGTACTTCGGGCTTTCCGAGACCCTGGTGGGCCGTGCAGTCGGTATCGTGTTGTTCATCGCCATGTTCGGCTCCATGATGATGTGGACCTCGGCGCCGGTGAAGATCCACTTCTCCGAGATCCCGCAGGGGGTTTACGGCGACAAGACCACCCGGCTCAACGAGCACGGGGTGCCGGTACGCGCCGCCTGGTGGCAGTTTGCCTTCGTGTTCGTGATGTTGGTGGTCAACGGCTTCGGCTCCGAGTCGGTGCAGCAGATGATGAACACCGCGATCAACCTCACCGCCGGTACCGCCATGCTGCCGCCGATCTTCATCATGGTGGCTTACTTCGTGTTCCGCTGGAAACACGACGACACCCCCCGCGAGTTCCGTATGGGATCGCGCACCTTCGGCATGGCGGTTGTCTCTGTGCTGATCGCCATCTTCGTGGTGAGCATGAGCGCCTCCGCCTTCCCGGCCGGGGTGGATCTGGTGCGCGCCTTCTTCATCAACGTCTTCATGACCGCGGTCTTCTCGGCGCTGGCCTACTGGTGGATCTCCCGCTTCGAGAAGCGTCAGGCCCGCAAGCAGGCAACCGGCGGAGCTGGCGGCAAGCTGGCCAAGCAGAGTTGAAGCGCAAGGCTGGCCGGATCCGGTGGCCAGCCCGGCTTGCTTAATTACCGGCAGATAAAGGGGCGTCGCTCAACTTTGCGCCTCCCGCTTATCGGGGTAAGCTGGGGATTCGTTTCAACAGGAGCTGTGCCACAGCTCCTGTTGTGTTTCCTGTCGTCCCCGATCACCGGCCCCGCGAGGGGACGGGATCTGCTTTCACCGGAGACCGCTCGTGCGTCTGGATCCCTTTACCTCTGTATTGATTGCCGTGGTGGCCCTGGCCTCCTTCTTCCCCTGCGAGGGCCAGGTGGCCGTCTGGTTCGCGCTGCTGACCAAGCTGGCGGTGGCGCTGCTGTTCTTCATGCATGGCGCCAAGCTGTCGCGCCAGAACCTGCTGGCAGGGCTCGGTCACTGGCGGCTTCATCTGGTGGTGATGGCGAGCACCTTCCTGCTGTTCCCGCTGCTCGGGCTCTTGCTCACGCCGCTGGTGCCCCAGTGGCTGAGTCCGGCCATCTACCTCGGTTTCTTGTATCTGTGCGCCCTGCCCGCCACCGTGCAGTCGGCCATTGCCTTCACCTCCATGGCGGGGGGCAATGTGTCGGCGGCGGTGTGCAGCGCCTCGGCCTCCAGCATCCTCGGCATCTTCCTCTCACCTGTGCTGGTGGGCTTGATGATCCAGGTGCAGGGGGAGGGGGTCGACACCTGGCACTCCATCCAGGCCATCATGGTGCAGCTGATGCTGCCCTTCGTGGTGGGCCATCTGTCGCGCCCCCTCATCGGCCGTTGGGTCGATAGCCACCGCCCGATGATCGGCAAGCTGGATCAGAGCTCCATCCTGCTGGTGGTCTATGTGGCCTTCAGCGAGGCCGTGGTGCAGGGGATCTGGCATCAGGTAGGCTGGTATGACTTGGCCAGCATAGTGCTGCTGAGCTGCGTATTGCTGGCCCTGGTACTGGGCTGGAACGTCTGGATCAGCCGCCGCCTCGGTTTCAACAGGGCGGACGAGATCACCATCGTCTTCTGCGGCTCGAAGAAGAGCCTCGCCAATGGTGTGCCCATGGCCAACGTCATGTTCCCCGCCGCCAGCGTCGGGGTCATGGTGCTGCCGTTGATGATCTTCCACCAGATCCAGTTGATGGTGTGCGCCGTGCTGGCCCGCCGCTACCGCGAGCAGGAGGCCCTGCTCCAGGTCCAGGAGGGGTAAGGCGCCCGGATAAAAGAGAGGGGGGCCATGGGCCTCCCTCTTTCGTTTGCTACCCCGTCAGCGTTTACGCCAGACGGTGAGCTGGGCCACCGTGTGCTGGTGCTTGCGCGCTGTCTCGCGGATGACGAAGGGGACGTCTCTCGGCGGGCACAGCTCCTCGAACTCCGCCGCCAGCAGCCGTTGCAGCGCCTGATGGGTGGAGAGGGCCTCGCCGTTCTCCCGGATGCCGCCGAGCCAGTTCGCCTTGGGGGTGTAGTCGGTCAGCCAGGTGTAGGGGCTGGTGAGCACCAGCAGGCCGCCGCTGCGCAGTCTGGGAGCAATGTCGCGCAGGAAGCGAGCGGGCTCCCGCAGCCGGTCGATGAGGTTGGAGGCGAGCACCAGATCGTAGTGTTCGTACCTGGGCTTGAGGTTGCAGGCATCCCCCTGGCTGAAGTGGACCCGATCGCTCTGCTCGCGGCCGAGATCATGGCGGGAGAGGCGTGCCTCGCAATACTCCACCAGCTCCCCCTCCAGGGGCAGGGCATAGCGGAAGCTGTCCTGATTGGCGAGTGCGAGCGCCACGTCGATGAAACGGGCCGAGTAGTCCACTCCGTCCACGTGCTGGAAGTGGCGGGCCAGCTCGAAGCTGGCGCGGCCGGTGGCGCAGCCGATGTCCAGCGCGCGCTGGTGGTTGCTGCACAGCTCGCTGGCGAGGCTGGCCAGGGTGCTGGCGTAGTTGGCTACCCCGAAGTGGGTCGGGCCGTACTGGAAGTCGAGGTATTGCGCCACCAGGGCGTCGGTTTCATAAGGATTCACGATAACGGGTTCCTGATAACGGGAGACCAGATAGCGGAAGCCCGCATGCTGGAAGAAGTGGCGGCGGAAGGCGTAGCGGGATGACTTGAGCGCCTCGTTGCCAGTGCTTATCCAGCTGCCGCCCTTGATGAGGGTGTGCTTGCCATCGAAGGTGGGGGTGGAGAAGTCGTCGTAGAGCGGATGCACCTTGAACCCCTCGAAGCCGTCGATGGCGGTGCTGGTCCACTGCCAGACGTTGCCCACCAGATCGAAGAAGCTGCCCTGTGGAAAGGCATCCACAGGACAGGAAGAGGCGAAGCGGGCCAGGTTGATATTGCCGGGGGTCTCCAGCCAGTCCGGTTGATCCCCGGGCACCTGCTCGCGCAGCAGCGCCCACTCTCCCTCGCTCGGCAGCTGGATGGGCAGGCCGGTCTGGGCCGCTTTCCAGCGGCAGAAGGCGGCAGCTTCCAGCTGGTTTACCTCCACCGGCCAGTCCCAGGGCAGGGCAACCTGCTCGGTCATCAGCCGCAGTTGCAGTTGCTCGGGCTCGCTGGGGTTACCGACCCAGAAGCTGGGCATGCGCGCCCTGGCATACTGGCACCAGCCCCAGCCCTCGTCGTCCCACCAGGCCCGGGTCTCATAGCCACCCGCCTGCACGAATTCGAAGTACTCGGCGTTGCTCACCAGCATGCGGCTGGCCTGGAAGGGGGCCAATTCGATGTGGCGCTCGCCATATTCGTTGTCCCAGCCGTAGGTGGCGTCCTGTTTGCCGAGCCGCACCCTGCCCCCCGCCACCGGCAGCAAGCCGTTGGTGGGTACCTCGTCACGCCGATGGCGTGCCTCGGTACAGGCGGGCCAATAAGGTTGTGGCTGCACCCAGGCCAGCGGCAACTGGCGGATCAGCACGCTGGAGGTCTCCAGGTGGATGCGCTCATGCTCTATGCCCATCAGGATGACCCAGGCCGGGCTCTGCCAGTCGATGGGCAGGGTGAGCGGCATCCGCCGGATGAAGTCGCAAACCAGCGTGCGGACTTTGGCCCGATAACTGCGCAATTCGGTGACCTTGGGCCAGTCGTAGTGGGTCTCGTCGAGATCGTCCCAGCTCATCTCGTCCACGCCGATGGCGACCATGGCCTCGATGCGGGGATCGAGACGGCTCTCGATGAGGCGCGCCGCCAGCAGCTTGTTGACGAAGAAGGCGGCGGTGTGGCCGTAGTAGAAGATGAGGGGGTGGCGCAGGGGGATCGCCTTGTTGAACCAGGCCCGCTCATCGGCCAGGCAGTCAAACAGGCTGTCGTAGAGATCGAAGGTCTGACAGAAGTAGTCGAGCAGCTCGTGACGTTTGTGCTCGGGATCGTCGCCGTCGAGCCGCAGGGTACGGGTCGGGGCTGGCAGGCCGCCTGGGCTGGCGAATGGGTGGCTGACTTGGGTCACGCTCTGACTCCTTGTAGGCAGTGACAAATGCATCGGTGGAGAGCTCTATACGCACAAGGTATCACTATTGGCTCAACAGACCGGGGCGGCAACCAAAAACTTGCTCCTCCGGCGGCGACTGGCCCTGCCGGCGGGCTGTTTCCCCCGTTCGGGCATGGTGAGTTTGACCAACATATGGTCTGAATGGCTCTCAAAGATGAAGGGTATGGTGAACATGAAATCTGATTTTCAGTTGAAATTCATAGCCTTGGATCTGTGGCATGTGGTTTGCAATTGCCCCTTCACCAGGCTGCGCGGACCAAGGGGTCGTGTTTGCCAACACACAACGAGGAGAGTGGCGATGAAATGGATGATGGGAGCCGTGCTGGCCCTGGGGCTGGGTGGTTGCAGCTGGCAGGATGACGTCAAGGTGAGCGGGGCCGGGGCCCTGGTGGAGCAGCAGCACCCCCTGGGTCGGGAGGTGACCCGGGTACTGGCGGGGGTGCCTGCCAACATCCAACTGGTGGCGGGGGAGGCGCGCGGCATCCATATCCGGGGGCAGAAGAACCTGTTGCCCTACCTGGAGCTGACCGAGCAGGACGACAAGCTGGAGATAGAGGTGAAGGAGGGTTATCGGCTGGTCCCCAGCGAGCCGCTGGAGATCACCATCACCCTGCCCGAGCTCCATGAGCTGGCGCTGGCGGGCATCGGCAATGGCGAGCTGCGTGACTTCAAGGGGGATGAGCTGGTGCTGTCGGTGGCAGGCACGGGTGACATCGTCGCCAGCGGGCTGGTGCTGAACCGGCTGGAGGGCAACATCGCCGGTCTGGGCAATCTGGATCTGGGGCAGGGCTCGGTCAGGGCCATGGAGCTGAACATCGCGGGAGCCGGTGGCGTCAAGGGAGCCGGGCTCGCCAGCGAGGAGGTTGAGGTGAGTATCGCCGGCAGTGGCGAGGTCGAGGTGCGGGCCCAGTCGCGGCTCAAGATCGAGATCGCCGGTTCTGGCTCGGTCAGCTACTGGGGGGATCCCGAGCTCAAGAGCGAGATCGCGGGCTCGGGTCAGGTGAGCCGGTTGGGGAGCTGATCCCCAGCGATGCAGAGCTGCAATGAAAAAGGCCCCGTGGGGCCTTTTTTGATGTGTTTTGGCAGGCCTGTGGCTCGCATCACTCCCGGGCCGGGTCGCCGAGGTGGCTGGCGTGAAAGCGCAGGTGCGCCTCGATGAAGCTCGCCACGAAGTAGTAGCTGTGGTCATAGCCGGCATGGCGATGGAGCTCGAGGGGCCAGGCCTTGGCGGCCGCTATCTCGGCCAGGGCATCGATGCCGAGCTGTTCCGTCAGGAAGGGATCGTCCAGCCCCACTTCCACCAGCGTTGGCAGGGGCTGGCAGTCGTGGTGGCGCAGCAACTGGCAGGCATCCCACTCCTGCCACAGCAATGGGTTGTTGCCGAGATAGGCACCGAGCGCCTTCTGGCCCCAGGGGGCGCGGCTCGGGTGGCTGATCGGGCTGAAGGCCGACACCGAGCGGTAGCGGCCGGGCTCGCGCAATGCGGCGATGAGCGCACCGTGGCCCCCCATGGAGTGGCCGCTGATGGCGCGCCTGGTCGAGACCGGGAAGTGGGTCTCGATGAGCTCGGGCAGCTCCCGGGTGACGTAGTCATACATCTGGTAGTGCGCCCGCCAGGGGTGCTGGGTGGCGTTGACATAGAAGCCGGCCCCCATGCCGAGATCGTAACCGGGGTCGTCCGGTACCCCCTCGCCGCGGGGGCTGGTGTCCGGCGCCACCAGGGCGATGCCGAGCTCGGCGGCGATGCGCTGGGCCCCCGCCTTCTGCATGAAGTTCTCGTCGGTGCAGGTGAGGCCGGAGAGCCAGTAGAGCACGGGCACTTTCTGGCCGGTGAGGGCCTGGGGCGGCAGATAGATGGCGAAGCGCATCTCGCAGTCGAGTACGGTGGAGCGGTGGCGATACTGCTTGTGCCAGCCACCGAAGCTCTTGTTGCTGCTGATGATGTCCAGATTCATCGACGAACTCCTCTGCCCCGCACATTCATCGATGGGCGGGGCGCTCATGGGATCAGTAGTGGATGACGGTGCGGATGCTCTTGCCTTCGTGCATCAGATCGAACGCCTCGTTGATCTGCTCAAGCCCCATGGTGTGGGTGATGAAGTCGTCCAGCTTGAACTCACCCTGCATGTAGCGCTGCACATAGCTCGGCAGTTCGCTGCGACCGCGCACCCCGCCGAAGGCGCTGCCGCGCCAGACCCGGCCGGTGACCAGCTGGAATGGACGGGTGCTGATCTCCTGGCCGGCACCGGCCACACCGATGATGACGGATTCGCCCCAGCCCTTGTGGCAGCATTCGAGCGCCGCGCGCATCACCTTGACGTTGCCGATGCACTCGAAGGAGAAGTCGACGCCGCCGTCGGTCATCTCGACGATCACCTCCTGGATGGGCTTGTCGTAATCGTTCGGGTTGATGCAGTCGGTGGCGCCCAGCTTGCGGGCCAGCTCGAACTTGCTCTCGTTGATGTCGATGGCGATGATGCGGCCGGCCTTGGCGAGACGGGCGCCTATGACGGCGGAGAGGCCGATGCCCCCCAGCCCGAAGATGGCGACGCTCTCACCCTCCTTCACCTTGGCGGTGTTCATCACGGCGCCTATGCCGGTGGTGACGCCGCAGCCCAGCAGGCAGACCTCTTCCAGGGGGGCGGCCGGGTCCACCTTGGCGATGGAGATCTCCGGCAGCACTGTGTATTCGCTGAAGGTGGAGGTGCCCATGTAGTGATAGATGGGCTGGCCATCTTTCGAGAAGCGAGTGGTACCGTCCGGCATCAGCCCCTTGCCCTGGGTGGCGCGGATCTTCTGGCACAGGTTGGTCTTGCCGGACTTGCAGAACTTGCACTCGCCGCACTCGGGGGTGTAGAGCGGGATCACGTGATCGCCGACCTTGACGCTGGTGACGCCCTCGCCGACGGACTCGACGATGCCGCCGCCTTCATGGCCCAGGATGCAGGGGAAGACCCCTTCCGGATCTTCCCCTGAGAGGGTGAAGGCATCGGTGTGGCAGACGCCGGTGGCGACGATCCGTACCCGCACCTCGCCAGCCTGGGGCGGCATGACCTCGACCTCTTCGATGGAGAGGGGCTGACCCGGTCCCCAGGCGATGGCGGCTTTACACTTGATGCTCTGAACCTGTGCCATGAATGATGTCCTCGTGGTTGTGTGGGTGAACGGAAATGAGTTCGGACATTCAGTGTAGTTTCCCGCCGATTTGGTGATAATAAGGCTAAATATCAAATCACTTTTACACACAGGTAATAATGTTCGGCTGGGAAGGGGTCTGTGAATTTGTCAGCGTGGCGGAGCAGGGGGGCTTTACCCCGGCGGCGCGCAAGCTGGGGGTGTCGGTGGCGCAGGTCAGCCGCCAGGTGGCGCAGCTGGAAGACAGGTTACAGGCCAAGCTGCTGCTGCGCACCACCCGTCAGGTGCGGCTCACCGAGCTCGGGGAGATCTACTTTCGCCACTGTCGCCAGTTGCTGGACAACCTCTACGAGGCGGAGCTGGCACTGGGGCGCCATCAGGCGGTGCCACAAGGGTCGCTGCGCATCACGGCCCCTGTCTCCTACGGCGAGAGCCGCATCGCCCCCCTGGTGAATGACTTCATGGTGCGCTTCCCCCAGCTGGAGGTGACCCTCAACCTCACCAACCAGTTGCTGGATCTGGTGCACGAGGGGTTCGATCTGGCGATCCGTCTCGGCCACCTCAAGGACTCGACCCTGGTGGCCCGCAAACTGGCCCAGCGGGTGCCCTATGTGTGTGCCTCCCCCGCCTATACCGCCCGTCACGGCATCCCCAACAGCCTCTCGGAGCTTGCCCGTCACACCTGTCTGGTGGGCAACGGCGACGAGTGGCACTTCACCCTGGACGGTCGTCCCCACAGCGTGCGGGTGCGCGGCCTGCTCCACTGCAACAGCGGCCACGCCCTGCTGGATGCGGCCCTCAAGGGGATCGGCATCATCCAGCTGCCGGACTACTACGTGAGTGACCACCTCGCCCAGGGGGATCTCATCGAACTGTTGCCGGAGCTGCGGGCGCCAGAGGAGGGGATCTGGGCCCTCTATCCCCACAATCGCCACCTCTCCCCCAAGGTGCGGCTGCTGGTGGACTACCTCGCCGAACGGCTCAGCGATCCCGCCCAGCCGGCGCTGGTGCGCCCCATAGGCTGACGCCCGGATGACAACACGCGCCTCATAAAAAAGGCGCTGTCTCCATTGGGTATTAGAAGGACAGTCCTGAAGCAGGTCATCACTGCAAGGGGCGTCATCATGGATGCCCCCTCGGCTATCCGCGCCGACATGGCACAGTTTGACTCCCTTTGTCAGCCCCCCAGCCTGGGCTGTCATCGTCCTGTCCGGCGGGCACGCCCTGTGGAACCCCCTCGCCAGCACAAAGCTCCGTCCGCCCCCCTGATACCGGCGCAGTAGACAGCAGATCCTGCAGCGGCCCCCACCGGACGGGGGGACGGCCGCGCCAGACGGGCAAATTCGCCGGTCAGCCTCCTTGGCTAGACTGGACCGGTCGTCTAATGACACCCATTTGGCACTTTTTCCCGCCACTCAGTCTGGAAGGATCCGATATGAAACCCTTGTTGACCGCCCTCTTGCTCCCCCTGCTGCCCCTCGCCGCACAGGCCGCCGAACCCGTCTGGATCACGGTCGGTGCCGACAGCGGCGTCGAACTCAAGCAGGTCAAGGCCAGGCTGGCCCCCCTGTTCAGCGCCAGCGGTGCCCCCATCCAGCTGGCCCAGGTCGAGGCGAGCGAGCTTGGCACTCTCTCCCACCTGATGCACGAAGGGCACCAGCGCTGCGGCGGCTACGTGGTGCACAGCACCCTGGCCGACGCCCTGCAGAGCATGGCCCAGCCCATCAGCCAGAACCTGTTCAGTGCCCCGCCGCTGACCCAGGGGGCCAGCGTCAGCCGGCTGCTGCCCCATCTGGATCAGGGCAAGATAGTCGGCACCATCAGTCAGCTCTCGAGCTGGCGCAACCGCTACTACACCACCACCACAGGAGTGCAGTCGGCCGATTGGGTGGCCGGTCAGTGGCAGACCCTGAGCGCGACCCTGCCCTGGGCCAGCGTCAGCCGGGTCAAGCACAGCGGCTATCCGCAGCAATCCGTGGTGCTGACCCTCAAGGGCAGCCGCTATCCGGACGAAGTGGTGGTACTCGGCGGTCATCTCGACTCCACCGCGGGCTCGGCCCCCAACAGCCGCACCCTGGCGCCGGGGGCCGATGACGATGCCTCCGGCATCGCCACCCTGACCGAGGTGCTGCGGGTCATCGCCGAGCAGGGCCGCCAGCCGGAGCGCACCCTGCAGTTCATCGGCTATGCGGCGGAAGAGGTGGGGCTGCGTGGCTCCAAGGACATCGCCACCCGCTACAAGGCGGCCAACACCAAGGTGCTGGCGGCGCTGCAGCTAGACATGACCAACTACCAGGGTTCGGCGGAAGAGATCGTCTTCATGACCGACTACACCGACCAGGGGCTGACCGGCTATCTGGCCCAGCTGCTGGACGCCTATCTGCCCCAGATCCGCTACGGCTACGACAGCTGCGGTTACGGCTGCTCGGATCACGCCTCCTGGCACAATCAGGGCTACCCGGCCGCCATGCCGTTCGAGTCGCGCTTCAACGACTACAACCCCAACATCCACACCGCCCAGGACACCTTGCAAAACTCTGATCCCTCGGCTGCCCACGCCCTCAAGTTCGCCCAGCTGGCCACCAGCTTCGCCATCGAGATGGGCAAGATAAACTGAACCGCCAAGGCGCGATGAACCGCGTAAAAAAAGGCCCACAGTCGTGGGCCTTCTTGCATTTTTGGTATGGGCGGGACGCTATTCCCGCTCCTTGACGTAGGGGGTGCCGAGCGCCTTGGGCGCCACCGCCTTGCCGATGAAGCCGGCGAGCAGGAAGACCGTCAGTATGTAGGGCAGTGCCTCGATGGCCTGCACCGGGATCGGGAAATCGCCGATGCTGACCCCTTGCAGCCGGATGGCGACAGCATCGAGGAAGCCGAACAGCAGACAGGCCGCCATGGCGTTCCAGGGGCGCCACTTGCCGAACACCAGGGCCGCCAGCGCCATGAAGCCCTTGCCCGCGCTCATGTTGGGGATGAACTGGGCGGTCTGGGCCACCGCCAGATAGGTGCCCCCGATCCCGGCCAGCAGGCCGCCGATGATGAGGGCGGTATAGCGCATCCGCACCACGGAGATACCTGCGGTATCCACCGCAGCCGGGGCTTCGCCCACCGCCCGCAGCCGCAGGCCGAAGCGGGTGCGGAACAGCACCCACCAGGCCAGGGGCACGGCGGCGAAGGCCACGTACTCCAGCAGGGAGTGACCGCTCAGCAGCTCGCTGTAGAGCTGGCCGATGACGGGCACGTCATAGAGCTCCTTGGCGAAGGGCAGGTCTATGGGGGCGAAGCGGGCATCGCCGGAGAGTGCCGGGGTCTGACCCCCCTGATCGAACCAGTAACGGCCCAGGGTGACGGTCAGACCGGCCGCCAGTATGTTGATGGCCATGCCGCTCACCACCTGATCCCCGCGGTGGGTGATGGTGGCGAAGCCGTGCAGCAGGGCGAACAGGATGGAGACACCCACCCCGGCACCCAGCCCAATCCAGGCGGAGCCGGAGACGGCGGCCGCGGCCGCACTGGCGAAGGCCGCCGCCAGCAGCTTGCCCTCCAGGGCGATGTTGACCACCCCGGAGCGCTCGCAAAACATCCCCGCCATGGCCGCCAGGATCAGGGGCGGTGCGGTACGTATGGTCGCATCCAGCATCAGGATCAGCATTTCGAACATGATCAGACTCCCTTCACTTGTGCGGTTGAGCGGTTGGCAAACGCCAGGTAGGCCTGCTCGATGCGCGGACGCAGCATGTGCTCGAGGGCGCCGCAGAACAGGATCACCAGACCCTGCAACACCACCACTATGTTGCGATCCACCCCGAACTCGAAGCTGAGCTCGGCACCACCCTGATAGAGGAAGCCGAACAGCAGGCTGGCGATGATGACGCCGACCGGGTGGTTGCGACCCATCAGGGCCACCGCTATGCCGGTGAAGCCGAAGCCTTCCACGAAGTTGAGCTTGATCTGGTGCAGCTCACCCTGCAGCACGTTGAGGGCGAAGAAGCCCGCCAGCATACCGGAGATCACCATGGCCAGGATCACCACCTTGGGGTAGGAGATGCCCGCATAGGCGGAGGCGCTCTGACTGGCGCCGACCGAGCGGATCTCGTAGCCCCAGCGGGTATGCCAGATGAAGACCCACACCAGGGCCGCACAGATCAGCGCCCAGACGAAGCTGATGTTGAGGGGGCTGTTCGGCATCTCCACACCGAAACCGGCCGCCAGCTCGCTCATCTTCGGCAGCCAGCTCGCCACGGCGAACACCTTGCTCTCTGTGGCCATGGATCCTGGCGGCTTGAAGACGTCGACCAGCAGGTAGGCCATCAGGGAGGCGGCGATGAAGTTGAACATGATGGTGGTGATGACGATGTGGCTGCCCCGCTTGGCTTGCAGCCAGGCCGGGATGAAGGCCCAGGCCGCACCGAACAGGCCACCGGCAATGATGGCGAGCGGCAACAGCAGGGCGAACGGCAGCACGTCCCCGAGCAGCAGACAGACCAGCCCCACACCCAGGCCGCCAATATAGGCCTGGCCCTCACCGCCGATGTTGAACAGGCCGGCGTGGAAGGCCACCGCTACCGCCAGACCGGTGAAGATGAAGCCGGTGGCGTAGTAGAGGGTAAAGCCTATGCCTTCGCCGGTGCCGAAGGCGCCGTACCACATGATCTCGGCGGCATCGACCGGGTTGATGTCGAGGTAGTAGAACAGGATGGCCGACACCAGGAAGGCCAGCAGGATGTTGACCGCAGGCAGCACGCCCACGGAGATCCAGGCAGGAATACGTACTTGGCTCATCAGTGGGCCTCCTTGGCAATCTCGTCAGGCACTATGTTAGCCATCATAAGACCTATGGTGCGCTCATCCGCCTTGGCGCCGTCCAGCTCGCCGACGATGCGGCCATCGGCGATGACCAGGATACGGTCAGACAGGCTCATGATCTCGTCGAGCTCCACCGACACCAGCAGCACCGCCTTGCCCTTGTCGCGCATGGCGATGATCTGCTGGTGGATGTACTCGATGGCGCCGATGTCGACGCCCCGGGTCGGCTGGCCGACCAGCAGCACATCCGGGTCCTGTTCCACTTCCCGGGCGATCACCAGCTTCTGCTGGTTGCCGCCGGAGAAGTTCGCGGTCTTGTGCTCCGGGCTTGGCGGGCGCACGTCCCACTTCTCCATCTTGGCCTGGCAATCCTGACGGATCGCCTCCTTGTCCTGCAGCCAGCCCTTGTTGTATTGCGGGCGGCGGTGATAACCGAGGATGAAGGCCTCTTTCGCCTCGAAGCGATTGATCAGCCCCATCTTGTGGCGGTCTTCCGGAATGTGGCCGAGGCCGAAGTTGCGCACCCGCTCCGGATCGGCCGGATGGCTCAGGCTCACCTCGTGGCTCTGGGCTCCGGCGATGGTGAAGCTGCCCTTGCTGGGCTTGAGGATGCCGCCGAGCAGGCTGAGCAGCTCGGACTGGCCGTTGCCGGAGACCCCGGCGATGCCGACCACTTCCCCGGCGCGCACCGCGAAGCTGACGGACTTGACCCGCTCCACCCCGGCGTCATCGACGTAAGAGAGGCCATCGACCTTGAGTTTGGCCTCGCCCGGCTGGGCTGTGCCCTTGTCGACCTTGAGGCGCACCTTGCGGCCCACCATCAGCTCGGCGAGCTGCTCCTTGTCGGTGTCCTTGGTGGCGACGTGGGCCACCATCTCGCCCCGGCGCATGATGGAGACCTGATCCGTGATGGCCAGGATCTCCCGCAGCTTGTGGGTGATGAGGATGATGGTCGCGCCCTGATCCCGGAGCTTTTTCAGCACCTCGAACAGGTGATCCGCCTCTTGCGGGGTCAGCACCCCGGTGGGCTCGTCGAGGATCAGGATGCGGGCGCCGCGATAGAGCGCCTTGAGGATCTCGACCCGCTGTTGCAGGCCCACCGGCAGATCCTCGACTTTTTCGTGCAGCGGCACCTCGAGACCATAGTCCCTGGCCAGCTCGCCGAGCAGTTTCTCGGCCGCCGCCAGGCTCTTGCCCAGGTGCCAGCCGTTTTCCGCGCCGAGGATGACGTTCTCCAGCACGGTGAAGTTGTTCACCAGCATAAAGTGCTGGTGCACCATGCCCACCCCTGCGGCAATCGCATCTTGGGAGCCATGGGGTTTGAAGGGGTTACCGTCGATCAGCATCTCGCCTCTGTCGGCGTGGTAGAAACCGTAGATGATGCTCATCAGGGTCGACTTGCCGGCGCCATTTTCGCCGACGATGCCGTGAATGCTGCCTTTACGAACCTGAAGGTCGATCTGCTTGTTGGCGTAAACCTCGCCAAAGCGCTTATCGATACCTCTTAATTCGATGGCATAGCGATCTGTCTGGTCCATGATGCAGTCCTTGCGGGTCATGAAGTAGAGACTAAAAACCGGCCCGTGCGGGCCGGTCTGGGTTGAGAGTCGTAGCAGAGACTCAGTACTCGCAGTATCAGTACTTACAGGAGTTGTCGCTCATGTAGTCGTGCACCTTGATCTTGCCGGCGATGATGTCGGCCTTGATGCTTTCGACCTTGGCTTTCATTTCCGGGGTGATCAGCTTGGCGTTGTTCTCGTCCAGCGCCCAGTCAACACCGCCTTCGGCCAGACCCAGGGTCTGGATGCCCGGCTTCCAGCTGCCCTTGGCGGCGTCATCCCAGCTCTTGTACGCGGCCAGGCCAACATCCTTGACCATGGAGGTCAGCATGGTGCCAGGTTGCAGGTGGTTCTGGTTGGAATCCACGCCGATGGCCAGCTTGCCTTCGTCCTTGGCAGCCTGATAGACACCGATACCGGTACCGCCGGCGGCGGCATAGACAACGTCGGCGCCCTTGGCGAACTGGGACTTGGCGAGCTCGGCACCCTTGGCCGGGTCGGCAAAGGCCGCCGGGGTGGAGCCGGTCATGTTCTGGTACACGTCGATCTTCGGATTGATGTACTTGGCGCCCTGCTCATAGCCGCACTGGAATTTGCGGATCAGCGGGATGTCCATGCCGCCCACGAAGCCGACCTTGCCGCTCTTGGAGGCGATGGCCGCCAAGGCACCCACCAGGAAGGAGCCTTCATGCTCCTTGAAGATGAGGGACTGTACGTTCGGCTTGTCGACCACCATGTCGATGATGGTGAACTGAGTTTTCGGGAATTCGGTGGCAACCTTCTCTACCGCGGAGCCCATGTTGAAGCCGACGGCGACGATGGGGCCGTTGCCACGGCTGGCCAGACGACGCAGACCCTGCTCGCGCTGGGCTTCGTTCTGGGGCTCGAACTCCTTGACCTTGACGCCTTTGTCCTTGTTGTAGACTTCGACGCCGTTGCGGAACACGGCTTCGTTGAAGGACTTGTCGAATTTGCCAGCGGTGTCATAGATGACGGCGGGCTCGGAGGCTGCCTGGGCAGAAAGGGCAGCGAGGGTGAGGGCGGCCACGGTGGCCAGCTTGAGCACTTTAGTCACGATCGTATCCTTGATTGTTATGTGAGGGTCCACAACCTGTCTTGGCAGGTCATAAAGCACGCTGGCTAACTGTAAGTGAGCCAGCCTGTGGGTCAAGGGGATCATAGAGGAAAAACGTTTGCGTTAACGGTTTGAAATATAAGCAAATTGCTTTATAAGTGTTTGTTTTTAGGTTTGTTTGCAGAGTTAAATGCTGTGATTAATAGGCGCCAAACGACATTTGTGTTTCTATTCATGAGGTTATGCGCAAGCGTTTTCCTCTTTCGATGAAAAAAGTGGTTTCTATCGGCACCAAATCCAGCGGCCAGACCGCTTCTGTCGGCAGGGGCGAGCCGGTGCCGCACCTCGACTTGGTCTCTGACGCCTCAGGCCGTATAATCCCCGCCTGTATAAATAAACAGGAGTGGTGATGGACGTTTCAACCCTGCTCGACGGGCTCAACGACAAGCAAAGAGACGCGGTGGCGGCCCCTCGCAGCAATCTGCTGGTGCTGGCGGGCGCCGGCTCGGGCAAGACCCGGGTGCTGGTGCACCGTATCGCCTGGCTGATGCAGGTGGAGCGTTGCTCACCCTTCTCCATCATCGCCGTGACCTTTACCAACAAGGCGGCGGCCGAGATGCGCGGCCGGGTCGAGAAAGTGATAGGTGACGGCGTGCGCGGCATGTGGATAGGCACCTTCCACGGCATCGCCCACCGGCTGCTGCGGGCCCACCATCTGGATGCGGGCCTGCCGCAGGATTTCCAGATCCTCGACTCCGACGACCAGTACCGTCTCATTCGCCGGGTGCTCAAGGCGCTCAACCTCGACGAGAAGCACTGGGCCCCGCGCGCCGTGATGGGCTACATCAACGGCAAGAAAGACGAAGGCTTGCGCCCCGGCGACATCGATCTCTACGGTGACCCCGTCACCCGCACCTATCAGCAGATCTACAAGACCTATCAGGAGACCTGCGATCGCTCCGGGCTGGTGGACTTCGCAGAACTCCTGCTGCGCGCCCACGAGCTGTGGCTGAACAAACCCCACATCCTCGAGCACTACCGCGACCGCTTCCAGAACATACTGGTGGACGAGTTCCAGGATACCAACGGCATCCAGTACGCCTGGCTGCGGATGCTGGCTGGCGACACAGGCCGGGTGATGATAGTCGGCGACGATGACCAGTCCATCTACGGCTGGCGCGGCGCCAAGATAGAGAATATCCAGCGCTTCCTGACCGACTATGAGGGGGCGCAGACCATACGCCTCGAGCAGAACTACCGCTCCACCGCCAATATTCTCAAAGCCGCCAACAGCGTCATCGCCAACAACTCGGAGCGGCTCGGCAAGGAGCTGTGGACCGAAGGGGCCGAGGGGGAGCCGATTTCCCTCTACGCCGCCTTCAACGAGGTGGACGAGGCCCGCTTTGTGGTCGGCCGCCTCAAGGATTGGAAAGATAAAGGTGGCCTCTTGGCCGATTGCGCCATCCTCTATCGCTCCAACGCCCAGTCACGGGTGCTGGAAGAGGCGCTGATGCAGGACGCCATGCCGTACCGCATCTACGGCGGCCTGCGCTTCTTCGAGCGCCAGGAGATCAAAGACGCCATGGCCTACCTGCGCCTTATCAACAACAGAGGCGACGACGCCAGCTTCGAGCGGGTCGTCAACACCCCGACCCGCGGCATCGGCGAGCGCACCCTGGAGATCTTGCGAAACAACGCTCGGGATCAGGGACAGAACCTCTGGCAGTCGGCCAAGACCCTGCTTAACGACAAGGTGCTGACCGGCCGCGCCGGCAATGCGGTGCGCGGCTTCGTGGATCTCATCGATGCGCTGGAGGAGCAGGTCGGCATGCTGCCCCTGCACCAGCAGGCGGACATCGCCATCCAGCACTCCGGCCTCAAGGCGATGTATCTGGCGGAAAAAGGCGAGAAATCCCAGGCGCGGGTAGAGAACCTGGACGAGCTGGTCACCGCCTGCCGTCAGTACCAGCGCCCGGACGAGCTGGAAGACATGAGCGATCTCTCCGCCTTCCTCGCCCACGCGGCGCTGGAATCCGGCGAGAATCAGGCGGACGAATATGCCGACGCGGTGCAGCTGATGACATTGCACAGTGCCAAGGGGCTGGAATATCCCCTGGTGCTGCTGGTCGGGGTGGAAGAGGGCATGTTCCCCAGCCAGCAATCCACCGAGGAGTCGGGCCGCCTGGAGGAGGAGCGGCGCCTCTGCTACGTGGGCATGACCCGCGCCATGGAGAAGCTCTACATCTGTTATGCGGAGAGCCGCCGCATCTACGGCCGCGAGATGTTCCACAAGCCGAGCCGCTTTATCCGCGAGATGCCCGCCGAGTGTCTGGAAGAGATCCGGCTGCGCACCCAGGTCAGCCGCCCCACCCAGTACGGCCGCTTCAGCCAGAACGAGGTGCAGCAGAGCTTTGACGCCAGCGGCATCAAGCTCGGCCAGCGGGTGCTCCATCCGAAATTTGGGGAAGGCATAGTGCTCAACTTCGAAGGGGTCGGCCAGCAGAGCCGGGTGCAGATCCAGTTCGACGACGTCGGCGCCAAGTGGCTGGTGACGGCGTATGCGAGATTGGAGGCGCTCTAATCCCTCACCCTGACCCTCTCCCAACGGGAGAGGGGATCATCCCCGAGATAGCCTTTGCCTCCTTCTCCCCATGCGGGAGAGGGGCTTGTTCCCGAGATAGTTTTGCTCCCTTCTCCCCATGCGGGAGAGGGGCTAATTCCCGAGAGCGTCTTGCTCCCTTCTCCCCTTGCGGGAGAAGGGTTGTGGGGATGAGGGGGCGCTTGCTGATGGCACGGCTGACGCCGTGCTGGACGCGAGGGCTGGGCCCTCGACAGGGTTTCGCCCGCCCTTCGGGCTTGGGCGAGTAACTTTTCTTTGCGTGGCCAAAGAAAAGTCACCAAAAGAAAGGCCCCCCCGCCAATCCGCTGGCTTCGCCAGTCCCCTCGGGCCAGAGCCAACGTCGGACGGGCCGCCGCAGACGGCACATCCCTGTGCCGGCTGCGGCTACGCCATCATCCCTGATGGCATCCCTGACGTTGCCTCTGACCCTCGGCGGATTGGAGGGGGTCCAAGACTGTGCATGACTGTGGCCCAGAATTCTCGTCAGAGTGTTGTGCGTGGCTCACAATGGTGGGAGTCCGAACTTCCCCGCTATAAATCACTTAAAGTGGATGAACTAAATTTTCCTCAGCTTGTTGGCCTAAATAAAAACGTATCGCACTGAAAAATGATGGCCAATCGCCCGCTCTATTTTTTCTAAGTACTGACTTGGCTATTAAACCAATAGCGTAATCTATCGTTCTCCCACTATTAACTATGTCTTGAATATTATTATTTAGACTATCGAGAACAGCTTTTCGAGCTCGTGTTAACCGAGGGGAATTTAGATTCAATTCATCTATGGTTTTGCGTGCCATTTCTACGTTCAGCCCATTAGACTGACAGGAACTCTCATTTACAGTAATTAGTCCTGTTGAGCGATTAAAATTCCAAACGTTGATATGAGGTAATTGCAGTGGATTTAAGATGATCGCATCCAGAATTTTGTCGTCCTTAGGTACATCACAAGAATAATTCTTTGATTCGCTATCAAACCGTTGCTCATGATTAACAACATTTCTTTGGTTTCCTCCACAACAAACAGCCAGCAAATTGGTCCACTCCAACCCCCAATTAGGTTCTCCCGGCTCTCGTCTCGATTTCGGATGAAAATGTTCAATGCGACAGTCATCTAATGCCCCATTGGTTCCAGCCAGCAAGTCCTGCTCACAATATGCACATAGATTGCCTTGATCTGTCCGTAGTTGTTGCTGCGTCTCTTGGTACCTTGCACTACAACAACGGAAAGCTTCTCTAATGGATTCTTTATTTTTCTCCCACAAGGCATCAGGGTGTGCAGCTTTGAATGCCCCTAATCGATTTGGTTCTTCCCCCTTATTTATCTTTTTCATTATTAAAACAAGAAACCTGGGACACCCACCTTTTTGAGTAAGCCGTATCCAGATTGGTGATGCGATGACGGATAGTTGGCTCGAGGGTTGGAGCGGGAGCAACAAGGTGGCTGTTCTGGCCTAAAAAGCCTCTTGTTCAGGCAACGTCATGCCCGGCATCGGGTGACACGCCGGGGTGTGATGTGACGCGGGAACTAGCGATTCAAACAGGCAGCTGGTGACATCGCCGCTGGCCGCAGTGCTGTGCGAACAGCCGGCAATGTTCTCTGTCACCCACTACTCTGATGCCCTGCCGCCGAAACAGTGTCACCTGTTTCAGCCAGCGAGCTTCATCCAACCCCAGCCGCACCAGTATGGGCGCAAGGTGAACCGGAATATGACCGCGCTTGTCGCTTCTGATGGCTCGCCCTGTCCAGTCGACCAGCGCCAGATAGTCGAGAAAGGCATAGGGCAGGTC
Organism: Aeromonas sp. sif0611; assembly: GCF_019218845.1. Lineage (NCBI taxonomy): Bacteria > Pseudomonadati > Pseudomonadota > Gammaproteobacteria > Aeromonadales > Aeromonadaceae > Aeromonas > Aeromonas sp. sif0611. Next base: position 95,041 of record NZ_JAHUWU010000011.1, on the reverse strand, counting down.
ATCTGGCTTGCCTTGGCTGGAAAACGGCAGCAACAGAGGTGGCAACGATGCTGCAGGTTGTTGGTCCACGAGGCGCTGTTTGATGCTGGTGTAGTCGCTCTCTTCGGGTCTGTCGGCAATCGCTGCCCGTATCGGATTGAGGTCGACGTAGGCCATGCAGGCCAGCAGGGCTGACTCGGTGAGCAAGGCCTGGCTCTTGAAGCGCCCTTCCCAGAAATGGCCCTTGCAACCATCCTCCTGATTGGCCTGGCGGGCCAGGTTTTCATTGAGCAACCGAACAAACCAGCTGATGGAATGCAGTCGCTCACGCCATTGGGCGATTAGCTGTTGTACGACCATCAGCTCCGGTTCAATCAGGGATTCTCCTTGGTACCAGCGTCGCACCAGCAGGGGCCACTGAAACAGTGCGGCCCAACGCTCGGCCACTTCCTGCTCACTCCAGCGGAGGGCGATATCTCGTTCAACCTTGAGCACCAGATGATAGTGATTGTTCATCACCGCGTAGGCACAGACACCGATGGCAAACAGCCGTGACAACTGCCCCAGCTTGTCGACCACCCATTGGCGCCTGTGCTCGTAACTCTGGCCGGAATGGGCATCTTCGCCGCACAAGAAGGCCCGTCGCACACAGCGACTGACCACGTGGTAGTAGGGTGTATCTTGCAGACTGATTTGACGGGAACGGGCAATGGTCATGGCAACCTCCTGCGATTTCCCTTTCAGTCAAGAACAGAGGTAAAGCGCTGTCAAAAAGGTGGGTGTCCCAATAAAAAGAGTTGCTGAACTGCACCGAGACCAGATCATCGGCGAAGGTGTTGAGAGAGAGAGCCGAGGCGATGGCGCCGGCCAGCAAAGCGACTTGGGGAGATTTCATATCAGACTCCTCGTTAAGGTTCGAGAAGCAGTCTAGGGCGGTGGGGTGTTCACTGAAATGGCACTCGGTTGATATGAAAATTCACTGGCAGTAATGAATGGTAGGGGGAGAGGGGGCAGGAACTCCCGCTATGTGAGCGAGGCGCCCTCTGCCGGCGTGGCGGGGGCTGGAACGGGGAAGGGGATGTCTGCCGTCCATGCCGCGCCACTGCCTGATCAAATAAAAAGCAAAGGGTGATGATCCAGTCATTAGCGAGCTGCATATGCCCGTGGGGACCAACCAATGGAGAATGACCAGATGAAATGGATTCAACGTTGTGCCGCACTAGCTATGGTATTGGGTCTGGCCGCATGCGGAGGCAGTGAAAATGACAGCAGTCCGCCCAATGCCGCCATCAGGATCAGCCACTTAGCCCCTGATGCCCCCAAGGTGAATGTAAATGTCGACGGTGCGCCTTTCCTGACGGCCGTCGATTATGGCTCAAGCAGCGGGCTCAAGCCGGTTGCCGCTGGCAGTCACGAAGTTGCAGTCGATGGTATTTTGCCGAGCGGCACCTCGACCGTCATAGGCCCGGTATCCCTCGACCTGAAACCCGACACTCAGTACGACGTGTTGGCAGTGGGCAAACTGGCGGGGAGCGGGGATACCGCCTTCGGCCCGCTGGTGATTGAGCGGCCGAACCAGGCACCAACGGGAGGCGATATTCGTGTGCAGGTGGTGCATGCCGCACCCGGTGCACCGGCCGTCGACATCCATGTCACTGCGCCGGGGGCCGCCCTGACCAGCCCGACGCTGGCCAATATACCGTTCAAGACCTATAGCGACCCCCTCACCCTGCCAGCAGGCGAATACCAGATCAGGCTGACGCTGCCGGGCAGCAGCGATGTGGTTTATGACTCTGGCCCGCTGACGCTCAACGCGGGTACAGACTTGCTGATGGCGGCGATCGACAACCTGGGGGCGGGGCCAAGCCCGGTACAACTGCTTGCCATCGGTGATGCTGGCGCCACTCCCATCTTGTCTACCGATGAGCAGGCTCAGCTGAGGGGGGTTCATGCCGTCGCTGATGCCCCTGCCGTCGATATTTGGGTGAATGGCGTTGCGCCGACAGCGGCCCCGCTGCAAGGACTGGCCTTCAAGGCGAACACCTCCTACCTGAGCCTGGCCGCCGGCGATTATGACTTTGTGGTCACGCCAACCGGAGCCACTACACCGGAAGTCATCAATGCCAGCGACGTGCCGCTCAAGGCGGGTGCCCGCTACTCCCTGTTTGCCGTGGGTCAGTTGCTGGACCCATCCGGTGAAACCATAGAGCCCTTGCTGCTGACCGACAGCGGTCGTGTGGTGGCGACAGAGGCACAACTGCGTGTGCTCCATGCCGCCCCCACGGCACCGGCGGTGGACGTCTACCTGACTGCGGGGTCGGACATCAGCGGTGCGTCACCGGCGCTCAGCGCCGTACCCTTCAAGGCTGACAGTGGTTATCTTGCCCTTGCTGCCGGGGATTACTATGTCACCGTCACGGCCTCGGGTGACAAGACCCCGGTCATCGGTCCCCTGCCGGTCACCCTGGTCAATGGTCAGGTGCTGACAGCCGCGGCCCTGTCTGACAGTGCGGGTGGCGTGGATCCCGAGCTGCTGATCCTGGACGATATCAGCAGCAAATGATGACCCTCTGCTAGTCAACTGACTCGCAACCTGACCCAGACTGAGCCCTTCAGTTTGGGTCTTTTTATGGCAGGAGATCTGGGAGGCGGAAGTCCGGGTCTCCCATCTTTTTGAGCAGGAAATCTGGGACACCCATCTTGTTGTGCATCTTGTTGTGCGTGTCGCAGTGGTTGGCGGTCGAGCTCAAAAAGGTGGGTGTCCCAAGATAAAGGTGGGTGTCCCAAGATGAAGAGTGTCGGCGAGGCGTTCGCCGACAGGTCAGTCAACGGCAAGCTGCCCAGTCGCCGGCGAGATCAGGCCCCCTGCCAGCGCTTGAACAGCACGCTGGCATTCACGCCGCCAAAGCCAAAGCCATTGGAGATGGCGTGCTCGATCCCCATGTCACGGGCCGCGCCCCGTACTATGTCCACGCCGTCGGCGAGGGGGTCGGCTTGCTGCAGGTTGCGGGTGGCAGGCACTCTCTGATCGCGAATGGCCAGGGCGGTGAAGATGGCCTCTATCCCCCCGGCGGCCCCCAGCAGATGGCCGGTGGCGGACTTGGTGGAGGTCACCGCTATCTGGTTGTTGTCACCAAATACGCGCTTGATGGCGGCGAGCTCCCCCCTGTCACCCACCGGGGTCGAGGTGGCATGGGCATTGAGGTGCTGGACATCCGCAGCCTGAATGCCGGCCTGAGTCAGGGCCGCCATCATGGCGCGGCGAGCGCCGTCTCCATCTTCCGGGCCGGCGGTAAGGTGATAGGCGTCGGCGCTGGTGCCATACCCCACCAGCTCCACTATGGGGGTGGCACCCCGGGCCAGGGCGTGTTCCAGGGACTCAATCACCAGGATCCCGGCCCCTTCGCCCATCACGAAGCCGTCGCGGTCGACATCGAAGGGGCGGGAGGCCGCTTCGGGGTCATCAGCATAGGCGGACGACAGCGCGCGAGCCGCGGCAAACCCACCCAGGCTGACGCGGTCTAAGGTGGCCTCGGCCCCGCCACAGATGGCGATGTCGGCCTCACCGCAGCGAATGAGACGGGCGGCGTCGCCAATGGCCTGCACCCCTGCGGCACAGGCCGTGACCGGTGCCCCGAGCGGGCCTTTGAAGCCGAAGTTGATGGAGACATGGCCCGCCGCCATGTTGACCAGGAACGAGGGGATGGTGAACGGCGACAAGCGACGCGGTCCCCGCTCATCCGTGGTGCGCACCGCATCGACGATGGCGGGGAAGCCGCCGATGCCAGAGGCGATGATGGTGGCGGTGCGCTCCTGCTGCTCCGCCGTCTCGGGGGCCCAGTTGGCTTGCAACAGGGCCTCCTTGGCCGCGGCAATGGCAAACAGGATGAAGCGATCCATCTTCTTCTGCTCCTTGGTCGACACCACGGCATCGGGGTCAAACCCGGCCAGGGGATCCTCGACCAGGGTCGGCACCATGGCGCCCACCTTGGCGGCCAGCCCTTCGGTGAAGACCTCCGGCAGGCGGCGCAAGCCGGACTGGCCCGCCAGCAGTCGCTGCCACACGGTTTCCACCCCATATCCAAGCGGGGTCACCGCTCCCATTCCAGTCACCACGATACGATGTGCGTTCATGACTCTGATTCCTGTTTCGAAGGGTTATCGCCGCTCATCACGCCATTGGCATGGCACAGACGCTGCTTCATGCCGTCGCCAGCGGCCGGTCCCGGCACCAATCTGTGGCGCGAGGGTGAAATTTCCTGACCGGTGTGCCTATCCACCAGCATGGGCTCGACCAGTTCGCCCGTCTGGGCATCCTTCAGCTGGATGCTGGCCCCCTCGGGCGCCAGGTGGTTGTTGCCCCAGGTGAGCAGCGCGATCAGCACGGCGCTGAGATCCTGGCCGCGGGGGGTGAGTGCATATTGATAGCGAGGGGGGCGCTCGGAGTAGAGCCGCTTCTCCATCAGGCCCCCCTCGACCAGGGCGGTCAGGCGTCGGGTCAGTATGTTAGGGGAGATACCAAGGCTCTTTTGAAATTCATCGAAGCGCGACAGGCCATGCATGGCATCGCGGATAATCAGCAGACTCCACCATTCGCCGACATGATCCAGGCTGCGGGCGATGGGGCACTGCTGTTCACTCAGACTCTTCTTGCGCATGTTGTGCCATCAGGTTACTTGCATAATGGAAGTAACCATACGGTCCTTACTTCCATTATGCAAGTGACTCGTGCCGCCCGGTGGCGGGGCATTCTAGTGAGCGGGGAAGCTGGGGCCTCCACTCTGTTGGATAAGCCATCGACGCCAGATAACGGGAATATGACGCGAGCACATCTCGAAGAAACAGATGGGAGTCAGAAACCCGGCCACCGACAGGGCGCGGCGGCCGGGTGAATTGTAAAGAGTAGGGTGACGGAAAGCGGGATCAGCCTAGTCTAATCAACTCGATGGGGGCGTAACGCTCCTGGCTGTTCGCCAGCAGCACGCACTTCTCGTGCTCCGCCTCATAGGGGGTCAGGTTGTCGGTGTGCGCCTCCTTCAGGGTATCGACCGCGCCGGTGGCGGCAATCATCACCCGTTGGCCCAGGGTCAGCACATTGCGGTTTCGATCGTAGATCTTCATGGCATTCTCCTTGTGGGATTGGCGCCCCGGCCCGTGCCGGGGCAACGGGCTCCAGACTACGCCCATCGAAAAACGAGATGCCTGTCACAGATCAAAAAAAGGGGAAAGAGGGACTCAGGGTGGCGGGCAGCCCGGGTGCGCTGGCAACGGGTGCCTCGCCGAGGCCGCCACTGCCTGTCGCAGGGCGGGGAGGGTGCCCCCGCTTTTCATTTCTCCGGGCTCGAACTGCGAGGGGGATGCGCTATAGTGGAGCCGCTCGTTTTACCGCCTTCAACCAACCGAGAGTGCATTATGAATCGTGATATCGCCGCCCAGTTCATCAAGATGCTGACCAACCTGGACCAGTGTCTGGCCAAGGCCGAGGCCCACGCCGAGGCGAAGAAATTCAATGTGGACAACTTCTTCAATGAGCGCCTCATCGTCGACATGCTGCCGCTGGCCAAGCAGGTGCTGATCTGCTGTGACAGCGCGCGCGCCGTGGTCGCCACCGCCAGCCTGAGCGAGCCGCCGGTACTCGGGGATGATCCCAAAACCATGGCGGATCTGCGCGCCCACGTGGCCAAGACCATCGTCTATCTGCAGAGCAAGCTGGAGGCTGATTTCAGCCAGTATGCGAGTGGCCACTACTACCCCTACTGGGCGGGCGGCAAGGGGATGGACGGTCACAGCTGCGTGCACGAGTACGGCATCCCGAACTTCTACTTCCACCTGACCATGACCTATGCCCTGCTGCGCCAGGCTGGCGTCGATCTCGGCAAGCGGGATTACCTGGGTGGCCTGAACCTGCAATGAGTGCTGGGCATTGCACATGAAAAGAGCCTGCCATCCGGCAGGCTCTTTGCTTTTTTGCGGGCCCGGCATCCCCGGGATGGTGCCGGGTTATTCGTTCGGGATCTCGGGTTCGACCAGGGCGGCGAGCTGGGTCAGGGACTCCTGCCAGCCGAGGTAGCACATCTCGACCGGGATGGCTGCCGGGATCCCTGCCTGTTCGATGGCGAGATCGGTGCCGCACAGCACCTGGGTGAGGGTGATGGTGACGTGCATCTCCCCCGGCAGATTGGGGTCGTCGAAGCGATCCGTATAGCGGATGCGCTTGCCCGATTCCAGCTCGAGATACTCGCCGCCGAAGGCATGGCTGTGGCCGTTGCCGAAATTGAAGAATGCCATCCTGAAGGTGCCGCCGACGCGGGCCTCCAGCTGCTCTACCCGGCAGGTGAAGCCATGGGGCGGCAGCCACTTGGCCAGGGCGTCCGCCTCGATAAAGGCTCTGTACACCCGCATCGGCGGGGCCTTGAGTACGCGGTGCAGGGTCACAATTCCTGTCGTCATGAGGGGCTCCTCCTCGGTTGGTCCGCAGCAAGAATAGTTGCCCATGCCGAAGTTGGCCGCTGGCCGGATGGGGAACAAGGGGCAAGCCTCCCGCCGCGCTTCTCCTCAACCGCCCAGGGCGATGGTGAGCAGTACGATGGCGACGCCCGCGACTGCGAAGATCACGCCGATAAGCCAAGGGCGTGGTGAACCGGCATAGCGGGCCAGCCCATAGCCAATTCCCATCAGCATCAGCAGGGCGATGGTGTGTGAGAGGCGCAGGGCCGGAACGGGGTCCTGCATGAAGAAGAAGGGCAGCAGCACGGGGAAGGTGGAGAGGAACACCATGAAGAAGACCCCCAGGCTGTTGAGCAGGTCATTCCAGCGCCAGATGCCCCCCTGGCCCAGCTCGGGGTGTTGCTGCAGACGCACCTGCCAGTCCCTGAGCTCAGGGTCGCGGCAGATCGCCGCCAGCGGGCCGGGCAGGGCGTCTCGCAGCGCCGTTATGCCCCTCTCATCACCGGGTGTCAGCAGGCGCAACTGCTGCAACAACCGCAGGGCTCGGCCCCGCTCGGTCAGGGTGGTGATGAGGTAGACGATGGCATCGATAATGCCCCAGGCGATGTTGCAGCCGATGCCGGCGATCAGCAGATCCCTGACCTCGGCGCGTCCCGCCTCGAACGCATTGAAGCAACCGGTGAAGGTGAGCACCATCAGCAGGCCGAACAGGATCTCCGAGTAGCGGGAGATGGGATCTATGGGGGAAAAACGGGGTGAGTTCATAGGAGGTTCTCTGGATGCACGTTGAAACATGAGCATGGAAGCGGCCCAGGGCAAGATCAAGGAGACCCGATGCGCCAGTCAGCCACCGTCAAGTCTGGCACAACGGAGCGTTCTCAGCGGGGACAAACGGCGTAAGGTGACAGGGGGAGGGGGGACGTTTCGGGCTCTGGCCTTGCCGTGGCCATGATCGCGGTCCTGCGTCGCACTTCTTCGCTAACACAGTGATTTTTCAGCGTATTGGCAAGGAGTTGATCAAGGTTGAGGTTATTGCCGCCGTTCGCTCATATAATCGCCGCCATGCAAGCGACTCGGAAGGATTCGATGACAAAGCTGATGGTGGCCCTGCTGGGGTTGTTTTACGCCTGCCTGGTGTGGGCCAACCCCGTTCCCTTCGTGGCCAGTCCGTCACCGGTGCAGGGGAAGATGGAGCCGCTGCTCTCCTGGTTCACCGGCGAGTTCTCCAGCCAGGAGCAGGCCGGTTACGACCCGCGTTTCACCAGTGCCGAGCTGCGTCTGGTGGAGATCTGGCCCGGAGAAGGTCCTTTTCGCTGGGTTTATGCCGAGCAGTTCCTGAGCGAGCGGGCGGTGCGTCCGTTCCGTCAGCGCATCTACCGCTTCTCCCCGCTGCCCGATGGCCGCATCCTGATGGCCGAGCTGACCATGCCGAGGGCCACCGACTTTGCCGGCGCCTGGCGTCAACCCGAACTGCTCGACTCCCTCACCCCGCAACAACTCTCCCTGCGCCAGGGCTGCGAGATCTGGCTGACCCGTCAGGCCAGCGGGGAGTACGCGGGCCACAGCAAGGTCGGCAGCTGTGCCACCGACTTTGGCGGCGCCACTACCCTGGTGCAGTACCTCTGGATTGGCCCCAACAGCGTCAGGCTGCTGGACAGGGCCTATGACAACGGCGCCCGCCAGCGCTGGGGCAGCCCGGGGGAGGGATATCTCTACCTGCGCAAGGTGAAGCAACGGGGGGAGTGACCAGGGCGGCGTGTCCAGCGTCTGGCGTCGTAATTGGCGGGATACAGGGAAGGGAGATTGACGGGATGGCGTCTACCGCGCCATCCCGTTACTGCATCAGAGTTTGAACAGCGGCCGCAGACGTATGCCTATGATGCTGCCCGCCAGGGCCATCAGCATCCAGACCCAGCCGTGCAGGCTGCCCGACGCCGTGCCGTCGAAGAAGCCGCCCAGGTTGCAGGCGCTGTACATGGCCCCCATCCCCATCAGCAGACCGCCTATGATGGCCGCCAGGCTGTTGCCTATGCGGATCGGGGTGTGATTGCCGCCGCCGCTCAGGCAACGGGCCAGCGCCGCCCCCAGGATCCCCAGCCAGAACATGCCGACCATGGGGTTGATGAAGAGCGGCTGGGCCAGCTTGGGGTTGCCCTCGAACAGACCGAACAGGGAGGCGCCGCGCAGCGCCATGTCATAGACGGCGCCCGTGATGGTCCAGGCCGAACCGTGCAGGGCCACCACGGCAGAGTTGAGCAGGGCGATAAGGATGCCGCCGGTCAGCACCGTGAAGCGGCCGTCGCGCCAGAACAGGTTGCCGCCGCCGAAGATGGACTTCACCTCACCGGTGCGATTGAGTTCGCTCTTGCGAAACAGCAGGAAGAGCAGGGCGACCAGCGCCAGGTTGAGCAGCATGCCGCTCCAGAGATTGCCGGTCAGATCCCGGGCCAGCACCACCTGGCTGGAGAAGCTGGCCTCCAGCTCGGGACGAAACTGGTTGCTGATGAGGGTGCCTATGCCGTAGCAGACCAGCACCAGCCAGAAACGGGGTTGCCCCTCGCCACAGCAGTAGAGGGTGCCGGTGGCGCAGACCCCCGCCAGTTGCATGCCGATGCCGAACAGGAAGGCACCGACGATGAAGGGGACGCCAATGGCCATGACGTTGCCCACCATGGCATCGCCAAAGAGGGCGTGAGTGAAGGAGAGGAAGGTGGTGAACAGCAGGATCTCGATGGCGATGGTGAGCAGGTGCACCCGCACGTAGTAGCTGTTGCGCCTGGTCAGCATCTCGCGCCAGCCGAATACAATGCCGAAGCGGCTGAAGGAGAGGGTGAAGCCGAAACCGAAGCCGATGAGGGCCATCAGGGCCCACTTCATGCCGAAGGTGGTGCCGAGCCAGAGCAAGGCTCCCCCCGCGAGTGCCACTATGGGGAGCGACCATTGTCGAGTCATGCCGATACATCCGTAACGTTATTGTGGTGAAGGCGTGCATCCTAATCCCACAATGAGTCCGATACCACCCCGCTTGACGGCGGGCTTGGCCCGCATGGCTCAGATGTAGGCGCTCACCTCCCCGGCCAGCTCCACGGGGATGGAGAGACTGGGCCGGTGATACCGAACAGCAGGCCGTTGTACTCGGCCGAGCAGATGCTCGCCCCGCTCGGGGATGGGGGTGGCTTGCATTGCTCAGATGTAGGCGCTCGCCTCACCGGCCAGCTCCACCAGGATGGAGAGGCTGACGGCGCCGAACAGCAGCCCTGTGACCAGGTTCAGGGGCCGTTGCACCCGGCTTAGCAGGTGCTGAGCCCGGGCGGTGGAGAGGCTCCAGGCCAGCAACCCGAACCAGGTAAGGGAGAGCAGGAAGAGCTCCAGGATCAGCAGGCCCCGGGTCAGGCCATCCACCTGGGGCGTCACCATGGCCGCCAGCAATCCCATGAAGAACAGCAGCGCCTTGGGGTTGAGCAGGTTGGTGGCAATCCCGGCTCTCAGCCCCCGGTTCCAACCCTGCAACTCCCCGCCAGCCCGCAGTGCCTGGGTGGCGGAGTTGCGGCGCGCCGCCTTGATTGCTCCCCAGCCGAGCCAGCCCAGATAGAGGGCACCCACCACCTTCACCGCCAGGAACAGCCAGGGCTGGCTCGCGATCAGCAGGCTGATGCCGGTGAGGCTGAGGGTGGCGTGCAGCAGGATGGCGATGGCGATGCCAAGCGCGGCCCCGAGCGCCGTGGGCCTGTGCAGGCTGGTGCGCAGGATGAGCGCGAAATCCGGGCCCGGGCTCGCCAGGGCGATCAGGTGGATGAGACCTATGGTCAGAAACAGGCTGGTGAACATGGCATACCTCTCAACAAAGATGAGGCAGCAGCATGGGGGATGGGGGCAGGGTCTGGCTTGTAAAAGATTGCAGTTAGGTTGGTCAGCTGGGAAGCATCTGCTGACGGTAGTCCGCCGGGGTCAGCCCGAACGCCTGGCGAAAACCATGGTGGAAGTGGCTCTGATCGAAGAAACCGACCGCCAGCGCCACCTCGCTCACCGGCAGGCCACGGGCGAGCAGGAGCTTGCCGCGCTCGAGACGCAGCCGCTTGAGCCAGGCGTAGGGGGTCATGCCGGTCTTCTTCTTGAACTGACGGAGGAAGGCGAAGCGATCCAGCCCGAACAGGGCGGCCAGATCCTCCAGGCTGTGGTGCCCGTCCAGCTGGCCCAGCAGATGGTCGCGCAGGAACCTTATCTGGGGATCCGCCAGGGCATGGCGCTCCGGTGCCAGGTGCAGCAGCTCGCCGAGCAGGGCCAAGAGTTGGCTCTCTGCCAGCAGGGCATCGGGCTCGGGTTGATCCAGATACATGTGCAGCCGGGCGAAGCCCTGATAGAGGTCGGGTCGGCGCTGCAAACCCTGGTCGAAGAAGGGCTCCGGGCTGTCCGGCAGCCAGCGGGCCAGCTGCTCCGGGGCGATGGAGAACACCCGCACCTCGTACCCTTCCGGCAGCAGGCTGAGGCCGTCGTGCATCTCGTCAGGGTTGACGGTGGAGAGCTGGCCGCGCACCAGGTTGTGGCTGCTGCCCTTGTGGATGAACTTCTGGCCGCCCTGCTGCACCAGACCTATGTGGTAGTCCAGGTGCACGTGGCGGCCATAGCTGAACTCCCTGTGATGGGAGTGGGAGAGTTCAACCCCCGGCAGCAGCCGGGATTGCCAGTAATGGATGCGGGATGGAGAGGCGCTCATGGCCTATTGATAACCCGAAAGTCGGCCCCTGGCTTGTAGATTATTGCAGTGGCCGGGTATTCGGCTGCTCAACCGGCCCCCTGACGCCGCTTGCCGCTGCGCAACCCGTCCAGGCTGAACAGCACCAGAGCGCTCCAGATGCAGCCGAAGGTGATTATCTTGTCCAGCGCCAGCACCTCCCCGTAGAGGGTGACCGCCAGGATGAACATCAGGCTGGGGCCTATGTACTGGAAGAAACCCAGGGTGGAGAGCTTGAGCCGGGTGGCGGCGGCGGTGAAGCAGAGCAGGGGCGCCGTGGTGACGACCCCGGCGGCGATCAGCAGCAGGTTCAGGTGCCAGTCGTTTTGCGTGAGGTGACTGGTGGGGCTGTCGGCGAATCCCCACAGATAGAGGGCAGCTGGCGGCAACATGATCATGGTCTCGATCAGCAGGCCGGTGAGGGCATCCAGGGCCAGCTTCTTGCGGATCAGGCCATAGATGGCGAAGCTCGAGGCCAGCACCAGGGCTATCCAGGGCAGGGAGCCGAAGGCGATGAGCTGGACGGCAACCCCTATCACCGCCAGTCCCACCGCCCACCACTGCAGACGACGCAGCTTCTCGCTCAGAAACACCATGCCGAGCAGCACGTTGAACAGCGGGTTGATGTAGTAGCCGAGGCTGGCATCCAGCATGTGACCGTTGTTGATGGCCCAGATGAACAGCAGCCAGTTGCCACCGACGGTGACCGAGGTGAAGGCCAGGGTGAGCAGCACCTTCGGTTGGCGCAACACCGCCTGTACCTTGTGCCACTGGCGGCCGATCAGGGTCAGCACCATCAGGAGGGCGCAGGACCAGATCATGCGGTGGGTCAGGATCTCGGCGGCCGGGACGGCGGAAATTGTCTTGAAGTAGATGGGCGCCAGGCCCCAAAGGGTATAGGCGCACAGGGCATAGATGATGCCCTGGCGCTGGATCTGTTGCTGCATGCGGATAACCTTCACTGGAGAGTCGGATGTTGGAAAACATCGCAAAAGTGCAGTGTAGCCATCCTTTTGGGGGGAAAGAAGTTAATAAATGCCGTTTGGCGAGATTTTTACAGCATGGAATCGACTCAGCGCCGACCGCCGCGACGGATCTTCTCTACATCCATGAGCAGCCACAGCATGAGTGCGATAGCGGAGATCCAGGGACCCCAGGTCACATAGGCCTCACCCTCGCCCAGCATGAAGAAGAGCAGCGGCAGGCCCACCACCAGAAACAGTACACTTCCCAGAAAAAACAGCATTTTTATCTTTATATTTAAGGGCTTGTCTATTTGATGATTATATCGATTGAAGCTGTTGAGGAAAGGGTAAAAATGAAAAAGGGGGATTTCTCCCCCTTTATTGCCTGATCTCGTCATATTCGACGTTAATCGAGCTGGATCCAGGTACTTTTCAGCTCGGTATATTTCTCCAGGGCGTGCAGTGACTTGTCGCGACCGTTACCGGACTGCTTGAAGCCGCCGAACGGCATCGTCATGTCACCCCCATCCCAGTTGTTGACGAAGACGGTGCCGGCGCGCAGGGCGCGGGAGCCCTTGACCGCCTTGTTGAGATCCGCCGTCCAGATCGCTGCCGCCAGGCCGTAGTCGGTGTCGTTGCCAAGGGCGATGGCCTCTTCGAGGGTGTCGAAGCCGGTCACCGCCAGCACAGGGCCGAAGATCTCCTCTCGGAAGATGCGCATCTGCGGGGTCACGTCGTCGAAGATGGTGGGCTCGATATAGAAGCCGCCGCTCTCTGTATGGGTGCGTTTGCCCCCCAGCAGCAGTCTGGCGCCCTCCTGCTGGCCGATGGCGATGTAGTTCAGCACCTGCTCCATCTGGATGCCGTCCACCATGGCGCCGATGCGGGTGGCGGGATCCAGCGGGTTGGCGGCTATCCACTCGCGTGCATGGGCCAGCAAGCGCTCCATGAACTGCGGCTTGATGCTGTTTTGCACCAGCAGGCGGGAGGCGGCGGTGCACACCTCGCCCTGGTTGTAGAAGATGGCGCCCACGGCACTCCTGGCGGCGGCGTCCAGATCCGGCGCGTCCGCCAGCACTATGTTGGGGCTCTTGCCACCGCACTCCATAAAGGCGCGCTTGAGGTTCGACTTGCCGGAACACTGCACCAGATGCTTGCCGATCTTGGTGGAGCCGGTGAAGGTGATGCAGTCCACGTCCATGTGCATGGCCAGCGCCTCGCCCACTGTGTGGCCAAAGCCCGGCAGCACGTTGAAGACGCCGTCCGGGATGCCCGCCTCTTTCGCAAGGCCGGCGATGCGCAGGGCGGTGAGGGGGGATTTCTCGGAGGGCTTGAGGATGACGGAGTTGCCGGTGGCGAGCGCTGGGCCGAGCTTCCAGCAGGCCATCACCAGCGGGAAGTTCCAGGGCACTATGGCGGCGACCACGCCGAGCGCCTCCCGGGTCACCAGTGCCAGGGCGGACTCTTCCACCGGGGCGACCTGATCGTAGATCTTGTCGATGGCTTCGGCGTTCCAGGCGATGCAGTTGGCGGCGGCCGGGGCGTCATAGCCCATGGCATCGCCGATGGGTTTGCCCATGTCCAGGGACTCCAGCAGGGCCAGCTCCACCTGGTTGAGGCGCATCAGTTCGGCGAAGCGCTGCATGATCAGCTTGCGCTGTTTCGGGGAGAGCCCGCTCCAGCGCTTGTCATCGAAGGCGGCGCGGGCGGCCTGCACCGCCAGCTCGGCGTCGGCAGCGTCGCAGGAGGCCACCTTGGTCAGCAACTGGCCGTTGGCCGGGTTGATGCAATCGAAGGTGGCGCCGTTGACGGCATCGCGGTAGCTGCCGTCGATAAAGGCTTGCGAGGGCAGGGTCAGATGGGCGGCCTTGTGTTGCCACTGGGCCAGGGTCAGGTCACTCATGTTCACTCCTTGAACCGGCAAAAAACGTCTTCGCGTATCAATATGCTAAACATCCTGCCGCTTGTAAATCCATCTTGTAACAATTCATTAAACACTTGCCGCTCCGTGCCCGAGTCCAGACCCCGATCTGTGGCTGACCTCATCCAGGCTGCAGGGCCGTCTCGTGGAGGGGCGAGCGGCCCTGGCTACCCATGGGGATCAGAAGCTGGCCGGCGTGTTGGCAGAGATCAGCACGCACTCCTGCTCCCCCACGTTGCGGAAGCGGTGCGGGGTGCGGCTGTCGAAGTAGTAGCCATCCCCGGGGGCCAGCAGGTGTACCTGCTCGCCGACGGTGACCTCTACATGTCCCCTGATGACGATGCCGCACTCTTCCCCCTCGTGACTCAGCATGTCGTCGCCGGTGTCGGCCCCCGGGGGCAGCACCTCCTGCATCATGCCGATGGCGCGGTTGGCCCGGCTGTGGCCCACCAATCTATAGCTGATGGGGTGGGTGCCGAGATCCGGCATGTCATCCGCGCGGAAGATCACCTCGGAATCCATCTCCGTCTCATCGGTGAAGAAGCTGGCGAGCGACATGGGGATGCCTTCCAGCACCTTGCGCAGCGACGCGACCGAGGGGCTCACCTGATTTTTCTCGATCTGGGAGATAAAACCGTTGGTCACACCGGAGCGCTTGGCCAGCTCGCGCTGGGAGAGGGCCGCCTTGGTGCGAACCGCCTTGAGGCGGTGACCGATATCCATCGATAGACACTCCTTGACTGTTTACTATTATTAAAATTGTGTTAAATATCTTATACCACCCCGAGGGGGTGACACCAAGCAGGGGCGATAAACCGCCCCTTTTTAGGAACTCAGGTGTTTAATTTAATAGGCATCAGCCAAGTGTTACTAAACGCCTTAAGGATGAGGTGACCATGAAACCGATTAGCGACATCAATACCCCCGACATGTCCGCCTTCTGGATGCCCTTCACCGCCAACCAGCAGTTCAAGGCGGCGCCGCGCATCCTGAAGTCGGCAGAGGGGATGTATTATCACTCAGAGGATGGCCGCAAGATACTGGATGGCACTGCCGGGCTCTGGTGTTGCAACGCGGGCCATGGTCGGCGCGAGATTGCCGAGGCGGTCTCCCAGCAGATCTCCCATCTCGATTTCGCCCCCACATTCCAGATGGGACACCCTCTGCCGTTCGAGCTGGCCAACCGGCTGGTGGAGATAGCCCCCAAGGGTTTCGGCCACGTCTTCTATACCAACTCCGGCTCGGAATCCGTCGACACGGCGCTCAAGATAGCGCTGGCCTGGCAGCGGGCCCGCGGTCAGGGCACCCGCACCCGGCTCATAGGTCGCGAGCGCGGCTACCACGGGGTCGGCTTCGGCGGCATCTCGGTGGGTGGCATCCCCGGCAACCGCAAGTGGTTTGGCTCCCTGCTTGGGGGGGTGGATCACCTGCCCCACACCCTCAACATCGGGAAAAATGCCTTCACCAGGGGCTTGCCCGAGGAAGATCTCACCCTGGCCGACGAGCTGGAGAAGATCGTCTTCCTCCATGATGCCAGCAACATAGCAGCCGTCATCGTCGAACCCATCGCCGGCAGCACCGGCGTCATCATGCCGCCAAAGGGCTACCTCAAGCGGCTGAGGGAGATCTGCACCAAACACGGCATCCTGCTGATCTTCGACGAGGTGATCACCGGCTTCGGTCGCCTAGGCTCCGCCTTTGCCGCCCAGGAGTTCGACGTCATCCCCGACCTTATCACCTGCGCCAAGGGGCTCACCAACGGCGCCATTCCCATGGGCGCGGTGCTGGTACAGAACCACATCTATGACGACATGATGGCCGCAGGCAAGGGGGCCATCGAGCTGTTCCACGGATACACCTATTCCGGTCACCCTGTGGCCGCCGCCGCGGGTCTGGCGACGCTCGAGATCTACCGCAACGAGAATCTGCTGACTCGCGCCGCCGATCTGGCCGGCTACTGGGAGGAGGCGGCCCATTCCCTCAGGGGCTGCAAGCATGTCAAAGATGTGCGCAACTACGGTCTGGTGGCGGGCATAGAGCTCGAATCCCTACCAGACGCGCCGGGCAAGCGCGCCTACGAGGTGTTTGTACGCTGCTTCGAGAAGGGGGCACTTATCCGGGTGACCGGCGACATCATCGCCCTGTCGCCACCCCTCATCATCGAGCGCAGCCAGATTGACGACCTCTTCACTCTGCTGCAGGACGTGTTGCAGACCCAGGAATAACGTTTCACCCGATTGCATGGCGCCCGTCGGGCGCCCTCTTCCTGTGCCTGATGCCCACGGCCGCGCGCAGGAATGACGCGAATGCCCCATCACGGAGGATTTATGAGTTACAGGATCGACAACTTCATCGACGGTGAAACCACAGAGAGCCGCAGCGAGCGTTTCGGCGCCATCTTCGATCCGGCCACCGGCCAGCAGCAGGGCACTGTGGCCCTCTCCACCGCTGCCGAGTGCCTCGATGCCATCGCCAGCGCCGAGCGCGCCTTCGCCGATTGGTCCCAGACCCCGCCGCTGGTGCGGGCACGGGTGATGTTCCGCTTCAAGGAGCTGATGGAGCAGCACAGGGACGAGCTGGCCCGCCTCATCAGCCGCGAGCACGGCAAGGTGTTCTCCGACGCTCAGGGGGAGCTGACCCGGGGGCTGGAGGTGGTGGAGTTTGCCTGCGGCATTCCCCATCTGCTCAAGGGAGAGCACTCCCTTAACGTAGGCCGGGGGGTGGACAGCCACTCCATGATGCAGCCGGTGGGGGTCTGCGCCGGCATCACGCCGTTCAACTTCCCGGCCATGGTGCCGCTCTGGATGTTCCCGGTGGCGCTGGCCTGCGGCAACAGCTTCATCCTCAAGCCGTCAGAGAAGGATCCCTCGCTGGCCCTGCGCATGGCCGAACTGCTCAAGCAGGCGGGTCTGCCGGACGGGGTGCTCAATGTGGTCAACGGCGACAAGGAGGTGGTGGATGTGCTGCTGACCGACCCACGGGTACAGGCGGTGTCTTTCGTCGGCTCCACCCCCATCGCCCAGTACATCTATGCCACCGCCTCGGCCCACGGCAAGCGGGTGCAGGCCCTGGGCGGTGCCAAGAACCACATGCTGGTGATGCCGGATGCCGATCTCGATCAGGCGGTCTCCGCCTTGATGGGGGCGGCCTACGGTGCTGCCGGCGAGCGCTGCATGGCGATCTCGGTGGCCCTGGTGGTCGGCGATGCCACCGCCGATGCGCTGGTCGCTAAACTCTCGCCCCTGGTGGCGGCCCTGCGGGTCGGGCCCGGTTTGGGTCAGAGCCCGGAGAACGAGATGGGGCCGCTCATCAGCCGCGAACACCTGGCCAAGGTGCGCGGCTACGTGGATCAGGGGGTGGCAGAGGGGGCCGAACTGGTGGTCGATGGTCGCGGTGTCAGCCACGGTGAGGGCTACTTTATCGGCGGCAGCCTGTTCGACCGGGTCGGCCCCGAGATGCGCATCTACCGGGAGGAGATCTTCGGCCCCGTGCTCGCCATCGTGCGGGCGCCGGATTACGAGACGGCCCTGCGCCTCATCAACGAACACGAGTACGGCAACGGCACCGCCATCTTTACCTGCGACGGGGATACCGCAAGGGACTTCACCACAAGGGTTCAGGTCGGTATGGTAGGGGTGAACGTACCCATCCCTGTGCCCATGGCGTTTCACAGCTTCGGTGGCTGGAAGCGGTCCATCTTCGGGCCGCTCAACATGCACGGGCCGGACGGGGTACGCTTCTATACCCGGATGAAGACGGTGACTGCACGCTGGCCTCAGAGCCTGCGGGCCGGCGCCGAGTTCTCCATGCCGACCATGAAATGATCAACATGCAGCAGCTAGCCCTGGCATGGCCCGGCGGAAGGAGTCCGCCGGCGTGTCCCGCTATCCCTGTGAAGGAGTGACAGATGCGACTGGGAATTCTCGATTGTGACCGGCTGGACCCCGACTTGGTTGGGAGTTTTGGCCCCGTTTACTCCGAGATGTTTATCAAGGGATTCCGGGCCCTGGCCCCGGCGTTGGAATACAGGGTCTGGTCGGCACTCGACGGCGAGCTGCCGAGCGACTTGAACGAGTGCGATGCCTGGCTCATTACAGGCTCGCGCCACGATGCCTACAGCGACATCCCCTGGATCCTGGCGCTGCGCGACTGGATCCGGCGGGCCCACGATGCCAACGTCAAGCTGGCTGGCATCTGCTTCGGCCATCAGGTGATCGCCCAGGCGCTGGGGGGAGAGGTGGTGAAGTCCACCAAGGGCTGGGGGCTGGGGGTCTCGGTTCACCCCATGCAGGAGGCGAAACCCTGGATGCAGCCGGGGCTCGAAACCATACGGATCCTGGCCAGTCATCAGGATCAGGTGGCGCAGCTGCCCCCGGGGGCGACCCTGCTGGCGGGCAACGACTTCTGCCCGAACTTCATGTTCCTGCAGGGTGATCACATAGTCGCCATCCAGGGTCATCCGGAGTTTTCGGTGGAGTACAACCGGGCGCTGATCGAGCGGCGGCGGGATCGGTTGCCCGACGAACACTACCAGAGCAGCCTCTCCTCCCTGGAGGGAGAAGTGGACTCGGCCACCATGATGCAGTGGCTGCTGCAGTTCCTCGGCATGCTGCCGGTCGGACCTGCCGTGCGCTGAGCGTCCGTTTGTCATATCCACCCTGCAGATGCTAGATTTTGTAGCAAAATGAAGGATCAAGCGGTGATATGCCGAGTTCGGATGGTACACTGGCCGCCATTTGTGGCGGCCTTGTCCATCTGACGACAGCCGCGCCAGCCTGTGAGGGTGCAACCTTGAAACTACAGCAGTTGAAGTATCTGATCGCGGTGCGGGACCACAATCTCAACGTCTCCGTCGCTTCCGATGCGCTCTATACCAGCCAGCCTGGGGTGAGCAAGCAGATCGGCTTGCTGGAGAGCGAGCTGGGGGTACGCATCTTCGAGCGTCGCGGCAAGCACCTGCACAGGATCACCCCTGTGGGGGAGGAGATCATCAAGTGTGCCGAGGCCATGCTCAACATAGAGAGCAAGATCAAGGCCATCTCCCGGGAGTACCTGGACCCGACGGTGGGCACCCTCAACATCCACACCACCCACACCATAGCCCGCTACCTGCTGCCGAAAAGCGTCACCTATTTCACCAAGAAGTACCCCAAGATCTCGTTCCACCTGCACCCCGTGATGTCGGCTACCAAGGAGCAGATCAGCAAGGGTTACTCGGATTTTTCCATCGTTGCCCACGAGATAGGCTTCGACAAGGAGCTGATCGCGCTGCCCGCCTACCTCTGGACCCTGTCACTGGTGGTGCCCCAGGATCACCCCCTGGCCAAGGTGAAGAAACCGACCCTGGAGCAGCTCTGCCAGTACCCCATCCTCAGCTACGAGAGTGGCGCCACCGGGCGTCAGGTGCAGGACAGGGTGTTCCAGGCGGCCGGCCTCAGCCCCAACTACTACATGACGGTGATGGATGCGGGCGTCATCAAGCGCTACGTGGAGCTGGGCTTTGGCATCGGCATCATCTCGTCGCTGGTGGCCAACGACACCGATGCCCCCGGCCTGGTGGCCATCAATCTGGAGCACCTGTTCGAGCCCTGCCCGGCCCAGCTCTGCTTCAGCAAGAGCATCCTCTTGCAGAACTACATGTATGACTTCATCAGCTCCTTCTCCCCCCATCTCACCAAGGAGATGATCCAGAACGTGATGCAGCAGCCGACCCAGGCGCGCATCGACGAACTGCTGGTCGGGGTGGAGCTGCCCGTCTACTGAGTCGTCTTCCGTGACAGATCCGGTGCCGCTGGGTGCCGGATCCTGCCCGCCCTGCCGAGGTCCCCATGTCCCGCATCCTGCTGCTTGCCAATCTCAACTGTGATCATGTGCTCTCCCTGGCCGAACCCCTGGTGGCCGGGGCGCGCCTGCAATACGTGGATCAGGGGCGCAGGCTCGGCGGCGGTGCCGCCAACACCGGCATAGGGCTGGTGTGGGCGGGGCACGAGGTCATCATTGCCTCCCGCATCGGGCTGGACGAGACCGGCGACTGGCTGCTGGAGCAGGCGGCGGGCCATGGGCTGGACTGCTCCCACGTGGAGCGCTTCGGCGGCGAGACGGGGGAGCTGCTGGTGCTGGTGGATTCCACCGGGGAGCGAACCATTCTGAGACGGCCACGTCGCCCGGATCTGCCCGGCGATCTGCCGCTGGAGGGGGTGGACTGCCTCTATGTGAACTACCCCGGCACCGCCATCATCGGTTACATGCGCCAGATGCTGGGCAAGAGTTTCGTGGTGGCCCAGTATCCCAAGGGCGGGCAGGCTCGCCGCCCCTGCCATGTGCTGGTGGCCTCCCGCGCCGATCTCGCCGAGGTGGGCGACCCCTGGCAGCATGCCCGCCAACTCGCAGGGGATCAGCTCGAATGGCTGGTGCTGACCGAGGGCAAGGCGGGGGCCGTGGCCATCCACGGTGAGGAGCAGGTGCGGGTGGCGGCGCGGCCTGTGTCCGTGGTCGACACCACGGGGGCGGGGGATGCCTTCGCCGGCGGCCTTATCCACGGTCTGGCCCGCGGCATGGCGATGAGGGATGCCCTGCAGTGCGCGGTGGACTGGGGCGCCTTCGCGGTTGCCTCCGAGAGTTCCATCCCCTCCCTGGCCCTGAAAAACTGGCTGAAACATCCCCACTGACCACCTGGGGCCCACCCCGCTTGCCGAGCGATGCCCCTCCCTGTCGATGGAATTTAGTCGCCAGAAATGGCCAAAACCCCGCCCCGAGCCGGCAAGTTTGCGATCAATCAAAGAAAGTGTCGATTTATGTACATCTTCGTCGACACCCGCCAGAGCTGCTCTTAACCTTGTCACTCCACGACCCGGCTGAAGACGCGACACCTGTGCGGGCGCACGTGCAGTCTCACCTCTCTGGCCACTGGCTGTCGTCCTGATTTCTGGCTTGTAGTAAGAGGCAAGTGCGACCATGCAACTGACACGATTTACCGACTATGCCCTGCGTACCCTGACGTTTCTGGCGATCCAGCCCGGTGATCGCCTGTCGACCATCACGGAAGTGGCCGATACCTTCGCCATCTCCCGCAACCACGTGGTCAAGATAGTGCATCAGCTCGGCATCAAGGGGTACATCGAAACGGTACGTGGCAAGCATGGCGGCATCCGTCTCGGCCGCTCCGCCGTCTCCATCAACCTGCGCGATGTGGTGATGGACATGGAGCACGTGCTCTGCCCGGTGGACTGCAAGCGCGAGAACTGCCGCCTCTCCGGCGGCTGCCGCATTCAGGGCATCTTGCGCCGCGCCATGAACGCCTTCCTCGAAGTGCTGGGGGAATACACCCTGGCGGATGCAGTGCGGGATCCGACCCGGCTGTGCCACCTGCTCGGCATAGAGCAGGATAATATCCTGACCATGGCCTGAGGGTCATGACGGTGAAAGGGCCCCGAGGGGCCTTTTTGCTGTCTGGCATGCATGCTGGGGACGGATGTGGGGGCGTCGGGATGCCGGAGCCGTCAGAGCTGGGGGATCAGGGTGATGGCGCCGTGCAGGCAGGCTAGGCCGCAGGCGCCGCAACCGTCGCAGGCCGCCATGTTGACGCTCACCCCCTCGCTGCTGGCCTTGATCGCCTGCTGGGGGCAGGCATCCTCGCACAGCAGGCAGTAGAAGCCTTTACGGGCCTGACAGCTCGCCTCTATCCGCACTCGGGTCTGCACCTGGCGGCCGAGCCGCAGATCCAGCGCCCCGGTGGGGCAGGCTCTGGCGCAGCTGCCACAGTAGCTGCACTGGCCACAGGCGAGATCCAGCACAGGGGTGCCGGCGATGGGGGTACCTGCATATTCGGGCTGGTCGGCAGGCTTGAGCAGGCCGTTGGGGCAGGCCTTGAAACACTCGCCGCAGCGGCGGCAGAGAGAGAGGAATTGTGACTCTTCGATGGCCCAGGGCGGGCGCGCCTCGTGGCAAACCATGTCCGGTTTGCGGGGCCCCCCCAGTGCGTGCGTCAGCCAACGACAGAAAAAATGAGTCATGCCCACCCCTATACCTATTAGGGGTTAATTTTAGCCAATTTTCTGCCGGCAAGCCAGAGAACAGCGCCGGCCAGGATCGCAAGCCGGGTTGCCCTTGTGTAAGCTAGGCGAGTCTTTTTGCGGGATCTGATGAACTCATGTGGTTATTTCTGTGGCGTGCTTCTCTGCTGTATATTTTCCCCCTGCTGATGTGGGCCTATTGCCGCATCAAGGAGATCGAGTTCACCGAGCTCGACACCGGGGTCAATAGTCACAAGTGGGTGGTGCTGGCCGCCTATCTCATCTACGTCCTGTTCTGGTTGCTGCTCAACCGTTACCTCGAACTCTTTCTGCGTCAGCGGAGCCGGCGATGATCCCGATGACGACCTGGCTGCCTGCATTGCTGGCGGGTCTGCTCGCCCTGCTCCTCGGCTGGCTGGCGGGGCGTCGCGCAGCCCGTGAGGAGACCCTGCTGACCGAGGAGCGTCATCAGGCGCTGCAGGACAGGTTCGACGAACTGCAGGATGAGAAGATGCTGGGCCAGCAGAAGCTGGAGCAGCAGCAGGCCTTGCTGCTCAAGCTCACCGCCCGCCTCAAGGATGCCGAAGCCACCCTGCGCAGCGAGCGCATCGCCAGCGCCGAGAAGCTGCAACTACAGCAGCAGGCGGAGGCTCGCCTCAGCCAGCAATTCGAAAACCTCGCCAACCGTATCTTCGAACAAAACTCAGGTAACTTCCGCGAACTGAACCAGAACAGCCTGGATCTGTTGCTGACACCGCTGAAAGAGCAGCTCGAGGGCTTTCGTCGCCAGGTGGGGGAGACTCACGCCCAGGAGACGGCCCAGCGTCACAGCCTCAAGTTCGAGCTGGAGCGCCTCGCCGAGCTTAACGCCCGCATGACCGAAGAGGCGGCGGCCCTGACCCGGGCGCTCAAGGGGGACAGCAAGCAGCAGGGCAACTGGGGGGAGGTGGTACTGGCGCGGATCCTCAGCGAATGCGGCCTGCGGGAGGGTCACGAGTATCACACCCAGGTCAACATCGAGGTGGACAAGGGCAAGCGCTATCAGCCGGACGTCATCGTCCACCTGCCCCAGGACAAGGACATCATCATAGACGCCAAGGTGTCGCTGACCGCCTATGAGCGCTGGTACAACTCGGACGACGAGCTTGAGAAGGCGGTGGCGCTCAAGGAGCACGTCACCTCGGTGCGCAACCACATCCGCGAGCTGGGCCGCAAGGATTACCAGCAACTGCCTGGGGTGCGCACCCTGGACTATGTGCTGATGTTCGTGGCGGTGGAGCCTGCCTTCCTCACCGCCCTCGAAGCGGACCCCTCCCTGGTGCGCTATGGGCTGGATCACAACATCCTGCTGGTGAGCCCCACCAACCTGATGGTGGCGCTGCGCACCATAGAGAACCTGTGGCGTTACGAGCGGCAGAACCAGAACTCGCGTCAGATAGCGGAGCGGGCCGGCCGTCTCTACGAAAAGCTGCGGCTGTTTGTAGAGGAGATGCAGCAGATGGGGGGCAGCCTGCACAAGGCACAGGAGAGTTATGACAAGGCGATGGGGAGGCTGGTCAACGGCCGTGGCAACCTGATCGCCCAGGCCGAGCGTTTTCGCGAGCTGGGGGTTGAGGTCACCAAGCCCCTGCCGGAGCCTCTGGTCAACCGCGCGCTGGAGCGGGAAGAGTCCGCCGATTGAGGTGGCCGAAAGCAGACAAAAGGGCAGTCTGCGGGCTGCCCTTTTTGTCGTCCCGTACCGGTGAGGTCCTACTGCTTCCAGAAGGAGGGGAAGAAGATCACCGCCACGGTCAGGATCTCGAGCCGTCCCAACAGCATGCCGAACGACAGTATCCACTTGGCCGAATCCGGCAGGCTGGCGAAGTTGGTGCTGGGACCGATGACGGGGCCCATGCCGGGGCCCACGTTGGCCACCGCCGTGATGGAGCCCGAGATGGCGGTGAGGGGATCCAGGCCGATGGCGGCGAGCAGGGCGGCGATCAGCAAGATGATGGCGAAGTAGGCCAGCACGAAGGAGATCATGGAGCGGATGATGGCGTCGTTGACCGGGCGGCCGTTGTATTTTTGCGGGAACACGGCTGAGGGGTGCATCAGCTGGCGCATCTGCTTCTTGAACAGGGCGAAGGCCACCTGCACCCGGAAGATCTTGAGGCCGCCGGAGGTGGAGCCGGAGCAGGCACCGAGCGCCAGCAGGATCATGAAGATGATACTGGTGAGGGGCCCCCAGGTGCCGAAGTCGCCGAGGCCATAGCCCGTGGTGGTGAGCACGGAGACGATGTTGAAACTGCTGATGCGCAAGGCATCCATGAAGCCGTAAATATCCCTTACCCAGAGATAGAAGGTGACGACGACCGTCACCCAGACGATGAGCCAGAAGAAGCCCTGCACCTGTGCATCCCGCAGCAGGCTGTTGTCACGGCGGGAGAGGGCCTGCACATAGAGCAGGAAGGGCAGGCCGCCGAGGAACATGAAGAGGGTGCCGATCCAGTGCGCCGAGTTGGAGAAGTGGGACATGGACTGATCCGAAGTGGAGTATCCCCCGGTGCTCAGCGTCGTCATGGCGTGGTTGACCGCCTCGAACAGCGTCATGCCGCTCACCCAGTAGGCGAGGAAGCAGAGCATGGAGAGCACCAGATAGACCACCACTATGTTGTTGGCGACCGTCTTGGCGCGCGGCGCGCTCTTGTCGGACCAATCGGAGCTCTCGGTCTGGAACAGCTTCATGCCGCCGACGTTTAAGTAGGGCAGCACGGCCACCGCCATCACGATGAAGCCCACGCCCCCCAGCCACTGCAGGATGGAGCGCCACAGCAGTATGCTGTGGGCCATGCCGTCCAGCCCTGACAGCACGGTAGATCCCGTGGTGGTGACGCCGGACATGGTCTCGAAGTAGGCGTCGGCAAAGTTGATGTGCGTGATGAAGACGAACGGCAGAGCGCCGAAGATGCAGGCAACCACCCAGACCGAGGTGGTGAGCAGGAACATCTCCCGTACCCCGAGATGAAACTCCACCTTGCGCCCGTAGTGCAGGCAGATCAGGGCGGCGCCATGGGTGATCAGCACGGATTTGAGAAACTCGACGAAGCCTTCTGAGCCGGTGAGCAGTGCCAGCAGGGTGGGCAGCCACATGAACAGGGCCAGCTTGGAGAGTACCAGCCCTAGGGTGAAGACGATGGGACGCAGCTTGATCATGCAAGATAACCTGGTCGTTGATTGAAAAAAGACCCGGACCTTCCCTCTGGGAAATGTCCGGGTCTGAATGTCGTTGCCTGTTGCATGTAGGGCTTACAGGAAGAAAGGGCTGGGTTGGAACAGGCGTTCCACTTCCGGGATGTACTTCTTGTCCACCAGGAACATCACCACGTGGTCATCCTGCTGGATCTGGGTGCGATCGTGGGCGATCAATACCTCATCTCCGCGCACGACGGCGCCTATGGTAGTGCCTGGCGGCAGTTTGAGCTCACCCACCGTCTTGCCCACTACCTTGGAGGTGTTCTCGTCACCGTGGGCGATGGCCTCGATGGCCTCGGCGGCGCCGCGGCGCAGACTGTAGACGTTGGCGATGTCGGCACGGCGCACGTGGGTCAGCAGGGCTGAGATGGTGGCCTGCTGGGGCGAGATGGCGATGTCGATGGAGCCTCCCTGCACCAGGTCCACGTAAGCGCCGCGCTGGATCAGCACCATTGTCTTCTTGGCACCCATCTTCTTGGCGAGCAGGGCCGACATGATGTTGGCCTCGTCCTCGTTGGTCACGGCGATGAAGACGTCGATCTGGTCGATGTGCTCCTCCGCCAGCAGCTCCTGATCCGCCGCGTCGCCACAGAAGACGATGGTGTTCTCCAGGATCTCCGAGAGCTGCTCCGCCCGTTTCTGGTTGCGCTCTATCAGCTTGACGCTGTAGCGCTTCTCCAGCTGGCGGGCGAGGCCGGCACCGATATTGCCGCCACCGACGATCATGATGCGACGGTAGGGGCTCTCGAGGCGTTGCAGCTCCGACATCACGGCCCGGATGTGGCCGGCGGCGGCGACGAAGAACACCTCGTCATCTGCCTCTATGATGGTGGTGCCTTGCGGGCGGATGGAGCGGCCCTGGCGGAAGATGGCGGCCACCCGGGTCTCGATGTTCGGCATGTGATCCCGCAGGGTGGAGAGGGCATTGCCCACCAGAGGGCCGCCGTAGTAGGCCTTGACCGCCACCAGGCCCACCTTGCCGCCTGCAAAATCAACCACCTGCAGCGCGCCCGGATACTCGATGAGGCGACGGACATAGTCGGTCACCAGCTGTTCGGGGGCGATCAGGTGATCCACAGGCACGGATTCCGGCAGGAACAGGCGATCCCGCTCCACCAGATAGGCGGGGGAGCGGATCCGCGCCACCTTGTTCGGGGTGTTGAACAGGGAGTAGGCCACCTGACAGGCGATCATGTTGGTCTCGTCACTGTTGGTGACGGCGACCAGCATGTCCGCATCCTGGGCCCCCGCCTCGCGCAGTACCCTGGGGTGGGCGCCGTGGCCGTTCACCACCCGCAGGTCGAACTTGTCCTGCAGCTCCCGCAGGCGGTCGCTGTCGGTGTCGACTATGGTGATGTCGTTGTTCTCGCCGGCGAGGTTTTCCGCCAGGGTGCCACCCACCTGACCTGCGCCAAGAATGATGATTTTCATAGAGAAATCTTGCCCAAGGTTGCTTCGAAACGAGGGCGCCAGATACGGCGCCCCGACCCCTTATCTGCAGCTTACTGCTTGATCAGCTTGGCATAATAGAAGCCGTCCATCTCCGCCTCGCCGGGCAGGAACTGGCGACCCGGGCAATCCGGGTTGTCTTGCTGGTGCAGCGGCACCAGACGGGCATCCTTGGTGTCAGCCAGGAAGGCGCGGATCTGGTCGCGGTTCTCTTCCGGCAGCACCGAACAGGTGGCATAGAGCAGGGTACCGCCGCTTTTGAGCTTCGCCCAGAGGGCGTTCAGAATGCGGCGCTGGAGCTCAGCCAGCTCGCGAATGTCCTGATCCCGGCGCAGCCACTTGATGTCGGGGTGGCGGCGGATGACGCCGGTGGCGGAGCAGGGGGCGTCCAGCAGGATGCGGTCGAACTGGCCCTCGGGCCACCACAGATCCGGTGTACTGGCATCCCCGTGGATCACCCGGGCGGTGAGGCCGATGCGATCCAGGTTCTCCTGCACCCGCTTGAGGCGGTTCTCGTCGGCATCCACGGCGACCACACCGGCGAGGGCGGGTTGCAGCTCAAGCAGGTGGGCGGTCTTGCCACCGGGAGCGGCACAGGCATCCAGCACCCACTCACCCGGCTGGGGATCGAGCAGGCGGGCGGCCTGCTGGGCGGCGCCGTCCTGTACCGAGCAGTCACCGGTTTCGAAACCGGGCAGCTTGGTCACATCGCAGGGGCGCTCCAGCAGGATGCAATCCTCCCCCTCTTCGCCAGCCACCGCATTGATGCCCACTTCGGCCATGCGGGCCAGCATCTGTTCGCGGCTCTGGCGCTGGCTGTTGTTGCGGATCCACATGGGAGGGCGCTGGTTGTTGGCCTCCATGATGAACTCCCAATCCTCGGGATAGGCCTGACGCAGGCGTTTGGTGAGCCACTCGGGGTGACCGAGACGAATGCTGGGAACCCGGTCGATGCGCAGCAATATGACTTCGGCGCTGCGCTGGAAGTTGCGCAGCACGCCGTTGATGAGGCCACGCAGTGAGGTGCCCTTGAGCAACTTGACGGCATTGACGGTCTCGGCCACGGCGGCATGAGCCGGAATGCGGGTGTAGATGAGCTGATAGAGACCAACCAGGATCAGATAGTGAAAGATGCGGCTCTTGTTCTTGAGCGGCTTGTCCATCATCTCGCTCACTGCCGCATCGAGGCGGGGCAGCCAGCGCAGGGTGCCGTAGCAGAGTTCTTGCAGGAGGGCGCGATCGCGAGGCGCCACCTTCTCCTGGGCAGCAGGCAGAACAGCGGAGAGGGATTGACCCTGATCCAGCACCTGTTGAATAACGAGAGCAGCCTGTGCACGTGTTTTCATAGCGTTACCTTAGATGCGCAAGTCGGGGCCTGGGCCCCGCTTGTGTCAATTCAATCCAGTTCAATGCAATTGCGTGCCGGGTTCAAACCAGTCGCGGCGAGAGTTGAGCAGATCCGGGACGGACATGGCCTTCTTGCCGGGCGGTTGCAGGGTCAGTAGACGCAGCACCCCCTTGCCGGTGGCGACGTCGATCCCCTGCTTGTCGGTCTTGAGCAGGGTGCCGATGGGTTGGCCATGGTCGCTGTCGATGACCTCGGCCTGCCACACCTTGATGGTCTGGTCCGCGACCTCGAACCAGCTGATGGGCCAGGGATTGAAGGCGCGAATGCAGCGTTCGATGGCGACGGCCTCCATGGACCAGTCGATGCGGGCCTCTTCCTTGGAGAGCTTCTGGGCATAGTTGGCCAGCGCATCGTCCTGCACCTCGGCCGTTGTGTCACCGGCGGCCATGGCATTGAGGGTGTCGACCAGCGCCTGCGGGCCCAGCTCGGCCAGCTTGTCATAGAGGCTGGCGGAGGTTTCATCACTGGCGATGGTGCAGCTCACCTTGCGGATCATGGCGCCGGTATCCAGCCCCACATCCATCTGCATGATGGTGACGCCGGTTTCGCTATCGCCCGCCCAGATGGCGCGCTGAATAGGTGCGGCACCACGCCAGCGTGGCAGCAGGGAGCCGTGCACATTGAGACAGCCCAGCCTCGGGGTGTCGAGTACCGCCTTGGGCAGGATCAGGCCGTAGGCCACCACCACCATGAGGTCGGCGCCGAGGGCGGCCAGCTCGGCCTGCGCCTCTTCATTGCGCAGGGACGTCGGCTGGTAGACAGGCAGATCGTGGGCCAGCGCCAGCGCCTTGACCGGGCTGGCAGTGAGTTTCTGGCCACGGCCAGCCGGCTTGTCGGGCTGGGTGTAAACGGCGACGACCTCATGGTCGGAAGACAACAACGCCGCCAGGTGACGGGCGGCGAAGTCGGGGGTGCCGGCAAAAATCAGTTTCAGCTTGTTCAATGGGGCAGATCCTCAGAGGACTTTGCGATCTTCGCGGGCCATCTTTTCCAGCTTCTGACGGATGCGCTGGCGCTTGAGCGGGGACAAGTAATCCACAAACAGCTTGCCGACCAGATGATCCATCTCATGCTGGATGCAGATGGCGAGCAGATCGTCCGCTTCCAGCTCGAATGGCTTGCCGTGGCGATCCAGCGCCCGGACCTTGACCCACTCTGCGCGTGGCACCAGAGCCCGGCTGCCGGGCACGGAGAGGCAACCCTCTTCTATGCCGGTGCTGCCTGACTGCTCCAGGATCTCGGGGTTGATCAGCACCAGCTGATCTTCACGGTCTTCAGAGATGTCGATGACGATGATGCGTTGATGAATGTCGACCTGAGTCGCGGCCAGGCCGATGCCTTCCTCCGCGTACATGGTTTCGAACATATCATCTACAATCTGTTGTAACTCGGGTGTAATGGTCTCGACAGGGGCTGCGACTGTACGCAGGCGCTCATCGGGGAAACGCAATACATCTAGAATGGCCATAGTTTTTTCTTTAGTTTCATATAAACGCAGTCAATATTGACGTAATTCTAGTCATTTACGTCGACAAAAAACAGCAACACTTTGCGTGCAGAAGTAACAGGGAGTGTTATGCATCTGAAGCAAATCATCCTCGCCTGCCTGGCGACAGCCTTGGCCAATGGTGCCATGGCACAGCAGTTGACACTGAAATCCGGCTATCCCGAGAGTTATGTGGTGCAGAAGGGGGATACTCTCTGGGATATTTCGGGTCAGTATCTGGCCGAACCCTGGCTCTGGCCACGGCTCTGGAACATCAATCCCCAGATTGCCAATCCACACTGGATTTACCCAGGTGACGTGCTGCAACTGAGCTGGGTCAATGGCGAGCCGCGTCTGGGCAAGGCCAGCCAGGGCGGCAAGCAGGTTATTCGCCTGTCCCCTAGGAATCGCTACGAGAACAAGGCCAACCCCATTCCGACCCTGCCTCTCAGCGAGATAGTGCCCTTCCTGCAGACCGATCACATTCTGGCCGACAGCCAGCAGAGCAAGGATCTGCCCTATGTGCTTGGCAATAACGACAAGCATATCGGAATGTTGGAGGGGGACACCCTCTATGTGCAGGGGGCGCTGAATCTGGGTCAGAGTTATGGTATCTATCGCCCTGGGGTGACTTACAAGGACAAACTGACCGGCGAGCAGCTCGGTCAGGAGGCGATTTTCGTCGGTACTGTGCGCGCGGAGGACCGCTTGGCGAACGACAGCACCAGAGTCACTCTGACGCACAGCAGGCGCGAGGTGTATCAGGGAGACAAGGTTATCCCGTTGCCACCGCAGGAGAGCCTCTCTGCCGTCTTCATGCCAAAGGCGGCACCGGTGATTTCCCCCGGTTATGTGATAGAGCTGCCGAGCAAGGTGCGCGGGGGAGGCAAGTTTGACATTGTCCTCATCAACAAGGGGTCGCGCGATAAGATAGCTCCTGGCGATGTGCTCGAGATCCTGCGTCCCGGTGCCGAGATGGTGGACAAGAATGGCAAGGTTTCATATCGGGAATATGCTTCTGTCTATGACAAGGTACTCCACTCTGCTGGCAAGTCGTCCCTGCCCGCCGAAGCGATTGCCAGGGTCATGCTGTTCAAGGTGTATGACAAGCTGAGTTATGGCCTCATCCTGCAGAGCCAGGATCTGGTCAGCTCGGGTTATCAGGTCAGTAACTTCTGACGTGCCACTTCCACTCGGGCGGCTTTCGCTGTGGTTGACGCTGGATGCAATGACCGGCATCGGTCCGGTTACCGCCGCACGCCTGCTGGCCCATTTTGGTGGCGACATCACCGCTCTGTTTGACTCAGACGATGGCACCCTGAGATCGCTTGGTCTGCAGAGCACCCAAATTCAGCAGATGAGATGGCCGT
Organism: Aeromonas sp. sif0611; assembly: GCF_019218845.1. Lineage (NCBI taxonomy): Bacteria > Pseudomonadati > Pseudomonadota > Gammaproteobacteria > Aeromonadales > Aeromonadaceae > Aeromonas > Aeromonas sp. sif0611. The sequence goes on along the minus strand of NZ_JAHUWU010000011.1, from coordinate 64,041 downwards.
CATCCATGGTGGAGCCGGGGCTGAACTGGGCCGAAGCACCTGGCAATCACCTCCTTTGTCTCGATGACCCCGCCTATCCTGCTTTGCTCAAAGAGATCCCCGCCGCCCCCTTGCTGCTCTATTGCCGCGGGAATCTCGCAGCCCTTTCTCTACCACAGCTGGCGATGGTGGGTACCCGCCATCCCACCTATGCAGGCAAGGACAATGCCACCCGTTTGTGTGCCGAGCTGGTGGAGAGCGGTCTGGCGATCACCTCCGGATTGGCGCTGGGTATCGATGGCATATGTCACCAACAGGCCTTGGCATCGGGCGGTGTGACGTTGGCGGTGCTGGGCTCCGGGCTTGACTGTCTCTATCCAAAGCGCCATCAGGGCCTGGCGATGCAGATCCTCGAGCATGGCGGTCTGCTTGTCTCCGAGCTAGCGCCGGACCAGGGACCGCTGGCTGAACATTTCCCTCGCCGCAATCGCATCATCAGCGGCCTGTCGCTGGGCACGCTGGTGGTGGAGGCGGCCGAACAAAGCGGCTCACTCATCACAGCCCGCTACGCGCTGGAGCAGGGCCGCGAGGTCTTTGCCGTACCGGGTGCACCGCAAAATACCCAGGCTGCGGGGTGCAATCGGCTGCTTCAGCAAGGGGCCAAGCTGGTTTTGAATGCGGCAGATGTCATGGAAGAGCTGCCTGCCCTTGTGCCATTAAAGAGGCTGGCGAACCCTTCTCCCGAGCCATTGCATAATAGCGAATTGCCTTATGCCGATTTGTTGGATAACGTAGATTATGAGACCACGAGCGTGGATACCGTTGCCGAGCGGGCCCAGCTTCCTGTCGAAGTGGTATTGGGCAGGTTGGTAGAGCTGGAGCTGGCCGGTGCAGTGATGGCGGTAGCCGGTGGATACGTCAGAGCGAGGAGGGCGAATCATGTTTGATGTATTGATGTACCTTTTCGAGACCTACATCCACAGCGATGCAGATGTGATGGTCGAGCAGGATGAACTCACCGACGAACTTAGCCGGGCCGGTTTCAATCAGGACGAGATTGAGAAGGCGCTCAACTGGCTGGAACGACTGGCCAATCTGCATGACAGCGAGCGGGAGGTGTATGTCACCGCCAGCGCGCAAGGTTCGATGCGGATCTACGCCCCGCAAGAGCTGGCTCGCCTCAGCACAGAGTGCCGTGGTTTCCTGCTGTTCTTGGAACAGGCCCAGGTGCTTAACGCCGAAACCCGCGAAATCTGTATCGAGCGCTTGCTGGAGCTGGACAAGCCGGATATCGAGCTAGATGACCTGAAGTGGGTCGTCATGATGGTGCTGTTCAACGTCCCGGGCAGTGAGAATGCCTACCAGCAGATGGAGGAGCTGGTGTTTGACGAGTCAGACGGTGTCATTCACTGACAGTCCGGTGCCGCGCTGGTAGAATTCAGGCCATCTGGATTCCAAGGCGCGGCCCATGTCAAAAATCGATCATCACCTCTTTTCTGCCCACGAACATGCATTCGAGCGCGAGCCGTGCCCGCAGTGTGGTGCCGAGCTGGTGATCCGTCAGGGCAAGCATGGCCCCTTCCTGGGCTGTTCGGCCTACCCCTCCTGTGATTTTATTCGTTCCCTGACACCCTCCGGCCGCGACATCGAAAAGGTGCTCGAAGGATCTGTCTGCCCCGATTGTGGCCAGCCACTGGCGATCAAGAAGGGGCGCTATGGTCTGTTCGTGGGCTGTACCCAGTATCCGGCCTGCCAGCATATCGAGTCCCTGCAAGAGAGCGACGATACCCAGATCCTCTGCCCAGAGTGTGGCAAGGGCCATCTGGTGAGCCGCACCTCCCGTTATGGCAAACAGTTTTACTCCTGTGATGCCTATCCTCACTGCAAGTACGTGGTAAATGACAAGCCTGTTCCCATGCCCTGCCCAGAGTGTGGCTGGGGCATCATGATCGAGAAGAAAGTGAGAGGGAGTCTGCGCTGGGTCTGCCCGCAAAAGAAATGCTGTCATCAGATTGAGCGGGTATAATCCTGCCGCCATAAGCCCGCAGGCAGCTTGCTGGCAAGGGAGTGTTTCATCTGGATTTATCACCTTGCCGTGAACCGCCCCTTTACGGCCGTGTCGTTGGGCGCCAATCCTCGCCGCCAGCCTCTAGGCCTGCGCATGTGGCTCGGTATCACAAGCGTTGCAGTGGCCGGTGATGAGCTGGCGCTCTGGCGGGTCAGACGTCCGAATGTACTGAAGAGGTGAGGGCACCAGGGTGCCCTCATGTCGGTTCAACTTACAACCCAGTGATGAGAGGTGGCAGCCCGGCTGTCGCATTTTTTCTATGCCAAACGAATTTGAACAAGCGATGGCCGCCCTGCACCGCGAAGGGGTGATCGCCTATGCCACCGAGGCCGTCTTTGGCCTGGGATGTGATCCCGACTCCGAGGCTGCGGTACGGCGCCTGCTGGCCATCAAGCAGCGTCCGGTGGAGAAGGGCCTGATCCTGATCGCCGCCGATCTGACCCAACTGCAGGATTACATCGATCTGAGCCAGATTAGCAACGAGCAACTTGCTCGTGTGCAGGCGAGCTGGCCCGGCCCCTTCACCTGGATCATGCCTGCCCGTGCGACCACGCCGGCCTGGCTGACCGGGCAGTTCGATACCCTGGCTGTGCGCGTCACGGCCCATCCTCAGGTGCAGGCCCTGTGCCGTGCCTTTGGCAAGCCACTGGTTTCTACCAGTGCCAACCTGACCGGCGAGGAGCCTGCCCGTCGGGTCGTGGACATTGGTGATGCGTTGGCAAGTCAGCTGGCCTATATCCTGCCCGGTGAGGTAGGGGGGCAGGCCAATCCATCCGAGATCAAGGACGCCCGTACCGGCGCCATCATTCGTCCCTCCTGAGGGGCGGCAAGTGCCTGATTTGCAGTCATGACGGGCGATGTGCTCATGGCGTGACACCACAATATAAAATGGACGGGACGATCAAGATCCTGCCTGACTGGAGACAAGATGAGCAAACCGGATGTGGCCCAGGTCAAGGCCTTCCTGCTGCAGTTGCAGGACGAGATCTGTCGGGGACTGGAGCAGGCTGACGGCGCCGGACACTTTGTGGAGGATGCCTGGCGCCGCGAAGGCGGTGGTGGAGGCCGTACCCGGGTGCTGCGCCATGGCGCTGTGATCGAGCAGGGCGGGGTCAACTTCTCCCATGTCTATGGCGATGCCATGCCGGCGTCGGCGACCGCTCACCGCCCCGAATTGGCTGGCCGCAAGTTCGAGGCCATGGGGGTCTCGCTGGTGATCCATCCACACAACCCCTATGTGCCGACCAGCCATGCCAACGTCCGTTTCTTCATCGCCGAGAAAGAGGGCGAGGCGCCCATCTGGTGGTTTGGCGGTGGTTTCGATTTGACACCCTTCTATCCGTTTGCCGAGGATGTGCAGCACTGGCATCAGGTCTCCCGTGATCTCTGCCATCCCTTTGGTGCGGAGATCTACCCCGAGTTCAAATCCTGGTGCGATCGCTACTTCTTCCTCAAGCATCGCAACGAGACCCGGGGGGTGGGTGGCCTCTTCTTCGATGATCTGAACCGCTGGCCCTTTGCCGACTGCTTCGCCTTTATGCAGGCAGTAGGTCGGGGTTATCTCGATGCCTATCTGCCCATCGTCGAGCGACGCAAGGCGCTGCCCTATGGTGAGCGGGAGCGGGCGTTCCAGCTCTATCGCCGCGGCCGTTACGTAGAGTTCAATCTGGTGTATGACAGGGGTACCCTGTTCGGGCTGCAGACTGGTGGACGCACCGAGTCGATCCTGATGTCGATGCCACCCCTGGCCCGCTGGGAGTATGACTGGCAGCCGGAGGCGGGTAGCCCCGAGGCCTTGCTCTATACCGACTACCTCACGCCACGAGAGTGGCTGTGACTCGAGGGGCCATGACGGGCCCCTTTTTACTGGCCGATATTCGGCTTGTTCCCGACTGAGAAAACCCGTTAAATCGGGTGATGACCCTCTGATGGAACTCTTTGATGGATCGTTATCTGGTTTTTGGCCACCCGGTGCGCCACAGCAAGTCCCCCTTCATTCATACCCTGTTCGCCAGACAGACCCAGCAAGAGCTGGAGTATGGGCTGGCCGAGCCCGCCGTCGACGAGTTTGCCGCTACCCTGCGCAGCTTCTTTGCCAAGGGAGGCAAGGGGTGCAATGTCACAGTGCCCTTCAAGGAGCAGGCGTTCGCTCTGGTCGATCGACTCAGTCCAAGGGCCAAGCGGGCAGGAGCGGTCAATACCATCAAGCTGACGGATGATGGTGTGCTGCTGGGGGACAACACCGATGGAGCCGGGCTGGTAGCCGATCTCAAGTCCCATGGGGTGACGCTGGCAGGCAGCCGGATCCTGTTGCTGGGGGCAGGCGGTGCGGCTCGCGGTGCACTGGCGCCACTGCTGGCGGAGAAGCTGGACGAGTTGGTCATCGCCAACCGCACGCACGCAAAAGCGGAGCAGCTGGCTGCCGAATTTCACGATCTGGGGCCCGTGACCGCCCAGACCTATGAGCAGTTGGCTGGGCCGTTCGATCTCATCATTAATTCCACCTCCGCCAGTCTGCAAGGGGAGCTGCCACCGCTGGCGCCTGCCCTGATCCACGTTGATATCGCTATCTACGACATGATGTACGGTGCGACGGATACGGCCTTCATCGGTTGGGCCAAGCAGCATGGCGCCCGTCAGACCATGGATGGGCTCGGCATGCTGGTGGAGCAGGCCGCCGAAGCATTTACCGTGTGGCGTGGCATCCGGCCTGGTACCAAGCAGGTGTTGAGAGAGCTGAAGCGCAACCTGGGCACCTTGTAGGTCGGTTCGCTTATCAATCCGGTGGGGAGTGGAACAACCGTGAATGTGCAGTCCGGCAGACGGGCTCTGGCAATTTCACCCTCTGGTTTATGAACAGAACATCTCTCTTCCTCGGGGAGAGTGCTCCCCGCAGGTAGGGGCGTGAAGTTGTCACTATTTTGAAATGGGATTTAAATCGATAAATAACAATGGGTTACTATGCTTTCAAGCTTGCATCGTTCGCGGTTATTAAGTTTTTTCTCAAAGCAGCGGAACTTGTGCGAAATGGTGCTGACTAACTAGATAGTTGAGGAAGTGCTAGCTAGTCACCTTTATAACTCCCCGGTATTTATACTGGGGATTTTTTTATCCATTTGAAAAATATAGAAATTTACCTCTCTCATCTTAAGTGAAACTAAATTACATAAATTACTTTCACTTTCTGCTGCTTTGCTGTACAGTTATCAGCGTAGGGTACAGAGGTAAGATGTTCTATCTTTCAGACCTTTTATTTCACGTAATTGAATGTGGCTGAATAGCAGCCCCGATGAGTCATCGTCGGGGTGTTTTTTTTATGCAAAATATTTAGAGTAAATGCTTTAAATCGAGTAATCTTTTGTTAGAATAGGGATGTTTCTTGAGGAAAACCAATCGTCTTTGTTCTCGAGAACTCGCTTTTTCCCAATTTTTTGAACTCATTTCTTCAGGCCGGCCCGCGACAGCGAGACTGGCCTCATTTTTATCCCTTCCTATTCCTTTCTTGTAATAAATTTTCAGTTTTGTTGATGCTCGGTATTATTTCCGGCTTGTCTGGCGGGAAAAATGAAAACGGTGTCAAGGAGGGGGGAAGTTAATTTTCACAACAGCCTAATCTTCTATCTCTCTGATTAAAAAGACTTATAAGCTATAGGGATGGGTTGTAACAGAAGGGGACGTGGGGGCTGGCCCGGGCAGGAGAAAACTGAAAGTCTTTCAATCAGCGGAGGGCCAACTCCGCTCATTGCAGCAAGAAGAGGAGCGGTTTACTCCTCGATCTGGTGGTCTTCTTCCGTGTCGGTCTGAGTGGTTTCGGCATTGGATAGATACCAGCCGCTCAGAGTCTGGGCCAACTTCTCGACACCTATGTTGTTGAGGGAGGAGAAGGCTTCAACCTGGATCTGCGGACCCAGTTCGGCTACTGCCTGGCGCACCTTTATCACCTGATTGTTGCGGGGACCCGGGCTCAGTTTGTCTGCCTTGGTCAGCAGCAGCATCACCGGCAACTCGCGGTGTGAGCTCCATTCCAGCATGTTCATGTCGGTCTCTTTGAGCGGATGGCGAATGTCCATCAGGATCACCAGACCTTTCAAGGATTCGCGGCGCTGCAGGTATTCAGCCAGTGACTTCTGCCACTTGAGCTTCATTTCCAGCGGAACCTGCGCATAACCGTAGCCCGGCAAGTCGACCAGGCGCTTGCCCGGCTCCAGTTCAAACAGGTTGATCAGCTGGGTACGACCCGGTGTCTTACTGGTCCGTGCCAGGTTCTTGTGTTTGGTCAAGGTATTCAATGCAGATGATTTACCGGCGTTGGAACGCCCGGCAAACGCAATCTCGACACCCCCATCATTTGGCAGGTGACGGATGTCGGGTGCGCTGGTCACAAAATGCACCTTATTGAAATTCAGAGTTTGTGTATCCAACGTAAATTCCCCATAGAGATAGAGGGTTATAGAGTTACTTTTTTGTGAAATCGTGTAAAATGGCGTCGCTTAAACGCGTTTATTTTAACATGCCTTCAGCGGCATGGGATCTGGAAGTCTAATAACGAGAAAGTTGGAACGCCATGAAGAACCTAGTCATTACACTTGCTCTGATGGTTGGCGTAACTGGGATGGCACAAGCCAAGGGCGATGCCGCTGCGGGACAAACCAAGGCTGCCGTCTGTGCGGCCTGTCATGGACCGGACGGCAACAGCCCAGTCGACATGTATCCCAAGATTGCTGGTCAGCACGCATCATATATCAAAAAACAATTAGTTGAACTGAAGGCTGCAGCTTCTGGCCAAACTGGTCGGGTTGCTCCCATCATGGGACCCATGGCGTTGCCTCTGTCCGATCAGGACATGGACGACCTGGCCGCCTACTTCTCCAGCCAGAAGGTGACTCCGGTTGCCGTGCCCGATGACGTGGTTGCCGCAGGCAAGGCGCTCTATATGGGAGGCGACATGGAACGTGGTCTGGCCGCTTGTACCGCCTGCCATGGTCCGCGCGGTTCCGGCGTCGAGCAGGCCAAGTATCCCAGCTTGTCCGGGCAGCACCCTGCGTATATCAAGGCGCAGCTCACTGCCTTCCGTGCGGCAGCCCGTGACAATGACCCCAATGGCATGATGCGGGATGTGGCCAAGAAGCTGACGGATCAGGACATCGAGGCGCTCTCCAAATACGTGGCGGGTCTGCACTGATAGGGTCCTGAATCTATCTTGTTGAAAATAACAGGGAACTATCAAGGTTCCCTGTTATTTTTTGGGGCTTCCGGCGCCATGCCTGCAAATGCCCTGCATTGTTGTAAGAGATCCCCCATTTTCGAGTCCGGTCGGGGCTGAAACAGTGTTAAGCCTTCGATGCAGAAGCTATAACTTTCAATACGTTAAAAATGAGATGGCCACTTATCTTCGTTTGAAAGAATGCCGAGTGGATTGAGCCCTACTGCGAAATTGTTACAGTGAGCGTATGGAATGACCGGACGAGCTGTCGGTTCGTGCCGGGGTGGCCAGGGAGTCGGCTCAGCAGGCAAGTGATGAGCTACGGAGTCAAAGACCAGGATGGTGACCGCCAGGGATGAGCGGGGCTGCGGGAGGCAACCACCCCAGAAAGATGACCGGATGTTGTCAGCATGGGTTAGACAAGCACACGCACATTCAGGATCGAGCAACAAGGGTCAGGAAGACCCAACGACATGATGCGCAGAGGTACGCCCAGGGATAAGGCGATTTGCAGCCAGGAAATGGGACTCGCGTGACAGGATCAAGGCAGCTTAGGCTGCCTTTTTTCTGTTGAGTCATTAACCCGCCAAGGCATTCTGTGTCAAAATACCAGCAACATGCCCAGAGGATGCCGATCCTGCGGTGTTCAGCGACCCAATATGGTCGAATTGGTGCGGGATCCCACTCTTGTTCCAGATTTACTGTTCCCCGCTTCAGCATCCTCCCCGGACGAAACAATCCCGGGGGTTTCAATCCAGTTATTTGTCGGAGTCATTCATGTCGGCCAAACAACCCACCCGCAAGCCTACCGGCAAGCGCAAAGAATCAGATGCCAGTGCCCTGGAAGGCCGTGAGCGCAAACGCGCCGCCAAGCGCAAGGGCTTGAAGGCGGGCTCCCGTCAGCAGGTCGAGCAGGGCAACAAGGGCGGCAATGGCAAGCAGGCCAAGGATCCGCGTATCGGCTCCCGCAAGCCGGTTGTGCTGATCGTGGAAGAGAAGCAGAGCAAGCCGGTGGCCCCCAAGCCGCAAAAAGAGAAGAGGTTGGTGATGACACCCGAGCAGGAGCTGGCCTCCATCGAGAATGATGATCGCCTGAACGATCTGCTGGATCGACTTGATGCCGGTGAAACCCTGGAAGCGGCCGAGCAGGCCTGGGTCGATCAGCGTGTCGATCGCTATCAGGAGCTGATGGACGAGCTCGGCATCATAGACACCGACGAAGATGACGACGGTGATTTTGATGACGTCGAGTATGAAGAGCCGAGACAGCCGGCCTCCGAGGAGGAGCTGTGGGAGCGTTTCAGCCAGGTTGACTATCAGCCTGAACCCAAGCCCGAGCCGAAGAAGAAGTGATGAGTGGATGGATGCTGGCCGCCCTGCTGGGGGGCCTTGTCTTGCTGGGGCTGGCTGTCTATGCCGGCACCCTGCTGGCGCGTCTCAAGCGTCAGCACGACATGCAGCGACAGGCCATTGCGGCCCGCAACGAGCGCATCCTCGACAGCGTCAGGGTGATCGCCCATGCGGTACGGGATGGTCAGTGCGACTACTCGGAGGGGGCCATCCGGCTGACCAACCTGCTGGATGCCTTGCAGATCAAGGAAGGGCGAGCCTTCGCCAGTGAATTCCCCGGTCTCTATGGCCTCTACGAGAAGGTGAAGGAGATGCCGACTCACGAGGCGAGGCGAGCCCTCAAGCGCAACGAAGTGATGAAGATGGATCTCGAGCGCAGCGGCTACGAGGCCGAGCTGGAGGCGCAGATCCTCAAGGATGTCGCCCGACTGAAGGACTTTCAGTTAAGCCGGTGAGCCCTGGATAACTAAGAAAGAGGAAGCAAGCGTGCAAGCAGAACAGATTGTGTGGGATCAGGCCCTGATCGAGAAATATAACTACAGCGGCCCACGTTACACCTCCTATCCCACCGCATTGGAGTTCAACGAGGGCTTCGGTTATCCGGACTTCGTCCAGGCCGCGGGCCAGTATCCGGCGCGCAATCTGTCGCTCTACGTGCACATCCCCTTCTGCCACAAGCTGTGCTACTACTGCGGCTGCAACAAGGTGATCACCCGTCACCAGCACAAGGCCGATCAATACCTCGATTACCTCGAGCAGGAGATCAAGGCACAGGCCCCCCTGTTCAAGGACCGGCTGGTGACCCAGCTGCACTGGGGCGGCGGTACCCCCACCTACCTGAACGAGGGGCAAACCCGTCGCCTGATGGCCATCTTGCGGGAGCACTTCCAGTTTGCGGATGCAGGGGAGATCAGCATCGAGGTCGACCCGCGCGAGATCGAACTCTCCATGCTGGATGTGCTGCGGGAGCTCGGTTTCAACCGCATCAGCCTCGGCGTGCAGGATTTCAACAAGGCGGTCCAGGTCGCGGTCAACCGTGAGCAGGACAACGACTTCATCCGCGCCATGCTGGAGCGCGCCCGATCATTGGGGTTCCGCTCCACCAATCTCGACCTCATCTACGGCCTGCCGCACCAGAACCGGGAGAGCTTCCACCACACCCTAGAGGAAGTTCTCAAGACGGATCCAGCCCGTCTCTCCATCTTCAACTATGCGCACCTGCCGAGCCGCTTTGCCGCCCAGCACAAGCTGAAGGAGGAAGACATGCCGGCCCCTCGGGAGAAGCTGGCCATGCTGCAGGACACCATCGCCTTCCTCACCGGTCAGGGTTATCAGTTCATCGGCATGGATCACTTCGCCAAGCCCGATGACGAACTGGCGGTGGCCCAGCGCGAGGGCAAGCTGCATCGCAACTTCCAGGGCTATACCACCCAGGGGGATTGCGATCTGCTGGGGTTGGGGGTCTCTTCCATCAGCATGATGGGGGATGCCTACTCCCAGAATCAGAAGGATCTCAAGACCTATTACGCCCAGGTGGAGACGCTCGGTCATGCCCAGTGGAAGGGGTGCTCCCTCAACCGGGACGATCTGATCCGCCGCGAGGTGATCAAGCGCCTCATCTGCGACTTCTCCCTGAACTTCGCCGCCGTCGAGCAGGCCCATGGTCTGGTCTTCAAGGAGTATTTCGCCGAGGACCTCAAGCTGCTGCAGACCTTCATCGATGATGGCCTGGTGCGTATGAACGACGACGGGCTGGAGGTGGTCTCCACCGGTCAGCTGCTCATTCGCAACATCTGCATGTGCTTCGACGTCTACCTGCGCAGCAAGGCGCGTCAGCAGCAGTTCTCCCGGGTGATCTGAGCCGTCGGTCGGCGCTGAACATAAAAAAACCGCCTCTCGGCGGTTTTTTTATTGGGCTTGCCAGCACTCAGCGCTGAGCCGCGCGGGCGCTCAGTTCGGCCTTCTCGGCCTCGCTCAGGAAGGCCAACATCAGACCATTGCGCTGGGCGGTGCGGATCTCGCTCTCCGTCATGCCGGCGGCCGGGGCGGCCACCTCGTATTCGTGGGGCAGGTCGATGCCTTCCACTGCGGGATCGTCTGTGTTGAGGCAGGCCAGCACGCCGGCGGCCAGGAACTGGCGGATCGGGTGATCGCTGAGGCTGGCGACCGTGGTGGTCTGGATGTTGGAGGTGAGGCAGGACTCGATGCCGATGCGGTGCTCCGCCAGATAGGCCATCAGGGCCGGGTCCTGGATGGCCTTGACGCCGTGACCGATACGCTCGGCGCCGAGATCGCGAATGGCCTGCCACATGCTCTCGGGGCCGGCCGCTTCACCGGCGTGCACCGTCACCCGCATGCCCGCATCCCGCACCTTGCGGAAGTGATCGGTGAAGAGTGTGCCCGGGAAGCCCAGCTCATCACCGGCCAGATCGATGGCGACCAGCTTGTCGCGATGGGCCAGGCAGGCTGCCAGCTCCTTGTTGCACTGTTCGGTGCCGAAGGTGCGACTCATGATTCCGATCAGGTTGGTCTTGATGCCGAAGTCGCGGCTGCCAGCGGCCACGCCGTCTATGATGGCTTCCACCACCCCCTGCGGGTGCAGCTTGTGGGCCATCGCCATGTAGGCGGGGCTGAAGCGCAGCTCGGCATAGTCGATACCCGCACGCAGCAGATCTTCCACGTTCTCGTATGCGACTCGGCGGCAGGCGTCGTAATCGGCCAGCACGGCCACGCCCCAGTCCAGTTTCTTCAGGAAGGCCACCAGACTCGGCTCGTTCTCGACGATCTGCACGTGAGGGCGCAGGGCTTCCAGCTCATCGGCTGGCAGCGGGATGTTGTGCAGGCGACCCAGCTCGAGAATGGTCTGCGGACGGATGTTGCCATCCAGATGGCGGTGCAGGTCGGTCAGGGGGAGGGATCTGTCAATCATGGTGGCGCCTTCTGCGAGTCGGGTTGGAAAGCCTGCCATTCTAGGCGGGGATCTTGAAAAAGATACCCCGTTTGCGGGCAAACGGGGTGTGATTGGTCAGGCTTTCCCTCAAGGCGTGATGGGAATCGTTTTTCCCGAGGACTCAGGGGATATCGAGTTCCTTGAGCTTGCGGGTCAGGGTATTGCGACCCCAGCCGAGCAGGCGGGCGGCCTCCTGCTTGTGGCCATGGGTGTGCTCCAGCGCCGTCTCCAGCATGATCCGCTCGAATTGGGGCATGGCATCGGCCAGGATGTCGGTCTCCCCCAGCGCCAGCTTGGCGCCCACCCAGTCCTGTAGTTGTTGCTGCCAGCCACCGGTCAGCGCGGGCTGGCCTGGTTCCGCCGTGCTGGTAATGGGGGTCAGCAGCTCTGTGGGCAGATCGCCGACCAGCACCTCCTGGCCCGACGCCATCACGGTCAGCCAGCGGCAGACGTTCTCCAGCTGGCGCACATTGCCCGGCCAGGGTAGACGGCTGATATAGGTCTGGGTATCGGGGTGCAGGCTCTTGGCCTCCACGTTCAGCTCCTTGGCGGCTCTGAGCAGGAAGTGCTGGGCCAGCTGAGGTATGTCCTCCCGTCGCTCCTTGAGGGCGGGAATGTGGATGCGGATGACGTTGAGGCGGTGGAACAGATCCTCCCGAAATTCGCCGTCGGCGACCCGCCTCTCCAGATTCTGGTGGGTGGCGGCGATGATCCGCACATCCACCTGTACCGGTTGATGGCCGCCGACCCGGTAGAACTGGCCGTCCGCCAGCACCCGCAGCAACCGGGTCTGGACGTCCAGGGGCATGTCACCTATCTCATCGAGAAACAAAGTGCCGCCGTCTGCCTGCTCGAAGCGGCCGTGACGTATGTTGTTGGCGCCGGTGAAGGCCCCCTTCTCATGGCCGAACAGTTCGGATTCGATAAGATCCTTCGGGATGGCGGCCATGTTGAGGGCGATGAAATTCTTGTGGGCGCGTGGGCTGTGCTTGTGCAGGGCATGGGCGACCAGCTCCTTGCCGGTGCCGCTCTGGCCGTTGATGAGTACCGAGATGCTGGAGCGCGACAGCCGGCCGATGGCACGAAACACCTCCTGCATGGCGGGGGCCTCACCGATGATCTCCGGGGTTGTGGTGGCCTCCTGCTGGCGCGCCTTGCGCTTGGTGCGCTGCTCTTTCAGATGATTCTCGGCGCGGCGCACCAGGGTGACCGCCTCGTCGATGTCGAACGGCTTGGGCAGGTATTCGAAGGCGCCGCGCTGGTAGGCGTTAACCGCGCTGTCGAGATCCGAGTGGGCCGTCATGATGATGATGGGCAGATCGGCCTGGCGGCGGTGGATCTGCTCCAACAGGCTGAGGCCATCTATGCCCGGCATGCGGATATCGGAGAGGATCACGTCCGGTGAGCGCATCTCCAGCGAGCTCAGCAGGGCTTCGCCATCGGCAAAGCTCTCGCATTCGAAGCCTTCGCTGCCAAGGGTGCGCTCCAGGACCCACCGGATGGAGCTGTCGTCATCGACGATCCACACTTTTGCTGTCATGAGGTTCCCTTACTTGCGAAGTGGTAGGTAGATGGTGAATTCGGTGTGGCCGGGCCAGCTGATGCAGTCGATGCGTCCCTTGTGCTGATCGATCAGATTCTGGGCGATGGAGAGGCCAAGGCCGGTGCCACCCTCCTTGCCAGTGATCATGGGATAGAAGAGGGTGTCGCGAATGGCATCGGGAATGCCGGGGCCGTTGTCGATGATCTTGATCTCGGCGGCCAGGCGATAGCGCTGACCATGAATGGTGATCTGGAAGGCGGTGCGGGTCTTGATGCGAATGAGCCCGGTCTGATCACCGAGGGCCTCGGCGGCATTGCGGACTATGTTGAGAAACGCCTGCTGCAGCTGGTCCGGCTCCATCTCAAACTCGGGAATGCTGGGGTCGTAATCTCGCTCGATGCGGATCTGGGGCGGCAGTTCCAGATCCACCAGGCGGCGCACCTGCTCCAGTACCGAATGCACATTGTGCATCTGATGGCGTCCCGGCCGCTGGGGGCCGAGCAGCCGATCGACCAGCACCCGCAGGCGGTCGGCCTGCTCGATGATGATACCGGTGTATTCGCGCAGGGCCGGGTCCGGCAGCTCCTTTTGCAGTAGCTGGGCCGCGCCGCGCAGGCCCCCGAGGGGGTTCTTGATCTCGTGGGCCAGCCCGCGCACCAGCTCCTTGGCGGCTTGCTGCTGGGCATGTTGCTGCAGCTCCTGGCTGATCTTCTTCTGCTGATCGATCTTGCGCAGCTCCACCACCATCAACCGCTGCTCATGGTCGGCCATGGGGCTTACGCTGATCTCCACCAGCCTGGGCTCTCCCTCCACCACCAGGGTGACTTCGCTGTCGGTGAAGCCCTGCCCTGAAATGAGGCACTGCTTGAATCGTTGCAGGTCGAGGGAGATGTGCTCCAGCAGATGGGGCAGTTCGATCCCGATCAGTCGCCGTTCGCTGAGGGACAGCAGCTGTTCGGCCGCCGGGTTGACGAATTGAATGCAGAGCCGTTCATCCATCAGGATGACGGCGGTCAGCAGGTTGTCCAAGAGTGTCTTGGCGTGATCCAGGCGGGTTGGCACAGGTTTCTCCCTAAAACGGTGCTTTACACCTATTATGCACCGATATGGTGCATTGAGTTTACCCGCATCGGTGCGTCACATCACCCCTAATTGGCCTTGGGGGTGGCTTTGGGAGCCTGATTCACAGTCGTTCTATGCAGGTAAAAGGTGGCTGCTTTGGATTTAGCAAGGATCGTACCGTCTTTGGCGAGGAGCTCGAGCCGCGCCTCGTAGGCGCCACGATCCAGGTTCTCCACCCGGATGGCCAGGCTGTTGTGAACGAGGGGAATGGCCTTGTCGTTCAGCAGCAGGCGCACGTCATATTGCACCGGCGCCTGGGGATGGACCTGTGCCTGGAAGACGATGTTGCCCGTGTTGTCGCGCAGTGTGCTGCCCGGCTCGGGGGAGAGCAGCTCTATCTCCAGAGGGGCGGCTTCCAGAGCCTTCCTTGCATCGACACCGGTCAGATGGTTGAAATCATCGACCTGAACCGAATGGGGTGAGGTACCGATGAGGGGGGAGACCCGCAGGTCTAATTCCCTGGCGTTCTTGCCGGGGGGAGGGGCGTCTGTGTAATGCGTTACCCCTTGGGGATCGACCCAGGAATAGACTCTGGCCGCCTGGGCGGTGCAGGAGATCATCAGCAAGAGGCCCAGCGTCCATGTCGGGTGTACTTTTTTCATCCATCTCTCCTTGACGGGGTTCACCTTAATCCTATCAGAGAAAAAAATGTCGGGCCTATTGTCGGATGTGCGGTGAAGCATGGACTCGATGAGCCGGACGACTCTGAGGCATCATGCCATGAGTCATGATATTTCAGCCCCTTAGATAAAAAACCCGCCAGATGGCGGGTTTGTCATGATGAAGCAATGGGCACCGGATTAAACGGAGTAATACAGCTCGAACTCCAGTGGGTGCGGGGTCATGCGGACACGATCCACGTCATGCTGCTTCAGCTCCAGGTAGGAGTTGATGAAGTCGTCGCTGAACACGCCGCCACGGGTCAGGAATTCGCGATCAGCATCCAGTGCGGACAGGGCTTCGTCCAGGGAACCGGCAACGGTCGGCACTTCTGCGGCTTCTTCCGGCGGCAGGTCATACAAGTTCTTGTCCATGGCATCGCCCGGATGGATCTTGTTGATGATGCCGTCCAGACCGGCCATCAGCTGGGCTGCGAAGGCGAGGTAGGGGTTGGCAGCCGGATCCGGGAAGCGCACTTCGATGCGGCGGGCTTTCGGGCTCGGCACCACCGGGATACGGATGGAGGCAGAGCGGTTGCGGGCGGAGTAGGCCAGCATGACAGGGGCTTCATAGCCCGGCACCAGACGCTTGTAAGAGTTGGTGGTCGGGTTGGCGAAGGCGTTGATGGCCTTGGCGTGCTTGATGATGCCGCCGATGTAGTGCAGTGCCATCTCGGACAGACCGCCGTACAGGTCGCCGGCGAACAGGTTGACGCCGTTCTTGGCCAGGGACTGGTGGCAGTGCATGCCGGAGCCGTTGTCACCGAACATGGGTTTCGGCATGAAGGTGACAGTCTTGTTGTAGGCGTGGGCCACGTTGTGGATCACGTACTTCAGGACCTGCACTTCGTCGGCCTTCAGGGTAAGGGTGTTGAAGCGAGTGGCGATCTCGTTCTGACCGGCAGTGGCCACTTCGTGGTGGTGAGCCTCAACGACCTGGCCCATCTCTTCCAGCACCAGACACATGGCGGCACGGATGTCCTGGGAGGAGTCAACCGGCGCAACCGGGAAGTAACCACCCTTGACGAAGGGACGGTGACCCTTGTTGCCGTGCTCGTACTCGGTACCCGAGTTCCAGGCAGCTTCTTCGGATTCGATCTTCACGAAGCTGTGGCCCATGGTGTTGGAGAAGGTGATGTTGTCGAACATGAAGAATTCCGGCTCCGGCCCGAACAGCACGGTGTCAGCGATGCCGCTGGCTTTCAGGAAATCTTCGGCACGCTTGGCGATGGAGCGCGGATCGCGGTCATAGCCTTGCATGGTGGCAGGTTCAAGCACGTCACAGACGATGTTCAGCGTGGTCTCTTCGGTGAACGGGTCCAGTTTGGCGGAGGCCGGATCCGGCATCAGCACCATGTCAGACTCGTTGATGCCCTTCCAGCCGCCGATGGAGGAGCCATCGAACATCTTGCCGTCTTCGAAGAAGTCTTCGTCGACCTGGTGGGAGGGAATGGATACGTGCTGCTCTTTACCCTTGGTGTCGGTAAAACGCAGATCAACAAACTTGACTTCGTGTTCCTGGATCAGGGCCAAAACGTTCTGGGCTGACATGCTAAGTAACCTCCGGTGTTAAAACTCTTTGGGTGAATGCGTCATCACATTCACATAAGCCAGTATCGTGCCAAGTTTGTGACAGCTTGATTTCAGGGCATTTGCACCGTTTCAGGCTGCCGGGACACCCGCTTTCATGCTTGGTTGCGCTTCAAAGTGGTGCAACCTTGGATCGTTTTGGTGCACCATCGTGGTGCGCCAGCACGATCAGCCACCATCTAAGCAGGCTTTCAGCATGGGGTCTATGATCCTGATCCCCTGTTGTGCGCGAATGGTCTGCAATTATGCTAGGCAGATCACAAAGGCGAGAGTACAATTAGCGCCCAATTTTACCCGGTGATTGAGGCGAGAATGTTAGAGAATTTACGCAATATTGCGATTATTGCGCACGTAGACCACGGCAAAACTACCCTGGTTGATAAGCTGCTGCAGCAGTCTGGAACCCTGGACCGTACCACTGATGGTCAAGAGCGTCTGATGGATTCCAACGATCTGGAAAAGGAACGTGGTATTACCATTCTCGCCAAGAACACTGCGATCCGCTGGAATGACTACCGCATCAACATCGTCGATACCCCGGGTCACGCCGACTTCGGTGGTGAAGTTGAGCGCGTCATGTCCATGGTTGACTCCGTGCTGCTGCTGGTCGACGCCGTTGACGGTCCGATGCCGCAAACCCGTTTCGTGACCCAGAAAGCCTTCGCCCAGGGTCTGAAGCCTATCGTTGTCATCAACAAAATCGACCGTCCGGGTGCGCGTCCTGACTGGGTAATGGACCAGGTATTCGACCTGTTCGACAACCTGGGTGCCACCGATGAGCAACTGGACTTCAAGGTTGTTTACGCCTCTGCACTGAACGGTTGGGCCACCCTGGACCAGAGCGTCGAGTCCGATAACATGGAACCCCTGTTCCAGGCCATCGTTGACAACGTCGAGCAGCCGAAGGGTGACCCCGCCGGTGGCTTCCAGATGCAGATCTCCCAGCTGGACTACAACTCCTACGTCGGTGTTATCGGTATCGGCCGCATCACCCGTGGTCGCGTCAAGACCAACCAGCAGGTCACCATCGTCGGTGCCAACGGCAAGAACCGTACCGGCAAGGTTGGTCAGGTGCTGGGTTACCTGGGTCTGTCCCGTACCGAAGTGGCCGACGCGCAAGCGGGCGACATCATCGCCATCACCGGTCTGGGCGAGCTGAAGATCTCCGACACCATCTGTGACAACAATGCCGTCGAAGCCCTGCCGCCGCTCTCTGTTGACGAGCCGACCGTGAACATGACCTTCCAGGTCAACACCTCACCGTTCGCCGGTAAAGAAGGCAAGTTCGTGACCTCCCGCAACATTCTGGAGCGTCTGAACCAGGAGCTGGTCCACAACGTGGCCCTGCGCGTGGAAGAGACCGAAGATCCGGACAAGTTCCGCGTCTCCGGCCGTGGTGAATTGCACCTGTCCATCCTGATCGAAAACATGCGTCGTGAAGGTTACGAGCTGGCGGTATCCCGTCCGGAAGTTATCCTGCGCACCGTTGACGGCGTTCTGCACGAGCCGTTCGAAACCGTTACCGTGGACGTAGAAGAGATCCACCAGGGTTCCGTCATGGAGCAACTCGGCCTGCGTAAGGGCGAGATGACCAACATGACCCCGGATGGCAAGGGTCGTGTCCGTCTCGACTTCATGATCCCTAGCCGTGGCTTGATCGGTTTCCAGACCGAGTTCCTGACCATGACTTCAGGTACCGGTCTGCTGTACCACACCTTCGACCATTACGGTCCGCACAAGGGTGGCAGCATCGGTGAGCGTCAGAACGGCGTGCTGATCTCCAACGCTACCGGCAAGGCCCTGACCTTCGCCCTGTTCGGTCTGCAAGACCGTGGTCGTCTGTTCATCGGTCACGCGACCGAAGTGTACGAGGGCCAGGTGATCGGGATCCACTCCCGCTCCAACGACCTGACCGTCAACTGCCTGAAAGGCAAGCAGCTGACCAACATGCGTGCCTCCGGTACCGACGAAGCCCAGGTGCTGACTCCGCCGATCCGCATGACCCTGGAGCAGGCTCTCGAGTTCATCGACAATGATGAGCTGGTTGAGATCACGCCGAAGGCCATCCGTATCCGCAAGAAACTGCTGACCGAGATGGATCGCAAGCGCGCCGGTCGTGCTTGATTGATAGCTGTTCATCGACAGACCAAAGAGAGGCCTTATGGCCTCTTTTTTTATGGTCGCGTGGTAGCTTCTCGCCTCCGGGATGGCACCGAACCGGCTCATGGGTGGTCAGATGGGCACCCTATCTGACACAATATCTGCATGATGACGCTTACGAGAATCAAGATGCAGCAGCAAATCCGCGGCCGCCTGGCCCACGCACTCTCCTTCTTGCGCCACGATGGTGCCCATTTCGCCCAGTTTGTCTGGGGCCGTTTCCAGCAGGACAGGCTGACGGTCACCGCCGGCTACCTGGCCTATGTGACCCTGCTCTCTCTGGTGCCCATGGTTGCCGTGGTGTTCGGCATGATGTCGGCCTTCCCGGTGTTCCAGACCCTGAAACAGCAGATGGAACAGTTCGTCTATCACAACTTCGTGCCCACCGCCGGCGAGATGCTCAAGGAATACATAGACGGCTTCGTGGCCAATGCCACCAACACCACTGCGGTCGGCATCGGCGCCCTGATAGTGGTGGCCCTGATGTTGATCTCGGCCATCGACAAGAACCTCAACTACATCTGGCGCTCGACCCAGAATCGACCGCTGGCTCAGGCCTTCGCCATGTACTGGATGATCCTGACCCTGGGCCCCGTGCTTATCGGGGCCAGTCTCGCTATCTCCTCCTACATACTGTCGCTGAAGCTGTTTGCCGCTGACAGCCTATTTGGCGCCGGCTATCTGGTGCTGCGCAGCCTGCCGTTCCTGTTTTCTGTGTTCGGCTTCCTGCTTATCTATACGGTGGTGCCCAACTGCAAGGTGCGGCTGACCCACGCCTTGATCGGCGCCCTGGTGGCGGCCACCCTGTTCGAACTGGCCAAGCGCGGCTTCGCCATCTACATCACCAACTTTCCCTCTTATCAGGCCATCTACGGCGCCCTGGCGACCATCCCCATTCTGTTCGTCTGGGTCTATCTGAGCTGGTTGGTGGTGTTGCTCGGCGCCGAGACCACCGCCTGCCTGGGGGAATACGAGAAACCGGGAGCAGAGGAGCTGGCTTGAGGCCTGCCTTCCATCGTGTGCCGGACCCCGGGTGGGAAAGGCGTTGGCCCGGGCAGGGTATTTATTGGTAGCATCAACGACCGCTCCCGTCATGACGACGGCGGCGGTCGTTCTGTTTTGAGAGGAGAGGGATGTGATTGCATTGATTCAGCGGGTATCCGAGGCCAGCGTGACCGTCGAGGGAGAAGTGACCGGGGCCATAGGACAAGGGCTGCTGGTACTGCTCGGGGTAGAGCAGGGGGACGATGAGGCCAAGGCCGACAAGCTGCTGCACAAGGTGAGTGGCTATCGCATCTTCTCCGATGCAGAGGGCAAGATGAACCTCAACGTGGGCCAGGTCGGGGGCAGCTTGCTGGTAGTCTCCCAGTTCACCCTGGCGGCGGATACCGGCAAGGGGATGCGACCCAGCTTCTCCGGCGGTGCCCACCCGAGCGATGCCGAGCGGCTCTACGACTACTTCGTTGCCCGGGCCAGGGAGAGCTGCGTGCCGACCGAGACGGGACGCTTTGCCGCCGACATGAAAGTCAGGCTGCTCAACGACGGCCCCGTGACCTTCTGGCTGCAGGTGTAGGCGTCATTGCTGGCGCCCGGGTTGCGCTAGCTGTTCACCCTGTCGAGGGCTCTCGCGGCGACCCGCCAGCAAGAGTTAGGGGCCCGCAGCAGGTCCTAGGCGCTCAGATTGGTGGCGTGCAGTATGACGTTGCGATAGCCCGGCACCCCGTGGACCGTGGTGGGGCCTATCCACTCCTCGGCCAGCTTTTTGGCCTGAGCCAGTTCGAGATGGGTCCGTGGCAACAGATTGATGATGAGAGTGCCGCGCAGGCAGTTGGCCAGCGCTTGATAGATGGGAGCCTGGAACAGCAGCAGGGGATTGCCGTCCTGGCTGAACAGGTCCAGCAGCACCAGGTCGTACTGCTCCTGGCTCTCCAGCAGGAAGTGCAGTGCATCGGCGTGGTGCAACCGTGGCGCACCCCCAGTTGAGGGCAGGAAAAACTGCTGGAACAGGGTGAGGATCTCGGCGTCCAGATCCACGCAGTCGTGGCGGGCCTCGGGCCAGCGCGCCCCCAGATGACGGGTGAGATCCCCCCCTCCGAGCCCCAGCTCCAGGATCCGGCTCGCCTGTGCGGGCAGCCGCTCGGCGATGCTCTGCTGATGGGGCAGGCAGAGGTGTTCCGGTTGGCTCAGGCTCATGGCGGATTGCACCACGCCGTCCATTTCCAGCCAGCGGTGGCGGGCATTTTCCAGGATGGAGAGGCGGCGTTCGGGTTTGGCGCTGAGGTGCAATAAGTGATCGGCTTGGTACGCTTGCAGATTGAAGTCCATGAATTTGCACGGCAAGATGGCTTTCGACCAGTGTAACTCAAGGATGTCGCTATGTACCGGGTGGTCACCCCTCAAACGCCAGCGGAGCTGGATGCCAGCTACCCGCTGCGCCGGGAGTCATTGTTGCGCAAGCCCTTCAATCTGCCCGTTGGCGCAAACTCAAGGATCTCTTTATGTATCGGGTAGTCACCCCAGAAACACCAGCGGAGCTGGATGCCTACTACCAGTTGCGCTGGGAACTACTGCGCAAGCCTTTCAATCTGCCCGTGGGCTCCGAGCGTGACGAATACGATACCGTCGCCATTCATCGGCTGATGCTGGCCGAAGACGGCACCCCCATCGCCGTCGGCCGCCTCTTCATCGGGGGTGACGAGGCCCAGATCCGCTTTATGGCGCTGCGTCCGGAGTTTCGCGGTCAGGGGCTGGGAGCCCGCATGGTGGAGGATCTCGAACAGCTGGCCCGTGACGAGAAGGTGAAACGGCTGGTGATGAACGCACGCCAGGAGGCGGTGGAGTTCTATCGCAGGTGCGGTTTTCTCGAGGTGGGTGAGGGGCCCGTCTCCTTCGGCCGCATTCCCCATCGTCAGATGATCAAATCCATCAGCCCGCTGCAGACCATACAGTATCGCCCCGAGTGGTGTCAGGATCTCACCACCCGCTGGTCGAGGGGGATCCCCATCAGCGAGAAGATGGGGGTGCACATCACCCACTACGATGGCCAGACCTTCCACCTCAAGGCCAACCTGGCGGCCAACCTCAACGTCCACGACACCATGTTTGCCGGCAGCATTTACAGTCAGTGCGTGCTGGCGGGCTGGGGCCTCATCTGGCTGCAACTCAAGGAGGCCGGTCTGGGCGGGGATACTGTGCTGGCGGAGGGCAACATCAAATACTACAGACCCGTGAGCGAGGAGCCTGAGGCCAGGGTCGCCCGGGAGGGGATGCCCGCCGTGCTGGCGCCGCTGAAGAACGGGGAGTCCGCCAAGTTCAGCCTGCGGGTGCAGCTGTTCAGCGGCCGCAAGCTGGCGGTGGAGTTTGTCGGCCAGTACGTGGTGCTGCCCATCAAGCGGGCGGGGCACTGACCCCGTCGTCTGGCATCCGATAGCAACAAGGCCTCATGATGAGGCCTTGTTCGTTATTGCGCTGCCGGCTTGGGCTGTGGTGGACGCCAGAGCGGGCCGCTGCGTCCCTGGGCCGGGTAGCGTACGCCAGTCTCCCAGTCGCAAGTGGCTTCCCCGCTCGGGAAGCGCCATTCAAGGGCCGGGCTCTCAAGGGGGCCTCGCCAGCGCGCCAGCAGCTCGGCACAGCGCCGCTTGTTCAGCACGCCGAGATCCAGCTGCCACTGGTCGCTGGCGAGATCGACCCCGCCCTGCAACCCGAGCAGGTGGGTGATGGTGGAAGCCCCGCCCTGCTCGATCTGCAGCTTGCCCTGCTCAGCCCTGGCCTTCAGCCTGATGTGGTAGAAGGGGGTATCTCCCTGCTGCATCACCTGCCACAGGGTCTCGGGAGTCAGGGTGGGCGGGGTCGCCTCCTTGAGCCAGTTGTCCAGCAGCGGGTCTATCCCGACCTTGTCCCAGAAGGGATCCCTGGCCTCCAGGCTCAGGCTGCCCTGCAGGGTGCGGCGCCAGTTGCCGGGAGTCTGCTCCGGCTGGGGGGCCAGATCGGCCTGCAGATCCGTCTCCAGATCCACCTTGCCCGCCAGCGAGACAGGTGCATGCAGCAGTTCGCCCCACTTCTCCAGATCCAGCTGCTTGCCCTGCAGTTGCAGGCGGCTCTCCTGCCCGGGCACCTTGCCCCATTGGCCGCTGAGGCTGAGGGAGCCCTCATCCGGCAGCTCGCTGCTTAGCCTGTTGAGCTGCCAGGTGCTGGGGGTCAGCTCCCCGTCCAGCACGCCGTTGCGGGCACTCAAGCCATCCCACACCAGCTCGAACCACTTGCTCTCGATGCGGGTACGGCCGAGCAGCGGGCCCGGCTGGTTGTTCCTCAGGCTGAGATCGCTCAGATAGAGCTGCCAGCCGGTCAGGGAGAGGGGCAGGGTGTCGTCGAAGGAGAGCACCTTGAGCCTGTCGAAGGCCAGCTTGCGCACGTCGAGCTGCTGGGGGCGCCAGCCCTGCCACTCCTGCCACCACCCTTCCGGCAGGCTGATGTCCATGCCGCTCAGGGCCATGTCCTTGAGGGTCAGCTTTTGCAGCTGGGTGTCGAGGGCAAGCTCGACATTGAACTCCCCTTCGTATGCCTTGCCCTGCAGCTCGGCCTCGATCTGCCGGGGGGAGAAGGCGAGCTTGCCCTCGATGGCTTCCAGCTGGAACAGGCCGCGGCCCAGATCCCCTAGGGTGCCGGAGAGATAGCCGCTTGGCCGGCTGCCCGCCTGCCAGTCGAAGGCGGTGAGCTGACCGCTGAAGTTGTTGAGGGAGAGCTCCTGCTCTATGGCATTGACGCTGACCCGATCGAGCTGGCCCCGATCCAGGGTGATGCGGCGCAGGGGGAGCTCGCTAGGGGGGATGTCACCGAGCTCGACCCGCATGCCACGGGCCTTCAAGGCGTGCAGTTGCAGGCTGCGCTCCGGCCAGTTCAGCACCATGCCGGTCTCCAGCAGACCCTCGAACAGGTTGGTGGTCAGCTTGTCCGTGCTCAGCACCTGCCCCTCCAGTCGCCCCTTGAGGCTGAGGCGGGCCAGGGTGAGCTGCGGCGTCTCCAGCTGGTTGATGCCCAGGGTCAGGTTGGCCTGGGGCTTGCGTTTCGGGTCGATCAGCTCCCAGTCGCTCAGGGTGGCGCTCAGGCCGCGCAGGGTCAGGGCCTCGCTGTACAGGCTCAGGTTGTCTATGGTGCTGTCGCTGATGGTGAGGGAGTGCACCGGCAGGGTCGGCAGCTGGTTCGGCAGCGGCAGCTTGATGACGGGGCGGATGAGATCCAGGTGGGCGATGCGCACGTCCCGGTTCAGCCAGTCTATGTTGTCTATCTCCAGATAGATCTTCTCCAGCTGCACCGCATCCCCGTATTGCACCTGCTCCGCCAGCAGGGTGTAGGGGTGAAGCGGGTTGAACACCAGCCGGCCTATGGTGACAGGCACGCCGGTCTGCTGGCTGATCCAGCTGGCGATGGGGCCCTTGGCCCGTTCGGCGTCGAACAGGCCGAGGCCGACCCAGACGAATAGCAACAGGAAGGCAAACAGATAGAGCAGGGCGCGTAGCCAGGAATTCATGGATGCTTTCCTCCTGTTTTGGGGTGTGTTGTCAGGCGTTTGAGTAGTGATCCCGCAGGCCGAGCCAGCGGCGGATCAGCGGTTCGACATGGTTGGGATGACGGTCCATGAGGAAGCGTGCCATCTTCTGCACCTGGGGAATGAGTGGTTGATCGCGCACCAGATCGGCGATCTTGAGATCCGCCAACCCGGTCTGGCGGGTGCCGAGCAGTTCCCCCGGGCCGCGCAGCTCGAGATCGCGCTGGGCGATCAGGAAGCCGTCGTTGGTCTCCCGCAGCACCCCGAGCCGGCTCTGGGCCGTCTTGGAGAGGGGGGCATGGTAGAGCAGCACGCAGTGGGAGGCCACAGATCCCCGGCCGACCCGGCCGCGCAACTGGTGCAACTGGGCCAGCCCCAGCCGCTCCGGGTTCTCGATGATCATCAGACTGGCATTGGGCACGTCCACCCCCACCTCGATGACGGTGGTGGCGACCAGCAGTTGCAATATGCCCGCCTTGAACTCCTCCATCACCCGCTGCTTCTCGACCGGGCGCATCCGACCATGGACCAGGCCTATGTGCAGGCCGGGCAGCCTGGCTTGCAGCTCGGCTGCCGTGTCTTCTGCGGCCTGGCACTCCAGCACCTCGGACTCCTCGATCAGGGTGCAGACCCAGTAGGCCTGCTTGCCCTCCTCGCAGGCGAGTTTGACTCGCTCGATCACATCCTGACGGCGGCTGTCCGGCAGGGCGACCGTAGTGATGGGGGTACGGCCCGGCGGCAGTTCGTCGATGACGGAGGTATCGAGATCCGCATAGGCGGTCATCGCCAGGGTACGAGGAATGGGGGTGGCGGTCATGATGAGCTGGTGGGGATGCACTCCCTCCCGCTCCCCTTTTTCACGCAGGGCGAGGCGCTGGTGCACCCCGAATCTGTGTTGTTCGTCGATGATCACCAGGGCCAGGCGCTGGAACACCACCTGCTCCTGGAAGATGGCGTGGGTGCCCACCACCATCTTGACGCTGCCGTCGGCAATGGCGGCCAGCGCCTCCTCCCGTGCCTTTCCCTTCTGCTTGCCCGCCAGCCAGCCCACCTTGATGCCGAGGGGTTCCAGCCAGTGGGCGAAGTTGATGGCGTGTTGTTCGGCCAAGAGTTCGGTCGGCGCCATCAGCCCCACCTGGCAGCCGTTGCCTATGGCTTGCAGCGCCGCCAAGGCTGCGACCAGGGTCTTGCCTGAGCCCACGTCCCCCTGCACCAGCCGCATCATGGGATGGCTGCGTTGCAGATCCTGGCTTATCTCCGCCACCACCCGGTTCTGGGCGCCGGTTGGGGTGAAGGGCAGGGCGCTTAGCAGCTTTTCCACCAGGGCCGGGGCCGGCTTGAGGGTGCGGGCCAGCTGGGTCTGCGCCTGGGCGCGTACCTTGAGGACGGAGAGGTTGTGGGCCAGCAGCTCTTCCAGCACCAGTCGCTGCTGGGCCGGATGCTGGCCGCTCTCCAGCAGGGCCAGCGCCACCGAGGGGGGCGGGCGGTGCAGCAGCTTCAGGGCGGCGGCGAGCTCGATCTGCTGGGGGTAGAGGCCGGCGGGCAGCAACTCCTCGACGCCATAGAGGTCGAGCTGGGCCAGCGCCTGATCCGTGAGGCTGCGCAGGCTGAGCTGGCGCAAGCCTTCGGTAGTCGGGTAGACGGGAGTGAGCGCCTCTTCGATCTGGCCGGCCTGCTCCTCGCCGAGCAGCTTGTACTCGGGGTGGGCCATCTCCAGTCCGTACTTGCCGGGACGGGCCTCGCCGAAGCAACGGATCAGGCGGCCCTGGGCCAGGCTGTTTTTCTGGGCGGCGGTGAAATTGAAGAAACGCAGTGTCAGGCTGCCGGTGCCGTCGCTGATGCGGCACACCAGCATGCGGCGGCGCCCCATGACCAGCTGGGTGTCCTGGATTTCGCCCTCGACGGCGCCGTGCAGCCCGGGGGGCAGATCGCCGATGGGCCACACCTGGGTGCGGTCCTCGTAGCGCAGGGGGAGGTGGAACAGCAGATCCTGTACCGTGGCCAGCCCCAGCCGCTCGAGCTTCTCCAGCATCTTGCTGCCGACGCCCTTGAGGCTATCGAGAGGAATTTTATCCAATTTCATCAATTAGATGCCCGAAAACACTGTAAATATGTCCAGATGATAGGGGTTGTTGCTGCCTCGATGCAAGCCGCGTTGCAGCGGCAGGGGCTCCCCGGGCGGTGTGAGAGGGCGCATACGACAAAGGCCTGCCGAACACGGGAGGCCTTTGGAGGGGCAGACAGGGAAGGCGGACAGGGCTTATATGATCCGCTTGAGCAGAATATGGGCCCTGACCCTGTGGATCCGGGCCAGCAGCTTGCGCACCTGCTCGGGGTAATCCTTGATCTGCTCGATCTGATCGAAGTGGCTGATGCGACGGGTGTGGGCCAGGATGCAGTCGCGCTCCTCCTGGAAGCGCACGCGCAAGTGGTGGTGGCGGTCATGGACCAGCAGGCCGTTCTCCAGATCCAGCGCCCAGGCACGGGGGTTGAGGTTGTTGCCGGTGAGCAGGGCCCACTCCTCGTCCACGAAGATCCCCTTGAGGTGATAGGAGTTCTTGTCACAGCACCAGAGCATCAGGTTGAGACGGCCGCTGTCGATGTGGTGCTGATTGCGCTCGGCAAACTTGCGCAGGTTGGTCTCGTAGAGATAGGGCAGGCCGCCTATGGTGGAGAATTTCTCCTCCGGCGGGATGAAGAAGTCGTTGGCAGTCTTGTCGCCCACCACTATGGTCACCTTGCAGCCGCGCTTGAGCAGCGCTTCCACATCCTTGTTCAACTCCTTGGGGGGGTTGAAGTAAGGGGTGCAGATGAAGATCTCCCGCTCGGTGGCCCGCACCAGGTTGCGGATCATCCGGTTGAGCTGGTTGCCGCGCTTGCCCAGGCCCACCATGGGGGTGATGGCGATCTCCTGGCTGTTGGCCGGTATGCTCTCGAATCGGTACTGGCTGGTGCGCAGGTTGTGCTTGAAGCGGCGGATCTGTCCCTTGAGCTGCTTGGCGCCCGGGATACCGGGGCGATCCAGCCGCTGCACGGCTTCGCTCTTGAGGAAGACGTCATCCACGTAGTTGACCATGCTGCGGGTCAGCGCCTGGCTGTGGATCTGGTGATAGCGATCGAAGCGGTAGCGCTCCTGCTGGTGCAGGTAGATGTCGTTGAGGCTGGCACCTGAGTAGAGCAGGATGTCGTCGAAGATGAAGCCCTTGAGGTGCAGGACGCCGAGCAGCTCGCGGCCCTTGACCGGCACACCGTAGATCTCTATCTGGTGTTCATGGCGGGCGGCCATGGCCTGATACATCAGGTGGTTGCCCCCCTGTTTGCCCTTGCCGATCAGGCCGCGCTGGGCACGGTGGAAGTCGACGAAGACCTTGATGTCGAGGGCGGGGTTGCGCTGCTTGGCGGCGTAGAGGGCGGAGAGGATTTCCCGTCCCGCCTCGTCATCTTGCAGGTAGAGGGCGATCAGATAGATACGCTGGGTCGCGCCCGCGATGAGCGAGAGAATACGGCTCTTGAAATCCTTGGCGCTGTTGAGTACCTGGAACTGATCTGCGGCAACCGCGATCTGGGGTAAACGTGCCAGCAACTGTCGATAATGTGCCGATGAATGCATAGAGAAGCCTGAAATCACGGGATGAAGCGTTCCACTCGGGGCGATGAATAGGCAATTCTAGCAATCTGTGGCGACGGGCCCAAGCAAGAATCCGTAAAAATGTCGATGGGACGCCATATCGGGGCCGGCAGATGCGGCCCCGATATGGTGGGTTTAGAAGACGATGCTTGCCATGGCAACGATGAGGAAGGCGATGGTACCGAGCAGTGTCTCCATCACGGTCCAGGTCTTGAGGGTGGTCTTCTCGTCCATGTTGAGGAAGCGGCTGACCAGCCAGAAGCCGGAGTCGTTGAAGTGGGAGAGCACGGTTGCCCCACCGGCGATGGCGATGACGATGAAGGTCAGGTCCAGATCGCTCAGCCCGGCCGTGGCCGCGACCGTCGGCGCCATCAGGGCGGCCGTGGTGGTCAGGGCTACAGTGGCAGACCCCTGGGCCACCCGCAGGGCGGTGGAGACCAGGAAGGCGGCCAGGATCACCGGCATGCCGGTGTCGGAGAGCACGTCAGCCAGGGCCGTGCCGATGCCGCTGGCACGCAGCACGCCGCCGAACATGCCACCGGCACCCGTCACCAGGATGACGGCGCAGACCGGGGCCAGCGCGTCGTTGCAGAACTTCTCGAGCTGCACCTTGCCCTGGGTCTGACGGAACAGCCAGAGGGCATAGAGCACAGTGATGAGCAGGGCCACCGGGGTCTTGCCGACCATGCGCAGCACATTGACCCAGTCCGCACCCTTGTCGATGACACCCATGACGCCCAGGGTGTTGAGGCCGGTATCCATGAAGATGAGCACCAGCGGCAGCAGCAGGATGGAGATCACTTGGCCGAAGCTCGGCGCCTTGTCGGAGAGTCGCTCTGCGGTCTCGGTGAAACTCGGGGGCAGGGGCAGCTCAAACTTCTTGCCGGACCAGAGCCCGAACAGATAGGCACCCAGATACCAGGTCGGCAGCGCGACCAGCAGACCCACTATGGTGAGCAGCCCTATGTTGGCACCCAGCAGTTCGCTGGCGGCCACCGGGCCCGGGTGGGGTGGCAGGAAGGCGTGCATCACCGCGAAGGCACCGGCGGAGGGCAGGGCATATTTGAGGACGGAGCCGCCGAACTGCTTGGCCACGCTGAAGATGATGGGCAGCATGACGATGAGGCCGGCATCGAAGAAGATAGGGAAGCCGAACAGCAGGGAGGCGACCCCGAGCGCGAAGGGTGCGCGGTGGGAGCCAAAGCGGTTGATCAGGGTGTCGGCAAGTACCTTGGCGCCCCCCGTCATCTCCAGGATCCTGCCTATCATGGCCCCGAGGCCGACCAACAGCGCGACCGAGGCCAGGGTGCCGCCGAAACCGGTCAGCATGGTGGGGATCACCTGGTCATAGGTGACCCCGGTGGCCAGGGCCGTCAGCATGCTGACCAGAGTCAATGCCACGAAGGCATGTACCTTGAATCGCATGATCAGCACCAGCAGCATGACGATAGCCCCAGCGGCTACCGAGAGCAGATAGGCGACATCGGGTGTGTTCATCGCTCCGTCCATAAAATGTCCTCAAATGGTTCTAGTAGTTGTTCTGCACATTTCTGTGCTCCACTTCACATTGCGCAACGTTACCGGTAACATGTTACCGGTAACGTGCTAACTTAGAACCCATCAGACAAACGTTTTTTGAAAAGTGAGAGAGAGGTCAAATAATGGCGGGCAAGAGCATTATCGTGATGGGTGTGTGTGGCAGTGGCAAGTCCAGCATAGGCCTCAAGGTGGCCAGCGCCCTGGGCGCCAAGTTCATCGACGGTGATGATCTGCACCCCCGCGCCAACATCCAGAAGATGGCGGGCGGCAACCCTCTCAACGACGAAGACAGGGCGCCCTGGCTGGAGCGGATCCGCGATGCGGCCTACAGCCTGGAGCAGAAGAACGAGCTCGGCGTCATCGTCTGCTCTGCCCTCAAGAAGCAGTACCGCGACCAGATCCGCGAGGGCAACGAATCGGTGCACTTCCTGTTTCTGGACGGCAGCCAGTCCCTCATTCTCGACCGGATGCGGGCACGCCAGGGTCACTTCATGCGGGAAGGCATGGTAAAAAGTCAGTTTGAGACCCTGGAGCGGCCGGATGGCGAGGCAGGTGTGTTTCGCGTCGACATAGATGGCACCTTCGAGCAGGTGGTCGACCGCGCCGTCACCGCCCTGGCGCAGGTGCAATGAGCCATTTCGCGCGCCCGGCCCCTGTCGATCGCGCCCGTATTTCCGTGTTGGAGACAATCCTATGACCCATCCCGTGATCACCGAAGTGACCAACCGCATCCGCGAGCGCAGTGTCGCTCGCCGCCAGACCTTTCTGGCTCGCATCCAGCGCCAGGCCGAGCAGGGCAAGACCCGCGCCTCCCTCTCCTGCGGCAACCTGGCCCACGCCGTGGCCGCTTCCAGCTGTGATGACAAGGGGCGCATCCTCGACATGACCCGCGCCAACGTGGCCATCGTCACCGCCTACAACGACATGCTGAGCGCCCATCAGCCCTATCAGGGCTACCCGGACATCATCAAGGGGGCGCTGGCCGGACTCGGCCACAGCGCCCAGGTCGCCGGCGGCGTGCCCGCCATGTGCGACGGCGTGACCCAGGGCCAGCCGGGGATGGACATGTCCCTGTTCTCCCGGGATCTCATCGCCCAGGCCACCGCCGTCTCCCTCTCCCACAACACCTTCGACGCCACTCTGCTGCTCGGCATCTGTGACAAGATAGCCCCGGGCCAGATCATGGGGGCCCTCTCCCACGCTCACCTGCCCACCGCCTTCGTGCCCGCTGGCCCCATGGCGAGCGGCATAGGCAACGACGAGAAGGTCAAGGTGCGCCAGCAGTACGCCGCCGGCGAAGTGGGCCGCGATGCCCTGCTCAAGATGGAGTGCGGCGCCTACCATTCGGCCGGCACCTGCACCTTCTACGGCACCGCCAACACCAACCAGCTGGTGTTCGAGGCCATGGGGCTGATGCTGCCGGGCTCCGCCTTCGTCCACCCCCACAGCGAGCTGCGCCACGCCCTCACCGAGGAGGCGGCCCGCCGCATCAGCGCCATGATCCCGGGCTCCCCGGCCTACCGCCCCCTGAGTGAGGTGCTGGACGAGCGCGCCCTGGTCAACGGCCTGGTGGCCCTGCTCGCCTCCGGTGGCAGCACCAACCACAGCATCCACATGGTGGCGCTGGCCCGCGCCGCCGGCCTGGAGCTGACCTGGGACGACTTGAGCGATCTCTCCGACGTGGTGCCGCTGCTGGTGCGCATGTACCCGAACGGCCCGGCTGACGTGAACGCCTTCGAGCAGGCGGGTGCCGTGCCTGGCCTGATGCGCCGTTTGGCGGAGGCGGACCTGATCCACCTGGATGCCACCCCGGTGTTTGGCGAGATGCAGGATTACCTGAGCCGCCCCGCGCTGGTGGATGGCAAGTTGGTGTGGCAACCGGTGGGGGAGAGTACGGATCCGAGCGTGTTGTCCGTCGCTGGCAGCGTGTTCCAGGCCACAGGTGGCACCAAGCTGCTCAGTGGCAACCTGGGCCGCGCCGTGGTCAAGGTCTCAGCGGTCGCCCCCGAATACCGGGTGATTGAAGCGCCGGCCCGGGTCTTCTCCTCCCAGCACGCGGTGGAGGCGGCCTACAAGGCCGGGGATCTCAATCAGGACGCCGTCATCGTCGTGCGCCACAACGGCCCGGCTGCCAACGGCATGCCGGAGCTGCACAAACTGATGCCGGTGCTCGGCAACCTGCAGAAGGCGGGTCACAAGGTGGCCCTGGTCACCGATGGCCGTCTCTCCGGCGCCTCCGGCAAGATCCCGGCCGCCATCCACGTCACCCCGGAAGCGTTGCACGGCGGGGCCATAGGCCTGCTTGCCGATGGCGATCTGCTGCGGGTGGATGCCGAGTCCGGTCGCCTCGACTGCCTGACCGATTTGAGTGGCCGTACCCAGGCCGAGATCGATCTCACCCTGGAACAAGAGGGGTGGGGCCGTGAACTGTTCAGCGTGATGCGTCGCGCGGTATCGAGCGCCGAGTGCGGCGCCACCATCTTTGACTGAGGAAGAGCTATGCAGAACTGGAAAGTGACCCCTGCCGAGGTGTTTGCCGCCTCCCCCCTGGTGCCCGTGATGGTCATCAACGACCTGGAGCAGGCCCTGCCGATGGCCAAGGCGCTGCTGGATGGCGGCATCTCGGTGTTCGAGATCACCCTGCGCACCCCGGTGGCCCTCGAGGCCATCGCTCTGATCGCCAAGGCGATGCCGGATGCCATGGTGGGGGCCGGTACCGTGCTCAACTGCGCGCAGTTTGATGCCGCCGTTGCCGCCGGTGCCCGCTTCGTCATCTCCCCGGGGATGACCCCGGCCCTGCTGGCCCACGCGGCCAAGAGCACGGCGCCGCTGATCCCGGGAGTTGCTACGCCGTCCGAGGTGATGCAGGCGCTGGAAGCGGGTTATGACCACCTCAAATTCTTCCCGGCCGAGGCGAACGGCGGCACCAAGGCGCTCTCCGCCATTGCCGCCCCTCTGCCCCAGGTTCGCTTCTGCCCCACCGGCGGCATAGGCCCGAAAAACGTCGCTGACTACCTGGCGCTGAAATGCGTGGCCACGGTCGGCGGCTCCTGGATGCTGCCCGCCGATGCGGTCAAGAGTGGCAACTGGGACGAGGTGACCCGTCTCTCCCGTGAAGCGGTTGAAATGGTTAAACGCTAAGCATCAGTTGTGCAGAAAAACCAAACAGGCCACCTTCGGGTGGCCTGTTTGCTATCGGCGTGGCTCTAGTCTGTGAGGGAGGGGATTATCCCAGACTCTCCCCAATATAGAGGGAGAAGCCCATGTCCTTGCGGTGCTCGGCCTGGGGTTGCCCATTGAGCCGGGCCAGCAGCATGGCGGCCGCCTCGCGGCCGATGGCCTCGCGCGGAGTGCTGATGCTGGCGAGCTTGGGGGTCATGGCGTGGCCGATGTCGAGGGCGTTGCAGCCGGCGATGGCAATCTGCTGGGGTACGGGTATCCACCTGGCCTGGCACTGCAGCAGGGCACCGACCGCCACGTCGTCGTTGGTGCAGAACAGGCCGTCCAGATCGGGGTAGCGGGCCATGGCCTGCTCCAGCAGCTGGCCCCCCAGGGTGAAGCTGGAGGACTGCTCGGTCAGCAGGTGCTGGCCATCCAGGCCGAAGTCC
This sequence comes from Aeromonas sp. sif0611, assembly GCF_019218845.1. Classification (NCBI taxonomy): domain Bacteria; kingdom Pseudomonadati; phylum Pseudomonadota; class Gammaproteobacteria; order Aeromonadales; family Aeromonadaceae; genus Aeromonas; species Aeromonas sp. sif0611. The sequence continues at coordinate 31,097 of NZ_JAHUWU010000011.1, read as the reverse complement.
GCCATCGCTTGGTAGTAGCCCTCCATCCGCAACTGGGTACGCACATCGAGGCGCGCCCCCAGGTAGACCACCTTGCGCCGTCCCCGGCGCAGCATCTCTGTTACCATGGCCCGGGCGGCGGCCCGGTGATCCATGCCGACCACCATGTCGATGGGGGAGAGCGGCAGATCCATGGTCTCCACCACCGGGATGCCGGCGGTGGCGATCATCTTGCGGGTGCGATCCGTGTGCTGGGTGTCGGAGAGGATGAGGCCATCCACGTTGTAGGAGAGCAGGGAGGCGACCTGCTCCTCCTCCCGCTCCGGGCTGTAGCCATAGTGGGCCAGAAGAGTCTGGTAGCCGGCGGGCCGGGTCACCGCCTCTATGCCGTGGATCACCGCCGAGAAGACCTGGTTGGAGAGGGAGGGGATCAGGATGCCGATCGCTTTGCTGGTAGCGTTGGAGAGCATGTCCGGTGCCCGGTTCGGGATGTAGCCGAGCTCCTCCACCGCCGCGGCGATCCGCTCACGGGTGCCTTCGGCCACGGCGGACGGGTCACGCAGGTAGCGGCTGACGGTCATCTTGGTGACCCCGGTCAGGTCGGCGATGTCCTGCAGTGTGGGGCGGCGCTTGCGGGTGTCGTTCATCTCGGGATCCGGCAAAGAATGTTACAGGTAACATTACCGTTTTTGCGCAAAAAAGTCAGCATATGACGCCATCACAGGAGAGGCTGGGGATGATCAAGGGCAAGTGCTTCGAGGGGAAAAGGTTCGAGCAGCAGGAGGTGGAGGGGCAATCGTTCTCGGAGTGCCGCTTCGTCGGATGCAATTTCTCCTGGCTGGATCTGGGGGAGAGCCGCTTCGTCGACTGCAGCTTCTATGAGCGGGAGCTCGAGCTCGGCTGCCAGTTGCAGGGCTGCGATTTGCGAGAGGCGAGCTTCCTACGCTGCGATCTGACCCTGGCTGACTTCAGCCGCAGCCAGTGCCTGGGGCTGGAGATGCGCGACTGCCAGGCCATGGGCATCAACTTCGCCCACGCCAGCTTTGCCAACCAGATCACCGTCAAGAGCTACTTCTGCGAGGCCCATCTGACCGGCAACAACTTCAGCTACGCGAACTTCGACGGTTGCCTGCTGGAGAGGTGCGAGCTCGGCGGCAACCGCTGGCAGGGGGCCAGCCTGCTGGGGGCCTCATTGGCGGGATCCGATCTGAGCGGCTCCGAGTTTGGGCAGATCGACTGGACCAGCTTCAACCTACAGGGCTGCGATCTGCGCCAGTGCGACCTGCCCAGGCTGGATCTGCGCCGGGTCAACCTGGACGGCGTGCAGATCAATGAAGAGCAGCAGCAGGGGCTGCTGGAGCAGATCGGGCTGGTGGTCTTCCCCTGAGCGGGGTGGAAAAGAGGTAAGTTTTCATCAACGGGGGTGGGCGGCGTTGCTCTTCCCCTGCAAAGCAAAAAGCCTGCGCGATGCAGGCTTTTTGCTAGGTGAAGTGGTAAACGAAGCGGTGTTGCCGCCTTTGCACCCTCCTCCCCTCGCGGGAGAAGGGTTGGAGATGAGGGGGGCTGGCTCAGCGTCTGGCCAGCTGCTGTTGCCCGGGTTGATGGCCCCATCAGCAGGGGCTCAGCGTCTGGCCAGCTGTTGTTGGCCGGGTTGATGGCCCCATCAGCAGGGACTCAGCGTCTGGCCAGCCACTTGGTCGGGTTGATGGCCTCGCCCTGGTAACGGATCTCGAAGTAGAGACCGGGTCTGTCCTGACCGCCGCTGTCGCCGACCAGGGCCACGGGTTCGCCCTGCTCCACGCTCTGGCCCACCTGACGCAGCAGCGACTGGTTGTGACCGTAGAGGCTCATGTAGCCGCGGCCGTGATCGATCACCAGCAGCATGCCGAAGCCGTCGAGCCAGTCCGCATAGACCACCTGGCCCGGCGCGACTGCCTTGACCTGGGTTCCCTCGCTTGCGCCTATCAGGGTGCCCTTCCACTTGAGCTCGGCGGTGCGCGGCGAGCCATAGGAGATGAGGATGGGGCCCTGTACCGGCCAGCGCAGGCTGCCGTTGGTGCTGAGGCCGTTGTAGCTGCCACTTGCCTTGGTGCTGCTGCTGCGTGCGGCGGCTTGTTGCTTCGCCACCCGGTTCTGCTGTTCGGTGACTCTCTGCTGCTCGGCGGCGAGCCTTTGCTGTTCGCCGGCCTGCCGCTGCTGTGCCGCGATCCGTTGCTGCTCGGCAATCCGCTTCTGCTCGGCGGCCAGTCGCTGCGCCTCCAGGCGGCGCTGGCGCTCCTGCTCGGCCTTGATCTTGGCGAGGCGCTCCCGCTCGGCACGCTCACGGCGTTCCTGCTCTTCCCGCTGACGGCGCAGCTCTTCCAGCCGCGCCTTCAGGGCTTTCTCCGCCTTGACCAGTTTGGTGAGCTTCTGTTCGTCGTTTTGCACCGACTGCTGCAACTGGTTGCGCACCTTGGCCCGGCTCTGCTGGCTGGCCAGCAGGCTCTGGTGATGCTGCTGTTGTTCACTCAGCAGGGTCTGCAGCCTGGTCTCGGTCTCTTTGGTGGCCAGCTGGTTTTTCGCCAGCTTGTTGCGGGTGGCGCGCAGGGCGTCTATGGCCTCGATGCGGGCCTTGTTGAGGTAGTCGTAGTAATCGAGAGAGCGGCTCAGCTTGGCCGGATCCTGCTGGTTGAGCAGCAGCTTGAGGTAGTCGTGGTTGCCCGCCTGGAAGGCGCTTTCCGCCTGCTTGGCCAGCAACTGTTTCTGGTGTTTCGCTTGTTGTTCCAGCGCCAGCTTGTCCTGCTGCAGCTCGGCCAGCTTCTGCTGGTTCTGCTTCAGTTGCTGTCTGGTCTGATCCAGCTTGGCGGCGGCGGCCGAGATGGCCTGCTCGTCAGCCTTGAGCTGGGTGTTGAGCTTGGCAAGCTCCTGCTTGCTGAGCTTGAGGGTCTTCTGCTGTTCCTTGATCTCGGACTGCATGGCCCCCAGCTGCTGGTTCGCAGCCTGGGCCGTGCCGGCGCCGCCGACCAGGCAAAAAAACAGCGCGCCGGCCAACAGGCCGACGCGACTGGTTTTCTGTGAAATAACTTCGCATCCCCGCATGGGGCAGGATTATTTCAGAATCATCAGGGGCTTGCCAGTCATTTCCGGCGGGACAGGCAGACCCATCAGAGTCAGCATGGTCGGGGCCAGATCGGACAATTTGCCGCCTTCCTGCACCTCGGCCTTGCGACCGAAATAGATGAGCGGAACCGGCAGATTGGTGTGGGCGGTGTGCGCCTGACCAGTCTCTTCGTCCAGCATCTTCTCGGCGTTACCGTGGTCGGCGGTGATCAGGCACTCGCCACCCACTTCGGCCAGGGCCTCGGTGACGCGACCGATACAGTGGTCAACGGCTTCACAAGCCTTGACGGCCGCATCGAACACACCGGTGTGGCCAACCATGTCGCCGTTCGGGTAGTTGCAGATGATGACGTCGTACTTGCCGCTCTTGATGGCGCCGACCAGCTTGTCGGTCAGCTCTTCGGAGCTCATCTCCGGCTGCAGGTCGTAGGTGGCCACTTTCGGGCTGGCGACGATCTCGCGATCTTCGCCGGTGAAGCAGGACTCTTCGCCACCGTTGAAGAAGAAGGTGACGTGGGCGTACTTCTCGGTCTCGGAGATGCGCAGTTGGGTCTTGCCCTGCTTGGCCAGCCACTCACCCAGGGTGTTCACCAGGGCAGTGGGCGGGTAAGCACAGGCAGTCTTGATGTCGGCCGCATACTCGGTCAGCATCACGAAGTTCAGGGCCGGGGTGGCGGCACGGGCGAAGCCGGTGAAGTCGCTGTCGACGAAGGCGCGGGTGATCTCGCGGGCACGGTCGGCACGGAAGTTCATGAAGATCAGCGCATCGCCGTCTTCCATCGGGGCGGCGTCACCGATGCGGGTGGCCTTGACGAACTCGTCGTTCTCGTCGCGGGCGTAGGCATTGGCCAGGGCTTCGCTGGCGCTGTCGGCGGTGAACTCGCCCTTGCCCTGGGTCATCAGGTCATAGGCTTGCTGCACGCGATCCCAACGGTTGTCACGGTCCATGGCGAAGTAACGGCCGATCATGGAGGCGAAACGACCCTTGCCCAGACGGGCGAACAGGGCGTCGAACAGCTCGATGGAGGACTGGGCGGAGCGCGGCGGCACGTCGCGGCCATCCAGGAAGGCGTGGAAGTAGATCTTCTCGGCGCCACGCTTGGCGGCCATTTCGATCATGCCCATGATGTGCTCTTCGTGGCTGTGTACGCCACCCGGGGACATCAGGCCCATGATGTGCACGGCCTTGCCCTTGGTCACGGCGGTGTCAACAGCCTTGCCCAGCTCGACGTTCTGGAAGAAGTCGCCGTCCTGGATGTCTTTGGAGATGCGGGTCAGCTCCTGGTAGACGATGCGACCGGCGCCGATGTTGACGTGGCCCACTTCGGAGTTGCCCATCTGGCCGTCCGGCAGACCCACATCCAGGCCGGAGCCGGAGATCAGGGTGCTGGTGTAGTCACGGGCCAGACGATCCATATTCGGGGTCTTGGCGGCGGCAACGGCGTTGTGCTCTTGCTTGGTGCTGTAGCCCCAACCGTCCATGATGACCAGAACCAAAGGTTTCTTAGCTGTTGACATAAGACTATGTCCTCTCGGATAGGAATGAATTGCGGGAAGTGAAACTAGCGTAATATTACTACATCTGCCGAAATAGTCACCTGATAGCCAAGTCCCTCTTCCACCTCTGTTTTTACCTGTTATCCCACTGTTTTCGGCATGTTGCCGGCTTGTCTTTGTGCAGGGTTTTCCCCCTGGCGCCTCTCTCCCGAAGCGGGTGGCAGCCCTTCCCCAAGCCGGTTTTGGGACGGGCAATCCCTGATGGGAGCTTGCTCTCGCTTTGCCGCCAAGATGGCTGATCTTATCAAGGGCCCCATGTATACTCGGGCCCTTGTCTTGGTCCCTGGATAGTAGAAGATGCAAGAGTATTTGGATTTTGCGGCCCGCAACCCGCTGCTGGCAGCAGCCTGGTTCGGCCTGGCAGGCACCCTGGTGTATACCACTGTGCGTGCTCGTTTTTCTCCGGTGAAGGCGGTGAACAATCACGGCGCCACCCTGCTGATCAACCGTGAAAATGCCATCGTGGTGGACATTCGCAGTCAGGATGAGTTTGCCAAGGGTCATCTGGCCGGTGCCCATCATCTCCCCCTCACCCAGATCCAGGCGAACAATCTGGGCCCGGTTGAAAAGCACAAAGATGCCCCCATCATAGTGGTGTGCGAGTCGGGGATGACCGCTGGTGGCGCGGGTCGCCAACTGAGCAAGGCCGGCTTCAAACAGGTATATGTGCTCAGCGGTGGCATGGCCCAATGGCGTGCAGATAATCTGCCGGTGACCAAAAAACGCTGATTTAAGGGCCTGCGCCCACCTATTTTCTTAAAAAGGAATCAAACGAAATGGCTGACGAAATCAACAATCAGGAAGTGCAACCGGAATTCCACATCCAGCGTGTCTACACCAAGGATGTCTCCTTCGAAGCCCCCAATACTCCGCACATCTTCCAGAAAGAGTGGCAGCCGGACGTCAAGCTGGACATGGACACCAAGACCAATGTCCTGGCTGACGGCGTGTACGAGGTCGTGCTGACCCTGACCGTGACCTGCAAGCTGGAAACCGAAACTGCCTTCCTGTGTGAAGTGCAGCAGGCTGGTATCTTCACCATCGGCAACCTGCCGGAGCCGCAGCTGGCACACTGCCTGGCCGCCTTCTGCCCGAACATTCTGTTCCCCTATGCCCGCGAAGCCGTGGCCAACCTGGTGAGCAAGGGTTCCTTCCCGCAGCTGAACCTGGCACCGGTCAACTTCGACGCCCTGTTTGCCCAGCACATGGCACAGGTTCAGGCCCAGCAGGCAACTGCGGAAGCCTGATAATGGCCGACCAGATCGCAATCTCGGTCTTGGGGGCGGGGTCTTATGGCTCCGCCCTTGCCATTTCTCTGGCGCGCAACGGCCATCCGACCCTGCTGTGGGGGCACGATCCCGCCCATGTCGCCGAGCTGGAACAAGATCGCTGCAACAAGGCGTTTCTGCCTGATGTTCCTTTTCCCGCCGATCTGCAGCTGACTGCGGATCTGCAAGCGGCGGTGCAGGCCGCTCCCGTGTTGCTGCTGGTGGTGCCGAGCCATGTGTTCGGTCAGGTGCTGGCCCGGGTAAAACCCTTCCTGCGCCCCGATACCCGTATCGCCTGGGCCACCAAGGGGTTGGAGCCGGACAGCGGCCGCCTGTTGCAGGACGTGGCCCGTGACGTGCTGGGGGAGACTATCCCGCTGGCGGTGATCTCGGGTCCGACCTTCGCGAGGGAGCTGGCCGCCGGCCTGCCGACCGCCATCTCGGTGGCGTCGACCCACGACGACTTTGCCGATGGTCTCTCGCAACTGCTGCACTGCGGCCGCTCGTTCCGGGTCTATACCAATCCGGACTTCATCGGTCTGCAGCTGGGGGGGGCGGTCAAGAACGTCATCGCCATCGGTGCCGGTCTCTCCGACGGGCTGGGCTTTGGTGCCAACGCCAGAACCGCGCTCATCACCCGGGGCCTGGTGGAGATGCAGCGCCTCGGTGCCGCCCTCGGGGCCGATGTCAAGACCTTCATGGGGATGGCCGGGCTCGGGGATCTGGTGCTGACCTGCACCGACAACCAGTCGCGCAACCGTCGCTTCGGTCTGGCCCTCGGGGCCGGCAAGTCGGTGGAAACCGCCATGACCGAGATCGGTCAGGTGGTGGAAGGCTATCGCAACACCAAGGAGGTGCATCTGCTGGCGGCCCGTTGTGGCGTCGAGATGCCCATCTGCGAGCAGATCTTCAAGGTGCTGTACGAAGGCAAGAACCCGAAAGAGGCGGCCATCGCCCTGCTGTCGCGAGACAAGAAGGACGAGTGATCTGCCCGCCGCAGAATGCAAAAGGCCCCGCCAGCTGGCGGGGCCTTTTCTTTGCGCCGAAATGGCAACAAATCAGTAGTAGGAGTGATCGCCACGCTGGTGCTCGGTGGCATCCTTCACGCCGTTGAGCTCGCCCGGGAATTTCTCCAGCAGCTGCTTCTCGATCCCCTCTTTCAGGGTGTAATCCACTTGCGAACAGCCGTTGCAACCACCACCAAACTGCAAAATCGCCAGCTTGTCGTCGGTAATGTCAATCAAGGTCACCTTGCCACCGTGACCGGCCAGCATAGGGTTCACTTCAGACATCAGCACATACTCGATGCGGTCGGCCAGGGGCGCATCGTCGGCCACCTTGCGCATCTTGGCGTTGGGCGCCTTGAGGGTGAGCTGGGAGCCCATCTGATCGGTAACGAAATCGATGGTGGCATCGACCAGGTAAGGGGCGCTCAGGGGATCGACCAGGCAGTCGAAGCCACTGAAGGGCAGGTGTTGATCTTCCGGATCGACCGCGTCGGGTGGGCAATAGGATACGCCGCACTCGGCATTCTGGGTTCCCGGATTGACCACAAACACCCGGATGTTGGTGCCATCAGGCTGCTTTTCCAGCAACTTGCGGAAGTGGGCCTGGGCGGTGTCGGAAATGCTGATCATCACTATCCTCATAAACCTGAGTGTACGACTAGGGTATTCATGATAACTCGCTTGGCGGGGCTTGGGTAGCGTGTCGATGGCGAGCTTGTGAGCCCGGGCGTATCGGAATCATGCCGCCATCGGCCTGCTTGGCCGGATCCCTGCCCGGTTATTTGAGGTGTCTCAGGGTACGGCAGATGGCCCACACCTCCACCCTGGCGATGCCGCTCTCATGGAGCAGGCTGCTGAGCTGACCTGCGGTGGCCCCCGTGGTCACCACGTCATCGAGCAGGGCCACGTGACGGTAATGGTGGGGCGCTATCTGGAAGGCGCCGCGCAGGTTGCGCCGCCGCTGGCCGGCACTGAGCCGGGTTTGCTGCGGAGTGGCCCTGACCCTGCGCAGCAGCCGGGTGTCACAGGGGATGCCGGTGAGCTTGCCGAGGGCGGTTCCTATCTCCTCTGCCTGATTGAAGCCGCGCCACCACTGGCGCCACCAGTGCAGGGGAACGGGGATGATGGCCTCGGGAGGATCGTCTCCCTCCAGATGGTCGGCCAGCAGTTGGGCGAGCAGCGGCGCCAGCAGGATCTGGCCCGAGTATTTCAGCCGGGGAATGAGCAGGGAGTAGGGGGGCTGATAGTCGCCTATCACCTGCAGCCGTTCCCAGGGAGGGGGCCTGCGCTGGCAGCGTCCGCACAGCAGCTCGTTTCCTGCATGTTGCTCTGGCAAGGGGGCCGCGCACAGCCTGCATTTGCGGCAAGGCTGGTGCAGGGACTGCTGGCACCAGCTACACAGCAGAGGCTGATCATCACAGGGCTGGCGACAGAGCAGGCAGAGGCCGAGCCAGTCGGACCGGCTGCCGAGGATCGGACTTGCTTTGGCGAGCAGCCGCTTTAACATGCAGGCTCCAAGCAGATGAACAGGGATCTTGAGTCTAGATGAGCGTATCGGTTGAGCGGTTTGGCCAGGGTCAGGACCTGGTGTTGTTGCATGGCTGGGGCATGAATGGTGCTGTCTGGCACGGTATTGCCCAGCAGTTGGCGGCCCACTATCGGCTGCACCTGGTGGACTTGCCCGGATTTGGCAACAGCCCTCTGTACGAGGGGAGTGACTACTCCTTGCCCTGGCTGGCGGAGCAGGTCGCCACAGTCCTGCCGGAAAAATGCCATCTGCTCGGCTGGTCCCTCGGCGGTCTGGTGGCGAGCCAACTGGCCCTGACCCGGCCTGAGCGCCTCCACACCCTCATTACTGTCGCCAGCTCCCCCTGCTTCATGGCCCGCGAAGACTGGCCCGGGATAGCCCCCAAGGTGCTTGCTGGGTTCAACCAGATGCTGGCGGGGGACTTCATGCAGACCATAGAGCGCTTCCTGGCGATCCAGGCCATGGGCAGCGAGCATGCCAGAAACGACATTCGCCAGTTGCGCCACTGGCTGGCGGAGCGTCCGGCTCCCCGGCTTGCCGCGCTGGAGGCGGGTCTCGGCCTGTTGGCCGACGTGGATCTGCGGGATGAGCTGGTCGGTCTGGATCTGCCCTGGCTGCGGATCTATGGCAGGCTGGACTCCCTGGTGCCCAAGGCGGCCATACCGCTGCTGGACGAGCGTTATCCCGCGAGCCGCAGCCTGGTGCTGGAGAAGGCCTCCCACGCCCCCTTCATCTCCCATCCAGAGCCTTTCATCACCCTGTTGCGACAGTTCATTGGCTGATCCTTGAGCGACATGCTTCAATAACGCCTCGAGGTGGTGGATAATTAGCCAACCATGAAAGGAGTGAGCCGATGCGTATCGATTCTGCCATGACCACAGGCGTACAGGGATTCCAGCGGGCCGATCAACTGGCCGGTCAGGCATCCGGCCAGCTCGCCCGCCTCAACACCCCGGCGGGTGATCAGGTACAGGTGACAGACGAGCTGGTGAATCTCAAGGTGGCCGAGCTGCATGCCGGCGCCTCTGCCAAGGTGATCCAGACCGCCAGCGACATGCTGGGCACCCTGATCGACATCAGGGTGTGAGATGAACATCAACGTCAGCCTGCCGCCCATCATTCCGAATCAACTGCAACCGCAGACGGAATCGGCGCAGACTGACAACCGCCGCGCAGAACTGGTGCCTCCCAGCCGCCAGAGCGAGGCATCCAACGCCGAGTCCGGTGTTGCCTCCCAGAAAGACAAGTCCAGAGCTACCCAGGCCAATCCGCCCGCCGCTTCGACCCGGGATAATGCACAGACCAGCCCGACGACCCCGTCCCATCGCTTCGTCGAGGCCACGGGGGAGGAGAGCCAGCGCCGGCAGCAGCAGGATCCCGAGCAGCAGGAGCAACAGAGGCAGCAACGCCAGCTGGCCGCACTGGTGGAGCGGGATCTCGAGGTGCGCAAGCACGAGCAGGCGCACCAGATGGCAGGTGGCGAGCATGCGGGCAGCCCCAGCTACCAGTTTTCCCAGGGGCCGGATGGCAAGCGTTACGCCACCGGGGGTGAGGTGGCCATCGACATCGGTGTCGTCCATGGCGATCCGGCTGCCACCCTCGCCAAGATGCAGCAGGTGCGTGCCGCCGCCCTGGCACCGGCAGAACCCTCGTCACAGGATCTGAGCGTGGCCCGCGCCGCCACCGCCAAAGAGGCTCAGGCCCGCAAGGAGTTGATGGACGCCAGAGGCGCTGCCATCGGGCCGCTTGGCGCCTACATGGACAGGCGCAATCAGGTGATAGCCCAGCACTACCAGCAGGCCGTCAGGCCAGCCCCTCGTCAGACCTTCAGCCAGGACATCTGAGAGGCCGGATCCGGTGGATTCAAAATCCGTCGCCTGCCTGACGCCCAGTAAAAAGCCCCTCGCGGGGCTTTTGTCATTCAGGATCGTCACTTCTTCAGCTTTGAGAGGGCGGCGGCGAAGGCGTTGCCCATGGCGCCACCGGCAGGGGCGCCCTGTTTCGGCTCCTGCCTGGGTCTGGCGCTGCCTGCACCCGATGGTCGGGATTCCACAGGCTTGCGGGCGGGTTGTCCCGCTTTCTCGTCGAGGCGCATGGTCAGGCTGATGCGCTTGCGCGGTGCATCCACCTCCAGCACCTTGACCCGGACGATGTCGCCCGCCTTGACCACCTCGCGGGGATCCTTGACGAAACGGTCGGTCAGGGAGGAGATGTGCACCAGGCCGTCCTGATGGACGCCGATGTCGACGAAGGCGCCGAAGTTGGTGACATTGGTGACCACGCCTTCCAGCACCATCTCGGGCACCAGGTCGCTTAACTTCTCCACTCCGTCCTTGAAGGTCGCGGTCTTGAACTCGGGGCGCGGGTCGCGGCCCGGCTTGTCCAGCTCGCCGATGATGTCGGTGACGGTGGGCACGCCGAATTGCTCGTCCGTGTAGTCGGCCGGCTTCAGGCTGCGCAGCAGGCTGCTGTTGCCGAGCAGGCTCTCCACTGTCTGTTCCAGCTTGGCGAGGATCCGCTCCACCACCGGATAGGACTCCGGGTGCACCGCCGAGCTGTCGAGGGGATTGCTGCCGCCGCGAATGCGCAGGAAGCCGGCGCACTGCTCGAACGCCTTGGGGCCGAGCCGGCTCACCTTCAGCAACTGCTGGCGGCTCTTGAAGGCGCCGTGCTCATCCCGGTAGGCGACGATGTTCTGGGCCAGCGTCTGGGAGAGGCCGGAGACCCGGTTGAGCAGGGCGACCGAGGCGGTATTCACATCCACACCGACCGCGTTCACGCAATCCTCGACCACGGCATCCAGTCGGCGGGCCAGCTGGCTCTGGCCGACGTCGTGCTGATACTGGCCCACCCCGATGCTCTTGGGATCGATCTTGACCAGCTCGGCCAGGGGGTCCTGCAGGCGACGGGCGATGGAGACGGCGCCACGGATCGAGACGTCGAGATCCGGGAACTCCTGGGAGGCGAGCTCGGAGGCGGAATAGACAGAGGCCCCCGCTTCGCTCACCACGATTTTCTGAGCCTTGGCGGCGGGGTAGCGCTCGAACAGATCGCTCACCAGGCGGTCGGTCTCCCGGGAGGCGGTGCCGTTACCTATGCTGATGAGCTCGACCTTATGCTTCTGGCACAGCTCGCTCAGGGTCTTGAGGCTCTGATCAATCTGGCGTTTCGGTTCGAACGGATAGATGGTGGCGTGATCGACCAGCTTGCCGGTGGCATCCACCACGGCGACCTTGACCCCGGTGCGGATACCAGGATCCAGCCCCATGGTGCAGCGCATACCGGCCGGAGCCGCCATCAGCAGATCCTTGAGGTTCATGGCGAACACCTTGATCGCCTCGTCCTCTGCCGACTCGCGGATGCGGCCGATCAGTTCGGTCTCCATCTGGAGCGACAGCTTGATCTTCCAGGTCCAGCTCACCACCCCCTGCAGCCACTTGTCCGCCGGGCGGTTCTGCAGATTGAGCCTGAGGTGGTGGGCAATGATCCCTTCGCAGGGGCTGGCACTCTCATCGTCACCTGTGACCAGCGCGAGGTTGAGGATCCCCTCGTTGCGCCCGCGCAGCATGGCCAGCACCCGGTGGGAGGGGGCCTTGTGCAACGGCTCGTCGTGCTCGAAGTAGTCCTTGAACTTGGCCCCTTCCTGCTCCTTGCCCGCCACCACCCGGGCGCGCAGGGTGGCGTTCTGCCACAGGTAGTCCCGCAGCTTCTCAAGGAGGTCCGCCTGCTCGGCGAAGCGCTCCATCAGGATGTAGCGGGCGCCGTCGAGGGCCGCCTTGCTGTCGGTGATCCCCTGTTCGGCATTGAGGAAGCGGGCCGCCGCTTGCTCCGGATCCTGCATGGGGTCGGTGAGCAGCAGGTTGGCCAGCGGCTCCAGCCCGGCTTCGATGGCCATCTGCCCCTTGGTGCGACGCTTGGGCTTGTAGGGGAGGTAGAGGTCTTCGAGCCGGGTCTTGCTGTCGGCACCCTTCAGCTCGCGCGCCAGCTCGGGAGTCAGCTTGCCCTGCTCCTCGATGGAGCGAATGATCACCTGACGGCGATCCTCCAGTTCACGCAGATAGCCGAGGCGGCTCTCCAGGGTACGCAACTGACTGTCGTCCAGACCGCCGGTCACCTCCTTGCGATAACGGGCGATGAAGGGAACGGTCGAGCCTTCATCCAGCAGGCGCACGGCGGCCTGCACCTGTTCCGGGCGGGCATTCAGCTCACCGGCAATCTGTCTCTCAATTACATGGCTGTGCATCTGTGGTCTCTGTGGTCGGGTCCTGGTCAACGGGCAGGCGCGAGGCGATGTCGCCGGGCAGGGGGTCTGTCCCGGCGGTACTCAAGGTACCAGCCGGGCCACTGTCGCGCGGGCCGGTTGGCGCCACAAGGCGCCGGGTGTGAGCACTATATGGGGTCGGGCAGTGGGATGCCACTCCGGCAAAAATGACACGAATCGCATCCGGTGGCCGAGCATGCTGTCCATCTTGGCCTCGTCAGCCGATTTGGCAGACTGGGCCAGCGCTGGCTTACTTGGGATAGCTGATCTCATTGATGTACCAGCAGACGTCACCCACTGGCGTTCGCACCATGGCCTCGTCGCCCACCTCTTTCTTGAGCAGGGCGCGGGCCATGGGGGAGTCGATGGAGATGTAATCCTTGCGGCCGAAGATCTCGTCATAGCCGACGATGCGAAAACGCTTGGTTTCACCCTCGTCGTTCTCCACCTCGACCCAGGCGCCGAAGAACACCTTGCCCTCCTGGGAGGGGGAGTAATCGACTATGGTCAGCTCCTCCAGGCACTTGCGCAGGTAGCGGACCCGGCGGTCTATCTCCCGCAGCCGCTTCTTGTTGTACTGGTAGTCGGCGTTCTCGCTGCGATCCCCGAGGCTCGCCGCCCAAGCCACCTTCTTGGTGGTCTCGGGTCTCTCCTCGCGCCACAGGGTGTCGTGTTCCTGCCGGAGCTGGTTGTAGCCTTCACGGGTGATGAGTTTGGTTTTCATGGGCTTATCAGTCCCTGCTGCCTGGATGGCGGGTTGCGTCGTCTTGCTCGGGATCTTAGCCATTGTCGTCTGACTGTCGAGCAGAAACACGTGGTGAGAGGCTCGTTGGGAGCCTTCCTGTCCCTGGGAACCCCCGGCCAAGGGTAATAACCGGTAACATATTTATGCTTTGTGGTTGCCAGAGCGGGCCCTAGTATTGGGAGGAGACAGAGAGGAGAGGCGGCAATGAGTCAGCAATACAAGGTCCTGGTGGTCGACGACGACCTGAAACTACGCTCCCTGCTGGAGCGTTACCTCACCGAACAGGGATTTGTGGTGCGGGGCGTTGCCAATGGCGAGCAGGCTGATCGCTTGCTGACCCGCGAGAATTTCAGCCTGATGGTGCTCGACCTGATGTTGCCGGGGGAGGACGGCCTATCCATCTGCCGCCGTCTGCGCGAGGCCGGCAACCAGATCCCGGTGCTGATGCTCACCGCCAAGGGGGACGAAGTGGATCGTATCGTCGGGCTGGAGATGGGAGCCGATGATTACCTGCCCAAGCCCTTCAATCCCCGTGAGTTGCTGGCCCGGATCCGCGCCGTGTTGCGCCGCCATACCGTCGAGCTGCCCGGTGCGCCTTCCGCCGCCGAGAAGATGGTGAGCTTTGGCGCCTATCAGCTCAACCTGGCGACCCGGGAGTTGAGCCGGGACGGCGAGCCGGTGGCCCTGACCAGCGGCGAGTTCGCCGTGCTCAAGGTGCTGGTGAGCCACCCTCGCGAGCCGCTCTCCCGAGACAAGCTGATGAACCTGGCCCGTGGCCGGGAATACACCGCCACCGAGCGCAGCATCGACGTGCAGGTCTCCCGTCTGCGCCGCCTGCTGGAGCAGGATCCGGCTCAGCCCCGTTACCTGCAGACGGTGTGGGGCCTGGGCTATGTCTTCGTGCCGGACGGTGACGGGGAATGAAAAAAGTGGGTAGCATGTTCTCCCGCATGCTCTGGTTCCTGGCCGCCGTGCTGGTGGTCTATCAGGTTGTCTCCTACGCCACCTTCTACAACTATCTGCTGGCGCCCACCGTCAAGCAGATCAGTCATCTGCTGGCCAATCAGGTCAAACTCATCTTTCCGGTCGAAAGCAACCAGCTGGCGCTGAGCGAAGATGCAGAGGCACTGGTCTATGTGGCGACCGGCAGTGACATCTATACCCAGACAGAGGCGGAGCAGCACGGACTCAAGGAGTCCAAACCCTACCCCTATCTGGAGGAGAGCATCAGCCGCGAGCTGGGGGGCAAGACCAAGGTGAGGGTAGAGATTCAGGATCACTACATCATCTGGATCCAGCCACCCCAGGCCAGCCAGATGTGGGTCCGCATCCCCCTGACCGAGATCGAGGATGACGACATCGAGCCCCTCATCATCTACATGAGCGTGCTGCTGGTGGTGACCCTGTTTGCGGCATGGCGCTTTGCCCGCCAGCTGGTGCGACCGCTGGAAGATCTGGAGGCGGGGGCCGTGGCCGTGGCGCGGGGCCAGTTCCCCGATGCTCTGGGAGAGCACGGCTCGCGGGAGGTGCGCCGCCTGACCCGCACCTTCAACCACATGTCGCACTCCATCAAGGGCCTTATCGAAGAGCGCAACCTGATGATGGCCGGGGTCTCCCATGATCTGCGCACACCCCTGACCCGCATCCGGCTGGCGACCGAGATGATGTCCTCCGGGGATGAGTATCTCAAGGAGAGCATCAATGCGGACATCGACGAGTCGAACGGCATCATAGATCAGTTCATCGACTACATACGCCCGAACGAGGGACTGGACGCCCATCCGATCGACCTGACCCAGCTCATCCACGATGCGTTGCTGATGCAGACCGATCAGGGGCTGGAGGTGGAGCTGCTACTGCCGGAGCAGGCGGTGCGGGTGGCCTGCCATCCCATCAGCATCCGTCGCATCCTCAACAACCTGTCGGGCAATGCGTTGCGTTACGGCGCGACCCGGCTGCAGGCCGAACTGAAGGACGATGGTCACTGGGTCCGGCTGCGGCTCTCTGACAATGGCCCCGGGATCGCGGAGCAGGACTACTCCCGGGTGCTCAAGCCCTTTACCCAGGGCAATGTGGCACGTACCGGCGGCGGCAGTGGCCTGGGGCTGGCCATAGTCGCCAAGATAGTGTCCCAGCACCACGGCACCATCAGGCTGGGCCGCTCCGAGCTGGGAGGCTTGCTGGTGGAGATCCGGCTACCCAAGCACCAGCCGCTGGAGTGGATGGATTGAACGAAGGGCGCATCCGTGGATGCGCCCTTCTGCATTGTCAGGCTTGTGGCTCGGCCGTCTTGCGGTAGCGCTTGCCGTATTTGAGTTGCTGGATCAGCAGGGCGGCGACGATCAGCGCCAACCCTATGGGGGTGGCGGGGTGGATGCTCTCACCGATCAACAGATTGAGCAGCACCAGCGAAGCAAACGGCGAGATAAAGATGAGGTTGCTGATTGGAGCCGTGTTGGTGGCGTGGCGCAGGGCCATCAGCCAGAGCACGAAGCCGAAACCCATCTCGAACAGCCCCACATAGATGGCACCGAGCCAGCCCTGCCAGGCGGTCATGGCAAAGTCGGCGAGCAGCCAGGTCGCCACCACGATGAATGGCAGGCTGATGAGGAAGCCGAGCAGCAGGCTGACGATGGGGTCCCCTTGATTGCGGGTATTGAGGATCCAGTAGCCTGCCCAGATGAGGGTCGAGACCAGGGCCAGCGTCACACCGAGCGGGCTGTCAAACTGCAGGCCGAACACATCTCCCCTGGTGGCGATCACCAGGGCGCCGAAGTAGCCAAGCACTATGGCCACCCCGTCACGGCGACGCAGTTTCTGGCCGAGGAAGGGGACGGCTAGCAAGCTCAAGGTGATGGCCCAGGTGTAGTTGAGGGTCTGGGCCTGTTGCGCCGGCAGCAGATCATAGGCCTTGAACAGCAGCAGGTAATAGAGGAAGGGGTTCAGCACCCCTAGGGCCAGATAGTAGAAGGGGCGGGCCCTGAGATAGCTCAACAATAGGGGCAGCTTGCCCTGGATCGCAACGATGGACCCCAGGGTCAGGGTCGAGGTGATGGCGGCGACCAGCAGCAACTGCACAGGCTCGAAGTAGGCGAGGGATATCTTGAAGGCGGTGGCTACCGTCGACCAGAGGGCGACGGCGCAGAGTCCGTATTGATAGGCTTTCTTCTGATTCTTGAGCATCGGGGTCGTTCCGCTGACTGAGGCAAGGGGGCAGTCTATCAGCCTGTTTGCAACATTGTCGTTACCGCCTTGTAGCGGGCAGGGGAGCGATCGCCGGCGAGATCCATCCGCCACACAAAATTGCGCACAATCTGTCCGCCTTCTCTTGCGCGAATTGAAAAAATCCGTATAATCCCCTCCGCTTGCCCATGAGGCATGCCAGACGATATGTCTGCTTGCTGAGCTTCCCGTTTACGTGTCGCCAGCCATACAGTCCCCCCGATATGGGGGGAAACGTGAAAAATCACACCTCTGGCGGGAGTAATCTCGGTCGGGCGGTGTTGATTTATGTTCTTTTATCTATTGGAGCTCTGTCAATGCAGAACCAAAGAATCCGTATCCGCCTGAAGGCTTTTGATCATCGCCTGATCGATCAATCCACTGCGGAAATCGTTGAAACTGCAAAGCGCACCGGCGCGCAGGTTCGCGGTCCTATTCCGCTGCCGACTCGCAAAGAGCGCTTCACCGTCCTGATCTCCCCGCACGTCAACAAAGATGCGCGTGATCAGTACGAGATCCGCACTCACAAGCGTCTGGTAGACATCGTTGAGCCGACTGACAAGACCGTAGACGCCCTGATGCGTCTGGATCTGGCAGCCGGTGTAGACGTCCAGATCAGCCTGGGTTAATTACGGAAAGAGGTTGATAACAATGACAATCGGTCTTGTAGGTCGCAAAGTGGGTATGACTCGCATCTTCACTGAAGATGGCGTTTCTATCCCGGTGACTGTTATCGAAGTTGAAGCTAACCGTGTAACTCAGGTCAAATCTGTAGAAACCGACGGCTACAACGCTATTCAGGTTACCACTGGCGCCAAAAAAGCCAGCCGTGTGACCAAGCCGGAAGCTGGCCACTTCGCCAAAGCTGGTGTAGAAGCCGGTCGCGGTCTGTGGGAATTCCGCCTGAACAACGGTGAAACTTTCACTGTTGGTAGCGAGCTGAAAGTAGATCTTCTCGCTGACGTTAAGATGGTAGACGTTACCGGCACATCCAAGGGTAAAGGTTTTGCGGGCACTGTAAAGCGCCACAACTTCCGCACCCAGGATATGACCCACGGTAACTCCCTGTCCCACCGTGTACCTGGCTCCATCGGTCAAAACCAGACCCCGGGCCGTGTATTCAAGGGCAAAAAGATGGCTGGTCACATGGGTGCTGAGCGTGTAACGACTCAGAACCTGGAACTGGTTCGTGTTGACGCTGAACGCAACCTGCTGCTCATCAAAGGCGCAGTACCGGGTGCAACCAACGGCAACGTGATCGTCAAACCTGCCGTCAAAGCGTAACGTCTGAGGAGATAGTAATGGAATTGGTAATGAAAGACGCCAAGAGCGCTCTTGAAGTTTCCGAGACTACCTTCGGGCGCGAATTCAACGAAGCTCTGGTTCACCAGGTCGTCGTTGCATATGCCGCTGGTGCCCGTCAGGGTACTCGTGCGCAGCTGACTCGCTCTGAAGTGTCTGGTGGCGGCAAAAAGCCGTGGCGTCAGAAGGGTACTGGTCGTGCCCGTGCTGGCTCCATCCGTTCGCCCATCTGGCGTTCCGGTGGTGTGACCTTTGCTGCTAAGCCGCAAGATCACAGCCAGAAAGTAAACAAGAAGATGTACCGCGGCGCTATCCGTAGCATCCTGTCCGAGCTGGTACGTCAAGAGCGCCTGATCGTTGTCGAGAAATTCGGCATCGAAGCGCCGAAGACCAAAGAACTGATCGCCAAGCTGAAAGAAATGGAACTGACTGACGTTCTGATCGTGACTGCTGAAGTCGATGAGAACCTGTTCCTGGCTGCTCGCAACCTGTACAAGGTCGACGTGCGTGATGTTGCCGGTATCGACCCGGTCAGCCTGATCGCTTTCGACAAGATTCTGATGACTGCTGACGCAGTTAAGCAAATCGAGGAGATGCTGGCATGATCCGCGAAGAACGTCTGTTGAAAGTTCTGAAGGCTCCGCACATCTCTGAAAAGAGCACCATGGTCGCAGAAAAGCAGAACACTATCGTGTTCAAAGTTGCTGTTGATGCCACCAAGGCGGAAGTCAAAGCTGCAGTTGCGAAACTGTTCGAGGTCGAAGTTGAGACCGTCCGTACCCTGAACATGAAGGGTAAGACCAAGCGCTCAGGTGCGCGTGTAGGCCGTCGTTCCGATTGGAAAAAGGCTTATGTGACCCTGAAAGCTGGTCAGGACATCGACTTCATGGGCGCAGCCGAGTAAGAGGAGTTCTCAAAAATGGCAATCGTTAAGTGCAAGCCTACTTCTCCGGGCCGCCGCCACGTCGTCAAGATCGTCAACCAAGAGCTGTACAAGGGCAAGCCCTTTGCCGCTCTGCTGGACAGCAAAAGCAAGTCCGGTGGTCGTAACAACAACGGCCGTATCACTACCCGTCATATCGGTGGTGGTCACAAGCAACACTACCGTATCGTCGACTTCAAACGCGACAAAGACGGCATTCCGGCCAAAGTAGAGCGTCTGGAATACGATCCTAACCGTACCGCAAACATCGCCCTGGTGCTGTATGCAGACGGTGAGCGTCGTTACATCCTGGCTCCGAAAGGCCTGAAAGCAGGTGATGCTATCGCTTCTGGTGCTGATGCTGCGATCAAGGTAGGTAACTCCCTGCCGATGCGTAACATCCCGGTTGGTTCTACCGTTCACGCCGTAGAAATGAAGCCTGGTAAAGGTGCTCAGCTGGCTCGTTCCGCTGGTACTTTCATCCAGATTCTGGCTCGTGAAGGTAACTATGTAACTCTGCGTCTGCGTTCCGGCGAAGTACGTAAAGTTCTGGCCGAGTGCCGCGCCACCATTGGTGAAGTGGGTAACTCCGAGCACATGCTGCGTCAACTGGGTAAAGCCGGTGCAAACCGCTGGCGTGGTATTCGTCCGACCGTTCGCGGTATGGCGATGAACCCGGTTGATCACCCGCACGGTGGTGGTGAGGGTCGTAACAAGGGCATGCAGCCTGTGTCCCCATGGGGGCAGAAGGCTAAGGGCTTCAAGACCCGTAAGAACAAGCGTACCGACAAGTACATCGTACGTCGTCGTAACAAGTAATTGTTAACATAGAGGAATCACCATGCCACGTTCTCTCAAGAAGGGTCCATTTATTGACCTGCACTTGCTGAAGAAGGTAGAGAAAGCGGTGGAAAGCGGGGATAAAAAGCCGGTTAAGACCTGGTCCCGTCGTTCAATGATCATCCCGAACATGATCGGTTTGACCATCGCTGTCCATAATGGTCGTCAGCACGTTCCGGTTTTCGTTACCGAAGAAATGATCGGTCACAAACTGGGTGAATTCGCACCGACTCGTACTTATCGCGGCCATGCTGCTGATAAGAAGGCTAAGAAGCGCTAAGGGATAAATGATGGAAGCTATCGCTAAACACCGTTATGCCCGTACTTCTGCCCAGAAAGCTCGTCTGGTAGCCGATCAAGTACGTGGTCTGTCCGTAGACAAGGCTCTGAACATCCTGACCTTCAGCCCGAAAAAGGCTGCAGTTCTGGTGAAGAAAGTGCTGGAATCTGCCATTGCAAACGCTGAGCACAACGAAGGCGCCGACATCGACGCCCTGCGTGTTGCCACCATCATGGTAGACGAAGGTCCCTCCATGAAGCGCATCCGCCCGCGTGCCAAAGGTCGCGCGGATCGTATCCTCAAGCGTACCGCTCACATCACTGTAGTGGTATCCGACGCTAAGGCTGGGAGATAAGCAATGGGTCAGAAAGTACATCCTAATGGCATTCGCCTGGGTATTACCAAGCCTTGGAATTCTACCTGGTTCGCGAACACCAAAGACTTCGCTGACAACCTGTACAGCGATTTCCAAGTACGCCAGTTCCTGACCAAGGAGCTGAAAAACGCTTCCTTGTCCAAGATCACCATCGAGCGTCCGGCCAAGAGCATCCGTGTGACCATTCACACCGCTCGTCCGGGTGTCGTGATTGGCAAGAAAGGCGAAGACGTTGAGAAACTGCGCAAAGCCGTAGCCGCTATTGCTGGCGTGCCTGCTCAGATCAACATTTCCGAAGTCCGCAAGCCGGAGCTGGATGGCAAACTCGTTGCCGACAGCATCACTTCTCAGCTGGAACGTCGCGTAATGTTCCGTCGCGCTATGAAGCGCGCCGTACAGAACGCCATGCGCCTGGGTGCCAAGGGCATCAAAGTAGAAGTGTCCGGTCGTCTGGGCGGCGCTGAAATCGCGCGTACCGAATGGTACCGTGAAGGTCGTGTGCCTTTGCACACCCTGCGTGCCGACATCGACTACGCAACTTCTGAAGCCCACACCACTTACGGTGTGATCGGCGTCAAAGTTTGGATCTTCAAGGGCGAAGTTCTGGGCGGTCTGGCTGCTGTTAACGCTGCCGCTGCTCAAGAGCAAGCTCCTGCAAAGCCCAAGCGTGACAACAAGCGCCGCGCTGCTAAGTAAGGAGATTCGGTAAATGTTGCAACCTAAGCGTACTAAATTCCGCAAGACCCATAAGGGTCGTAACCGCGGTCTGGCCAACTCTGGTAACGAAGTATCCTTCGGTACCTTTGGCCTGAAGGCGACATCTCGTGGTCAACTGACTGCTCGTCAAATCGAAGCAGCCCGTCGTGCCATGACCCGTCACGTAAAGCGTCAAGGTAAGATCTGGATCCGTGTGTTCCCGGACAAGCCCATCACCGAAAAGCCCCTCGAAGTTCGTATGGGTAAAGGTAAGGGTAACGTGGAATATTGGGTCTGCCCGATCCAGCCTGGCAAGGTTCTGTACGAGATGGATGGTGTACCTGAGGCTCTGGCGCGTGAAGCGTTTGCCCTGGCCGCAGCTAAGCTGTCTGTTCAGACCACTTTCGTAATTAAGACGGTGATGTGATGAAAGCCCAAGATCTGCGTCAAAAGAGCGTCGAAGAACTGAACCAGGAGCTGCTGGGTCTGCTGCGTGAGCAATTCAACATGCGCATGCAAGCTTCCACCGGCCAACTGGCTCAGACTCACACTCTGAAACAAGTGCGTCGTGACGTCGCACGTATCAAGACTGTACTGACTGAGAAGGCAGGTGCGTAATGACTGACAAGATCCGTACTCTGCAAGGTCGTGTAATTAGCGACAAGATGGACAAGTCCATCACCGTCGCTATCGAGCGCAAGGTAAAGCACCCGATCTACGGTAAGATCATCAAGCGCACTACCAAGCTGCACGTACATGACGAGAACAACGAGTGTAAAGCTGGCGATCTCGTGGAAATCCGCGAATGCCGCCCGCTGTCCAAGACCAAGTCCTGGACCCTGGTTGCTGTCGTAGAAAAGGCCTAATTCGGTACTTTTTAGCCCAAACGGCCCCCCATCGGGGCCGTTTGTTTTTTAGGCTACCTTTTCAAAAATACCTGTGTTATAGTTTCGCGCCTTTTGAAGGCAGCCAGATCCCATCAGGGATAAGAAGTAAACAAAGCGGAGCACTAAGATGATCCAGATGCAAAGTATGCTGGGTGTTGCCGACAACTCCGGCGCTCGCAGTGTAATGTGTATTAAGGTTCTGGGTGGTTCGCACCGCCGTTATGCCGGCATCGGCGACATCATCAAGGTTTCCATCAAGGAAGCTATTCCTCGCGGTAAAGTGAAGAAAGGTGATGTGTATAACGCGGTGGTCGTACGCACCCGTAAAGGCGTTCGTCGTCCGGACGGCTCAGTCATCCGTTTCGACAACAATGCGGCTGTGTTGCTTAACAACAACCAACAGCCAATCGGTACTCGTATTTTTGGCCCGGTGACCCGTGAACTCCGTAATGAGAAGTTCATGAAGATTGTGTCCCTGGCACCCGAAGTACTGTAAGGAGTCGAACGATGGCAGCTAAAATCCGTCGCGAAGACGAAGTAATTGTTCTTACCGGCAAAGACAAGGGCAAGCGTGGCAAAGTCACTCAAGTCCTGATTGCAAAAGGTAAGGTAATCGTGGAAGGCATCAACCAGGTGAAGAAACACCAGAAGCCGGTACCCGCATTGGGTCAGGCTGGCGGTATCGTCACCAAAGAAGCCCCCATCGATGTATCTAACATCGCGCTGTTCAACTCTGCCACTGGCAAGGCTGACCGCGTTGGTTTCCGGATTGAAGACGGCAAGAAAGTCCGTTTCTTCAAATCCACCGGCGAACTTGTGAAGTAATTGGAGTTTAACGATGGCGAAACTGCATGATTACTACAAATCCGATGTAGTAAATGAACTGTCCAAGCAGTTCGGTTACAAGACTATCATGCAAGTCCCTCGGATCGAGAAAATCACCCTGAACATGGGTGTTGGTGAAGCGATCTCTGACAAGAAGTTGCTGGAAAATGCTGCTGCCGATATGGCTGCCATTTCCGGTCAGAAACCGCTGATCACCAAAGCACGCAAATCTGTTGCGGGCTTCAAGATTCGTGAAGGCTACCCGATAGGTTGTAAAGTAACCCTGCGTGGCGAGCGTATGTGGGAGTTCCTGGAACGGCTGATTTGCATCTCCGTACCGCGTATCCGTGACTTCCGTGGTCTGAACGCCAAGGCGTTCGATGGCCGTGGTAACTACTCCATGGGCGTGCGTGAGCAAATCATCTTCCCGGAAATCGACTATGACAAGGTCGATCGCGTCCGTGGTCTGGATATCACCATCACCACTTCCGCGAATACCGACGAAGAAGGCCGTGCTCTGCTGGCTGCCTTTAACTTCCCATTCCGCAAGTAAGGTTAGGGTTATGGCTAAAACATCCATGAAAGCACGTGAAGCAAAGCGTGCGAAGCTGGCAGCCAAGTTCGCCACTAAGCGTACCGAGCTGAAAGCTATCATCGTTGATATGAACGCTTCTGAAGAAGCGCGTTGGGATGCTGTCTTGCAACTGCAACAGCTGCCCCGTGATTCCAGTCCGTCCCGCCAGCGTAACCGTTGCAACATCACTGGTCGTCCGCACGGTTTCCTGCGGAAGTTTGGCCTCTCTCGCATCAAGGTGCGTGAGCATGCCATGAAGGGCGAAATTCCGGGCCTCAAAAAGGCCTCTTGGTAAGAATCTCGGGAGTTAGACTATGAGCATGCAAGATCCGATCGCGGATATGCTGACCCGCATCCGTAACGGTCAGGCGGCGAGCAAAGTTGCGGTTTCCATGCCTTCTTCCAAGCTGAAAGTGGCTATCGCCAAAGTGCTGAAAGAAGAAGGTTACATCGCTGGCTACAACGTAGCTGGTGACGTGAAGCCGGAACTGGAAATTGAATTGAAATATTTCCAGGGCAAGCCGGTTGTAGAACTGATCCAACGCGTGAGCCGTCCCGGCCTGCGTATTTACAAGCGCACTACTGATCTGCCGAAAGTCATGGGCGGTCTCGGTGTTGCTATCGTGTCCACGTCTAAAGGTGTGATGACCGACCGTGCTGCCCGCAAGGCAAGCATGGGTGGTGAGATCATCTGCTACGTCGCTTAATAGGAGGTCGGAAATGTCTCGCGTTGCTAAGGCACCCGTCACTATTCCTGCTGGCGTAGAGGTGACTCTGAACGGTCAGGAACTGTCCATCAAAGGTGGTAAAGGTTCTCTGGTTCGTTCCATCCACGCCGGTGTAGAAGTGACCAAAGAAGACAATGTACTGAAGTTCGCCCCGCGCGACGGCATCGCTGGTGCTGACGCTCAGGCCGGTACTGCCCGTGCATTGGCTAACAACATGGTAATCGGTGTTACCCAAGGCTTCGAGCGCAAGCTGCAGCTGGTTGGTGTAGGCTACAAAGCCTCCATCAAGGGCAATGCTGTCGCGCTGGCTCTGGGCTTCTCTCACCCGGTTGAGCATGCGCTGCCGGCTGGTGTCACCGCTGAATGTCCGTCCGCCACAGAGATCATTCTGCGTGGTGTGGACAAGCAGCTGGTTGGCCAAGTCGCCGCCGATATCCGTGCTTACCGCGCTCCGGAGCCCTACAAGGGCAAGGGTGTACGCTATGCCAACGAGCAAGTGCGTACTAAAGAAGCTAAGAAGAAGTAAGGTAACACTATGGACAAGAAAGCAGCTCGTCTCCGTCGTGCTACTCGTGCTCGGAAAAAGATGCAGGAACTGGGAGCTACCCGTCTGGTTGTTCACCGTACCCCGCGTCATATCTATGCGCAGGTTATCGCAGCCAACGGTTCCGAAGTTCTGGCCTCTGCTTCTACAGTAGAGAAAGCCATCAGTGAAGCGCTCAAATCTACCGGTAATGCTGATGCAGCTACCGCAGTAGGTAAAGCAATCGCTGAGCGTGCTATTGCCAAAGGCGTTCAGAACGTATCTTTCGATCGTTCCGGTTTCAAGTATCACGGTCGTGTAGCCGCTCTGGCTACCGCTGCTCGTGACGCTGGTCTTCAGTTCTAAGCTAGGAGTCGAAGATGGCTAAAGTCGAATCTCAAGCCGGCGAACTGCAAGAAAAGCTGATTGCAGTAAACCGTGTTTCGAAAACTGTTAAAGGTGGTCGTATCATGTCCTTCACCGCGTTGACCGTGGTGGGTGATGGTAACGGCCGTGTAGGTTACGGTTACGGTAAGGCCCGTGAAGTTCCGGCCGCTATTCAAAAAGCGATGGAACAGGCTAAGCGTAACCTGAACAAGGTTGAACTGAACAATGGCACTCTGCACCACCCGGTGCGCGGTGTTCACTCCGGTTCCACCGTGTTCATGAAGCCGGCCTCACAAGGTACTGGTATCATTGCAGGCGGCGCCATGCGTGCCGTACTGGAAGTTGCCGGTATCCACAACGTGCTGGCCAAGACCTACGGTTCCACCAACCCAATCAACGTTGTTCGCGCAACTGTAGACGCTCTGGTTCACGGTCAATCACCGGAACAGATCGCTGCCAAGCGTGGTCTGCGCGTTGAAGAAATTCTGGGGTAATGCGACATGGCTAACACTGTAAAAGTAACTCAAACTCGCAGCTCTATCGGCCGTCTGCCAAAGCACAAGGCGACTCTGCGTGGTCTGGGTCTGCGTCGCATTGGTCACACCGTTGAGCTGGAAGATACTCCCTGCGTACGCGGCATGATCAACCAGGTTTATTACATGGTTAAGGTGGAGGGCTAAGCATGCGTCTGAATACTCTGTCTCCGGCCGCTGGTTCCAAGCGTGTTAAGCACCGTCCGGGCCGTGGTATCGGTTCTGGTCTGGGCAAGACCGGTGGTCGTGGTGTGAAAGGTCAAACTTCTCGTTCCGGTGGCGGTAAAGTCCGCAACGGTTTCGAGGGTGGCCAGATGCCTTTGAAAATCCGTCTGCCGAAGTTCGGTTTCTTCTCTCGCAAATCTTTGGTTTCTGCCGAAGTGCGCCTGAACGAAATCGCCCTGGTAGAAGGTGATGTGGTCGATTTGAGCACTCTGAAGCAAGCCGGTGTTGTTACCAAGAACATCGTTTTCGCTAAAGTTGTTCTGTCTGGCAACATTGACCGTGCTGTGACCGTTCGTGGTCTGTCCGTCACCAAAGGTGCACGTGCAGCCATCGAGGCCGCTGGCGGTAAAATCGAGGAATAATCAGTACAATGGCTAAGAAACCAGGATTGGATGTTAAAGCACAAGGTGGTCTGAGTGAACTGAAGAGCCGTCTGCTCTTCGTTCTCGGGGCAATTATCGTGTTCCGCGCAGGCTCTTATGTGCCGATTCCTGGTATTGACGCCGCCGTACTGGCCGAGTTGTTCCAACAACAGAAGGGCACCATCATTGAGATGTTCAACATGTTCAGTGGTGGTGCACTCTCGCGTGCTTCTATTCTTGCGCTGGGGATCATGCCGTATATTTCGGCGTCGATCATTATCCAGCTGCTGACTGTGGTTCATCCTGCTCTTGCTGAACTCAAGAAAGAGGGTGAATCCGGCCGTCGCAAGATTAGCCAATATACCCGTTGGGGCACGCTGGTTTTGGGAACGTTCCAGGCCATTGGTATTGCAACCGGTCTGCCGAATATGATGCAAGGACTCGTGACTCATCCGGGTTTGGGCTTCTATTTTACAGCCGTTGTGAGTCTGGTCACCGGTACCATGTTCTTGATGTGGTTGGGTGAACAGATTACCGAGCGTGGGATTGGTAATGGTATCTCGCTGATTATTTTCACGGGTATCGTTGCTGGTCTGCCTCATGCCATTGGCGCTACGGCCGAACAGGCACGTCAAGGGGAATTGCACATCCTGCTGTTGTTGTTGCTGGGCTTGATTGTTTTCGCAGTGACTTACTTTGTGGTGTTCGTGGAGCGTGGTCAGCGTCGTATCGTCGTTAACTATGCAAAGCGTCAACAAGGCCGCCAGGTATTCGCCGCGCAAAGCACACACCTGCCGTTGAAAGTGAATATGGCCGGTGTGATTCCTGCGATTTTCGCATCCAGCATCATCCTCTTCCCAGGGACCATTACCTCTTGGTTTGGTCAGGGCGAGGGCAAGGTGGCTGATGTCCTGCAACAGGTCTCTATGGTCCTGCAGCCGGGTCAACCCTTGTATGAGATGCTCTATGCAGCAGCCATTATCTTCTTCTGCTTCTTCTATACCGCGCTGGTGTTCAACCCCCGCGAGACAGCAGATAATCTGAAGAAGAGTGGAGCCTTTATCCCGGGGATCCGCCCGGGCGAGCAGACAGCACGTTACATCGATAAGGTTATGACTCGCCTGACATTGGCAGGTGCGCTCTATATAACCTTTATCTGTCTGGTACCCCAGTTCTTGATGACTGCCTGGAACGTACAGTTCTACTTCGGTGGCACTTCGCTGCTGATTATCGTGGTAGTTATCATGGACTTCATGGCTCAGGTTCAGACCCATATGATGTCTCATCAATATGGCGACGTCCTGAGGAAGGCCAACCTGAAGGGCTACGGCCGCTAAAGGTCGGCGTAGTTACGGAGTTAAGCAATGAAAGTTCGTGCTTCCGTTAAGGCAATCTGCCGTAACTGCAAAATCATCAAGCGTCACGGTGTGGTGCGTGTGATTTGCAGCGAGCCAAAGCATAAACAGCGCCAAGGCTAATTTTTTACGGTTAGTACTTGCAACAAATAGTTGTGCTGGCTAATATAGCCAGCCAACTTTTGTTGTGTATTGGTTGACCGCCACGTATCCGCTCACGGGCTTTGTGGTGGTCGTTATCTACTATATGTAGGAGTGAATAGTGGCCCGTATCGCTGGCATTAACATTCCTGACCATAAGCATGCAGTCATTGCGTTGACTGCGATTTATGGCGTCGGTCGTACCCGCTCCAAGGCCATCTGTGCCGCAGCCGGTATCGCTGAGAATGTGAAAATTAAAGACCTGGACGAAGCTCAGATCGAGAGTCTGCGTGAACAAGTAGGTAAATTCACCGTTGAAGGTGACCTGCGTCGTCAGATTTCCATGAACATCAAGCGATTGATGGATCTGGGTTGCTACCGTGGTTTGCGTCACCGTCGTAGCCTGCCTGTTCGTGGTCAACGTACCAAGACCAACGCTCGTACCCGTAAGGGTCCGCGCAAGGCTATCAAGAAGTAACGGGAAGGTAGAAAATGGCTAAAACTCCGACTCGTGCTCGCAAGCGCGTTAAAAAGCAAGTGAGCGACGGTATTGCGCACGTTCATGCATCTTTCAACAACACAATCGTGACCATTACTGACCGTCAGGGCAATGCTCTGTCTTGGGCTACCTCTGGTGGTTCCGGTTTCCGTGGTTCCCGTAAGTCCACTCCGTTTGCTGCCCAGGTAGCTGCAGAGCGCGCTGGTGAGATCGCCAAAGAATACGGCGTGAAGAACCTGGAAGTCATGGTCAAAGGTCCGGGTCCCGGTCGTGAGTCTTCCATCCGCGCTCTGAACGCGGCTGGTTTCCGCATCACTAATATTACTGATGTGACTCCGATCCCGCACAACGGTTGTCGTCCTCCCAAGAAGCGCCGCGTATAACGCTGTAGCTACTTGGTCTAGGATTGTTGGAGAAAGAAGATGGCAAGATATATCGGTCCTAAGCTTAAGCTTAGCCGTCGTGAGGGCACCGACCTCTTCCTGAAGTCTGGTGTTCGTGCGATTGATTCTAAGTGCAAGATTGACACCGTTCCTGGTCAACATGGTGCGCGTAAAGCGCGTCTGTCTGACTACGGTGTGCAACTGCGCGAGAAACAAAAAGTACGTCGTATCTACGGCGTATTGGAAAAACAGTTCCGCAACTACTACCGCGACGCTGCCCGTCAAAAGGGTAACACCGGTGAAAACCTGTTGCAGCTGCTGGAAGGTCGTCTGGACAACGTCGTCTACCGCATGGGCTTCGGCGCCACTCGTGCTGAGTCTCGTCAGCTGGTGAGCCACAAAGCCATCATGGTAAACGGCCGCGTTGTGAATGTTCCTTCTTTCCAGGTATCCCCTGAGGACGTGATCTGCGTTCGCGAGAAGGCTAAGAAGCAAGCGCGTATCAAAGCTTCCCTGGAAGTTGCTGGTCAGCGCGAGAAGCCGACTTGGGTAGAGGTTGACGCTGCTAAGATGGAAGGTGCCTTCAAGCGCCTGCCAGAGCGTTCCGACCTGTCTGCCGACATTAACGAACAGCTGATCGTCGAGCTTTACTCCAAGTAAAGCTAGCTTCTAAAGAGAGGACACAATGCTGGGTTCTGTAACAGATTTTCTTAAACCGCGGCTAGTTGACATCGAGCAAGTTAGCCCGACTCACGCGAAAGTGACTCTCGAGCCGCTTGAGCGTGGCTTTGGTCACACGCTGGGTAATGCCCTGCGTCGTATTTTGCTGTCATCTATGCCCGGTTGTGCAGTTACTGAAGTCGAGATCGACGGAGTACTGCACGAGTACAGCAGCAAAGAAGGTGTACAGGAAGACATTCTTGAAATCCTGCTCAACCTGAAAGGTATCGCTGTGAAGCTGGAAGGCAAGGACGAGGTAACTCTGTCCCTGACCAAGTCTGGAACAGGCCCCGTTACCGCTGGTGATATCACTCACGGTGATGAAGTCGAGATCGTAAACCCGGAGCACGTAATCTGCCACCTGACAGGCGCCAATGCTGAGATCAGCATGCGTCTGAAAGTTCAGCGCGGTCGTGGTTATGTGCCTGCTTCTGCTCGTGTTCACAACGATGATGAAGAGCGTCCTATTGGCCGCCTGCTGCTGGACTCCGCGTTCAGCCCCATCGTTCGCATCGCCTACAATGTTGAGGCGGCACGTGTGGAACAGCGCACCGACTTGGACAAGCTGGTTATCGACATGGAGACCAATGGTACTCTGGATCCGGAAGAAGCCATTCGCCGTTCTGCCACTATTTTGGCCGAACAGCTGGAAGCCTTCGTGGATCTGCGCGATGTCAGCGTGCCCGAGAAGAAAGAAGAGAAACCCGAGTTTGATCCGATTCTGCTGCGTCCTGTCGATGATTTGGAGCTGACAGTTCGTTCAGCGAACTGTCTGAAGGCAGAAGCTATCCACTATATTGGTGATCTGGTACAGCGTACCGAAGTTGAGTTGCTTAAAACTCCTAACCTCGGTAAGAAGTCCCTGACTGAGATCAAGGACGTGTTGGCCTCCCGTGGTCTGTCTCTTGGCATGCGCCTTGAGAACTGGCCGCCCGCCAGCATCGCTGACGAGTAATCCAGATTACGGGTTTCACAGATTTAGTTAGAAGGATAAGGTCATGCGCCATCGTTTGAGTGGTCGTCAACTGAACCGGAACAGCAGCCATCGTCAGGCTATGTTCCGCAACATGGCCAGCTCCCTGGTTCGTCATGAGATCATCAAGACGACTCTGCCTAAGGCAAAAGAGCTGCGTCGTGTAGTTGAACCGCTGATCACCCTTGCCAAGACTGATAGCGTTGCTAATCGTCGCCTGGCATTTGCCCGTACTCGCGATAACGCGATCGTGGCTAAGCTGTTCAATGAACTGGGCCCGCGCTACCTGGAGCGCGCCGGCGGTTATACTCGCATTCTGAAATGCGGTTTCCGTGCAGGCGACAACGCCCCTATGGCTTACATTGAGCTGGTAGACCGCCCGGCCGCTGCTGAAGCAGCTGCTGAGTGATAAAGAAAAAGCCGGGCTTGTCCCGGCTTTTCTTTTTAATGGATTCTGATACTGCCTCAACTGCCTCAACTGCCTCAACTGCCTCAACTGCCTCAACTGCCTCAACTGCCTCAACTGTACTGTGGCTATTAGCCTAGCTCTTCGTCTACTTCTTCCTTATATAGGTATTCCTCTTCTTCGAGGCGAGCCTTCATTTACCTGGTGCAGGTGTGTAAGTACCAGCAAGATGCAGAGACCTATACAAGGAACGCTGCCAACTTGCTCCTAACTTAGGTTCATTTTGTGGATAAGTTTGTATAAAAGCTGTGTTTGGTTATGAATAACTAAAAAATTGCTATTTTTTGCAATTTTATTGCCTTGAGGGGCTTGCCAGAAAGTTTCAGCTCCCTATAATGCGCCTCCATCGACAGGGCAAGCGGCAACGCAAACAACCTCGTCGGTAACCTCGAAAAGCCTTTGAAAATAAGGCTTGACTCGAGAAGGCGGTTGAG
>NZ_JAHUWU010000010.1:0-124515 GCF_019218845.1 Aeromonas sp. sif0611 | reverse complement strand
TGACTCATCAGTCCGGCGTGTTCCGCCGTGCTGGTAGGGGCGCATTATAGGGAGCCAGATCACGATGACAAGGGATTTTTTGAAGAAAGTCACGGAAACTTCAAATTATCCAGTTAGAAACAGCTTACCCAGTGTATATATACAATGTTATCCACAAGCCAATGATTTCAGCTCTGTTTTATTGGCATTTAACCGGGTCTTCCTTGCTTAAGGAATGCCATACTGAAGCGGATAATGTGTCCCTAGTGGTCCATGGTAGCGTCCTGTCGTAAAGCTGGTTACCATGGAGGTGAATAGAGTGTTGCACCTTTTTTGCTTTCATTTACAAAAGGTCTTTAAAGATGAATTTATCCAAGTTTCCCGTTTATGTGCAGGCGGCCGTTCTCGCTCTGGTGTTGGCGCTGGTCGGTTATCTGGTTGCCCAGGCCCTGCAGTTTTCCCTGAAAGCCGAAGTGATTTTTGCCGTAGGTCTGGCCATTGGCGGTTTCGTGGTACCGCTGTTCCTTAACCGGGCTCCTGCTGCTGCGGCCGAGCAGAATGCCAGCCAAGAAACATGCACCTTATATGTAGGCAACCTGCCCTACCGTGCCAACGAGATTGCCGTGCGCGAGCTCTTTGCCGAGCAGGGTCTGGTGATTTCCGTCCGTCTGATGAAAGACAAGGCCACTGGCAAGCGCAGGGGCTTCGGATTTGTTGAGATGCCGGTCGCCGATGCGGCCAAGGCCATAGCCGCGCTCAATGACAAGGAGTATCAGCAGCGCACCCTCAAGGTACGTGAGGCCAACGACAAGCGGGACAGGGATGAGAGGGACGGCGCCGAGGTCGACGCCTGAAGACTCAGTACAGCACCTCTTCGAGTGATGACAGCCCCCATGCTTGCAAGGGGGCTGTCAGTTTTTGGGCCCGGGCATCCAGCAGGCTGCAATAAGCATGGCCCTGTCCTTCACCGATGAGGGTGGATGGAAGCGCGGTCAGTAGATGGGCCACCCGCCTTGCCACCGCATTGCCCGAATCCACCAGTTGGCACTCCGGCATCAGTTGCCGGATTTCATCCCCCAGCAGCGGGAAATGGGTACAACCCAGTACCAGGGTATCCGGTCTCTCCTCCCCTTCTATCCAGTCAGCCAGCACCTCTCGCAGCAGAGCCATGTTGACCGGCTGTCCCGCCAGCTTGCGCTCGGCCTCGATCACTAGCTCGGTAGCCCCCTTGAGCAACACCCGCTTGCCCGGCGCAAACTGGGTGATGAGTTCATGGGTATATTCGCGGCTGACGGTGCCCGGGGTTGCCAACAAACCGATGCAGTCATTACGGGTCAGGGCGGCGGCAGGCTTGATGGCGGGCACCACACCCACCACAGGAATGCTCAGGGTGGCTCGCAGAGATGGCAGAGCTATGGTGCTGGCCGTGTTGCAGGCGATCACCACCAGATCGATGGCGTGTGCGGCCACCATGTGGCTGACCAAGCCGGTGCAGGCAGAAATCAGCTCTGGTTCGCTCAGCTCGCCATAGGGGAAGTGGGCGTTGTCGAAGCAGTAGAAATAGTTGTGTGCCGGCAGGGTGCGACGGATCTCCCCATAGACGGTCAAGCCGCCCATACCGGAGTCGAACACGAGAATATTGGCCACCAGAGCTCCCCCTTGGATGCGAGGCGGCGATCATACTCCCGCCAACGGCCAATAGAAAAGGCCCCGTACAAGACGGGGCCTCGCTTTTTCCTCTCTATATAAGCAGAGCAGCAAATCAGAGACGGTAGTCGGCGGTCAGCTTGAACTCGGTGCCTGGTGAGACATAGCCATAGGCCGGGACATAGTCACGATCGAACAGGTTGTCGATGCGACCGCCCAGGGTCAGCGCAGGTGTCACCCCGTAGCTGGCCCCCAGATTGACCAGGGTGTAAGAGCTCAGCACCACCCGCTCTGCGGGGAAGCTGCTGAAGTTCTTGTCGTCACGCTTGCCCACGTAGAGCAGCTCGGTCGACAGATCCACCTGGCCCAGCTGTACCTGCGTCAGCCAGCTCGCCTTCTGCTTGGCGCGTCGCAGCAGCGGCTGATCGCCATCGTTCTTGTCTTCGGTCTTGGTGTAATCGAAGCTCAGGTCATGATGGAGCGGACCGGTTTCCAGCCCCAGCGCCACCTCCACGCCGCGGATCTCGGCATCCGTGTTGTCCGGTTTGCAGCTGGAGAAGGCGCTCTGGCAGGAGATCAGGTTCTGGATCTGGTTGCGATAGAGGTTCACTGACCAATCCCAGGCGGTGTAACGGCCAGAGAAGTCCAGCTCCAGGTTCTTGCTCTCTTCCGGCTTCAGATCCGGGTTCTCATAACCGGGATAGTAGAGATCGAGGAAGGTCGGCGCCTTGAAGCCGGTGCCGTAGCTCAAGCGCACATTGTGGTTATCGTCGATGTCCAGCCCGCTGGCGGCGGACCAGGTGTTGTGACGGCCATACTGCTCGTTGTCATCGGTACGGCCGGACAGCTCCCACAGCAGGGCCTGCCAGCGATAGCTGCCCACCGCAAACAGGCCTGTGTTGTCACGATCCGGGGCATTGAAGGCCTGACCATAGCTGCGCGAATCGGATTTCATCTGCTCCTGCTGCCAATCGGCGCCACCGGTCAGGTTGAGCCCCTCGATACCGCTCCAGCTGTTGATCCAGGAGAAGCGGGTCAAGCCGGTGTGGATCGGCTGGGCACTGGATTCCCCCTGGCTCTCCAGCCAGCTCTTCAGCTTGTTCTCGCCGTAGCTGGCTTCCAGCCGGCTGGTCAGGGTCGCGCTCTGGAACTTGAGGCCACCGTCGTACTGGAAGGCCTTCACCCGGCTCTGGTCGGCCGACTGATAGGCGTCATCCATCTCGGTCTGGTTGTCATAACCCTGGGCGTTGAAATCGGCACTCCAGGCGTCGTTGAAGGCATGGTTCATCCCGACCTGGCCATTGAGGCTGTCGAAACCGTCCCGATCCGGCTGCTGGGCACCGGCCACCACGTCGAACCCATCGGTCCGCTCATAGCCCACCAGCAGGTTCATGTCGGTCTGTTGGCCAAGCGCCTGCACGGTGCGCAGTTGGCCCTGACCATATCCATGGCTGCCTGCGCCCCCCTTCAGGTGGGTCTCGCTGCCATTCTTGGCGGAGGTCTTGGTGATGAGGTTGATGACACCACCTATGGCATCCGAGCCGTAGACGGCGGCGCGCGGCCCGCGGATGTACTCGACCCGCTCGATGTTGCCAAGCGGGATCTGGCTGAGATCCGGCGTGCCAGCCACCATGGCGGCGATGGGGCGGCCATTCATCAGCACCAGGGAGTGGTTGGAGTTGGTGCCGCGGATGAAGAGGCTGCTGATATGACCCCGACCACCCAGGGTGGTGATCTGTACCCCTGGCAGGGTCTTGAGCAGATCCGTCAGGCTCGATACCTGGCGGGATTCAATCTCGGCGCGATCGATCACCACCACAGGGGCCAGCACAGAACTGACGGGCTGTTCCACTCGGTTGGCAGTGACCACCATGGTGTCATTGGCAGGAAGGGAAGACTGGGCAAAGGCCGCCGTTGGCAACAGGGCAGCCGCCAATAATTTCTTGGACATGAGAGATCCTTAAGTTCGCGTAAGCATCTACTTCGTGGCCGGTTTCTCTCGGCCCGAAATACGAACTTTGGCAGGTCTTCGGGCTTGGGGGCTGATGGCCTACGGCGACGGCTTCCCACCTGACGGCAGTGCCCTGATGTCGCTTCGTTCCCCCTTACCGCTGCGCGCCAGCTCCGGATTCTCACCGGATTCCCTTTTAAGCATGATGCGCCAAAGCGGGGGGATTATAGGCAGAGCAGGATTGGATGTATAGCCATCTGGATTTCTGTCATCATTTTTCCCACAAGAGGGTGTCGAGTGGCACAATTACCGCCCTGCACCTCTGTCATGGCCGCCGTTGGGCGCAATCTGAAGGGGTCAGACGCAAGAAATGTTGAGCCAGGTCCCACGGCTTTTTGGTAACATGCGGCAAACGTTTGACACCCCCGAGGAAGCCGTAATGACGACCCCCCCAATGATCGGCCTGGTAATGGGCTCTGACTCCGATTGGCCCGTGATGCAAGCGGCCGCCCGCATCCTCAAGGAGCACGGCGTGCCCTATGAAGCGCGCGTCGTCTCCGCCCATCGCACCCCGGATCTGCTGTTCGAATATGCCGCCAGTGCCCGCGAACGCGGTCTGCGCGCCATCATCGCCGGGGCTGGCGGGGCCGCCCACCTGCCGGGCATGCTGGCCGCCAAGACCACAGTGCCTGTGCTCGGTGTGCCCATCCCGACCCGTCAGCTCAAGGGGATGGACTCCCTGCTCTCCATAGTGCAGATGCCCAAAGGGGTGCCGGTCGCCACCTTCGCCATCGGCGAGGCGGGTGCCGCCAACGCCGGTCTGTTTGCCGTCTCCCTGCTGTCGGTTGCCCAGGATGGCGACGCCCCTCGCTATCACCAGCAGCTCGACAGCTTCCGCGCCAACGAGCGCGATCGGGTGCTGGCCCTGCAACTGGAGGACCCGGCATGATACTGCCCCCCGCTACCCTCGGCATGCTAGGGGGCGGCCAGCTCGGCCGCTATTTCGTGATGTCGGCCCATCGCCTTGGTTATCAGGTGATAGTGCTGGATCCGGATCCCGCCAGCATCGCCGGCGCTGCGGCCGACGCCCAGATAGTGGCGGCCTATGACGACGCCGAGGCGCTGGCCGAGCTGGCTCGTCGCTGTGATGCCGTCACCTGCGAGTTCGAAAACGTACCGGCAGCCTCCCTGGCCCTGCTGGAACAGCACCTGCCGGTACGCCCTGCGGCCAGCGCCGTGCGTGTCTGTCAGGATCGCCGGGAAGAGAAAGCCTTCCTGACCCGCGCCGGGGTGCCGGTCGCCCCGAACCTGACCCTGTTGCCGGGTGAGCCGCTGCCGGCCCTGCCCAGCGACCTCTTCCCCGCCATTCTCAAGACGGCCCGCGAAGGCTACGACGGCAAAGGACAGTGGACTATCCACAATGCGGGCGAATTGCCAGCGGCCCTGGCCGCCAGCGGCGTGCCCTGCGTGCTGGAGAAACGCCTGCCGCTGGAAGGGGAGTTTGCCCTCACCCTGGCCCGCAGCCCGAGCGGTGCCATCAGCGCCCTGCCCCTGGTGCAGAACTGGCACAGCGGTGGCATCCTGGATCAGACCCGCTCCCCGGCCAATGTCCCGGCCCTGGAGGCAGAGGCCCAGCGTATCGCCGAGCACATCATCGCCGCCCTCGACTATGTGGGGGTGCTGACGGTGGAGTTCTTCCTGGTCGGCGGCGCGCTGCTGGTCAACGAGATGGCGCCCCGCCCTCACAACTCGGGCCACCCCAGCATCGACAACGCCGGCTGCAGCCAGTTCGAGCTGCAGGTGCGCGCCCTGTGCGATCTGCCCCTGCCGGCACAGGCTGAGGTTCAACCCGCCATCCTGCTCAACCTGCTCGGTGATCTGTGGCAAGACGGTACGCCGGACTGGGCCGGCGCCCTGGCCCTGCCCGGCGTGCACCTGCACCTCTATGGCAAGGGCGACGCCCGCCCCGGACGCAAGATGGGCCATGTCACCGTCACCGGCCGCAACTGGCCGACGGTCGAGGCCACCGCCAGCCAGCTGCGCACCCTGTTGGGACTGCCGCCGCGCTAAGCGTCGCTGGTACCAACGAAAAGACCCGGGCCAAGGCCCGGGTCTTCTTTTTTACCGCAGTGGGGACCAGGTCAGCCCCGATCCGCCGCCACCGCAACGGGGGCCGGCAGCCGTATGGTGAGAGAGAGCACCAGGGCCACCACCAGCAACACCAGAATGAGGTTGAAGGTCGCCATGAAGCCGCCAAACAGGGAAGCCACGATGGAGCCTATGATGCTGCCCAGGCCAAAGCCCAGATAGATGACGCCGTAGTTCTTGGTCAGGTTGTTGAGCCCGAAGAAGTCGCTCACCAGGGAGGGGTAGACGGTGATGGTGCCGCCGAAGCTGAAGGCCACACAGGCCACCGCCACGAAGAACAGGTTGGCATTGAGCGGCACGAACAGCAGCAGAACCATACCCGCCAGGGTAATCAGCTGGGCGATGGTGATGACCCGGATGCGGGACATCTTGTCGGAGAGGATACCCAGCACCAGACGGCCACCGAGGTTGGCCATGGCGATGATGGCGACGGCGTTGGCGGCCACCACTGCCGGCAGACCCACCATGTTTTCGCCGATATCCTTGGCCACGCCGATAACGTAGAGGCCGCTCATGCAGGCGGTGAGGAACATCAGCGCCAGCATCCAGTACTGCGGCTTGCGCATCGCCTCGGCCAGGGTGAAGTCACGGCTCTCGCTCTGTTGCAAAGAGGCCGCCTGCTTGGGCGCATCCTTCATCAGCATGCCGCCCACCAGCACCATGGACATCGCAATCAACCCCCACAGCTGGAAGGTGGTCTCAAGGCCAGAGCTGGAGAGCAGCAGCAGGTTGATGTACTTGAAGCCCAGGCTGCCGAGGCCATAGGCACCGATGGAGCAGGCGGAGATCAGCCCCTTGCGCTCCGGAAACCACTTCACGCAGTTGGAGAGGGTCATCAGGTAGCCGGTCCCGTCGGCGAAGCCCACCAGTATGCCGGCGCAGAGGTAGAGCATGGCCAGGTTGCTGGCGTGGGCGGTAAGGAAGAAGCCGATGCCGAGCAGCACGCCGGCCCCCAGGGTGACATTGCGCACCCCGAACCGCTCCTGCAGCTTGCCCGCCAGGGAAGAGGCCACCGCTAGGGAGAGGCTGAGCAGACCGAAGGCGAAGGCGACCTGGCTGACCGGCTCGTCCAGCTTGTCGGAGAGCTGGGCGTTGAACAGGCTCCAGGTGTAGACGGAACCCAGCGCAAACTGGGTGATGATGGTACCGATCAGGGTCAGATACCGGGTGCGATTCATCTCTTTAGTCATGATGCGTCTCGGGGAATGGCCATAAGGAAACTGAGGCCACTATAGGCAAGACGCAGCTCGCGCCGATCGATTAAGGCATGAAATGCAGATCGGCGGGCATGAATGACAATCAGAGCCGCATCAGCTGACGGAACGCCTTGATGTTGCTGCGGCTGACCGGCACCTCGAACGGCAGGTCATGGAGCCGGATGAGATAGGTGCTGTTGAACCAGGGCACTATCTCGCGGATCTTGTTGATGTTGACGCAGTAGGAGCGGTGGCAACGGAAGAAACCCTCCGCCGGCAACCGGCTGACAAACTCGCTGAGGGCCATGGTCATCACATAACGATCGGTGCGGGTGTAGACATAGGTGAGCTTCTCGTCCGCTTCTGCATAGTAAATCTGCTCGCAGGGGGTGACGATGATGCGCTCCCCCTTCACCAGATTGACGGTGCGATTGTGCGCTGCCCCCTGTTCGCTCCCCTGCCCCACCTGCGACTTGCCTGCATGTTCGAGCTTTTGCAGCAGATTGATGATGCGCGGCTCGTTGTAGGGCTTGAGGATATAGTCGAACGCCTCCAGCTCGAACGCCTCCACCGCGAACTCCTTGTAGGCGGTGACGAACACGATGTGGGGCGGATGGCTCGACTTGTGCAGGTTCTTGGCCAGCAGCAGGCCATCGATAGAGGGGATCTGGATATCCAGGAACACCACGTCCACCTCGTGATCCTGCAGGTATTTGAATGCCTCCAGCCCGTCCTCGAAGCTCGCCACTATCTCGATCTGGCTGTGCTGGTTCACCAGATAGATCAGCTCCTCCCGAGCCAGATATTCGTCTTCCACTATGATGGCTTTCAGCATGGCATTGCCCCCTGAGGGAGCGCAGGAGAGGTCAGCTCCTCCCGCATCAAACACTCATCTTCGACAATAATGGCTTTCAGCATGACAACACCTCTCGCAGCACACCCTTATCTTCAACCATGATGGCCCTCAACATGGCATCGCCTCCTGATCCGGCAGATAGAAACAGACTTCGGTTCCCGGCTCCAGCCGCTTGAGGTGCAGGCCGTCGCCGTACAGCAGCTTGACCCGCTGATGCACGTTCATCAGGCCTATGCTGCGGCTCTCCACCCGGCCGGCGGCCACCCCGTCGATCACCGCCTGGCTGATGCCGTAACCCGTGTCCCGCACCGCCACCCGGATACCGCCCGCCAGCTGTTTCACCTCTATGGTGACCCGGCCCGGGGCGCTGCGGGGCTGGATGCCGTGCAGGATGGCGTTTTCCACCAGGGGCTGCAACAACAGGCTCGGCACCTGAATGTGTACGTCGTCCACCTCGAACACCACCTCCAGCTTGTCGCCGAAGCGTGCCTGCTCGATGGCCACGTAGTCACGCACCTGCTGCAGCTCCTCCTGAATATCGATGAGCTCATCCCCCTTGTTGAGGTTGTAGCGCAGGTAGTCCGCCAGATTGGCGATGAGCTGGCGCGCCTGCTGGGGCCGGATGCGGATCAGCGACGAGATGGCGTTGAGGGCATTGAACAGGAAGTGCGGGTTGATCTTGCTCTGCAGCGCGGTGAACTCCGCCTTGCGGGTCATCTCTTTGAGTTGCTCGATGCGCGACACCTCCATCTGGGTGGAGATGAGCTGGGAGAGGCCCACCGCCATCTCCCGCAGCGAGCTGGTGATGCTGTGGGTGCGGCGGTAGTAGATCTTGAGGGTGCCGCTCACCGAGCCGTTTTCCCGCAGCGGAATAATGATGACCGAGTGGAAATCGGAGAGGTGATACTGGCGCAGATCGTTGTTGATGATGATCTGGTCGAGCAGCACCGCCTGCTGGGTCATGCCGCTAATGGCGTGGTGCTCGTCCAGCTCGTAGTAATCCTTGCCTACCCCCACGTAGGCCAGCACGTCACGGGTATCCGTGATGGCCACCGCATCGGCATGGATCTCGCTCCTGATCACGCCGCACACCTGACCGAGGGAGTGGCGATCAACCTTCTGGAAGAAGGGCAGCGTCTTGTTGGCGATATCCAACGCCAGCTTGGCCTGCTTGGCGGCAATCAGCTCCTTCTCGTCATCCAGATCCTGCACCAGCTTGAT
The DNA here is from genome assembly GCF_019218845.1 of Aeromonas sp. sif0611. NCBI lineage: Bacteria > Pseudomonadati > Pseudomonadota > Gammaproteobacteria > Aeromonadales > Aeromonadaceae > Aeromonas > Aeromonas sp. sif0611. The sequence goes on along the minus strand of NZ_JAHUWU010000010.1, from coordinate 115,517 downwards.
GATGAGGCCGATGCAGAGGGTCCCGGCGATCATGGGATAGGCGATGTGGCTGACGATCTCCACCCCCACAGCATGGGGCTCGGTCAGCAGCCAGATCAGCAGCATGGTCAGTCCCTCACAGGCCATGCCTGCCAGAATGCCGTAGAGCCAGAGCCGCGACTTGCGACATCTCAGGTGCAGCCAGGTGGCGAGCAGACCGGCGATGATGCTGGCGATGAGACAAGGGATCGAGGTGTGACCATCCATGTCGATGAGGTAGCGGTGCAGCCCCGAGATGACCCCGGCCGGGATGCCGACCCAGGGGCCGAACAGGATGCCGCCCGAGATGATGGCGATGATCCGCACGTTGATCAGCGCCCCCTCCACCGGAATGCCGGTGTAGGTGCTGAACACCGCGAACAGGCCGAAGATGGCCGCCACCAGCACCAGCTCGGCCGGGGTGTGATCCCGCTTCTGAAACAGCCGCTGGAACGGCCGGGTGCGAGTCAGGAGGAAGAGCGTCATCAGCATCAGCGCAGCCCGCTCAAACACCGCCAACAACATCATCTGATTTTCGAGCATGGGGCCCTCCGGCCTATGGCCACGAGGGGCGCACTATAGAAGGAATCTGGCCATGGACGGCTGACCCCGATCAAATCAGGGGCATTAGACCACAACGGCTGGGTTGAAAAGAGAGGGGCCCTCTCATCGGGCCCCAGTGTACCGCAGGCAGGTACCAGAGAGGCATCGGGCTGCCATATTCAGCCCGATGGAGAAGGCAAGGACGGCATCAGGACGACAGGGTCGCCAGCCTGGCGGCGAAGCCCATGAAAAACAGGCCGATCAGGCCATTGCCCAACCGGGCAAGCCCCTGTTTACGGCGAAAGAAGCGGGCAACCAGAGTGCCGCCGAAGATCAGCAGGGTGAGATAGACGAAGCTCATGGCTTCCAGCATGCCCGCCAGCACCAGGTAGGAGACCCAGGTGTGGGCATAGCTGAAGTCGATGAACTGCACGAAGAAGGAGACGTAAAAGAGGATCGCCTTGGGGTTGGTGAGGCTCAAGGTGAGGGCCTTGGAGAAATAGCGCTCCCCCAGCTCCACCGCAGACTCCTGTCCTTCGCGCCGGGCAATGAAGTTGGCATGGAGGATCTTCACCCCCAGATAGAGCAGGTAGATGGCGCCGAGGTAACGCACCAAGGTAAACAGCAGGGGGGTGGTACGAATGAGGGAGGCAATCCCCAGGTAGGCGCAGAAGATCAGAATGGCATCGCCGACAAAGACGCCGAGGGCGGCGCGATAGCCCGGTCCAATGCCCCGTACGGTGGCGGTACGCAGCACATAAATGGAGTTGGGCCCCGGCGCAATGATGATGAAGAAGAGTCCCACCAGATAGGTCCAGACGTTGATGACTCCCAGGCTTTCGAACATGTTCCCTCCATGGCGGGCGATGGGCCGGATAGCGGCGGCAGGCTTTCTATACTAATCCGCCGCGCGCCAAGCACAAGATCTGACCTGCCATCCACACACCTTCAGGATGAACGCCTTGCACACCGATCGCGAGCAACCCTGGCGTTCGCCCACTTTGGTTATGTCCAGATGTACCGGGATAGGGCATGGTAGAGGGAGTATGAAACCGCAGATACCTCACCCATGGACAAGACCTTGATTACCGACACGCCGATCGCCGCGACACCCTCGGCCGACCCCCTGAACACCACCGCGTATCCGGTGATTGCCGCCATCAGCTTCTCGCACCTGTTGAACGACATGATGCAGTCGGTGCTGCTGGCCATCTATCCGTTGCTGAAGCTGGGGCTCGATCTGTCGTTCACCCAGATAGGGCTCATCACCCTTACCTACCAGTTCACGGGCTCGTTGTTGCAGCCGCTGATCGGCCTCTACACCGACCGCAGACCTATGCCGTATTCGCTGCCCCTCGGCATGGGCTTCACCCTGCTCGGCTTGCTCTCCCTGTCACAGGCGGGCAGCTTTGGCGCCGTGCTGCTGTCGGCCATGCTGATCGGCATGGGTTCGTCCGTCTTCCACCCGGAATCCTCCCGGGTCGCCCGCATGGCGGCTGGCAACCAGCCAGGTCTGGCCCAATCCCTGTTCCAGATCGGCGGCAACCTCGGCTCTGCCATAGGCCCGCTGCTCGCCGCGCTCATCATAGTGCCGCAGGGACAAGGCAGCGCGGCCTGGTTCTCGCTGTTCGCCCTGGTGGGCGTCATGGTGCTCTGCCTGGTCGGGCGCTGGTCCAGCCATCACGGGGCCAACTTCCACAAACGGATGAAGGCCCATGCCGGCAGTGGCCTGAGCCGCCGCCAGATCGGCTGGTCTCTGGCCATCCTCGGTCTGTTGATGTTCTCCAAGTTCTTCTACATGACCAGCCTGAGCAGCTATTACACCTTCTATCTGTTGGACAAGTTCAATCTGTCGCTGGATAGCGCCCAGTTCCATCTGTTTGCGTTCCTGTTTGCCGTCGCGGCGGGCACCGTGCTCGGCGGGCCGGTCGGTGACCGCATCGGCCGCAAACGGGTGATCTGGATCTCCATCCTGGGCGTCGCCCCCTTCACCCTTCTGCTGCCCCACGTCGACCTGTTCTGGACTTCGGTGCTCTCGGTGATCATCGGCCTCGTCCTGGCGTCGGCCTTCTCCGCCATCCTGGTCTACGCCCAGGAGCTGGTGCCCGGCAAGGTCGGCACCATCTCCGGCCTCTTCTTCGGCTTCGCCTTCGGCATGGGGGGCATAGGCGCCGCCCTGCTGGGTCAGCTGGCCGATGCGACCAACATAGAGACCGTGTACCAGCTCTGCGCCTACCTGCCGCTCATCGGCTTGCTGACCGCCTTCTTGCCGACGATCCGCAAGGGCTAGCGGCCACCCCGCGAGGGATACAACCCATAAAAAACGCGGCCTGAGCAGGCCGCGTCTGAAGTTGATGAAGGCAAGGGTAGGTCAGCAGTACTGGCCAGCTACCCAGCCGGAAGACCAGGCCCATTGGAAGTTGTAGCCACCAAGCCAGCCGGTCACGTCCACCACCTCGCCGACGAAGTAGAGACCGGGCACCTTGCGCGCCTCCATGGTCTTGGAGGAGAGCTCGTTGGTATCCACCCCCCCCAGGGTCACCTCGGCGGTGCGATAGCCTTCGGTGCCGTTCGGCAGTATCTGCCAGTCCCCCAGCAGGGTGGCCACCGCCTCCAGCTCCCGCTCGTTGTACTGACGCATGGGCTTGCTGTGGAGCTGCCCCAGCTCCACCAGCTTGTCGACGAAGCGCTTGGGCAGCTCGCGTCCCAGCACGGTTTTCAGCTCCTGGGCCGGATGGGCCTGGGCCCAGGCCTTGAGGGCCGCCGGTATATCCAGCTCGGGCAGCAGGTTGATGTGGATCTTCTCCCCCGCCAGCCAGAAGGAGGAGATCTGCAGGATGGCGGGGCCGGAGAGGCCGCGGTGGGTGAACAGCATGGCCTCCTTGAAGCGGGTGCCATCCTCGGCGGTCACCGCCACCGGCAGGCTGACCCCGGCGAGATCGGCGAAGGCCTCTTTCTGTTCCTGATGCAGGGTGAAGGGCACCAGACCGGCACGGGTGGACAGCACAGTGAGGCCGAACTGCTCCGCTAGCTTGAAGCCGTAAGGGGTGGCGCCGAGTTTCGGCATGGAGAGGCCGCCGGTGGCGACCACCAGCGACGAGCAGGCGATCTCGCCCTTGCTGGTGTCGAGCAGGAAGCCGTCGTCCGTCTTGCTGACGGAGAGGATCTCGGTCTGGCACTGCAGGGTCACCCCGGCCCAGTCACACTCGGTGAGCAGGATGTCGACGATATCCTTGGCGCTTTCGTCGCAAAAGAGCTGGCCCAGGGTCTTCTCGTGGTAGTTCAGGCCATGCCTGTCCACCAGCTCGATGAAGTCCTGCTGGGTGTAGCGCGCCAGCGCCGACTTGCAGAAGTGCGGGTTGCCCGAGAGGAAGGCGTGGGGACCGGCCTGATGGTTGGTAAAGTTGCAGCGACCGCCGCCGCTGATGAGGATCTTGCGCCCCGGTTTCTTGGCGTTGTCCAGCAGCAGCACGGATCGCCCCCGATAACCGGCCTGGGCCGCACACATCAAGCCGGCCGCCCCGGCCCCGATCACCACCACATCCACCTGCTTCATCGTCACTCACCCATCAAAAGAAAAACGGCCCCTGCCAAGGGACCGTCATCGCATCCGGCAGAAACCACAGCGGCGGTTTCATGGCTGCATCAATCGAAAACGGCCCACGAGGGGGCCGTATTGTACTGGCTGAACACTAAGTGTCCACGACTATCAGGCGTTGCCGTCCATGATGCTGGCAGGGGCGCCCTTGGCCAGCTCCGCCAGCTCCTTGTCGATGAAGTAGAGACCCTTGCCATCCTCCCCCACCAGTGACAGGCGATCGACGATGCTCTTGAACAGCTTCTCCTCTTCGTGCTGCTCGGCCACGTACCACTGCAGGAAGTTGAAGGTGGAGTAGTCCTGGGTGGTGAATGCCACATGGGCCAGGCCGTTGATGCACTTGGTGATGTGGTACTCGTGCTCCAGGGTGGTGCGGAAGATGTCTCCCAGCGAGTTGAACTCGTGGGGAGGCGCATCTATGGCCCCCAGCAGCGGCATGCCACCGGTCTCGCTCACGTAGGTGAACAGGCGCTCCATGTGCTGGCGCTCCTCGGCGGCGTGCTTGCGCAGGAAGGTGGCAGCCCCTTCGAAGCCCTTGTCCTCGCACCAGGCGCTCATCTGCAGGTAGAGATTGGAGGAATAGAATTCAAGATTAATCTGCTCGTTCAACTTCTCGATCATGGCTTTGGCCAACATGATGATTCTCCACTGTGATTTGGTCACGATTGTCGCCACTGTTGCAGTCTGACGCAACCAGATACGACGGCCAGCACTCGCAGTTGTGACCCGGACGCATCTCATCCTGTCACCCATACGGTTATAGAGAAGCAAAGAAACATGGTGTAGGTAGCGTCAGCCATTATGATGGCGCCAGTGGTCGGGGAAAGGATTCAATGAGATTCATTATGGCACTGGCGCTGCTCTGGATAACCCAGTTGCAGGCCACTCCCTCCTTGCTGGAAGAGGCAGAATTGCAGGCGGCGCAGGATCCCGTCGGCTACTTGCAACGCCTCGACGCCAGCCCGCAGCAAAACATGGAGCTGTTCTACGCCAGAGCCCTGGCCCAGGCCGCGCTGGGCCGTTACCAGCAGGCCCTGCTGGACAACGCCCGCGCCCGCGGGCTGGCCAGTGCCCAGCAGGAGCTCCGGCGCCTGCTCGACTTCAGATTGCAGCAGATTGCCCTGACCCTGGATACCGAGGCCCCCGAGCAGGCCCTCCACCTGCTGACCCAGCTCAGGCCGGCCGTCCTGGGCTATGCCCAGCAGGAGTCCGAATGGCATGCCCTCAATGGCCTCGCACTCTACCGTACCCAGCAGCTGAAGGAGGCGATCGCCGAGCTCAAGACCGCCTTCCAGCTCAAGCAGAAAGGGCCAAGAAGCGCCCTCGCCACCCTGCAGCGTGCCCGCCTGCTGATGACCCTTGGCAACCTCTATGCCGATCTCAGCCTCCACCGGGAGGCCGAGAGCTACTATCAGGATGCCCTCGGGCAGATGGTGCGACTGAACGAGCCCAACAGCCAGGTCATCATCCGTGCCAACATGGCGCGGCTCTACATCGACATGGCACGCCCCGATCGGGCGCGCGAGCTGCTCGATGCCCTGCTGGCCACCCCGGGGCTGTCACCGCACTATCGTGCCATCGTGCTCGGCTATCAGGCCATGGTGTTCAATGCACAGCGAGACTGGCACTCGGCCTGGCAGAGTCTGGAAGAGGCGCAGGCCATTTATGAGGGGCTGGGTTACCCTCAGGCGGCCTCCCGGCTGACCGAGATCCGAGCCAGAACGCTGCAGGGACGGGGGGAGACCCAGCTGGCCTTGCAACTGCTGACGACCCAGCCAGGCCCGGTCAGCATAGAGGGCAAGGCGATGCAGGCCAGACTGCTGGCCGATCTGGGGCGCTACTCCGAGGCCTACGGGGTCATGACCCGCTACATGCAGCACTACAAACAGCACTTCAACCAGACCCTGAGCCAGCATGCCGCCGCCTTCCAGGTCGAGATGGACCTGGCCCGCAGCGAGGCCAGCAACCTCGCCTTGCAGCAGGAGAACGAGAACAAGCGCCAGCAACTGCTGTATCAACAGAGCGCCCGTTACTACCAGATGATGCTGGTCGTCCTGCTGATCGGCGCCCTGATCCTGCTCGGACTCACCACCCACAGGCTGCACCGCAGCTCGCGCCACCTCTACAAGCTCGCCACCTTCGATCAGCTGACCGGGCTGCCGAATCGGCGCGCCCTGCTGGAGCGGCTGGAACAGCAGTGGCAGCTGGATGCGCCGCTGACCCTGCTCATCATCGACATCGACCATTTCAAGCAGATCAACGACCGCCACGGCCACCAGACCGGCGATCAGGCCATCCGGCAACTGGCTTGGGAACTGAAGAACTGGGCGCCGGATCTGCAACAGGTCGGGCGCTGGGGAGGAGAGGAGTTTCTGGTGGCCATGGCGCAGGATGGCATCACCTGCTGGCGGCTGGCCGAGCAGTTGAGAAACCGGATCGCCTACCTGGCCGCCCCTCACATGACCATCAGCATTGGGGTGGCAGAGCGATCACCGGACGACGACAGCCTCAGCCAGCTGATCCACAGGGCCGACATGGCCATGTACCAGGCCAAGCGTCAGGGACGCAACCAGACCATACTGGCACCGACCTCCAACCAGCCCGTCAGCAACGTCGCCTGAGGCCGGGTCGGGAAGCCATCGTGACTGCTTGATGATCGTGCATCAGACAACAGATGCCAGGGGCGCAACCAGACCATGCTGGCGCCAGGCCCCAACCAACCCGCCGAACTCACCTGCCATGTTGCCTGAGGCAGGTAACGGACTCAGGGCAACAGCTCGGTCATGGAGGCGACATCTACCGGCGCCCCATAGTCGACGCCCGGCAGCTCGAAGCCGTTGAGCTGCATGAAGTCCTGGCGCAGCCCGGCGAAGTCCCCCAGGGCATGGAAGTTGTCCGGCGTCACCTTGGGCCAGAGCGCCGAGACGGCGGCCTGAATGGCCGGGTCGAGCTCATGGTCATCCATCCGGATCAGCCGGTTGCCGTCGGCCACCACCCCTTGCGGACCGTACATCTTGGTGGCAAACAGCCGCTGCATCTGCTCGATGCAGCCCTCGTGCACGCCCCGCTCCTTCATCACCCCCATCAGCAGGCCGAGGTAGACAGGCAGCACAGGAATATAGGCGCTCGCCTTGGTCACCAACGCCTTGCAGACCGACACCCAGGCGTGGCCGCCGAGCTCGGCTAGTTGCAGGTTGATGGTCTCTGCGGTGGCGTGCAGGTGCTCCTTGGCGTAGCCGATGGTGCCGTCTCTATAAAGGGGATAAGTGGATTCCGGGCCAATGTAGGAGTAGGCGACTGTCTGCACCCCTGGGGCCAGACAATCGGCCTGCTGCAACGCCTGCAGCCAGAGCTGCCAGTCTTCACCCCCCATCACTGTGACGGTGTCGCGGATCTCCTCCGGAGTGGCAGGCGCCAGGGATTGCTGCACCAGGGCGTCCTGTTCCAGATCCAGCCCCCAGCCGCTGAAGGGCTGGCCCGTGGTCTTGAGCACCGAGCGTACCTGCCGGCCATCCGGCAGCACCCGGATGCCGCTGGCCAGGGAGTAGATCACCAGATCCACCTGCCCCAGCTGCTGACGGATGGCGTCGATGGCCTGCTGACGCATGGCGTCCGAGAAGGCATCGCCGATCAGGTTGATGGCAATGCGCCCCTCCTGCTCCGCCGCCTGTCGAAACCAGATGTTGTTGTACCAGCCCGCGCTGCCGAGCCCCTTGTCGGAGGGCCCGCGTTCGAACGAGATGCCCAGAGTATCTGCGCCGGCGCCGAATGTCAGCGCGATGCGCGACGCCAGCCCGAAGCCGGAGGAGGCACCCAGCACCAGCACCCGCCTGGGCCCGTTGAAGGAGCCCGCCGCCTTGACGCTGGCGATCTGCTGCTGCACGGCGGCACGGCAACCGATGGGGTGGCAGTTGCGGGCGACGCAGCCCTGGATCTGGGGATGAATGATCATGAATGAATCTCCAAGGAATCGATGGAATACGAGGAGCGGCGGCCGCTAGCACATCGATCATCGCCAGCGTCTCCACGGGAATTGGCTAGAGCATAACCAAGAAGCCGGTGATTACCTTGATGTCGGGCGGCATATGGGCAAGAAAAGGGGGCATAAAAACAAGAGGGAGCACAAGGCTCCCCAAAGCGTTATTCAGATGCTTTTTGTTGTGTTGTGTTCATTGCGAAGCACGGGCACATCCTATTCTTCTCCCTGGATCGGGGCAATAGACCGGTTGTGATCGGCTTCAAACTCCTGTTCAAAATATGTGCAACCCGGTCCCCAAGATGGCAACCAGGGCGTACGGGTTTTCCATGCAAATCCCGAAACTGTGGTGACATCGCCGTTTTAGTTTCAGCGGACATTGGTATAGTGAATCCAGGATCAGTGAGGAGAACTCCCATGAGTGGAACCTATTACAAGCACATACTGGCCGCGATCGACCTGTCGGAAGACAACCGCAAGGTGATCGACAAGGCGGTCGACCGGGCCCGTTCCAATGGCGCCAAGCTGTCGGTGATCCATGTGGACGTGGACCTCAAGGATCTCTACACCGAGATGATCGATATCGACATCGACAACGTGCAGGATCAGGTGATCGCCGAAGCGAAAGAGAAGCTCGAGACCTTCCTGGCCTCGGTGGACTACCCCATCGAGAAGAAGCTGGTGATCTGCGGCGATCTGAGCGAGCGAGTCAACCAGGCGGTCAAGGATTACCAGATAGATCTGCTGGTGTGCGGCCATCGCCAGAGTTTCTGGAGCCTGCTCACCTCCAGCGCCCGCCAGCTGATGAATACCGTGCCCTGCGATCTGCTGGTGGTGCCCTTGCAGAAGTGATTAAACAGGCGTAGCTTGTTTATCCATGAACATCACAGCTTTCAATCGCAACAACTGGTGGTGCTGCTTATAAACAGGCGGCACCGCTTTTCTATGTGAAATTCCCAGAAGAAAACACCGTGACCGCCGAGAGGCGGTCATTGTTTTCATCCCTTTGTCGCCTCCCGGCCCACCCCAATCGGAGAGAGTGACATGCAAGACCCCGTTATCCTGACCGGCGATCGCCCCACCGGCAAACTGCACATAGGCCACTACGTCGGATCTCTGCGCCAGCGCGTCGAGGCCCAGCACCATTACCGCCAGTTCGTGATGATCGCCGACCTGCAGGCGCTGACCGACAACGGCCACAACCCGGCCAAGGTGACAGATCACGTGCTGGAGGTGATGGCCGACTACCTGGCCGCCGGCCTGGATCCGGCCAAGACCACCTTCTGCCTGCAGAGCGCCCTGCCCGCCCTCGCCGAGCTCACCACCTATTACCTCAACCTGGTCAGCGTCGCCCGGCTGGAGCGCAACCCTACGGTGAAGGCCGAGATCCAGCAGAAAGGGTTCGAGCGCAGCCTGCCGGCCGGTTTTCTGGTCTATCCCGTCAGCCAGGCCGCCGACATCACCGCCTTTCGCGCCACCCATGTGCCGGTCGGCGAGGATCAGCTGCCCATGCTGGAGCAGACCAACGAGATTGTGCGCCGCTTCAACGCCCTGGTAGGAAAAGAGGTGCTGACTGAATGTCAGCCCATCCTGAGCGACACCGGCCGCCTGCCCGGCATCGACGGCAAGGCCAAGATGTCCAAGTCCCTCGGCAACACCATAGAGCTCGGCATGTCGGCGGAAGAGATCAAGCAGGCGGTGTTTGCCATGTATACCGACCCCAACCACCTCAGGGTGAGCGATCCGGGCCAGGTCGAAGGGAATACTGTGTTCGCCTATCTGGATGCCTTCCACCCGGACAAGGCGCTGGTAGCCGAGATGAAGGCCCACTACCAGCGCGGCGGGCTCGGCGACATGCGCTGCAAGCAGGTGCTGAACGACTGCCTGCAGACCCTGCTCGCCCCCATGCGGGAGCGGCGCCAGGCGGCCATCGCCGACAAGGAGCAGCTGCTGCGCCTGTTGCAGCAGGGCACCTTGCAGGCCCGCGCCCTCACCGACGAGGTGCTGGCTGAGGTGAAGGGGGCGATGGGGCTGGACTACTTCGCCGGGTTGCGCTGAGTCGGCGCCCCCAGCGCGTCTGCACCGTAGCGCTCGAAGGCGAGCCGGTGCAGCAGCCCCTTGAACCAGCCGATCGCCTCGTCGTGGGCGCTGAGCGGGTGGCCCGCCATCAGATAGACGATGGGAATGGCGGGCTCCAACTGATGCAGCCGCAACGGGTAGTAGCGGCAGAAGTGGCGCCCGATCATCTCGGGCACCACCACCAGATAGCGGCCGGTCGCCATCAGCTGCGGCACCGCCATAAAGCTCGGTAATCGGACACCCAATTCGCGCTCGACCCCGAAGCGGGCCAGCCAGAGATCCACCATGGCCTGGCTGTGCCCCCAGCTGGAGGTGTGGATGTGGGGGCGGCTCACCAGCTCGTCCGGCCCCAGCTCATCGGGCAGCTCGCTGCCGAGCGGTGACAGGCAGACCAGGGGATTGCTGAACCACTCCTCGCGCCACAAGCGAGGGGAGAGATGGTTGGCGCCCGCAAAACCGATCACCAGATCCAGCTCCCCCTTCTCCAGCTCCCGCTCGTAGTCGCTGTCCGCCAGCTCGCACACCTCCAGCCTGCAATGGGGCGCCTGCTGCACCATGCGCTCCACCAGGGTCGGCACCAGGCCGTGCTCCACCGAGCCCGGGGTGGCGATGCGAAACACCCGCTGGGCGCTGGCGGGATCGAATCCCTTGGCCTGGCGCAAGCCCTGCTCCAGCATGGCCAGCGCCTGGCGCACCGGTCCGGCCAGCGCCTTGGCTCGCTCGGTCGGCATCATCTCGCGCCGGCTCATGACAAACAGGGGGTCATCCAGCGCCGTACGCAACCGCCCCAGCGCATGGCTGACGGTGGACTGGGAGAGGTGCAGCCGCTCGGCGGCACGGGTGACGTTGCGCTCCTGCATCAGCATGTCGAACACATTGAGCAGGTTGAGGTCGAGGCGGGAAAGGGGGATTTCCATCGATATTGGCCATAGTTGAATGACGACAATTCATTTTTGGCATAGTAGCAGATTGCATAGAATGCGCAGGCGAATTACACGGAGATTAAAATGCGTAGCTATCTGTTGTTGCTGGCGATTGGCCTGTTGTGGGGCTCCCAGTTCATTTTCATGCATCAAGCCGTCACCGAACTGCCCCCCATCATGGTGGCGGCCGGTCGCGCCCTGTGCGGCAGCCTGACCCTGGGTCTGCTCTGCCTGTTCATGCGCCTCAAGAGCGAGCACACCCCCTGGCGCACCTATATGTTGATCGCCCTGCTCGATGCCACCATCCCCTTCATCATGGTGGCCTGGGGTCAGCAGTATGTGGACAGCGCCATCGCCGCCGTGGTCATGGGTTGTATCCCCTTTGTGACCATTCTGGCTGCGCCCCTGTTTATTTCTGGTGAAAGAATCACCAAGGGCGGTCTGCTCTCGGTGGCCATCGGCTTCGTCGGCGTGCTGGTGCTGTTCTGGCCGAAACTGGCCAACGGCATGAACGCCGGTCTGCTCGGTGCCATGGCCATACTGTTTGGCGCCAGCTGCTTCGCCATCGGCCTGCTGATGATCAAGCGCTTCGCCAAGGACCACCCCGTGGTGGTGGCCCGCAACATCCTGATCTCGTCAGCCATCCAGCTGCTGCTGGCCGCGCCCTTCGTCACCGATCTGAGCGCGCTCACCCTGCCAAGCCAGCAGGCCATCGGCGCCGTGACCGTGCTCGGGGTGTTCTGTACCGGTCTGGTCTACTTCCTCTACATGGCGCTGATCCAGAAGGCGGGCCCGACGTTCGCCTCCTTCAGCAACTACCTGGTGCCGCTGTTCGGCGTCATGCTGGGCGCCTTGTTCCTCGGCGAACAGGTGCATTCCACCACGGCCGTGGCACTGGCGCTGATCCTGGGATCGGTCGCTCTGAACCAGTGGGCCCAGCAGCGCCGTACTCGTCGGGAGGCCAGCCTATGTCAGGCATCCTGACCACCCTGTGCGGCGGTCTGGTGCTGATAGCTGGCTGGCAGTATCGCCACCGACTGGCCGGACTGCTCGGCCTGCTGATGCTGACCCTGCCCTGGTTCTTCGACAGCAAGCTGCAGGCCATGCTGAGCTATGCCCTGAATGCCTGAATGCCATCTCTAATGTGTGACGAGAGTGTGTCTCTCCTGTTTTTGGGACCGTTTTTAAAAAAACCTCCGATTTGTCCCCGCTACCGGCGCTCTGCGCCGGTTTTTTTATGCCGGTTTCCCGCCCTCCGAGCAATAGCGGTAGCTGAGCCGCTCGTTCTTGCGCGGCCCCGTGATCTGCCAGGCGAGCAGGAAGCCCTCGCCGGTTTCGGTCAGCTCGGCGCTGTAGTGATCCTGGCCGCACAGGTGCGCCTCGGCGGTGAGCCAGCGCCCGTCCCCCTGGGGCAGCAGCTCGAACAGCAGCACCGGCGCCTGGTGGCGAAGGTGGGAGAGGCTGATCCCCCACTCGCCGCGCTGCCACCAGAAGCTGTTGTGCATGGCGAGCACCCGGCCATGGGGCGTGGTGTAGCGCCCCTGCTCCGTAAACAGCCAGCCACCTTGATGATCGGTCACCCGCACCTCTCCCTCGCCACGGCCGTTCCAGTCGGTCGCAGAGCCCGCTCCGTTGCTCGCCTCGAAGGCAAAAGTGCCGATCCGTGGCAACTGTTCCCATAAACGCTGGATCGCGCTTTCCAACTCGGCCATCATAGCGCCCTCCAAATTGACAACTGACGACAATTCAATCACATGAACTACTTGATAGGGGTTACCCTGCTCTGGTCCTTCTCCTTCAGCCTGATCGGGGTCTACCTCGCCGGCCAGGTGGACGCCTACTTCTCGGTGCTGACCCGCATCGCCCTCGCCAGCCTGGTGTTCCTGCCCTTCCTGCGCCGCCGCTGGCTGCGCCCCGATCTGGTGGTCAAGCTGATGGCACTCGGCGCCATCCAGCTCGGCATCATGTATCTGTTCTATTACCACTCCTTCCTGCTGCTGACGGTGCCGGAAGTGCTGGTGTTCACCATCTTCACCCCCATCTACGTCACCCTGATCCACGATCTGCTGGAAGGGCGCTTCAAGCCGACCTACCTGTGGGGGGCGCTGCTGGCGGTGCTGGGGGCGGCCGTCATCCGCTTCGACGGCCTGACCGAGAGCTATGTGATGGGATTCCTGGTGGTGCAGGGAGCCAACCTCTGCTTCGCCCTGGGCCAGGTGGGCTACAAGGTGCTGCTGGCGCGAGAGGCGCAGCAACCGCCCCAGCTGGCGGTGTTCGGCTGTTTCTATCTGGGGGCCCTGGTGATCGCCCTGCCCGCCTGGTGGCTGCTGGGCCAACCACAATACCCGACGAGTGGATTGCAGTGGGGCATTCTGTTGTGGCTGGGGATTGGCGCTTCCGGGCTCGGCTACTTCCTGTGGAACAAGGGGGCCACCCTGGTGAGCAGCGGCGTGCTGGCCATCATGAACAACGCCCTGATCCCCGCCGGTCTGCTGGTCAATCTGGTGCTCTGGGGCAAGGATACGGATCTGTTCAGGCTCAGCGTCGGTGCCCTGCTGATGCTGGCCTCCCTCTGGATCTGCCAGCGTCAGCCGGCGCATAGCGCGGACTGACGAACCACCAGGCCTGCGGGTACAGGCCTCCTTTGACCCACAGGCGTCAGCGGGTGAGTGAGCGCTGACTAAAAATCAGCCAACCACAGTGTTGCGTTCCCGTCTGGCCTGGCCGTGGCATGAGGCCAGCCGGGCCAGCAGGTGATCGAGCTGCTCGGCGTTCTGGCTCTGCACCAGGCCTATGCTGACGGTCACCGGCCGCTCGGGCAACAGGCTGGCATCGGCGATCTCGAGACGTAACCGTTCGGCAATCTCGAGACCGCTCAGCCGATCGGTCTGGGACAGCATCAGGATGAAACCGTCCTCATCCCAGCGGGCGAAGGGATCTTCCCGCCGCAATTCGCGGCGCACAATGCGGGCCAGCTTGGCCAGCATAGCGTCACAGGCGGCCTCGCCAAACAGCTGCAATATCTTGCTGCGGTGATCCACGGTGAACTGCAGCAGGCAGAAGCTGCCGCTCTCGCTGGCCAGTCGCTCGTCCAGCAGCGACTCGAAGTGGCTGCGGCTCTCGAGTCCGGTGAGGGGGTCGGTGTCGTGGCGATCGTCCAGCTGGGGCATGGCCGCGTCCAGATGGCGCACCACCCCCAGCAGCTGGCCCAGTTCGTCGCGGCGCACCCGCTCTTCCAGCCGGATGTAGTGGCCCTGATGGTGCAGGATGCGGTACTCGAGCCGCAACCCGCTGCTGCGCCCCTCCCGACAGGCATCGATGGCCTCCCCCAGACGAGGCCCGTCATCCGGGTGTACCCTATCCAGCCAGCCGAGGTCATCCAGCTCGTTCCCCGCCAGCCCCAGCAGTTGCAGGCAGGAGGGATCGCGCCTCAGGCCCTGTTCGGCCGACCAGGTCCAGATCCCGGCCTCCAGCATCGCCATGGCTGCTGCCATCAGCGTCACCTCAAGCGGGGTAATGACCTCAACCCCGGGAGTCTCATACCTTTCCATCACGCGCCTCGACACCGGATCTGACTATCTGCCCATTCAGCAGCACTCAATAAGTAACATTGGCGATTGCGCCGAGCAACAGCGTCAACCCGCTTTTCCCAGATGCCCCTTTATCCGCACCCGCCACGCCCTCAGCCCTGATAGCCTTTCATCAGCTCTTGCCAGTTCTCCGGCACGAAATGGAAGCTGGTGTGCAGTTGGGACTCCTTGCTGAAGGAGCGCTGCAACCGTTCCAGATTGGCCTGCTGCCAGCTGCCGGGGGAGCGGATAGCCCCCTTGTCAAAATCGATCACCCACACCTTGCCCTCCTTGTCGAGCAGCAGGTTGTGACTGTTGAGATCCGCATGATAGACCCCGGCCTCGTGCAGCCGACGCACCGTCTGACCCACCTTGTGCCACACCTCGTCAGTGAGCGGCCCCTGCTTGAGCAGGGCCACCAGATCCTTGGCACCGCGAATGCGCTCGATCAGGATGTCGGCGCGATAGAAGGGCCCCTGCTTGACCATACGGGCCGCGAATGGCCGTGGCACCGGCAGCCCCTGTTCGCTCAGCTGGGCCAGCAGACGATATTCGGCCATGGCGCGGCTCGATTCCACCCCTTCGAACCAGAAGCGATCCCGTACCAGCTTGCCCACCATGCCACCGCGATAATAGTGGCGCAGCACCAGGTGGCGCGACTCATCCTTGACGAACCAGGTCACTCCGCGGCCGATGGCGGAGCCCACCACCTGCCGATGGGTCTGCCACCAGGCCGGATCGAACAACGCGGGGGAAGGGTCGCGGAAGGCGCCTTCGGCATACCAGCAGATCTGGTTGTGGGCGGTCTGTGTCAGCATCATGAGTATTCCGGTCGATAGTGGGGCGCAATGCATCCCGTCATGGGGACTGTGCCGGTCGGGCAGCTGGCGCAATTTTACAATCCACAAGGGAGTTTGCATAATGCCATCCATCCATTTTGCCACCGTTGCGCCACATCATGCCGCTGTTCCAAACGCCGCCCTCCTCCATCTGCATCCTGCGGCTCTCCGCCATCGGGGATTGCTGCCATGCGCTGGCGCTGGTGCGCGTCATCCAGCGAGCCTGGCCAGAGACTCGCATCACCTGGGTAACCGGCAAGATAGAGGCCACCCTGTTTGCCGATCTGCCCGGGGTCGAGGTGATCCCCTTCGACAAGAGCAAGGGCTGGCGTGGCTACCGTGATCTCTGGCGCACCCTCAAGGGCCGAAAATTCGATGCCCTGCTCCACCTGCAGGCGGCTCTGCGTGCCAGCATCGCCACCCTCGGCATCAGAGCAAAGATCAAACTCGGGTTCGACAAGGCGCGGGCCAACGACGGCCAGTGGCTGTTTACCAACCATCAAGTGCCTTCCCCCGCCTCCCCCCATGTGCTGGATGGTTTCCTCGCCTTCGCCAAAGAGCTCGGCATCCAGGATCTGACCCCGGACTGGCAACTGCCCATCAGCGCCGAGCATCAGGCGTGGGCAAAGGAGAAGATTGGCGGCAAACCGACCCTGCTCATCTGCGCCGCCGCCAGCAAGGCGTTCAAGAACTGGACCGCCGAAGGCTATGCCGCTCTGACGGATCACGCCGCCAGCAAGGGGTTTCAGGTCTATCTCTGCGGCGGGCCGGCCAGGCTGGAGCGGGATCTGGCTGCCGACATCCAGCGCCTGAGCCAGAGCAAGCCAGTGGATCTGGTGGGGCAGACAAACCTCAAGCAACTGCTGGCACTCATCAAGGAAGCCAGCCTGGTGCTGGCCCCCGATACCGGCCCCACCCACATGGCGACCCTGACGGGCACGCCGGTGATCGGCCTCTACGCCCATCACAACCCGGAGCGCACCGGCCCCTATCTGTGTCGCGAACACGCGGTCAGCGTCTACCAGGAGCTGATCGAGCAGGAGACCGGCAAGCCGCTGGCGGCACTCGACTGGCGTACCCGTCTCAAGGATCCGGACGCCATGCGCAAGATAACCAGCGAACGTGTCATCGCCGCCTTCGATAGGCTCTGTGCCGAGCGCCAGCTGCCGGGCTGAGGGGCAACTCGGAAATTCCGAGCCCTGAGGCAGGGATAATCTGATGGCCCGAGCCGGGTGCCGGGGGCAGAATAGCGGCCGATGTGGGTAACGCTCCCGCAGCAAGCAACGAATACTTTGATCGGCTGGAATATGATTCCGGCCGTTTTTTTATCCGCCCCCTTCTGCTAACATTCGCCGCCTTTACAACCCCCTGACTCAAGAATTTCCCGCGTTTTGCGAGCGACTGTCTCCCTTTCGGGCACATGACGGCAGCCTCTGCTACAACCAAAACACGGGTCATCGCTTAAAGGTACAGACATGGCGCAACAAGGCACTCTCTATATCATCTCCTCCCCGAGCGGGGCCGGTAAGTCCAGCCTGCTCAATGCCTTGCTGACCCAGCACAACGACGCCGGCAAGATGCAGCTCTCCGTCTCCCACACCACCCGCGCCACCCGCCCCGGCGAAGAGCACGGGGTGCACTACCACTTCGTGCAGGTGGAAGAGTTCAAGGCGCTGATCGAGCGCGGTGATTTTCTGGAGTGGGCAGAGGTGTTCGGCAACTACTACGGCACCTCCCGCGCCGCCATCGAGGCCTGTCTGGCCCAAGGCATCGACGTCTTCCTCGACATCGACTGGCAGGGCGCCCGCCAGATCCGCGAGCAGATGCCAACCAAGTCCATCTTCATCCTGCCCCCGAGCCGGGAAGAGCTGGAGCGCCGCCTGATCGGCCGCGGCCAGGACAGCAGTGACGTGATCGCCGGCCGGATGGCGAAAGCCATTGCCGAAATGGTGCACTACGACGAGTATGACTATGTCATTATCAATGAAGACTTTGAGCAGGCACTGTTCCAGCTCAGGGCCATCATAGAGTGCCAGCGGCTGGAATTGCGCCAGCAGCAGCAGGCCCAACAAAACTTGCTGCAACAGCTACTGGCAGAATAGGCCAAAAACAAGTAAACTTTTGCGTCATTTTTAAACACTGCTTTTTCAAACACAGAAAGCCCAAACACTGGAGTCCTGCATGGCACGCGTTACTGTAGAAGATGCTGTAAAACAGGTAGGTAACCGTTTTGACCTGGTGCTGGTCGCCGCACGCCGCGCCCGTCAAATCGCGGTACAAGGCAAAGATCCCCTGGTCGACGAAGAGAACGACAAGCCGACCGTGATCGCCCTGCGCGAGATCGAACTGGGTCTGGTCAACAACCAGGTAATGGATACCCAGGACCGCTACGAGCAGCAAGAGCAGGAAGCCGCCGAGCTGGCTGCCGTTGCTGCCATCGCCGAAGGCCGCGGTTAAGTCAGTCATTTCTCATGGTCGGCGCCCGCCCGGGTGCCGACTGTTCTTCCCATTTACAACCGCTCGAAAACCTCGCAAACTCGAGGGCATACCCTCAATTCTACGGATTGTCGTTTCACCGCTGCGGGGACTGTCTTGTATTTATTTGAAAACCTTAAAGAAATAGCCAGTTCCTACCTGCCTTCCGAGCAGGTTGAGAAGCTCAGGCAAGCCTATGTGGTGGCCCGTGACGCTCACCAGGGACAGATGCGTTCCAGCGGCGAGCCTTATATCACCCACCCGGTTGCCGTTGCTCGCATTCTTGGCGACATGCGACTCGATCACGAAACCCTGATGGCCGCCGTGCTGCACGATGTCATCGAAGATACCCCTGTCACCAAAGACGATCTCGCCGAGCTGTTCGGCAACGCCGTTGCAGAGCTGGTCTCCGGCGTATCCAAGCTCGACAAGCTGAAGTTCCGCGATCGCAAGGAAGCCCAGGCCGAAAACTTCCGCAAGATGGTGATGGCCATGACCCAGGACATCCGGGTCATCCTGATCAAGCTCGCCGACCGCACCCACAACATGCGCACGCTCGGCTCATTGCGGCCGGACAAGCGTCGCCGCATCGCCCGGGAAACCCTCGAGATCTTCGCCCCCATCGCCAACCGCCTCGGTATTCATACCATGAAGAACGAGCTGGAAGAGCTGGGCTTCGAGGCGCTCTATCCGATGCGATCCCGCGTGCTGCGCGAATCGGTGCGCCGCGCCCGCGGCAACCGCCGCGAGATCATCGACTCCATCCAGAGCGAGATTGAGGGTCGCCTGCGGGAGGCCGGTATAGATGCCCAGGTCAGCGGCCGCGAGAAGAACCTGTTCTCCATCTACAACAAGATGGAGAAGAAAGAGCTGCAGTTCCATGAGGTGATGGATATCTACGCCTTCCGCGTCAGGGTGAAGGACATAGATACCTGTTACCGGGTGTTGGGGCAGATGCACAGCCTCTACAAACCGCGTCCCGGTCGCTTCAAGGACTACATCGCCATCCCCAAGAGCAACGGCTACCAGTCTTTGCACACCTCATTGGTGGGGCCGCACGGGGTGCCGGTGGAGGTGCAGATCCGTACCGAGTTCATGGATCAGATGGCCGACAAGGGTGTCGCCGCCCACTGGGCCTACAAGCAGGATGGTGACAGCTCGGGCACCACGGCCCAGATCCGCGCCCAGCGCTGGATGCAGAGCCTGCTGGAGTTGCAACAGAGCGCCGGCAGCTCGTTTGAATTCATCGAGGGGGTCAAGACCGACCTCTTCCCCGACGAGATCTACGTGTTCACCCCGGAGGGCCGCATCATGGAGCTGCCCGCCGGCGCCACCCCGGTGGACTTCGCCTACACGGTGCACACCGACATCGGTCACGCCTGCGTCGGCTCCCGGGTCGACCGCCACCCCTATCCGCTCAGTAGCCCGCTGCATTCGGGTCAGACGGTGGAGATCATCACGGCGCCAGGCGCCCGCCCCAACGCAGCCTGGCTCAACTTCGTGGTGACCACCAAGGCACGCTCCAAGATCCGCCAGTTCCTCAAGAACCTGCGCACCGAAGAGTCGGTGGTGCTGGGTCGTCGTCTGCTCAACCATGCACTGGGCGCCAAGAACATCGAAGACATTCCCGAGCCGCGCATCAAGCAGGTGCTGGCCGACACCAAGCACGAGAACCTGCAGGGCCTGCTGGCCGACGTGGGACTGGGCAATGCCATGAGCGTCATGGTGGCGCGCCGCATGCTGGGTGACGAGCTGCCCCCGGAAGAACAGCCGAAATCCAGCAGCAAGAAGATGCCCATCAAGGGGGCCGACGGCATGCTGGTCACCTTCGCGAACTGCTGTCGTCCGATCCCCGGGGATGCCATCATCGCCCACATCAGCCCGGGCAAGGGACTGGTCATTCACCAGGAGTCCTGCCGCAACATCAAGGGTTACAGCCGCGAACCGGACAAGTACCTGCCGGTGCAGTGGGAAGTGGACAAGGAGCAGGAACAGGAATTCCGTACCGGCATCAGCATCGAGATCGTCAACCACCAGGGTGCCCTGGCGGAACTGGCCAACGTGATTGCTGCCACCGGAGCCAACATCCACGCCATCAGCACAGAAGAGAAGGATGGCCGGGTCTATCTGGTCACCCTGCTCATCACCACCAAGAGCCGCATCCACCTTGCCAACATCATGCGCAAGATCCGGGTGATGCCCAATGTGCTCAGGGTGAGCCGACAGAAAAACTGAACACAGGCGGCGCAAGCCGCCTGCTGCTTTTCAAGAGACACTCATGGCCCCATGCAGCAGGCCACCGGCCTTGTTGCGTGCACCAGCCTCACGACATAGAAACCGATATGACTCCTGAACGCTTTAAACGGATCTCCGACATGCTGGCCCAACGCCAGCTCGATCTCACTGTCTGCATGGAAGAGGTCCACAAGCCTCACAATCTGGCCGCCATCGTGCGCACCGCCGATGCCATCGGCATCCATCGGGTTCACGCCGTCTGGCCCAAGACCTGGATCCACAAGCGCAAGGGCACCGCCCGCGGCAGCCAGAACTGGGTCGACGTCAAGCTGCACCCGGACATCGGCAGCGCCGTGGCCGAACTGAAAGCCTCCGGCATGCAGATCCTGGCGACTCACCTCTCGGAGAGCTCGGTGGACTTTCGCGCCATCGACTACACCAAGCCGACCGCCATCCTGGTGGGCCAGGAGAAGCACGGCATAGGGGAAGAGGCGCTAGCCCTGGCCGATCACCATATCGTCATTCCCATGGTGGGCATGGTGCAGTCCCTCAACGTCTCGGTGGCCGCCGCCGCCATACTGTACGAAGCCCAGCGCCAGCGCGAGCTGGCCGGCTGCTATCAGCGCGGCTGCCCGCTCGACCTGGAGGAGCAGAACAGCATACTGTTCGAGGGGGGTTATCCCATCTATGCCCAGCTCTGCAAAGAGAAAGAGATGCCCTATCCCCAGCTCGGCCCGGCCGGCGAGATCCTGGCGGACGAGGCCTGGTGGCAACGGATGCAGCTGACCCGCAAGGGCTGGGCCGCACAACAGGACGATCCCCTGGATATGGAGTATCCAACCGATGAAGTTTAACGCTCTGCCCCTGCTGGCCCTGACCCTGTTTTCTGCCGGAGCCCTTGCCGTGACCAATCCCTATCAGCTGACCACGGAAGCCGACGTCCCCGCCCTCCATCAACAGACCCTGCCGGATTTCTGGCGCGACCATGCCGCCCCGGGGGAGTTCAAGGGCAAGGACGGGGTGACCATCCGCTATGCCGCCCTGCGCCAGACCAAGGTGGACAGGGCCATCCTCCTCGTCAACGGCCGGGTCGAGAGCTACCTCAAGTATCAGGAGCTGGCCTGGGATCTGTGGCGTCAGGGCTACAGCCTCTATCTGATCGACCACCGCGGCCAGGGGTTGTCGGATCGCCTGCTGGCCGACAAGGAGAAGGGCTATGTCGCCGACTTCGACGACTATGTGCTGGATCTGAAGCAGTTCCATGACCAGGTCATACTGGCGGACAAACCCGCCAAGCTGTTCCTGCTGGCCCACTCCATGGGCGGCGCCATCTCGGCCCGCTATCTGGAGCGCTGGCCAGATGATGTCGAGGCGGCCGTGCTCTCCTCCCCCATGATGGGCATCAACCTCGGCGGCCTGCCCAAGTGGCTGGCCCAGGGGCTGGCAGCCACCATGGATACGGTCGGCAGCTGGTGGGGCGAGCCCCCCTATGGCCCGGGCCAGACCGGCTATGTCTCCCATGAATTTGCCGACAACGGCCTGAGCCACAGCGAGTCCCGCTACCAGGCATTCCGCCAGCTCTATGAGCAGCATCCGCAGATCAAGCTGGGTGGGGTGACGGCCCACTGGATCCGCGAGGGCATCAAGGCCGGGGATGCCGCCATCGCGGAGGCAGGCAGGATCAAGACGCCACTGCTGCTGATCCAGGCCGGGGAAGACGGCATTGTCGATAACCAGGCCCAGGACAGCTTCTGCGCCCGGCTCCAGTGTGAAGGGGGCAAGCCGCTGCGGATCGAGGGGGCCTGGCACGAGCTGTTCATCGAGGCCGATGCCCAGCGCCTGCCTGCCCTGACCGCGACCCTGGACTTCTTCGCCCGCTTCTAGTGGCCGGTTGCTTGACTTGCCAGGGGCTTGGCCAGCGTCCTGCGTCCAGCATGGCGTCACTTGCCACCCAGGCGCAGTCTGCACCGGCACGGCATCAGACCCCAGGACTGGTTATTTTTTGGATCCCTAAATAAATGGGGCCACACCGGACGCTGGGGTACACTGCCCCGGCGTTCCACTGATGCCGAGGTAATGATGTTCAAGGTAGTTGTGTCCGATCTCGATGGTACCCTGCTCAACGGGCAGCACCAGATCTCCCCCCGCACCCGGGATACCCTGCACCGTCTGGTGGATCAGGGGATCAAGTTCGTGGTGGCCACCGGCCGTCACCATGTGGATGTGCGCAGCATCCGCGATGCGCTGGGGCTGGATATCTACCTCATCACCTCCAACGGCGCCGTGGTGCACGACAAGCAGGACTCTCTCGTCTTCAACCAGGCACTGCCGAGCACGGTGGCGGCCGAGCTGATCGCGCTGGAGCGTGACCCCTCCATCCACATCAACGTCTACTACGGCGACGAGTGGCTGGTGGAAGAGGAGATGCCCTGGCTGCTGCAGTTCCATCACGACTCCGGCTTCAGCTATCGCCTGACCGATCTCGCCAGCCACCCGCTGGACAAGATCAACAAGGTCTTCTACATCGGCGAACACGAGAAATTGCTGCAGATAGAGGCAGAGCTCAACCAGCGTTATGGTGATCGGATCAACGTCACCTTCTCCCTGCCGGATTGCCTCGAAGTGATGCACGCCGGGGTACACAAGGGCAATGCCGTGCGCGCCGTGCTGGAACAGCATGGGCTTGAGATGTCCCAGGCGGTCGCCTTCGGGGATGGCATGAATGACTTCGAGATGCTGAGCATGGTGGGCCGCGGTGTGGTGATGGGCAACGCCCATGATCGCCTCAAGCTTGCCCTGCCGAACCATGATCAAACCCTGAGCTCGGACGAGGATGGCGTCGCCGTTTATCTGGAGCGACTATTCGCCCCCGTTGTCGCCTGATCTCCTCGCCATGAGTGCAAAAGGGTGGTCTATAGACCACCCTTTTTACATTCTTGGTATCCTCACCATATCGAGCTGGGGGGCATCAGACGCTCCAGCAGGCTGCCGGTCGGCGTCCAGGTGAAGCTCTGATTGGCGCCACCGTAGCACTCGGCCAACCGCAACGGCACGGCGGATCTGTGGCGACGACCGGCCACATCCAGGCACAGTGACACCTGTCGGTTGAACAGACGATCCCCCTGCCACTGCCATTGGTGGCTGTCATTCTCGCACCCTCCCACGACGAGGCCGTCTGTGCCCGTGGCGATCAGGCAGCCCTGCGCCAGCAGCAAGGCTCCCGCATCCCAGATAAACAGCTGGTTGGGCCCCTGATCGCAAGGCTGGGTGAGCAGGCGGCCCTGCTCGTTCAGGGCCACGCAGAAGCCACCGTCGGTCACCAGGGTGGCCGGGGGAATCGGTGTTGAGCTGGAGGCGGCCTCCAGCAGCAGGTTCTCTGGTCTCGGCGGCAAGACACAACCGCCGAGCAGCAGTGCCATCAGGGCAAGCAGTCGGATATGAAAGGGCATGAGGTGCGTAGGCCTGTGTCTGAGTGGGTCGTTGAGTGTCCACTGTTCTCGTGGCTCCCGGCCAAGCATAACGAACCCATGGCGAACAGGCGCCTGCAGAAATGTAAGCAGAGGTGACAAAGACATAGATACGCAGAAAAGCAAAAACCCCGCCGAAGCGGGGTCTTCATAATGTGGTCGGTGATAAAGGATTCGAACCTTTGACCCTCTGGTCCCAAACCAGATGCGCTACCGGGCTGCGCTAATCACCGATGGGTATTTCCAAAATACAAAGATGACCATCTGGTCATCCTCGTCATACAGCAAGTATGGTGCGAAGAGAGGGACTCGAACCCTCACACCCGGGGGGCACTAACACCTGAAGCTAGCGCGTCTACCAATTCCGCCACCTTCGCATACCTGACAAGCTGTAAAATGGGGTGGCTGATGGGGCTCGAACCCACGACAACCGGAATCACAATCCGGGACTCTACCAACTGAGCTACAGCCACCACAGCTGTTTTGTTCCACAACAACGCCCGCTTAACCGGCGCACGTTGATGGTGCGCCCGACAGGATTCGAACCTGTGACCTCTGCCTCCGGAGGGCAGCGCTCTATCCAGCTGAGCTACGGGCGCTACGCTGTCGAACGGGGCGCATTATTGATGATGGCGCCCACCTTGTCTACTCTTTTTTTGTCACAAGGAATCAAGCGATTGTTTTTCAATCTTTTTGTGCAGTTTTATACCTATTCTTCACGCTTTCGAGCCAAATCATCTTCACGTGACCCGCTTGTGCATACTCATCTTGCAGTAAACTGACTGGCATCCCTTGACTTGTCCTCTCCTCCACCTAGAATGAATGAACGTTCATTCAGTCACCGAAATCTGATCACCATGGATAAGAAAGAACGCATCTTCGAGGCGGCTCACGAGATCCTCGGCGAGCAGGGCTTCTACGGCCTCTCCATCGCCATGGTTGCCAAGAAAGCCAGGGTCGCGGCCGGGACCATCTATCGCTACTTCAGCGACAAGGATGATCTTGTCCGCCAACTCTACCTGCACACCATTCTCAAGTGTCATCCCCAGATCATGGAGGGGGTGCAAATAGAGGAGGTGTCATATCGTCAGTATCGACGCCTCTGGCTCAATATCGACGCCATCTTCACCAACTATCCCAACGCACTCAAGTGCAAATTGCAGTACGAAAGTTCTCCATTGGGGGCTGAATTGGAGCGGGATCCGGTCATAATGGCGACGTGGGCGCCACTTGAGCGCTTCTTCGAGCAGGGACGCCAGCAGGGATTGTTCATTGATCTCCCCGTCCTGGTGCTACAGGCATTGAGTCTGGATTGCGTGGCCAACCTGGCACAGCAACGCCGGGTTCACGATTTTGTATTGACGCAAGAACAGCTGGAGACGGTCATCCGAGCCAGCTGGAATGCCATTTTAAACCCTAATCATTCCATCACAGGAGCCTGTTCATGAAAAAGTGGATGGCCATCATGTTGCTGATAGCACTCGCCCTGTTCGGCAGTGTCATCGGCTTCAATATGTTCAAACAGAAGAAAATTGCAGAGTTCATGGCCAATCGACCCGAGCCAGAGTTCCCGGTGACCGCCATGGTGACCAAGGCGCAAGACTGGGTCCCCACCATAGAGGCGATCGGCTTCATCGAGCCGAACCAGGGGGTCACCCTCTCCAGTGAGCTGGCAGGCACCATCGACAAGATCAGCTTCGAATCCGGGGCACAGGTCAAGGCGGATCAACTGCTGCTAAGCCTGGATTCCAGCGTGGAAAAAGCCAACCTGAACTCATCCCAGGCCAGACTGCCTGCGGCTCGAGCCAAGTTCCAACGCTATCAGAACCTGTACCAGAAAAACTCCATCTCCCGCGATCAACTGGATGATGCCGAAGCGAGCTACCGCTCTCTGGAAGCGGACATCGAGAGCCTGAAGGGCACCATTAACCGCCGCGAAGTCCGCGCCCCCTTCGGTGGCGTCGTGGGTCTGCGCAACGTCTTCCTCGGCCAGTATCTGGAACCCGGTACCGAGATCGTGCGGTTGGAAGACACCAGCGTGATGCGCCTGCGCTTCACCGTGCCTCAGACCGACATCTCCAAGATTTCCCTCGGCCAGACCATCAAGATCAACGTGGATGCCTATCCCCAGACCCAGTTTGACGGTCAGATCACCGCCATCGAGCCAGCGGTCAACTACCAGAGCGGCCTGATCCAGGTACAGGCCAACATCCCGAACAACGGCGGCCAACTGCGCTCCGGCATGTTCGCCCGTGCCAGCATCATTCTGCCCACGGTGAAAGACCAGATAGTGATCCCGCAGTCTGCCATCTCCTTCACCCTGTATGGCGAGAACGTCTATGTCATCCATGAGGCAGACGGCGTGAAACGCGCCAAGCAGGTGGTTGTCAAGGCGGGCGAGCGTCGCGGCAATGATGTCCATGTGTTGTCCGGCATCAAGGCTGGCGATCAAATCGTGCTGTCGGGCCAGGTTCGCCTGAGCAACGATACCAAGGTGCACGTGGTCGACAACGATGCCCTTGCCGTTCCGGCACAAACCCCGATGCTGTAAGCGCGGAGATCTGCGATGCGATTTACTGACATATTCATAAAACGGCCGGTGCTGGCGATCTCGCTCAGCTTCCTGATAGCCCTGCTGGGCTTCCAGGCCATCTTCAAGATGCAGGTGCGGGAATACCCCGAGGTGATCAACACCGTCATCACGGTCAACACCAGCTACTATGGCGCCAGCTCGGATCTGATCCAGGGCTTCATCACCCAGCCGCTGGAGCAGGCGGTCGCGCAAGCCGACAACATCGACTTCATGACCTCCTCCAGCCAGCTGGGCAGCTCCACGGTGACGGCCTACATGAAGCTGAACACCGACCCCAACGCCGCGCTGTCCGACATCCTGGCCAAGGTCAACTCGGTGCGATCCCAGTTGCCCAAAGAGGCGGAAGACCCTTCGGTCACCTCCTCCACGGGTTCCACCACGGCGGTGCTCTACATGGGCTTCACCAGCCCTGAGCTGAACTCCAGCCAGATCACCGACTATCTGGAGCGGGTCATCAAGCCCCAGCTGTTTACCGTAGGCGGGGTGTCCAAGGTGGACCTCTACGGCGGGGTCGAATTTGCCCTGCGGGTGTGGCTGGATCCGGCCAAGATGGCTGCCTTCGATCTGACCGCCAGCGACGTGATGACGGTGCTCAACAGCAACAACTATCAGTCCGCCACCGGTCAGGCCACCGGCTATTTCACCCTGTTCAACGGCAATGCCGAGACCCAGGTCAGCAATACCGATGAACTCAAGCGCCTGGTCGTAGCGACCCGGGATGGCAAGGTGATCCGCCTCTCCGACATCGCCAAAGTGTCGCTGGAGAAGAGCCACGACATCTATCGCGCCAGCGCCAACGGCCGTGAGGCCGTGGTGCTTGCCATCAATGCCGCGCCGACCGCCAACCCCATCAACATCGCCCACGATGTGCTGGAGCTGCTGCCTAGCCTCAAGAGCAACATGCCGAGCACCATGCAGGTCAACATCCTGTATGACTCCACCATCGCCATCAACGAGTCCATCCACGAGGTCATCAAGACCATACTGGAGGCGGCCGCCATCGTACTGGTGGTGATCACCCTGTTCCTCGGCTCCTTCCGGGCCGTCATCATCCCCATCATCACCATACCACTGAGTCTCATCGGCGTGGTGATGATGATGGACATGTTCGGTTTCTCCATCAACCTGATGACCCTGCTGGCCATGGTGCTCGCCATCGGCCTGGTGGTGGATGACGCCATCGTGGTGCTGGAGAACGTCGACCGCCACATCAAGGAGGGGGAAGAGCCGTTCCGGGCCGCCATCATAGGTACTCGTGAAATCGCCGTGCCGGTCATCGCCATGACGGTGACCCTGGCTGCGGTGTACGCGCCCATCGCCCTGATGGGGGGCATCACCGGCTCCCTGTTCAAGGAGTTCGCGCTGACCCTGGCGGGGGCGGTGTTCGTCTCCGGCATCATCGCCCTGACCCTGTCACCCATGATGTGCGCCAAGATGCTCAGGGCCAACGAGACCCCGAGCAAGTTCGAGAGCACGGTACATCACCTGCTGGATCGGATGACGGCCCGCTACGACAGCATGCTGCATGCCGTGATGCAAAAGCGCATCGTGGTCATCCTGTTCGCCGTCATCGTGTTCGGCAGCCTGCCGCTGCTGTTCAAGTTCATCCCGAGCGAACTGGCCCCGTCCGAGGACAAGGGGGTCATGGCCGTGCTGGGGACGGCACCGTCCAATGCCAACCTGGACTACATCGAAAACACCATGGCGGACGTGAACAAGGTCCTGGATGACCAGCCGGAAATCGCCTACTCCCAGGTCTTCTCCGGGGTGTTCAACGCCAACCAGGCCTTCGGCATCGCCTCCATGGTGCCCTGGAGCCAGCGTGAGGCGAGCCAGAAAGAGGTGCTGGATCGAGTGGCCGGCCTGGTGAAGGACATCCCCGGGATGGCCATCACCACCTTCCAGTTCCCCGAACTGCCGGGGGCCTCCAGCGGCCTGCCCATCCAGTTCGTCATCACCACCCCGAACAGCTTCGAAAGCCTGTTCCTGATCGCGGGTGAGATGCTGGCGGCCACCCAGGCCAACGGCCAGTTCGTCTATTCGGATCTCGATCTGAACTACGATTCGGCCACCATGAAGATCAGCATCGACAAGGACAAGGCGGGTGCCTACGGCATCACCATGCAGGACATCGGGACCACCATGGGCACCATGATGGCAGACGGCTACGTCAACCGGATCGATCTGGATGGCCGCTCCTACGAGGTGATCCCGCAGGTGGAACGCAAGTACCGCCTCAACCCCGAGTCCATCAAGGGTTATTACGTGCGCGCCGCCGACGGCAAGTCGATCCCGCTGGGCAGTCTGATCAAGATTGAAGTGGTTGGCGAGCCCCGCGCCCTGCCCCACTTCAACCAGCTGAACTCCGCCACCATAGGCGCCGTACCGGCACCGGGTGTGGCCATGGGAGATGCGATCAACTGGTTCAAGGCCACCGCCGAAGAGAAGCTGCCGCAAGGCTATCGCTACGACTTCATGGGGGAAGCCCGCCAGTTCGTGACCGAAGGCAACGCCCTGTACGCCACCTTCGCACTGGCGCTGGCCATCATCTTCCTGGTGCTGGCCATCCAGTTCGAGTCGGTACGTGATCCTCTGGTGATCATGGTGTCGGTGCCGCTGGCCATCAGCGGGGCCCTGATTGCCCTGGCATGGGGCATGGCCACCATGAACATTTACTCCCAGGTGGGTCTCATCACGCTCGTTGGTCTGATCACCAAGCACGGTATTCTGATCTGCGAGGTGGCGAAGGAGGAGCAGTTGCTGCACGGCATGAACCGGATGCAGGCCGTGATGCAGGCCGCCAAGGTGCGTCTGCGTCCCATCCTGATGACCACGGCGGCCATGATCGCCGGTCTGATCCCGCTGCTCTATGCGGCAGGTGCGGGCGCGGCCCAGCGCTTCAGCATCGGCATCGTGATCGTGGCGGGTCTGGCCATCGGCACCCTGTTCACCCTGTTCGTGCTGCCGGTGATCTACACCTTCCTGGCCTCCGAACACAAACCGCTGCCGGAATTCGACGAGTCCATTCCGGCCAAGGCAAAGGGAAGTCATTGATCCTCAGCCGACACCAACAAGGCCCCGAAAGGGGCCTTGTTTTTATCCATTTCATGACCCACGACATGAGTCCATGAAGCAGTTAAACTAAGCCGTTCGCAATCCAGACCGCAAGGATGCCATGTCAGGAATCTTCTCCAGGGCCATCGGCCTTAACGGACTCTCTTATCGTCTGCTTTCCTACATTCTGATCTGCAGTACCGTGCTGGCGCTGGTCATCACGGTGCTGCAGCTCGCCTGGGACTACAACAAGGACGTGACCGTCATCGAGGCCAGCATCGACCAGATCGAGGCCTCCTTCCTGCAACCCATCTCCGCCAGTCTGTGGAACCTGGATGAGGAGCAGGTCAAGGTGCAGATCGAAGGCATCATGAACCTGCCCAATATGCAGTTCGTCATGGTCAAGGAGATGCTGGGCAACTCGGAAGTGCCGCTGCTGACCCAGGGTGTGGAGCAGGCGCAATACGACATCTCCCGCGAATTCAGCCTCACCTATCAGGGGGAAGTGGTCGGCAAGCTGTTCGTCGCCGCCACCCTGGAGCAGGTCTACCAGCGACTGATCGAGAAGTCGGTGCTGATCCTGGTCAGCCAGACCATCAAGACCCTGGTCGTCTCCCTCTGCATCCTGGTCATCATCTATTACCTGGTGATCCGTCATATCAACCGCATCGTCAGCTACGCCCAGAAATTGAGCCTGGATCGGCTGGCGGTGGAACTGACGCTGGAGGGGCGCCCCCTGCCCCGCAAGCATCCGGACGAGTTCGATGCGCTGGCCGCCACCCTCAACCAGATGCGTACCCGCCTGAACGACGAGTTCACGGCCCGCCATCAGGCGGCGGATCAACTCCAGCAGGAGCGGGACTTCTCCGCCACCCTGATCAACTCGGCCAACATGGTCATCTGCTGCATGGAACCGGATCTCAACATCGCCAGCATCAACCCGGCCGCCATCCTGCTCACCGGTTACCATCATGAGGAGTTGCTCCAGCACAACTGGCTGGATCTCTTCGTCAGCCAGGAGCAGAGGGCCGAGCTGGCAGCCATCCTGTCGGACCAGGGCTCTCTCGATGACAGGGAGATCATCATGCATGACCAGCAGGGCCACGAGCTCGTCCTGCAGTGGACCTTCGCCCCCTTCTACGAGGGACCGAATCTCAAGTATCTGATTGGTTTCGGTTATGACATCACCCGTCTGAAGAAGGTGGAGCGGGAGATCACCCTGTTCAACGAACAGCTGGAAGGCAAGGTGGTGGAGCGTACTCGCAGCCTGAGCGATGCCAACGACCAGCTGGGCAAGGCCTATGACGACCTGAAACAGGCGCAGCAGACCCTGGTGGAGTCGGAGAAGATGGCCTCTCTCGGTTCCCTAGTGGCCGGCGTGGCCCACGAGATCAACACTCCCATCGGTATCAGCGTGACCGCCTCCTCCTATCTGCAGGAGCAGGTGGCCGACTTCAAGCAGCACCTCGAAGCCAAGCAGTTGTCACGCTCCTACCTCAACGAGTTCACCCAGAATCTCGACGAGTCGATGCAATTGCTGCAGGGCAACCTGAGGCGGGCCTCCGAGCTCATCGCCAGCTTCAAGCAGGTGGCGGTGGATCAGTCGTCCGAGGCGCGCTACAACTTCAGCCTCGCCGACAATCTGCATCAGGTGGTGGTCTCCCTCGGCTACAAGCTGAAGAAGGCCCAGTGCGAAGTCGACATTCAATGCGATCCCAAGCTGGCCATCTACTCCTTCCCCGGCAGCTTCACCCAGATCTACTCGAACCTGATCCTCAACTCCATCCATCACGGTTTCGACGGCTGGGACAGGCCCAAGAAGATCACCATCAGGGTGGAGCAGCAGGGTGACGAACTGGTCATCGATTACAGTGACAACGGCCGCGGCATCCCCCCGGAAATACTGCCGCGCATCTTCGATCCCTTCGTCACCTCCAAGCGGGGCCAGGGGGGGAGCGGGCTCGGCACCCACATCATCTACAACCTGGTGGTGCAGTTGCTCCGTGGCCGCATCCATTGCGCCAGCGAACCGGGCCAGGGAGCCCAGTTCCATATTCGCCTGCCCATCCAGCAGAACTGAGCGTCGGCTCTTGTGAGCCGGCCACTTTGTCCCCATCATGCTGTGATTGCATTCTTAACGAGCGGAGAACCTCGCAATGGCACAGCATTTTGACTATATCGCCATCGGCGGCGGCAGCGGCGGCATCGCCTCGGCCAACCGGGCTGCCATGTATGGCAAGAAAGTCGCCCTGATTGAAGCCAAAGAGCTGGGGGGTACCTGTGTCAACGTCGGCTGCGTACCGAAGAAGGCCATGTGGTATGCCGGCCAGATCGCCGATGCCCTGAGGTATGGATCCGACTACGGCTTCGATACCACCCTCAATCACTTCAGCTGGGCCAGGCTGGTCGAGTCCCGTCAGGCCTACATCGGCCGCATCCACAAGTCCTATGAGAACGTGCTGGGCAAGAACCAGATCACCGTCATCAAGGGCTTTGCCCGTTTCGTCAGCAGCAACACCATCGAGGTTGATGGCGAGCAGTACAGCGCCGATCACATACTGATCGCCACCGGCGGCCGCCCCGAGGTTCCGACCATACCGGGTGCTGAATTCGGCATCGACTCCGACGGCTTCTTCGAGCTGCAAGCCCAACCCAAGCGGGTCGCCGTGGTCGGCGCCGGCTATATCGCCGTGGAGATCGCCGGCGTGATGCAGGCTCTCGGCTCCGAGACCCACCTAGTGGTGCGCAAGCATGCGCCGCTGCGCAACTTCGACCCCATGATCCACGAGACCCTGGTGGAGATCATGGCCCAGGAAGGGCCCAAGCTGCACACCCACGCCGTGCCCAAGGCCGTGGTCAAGAACGCCGACGACAGCCTGACCCTGCAACTGGAAGATGGCCGCCACCTCACGGTGGACTGCCTGATCTGGGCCATCGGCCGCGTGCCCGCCACCGACAACCTCAATCTGGCCGCCACCGGCATCACCCTGGACGAGCAGGGCTTCATCCCGACCGACAAGTTCCAGAACACCGCCGTCGCCAACCTCTATGCAGTGGGTGACAACACGGGGCGCATCCAGCTCACCCCGGTGGCCGTCGCGGCCGGTCGTCGCCTCTCGGAGCGGCTGTTCAACAACAAGCCCAACGAGCACCTCAACTACGATCTGGTACCGACCGTGGTGTTCAGCCACCCGCCCATCGGCACCATAGGGCTGACCGAGCCGGAAGCCATCGCCGAATATGGCGAGAGCCAGGTGAAGGTCTACCGCAGCCAGTTCACCGCCATGTATTCGGCCCTGACCCAGCATCGCCAGCCCACCCGGATGAAGCTGGTCTGTGTCGGGCCGGAGGAGAAGGTGGTCGGTCTGCACGGCATCGGCTTTGCGATGGACGAGATCCTGCAAGGTTTCGGCGTTGCCATGAAGATGGGCGCCACCAAGGCAGACTTTGACAACTGTGTCGCCATCCATCCGACCAGCGCGGAAGAGTTTGTGACCATGCGATAAGCACGTTTGAAGCTGGCCAGTCACTATCAGGCCAGCTTCAACAACTGTGTTCCCACGCCTCATCCCACCAGTGCGGAAGAGTTTGTGACCATGCGATAAGCACGTTTGAAGCTGACCGGTTGCTATCAGGCCAGCTTCAACAACTGCGTTCCTACGCCTCATCCCACCAGTGCAGAAGAGTTTGTGACAATGCGATAAGCACGTTTGAAGTTGGCCTGTCGCTATCAGACCCGCTTCAACAACTGCGTTCCCACGCCTCATCCCACCAGCGCGGAAGAGTTTGTGACAATGCGATAAGCACGTTGAAGCCGGCCTGATCACCATCAGGCCGGCTTCAACAACTCAGTTCCCCTTTCCTCGCCTCCTCCCAACTGCATGACAGTGTGGACCACCACACGCCAACTACTTCCTGTAGCAGCGCTATCACCACACGGCGAGATTCGACCACGGTCTGCGCATCAGTACTGCCATCACACTCCGGTTCTTCCACTGTGGGCTGTCAGATTGAATGGCATGACGAGCGTATCTCCTCGCATTGCATTCAAGCCCAATCTGGCACATTGAGGCGTTCAGGCTTGCGGCTGATATCGTTCGGCCGCATGGGCTTGGCGAAGATCCGACATCAGCCCTTGACGTGCCTCATCTAGAGCTATCCAGCGTTCGGCGACATCAAGCGGCGGAATCGTCACCAACTCGCGGCGATCGAACCCGACCAGTGCGGCATCAACCAGCTCGCCTACTTCCATCACCTCGGGGAGAGTGTTGACATCCACACCAGCATGCGCCCAGATTTCGGTACGGGTTGCTGCCGGCAGCACGGCTTGCACGTAGACCCCTTGGGGTGACAGCTCATGAGCCAGCCCCTGCGACAAAAACAGCACGTAGGCTTTGGTCGCACCATAGAGAGAGATACCGAACTCGGGCGAAAATCCCACCACAGAACCAATGTTGACGATGCTCCCTGTGCCGGATTGCGCAAGGCGCGGTGAGATCGCTGCGGCGAGCCGCGTCAATGCGGTTATGTTGAGCGCGATCTGGGATTCGATGGCCTCGGGAGATTGATCCAGAAAATGCCCGGATTGCGGCATGCCTGCATTGTTAATGAGGATGCCGATACGTGCGTCATGCCGCAGGCGAGTTTCCAGTGCCGGCAGCTCTGCCGAATTGGTCAGGTCAGCCTGCAGCACCTCAACGGCAATCTGGTGTTGCTCACGCAGGCGCATGGCCAGCGCATCCAGGCGCGACTTGTTGCGCGCAACAAGAACAAGATCGTGGCCACGGCGAGCAAAACGTTCGGCATAGGTGGCACCGATACCGCTGGAGGCGCCGGTGATAAAGACGGTCGGAAGTGTGGTCATGTTATTTCCTTGATATGAGTTGCGTGGGTGAACGAGCCAATGCGGCCGTGATCACGGCTTGATGCTGACGACGACCTTGCCCCTGGCGTGGCCCTTGGCGAGGTACTCCAGCGCTTCTTTGGCTTGGTCGAACGGGAATACCTTGTCGATGACCGGCTTGATGCGTTCAGCGTCGAGCAGTTCGCCGATTTCGGTGAGTTGGTCACCATCGGGACGCACAAACAGGAACGAGTAGGCGACGTTCCGCTTGTTCGCCCGCGACCTGATTTTTCGGCTCATCAGCCCGAACAGGAGGCGGAGCAATACGTTCAGCCCCCGGGCCCGCGCAAAGGCAGCATCCAGCGGGCCGGTGAGGGAGATAATCTTGCTGCCCGGTTTGAGGATATCGATGGCTTTTTCGATCGCATCGCCCCTGACGGTCCCCAGCACGGCGTCGTAGCCGTGCAGTTGGTGCTCGAATGCCTGCTGCTTGTAATCGACCACCTCATCGGCCCCCAGCTCGCGCACCAGTTCGATGTTACCTGTGCTGACGGTGGTGCCCACCTTGGCCCCCAGCAGCTTGGCAAGCTGGATAGCAAAGGTGCCGATGCCACCGGATCCGGCAGGGATAAACACCTTTTGGCCAGCCTGCAGATTGGCGCGCTCCTTCAGCGCTTGCCATGAGGTGAGCCCGACCATCGGGATCGAGGCGGCTTGCACGAAATCCAGATTGGCTGGTTTCAACGCCGCAGCGCGCTCAGGCACCACCGCAAATTCGGCCAGGGATCCGCTACCGCGATCGAAAATACTGGCGAAGACGGCATCGCCCGGTTTGAAATGGGTCACCTGACTGCCAACCTCGGTCACGACACCGGCCAGATCGCTGCCCAATGTGGCGGGAAGCTGAAAATGAAGCACCGGTTTGAACATGCCGGTCGGAATCATGTTGTCGATCGGGTTCAGGCCGGCGGCATAAACCTGAACCAGCATTTCGTCCGCCTTCAGTGCGGGACGCGGGAGATCCGTGAGCCCAATCTCCGGCGACTTGCCGTAGCGTTTGAATGTGAGTGCTTTCATGGTTCGGTCATTCATCCTTGGCTGTGCATCGGGGTCAGGTCTGCGTCATCCGCGAGGAATGCCAGCACCTCGGGCACAAAGGCCCGATAGTGCTGAAAAATGCCACCGTGCCCCGAGTCGGGGTAAATCGTCAGTCGGGCATTTGGCAGCCGGCGAGCCATGTCCGCTGACAGTCGGCTATCGACCATCAGGTCATGGTCACCATTGGCCACGAACACCGGTTGCGTGATGACCGAAAGATCATCCGGCGCACTCAATCCCGCACTCCGGATCGCCTTGAGCTGGGCATATCTGGCCTGCAGGGAGATGGGCTGGTCACGGTCAGCCGTGCGCGCTTTCAGACGAGAGAAATATTCTTTTGCCGCACGCTTGCCATCCGGGGTGCGGGGAAAAAACAGGAAGTGCCGCGGATCCTTCAGCGTCAATGCCGCTTTGAGGTAGGCGGTGGCGGCAATCTTGTTGATCTCGTCGATACCGCCACCACCCCGCGGCCCGGTTCCGGCAAGCACAATCCGGCGCACCAGATCCGGCGCCTGCAAAGCCACCATTTGCGCCACACCACCACCTAACGAAAACCCGAGCAGATCGACCTGCGACAATCCCATGGCGCGAATAAAGGCGATGGCATCACGTCCCATCTCCTCAATGGTATGTGGCACCGCTCCCCCCGAGGCGCCGACGCCGCGATTATCGAAAGCGATAACCCGGCGCTTCGCCGCGATGCCATCGATAACACCGGGATCCC
This sequence comes from Aeromonas sp. sif0611, assembly GCF_019218845.1. Taxonomy (NCBI): domain Bacteria; kingdom Pseudomonadati; phylum Pseudomonadota; class Gammaproteobacteria; order Aeromonadales; family Aeromonadaceae; genus Aeromonas; species Aeromonas sp. sif0611. The sequence continues at coordinate 79,483 of NZ_JAHUWU010000010.1, read as the reverse complement.
AGTCATCGAGTACCGCCATCAGATGGTGCAAAAAGATCACCGGCACACCGGTGTCGGGGCCCAGCGCCCGATAGGCAAAAGATGTTCCGTTCACATCAATGGTGCGGGTCGGCACATCTTTCCAATGCATATGCCCTGTCTGACGTAGTGTTGTCACCGGGCGGTGACCGGCAGATCTCCCGGTTATCGAGGCGATCCCCATCTTCTTTGTAACCATGTCCGAGATCTCCGTGTTGGGTGGATTGTTTGTGGTTGCAGTGTTACTATCAAATTGATATCAACTTACTATCAATTCACAACCAAGTCACTATCAAAACAGTATGAACATGAAAAAAAGTTACGATACCCCATGCCCAATCGCGCGCAGCATGGCGATTGCTGGTGATGCATGGAGCATATTGATCCTGCGCGATGCCCATGCCGGTCTCACTCGCTTTGACCAATTCCGGAAAAGTCTGGGGATAGCACCCACGATGTTGACCCGCCGACTGGCGACGTTGACCGAAGAGGGTTTGCTGGAAAAAAGGCTGTATTCTGAACATCCACCCCGTGAGGAGTATCTGCTGACCGCTGCCGGTCGCGATTTTCTACCGATACTCTTCATGATTGGTGAGTGGGGTCGCCAATATCGGGGCGACGACAACATGATCCGTTTCTTCGATATGGAGGCCGGCACAGAAATCAAGGCCATCGTGGTCGATGAAGTGACCGGGGCAAAGATTGGGACCCGCCCGCTGCGCGTGGTGATGCCTGATGAAAACTGACCGATGATTTGACACTCGCATCGTCTTTCACCCAAACCCGGCTCAGGCCGGGTTTTTTGATCCCTCACCACCCGATCTCCTCTGAAACCGGCGTTCTTTACGCCGATTTTACGATCCCCAAATGCCCCTTTATGGCGCCTTTACGGCCGTTTTACATACCCTTTCAGCGTCAATGACACCAACGGAGTCGATATGGATTTGCATCGACTCTCGGCGCTAATTATCTCAACGGAGTCGTTATGAATTGGCTATACCTGCTGCTGATCCTCGCTCTGATCGGTTATCTGATGCGTGCACTGATGCACAGCGACCACGAGTGAGGGATCTGATATGTGGCAAGAAATAATCTATCCGGTGGCCTTCGTGCTGCTGGTCCTGCTGCCGGCACCCCCGCTCGGCAGCTATATGTATCGCGTGTTCGAGGGCAAGAGTCGCTGGCTCGCGCCGGTCGAGCGCGCCACCCTGGCCTGCTGTGGCACGGACGGACGGGAGCAGGACTGGAAGTCCTACGCCCTCAGCCTGCTGGCCTTCAACGGCGCCGGATTCGGTCTGCTGTTCCTGATCCTGATGGCCCAGGGCCTGCTGCCCCTCAACCCGCAACAGCTGCCGGGCCTGAACTGGCAACTGGCCTTCAACACCGCGGTCAGCTTCATGACCAACACCAACTGGCAAGCCTATTCCGGTGAGGCCAGCCTCTCCTACTTCAGCCAGATGGTGGGGCTCACCACCCAGAACTTCGTCTCCGCCGCCACCGGTGCCACTGTCGCTATCGCACTGTTTCGCGGCCTCTCCCGCCAGCAGACCATACACCTTGGCAACTTCTGGCAGGATCTGGTGCGCTTCTGCCTCTATGTGCTGCTGCCCATGGCGTTGATCATGGCGCTGCTGCTGGTGTGGCAAGGGGTTCCCCAGAGTCTGTCGGCCTATCTGCCGTTCCACGCCCTGGAAGGTCAGGAGCAACTGTTACCGCTCGGCCCTGCCGCCTCGCAGATCGCCATCAAGCAACTCGGCTCCAACGGCGGCGGTTTCTTCGGCGTCAACTCGGCCCACCCGTTCGAGAACCCGACCGCACTCTCCAACTGGCTGGAGATGGTCGCCCTGCTGACCATTCCTGCCGCCCTGGTCTGTACCCTGGGCCGTTACGTGAAGGATACCGGCCACGGCCGCGCCATCCTCACCGCCATGACGCTGCTGTTCGTGCTGGGGCTCGGTCTGTCCGTCTATCAGGAACTGCAACCGGATCCGGCGCTCGCCCAGCTCACCACCCAGGCAGGCAACTGGGAAGGCAAGGAGAGCCGTTTCGGCCCTGTACTCTCCAGCATCTGGGAAGTGGCAACCACATCGGCCTCTAACGGCTCCGTCAATGCCATGCACGACAGCTTCACCCCGCTGGGTGGCATGGTCGGCATGATCAACATGCTGCTCGGTGAGGTCATCTTCGGCGGCGTGGGTGCCGGTATCTACGGCATGATGCTATTCGTGCTGTTGACCGTGTTCCTGTGCGGCCTGATGGTTGGACGGACCCCGACCTATCTCGGCAAGCGTCTCGGGATCACCGAGATGAAATGGGTAGTCGCCAGCATGCTGGTGATGCCGGTCGGGGTTCTGGTGATCGGCGGGGTAACGCTGCTGATGCCGGATGCCGCCACCATCATGGGTCACGACGGTCCTCACGGTCTGTCACGCCTCATCTATGCCTACGCCTCGGCCGCCGGCAACAACGGCTCGGCCTTCGGGGGCTTCGCCGCTGCAGACAACTGGCAGTGCGTCGCCATCGGTCTGGCCATGCTGCTCGGTCGCTTCGGCTACATCATTCCGGTACTGGCCATCGCAGGTCAGCTCTCGCGCGCCTCCCAACAGGATGCCGGCGAGGGTGACTTCCCCATCCGCGGTCCGCTGTTCATAACGTTGCTGATCATCACCGTGCTGCTGATAGGCGGTCTCTCCTTCCTGCCGGTACTGGCGCTGGGCCCCGTCGCCGAGCATCTCCTGATACTGGGGGCGCTCTGATGACCCTGTTCATGTCAGTCACTTTACCGATGCCAATGACCGAACATCTGATGCTGGGAGCATTCAAATGAGCAAGTCCATCTCCATCCCTGCCCGTACCGAAAAGGTGAAGGGCAAGGGCAAGAAACAGACCTCACAAGTCGTGCAGGCCATGATCGAAGCCTTCTATCGCTTCAACCCCAAGGCGCTGTTTGGCAGCCCCATACTGTTCACCCTCTGGCTGGCCGCCGTGATGGCGACCGTGGAGTCCCTGCTGGGCCAGCCCCTGTCCGGGGTCACTCCCAGCCTGGCCTGGCAGCTGACGGCCTGGTTGTGGCTGACCCTGTGGTTTGCCAACTTCGCCGAAACTCTGGCAGAAGGCCGCGGCAAGGCGCGGGCCGACAGCCTGAAGGAGGGCATGAGCCAGCTCCAGGCACGCAGGGTGCGGGATCCGAAAGATGGCCAGGGCGAATGGGTCGCGGCCACCAGCCTGCAAAAAGGGGATCTGGTGCTGGTGCGCTGCGGCGAGATGATCCCGGCCGACGGTGAAGTCGTTGCCGGTATCGCCTCCGTCAACGAGGCCGCCATCACAGGTGAATCCGCCCCCGTCATCCGCGAGTCCGGCACCGACCGCAGCGGCGTGACCGGCAACACCACTGTGGTGTCCGACGAAATCTGGGTCCGTGTGACCAACAATCCCGGCGAGAGCACGCTCGACAGAATGATCGCGCTGGTCGAGGGAGCCAAGCGCCAGAAGACCCCGAACGAGATGGCACTCGATGCCCTGCTGGTGGGTCTGACCCTGATCTTCCTGCTGGTGGTCGCCACCCTGCCCTGGTTCCTCGACTACAACGGCACCCAGGTACCGCGGCTCTACCTGCTGGCCCTCTTCATCACCCTGATCCCGACCACCATAGGGGGCCTGCTCTCCGCCATCGGCATCGCCGGCATGGACCGGCTGGTGAAGCTGAACGTGATCACCAAGTCAGGTCGTGCCGTGGAAGCCGCCGGTGACGTGCGCACCCTGCTGCTGGACAAGACAGGCACCATCACCTTCGGCAACCGCATGGCCGACGAGCTGATCCCAGCCCCCGGCGTCGATCCCTCCCTGTTGGCCCAGGCCGCCATGCTGGCCTCCCTCGGCGACAACACCCCCGAGGGCAAGTCCATCCTGACCCTGGCCGGCAAGAGCATGGCCAAGCCGAGCCAGCTCGAGAGCGACAAGGTGATTCCCTTCAGCGCCGAGACCCGGTTGAGCGGTCTGGATCGCAACGGTCATCAATATCGCAAGGGGGCCGTGGATGCGGTGCTCAACTACCTCTCCCTCGATCGCAAGGGAGTGCCCGAGCTTATCCTGAAGGCGGTCGACAACATCGCCCGTCAGGGCGGTACCCCGCTGCTGGTCTGCACCCACGAGCAGTTGCTGGGGGTGGTGTACCTCAAGGACATCATCAAGCCAGGCATCAAGGCCCGCTTCCAGATCCTGCGTCACATGGGGATCCGCACCGTGATGATCACCGGGGACAACCCGCTGACCGCCGCCGCCATCGCCGCCGAGGCCGGGGTGGATGACTTCATCGCCGAGGCAACCCCGGAGAAGAAGCTGGCCTATATCCGTCAGGAGCAGGCCGATGGCCGCATGGTCGCCATGTGCGGTGACGGCGCCAACGACGCACCGGCCCTGGCCCAAGCGGACGTAGGGCTGGCCATGAACGAAGGCACCCAGGCCGCCAAGGAGGCGGGCAACCTGGTGGATCTGGACTCCAACCCCACCAAGCTGCTGGACGTGGTACTGGTGGGCAAGCAGTTGCTGGTCACCCGGGGTGCCCTGACCACCTTCTCCATCGCCAACGATGTGGCCAAGTACTTCGCCATACTGCCGGCCCTCTTCATCGCCGCCTACCCGCAGCTGGGGGCGCTGAACCTGATGCAGCTCGGCAGCCCAGAGAGCGCCATACTGTCGGCCATCATCTTCAACGCCCTGATCATAGTGGCGCTGGTACCGCTGGCGCTGCGGGGGGTCAACGTGAAAGGCTCTGCCGCCAGCCTGCTGCGCCGCAACCTGTTGATCTATGGTCTCGGTGGCCTGGTCGTGCCCTTTATCGGCATCAAGTTGATCGATCTGGTCATCACAGGCCTGGGTCTGGTGTGATGAAAACGCCGCACGATGGTATCCACAGCCAGATCGTGCCCCCATACATGGGCATCAAGCTGACCGACCTGGTCATCACAGGCCTGGGTCTGGTGTAACCACATAACGGGTGCAAGCCTGGCCTGCATCCCATCAATCTGTTTGGAGCAAGAGAATCATGATAGCAATCAGAACCCTGCTGACCCTGACCCTGCTGCTGGGTGTTGGCTACCCCCTGGCCGTCACCGGACTGGCCCAGCTGCTGTTCCCCTGGCAGGCCAACGGCAGCCAGCTGACAGATGCCAAGCAGCAGCTGGTCGGCAGCGCCCTGCTGGCGCAGAAATTCGAGCGGGCGGAGTACTTCCACTCCCGCCCCTCCGCCAGCGACTTCACCACCATAGGCAGCGGCGCCAGCAACCTGGGGGTGAGCTCCCCCCTGCGCAGCGAATTTGCCAAGGCCCAGGGTAACTACCAGTCCCCCGCCATGCTGACCCGCTCAGGTTCGGGCCTGGATCCCCACCTGCCTCTGGATGCCGTGCTGGCCCAGGTGGATCGCGTCGCCAAGCAACGCGGGCTGGATCCCGCTTCCCTGACGGAGCAGGTCAAGTCGTCGACACAAGCTGGTATCCTTGGCCCCCAGGTGGTCAACATACTCCAGTTGAATCTGTTGCTCGATCAGCACAAGGACGCATGATGGCGCGCCAGGCTGCCCCGAGTTGGAGGGCGACCCAGATTGTCGAACCGAGCCGGCAGTTGCTCCATAAGGATGATGATGCGTAATGTGGTAAAAGCGGGTGCCTTGCTGGCAGGCATGAAGCAGGAGCACGGGAATGCGTGATGAGGCTCGGGCCGACGCCTTGCTGGCAAGCCTGGAACAGGAACACAAGGGCAAGCTGAAGGTCTTCCTCGGCGCCGCCCCCGGCGTAGGCAAGACCTACGCCATGTTGCAGGCGGTACGGGAACAGGCCAGGGAAGGAGTCGACATTCTCATCGGCGTGGTCGAGACCCACGGGCGCCAGGAGACCCTGGCGCTGCTCGACAAGCTCGCCATCCAGCCACGCAAACTGCATCACCACCGCCAGCAACGACTGGAGGAGATGGACCTGGATGGCTTGCTCGAACGCAAGCCCGCCATCGTAGTGGTGGATGAGCTGGCCCACACCAATGCTCCCGGCAGCCGCCACGAGAAACGCTGGCAGGATGTGGAGGAGTTGCTCGGCGCCGGCATCGATGTCTACTCCACCCTCAATGTTCAGCACCTGGAGAGCCTCAACGATCTGGTGTGGCAACTGACCGGGGTCAGGGTCAAGGAGACCCTCCCCGACCAGGTGCTGCTGGAAGCGGACAGCATAGTCCTCATAGACCTGCCCCCCAAGGAGCTGCTTGGCCGGCTCAAGGAGGGCAAGGTCTATGTGCCCCATCAGGCCAAGGCCGCCCTGCAATCCTTCTTCTCTCTCAACAACCTGACCGCCCTGCGCGAGCTGGCGATGCAGACTGCCGCCAGCCACGTGGAAGGGGATTTGCAACTGCAGTGGCAGGCGGCGGGCAAGACCACGCTACCGCTGCGGGGCAAGCTGATGGTCTGCCTCGGGGATCAGCACGGCGCCGCCTTGGTACGTTACGGCCACCGCTTCGCCCAGCGTCGCCAACTGCCCTGGCTGGTAGTACACATCGACAGCAAGGGGCAACGTTCCCCTGAGCTGGAGCAGGCGCTGGCGCTGGCCTCCCAGCTGGGTGCCAGGGTGCTGACGCTCTCCAGCCCGGCGGTCGCCGATGCCCTGCTGGAGACGGCCGAACAGCAGCAGGTCTCACAGCTGTTGCTTGGCAAGCCCCACAGCCCACCCTGGCGCCGCTCCCTGGTGCAACACCTGCTGAAACAGGCGCAGGGATTCGAGATCACACTGGTGGACACCGGGAAGCGCAAACCCAGCCTGAAGTTGCACCCTGCAGGCCCCAGGGAGATTCGCCAAAGCCTGCTGGCCCTGCTGATCATGGGAACGACCTCGGCCATCGCCTGGGGCTTCTCTCACTGGCTGCCCTCCGCCTCCCTGCCACTGCTGTTCGTGCTGGGGGTGCTCGCCACTGCCCTCTCCACCAGCCTGGTGCCCGCCATCCTGGCGGCAGTGCTGGGGTTCGTCGGCCACAACCTGCTGTTCACCGCCCCCTACTTCTCCCTGAGCGTCGCCAACCACAGCGACCTGCTCAATCTGTTCGTGCTGCTCATCGTCGGCATGACGGCCGGGCGTCTCGCCTCCCGCCAGCGCCAGCAACTGGTGGGCTTGCGCGAGACCCAGCAGCTTGGCAACGCCCTGCTCTCTCTCAGCCAGGGATTGGCCACCGCCAGCAGCCCGGTGGAGGTGCTCAGGCAGGGTACCCAGGCCATCTCCCTGGCCCTGGGACAGCCCGTGTTTGCCCTGGATGAGGAGTACCAATACAGGGCCGGAGACGAGGTACGGGGACCTGGCCAGACTGACAAGGCCGCCATCGACTGGTGCCTGGCCCAGAAGCAGAGCGCGGGGGCTCACACCGCCACCCTCAATGCGGCAGAGGCCCAGTATCACCACCTCACCGATGATCTGGTGCTGGGGATACGGCTGGCCAGCCCGCTCGCCTCCTCCGCCGAGCACCAATTGCAGGCGTTGCTCACCGACATCCGTGCCGCCCTCGCGCGGATCGATCTCAACGAGCGGTTGGCCGACAGCCAGTTGCAGGCGGAGACGGATCGGATGCGTGCCGCCCTGCTCTCCTCGGTCTCCCACGATCTGAAGACACCGCTCGCCACCATCATGGGGGCCGGCAGCACACTGCTGGAATACGGTGACCGGATCAGTGCCGAGGATCGCAACGAGCTGCTCCACTCGGTGCAGGAGGAGGCGCGCCGCCTGCACAGCTATGTGCAGAACCTGCTGGACATGACCCGCATCGGCTCCCCGGACTTCCAGCTGAAGCGGGAGTGGGTCGACCTCGCCGACCTGGTGGAGAGTGCCCGCAAGCGGCTGGACTCCTCCTGGCGCCAGCACAGGCTGCTGATCCACTTCGATCAGCAGATCCCACAGCTCTATGTGCACGGCGCCCTGATCGAGCAGGTGCTGGTCAACATCCTCGACAACGCCTCCCGCTACTCGCCAGCCGGCACCCCCATCGAGTTCAAGGTGATGCTGGCGGACCCCGACCTCATCATCGACATCATCGATATCGGGGTTGGCATCGCGGAATCGGATCGGGACAAGATCTTCAATCTGTTCTACACCCAGCCGGTGGGGGATTGCGGTAGTCGCGGCACCGGACTTGGACTCGCCATTTCCCGCGCCATGATAGAGGCCCACGGTGGTCGCATCTGGGCATTCTCCGGCCCCAACGGCAACGGTACCTGCATGCGCATCTCCCTACCGCTCTCCCTCAACACACCTGAGGTATGATGTGCACATTCTGGGTGCAGGATGATATCGCCCCACTTTTCAACACTCGCCGTCGGAGGCTAGATGGCTCATATCCTGGTCATAGATGATGAAGCGGCCATTCGCCGCTTTCTGCGGATCAGCCTGATTGCCGAAGGGCACCAGGTGAGCGAGGCGGTGGGTGTCAACGAAGGGCTGGTGCAGTATCGCCACCTCAATCCCGATCTGGTGATCCTGGATCTCGGCCTGCCGGACGGGGATGGTATCCAGATCTTGCAGGCCATCCGCGAGCATCACCCCAACCCAGTGCTGGTACTGTCGGCTCGGGATTCGGAACAGGAAAAGGTGCGGCTGCTGGATGCGGGGGCCAACGACTACATGAGCAAGCCGTTCGGCATCGGGGAGATGATGGCCCGCATCCGCGCCTTGCTGCGCCAGCGAGCCGGGGTCAGCAGCGGCGAATGCCGCCACTTCCCGCAATGTGGTCTGAGCCTGGATACCGGCAGTCACAAGGTGACTATGAAGGATGAAGAGATTTCCCTGTCTCGCAAGGAGTTCGCCCTGCTGCAGGCCCTGGTGTGTCACCCCGGCAAGCTGGTGATGCAGACCCAGCTGCTCAACGACATCTGGGGGCCAAGCCACAAGGAAGATACCCACTATCTGCGCATCGTCATTGCCAGCCTGCGCAAGAAGCTGGGGGATAACCCCCAGCAACCCAGTCTGATCGAAACAGAACCCGGCATCGGCTACCGTTTTATCGGTAGCTGATGTTTCACGTGGAACGCCGTCCGCTGCACAGTACGGCCACCAGACCACAGCCAAGGATCAGCAGACCCAGATCCTGCAAGCCGGCCGCCAACGCCAGCCCCAGGCTGAGCAGCAGGTAGTAGGCCAGCCCGAACAGGGCACCGGCGCTGCCTGCCACCTCACGATAAGCCAGCAAGGCCTGACTCAATACGTTGGGGATAGCGATACCGTAGGCCACCACAACGCCCATCATGGGCAGCAGGAACCAGAGCGAACTCTGACTCGCCCACACTGCAGCACCCGCTCCCAGTGCCAGCGATGCGGCCAACTGGATGAGTGAGGCCGGTTGCCACCCTTTGCCCAGCAGGCGCTTGTTCAGCAGGCTACCGAGCAGGGTCGCCAACGCCAGTACGGCACCGGAATAACCAAACTCGCTGGCACTCCACCCCTGCTCTGCGAACAGAAAGGGCGCTAGGCTGTAGTAACCGAACAGCATGGTATTGAACAGGGCGACCAGCAGGGCGCTGCGCCAGAGTCCACCATCCCGAGCCATCCGGCACGCCAGTGGCCACAGGGCAATACTGGTCGTGGTTTCTGGACGGGTTTCCGGCAACCGCCAGCTGGCGATCAATCCCAGCACCAGGGCCAGCACCATCAGGCCGCTGAAGACCCCCAGATAACCAAACTGCTCGGCCAGCAGACCACCACTCACCAGCCCCAGCACAGGGCTGATGGACAGGGCCGCCCCCATCACAGAGAAGACCTTGGCCAAATCACTGCCCTGGTAGCTGTCACGCAGCATGGTCTGGGTCACGACCGATCCCACGGCGGCCCCAAAGGCCGAGATGATCCTGGCCAGCAGCAGAGTTTCAAATTCGGTCGCCAGCAACGCCAGCAAGGTACCGAGTCCGTAGGTCAACAGACCGGCCAGCATGGCCGGGCGCCGCCCTATCAAATCACAGAGCCGACCCCAGCAGACGACACCCACGGCAAACGCCAGAAAATAGACCGACAGGGTCTGGGAGGCCTGCCCGTCGCTCACCCGGAACTGGGTGGCGATCTGGGTCAGCGCCGGGCTGTAGATGGTCTCCACTATCTGGGGGAACATCATCAATCCCACCACCAGCCAGAGCGGTGGCAACTTGTTGTTCATGACAAATCTCCTTAAATAAGAGGTTGCCATTCTAGAGAGATTCTAAATGTCTGATTACAATATCCAGGACTATAAACATCAATAATCGGACATATGGCCTTTATTCTTCCCGATCACCCTTTCGACCCCGACCGCCTGAATGGCGGCGTGATCGGCATTGCCTCCGCGCTGGGTTGGCATGATTCCGGCCAACATGTGCATCAATGCCACCAGCTGCTGTTTGCCCAGGCCGGGTGCATGACGATAGAGCTGGGCAACCAGGTCTATCTGTTGCCACCCAGCCGGGCGGCCTGGCTGCCGGCTGGTGTGCCCCATCAGGTTTTGATGCGCGGTGTGGTGGCCTATCGCTCCCTTTACTTCACGCCACAGCCAGAGCTGCCAGCCAGCGTGCAGGTGGTGGCAGTCAATCCACTGCTGCGGGAAATCATTGAACGAATGGCGCTCTGGCCATGGAATAAGCCTGAAGCGGAACAGCGCCTGACATTGGCGCTGTTCATGGAGGAGCTGGCGCAAGCACCGCGGGAAACCTGGCAACTGCCACTACCAACGGATGCGCGACTGGGGGCTTGGCTACAGGAGATAAAGCGGGGCAACATCCTGCCCGAGCGGCTCAACCGGCTGGCCGAGCGGGTGGGTGCCAGTGACAAGACCATAGGTCGCATCTTCATGAAGGAGACCGGCATGAACTATCAGGCCTGGCGCCAGCAGTGGCGATTGTTGCGCGCCATGGAGCTGCTGGCCGAGGCCGTGCCCATCAGCCGGATTGCCGCTGCGCTGGAGTTTTCCAGCGACAGCGCCTTCATCAGCTTCTTCAAGCAACACACGGGGCAAACTCCCCTGCGTTACCTCAACTCTCGGGGTGAGTCGCATCAGCCGAGCTAGCTTCTACCACCAGGGTATCGAGCGCCAGTGGCTTCAAGTTGCTGAGGGCATCCAGCACCACAGCCCGGGATGCCTGCTGCTGCTGGGCAAGCATCTCCTGCCCCAGTTTGGCGGTATCCAGCTCAGGTCTGAGGTTTTCAGTTGCCATGACATTCAGGCTCAGGGTGCTCATTATCAGGGTCGCGATCAGGGTCTTCATCTTGCTTGCTCCGGTATGGTTGAGATGACCAGAGAGTTATTCCAATAGTCGTGCCAATTATGTAAGCAATTGATTATGTTTAAGTAAAATAATTTTTGATGCCATTTAAGACATTACTGACCATACTGTTGGTTATTTTGAAACCCATAAGTGGTTATTTTTACCACATCCATTTTCCGAAGCCCGTTCCACGTGGAACGTCCCATGATTTTGATCGACACCTGCTTTTAAACTGAGATATGGTGCTAGCTCCCCCGTAACTGACTCTGGATCTGTCACCGAATGGAATTCTCCTTGTTCGGCGAGAAGTTCACTCGCCACGCCGGCATTACCCAACTCATGGATGACCTCAATCAGGGTCTGCTCAATCCGGACGCCATCATGCTGGGAGGCGGCAATCCGGCCCCCATCCCCGCCATGCTGGAACGCTTTCAGACCGAGGCCAAGCAGCTGCTCGACAATGGCGAGCTGATCAAGGCCATGGCCAACTACGATGGCCCGCAAGGCAAGGACAGGTTCACCAAGGCGCTGGCCGCCCTGCTCAAGAGAGAGCTGGGCTGGGACATCTCGGCCCGCAACATAGCCCTGACCAACGGCAGCCAGAATGCCTTCTTCTATCTGTTCAACCTGCTGGCCGGCGAGTTCGCCGATGGCCGCAAGAAGAAGGTGCTCTTCCCCCTGGCCCCCGAATACATCGGCTATGCGGACTCGGCCCTGGCGGAGGATCACTTCGTCGCCTACAAGCCCACCATAGAGAAGCTGGCCAACGGCCAGTTCAAATACCATGTGGATTTCGAGAGCCTGGAGGTGGGCGATGACATCGGAGTGATCTGTGTCTCCCGTCCGACCAACCCCACAGGCAACGTGCTGACCGATGAAGAGATTGAGCATCTGGATCAGATCGCCCGCGACAAGGGGATCCCGCTGCTGCTCGACAACGCCTATGGCGTGCCCTTCCCCGGCATCATCTTCAGCGAGGCCAAGCCGTTCTGGAATGCCAACACCATCCTCTGCATGAGCCTCTCCAAGCTGGGCCTGCCGGGCACCCGCTGCGGCATCGTCATCGCCGACGAGAAGATCATCCAGGCCATCACCAACCTGAGCGGCATCATCAACCTGGCGCCTGGCAGCCTGGGGCCCGCCATCACCATCCCCATGATAGAGAGCGGCGAGATCATCGCCCTGAGCGAGCAGGTGGTGAAACCCTTCTACAAGCAGAAGGCCGACTTCGCCGTGCAACTGCTGCGAGAAGCCATTCCCGATCCGCGCTTCCACATCCACAAGCCGGAGGGTGCCCTCTTCCTCTGGCTCTGGTTCGAAGGCCTGCCGATCCACTGCCAGGCGCTCTACGAGCGGCTGAAGGCGAAGAACCTGCTGATAGTGCCGGGTCACTACTTCTTCCCCGGCATCGACGATCCCGAGTGGCGCCACAGTCAGGAGTGCATCCGCCTCAACTACTCCCAGAGCGAGGAGCTGGTGCGACGCGGCATCGCCATACTGGCGGACGAAATCAACGCCATTTACCGCGGCAGCTGACTTGCCTGCAGATAAAAGAAAGGCCTGCGATCGCAGGCCTTTCTCGTCTCTGGTGTCAGGCTCCCCGGCCTGACATTCCCGGCTTAGCTCGGCAGCGCCAGCTGATCGGGTTTGCCGATGGGGATGGCGCGGGGCTTGAGTGCCTCCGGCAATTCGCGGGCGAGATCTATGGTCAGCAGACCATGCTCCAGTCTGGCCCCCTTAACCTCCACGTGCTGGCTCAGCTTGAAGGCGAGCTCGAAGTCACGCTCGGCGATCCCCTGATGGAGGAACTGACGCTCGCCAGCCGCAACGGCCTTGCGCCCCTTCACCTTGAGGGTGCCATTTTCGGTCTCCAGCTCCAGCTCGTCGCGCTCGAAGCCAGCCACGGCAACCGTGATGCGGTAGCCGTCATGCTCCCGCTTTTCGATGTTGTAAGGGGGATAGGCCGCCGCCTTCTGGTCGAACAGACCTTCCAGCTCGCGGGCCATCCGCTCGAAGCCGACGGCATTGGAAGAGAGGTGAGAAAAATCGAGGTTACGCATAATCCTATCCTTCTAGTAAGCAACAGGTTTGACTCTCCACAGGCCCGTCATCGGCACCCGGGAAATTTGAAAATCGCTGTGAGTTCAAGCTGTCAGCCGTTGATCTCGATCTTGCGGGGTTTCATCGCCTCAGGCACTTCACGGGCCAGATCGATGTGCAGCAGACCGTTTTTCAGATCGGCACCCTTCACCCGCACATAGTCGGCCAGCTGGAAGCGACGCTCGAAGCCGCGTTCGGCTATGCCCTGATAGAGATAGTGGCGCTCGGTGTCAGCCTGCTTGTTGCCCTTCACCGTCAGCAGATTTTCCTGGAAGCTCAGCTCCAGCTCTTCCTGGGTAAAGCCCGCCACCGCCATGCTGATGCGGTAGTCGTTGTCACCCAGCTGCTCGATGTTGTAGGGGGGATAACCGGCATTGCCATTGCTGGCCGCAGATTCGATGAGATTGGCCAGACGATCGAAACCAATGGCAGAACGATAGAGCGGAGAAAAGTCGATAGAACGCATAGTATTACCCTCTTATGAGCGATAACGAATTGTTTGCCCTCCATATGGACGGGCACCTGGTCGAAACCTCTGTCGAGCGTTCCGGCCTTGTTACCTATATAGGGGCTCACTTTTTCCTTTCAAGGGATTTTTTTAAGATTTTTTACTTATGAGGTGCTCCATCCAGTTGGCCCGATAGTGATGATAATCGACCCGTGGGCCACTGATGGCAACGCGCTCCGCCCCCCATAATGGGTTGCATATACACCAGCCAATATGGAACCATCCCATGAAGATTACCCAGGTTCGCAACGCCACTCTGCTGCTCGACTATGCCGGCACCCGCTTTCTGATCGACCCCATGCTCTCGGCCAAGGGTGCCTTCCCCGGCTTTGAGGGCACCGCCAACAGCCAGCTGCGCAATCCACTGGTCGAGCTGCCGCTGCCGATCGATGAGCTTGTCGATGTGGATGCCGTTATTGTCACCCACGATCATCCTGACCACTGGGATGATGCTGCCAGAACGTTGGTCCCCAAGCATCTGCCGCTCTTTGTACAACATCAGAAAGATGCCGATGCCATTCGTGCCAGTGGCTTTGAGGATGTCCGCCTGCTGAGCGAGCAGGCCGAATTTGCCGGTATACACCTGCAGCAGACCGGTGGCCAGCACGGCAGCGATCAACTGATGGCGGTACTGGGTGAGCGCATGGGTGAAGTGTGCGGCGTGGTCTTCTCCCACCCAGATGAGCCGAGTCTCTATCTGGCCGGTGATACGGTCTGGAATGCTCAGGTGAAACAGGCCCTGCAACTGCACCAGCCCGAGGTGATCATCCTCAACTGCGGCGATGCCCAGGTGCCGGGGCTCGGCTCCATCATCATGGGCAAAGAGGATGTCGCCGCCGTATATCAGGCTGCACCACAGGCCACCCTGATCGCCAGCCACATGGAAGCGGTCAACCACGCCGTGCTGTCACGCCAGGAGCTGCGCACCTATCTGACAGATCGAGGCATGACGGATCGGGTACGAGTGCCGGAGGATGGCGAGGCTCTCTCACTGTAACTGACAGGGCCATGCCGAACATCGAGCATGGCCCTTAGGCTTTCGACTGCAAACGCTTATGATGATTGCTCTGCGCAGAGAGGATGCCAACGCCATGCCTTCCCCCATCGTTGCCGTGGTGACCTTCGATCACTTCAGCCCTTTTCACTGCGCAGTCCCCTGCCTCATTTTCGGCGATATCCTGCCGGGTCAGCCGCTGTTCGAGCTCAGGCTCTGCTGTGGTGACGCCAGCATCCACTCCCATTCGACACAAGGTTTCACCATTCAGGCACCCTATGGGCTGGAGGGGCTGACCGAGGCGGACATCATCGTCATCCCCTTCTGGCACGATCCGGCAGTTCGGCCGCCCGTGGCGCTACTCGATGCCCTGATCGCCGCCAGAGCCAGAGGCGCCCGGCTGGTCGGACTCTGTCTCGGCACCTATGTACTGGCCTATGCCGGCCTGCTGGAGGGACGCAGGGCCTCGACCCATTGGGAGTACGAGCAAGACTTCATGAGCCGCTTTCCCGCCGTGCAACTCGATACCAATGCTCTCTATGTGGACGACGAGGGGTTGGTCACCTCGGCAGGCACCGCGGCCGGATTGGACTGCTGCCTCTATCTGGTGCGGCAGTACTACGGCTCGGCCATCGCCAACAAGGTGGCGCGGCGGCTGGTGATCCCGCCCTACCGGGAAGGAGGTCAGGCCCAGTTTATCGAGCAGCCGGTTCCCGCCTCCACCCGCGATACCAGGATGAACCAGTTGCTCGATCATCTGCGCGCTCATCTGGCCGAACCCCATACCCTGGATACTCTGGCGGCCCATACCCTGATGAGCCGGCGCACCTTTACCCGCCGCTTTCATCAGGCCACTGGTCTTTCGGTAGGTGAATGGCTGCTGGCGGAGCGGCTCAGGCGCAGTCAGGAGTTGCTGGAGGTGAGCGGTCATTCCATTGAGCGTATCGCGGAACTGATTGGCTTCAAGAGCGCCACCTCCCTGCGCAATCACTTCCGGGCACGTTTCGCCGTCTCTCCCAGCGAGTGGCGCCGAGCATTTGGCGGCAACAAGCCATGATGATGCACTTTGTACCCTTTCAACCCGCTATGGCAGGATAACCAAAAATCCCGAGGAGACATCCCATGTCCCGTTCCGAACGCCTGCTGGCCCTGCTCCAGCTACTGCGCGGCCACCGCTACGCCATCACAGGCACAGAGCTGGCCAGCCGGCTTGGCATCAGTCTGCGCACCCTCTATCGGGACATCGCCACCCTGCAGGCGCAAGGCGCCCATATCGAGGGAGAACCGGGTATCGGCTATGTGCTGCGCCCCGGCTTCATGCTGCCGCCGCTGATGTTCAGCGAGGAGGAGTTGGATGCGCTGGTATTGGGGTCGCGCTGGGTGGTCGCCCACGGCGACAGCGCCTTGAGTGCCTCTGCCTGCAGCGCGCTGGCCAAGATAGAGGCCGTGTTGCCCGCCGACTATCGCCAGCAGCTCCAAAGCAATGCCCTGCTGATCGGCACCTCTCGCGGCGACAGCCCCGTCGACGAGGCTCCACTGCGCAGCGCCATCCGCCAGCAACGCAAGGTAACCCTGAGCTATCGGAATCTCAAGGAGGAGAGTTCGGAGCGCACCGTATGGCCCTTTGCCCTCGGCTACTTCGAACAGGTGCGGGTACTGGTCGCCTGGTGCCAGCTGCGCCAGGGCTTTCGTCACTTTCGGGTAGATCGCATCACCTGGATGAAACAGGAAGAGAGCCGCTATCCCAAAAACAGAGAGAGCTTGCTGAAAGCGTGGCGCGCCACCCAGCAGATCCCGCAACCCAAATTCATTGCTGACAGAAACTGACAGCAGGTGACGCCATGCTGACGGGGTCGGCGCAGATGCGCCCTCCCCGAAACAAGGAGCGTCACCATGTTGTTAGTCCCGCCATTCACCATTCTCTATGTCGCCAATCCGGCGCGCAGCGCCCGCTTCTATCACGAGCTATTCGGCCGCCCGCCGGTAGAGGAGTCCCCCACCTTTGCCATGTTCGCGTTCGAATCGGGAGCAAAACTGGCGCTCTGGTCCAGCGCCACCGTCGAACCCGCAACTACCCAGAGTGCAGGGGCCATGGAGCTGGCCTTCCCACTGCCCGACGAAACCAGTGTCGATACGGGCTTGGCCGAATGGCAGGCTCACGGCCTGACCATCATCCAGCAGCCGACCCGGATGGAGTTTGGCTATACCGGCATGGCGCTTGATCCCGATGGCCATCGCCTACGCCTCTACTGCCTGGCACCGGGACTGGGCTGAGTCGGAATTATCAACACCAAGGTGGTTTCATGTTTCACGTGGAACGTGCTATTTTTCCTCTCCCTGAAAACAAAAAAGCCGCTCACAAGGAGCGGCTTTTTACTGTCTGACCGAGTCGATTAGACGTCGAGGTTGGCCACGCGCAAGGCGTTGGTCTCGATAAAGTCACGACGGGGTTCGACCGCATCGCCCATCAGGGTGGAGAAGAGCTGGTCGGCACCGACGGCGTCGTCTATGGTGACGCGCAGCATGCGACGGGCTTCCGGATCCATGGTGGTTTCCCACAGCTGATCCGGGTTCATCTCACCCAGCCCTTTATAGCGCTGGATGTAGATGCCACGCTTGCCTTCGCCCATCAGCCAGTCGACGGCTTCCACGAAGTTGGCCACCGGCTTCACCTTCTCGCCACGCTTGATGAAACCGCCATCCTCGATCAGGTTGGCGATCTCCTTGCCCAGGGAGACCAGCTGACGGTATTCACCGGATTGCAGGAAGTCGTAGCTGAGCGGGTATTCGCGGTCGACACCGTGCTGACGTACCACGGCGTGGGGCACGAACAGACTGCGCTCTTCGTCACGACGAACCTGGATCTGGTACTGGATGCCGTGGTTGCTCTCGTTGAGCACGGCTTCCATTCCCTGGCACCAGGCCAGCAGATCGCTCTCGCTGGCCAGCAGGGTCTCGTTCAACTCAGGCTGATAGATCAGCTGGGTCAGCACGGCATCCGGGGCGCGGCGGGACATGCGGGTGATCAGGTGAGAGACGGCACGGTGCTGGTTGACCAGACGCTCAAGCGCCTCGCCACCGATAGCCGGGGCAGACTCGTTGACGTGCAGGGTAGCACCGTCCAACGCCATGGAGGTCTGGTACTGCAGCAGCGCATCTTCGTCTTTCAGATACTGCTCCTGCTTGCCCTTCTTGACCTTGTAGAGCGGCGGCTGGGCGATGAAGACGTAGCCACGCTCGATGATCTCCGGCATCTGACGGTAGAAGAAGGTCAGCAGCAGGGTACGGATGTGCGCACCATCGACGTCCGCATCCGTCATGATGATGATGTTGTGGTAGCGCAGCTTGTCCGGGTTGTACTCGTCGCGACCGATACCGCAGCCCAGTGCCGTGATCAGGGTGCCTACCTCTTGCGAGGAGATCATCTTGTCGAAACGGGCCTTTTCCACGTTCAGGATCTTGCCCTTGAGCGGCAGGATAGCCTGGTTCTTGCGGTTGCGACCCTGCTTGGCGGAGCCGCCAGCAGAGTCCCCTTCCACTATGTAGAGTTCGGAGAGGGCCGGATCTTTCTCCTGGCAGTCAGCCAGCTTGCCGGGCAGACCGGCGATGTCCAGCGCACCCTTGCGGCGAGTCAGTTCGCGGGCCTTGCGGGCCGCTTCACGGGCACGGGCCGCATCGATGATCTTGTTGACCACGATCTTGGCGTCGCCCGGGTTTTCCAGCAGGAAGTCCGCCAGCTTCTCGCCCATTGCCTGTTCAACGGCAGTCTTCACTTCGGAAGAGACTAGTTTGTCCTTGGTCTGGGAGGAGAACTTGGGATCCGGCACCTTGACGGAGATGACCGCAATCAGGCCTTCACGGACGTCGTCGCCACTGGCGGCAGACTTGGCCTTCTTGCTGTAGTCCTCTTTATCCATGTAGGAGTTGAGGGTACGGGTCAGCGCGGTACGGAAGCCCACCAGGTGGGTGCCCCCATCCCGCTGCGGGATGTTGTTGGTGAAGCAGTAGACCCCTTCCTGATAGGCGTCGTTCCACTGCATCGCCACTTCGACGCCGATGCCATCCTGCTCGGTGGTGAAGTGAAACACCTTGGGATGGATCGGGGTCTTGTTCTGGTTCAGGTATTCGACGAAGGCCTTGATGCCGCCCTCGTAGCAGAAGTGAGCCTCGCGGCCATCCCGCTCGTCCATCAGGCGGATGGAGACACCGGAGTTCAGGAAAGAGAGCTCACGCAGACGCTTGGCCAGGATCTCGTAGTGATACAGGGTATCGGTAAAGATGGTCGGGCTCGGCCAGAAGCGGACTTCGGTACCTGTGCCCGTGCTGTCGCCAATCTGCTTGAGCGGCGCCTGCGGCTCACCCAGGTGATAGGTCTGCTCGTAGACGTGGCCGTTGCGACGTATGGTCAGCAGCAGCTTGTCAGAAAGGGCGTTCACTACTGAGACACCCACGCCGTGCAGGCCGCCGGATACCTTGTAGGAGTTGTCATCGAATTTGCCGCCGGCGTGCAGCACCGTCATGATGACTTCGGCGGCGGAGCGGCCCTCCTCCTCGTGCATATCGACCGGGATACCCCGGCCGTTGTCACGCACGGAGACGGAACCGTCGGAATGGATCTTGACCTGAATATCGGAGCAGTAGCCAGCCAGAGCCTCGTCAATGGAGTTATCGACGACCTCGAACACCATGTGGTGCAGGCCCGAGCCATCATCCGTATCGCCGATATACATCCCCGGGCGCTTGCGGACCGCATCCAGGCCCTTCAGCACCTTGATATTCGAGGAGTCGTAAGTATTTTCACTCATAGCTTACTCTCTGCCTTCTCTAACGTTTCGGAGATCTTGCCTTGTTCCACGTGGAACAGCTTGCAGTCACTCGCATCCATCATGTCTGCGAGCTGACCGGTATCGATGGCGGTGATAAACACCTGGGACGCGCACTGCTTCAGCCTTGCAGCCAGCAGGCGACGTTTGTCGACATCCAGTTCAGAGGCAAAATCGTCAATTAAAAAAATACAGCCACGGCTGCTATGTTGATTCAAATAGAGCCCTTGAGCCAGTCGCATGGCACAGACCAGCAACTTCAACTGACCCCTGGACAAAATATCCTGAGCGGGTACCCCGTTCGCCTTGAGCCGCACATCCGCCTTCTGCGGACCGACCCCAGTGTACCCCAGCGAACGATCCCGCTCGAACCCCGCCTCCAGCAAGTCGCCGAGGGGAGTCTCTCTCTCCCAGCCCCGATAGAAACCGAGGCTGATGTCGAATTCCGGCAGAAAATCCGCCGTCATCTCCTTGATCAGGGGGGTAATGGCCTGACAATAACTGGCGCGAAACTCCGCCAGCTCACCCCCGAGCCGCACCAGCTCCTGATCCCAGAATGCCAGCTGGCGATACTGGCTGCTCTGGCGCAGCAGCGCATTGCGCTGTTTCAGCAGCCGCCGCACCCGCCCCCACAGGGAGAAGAAGGTCGGCTCCTGATGAAAGACACCCCAGTCCAGCCAGGCCCGACGAGCCTGAGGCCCGCCGGTCAGCAGGTTGAAACCATCGGGGTGGATCAACTGCACCGGCAACAGCTCGGCCAGATCGGCCAATCGCTGGGCCTGGGCCCCGGCGATCTTGAGCTGGGTCTCGCCCCCCTTGTCCTTGGCAAGCCCGATGGGCACCTGACGCCCTTCCAGCTCGCACTGGGCAAACAGGGTAAACGCCCTCTCCCCCTGGCGGATGACCCGCCCGGTCAGGTGAGTACGAAAAGAACGACCGAGACCGAGGTAATGGATGGCTTCCAGCACGCTGGTCTTGCCGCTGCCATTGCACCCGACCAGGATATTGAGGCCGGGGGACAGCGCAAGACTGGCATGCTGGATGTTGCGAAAGTCGCTGAGCTGGAGTTTGACCAGGGACACGACTAGATCCGCATCGGCATCACCACATACTGGGCATCTTGGCTGTCAAAATCCTCAATAATGGCACTGCTGATGGAATCGCTCAGGCTGATCCGGATTTGGTCACATTTTAACGTATTCAGCACGTCCAGCACATAGGAGACGTTGAAGCCGATCTCCATCTCGCCAGCGGCATATTGTACGTCAAGCAGCTCCTCGGCTTCTTCCTGTTCCGGGTTGTTGGCGGTGATGCGCAGCAGGTTTTCCTGCAGATTGAGACGCACCCCACGGAATTTCTCGTTGGAGAGGATGGCGGCGCGGGCGAAGGCCTGGCGCAGATCCTCACGACCGGCGATCAGGGCCTTGTCGCTCCCCCGGGGAATGACGCGACGCCAGTCCGGGAAGCGGCCATCCACCAGCTTGGAGGTAAAGATGAAGCCATCCAGGGCGGCGCGCAGGTTGCTGCGACCGACCTGCAACCGCACCGGCTTGTCTTCCGCCTCCAGGAGGCGAACCAGCTCCAGCACGCCCTTGCGGGGCAGGATGACCTGATGATCGGGCAGCGATTCCCCGACCACTTCGCGGCGACAGGTGGCCAGGCGGTGACCGTCGGTGGCGACGGTGCGCAGGCCATGACCCTCGCTCTCGAACAGCATGCCGTTCAGGTAGTAACGCACATCCTGGCTGGCCATGGAGAACTGGGTCGCATCGATCAGCTTCTTCAGCTCAAGCTGGCTGATGTCGAACTCGAGCACGGATTCCCAGTCCTCGATGTTCGGGTACTCGGTCGCCGGCAGGGTAGAGAGATTGAAGCGAGAACGACCGGAGCGGATGATGAGGCGATCCCCTTCGGTGTTGAGACGGATATCCGCCCCTTCCGGCAGGCCGCGGCAGATATCCAGCAACTTGCGCGCCGGCACTGTGGTGCGCCCATCCTGGCTGTCGCTGCTGAGATAGACCTGGCCTATCATCTCCACCTCGAGATCTGTCCCGGTCAGCGACAGCAGGCCATTGCTGACATCGAGCAGGACGTTGCCGAGGATGGGCAGGGTCGGCCGGCCACCCAGGGCACCGGACACCAGTTGCAGAGGACGTAACAGGGCCTCACGGCTAATTTCGAGCTGCATCTGTGCTCTCCGTTGTGATTAGGAGGAAAATTTTCGGATCAGGTTGGAATATTCGAGCCCCATCTGTCCACTCCGTTCCGTTATCAGGACGAAAGGGTACGGATCAGGTTGGAATAGTCTTCCTTGATGTCGTGACTCTCCTCCTTCAGCTGCTCGATCTTGCGGCAGGCATGAAGAACGGTCGTGTGGTCACGGCCACCAAAGGCATCCCCTATCTCCGGCAAACTGTGGTTGGTCAGCTCCTTGGCCAGGGCCATCGCCAGCTGACGCGGGCGGGCAACGGAACGGGAACGACGCTTGGACAGCAGATCCGCCAGCTTGATCTTGTAGTACTCCGCCACCGTCTTCTGGATGTTGTCGATGGTGACCAGCTTCTCCTGCAAGGCCAGCAGGTCGCGCAGCGCCTCGCGCACGAAGTCGATGTTGATGGCACGGCCGGTGAAGTTGGCGTTGGCGATTACCCGGTTGAGGGCGCCTTCCAGTTCACGGACGTTGGAGCGCAGCCGCTTGGCGATGAAGAAGGCCACTTCGTCCGGCAGATGGATCTGGTTCTCGTCCGCCTTGCGCATCAGGATGGCGACGCGGGTCTCCAGCTCAGGCGGCTCGATCGCCACCGTCAGACCCCAGCCAAAGCGGGACTTGAGGCGATCTTCGACACCGTTGATCTCCTTCGGATAACGATCCGAGGTCAGGATGATCTGCTGGTTGCCTTCGAGCAGGGCGTTGAAGGTATGGAAGAACTCCTCCTGGGAGCGCTCCTTGTTGGCGAAGAACTGGATGTCATCGATGAGCAGGGCATCGACGCTACGGTAATAACGCTTGAACTCTTCAATGGCGTTATTCTGCAGCGCCTTCACCATGTCCTGCACGAACCGTTCGGAGTGCATGTAGATGACTTTGGCGTCTTTCTTGCGTTCCTTGATGGCGTTGCCAACGGCGTGCAGCAAGTGGGTCTTGCCCAGACCGGTGCCGCCATAGAGGAACAGCGGGTTGTAAGCGCCACCCGGATTGTCGGCCACCTGACGGGCCGCCGCTCGGGCCAACTGGTTGGACTTACCTTCGACGAAATTCTCGAAGGTGTAGTTCACGTTGGTGTTGCTCTTGTGGTTCGGCTCGGGCTTGGTTTCAGCCTTGCTTTCCCAGCTCTTGTGAGAGTTATTCACAGGATCGACACCGCGCGCCGGCGCTCTTGCGACCGCGACGGGATGGGGACGATTACCGATGTCAAAACGCAGGGTGGGAGCATCGGCTCCGCACAGCTCGTTGATGATGCCATTGACCCGGAGCAGGTACTTGTCGCGTACCCAGTCCAGAACGAAGCGATTCGGTGCATACAGGGTCAGAGTATTGTCACTCAACTCCGCTTGAAGCGGCCGGATCCACATGCTGAATTCTGCCGAGGGCAACTCATCTTGCAGCCGGTTAAGGCACTGCTGCCATAGCGAAGCAGTCACTCTAGACTCCCGTCAATTGATTAAGTAAAGACCGGCTATTCTACGTTTTTAGTGGCTGGATCTCCAGTTGCCGCCGCACGGATCCAGCAAATAAGATCCTTGACTTTCAAGGATCCAACGCCCCAGGATCTGATTTCATCCCCAAAGTTACCCACAGCCACCGACCGGTGATGTGGACAGAATGAGAGCCTGCTGCTGCGGTTATTTTATATAACCAAATATCATTTATTCTTTATATTTTATTCCAATAACATCAGCGCCAACCCGTGATTACAACTAAAAATACAGAACTACAGAGAGAGGAATCCCCATGAAAACCACCATCAAGCTGATTTCCGGCGCCGCCATTCTGCTGGCCAGCCTGTCCGGCCAGGCCATCGCCCAGGAAACCATCAAGGTCGGCATGTCCGGCAAGTATTTCCCGTTCACCTTCGTCAAGCAGGACAAGCTGCAGGGCTTCGAGGTGGACATGTGGAACCAGATCGGTGAGCGCACCGGTTACAAGGTCGAGTTCGTCACCGCCAGCTTCTCAGGCCTGTTCGGCATGCTGGAAACCGGTCGCGTCGATACCATCTCCAACCAGATCACCATCACCGATGAGCGCAAGGCCAAGTACGCCTTCTCCCAGCCCTACGTCTATGACGGCGCCCAGATAGTGGTGCGCAAGGGCAACAGCACCATCCACGGTCTCAAGGATCTGGAAGGCAAGACAGTCGCGGTGAACCTGGGCTCCAACTTTGAAGAGCTGCTGCGCAAGAACGACCCCAACAAGAAGATCGACATCCGTACCTATGACTCCAGCTTCGAGCAGGACGTCGCCCTGGGTCGCATCGATGCCTTCGTGATGGACCGCGTCTCCACCGCCCAGCTGATCAAGGAATCCAAGCTGCCGCTGCAGCAGGCAGGCGCACCGTTCGAAACTATCGAGAACGCCCTGCCCTTCCTGAAGACCCCGGAAAAACAGGCCGTGCTGAAGAAGGTCGACGAAGCCCTGACCGCCATGCGCAAAGACGGCTCCCTGACCAAGATCTCGGAAAAATGGTTCGCAGCGGACATCACCAGCAAATAAATGATGGAATTTGATCTCGAGTACACGCTAGGGCTGTTTCCCATCCTGCTCAAATACCTGGGCACCACGATGGAAATGGCCCTGTGGGGATTCGTATTGGCACTCGTACTGTCGCTGATCCTGGCGATAGTACGAGTGTTTCGCGTTCCCGCAATTCACTGGCTGGCGATGCTGTATATCTCGTTCTTCCGGGGGACCCCCCTGCTCGTCCAGCTGTTCCTGCTCTACTACGGGCTGCCGCAACTGTTTCCGATCTTCGTGGGAATGGATGCCTTTACCGCCGCCATCATAGGTCTGACCCTGCACTTCGCCGCCTACATGGCCGAGTCGATCCGGGCCGCCATTCTCGGCATCCACAAGAGCCAGATGGAAGCCGCTCTCAGCATCGGCATGAGCCGGCTGCAGGCGATGCAGCGGATCATACTGCCGCAAGCTGCCCGCATCGCGACACCATCGTTGATGAACTACTTCATCGACATGATCAAGAGCACCTCACTGGCGTTTACCCTGGGAGTGGCGGAGATAATGGGCAAGGCGCAGATGGAAGCGGCCTCCTCCTTCAAGTTCTTCGAGAGCTTCATGGCGGTGGCCCTGGTCTACTGGGTGGTGGTCATCTTCTTCACCCGCTTGCAGCACCTGCTGGAAGTACGCCTCAATCGTGCTTACTAAGAGGATGCCAGCGATGATGAACACACCATTACCCATTTGCGGCACAGGCTGGAAGTACCTCTCAACGGCCGCGCCTATTAAAGGAGACCTGTCATGATCAAGTTAACGGGTCTTTCCAAGGCCTATGACGGCAATCAGGTATTGAACGGCATCGATCTGGAGGTGAAGAAGGGTGACATTGTCGTCATCATCGGTCCCTCTGGCACCGGCAAGTCAACCCTGCTGCGCTGCCTCAACCTGCTGGAGACTCCGGATGCAGGCACCCTTGCCATCGATGATCTGCAGCTGGATCTGGCCCATGCCAGCGAGCAGCAGGCCATTGAGCTGCGCAAGCGCGCCTCCTTCGTGTTCCAGAACTATGCCCTGTTTGCCAACAAGACGGCGCTGGACAACATAGCTGAGGGGCTGATCACTGTCTGGAAACAGCCGAAGGCGGAGGCCCGTGCCACCGCCCTTGGCATCCTCAAGGACATCGGCCTCGCCGACAAGCAGGACGCCTACCCGGCGTCACTGTCCGGCGGCCAGCAGCAGCGGGTCGGCATAGGCCGCGCCATGGCGGCTCACTCCAAGGTCATCCTGTTCGATGAGCCCACCTCGGCCCTGGATCCCGAATGGGTCGACGAGGTGCTGGGGCTGATGAAGGAGCTTGCCCGCCAGCATCAGACCATGGTGGTGGTGACCCACGAGATCGAGTTTGCCCGTGATGTCGCCGACCGGGTGATCTTCATGGAGGGGGGCCGGATCGTCGAACAGGGCCCGCCGGATCAGATATTGGTCGATCCGCAGGATCCCCGCACCCGGGAGTTCCTGCGAAAAGTCCTTAAATAGCTCTCTCTTTGGCGGCCTGGCCGCCTTTTTTCTTGGTGGATCCTTGTTTAACCCGGGGTTGCCAGTATAATTCGGGGCCCTTGATCCTCTGGATCCTGCCAGCTTCTCCTGCTTATTGTTGAGCCAGAAGAAGATGAGAGGGAACGGCGGATTGACGAGAAGCCGAACTCTGTTTAGAATTCGGCCTCTTTTGCTAGTCGTCACACGCTATAGCTGGCGCGTCGGCTAAGTGTGACAATCAAAACTGTACAGAAATACGGAATCGAATCATGAAACGTACTTTTCAACCGTCCAACCTGAAGCGCAAGCGCTCTCACGGTTTCCGCGCTCGCATGGCTACCGCCAACGGCCGCAAAGTTCTGGCCGCTCGTCGTGCCAAGGGTCGTGCCCGCCTGGTAGTCTAATGCCTACCCAGCACACCTTCTCTCGGGAGTTACGTCTGTTAACTCCCGAACACTTCAAACGCGTTTTCGCCGAGCCTGTCCGGGCCGCTTCTCCGCAAATTACGCTTCTTGCTTGCCTCAATTCCCTCGAACACCCCCGTCTTGGCCTAGCTGTGCCCAAAAAAGCACTCAAGCGTGCCGTCTGGCGTAACCGTGTCAAACGAGTGGTACGGGAGAGCTTCCGTCTCAATCAAGCCAATCTGCCCGCTATCGACATCGTCGTCATAGCCAAGGGTGGCGTGAAGGAGATGGACAACGAAGAGCTGTTCAAGTTACTGGAAAAGCTATGGCGCACTCTGTCACGCCGTTGCAATGGGTAGCTATCAAACTGATACGCCTGTATCAGCTAATCATTAGTCCCCTGCTCGGGCCGCGCTGCCGTTTCACCCCGACTTGTTCCCAATTTGCGATAGAAGCAATCCGACTTCACGGTTTCATAAAAGGCGTTTGGTTAGCCAGCAAACGTCTATTAAAATGCCATCCCTTATCCGAGGGTGGTTATGACCCGGTTCCGCAACCAAAGCGAAGAAACTGAAGACTATGGAATCACAACGCAATTTACTCCTGATCGGTTTGCTGTTCGTGAGCTTCTTGCTCTGGCAACAGTGGGAGTCCGACAAGGCTCCGAAGCCGGCCCCGACTACCGTGGCCCAAACCGAACATTTCGTACCTGAAGCCGGTCAGACCGGTGATATTCCTCAGGTTTCCGAGCAAGCCAACGCCACCACCGCACGCAAGCTGGTCACCGTCTCCTCCGACGTGCTCAAGCTGACCCTGGATACCCAGGGCGGTGACATCGTCTCTGCCGAACTGCTGGCCCACAAGCTGGAAGAAGGCAAGGAACAGCCATTCACCCTGCTGACCAGCCAGCCTGCGCACCTCTATGTTGCCCAGAGTGGTCTGGTGGGTCGCGATGGCCCGGACAGCCAGCCCCAGGGTCGTCCCACCTATGAAGCCGCCCAGACCAGCTACCAGCTGGCCGACGGTCAGGATCAAGTCGTCGTGCCGATGACCTGGACCGACAGCAAGGGCGTGGTCTTCACCAAGGAGTTCGTGCTCAAGCGCGGTGACTACGCCATCGGCGTCGATTACAAGATCGACAACAAGTCTGCCGAGCCGGTTCAGGTGCAGTTCTATGGTCAGCTGAAGCAGACCGTGACCACGCCGAAGGACCAGGAAGGTCATGCCATGGTGGCCAGCGCCTACCGTGGTGGTGCCTTCTCCAGCGAAGATACCCGCTACAAGAAGTACACCTTCGACGAGATGAAGGATGCCGACCTGAACAAGACCACCAAGGGTGGTTGGGTCGCCATGCTGCAACACTACTTCGTCTCAGCCTGGGCACCTAATGCCGAGGACACCAACAGCTTCTACAGCCGCGTGATCCCGGGTAAAGACCAGGCCATCATAGGCTACAAGGCGCCGCTGGTTGACGTGGCTGCCGGTCAGCAGGCCGAAGTAAGCGGCAAGCTGTGGGTCGGTCCCAAGCTGCAGGATCAGATGGCCAAGGTGGCAAACCACCTGGACCTGACCGTCGACTACGGCTGGCTCTGGTTCATCGCCCAACCGCTGCACTGGCTGCTGACCGTGTTCCACGGTTTCGTCCAGAACTGGGGTGTAGCCATCATCATGCTGACCCTGCTGGTTCGCGGCATCATGTTCCCGCTGACCAAGGCCCAGTACACCTCCATGGCCAAGATGCGCATGCTCCAGCCCAAGCTGGCGGCGCTCAAGGAACGCTTCGGTGACGATCGCCAGAAGATGTCCCAGGGCATGATGGAGCTGTACAAGAAGGAGAAGGTCAACCCGCTCGGTGGCTGTCTGCCGATCCTGGTGCAGATGCCCATCTTCATCGCCCTGTACTGGGCACTGATGGAGTCTGTCGAGCTGCGTCACGCGCCGTTCGCCTTGTGGATCACCGACCTGTCGGTGAAGGACCCCTTCTTCGTGCTGCCAATCCTCATGGGTGCCTCCATGTGGTATCTGCAGAAGATGAGCCCGACCACCATCACGGACCCGATGCAGCAGAAGGTGATGCAGTTCATGCCGATCATCTTCACCTTCATGTTCCTCTGGTTCCCGGCAGGTCTGACCCTGTACTGGCTGGTGAGCAACGTCATCTCCATCACCCAGCAGACCATCATCTATCGTCAGCTGGAAAAGAAAGGCCTGCATACCCGCAGCTAATCGTTCCCGATGGCAAGATGGATGACAAAAGAGGCGGCCTTCGGGCCGCCTTTTTTATTACAATGACCCCACTGCTGTGAACCATCAGCGAACAAATGAGTCAAGCAAGATGACAACAGATACCATCGTGGCCCAGGCCACCGCCCCCGGCCGGGGTGGCGTCGGCATAGTCCGCGTCTCGGGCCCCGCCGCCGAACGAGTCGCCGAAATCGTACTCGGTCGACTGCCCAGGGTGCGCTATGCCGAATATCTGCCGTTCAAGGACGAGCAGGGCCAGCCTCTGGATCAAGGCATAGCCCTGCTGTTCAAGGCCCCCAACAGCTTCACCGGCGAGGATGTGCTGGAGCTGCAGGGCCACGGCGGCCCCGTCATCCTGGACATGCTGATCCGCCGCATTCTGCAAATCGAGGGCATCCGCCCTGCTCGTCCCGGCGAGTTCAGCGAGCGCGCCTTCCTCAACGACAAGCTGGATCTGGCCCAGGCCGAAGCTATCGCCGATCTTATAGAGGCTTCCAGCGAGCAGGCGGCCCGCAGTGCCATGCACTCCCTGCAGGGTCAGTTCTCCGGCAAGATCCAGCAGCTGGTGGAGAGTCTCACCCGGTTGCGTATCTATGTGGAGGCCGCCATCGACTTCCCGGACGAGGAGATCGACTTCCTCTCAGACGGCAAGGTGGCGGGCGATCTCTACGCCATCATGGCAGAGCTGGATGACGTGCGCGGCGAAGCCAAGCAAGGCGCCCTGCTGCGGGAAGGGATGAAGGTGGTGATCGCCGGTCGTCCCAACGCCGGCAAATCCAGCCTGCTCAACGCCCTGGCCGGCCGCGAGTCCGCCATCGTCACCGAGATCGCCGGCACCACTCGCGACGTGCTGCGCGAGCACATCCATCTGGATGGCATGCCGCTGCACATCATAGACACCGCCGGCCTGCGCGATACCCAGGACAAGGTGGAGCAGATCGGCATCGAGCGTGCCTGGGCCGAAATTGAACAGGCCGATCGGGTGCTCTTCATGGTGGATGGCACCACCACGGATGCAGTAGACCCGCGGGAGATCTGGCCGGAATTTGTTGATCGGTTGCCAAAAAAGATTGGCCTCACAGTTGTGCGCAACAAGGCCGACCTGACTGGCGAAGATCTGGCTCCGAGTCAGGAGCAGGGCCACGCCGTCTATCGCATCTCCGCCAAGACCGAGCTGGGGCTGCCCGCCCTGCGCGAGCACCTGAAAGCCTGCATGGGCTTCCAGGGCAACACCGAGGGGGGCTTTATGGCTCGCCGCCGCCACCTGGACGCACTGGAGCGCGCCGCCGAGCGGCTGCTGGTGGCCAGGGAGCAGCTCGAGGTCTTCGTGGCCGGCGAGCTGGTGGCCGAGGAACTGCGCCTGGCCCAGGAGTCCCTCAGCGAGATCACCGGCGAGTTCAGCTCGGACGATCTGCTGGGTCGCATCTTCTCCAGCTTCTGCATCGGCAAATAAGCCTGCACGGCAGGCAATGAAAAGCCCGGGATCATCCCGGGCTTTTTTTGTGCATTTTTTATCCGCAAACCTAGAGGCGGCGCAGGCACCACATGAAGTAAGCGCCCCCTAACAAGGTGGAGACCAGTCCGACAGGCACCTCCTGCGGGAACAGGATCTGCTGGCCGACCCAGTCCGCCAACACCATGAGCAGGGCCCCGCATCCCGCCGCTCCGAGCAGGTGCCAGCGCGCACGCACCAACCCCATCAGCTTGGCCATGTGGGGGGCCAGCAAACCGGCGAAGGAGAGCGGGCCTATCACCATGGTCGCACTGGCGGTGAGCACGGCCACCAGCAGCAGTATGATGAGCTGGGTGCGGTTGAGACGAATGCCGAGCGCAGTCGCCACCGCCGGCCCCATGGGCATCAGATCGAGCCAGCGGCTCACCAGCAGGCAGGCCGCCAGCATCAGCAGCGCCAGACCGGTCAGGCCATAGGCCACCGGCGGGGTGACGTAATAGGTGGAGCCGGACATCCAGGAGAGCAACTGCTGCACCCGCAGGTCGCCGTTGGCCAGGGCGATGGCCTGCAGCGGCTCGAACAGCGCCGTGATGGCGATGCCGGAGAGCAGGATCCGCTCCGGCTGGAAGCCGTTTTTGCGGTTGATCAGCACCAGCAGCAGCAGGCAGACGAAGGCTCCCAGCACGCCCCCCAACAGCATCATGGGCAGCGGCAAGGCAGGCAGCAGCAACGCCGTCACTATCACCCCCATGAAGGTACCGCCGCTCACCCCCAGCAGCTCGGGGCTCGCCATGGGGTTGTTGCTGACCCGCTGCAACAGAGTGCCAGCCAGGGCCAACAAGACGCCGGCGGCACCGGCCGCCAGGGTACGCGGCAGGCGCCACTCCAGCTGGGCTTGCCACCTGAACCAGCTCGGCCAGCCCCAGCCGTTCATCCCCTGGCCAAACAGCAGAGAGGCCAGCATGACGGCCACCAGCCCGGCTACCAGGATAGCGATGAAACGCGCCGGCGCCGGATGCCGCGCCACCACCAGCCCGACAGCCGCTCTGGGGGTCGCCTTGAAGCTGAGGCGCGGGATCAGCCACAACAGCAGCGGCGCCCCCAGCAGGGCCGTCATGGCGCCGGTCGGGATCAGCACGGGCCAGAAGCGGGTCAGGGATTGCAGCAGCAGATCGGTGGCTGCCAGCAGCAGGGCGCCCAGCACGGGGGCCCACAGCAGGCGTAAACCGAGCTGCCTCACCCCCAGCATCCGCACCATCACAGGGGCCGCCAGCCCGATGAAGCCGATCAGCCCCACTACGCTCACCACGCAGGCAGTGATGAAGACCGCGAGGCCGAGGCCGGCGAAGCGCAGCTGCTTGAGGGAAACCCCCAGACTACGGGCGCTGGCATCGTCCAGCTCCAGCACGCCCAGGGGGCGAACCAGCAGCGCCGCCAGCACAACCGCCACCAGCAACCGTGGCAGCAGGTAGAGGACGCCGCTCCAGCTGTTCTGGGCCAATGAGCCGCTGCCCCACACCAGCAGGCCCTTGAGCTCCTCCTGAAAGAACAGCAGCAGCCCCATGCTGATGGCCGCCAGATAGAGGTTGATCACCAGCCCGGCGAATACGATGACCACAGGGTTGAGCTGGTGACGCCAGGCCAGGGCAAACACCAGCGCCATGGCAAGGCTGCCCCCCACCATGGCGATCCACTCGCGCCCGATCAGCAGCCAGGAGGGGGCAAACAGGGTCACCATCATCAGCGCCAGCTGGGCGCCGGAGGCTACCCCTAGCGTGGTGGGGGACGCGAGGGGATTGCGCAGCACCTGCTGCATCAGGGTGCCGGCTAGCCCGAGGGCGGCACCGGCCAGCAGGCAGACCACCAGCCGCGGCAGCCAGCTGAAGTGAATGACCGCCTGGCGGGCGTCGTCCAGATTGGGCGAGAAGATGGCCTGCCACCAGGGCGCATCCGGCAACTGGTGGGCCAGATCCCAACCGGCCAGCACGCCGGTGAGCAGCAGCAGGCAGAGGCCGGGGCGCAGCAGAGAGGCGGGAAGAAGGTGATTCATCGGGTGCCCCCCTTGGTGTTCACATGGGTTGCCGGATCGGAGGGTGACGCCTCTCGCAGGGCCTCACTCAACAGGTCGGCGAAGCGGCGGGCGGCCAATATGCCGCCGAAACTCCAGACGGCGGGCAGATGGAGCACCTTGCCCTGCTTCACCAGCGGTAGATGCTGCCAGAGCCCGGGCTCCTGCAGCCGCTCGCTCACCCCGACCGGGACAGGATCCACCACCACCAGTCGGGCCTCAGGCAGGGTAAGGAATTGTTCCAGACTGACCACAGAGAACCCCCAGGCATTGGTCTCCCCCTGCCAGGCGTTGCGTAGCCCCAGCCGGGTCATCACCGCCTCGAACAGGCTGTGGCGACCGAATACCCGTACGTGGCGCTCGTCGATAAACTGCACCAGCAACAAAGGTGGCAGCTCCGCCGGCAAGCTTGTTTTCATCCGGGCCAGATCCCTGTCCAGTACGGCGAGCTGGCGTTCGGCCTCGGCGGTTCTGTTCACCAGCGCGGCTATGGTCAGGGTCGCCTCGCGCAGCCGCTGCCACAGATCCGCATCGGGTTCATAGAGGGCGATGGATTGCACCGGGGCGATGCGGGACAGGGTTGACTCCAGCGACGCCATCAGCGGCGAGATGAGGATGAGGTCGGGCTTGAGCTCGGCCAACAGCTCGCGGTTGGGCTGCATCCGCAGGCCGATATCCACTACATCCACCGGCAGTGTCGGCTCCCCGACCCAGGCGCGATAGGACTCCACATCCCCCATGGCCAGCGGTGTCACGCCGAGGGCCAGCAGGGTTTCGGCTATGGTCCAATCCACGGTGGCGATACGCGGAACCGTACCGTCGGCAGCAGGGGCTGCGGGCTGTGTCTCGGCCTGCGCCGCCAGCGGCAGCAGCAGGCTGACGAGGCAGGGGGCAATTTTAAGTAGACGATTCAAGAGAGGACCCCGGCTAGACGATGGCGATGGCGTGGTCATGAGCCGGGTGGCGAATGACTTCCATCGGGATGCCATAGATGGCGTGCAGGGTCTCGCCAGTCATGATCTGTTCGGGCTCACCATGGGTCAGCAGACGACCGCCGTGCAGTGCCACCAGCCGATCGCAGAAGCGGGACGCCATGTTGATGTCGTGAATGACGATGATGACCCCGAGGTTGAGCTGGCGACTGAGCTGCCTGACGAGGGTGAGCACCTCCACCTGATGAGCCACGTCCAGGGCGGCCAGCGGCTCGTCCAGCAGGATGAAGCGGCTCTCCTGGGCCAGCAGCATGGCCAGCCAGACCCGGCCCCGCTCGCCGCCGGAGAGGGTATCCACCAACCTGTCGGCAAAGCATTCGGTATGGGTCAGGGCGATGGCCTTGTCGACCTGGCGGTGATCTTCCGCCCCCATGCGGCCCAGCAGGCCGCGCCAGGGATAGCGCCCCATCTCCACCAGCTCCCGGCCGAGCAGGTTCTCGGCGCTCGGCAGATGCTGGGGCAGATAGGCCACCTGACGGGCGAAGTCCCGGTTGCCCCACGCCTGCAGCGGCTTGTCATCGAACAGTATCTCGCCATCGCTCAGGGGCTGCTGGCGTGCCAGCAGCTTGAGCAGGGTGGATTTGCCCGAGCCGTTGTGGCCGATGAGGCCATAGACCTGACCCTGCTCGAAACGCAGGCTGGTGGGTTGCAGCAGGGTGCGGTCGTTGACCGCGAAGCTCGCGGCTTTCATCTCAAACATGATCTGCTCCCGTGCCAGCTCTGTGCTCGACGCTCGGGTCGGTGAGCGCCATGGCTCGGCGAGCGTTCACCATAAAGCCGGCAGATTTCCTCTCAAACATGATTCATTCCTGTGCTGAAAGGGGTTGGCGCTTGCCTCCCCCTTGCGGCCGGTATCAGACCGGCACCTCGCTATCCAGATGAGCGACGGCATCCCGGCTCACCTGCTCGCGCCGCTCGCCGGTCAGCTCGGTGAGCTGGCCCTGACGCATCTCCAGCAGGCGGTCCGCCAGAGAGAAATAGAGATCGTCGTGGCTGATGGCGATCACCGTCTTGCCCATCTCCTTGAGGCGTGGCAACAGCACCTGATAGAAGATGCGGCGGAACTGGGGATCCTGATCCGCCGCCCACTCGTCAAACAGCATTACCTCGCGCTGCTCCGCCAGTGCCAGCAGCAGGGCGACCCGCTTGCGCTGCCCCTGGGAGAGATCGATGTTGGCGATGAAGCCCTCCTCGATGGCAAGCTTGCTGCCCATCTGCAGCCGCTCCAGCCACTCGGCCACCAGGGCCTCTTTCGGCTCTGGCCCCAGCAGGTGCTGGAACAGGTGATAGTCGGTGAAGATGGCGGAGAAGAGCGCCAGGTAGGCGTTGCGATCGGCAATGGGTTCACCATCCAGCAGGATCCGGCCAGAGACCGGCTGATAGAGCCCGGTCAGCAGCATGGCCAGGGTCGACTTGCCGGAGCCGTTGCCGCCAATGATGAAGATCTGCTCCCCCCGCTCAATGGTCAGATTGATGGGGCCCACGGCGAAACCGCCCTCCCCCTGATAGTGAAAGCTCACCTGCTCCAGCTCGATGCGTTGCCAGGCAGTGGGGGCCGGCGGCAGCGGGAACTTGGGCTCCGGCTCCGCCAGATTCAGGGTCGCTATCTTGTCAAACGCCACCTGGGCCGAGATCAGGGTCGGCAGGGCGCCAATGCCCTGCAGCAGCGGAGTGCGCAGGAACAGCAGGGTCAGGGCGAAGGTGGCCGCCACATTGGTGTTGGCCCAGCCGAGGCCATTGGCCAGGAAGAAGACCAGGCCTATGGCCCCCAGCATCATGATGTTCGACCAGTTCACCGCGCTCAGGTGATAGGTATCGGCGCAGATAATCTCCCGGCGGTAATCCTGGGCGTTCTGCTCATAGAGCTGGTGATAGACGAAGTGGGCACGCTCGCGATTGAGCGCCAGCTCCTTGCTGCCCGCGATGATGGACTGGTAGTTCTGGTAGAGCCTGTCTTCGGCCTGACGCATCCGGGCCAGGTGGCGATAGACCCGGTTCACCAGCAGCCAGCCCACCACCATGGTCACGGTGACCCAGAGCGCGGTGACACCGAGCAGGGCGGGAGAGAGCAAGCCGAGGTAGATGATGGAACCCAGAGTGAGCACCAGCCCCTGCACCAGCTCCGGCAGGCGCACGAAGGCGATGGTGATCTGGCCGATGTCGCTGGAGAGGGAGGCTAGCAGCGGCCCCTGCCCTATCTGGCGAATGCGGGCGACGTCGGTGTCCAGCAGTTGCTTGAGCAGGCGGCCGCGCAACCGGTAGACGAAATGATGACCGAGGGTGGTCAGGGCCAGCTGAGAGCCGAGCGTGATCACCAGCAGCAAAAAGATAAGGCCGACAAGCTGACCCAGGATCGGCAGCGGATCGCCGACTGACTCGATAAGGTATTGGTTGATAAAGGCAATGACACCTATCCCGCTGACAGCACTGAGCAGGCTGAGCAGGGTAATGGCGATGAAGGGCCAACGGTATTGGCGGTAAACCAGTGACAAGAGTTCCATGACAGGCCTGTGTACAAAAAGAAGGAGGGCAGGAACTTGAGGCTCCCGCCCGGCCTGTATTTTACCAGCGGTAGTTGACTGAGCCGACGATGCTGCGCGGCTCACCGTAGTAGCAGTAGTAGTCACAGCTCGCTACATAGGTGTCGTTCAGCAGGTTGTTGACGTTGACCTGGGCACGCCAGTTCTTGGCGAAGTCATACCCGATCATCGCATCCCACACCGTCTGGGCCGGCACCTGGGCCGAACCGTAGATGGGGGTGTAGTCCGCATTCACGGCACCTATGCCGACGCTGGATCCGATGTAACGCACCCCGGTGCCCACTTCCAGCCCGGAGACCGGACCCTGCTGCACCTTGTAGTTGCCCCAGAAGGAGGCCTGGTGACGCGGGATCAGGCTGGCCTGGCGATCACCGTTGCCGGTGTCGTTGGTCTTGGCATCGGTGTAGGTATAAGCAGCGGTCAGACGCAGCGCCTCTGTGGCCTGCACGCTCCCTTCCAGTTCGATCCCCTGGGAGGTCACTTCACCGGCCTGGGTCTGCTGGCCGGATCCTGTAGAGACGAGCGAGTTGGTCTGTTCCAGATCGAACAGCGCCAGGTTGATGTAGCCATCGAGGAAGCTGGGGGCGTACTTGATGCCGGTCTCATACAGCTTGCCTTCCAGCGGTTTGTAGGAGTTCTTGGTGTTCGGGTCTATGCCCGGCAGCACTTCGAACGACTCCGCATAGGCGAAGTACGGGGAGAGGCCGTTGTCGGCCAGGTACATCAGGCTGCCGGAGAGCGAAAGGTTGTCGTCATACTGCTTCTCGTTCTTGCTGGTGGCTTCGCTGATGTTGTGGGTCTCCACATAGTCGAAGCGGCCACCTGCGGTCAGCAACCAGCGATCGTCCCAGCGGATCTGATGCTGGGCATAGAGGCCGCTCTGACCCTTGGTATTCTTCTGATAGGTGGCGGTGGACTCGTCGAAGCCGGGGAAGCCGCTGTAATCCGGGTTCATGGTATTGATGGACCCCATGCCGTAGTTGTCGGCCTCGACCCCTTCATTCACGTGGCGCTGCAGATCTATCCCCAGCAACAGGGTCTGCTCGGTGCTGTCCGTGTTCCAGTAACCCACCAGCTGGTTGTCCATGGTGGCACTCTTGGTGTCGCCGTCACGGTAGACCAGGCCACGGTAGGCGGTAGTGCCTTCATAGGTCGGGAAGATATAGGTCTGGCGCAGCAGTAGATCGTTGTAGTTGAAGCGGACGTTCTGCTTGAACTCCCAGGTCTGGTTGAACTGGTGGGCCAGCTCGTAACCGGTGGAGATCTGGGTGTTGCGGTTGCGATCGTAATCCGGCTGACTCAGGTTGGTGGCGGGATCGATCTGGCCGCCCTCGGTATTGAGGGTGCCATAGACGGGGAAGAAGCCGTTGGTGGGCACCCCTTCATCGTGCAGGAAGCTGGCCAGCAGGGTGAGGCTGGTGCGATCCGAGATGTCCAGGGTCACGCTCGGCGCCAGGTAGGCGCGCTCGTTATAGGTGCCATCCAGCACGCCGTCGCGCTCTTTATAGAGTGCAACCATGCGATAGCGGCTGTCGCCGGTCAGATCGTCGGAGAAATCGACCCCGACCTGACGCAGATCCCGGTTGCCCAGTTGCAGATTGACCAGGCCTTGCGGGGTCGCGGTGGGGCGCTTGCTGATGGAATTGATCACGCCGCCGGGAGGCGCCTCGCCGTAGAGGATGGAGGCCGGGCCCTTGAGCAGTTCCACGCTTTCCAGACCGAAAGGCTCCGGGGTCCAGACATAGTAGCCGGTGCCGAACAGGCGGTTGCCATCGAGGTATTGGGCGGCATCGAAGCCACGCACCTTGAACCAGTCGGTGTTGTTGTCGGAGCCATAGAAACCGGTGAGCACGCCAGAGCGGTAGCGCACGGACTCGTCGAGCTGCTGCACGGCGTGCTGATCCAGCTCCTCGCGGTTGACCACGGAGACGGCGCGGGGGGTCTCGGCCATGGGCACCTCGACCTTCATGGCGGTGCCGGTGACCACCATGGTTTCAGCCGCCTTGGGCAGCTCTTTATCCGCTTGTTCAGCAGCCAGCACAGGCAGGCTCGCCAGCAGGCAGGAGAGCGGCAACAGCTGGGCCCCCCTCTTTCGCATCACTGCATTCTGGGTATTTTTTTGCGCAATCATATAAGTGTCTCAAATATCAATGAGTTATATTTTGGTTTCTTATTATGGGTGCCCAATGCGGCCGGTCTGCCCGACTCCTTAGGCGAATAAAGCGGCACAATGCTACTACAGGAGCCATGATCGAATCGATTCAATAATTGCTAATCATTTGCATCTCTATTGTTACCTGCTGTATCAATGGACGATTTTTCCGGCAGAAAGACTCATTCAGGAGAGTGATCAAAAGAAGGGAACACAGAGGAAGATGAAAAAAGATGGCGAGGGCGGCCTCTGCCATAAAAATCGTGAAGGATCCTTATCCCCAAGCTTTATCCATATTTATCCACATCCTTTGGCGGTAGAATCCCGGCTCTCCATTTATTTCGATGACATCAGGATCCATTCCATGGCCAAACTCAATCTTGTCGTCGGCTCCATGCTGGGCGCCGCCGAATATGTCGCAGATCATGTCGCCAGCCTGCTGGAACAGGCGGGCCACCAGACCCGGATCCACAACCCGGCCAGGCTGGCCGAGGTGCTGGCGGAGCCGGATGCCATCCTGCTGGTGATCACTTCCACCCACGGTGCCGGCGACGTGCCCGACAATCTTCAGCCCTTCGCCAAGGATCTTGCCGACCAGCATCCTGATCTCAACGCCTTGAAATATGGAGTAATCGGGCTTGGTGACCGCAGTTATGACACCTTCTGCCAGGGCGGCAAGACGCTGGATCGACTGCTGGCCGAATGTGGCGCCAGCCGGATCGGGGATCGTCTGGAGATAGACGTGACCCAGCATGAGATCCCGGAAGATGCCGCCGAAGCCTGGATCCATGACTGGATGCAGATGATCGCCTGATCAGGACCCGGGAGATCCGGTAAAAACACCTCGATCTCCCCGCTTGTCCACAAATTCCTATCCACCAGGTTATTAACAGATAGATCCGGGAGAGTTGTTCTACACGGTTACCCACAACGCCCAGGGGTATTGTGCATAACTATAGTGTTAAGCTCTGTAAAACCTATAGTTATCCATGTATGAGATCTTGTCCAGTTCTGGTCTGTGTATAAAACCACTGGTTATCCCCCCGTTCACGGCCCTGGGATCCAAGCTTTTCCACAAGCTGGGATCGTCTTTAAACGGATGATCTTTATGATCAAAAAGGGCTTATCAACAGAAATCGTGGATCCTAATAAAAGATCCAGTAAAAGATCGATCTAAAGATCCTTAAGATCTACTAACGGATCCTGCATCCATACTGATCCTGAAGTAGACGTTCCCCTAAAGAGGCGAAACGGATAGAATGATCCGCCCTTCAGCCCAGGCAAATAAAGATCTTCAGGCGTGCAGATCAAGGTGATCCCCAATGCAATACCATGAACAATTTGATGTGATCGTCGTCGGTGGCGGTCATGCAGGAACCGAAGCAGCAACAGCGGCAGCCCGTATGGGTCTGAATACTCTGTTGTTGACCCACAACATCGATACGCTGGGACACATGTCCTGTAATCCGGCGATCGGCGGGATCGGCAAGGGACACCTGGTCAAGGAAGTGGATGCCCTGGGCGGGATCATGGCGCAGGCCATCGATCTTGGCGGGATCCAGTTCCGTACCCTCAACTCCTCCAAAGGGCCCGCGGTGCGAGCCACCCGTGCCCAGGCGGATCGCCTGCTATACAAGGCCGTGGTGCGCCAGACCCTGGAGAATTACCCGAATCTGAAGATCTTCCAGCAAGCCT
The DNA here is from genome assembly GCF_019218845.1 of Aeromonas sp. sif0611. Taxonomy (NCBI): domain Bacteria; kingdom Pseudomonadati; phylum Pseudomonadota; class Gammaproteobacteria; order Aeromonadales; family Aeromonadaceae; genus Aeromonas; species Aeromonas sp. sif0611. The sequence continues at coordinate 40,039 of NZ_JAHUWU010000010.1, read as the reverse complement.
GTGACGATCTCGTCATGGACGGTGATCGCGTCGCCGGCGTGGTCACCCAGAGCGGGATCCGCATCAGCGGCAAGACGGTGGTGCTGACAGTCGGCACCTTCCTGAACGGTCTGATCCACATCGGAATGGAAAACTACAAAGGCGGCCGCGCCGGGGATCCTCCCTCGATCGCCCTGGCCCAGCGTCTGCGTGAGCTGCCGCTGCGCATCGATCGGCTCAAGACTGGCACGCCGCCACGCATCGATGCCCGTACCGTCGATCTCTCCGTGATGCAGCAGCAGCACGGTGACGATCCTCGTCCCGTCTTCTCGTTCATCGGCAACGCCAGTCAGCACCCGCGTCAGGTGCCCTGCTACGTTACCCACACCAACGAGAAGACCCACGAGGTGATCCGCAACAACCTGGATCGCAGCCCCATGTATGCCGGGGTGATCGAGGGGATAGGCCCCCGTTACTGCCCGTCGATCGAGGACAAGATCACCCGCTTCGCCGACAAGACGGCGCACCAGATCTTCGTCGAGCCGGAAGGCCTGACCACCCACGAACTCTACCCGAACGGGATCTCCACCAGCCTGCCGTTCGACGTACAGGTGCAGATCGTCCGTTCGATCCGTGGCTTCGAGAATGCCCACATCACCCGCCCCGGCTACGCCATCGAATACGACTTCTTCGATCCGCGGGATCTCAAGGCCAACATGGAGAGCAAATGCATTCCAAACCTCTTCTTCGCCGGCCAGATCAACGGCACCACAGGCTATGAAGAGGCAGCCGCCCAGGGGCTGATGGCCGGTCTGAACGCCGGTCTGCGCGCCCAGGGCAAGGACGCCTGGCATCCCCGCCGGGATCAGGCCTACATGGGCGTGATGATGGACGATCTCTCCACCCTGGGTACTCGCGAGCCCTACCGCATGTTCACCAGCCGCGCCGAATACCGTCTGCTGCTGCGGGAAGACAACGCCGATCTACGCCTGACCGCCATAGGTCGCGAGCTGGGCCTGGTGGATGACCATCGCTGGAGCCTGTTCAACACCAAGATGGAGCAGGTGGAGCAGGAGCGTCAGCGCATGCGTTCAACCTGGATCCACCCGCAGCACCCGTCGCTGGAGGCAGTCAACGCTCTGGTGAACACACCTCTGACCCGGGAGCAGAGCCTGGAAGAGCTGCTGCGTCGCCCCGAGGTGACCTACGATGCCCTGATGGCCATTGAAGGGGTTGGCCCAGCGCTGGAAGACACAGCAGCGGCGGATCAGGTGGAGATCCAGATCAAGTACGCCGGCTACATCGAGCGCCAGCACGACGAGGTGGAGAAGCAACTGCGCAACGAGAACACCCTGTTACCGCTGGACATGAACTACCGCGACGTAAACGGTCTCTCCAACGAGGTGATCGCCAAGCTGAACGATGCCAAGCCAGAGACCATAGGTCAGGCCTCCCGCATCTCCGGCATCACCCCGGCCGCCATCTCCATCCTGCTGGTTCATCTGAAGAAACACGGCCTGCTGCGTAAAACTGCCTGAGGAATTCCCCGTTGGAAAACATGCTGGAAAGATTGAACGGCCTGCTCATGCAGGCCGGAATTGTTATCACCGATACCCAAAAGACCCAGTTGGTGCAGTTGGTTGAGTTGCTGCACAAGTGGAACAAGGCTTACAATCTCACCTCGGTGCGAGATCCGGACGCCATGCTGGTCAAGCACATCCTCGACAGCCTGGTGGTGAGCCCTCACCTGCACGGTGAGCGTTTCATCGATGTGGGCACAGGCCCCGGCCTGCCCGGCCTGCCGTTGGCGATCATCAATCCGGACAAGCAATTCGTGTTGCTGGACAGCCTGGGCAAGCGGATCAACTTCATCCGCCAGGTAATCCAGGAGCTGGGGTTGACCAACGTGACACCCGTCAAATCCCGGGTGGAAGAGTATCAACCCGAAGTGGGCTTCGATGGTGTACTCAGCCGGGCCTTCGCCTCGCTGGAGGACATGCTGAGCTGGTGTCACCATCTGCCGTCACCCGAAGGGAGCTTCCTTGCGCTCAAGGGACAATACCCCGAGCAGGAACTGGCACAGTTGCCTGCCAGCATTCGCTTGGTTGCCGCCCATCAATTGGTGGTGCCGGAGCTGGAAGGTGAGCGTCATCTGCTGGAATTCAAACATATCCAGCCCGAATAGGGTCGCAGTTTCATTTAGGGGACAGTGTGGGAAAAGTCATTGCCATAGCCAACCAGAAGGGTGGAGTGGGTAAAACCACCACCTGTGTGAATCTGGCCGCCTCCCTGGCCGCTACCCGGCGCAAGGTGCTGGTGATCGATCTGGATCCGCAGGGCAATGCCACCATGGGCAGCGGCGTCGACAAGTACGAAGTTGAACGCACCGCCTATGAACTGCTGATCGACGATGCACCCATCAACGAGGTGATCATCCCCGAGACCTCGGGTGGCTATCACCTCATCGCCGCCAACGCCGACGTGACCGCGGCCGAAATTCGGCTGATGGAATTCTTCGCCCGCGAGATCCGCCTGCGCAACGCCCTGGCCTCGGTACGGGACAAATACGACTACGTCTTCATCGACTGCCCGCCTTCTCTCAACATGCTGACCGTCAACGCCATGGCCGCTGCCGATTCCGTGCTGGTACCCATGCAGTGCGAGTATTACGCGCTGGAAGGACTCACCGCCCTGGTGGACACCATCAGCAAGCTGGCTGCCGTCGTCAACCCAGAGCTCAAGATCGAGGGGGTGCTGCGCACCATGTTCGATCATCGCAACCGGCTGGCCAATGATGTGTCCGATCAGCTGAAACAGCATTTCGGGGACAAGGTTTATCGCACCATCATCCCCCGCAACGTTAGACTGGCGGAGGCGCCGAGCTTCGGTGCCCCGGCCATGCACTATGACAAATCATCGGTGGGGGCCAAGGCCTATCTGGCCCTGGCTGGCGAGATCCTGCGTCGTCAGGAGCAGGAGTCTCAGCCGATCACCGCAGACCGAGAGAGCATATGACGCCGAAGAAACGTGGGCTGGGCAAGGGGTTGGACGCCCTGCTCAGCACCAGCACGGCCGCCCGCCAGAAACAGGTGATGAGCGACCAGCGTACCGAGCAGGCCATGGCGCCCACCAACCAGGGCGAGCTGCGCAAGCTGCCGCTGGAGTGGCTGCAGTCCGGCAAATATCAGCCACGCAAGGACATGTCCCAGGATGCGCTGGAGGATCTGGCCAACTCGATACGGGCGCAAGGCGTGATTCAGCCGATAGTGGTACGCTCCATCGGCGAGAATCGTTTCGAAATCATCGCCGGTGAACGGCGCTGGCGTGCGTCCCAGCTGGCCCGACTCGAGGTGGTGCCCTGCCTCGTCAAGGACGTGCCCGACGAGGCTGCGGTGGCCATCGCGCTGATTGAGAATATCCAGCGCGAGGATCTCAACGCCATCGAGGAGGCTGTGGCCCTGCAGCGACTGCTGACCGAATTCGAGCTGACCCACCAGCAGGTGGCCGAGGCAGTGGGCAAGTCCCGCACCACGGTGACCAACCTGCTGCGCCTCAATCAGCTCAACGAGGACGTGAAGCGCTTCGTCGAGCACGGGGATCTCGACATGGGTCACGCCCGGGCCCTGCTGGCCCTGAGCGGCCCGGCCCAGTCCGAACTGGCCAAGCTGGTTGCCCAGAAGGGGCTGACGGTGCGAGATACCGAGAAACTGGTGCAGAAAACGCTGGAACCGGCAAAAACCAAGGTCGAGCCCGTCCGTGATCCCCAGTTTGGTTACCTCGAGCGCCAGATTTCAGAAAAAATTGGCAATCAGGTACAGCTTCAGCCGGGCAAGAAGGATAGCGGCAAGTTAGTAATAAGTTACGATAACTTGGCAGATTTGGACCGGGTATTGGGCTATTTTGGTCTGTCAGAATCGTGATTTTTACGCTTTTTGTAGTAATAAAACATCCATTCCTTTCGATATGAACATAACCTTAATTTCGCGCGGAAAGCCGCAAAAATTAAGGATTTTTGCCATGTTGCAATAGCCGTCTCCACGGGTATAATTTGACCGGCTTTTCGAGCTGTGAACCTGGGGTCTTCGGATCCCGATTTTTTACAGTTCTGTAATGTTCAGGGGTAGGTTGGTGAAACAGAAAGTAGCCTTGGAAGGTTTGACGCTGGCCTTGGCTATGCTCGTTTGTCAGCTCGTCCTGATCCTGGCGATCAGTTCCGTCTGGTTTTATCAGACCGGGGCGTTTGCCGGACGTTCTTCCCTCTTTGGGGGAGGAATGTACTGGGTTCCTCAAGCCCTGTTCACACTCTGGGTTCTGCGCCGCAAGGTGACGAAAGAGAGCGTGGGCCTGGTCTTGCGGGACTTTTATGGTGGGGCAGGGATTAAGCTCATTACTACAACAGGACTTTTCGCCCTGATGTTTGGCTCCGGGATCGAGGTCGACACCGTCTCGTTCTTCGCCACTTATATCCTCGCCCTCGTTGTACAGTGGATAGTTTCATTCACGCTTAACAACCACTATTAGGAAAACTCATGTCTGCAACCGGAGAAGTCCTGACTCCTCAGGGATATATCTCCCACCACCTGACCCACCTGCAAGTCGGGTCCGGGTTCTGGACGGTGAATATCGATTCCATGATATTTTCCGTCTTGCTAGGCGCCCTGTTTATCTGGTCGTTCCGCCGCGTAGCCGTCAAGGCCACCAGCGGTGTGCCCGGTAAGCTGCAGTGCTTTGTGGAGATGCTGGTCGAGTTTGTGAATGGTAACGTCAAAGACATCTTCCATGGTCGGAACCCGGTCATCGCACCGCTGGGACTGACAGTGTTTGTCTGGATCTTCCTGATGAACTTCATGGATCTGATCCCCGTTGACTTTATCCCTCACGCTGCACAGTTGATGGGTGTTCCCTATCTGCGTGTGGTTCCCTCTGCTGACGTTAACATCACCATGTCCATGGCTTTGGGCGTGTTCTTCTTGATCCTGTACTACAGCATCAAGGTCAAGGGTATCAGCGGATTTGTGAAGGAGCTGACGCTTCAGCCTTTCAACCATCCCGCTGCCATCCCGGTTAACTTCATCCTTGAAACCGTCACGTTGATTTCCAAGCCTGTTTCATTGGGTCTGCGACTGTTCGGCAACATGTATGCTGGCGAACTGATCTTTATCCTGATTGCGGGTTTGTTACCCTGGTGGTCACAGTGGATCCTGTCCGTGCCTTGGGCAATTTTCCACATCCTGATCATCACTTTGCAGGCGTTTATCTTCATGGTTCTGACCATCGTCTATCTGTCGATGGCGCAAGAAGACCATGGTTGATGCAACTCAAATAATCCTTTTTATACAATCAATTACATCTAAATAAATGGAGATCCTCATGGAAAACTTGAACATGGACCTGCTGTACATCGCTGCTGCAATGATGATGGGTCTGGCGGCTATCGGCGCCTCCATCGGTATCGGTATCCTGGGTGGCAAGTTCCTGGAAGGTGCTGCTCGTCAACCGGACCTGATCCCTGTTCTGCGTACCCAGTTCTTCATCGTCATGGGTCTGGTGGATGCGATCCCGATGATCGCCGTTGGTCTGGGTCTGTATGTGATGTTTGCGGTTGCTGGCTAAGTCTCTACGACTCCCCAGGCATAACCCATTAACTAACTTAAGAGGACATAGGCTGTGAATATCAACGCCACCCTCCTCGGCCAAGCAATTGCTTTTTTCTTCTTCGTAGTGTTTTGCATGAAGTACGTATGGCCGCCGTTGATCGCTGCCATCGAAGCCCGTCAGAAAGAAATTGCTGATGGTCTCTCTTCTGCCGAGCGTGCCAAGAAAGATCTGGATTTGGCCAAGGCCAACGCCACCGATCAGCTGAAAGAAGCCAAGCACCAGGCTGCCGAAATCATCGATCAAGCCAACAAACGCAAGGCCCAGATCATTGATGAAGCCGCTGTTGGAGCTCAAGCAGAGCGGGAAAAAATCCTGGCTCAGGGCCGTGCAGAGATCGAAGCTGAACGTCATCGTGCCAAAGAAGAACTGCGCAAGCAGGTTGCTGCTCTTGCCATCGCGGGTGCAGAGAAGATCCTGGCACGCCAAATCGACCAGGCTGCCAACAGCGACATCGTCGACAAACTGGTAGCAGAACTGTAACGGGAACGGGGCTATGTCTGAACTGACTACAATCGCTCGCCCCTACGCCAAGGCTGCTTTCGAGTTTGCCGTTGAGCACAAGGCGGTTGACCAATGGCTGGAGATGCTCGGTTTCGCCGCACAAGTGGCCGAGAACGAGACCATCCATAACCTGGTAAACGGCTCCGTGGCCGCCGAAGAACTGGCAAACCTGTTTGTCGGTGTCTGCGGTGAGCAGCTCAACGAGCATGGTCAGAACCTGATCCGGGTGATGGCTGAGAATGGTCGCTTGGGTGTGCTGCCGGCTGTCGTTGCTGAATATGTCGCGCTCAAGGCTGAACTGGACAAAGAAGTTCAGGCTGACGTGATTTCGGCGATCGAACTGACCGACCAGCAGAAGGCCGCTATTCAGGCTTCTCTGGAACAACGTCTCGCGCGCAAAGTGAAGCTGAATTGCAGCACAGATGCGTCCTTGATGGCCGGGGTGCTCATCAAGGCCGGTGATCTGGTTATCGACGGCACGGTCCGCGGTAAGCTGGATCGCATGGCCGACGCGCTGCAATCTTGATTGGGGTATTAGAGCATGCAACTGAATTCCACTGAAATCGCCGAGCTGATCAAGCAGCGCATTGCGCAGTTTGATGTCAAAAGCGAAGCGCGTAACGAAGGTACCATCGTCTCTGTGAGCGACGGTATCATTCGTATCCACGGTCTGGCCGATGCCATGCAGGGTGAAATGATCGAGCTGCCGGGTAACCGCTTTGCTCTGGCATTGAACCTGGAGCGTGACTCCGTTGGTGCCGTTGTTATGGGTCCCTATGCCAACCTGGCTGAAGGGATGAAAGTAAAAGGTACCGGCCGTATTCTGGAAGTGCCGGTCGGTCGTGGTCTGTTGGGCCGGGTGGTCAACACCCTGGGTCAGCCGATCGACGGTAAGGGTCCGGTAGACAACGACGGCTACTCGCCGATCGAAGTCATTGCCCCGGGCGTTATCGAGCGTAAGTCTGTTGACCAGCCAGTCCAGACCGGTCTGAAAGCCATCGATGCCATGATCCCTATCGGTCGTGGCCAGCGTGAGCTGATCATCGGTGACCGTCAGGTTGGTAAGACCGCCATCGCGATCGACACCATCATCAACCAGAAAGACTCCGGCATTAAGTGCGTCTACGTTGCGATTGGCCAGAAGGCCTCTACCATCGCCAACGTGGTGCGCAAGCTGGAAGAGCACGGCGCCCTGGCCAACACCATAGTGGTCGTCGCCTCCGCCTCCGAAGCAGCTGCCCTGCAGTACCTGGCTCCTTATGCCGGTTGCTCCATGGGTGAGTACTTCCGTGACCGCGGTGAAGACGCGCTGATCATCTATGATGACCTGTCCAAGCAGGCCGTAGCTTATCGCCAGATCTCCCTGCTGCTGCGCCGTCCGCCAGGACGTGAAGCTTACCCGGGCGATGTCTTCTATCTGCACTCCCGTCTGCTGGAGCGTGCTTCCCGCGTCAACGTCGAGTACGTCGAGAAGTTCACCAAGGGTGCCGTGACTGGACAGACCGGTTCTCTGACCGCGCTGCCGATCATCGAAACCCAGGCCGGCGACGTGTCTGCGTTCGTTCCGACCAACGTGATCTCCATCACCGATGGCCAGATCTTCCTGACCACTCAGCTGTTCAACTCCGGTATTCGTCCGGCGGTTGACCCGGGTATCTCCGTATCCCGTGTGGGCGGTGCCGCTCAGACCAAGATCGTCAAGAAGCTGTCCGGTGGTATCCGTACCGCGCTGGCCCAGTATCGTGAGCTGGCGGCCTTCGCCCAGTTCTCTTCCGATCTGGACGATGCGACTCGCAAGCAGCTGGATCATGGTCAGAAAGTGACCGAGCTGATGAAGCAGAAGCAGTACTCTCCGATGAGCGTGGCTCACCAGTCTCTGGTGCTGTTCGCCGCCGAGAAGGGCTACCTCGCCGATGTCGAACTGAGCAAGATCGTCGACTTCGAAGCCGCTCTGCTCTCTTACGCCAATACCCAGCATGCTGAGCTGATGGCTGAAATCAATGCCAAGGCCGACTACAACGACGCGATCGTTGGCAAGCTGACTGCGTTGCTGGATAGCTTCAAGGCAACCCAGACCTGGTAAGCGTGTGTGGCAGCGCAAGCTGCCACCTGATGGAGAGAAGAGATGGCCGGCGCAAAAGAGATACGTAACAAGATCGGGAGTGTGAAGAACACTCAGAAGATCACCAGCGCTATGGAAATGGTGGCAGCCAGCAAGATGCGCCGTGCGCAGGAACGCATGTCTGCCAGCCGTCCGTACGCTGAAACCATGCGCAAGGTGATCGGCCATATCGCTCAGGGGAACTTGGAATACAAGCACCCCTACCTCATCGAACGTGAGGTCAAGCGAGTGGGTTACATCGTCGTCTCCACCGACCGTGGCCTGTGTGGCGGCCTGAACATCAACCTGTTCAAAGCTGCCCTCAACGATATGAAGCAATGGAGCGCGAAAGGTGCCAAGGTTGACCTGGCACTGATCGGTAGCAAGGCCTCCAACTTCTTTGAACGGCACGGCGCCAAGGTGAAAGCCCACGTCTCCGGACTGGGTGATAACCCGAGCGTCAATGACCTGATTGGTTCAGTCAAGGTCATGCTGAAGGCTTACGACAACGGTGAGATTGACAGGCTGTATCTGGTGTACAACAAGTTCGTCAACACCATGGTTCAGCAACCAAAAGTCGATCAACTGCTGCCTTTGCCCGTAACAGAAGACAGCAAGCTCGCCAAGAAACACCACTGGGATTACCTCTATGAGCCTGATCCCAAGCAGCTGCTGGATACCCTGTTGATTCGCTACGTCGAATCCCAGGTGTACCAGGGTGTGGTAGAAAACTTGGCAAGTGAACAGGCAGCCCGAATGGTTGCCATGCAAGCCGCGACTGACAACGCCGGCAACCTGATTAACGATCTGCAACTGGTGTACAACAAGGCCCGTCAGGCCAGTATTACCCAGGAACTGACAGAGATCGTATCCGGTGCTGCTGCGGTGTAAGGCAAGGGTTATCAAAGGTTTAGAGGATTTGACATGAGTAACGGTTTCATCGTCCAAATCATCGGCGCTGTAGTGGACATCGAGTTCCCGCAGAATGCCGTGCCCCAGGTGTACGATGCACTGAAAGTCATCAGCGAAGGCCAAGGCCAGGGTCTGGTACTGGAAGTTCAGCAACAGATCGGCGGCGGCGTCGTTCGTTGCATCACCATGGGCTCCTCCGACGGTCTGCGTCGTGGGTTGGAAGTAGTTAACAGCGGCAAGGCCATCCAGGTACCGGTTGGTACCTCGACCCTGGGTCGTATCATGAACGTACTGGGCGAGCCCATCGACGAGAAGGGTCCGATCGGCGAAGAAGAGCGTTGGTCCATCCACCGCGAAGCCCCCAGCTACGAAGATCAGTCCAACAGCGCCGAGCTGCTGGAGACCGGCATCAAGGTTATCGACCTGGTTTGCCCGTTCGCCAAGGGTGGTAAGGTCGGTCTGTTCGGTGGTGCCGGTGTAGGCAAGACCGTCAACATGATGGAGCTGATCCGTAACATCGCGATCGAACACAGTGGTTACTCTGTATTCGCCGGTGTGGGTGAGCGTACCCGTGAGGGTAACGACTTCTACCACGAGATGATGGAGTCCAACGTACTGGACAAAGTATCTCTGGTATACGGTCAGATGAACGAGCCGCCCGGAAACCGTCTGCGCGTCGCGCTGACCGGTCTGACCATGGCCGAGAAGTTCCGTGACGAGGGTCGTGACGTGTTGTTCTTCGTGGACAACATCTACCGTTACACCCTGGCCGGTACTGAAGTATCCGCACTGCTGGGCCGTATGCCTTCTGCAGTAGGTTACCAGCCGACCCTGGCCGAGGAGATGGGTGTTCTGCAAGAACGTATCACCTCCACCAAGACCGGTTCCATCACCTCAGTCCAGGCCGTTTACGTGCCTGCGGATGACTTGACCGACCCGTCTCCGGCGACCACCTTCGCCCACCTGGATGCGACCATCGTTCTGTCCCGTCAGATCGCGGCACTGGGTATCTACCCGGCCGTTGACCCGCTGGACTCCACCTCCCGTCAGCTGGATCCGCTGGTGGTTGGCAAGGATCACTACGAGACCGCTCGTGGTGTGCAGATCGTGCTGCAGCGCTACAAGGAGCTGAAGGACATCATCGCCATCCTGGGTATGGATGAACTGTCAGAAGAAGACAAACTGACCGTATCCCGTGCCCGTAAGATCGAGCGTTTCCTGTCCCAGCCGTTCTTCGTGGCCGAAGTATTTACCGGTTCTTCAGGTAAGTACGTGCCGCTGAAAGAGACCATTCGCGGTTTCCAGGGCATCCTGAAAGGCGAGTATGACGATCTGCCCGAGCAGGCGTTCTACATGGTTGGCGGTATCGACGAAGTCGTCGAGAAAGCCAAGAAACTGTAAGCCTCGATAGGAGGGCCCATGGCTGAGATGATCTCATTTCACCTGGATGTAGTGAGCGCCGAAGGGAAACTGTTTTCCGGTCGTGTGCAATCTGCCCAGGTAACAGGCTCCGAGGGTGAGCTGGGTCTCCGCCACGGTCATGCTCCGTTGCTGACTGCCATCAAGCCGGGCCTGGTCCGCTTGATCAAGCAAAATGGTAGCGAAGAGGTGCTGTACATCTCCGGCGGCATGCTGGAAGTACAACCCGAAGCCGTGACCGTGCTGGCCGATACCGCCATTCGTGCCGATGACCTGGATGAGGCGAAAGCCCAGGAAGCCAAGCGTCGTGCCGAAGAGCGGATCAGCAGCTCCCATGGTGATATCGACTATGCTCAGGCGTCTGCCGAGCTGGCCAAAGCAATGGCCCAGCTGCGGGTTATCGATATCGTCAAAAAGAATTACCGCTAATCACGGTGATGTAAAAAGCGACCTTCGGGTCGCTTTTTTTTTGCCCGTTGGATAGACTCCGCCGGGTATTTCCTCATGTTTCAAAGGCTGGCTATGTCTCTCAACGTCGTGATCCTGGCTGCGGGTAAAGGTACTCGCATGCGTTCCGTTCTGCCCAAGGTGCTGCACCCTGTCGCCAACAAACCCATGGTGTCCCATGTGATCGATACCGCCCGCCAGATAGGTGCCGAGCAACTGCACCTGGTCTATGGCCACGGCGCCGAGCTGCTGAAGGAGCGGATCGCCGCCCCGGATCTCAACTGGGTGTTGCAGGCGCAGCAGCTGGGCACCGGCCATGCCGTCGCCCAGGCGATCCCGTTCTGGAAAGATGAAGACGACGTGCTGGTGCTCTACGGCGATACCCCGCTGATCCAGCCCGAGACCCTGCAACGGCTGCTGGCCGCCAAGGCCGACGACGGCATGGCGCTGCTGACCGTGGTGCTGGACAACCCTACCGGCTACGGCCGCATCGTGCGGGAAAACGGCCAGGTGGTCGGCATCATCGAGCAGAAGGATGCCAACGCCGAACAGCTCGCCATCCGCGAGGTGAATACCGGCGTACTGGTGGCCAATGGCGCCCAGCTGAGCGGCTGGCTCTCCCGTCTGGACAACAAGAACGCCCAGGGAGAGTTCTATCTCACCGACGTGATCGCCATGGCCCATGGGGATGGCTGCCCCATTGCCGCCGTCCACCCGGACAGCGCCATGGAGGTGGAAGGGGCCAACAACCGGGTCCAGCTGGCGGCCCTCGAGCGCAGCTATCAGCAGATGCAGGCCGAGAAGCTGATGATCGCCGGGGTCACCCTGATCGATCCGGCCCGCTTCGATCTGCGCGGCACCCTGGAGATCGGTGAAGAGGTGGTGATCGACGTCAACGTCATCATCGAGGGCAAGGTCAAGCTCGGCAACCATGTGCGTATCGGTGCTGGCGCCGTGCTGAAGGATTGCGAGATTGGTGATCACAGCGAGGTGAAACCCTACTCCGTCATCGAGGGTGCCCTGGTGGCGGATCAGTGCTCGGTCGGCCCCTTCGCCCGTCTGCGCCCGGGTGCCGTGCTGGAGCAGGATGCCCACGTCGGCAACTTCGTCGAGATGAAGAAATCCCGTCTGGGGGTCGGCTCCAAGTGTGGTCATCTGACCTACCTGGGGGATGCGGACATCGGCGCCAAGGTGAATATCGGCGCCGGTACCATCACCTGCAACTACGATGGGGTGAACAAGTTCCAGACCATCATAGAGGATGACGTCTTCGTCGGCTCCGATACCCAGCTGGTGGCGCCGGTGCGCATCGGCAAGGGAGCGACCCTGGGAGCGGGTTCCACCATCACCAAGGATGTGGCCGAGCACGAGCTGGTGATCACCCGGGTGCCCCAGCGCCACATCAAGAACTGGGCTCGCCCGGTCAAGAAGAAGTGATGCCCGATCAATGAAATAAAACCGGCGCCCTCAGGGCGCCGGTTTTGTTTTCAGCTCTCCTGGCTCGGGGCTGGGGAAGGGGGCGGGTTGCCCATCACCCGATACCAGTCCAGCTTGCGGGTTAGCACCATGATTAGCGCCAGTATGGCGAACAGCAGCAGGGCGCCGAGCAGCAGGGCTATCTCCTCGGCTTGCAGCAGCCCGAACAGTATGGCGTAGACCAGCCCGAGCAGGGCGGCGAAGCCGAGGCCCTGACGCGGCCCCCCCAGCACATGGCTGAGGTAGAAGCCGTTGAGCGACACGCTGGCGAGGCTGGCGACCAGATAAGCCCAGCCAAAGCCGAGGTGCTCGGTCAGCGCCAGCAACACCAGATAGAAGATGGCCAGCCCCATGCCCACCAGGGCGTACTGGATCGGATGCACCAGCAGCCCCCGGAGCAGCTCGAACATGAAGAAGCTGAGGAAGGTGAGGCCGATGAACAGCAGGGCGTACTTGGCGGCCCGCTCGTTCAGCTGATAGTGATCCACCGGCTGCACCAGGCTGACGCTGAAGGTCGGCAACTCGGCCCCGGCTCCCTTCATCATGCGGGCGAAGCGCCGTTCCATGTCGGTGGCAAACCAGCTGGTCTGCCAGCTGGCGTCGAACCCCTGATCGTTCAGGGTGCGGCTGCCGGGCAGAAAATCGCCGATGAAGTTGGGATGAGGCCAGTTGCCACTCAGGTTGAACCTACTGTCCTGGCCGATCGGCACCACCTCAAGCGCGTTCATGCCCTGCAGGTGCAGCTCGATGTGAAAGCGGCCATCTTCCCCGGGCAGGCTGTCGAGCGGAGCATGGATGCCGGCCAGACCGTCTCCCAGCAGGGCGCCGGGGGTGAACGGAATGCGCCGCTCCCCCAGTTGCAGCTCGGGCACGCTGCTGATGCCGCGGGCATCGGACAGCACCAGGCTGAGGTAGGGCTTGCCCGGGATCAGGGCGGGCTCCGCGGCGTCGAAGCTCAGGTCCGGGTTGCCGGCAACCAATGCCTTGTCGGCCAGGCTGGCCGGCAAGTGGCCGGAGAGGGAGAGCCGGCCGTGATAGACCTGGGCCTGATAGATGCCGAGCTTACGCGGGGTGACCTCCATGCTGGCCCGCACATCCAGCCTGTCCGGCAACAGGTAGCGATAGACCCGCTCCTCGCGCACGAAGCGCTTGCCATCCTGCTCGACGGTGACGGCCCGGGTATAGGGTTGCACCAGCACAGGCCCCAGCAAGCGCTGTGGCCCGCTGCTGCTGGCCATGATGCTGTGGATGGCCTGGCTGCGGTAAGCCTGGCGCTCCCGGTTCAGATCCATGATGGCGTGAACCGGGATCATCAGCAGCAGGCAGAGCAACAGCAGCAGGGCGATCTTGTGGGTGAATATCTGTTTGACCATGGCGCATCTCCTTGTTGGTGAACGGGAGTGTGCCCTGGTCGGGTGAAGCGGGGATGGGGCCCTGTGAAGTGGGGGTGAAGGGGGATAAAAAAACCGGCGCCTTGCGCCGGTCTTGGCATCACAGTTTCTTCAGCTGTTCGGGCAGTGCGGCAAACACCTCTTCCCTGGCCCTGAGGGAGGCAAACTGCTTGCCAGGCTTCTGGATGACGGTGTGGACGAAGATGAGTTTCTGATCCTGCTTGCTGGCCCAGCCGACGAACCAGCCGATCTGCTGATCCCGGTCGAGGCTGCCATCCAGCAGTTTGGGGTAGCCCATGCCGGTCTTGCCATGGATCTGCCAGCCATCGATGTCGGGTTGACGCAGGATATTGGCCGTGTGCTGCAGCGTCTGGGCGGAGACCGGCAGCTTGCCGCTCACCAGTTTGCCGAGAAAGCGTGCCTGCTCCTGGGGGCTGATGGCAAGGCTGGAACTGAGCCAGGCCTGGGTCAGGCCGTCATGTTTGTCCGGGTTGCCCGAGAGATCCCGGTTGCCGTAGTCGAAGCGGTCCACGTATTGCTGGAAGCGCGCCGCCCCCAGCCACTCGGTGAGGCGTTGGGAGTACCAGATCACCGAATAGGTCATCCAATGGCTCGGGGTGGTGGTCTGCTTCCATTCCGGCAAGAAGTCAGGGTCACCGGCTTTGAATGGCAGAGCTGGCAGTTGCTCATCCACCAGGAAGCCGCTGTCATAGCCCATCAGCGCCAGCGGGATCTTGAAGGTGGAGGCGGGAGGCAGCTGGCTGGCGCAGTCACCCTGGGCACTGAAGGGCTTGCCGCTACCATCGGCAAACAGCATGCAGCCGGTGGCGGCGCTGGCGGGCAGGGAGCAGAAGAGACCGGCGGCAAGCAGGCTGGATAACAGAATGCGGGACATGAACATCTCCTTGATTCATCAGAACGCGGGTAGACGGGTCCGGGCAGGACCCTATCCGAGGAGGCGCAGCTTAGCCCGGTTCTGTGTGTTCGGTGTGAAGTTCCCTTCAGCCGGTAGGTAACCAGAGCTCGGCCAGCACGCCGCCTTCCGGCTGGTTGTCCAGGGTCAACCGACCGCCGTGCTGGCGGGCCACCTCGGCGGCAAAGCTGAGCCCGAGGCCGCTGCTCTTGCCCTTGTCTGGCCTGGGCAGGGAGTAGAAGCGCTCGAAGATGCGTGGCAGCGCGTAGTCCGGAATGCCTGGCCCCTGATCCCGTACCCGGAAGCAGTACCCCCCCTCCTCCATGGCGCCGCTCAGCCGGATGTGACCCCCGGCGGGTGAGAAGTCGAGGGCGTTGTCCAGCAGGTTGCCCAGCGCCTGCTCCACCAGCAGGGGATCCCACTTCTGCCTGGGGGCGTCGGCGAGCTCTGCCCCCAGGGCCACCTGACGACGGGCAGCGACTATCTGGCGGGCATCGAGCGCCCGCCTGCCCAGCGTGGCAGGGGCGACGGCCTGTCTGTCCAGCCCCGGCCCCGATTCGAGGCGCGCGAGCTGCAGCATGCGCTCGATCAGCTGCTGCATGCGGGCCGTCTCCAGATTGATGTTGCCGATAAAGCGCCGCGCCACCTCGGGTGGCGGTGCCTCGGCGAGGATCTCCCCTGCCCCGCGGATGGCGGCCAGCGGGCTCTTCAGCTCGTGGGTCAGGCTGTGCACATAGGCTTCGATATAGGCCTTGCCATCCAGCTGGCGGCGCATGGTCTCGAGGGATCGACCGAGCCGGTCCAGCTCGGGGCTGTGGAGCCTTGGCAGACTGGCGGGCTGGCCCTGGCTGACCGCATCGGCGTAGTGCACCAGCTTGCCGATGGCGCGGTTGAGCCACCACACCAGCAGGGTGCCGATGAGCAATGAGATGAACAGCAGCAGGGCGGCCCCCTGCAATAGCTGGTGCTCGCTGCGCTCTATCATGGGCAGCAGGGTGCGGTTGGGCTTGGCAACCGTGAGAGAGCCCAGGATCTCCTCCCCCTCGCGCAGGGGGGCGGCAACGTGCATCACCGAGCTGGCGGGATCGTCCGGATCGCTGCGGGTGCTGCGGGCGCCGTATTCGCCGCGCAAGGTGCGGTAGACGTCGTTCCAGCGCGAATAGTCCTTGCCCAGATCCACCCCGTCCGAGTCATAGACCACCTTGCCTTTAGCGTCGACCACATAGATGCGGTACTCGGCTTGCTGTTTGAGGTGTCCGTCGATCAGGGCGTTGATGGGGCTCTGGTTGAGGCGGGAGAAGGCGCTGGCCAGCCGGCCATCCGCCATCTTCCCCTCCTGCAGATCGTCCAGGGCCAGGGGCGCCAGCAACTGGGCCATGTCCACCAGGGTGTCCTCGGTGGCGCTGCGCACCCCGGGTTTGATCTCCTCGACGAAGATCTCCAGCACAAACCAGGCGGCCAGGGCGAAGATGAGCACCAGGCCGCACAGCAGTTGCAATCCGATTCTCATCTGATCCCCCGGCCGGTGCCCGGCAACCCTGAGTTCATGCCAGCTCCAGGCTGTAGCCCAGCCCGCGGTGGGTCAGGATCAGATTGGCCTCGGAGTCCCGCTCCCGCAGCTTGGCGCGCAGGGTCTTGATGTGGGTGTCGACGGTGCGATCCAGGCTCTCTTCGGCCCCGCTCCACACCAGGTCCATCAGCTGCTGGCGGGAGTAGACCCGGCCCGGCGCCTGCATGAGGGTCTTGAGCAGCAGGTATTCGTAGCGGGTGAGGGTCAGGGGCTGACCGTGGAAGCAGATGCGGGCCCGCTCCTCGTCCAGTGCCAGCAATTGGCTCGGTTGGGGGATTATGGGCTGGCTGCGGCGTAGTATCACCCTCACCCTGGCGCACACCTCCCGCGGCGAGAAGGGCTTGGCCACGTAGTCGTCGGCCCCTATCTCCAGCCCGATCAACCTGTCTATCTCCTCGCTGCGGGCGGTGAGAAACATCAGGGGGATGTCGGTCAGCGCCCGCACCTGCTTGCACAGCTCGAAGCCGCTGATGTCCGGCAACCCCACATCCAGGATCAGAAAGTCCGGGCGCGACCGTTCCAGTCGCGCCAGCAACGGCTGCCCGAGGGGGAACCACTCCACCTCGAAACCATCGGTCTGCAGGGCATAGATCAGGGTGTCGGCGATGCTGGCCTCATCTTCCACCAGCCAGATGACTCGTTTTTGCATGGCGTCCTCGTCACAAATCGGCCTGACCATTCTGGCATCGAACCAAATCGGATCCTATTTGCCGTTTGATTTTTCCCAAAAAGGTATTAATATTTCGCCATTATTTCGAATCGAAACTTTAAGATGACCAAACGCAACACTCAACAGCGCCGTCACACCATAGTGACCCTGGTGCAGGAACAGGGCGAAGTCAGCGTCGATGCCCTGGCCAAGCACTTCTCCACCTCGGAAGTGACCATCCGCAAGGATCTGGCCGTGCTGGAGACCGGTGGTCTGCTGCTGCGTCGTTACGGTGGTGCCGTGCCCCTGCCGAGCGAGATGGTGGTGGACAGTAATCCGGATCAAGTTTCGAAACGAAAGCTGGCCATCGCCCGTGCCGCCGCCGAGCGCATCCGCGATCACAACCGCGTCATCATCGACAGCGGCAGCACCACCAGCGCCATGATCCCCATGTTGGGCAGCAAGCGCGGCCTCATCGTGATGACCAACTCCCTCAACGTGGCCGGCGCCCTGCGCGAGCTGGAGAACGAGCCCACCTTGCTGATGACCGGCGGCACCTGGGATCCCCACTCCGAATCCTTCCAGGGTCAGGTGGCGGAACAGGTGTTGCGCTCCTATGACTTCGACCAGCTGTTCATCGGCGCCGACGGCATAGACCCGGAGCGGGGTACCACCACCTTCAACGAGCTGGTGGGCCTCTCCAGGGTGATGGCCGAGGTGTCCCGCGAGGTCATCGTCATGGTCGAGTCGGAGAAGATAGGCCGGAAGATCCCCAATCTCGAACTGCCCTGGTCGAGCATCCATACCCTGGTGACCGACGAGGGGCTGGCCAGCGAGGCCAGAGCACAGATCCAGGCCAGGGGGATCGCGCTGATTTGCGCTCCCGTGGCGGTTTAACCCAAACATCCAACTATCCAAACGAATTTCCGTTTTTACCTCTTGAGGAGAAGTCTATGTGTGGCATCGTCGGGGCCGTCGCCCAACGTGATGTGGCTGAAATCCTGGTAGAAGGCCTGCGCCGTCTGGAATACCGCGGCTATGACTCCGCCGGTGTGGCGGTGTTCAGCGCCGATCGGCCGCTGCAGCGAGTGCGCCGTCTGGGCAAGGTGGCCGAGCTGGCCAAGGCGCTGGAAGAGCAGTCCGTCCATGGCGGCACCGGCATTGCCCACACCCGCTGGGCGACCCACGGCGAGCCCTCCGAGCGCAATGCCCACCCCCACGTCTCCGAGCATATCGTCGTGGTGCACAACGGCATCATAGAGAACCACGAAGAGCTTCGCAGCCAGCTGCAAGGCATGGGCTACGAGTTCAGTTCCGACACCGACACCGAGGTGATCGCCCACCTGGTTCACCACGAGCTGAAATCCGCCCCCAGCCTGCTGGCGGCCATGCAAGTCACGGTGAAGCAGTTGCGCGGTGCCTATGGCACCGTGGTGATGGACAGCCGTGACGACAGCCGCGTGGTGGTAGCCCGCTCCGGCTCCCCCCTGGTGATAGGTCGTGGCATCGGCGAGAACTTCATCGCCTCCGATCAGATGGCCCTGCTGCCGGTGACCCGCCGCTTCATCTTCCTGGAAGAGGGTGATGTGGCCGAGGTGACCCGTCGCGACGTGCACATCTTCGATACCAATGGCAACGCCGTGGTACGCGAGGAGTTGGAGTCCGAGCTCTCCCACGACGCCGGTGACAAGGGCGAGTACCGCCACTACATGCTCAAAGAGATCTACGAGCAGCCCAAGGCCATCACCAACACCCTGGAAGGCCGTCTGGGCACGGATCACGTGGTGGTCGAGTCGTTCGGCAACGGCGCCCGTGCCATTTTCGACAAGGTGGAGCACGTCCAGATCGTCGCCTGCGGCACCTCCTACAACTCCGGCATGGTGGCCCGCTACTGGTTCGAGGAAATCGCCGGCGTCTCCTGCGACGTGGAGATCGCCTCCGAGTTCCGCTATCGCAAGTCCGTGGTGCGCCCCAACAGCCTGCTGGTGACCCTCTCCCAGAGCGGCGAGACCGCCGACACCCTGGCGGCCCTGCGTCTGGCCAAGGAGTCCGGTTACATGAGCTCCCTGGCCATCTGCAACGTGCCGGGCTCCTCCCTGGTACGCGAATCCGACCTGGCCTTTATGACCCGGGCCGGTGCCGAGATTGGCGTGGCCTCCACCAAGGCGTTCACCACCCAGCTGGCTGGCCTGTTGATGCTGGTGGCCTCCGTCGGTCACTGCCGTGGCAACCTGAGCGCAGAGGCCGAGGCCGAACTGGTCAAGGCGCTGCAGGCCCTGCCGCTGCGCATCAAGGAGAGCCTGGCCCTGGCCAAGCAGATCGAGACCCTGGCCGAAGAGTTTGCCGACAAGCACCACAGCCTGTTCCTCGGCCGTGGCAGCCAGTACCCCATCGCCATGGAGGGTGCGCTCAAACTCAAGGAGATCTCCTACATCCACGCCGAGGCCTATGCCGCCGGTGAGCTCAAGCACGGCCCGCTGGCACTGATCGATGCCGAGATGCCCATCATCGTCGTGGCGCCGAACAACGATCTGCTGGAGAAGCTCAAGTCCAACGTGGAAGAGGTGCGCGCCCGTGGCGGTATCCTCTATGTGTTCGCCGATGCGGACGCCGGCTTCAAGAGCGACGAGACCATGCGGGTGATGAGCCTGAATCACGTGGAAGAGATGATAGCCCCCATCGTCTATACCGTGCCGTTGCAGCTGCTCTCCTACCACGTTGCCCTCATCAAGGGCACCGACGTGGATCAGCCGCGCAACCTGGCGAAATCCGTGACCGTGGAATAAGCCGTTGTCAGACATGAAAAAAGAGTGTATTCGAGTAATAAAGTTGGATACCGGGTAATATAGTTGGATACTAAGTAATAAAGTTGAATACCAAAGCCGCCCTAGCTAAGCTTAATTTATGAGCAATGGCTGGGCGGTTTTTTCATAGCTGGGAAAAAGTACGTCAATACCGAGTTGCAGAATCAGAAGTGGCTACGTGAAGGGAGAGGTAGTGGTCATGGTTCTGATTACAAACCATGGTTAACCGTTAGAGACCTATCCTCTCAAGGTCGTTCACATCGTGTCTTTGGCCATAAATCGCAACGAACCCACCATTTGCTGTCAGATCTGGAGTTGGCCGTATTCTTGCTTTTGGAGTGGAGTCGTTCAACGGTAGATATTCGTGAGCAATTTCCTCTTCGGTTGGAAGATACCAAGGCACTGGCTTTGGAGTCCGGGATAGATCACCCATCCGTTCGCGGCGTTCTCCAAGTGATGAGTTCAGATTTTCTCGTCAACACCACAGACACCAGTCAACCCAAATTCGCATTGCAAGCCAAGTATGCTGAAGCACTGAGTGATACCAGAACCATTGAGAAATTGGAGCTGGAACGACGCTATTGGTTACAAAAAGGAATTCCTTGGTGGCTAATCACGGAGAAGGACATTCCCAGCGTGGTTACGAAAAACATCAGTTGGCTCTATCCGGCACAACGGGATGAGATAGAAATTGATGTCCTGGTGGAGCGAGCGGCGTTCTATCAGCATCACTTTCAGAATGATCCAGAGAGAAGCGTAATTGAGATGGCCAAACAGCTGGATACGGCCTACCAGCAACCCATGGGGCAATCATTGTTGGAGATTAGACAGCTGCTGGCTCAGCGCTGGTTTCTGTTCGACATCTTGACGCCAGTGACCAAGTTGAAAGCCGGGGATTTGCAGTTGGAGAATATTGAGGCGATGTCGGGGGCGTTACGTGTTTCGAATCAATGAAGTTATCAGCGTTGAAGGGATTACCTACCGCATTCTTGCTGAACAGCTGGATGAAATAGTCTGGATTTCTCTGGATGACGAGGCTGCTTTTCCTTCCGTGATCGCGCGACAGGTATTGCTAGACGCTATCGATAACGAAGTGTTGCAGCGGATCGAAGACCCCTATGCCAAGCTTTACTATGCACAGCCTGATGAAGGGACAAAGGCAGGAGAGCTGCGTGATAAAAATTATCAACTTATTCAACCCCTAATATCCAATCCGGAGTGCATGTATCCTAGAGCAAGGAACAGGGTTGTAAATAAAATTATTGCCACACAGGCTACAACCAAAAAAAATCTTTATCGGCTCATCCGACGTTATTGGCAACGGGGGCAGACGCCGAATGCTCTTTTACCTGATTATAAAAACTCAGGCGCGAGGGGCAAGAAGAGGGTATCAAAGGGTGGAAAACTTGGTCGTCCCAGACTGATGGTGACGGGTGCCGGAGTCATCGTTGATGAGCATATAGAACGACTTTTTCGTACTGCTATAGAAAAACACTATCTGCTCAACAATGGTAAATCGTTCGTTGAAACTCACAATCGTTTCAAAGGGATGTATCAAAACTATAACCCTGGTGTTCCTGAATCGGAGTTTCCTACTATTTGGCAGATGAAACACTTCTTCAAGAGGGAATACTCTCAGGTTGAAAAACTGAAGAAAAGAATCAGCAAGATAGATTACAACAAGGATGTCAGGCCGTTACTGGCAACAGCGAACACGCAAGCTCTCGGTCCAGGGTCCCGATATGAGATTGATGCAACGATAGCTGATATCTATCTGGTTTCTGATAGTGATCGACAAAACATAGTTGGTCGCCCGATTGTCTATATGGTCATTGATGTGTTTAGCCGCATGGTAGCCGGTTTTTACATCGGTTTTGAGAATCCCTCCTATGTGGCAGCAATGCAGACTCTGTCTATGGCGATGACTGACAAGATCAAGTTTTGCCAACAGTTTGGTATAGAGATTGATGAATCTGACTGGCCGGTTGCAGGTATCCCTGATGCCATATTGGCTGATCGGGGAGAATTGCTGGGTTGTCAGATCGAATCTCTGGAAAAAAGCTTCTCTACTCGGATTGAGAATACCCCTCCTTTTAGAGGTGATTGCAAAGGCATAGTCGAGCGTTTTTTCAGAACCATACAGGCGGTATTTAAGCCTTTTGCTCCCGGAGTTGTGTCTGGCACCACCATAAAGAAACGGGGAGGAAAGGATTACCGGTTGGATGCGATGCTGAATATCCATGAGTTCACATCCATCATTCTGTCGGCCATCTTGTTTCACAACCGATACCATGTGTTGGAAACCTATGATCGAGATATCGATATGCCTACCGATTTGCCGATGACGCCATTATCACTATGGAACTGGGGATTGCAGCATAGGTCAGGGCGGTTACGGATGGTTCCTGAGGACGCTCTCCGGGTCAGTTTGCTGCCGAGAACTCAGGCGACTATCTCTCCTCTGGGGCTCCGCGTCTTTGGTGTGTATTACACCTGCCAAGAAATTCTGAAAATGGGGTGGTTGCATAGGGGTAAGGATGTCTCCAGGCCTGAATCAGTAGAGGTTGCTTATGACCCGTCTGTTGCTGATATGGTTTATTTGCTTCCTCGAAAAAACAGTGCGGAATATTGGGTCTGTGGGTTGACCGAGCGCTCCCGAGAGTTTCGAGGTTGTTCTTTATGGGATGTATGGTTGATAACCAAGCAACAGAAGGTTGTTGTGGCAGAGGGTAAGCTGGTTGCTGATCGTGAAAAGCGAAGAGTTGATGAGCTGATTGACTCAAAAATTAAGCAAGCGAAAGCCCAGGTTAAAGCTGAAGGCTCATCGGAAGCGTCAGATCGTCAGCGTATTGCTGCTATCAGGGGTAATCGAGCCAAGGCGAAGGACGAAGAGAGAAAATGCGCTGAGCCTGTCACAACATCCGAGCCATCAACTGTGCCTGCAACCGTGATACCTCTTTCTCCAGGTACGGATGACTATAAGTATCCGGATTATATCGACGAGCTCTTCAAGGACGACTAGATGGTATTACCAGCCAATATGGCCAAGGCCGTCTACAACGACCCAGGCATAGAACAGTACCGTGGTAATCCGCTGATAGAGGCGTTGCCACCTATCATGACCACACAGCAGATAAAGCAGGGGTTAAGCGGTTCCATCAAGTTTGATCTAAAGGATATCTATGTTGACGGCCCTTGGCGTGTTCATGTGATATCCCAGTTACTGGATGACTTTTTTCAACCAATAAGCCGCCATTTACAGTTAGAGTCCAAATTATCCATCATGCTCCGGCAGGGATATGTCGGACGTAATCTTAGTGATGGTTCTTTGAATGCACATCTGCAAAATGGTTATGAGCGGGTCATGTCTGGCGAGCTGGATGTTTTTCGGTTCGAGCAGGTTAAATCGACCGCTCGCAGCCTGTCTCTGATCGGGTGCTCTGGTTCTGGAAAAAGCAGCACTATCAACCGGATATTGGCAACCTACCCTCAGGTCATCTACCACGAGCAATACAACTTTACCCAGATCGTCTACCTGAAGCTGGATTGCCCCCATGATGGTTCACTGAAAAGCCTGTGTCATCACTTTTTCAGGGCTATCGATGCGGTGCTGCATACCGACTATGAACGCAAGTATGCACTCAAGCGCCATAGTGTTGAGACACTGATGGCCTTGATGAGCCAAATTGCCAATGTGCATGCAATTGGGGTGCTGGTCATTGATGAGATTCAGCATCTGAGCATGAGCCGCTCCGGCGGGGTGGAGAAGATGCTCAACTTCTTCGTGACGTTGGTGAATGTGATCGGCTTGCCTGTTGTCATGGTTGGCACACCCAAGGCGAGACCTATCTTTGAAATGGATTTGAGATCGGCAAGGCGCGGAGCCGGTTTTGGGTCATTGCTCTGGGAGCCGATGCAGGCAACCAAGCCCACTGTGGATCCGGAAACCAACCAGCTCAAACTTACAGAGTGGATGGCCTTCACCGATAAGCTTTGGCAGTACCAATGGCTGCAACGACGAGAGGAAAGCTTGTCCGATGAGGTACGGGATTGCTGGTTTGATCTGTCCCAAGGGGTGTTGGACATAGTGGTAAAACTCTTTGTTCTTGCCCAGTTACGTGCCATTGCCACCCGTATTGAACGGATCACCCCTCAGTTATTACGACAGGTTTACGAGGATGAGCTCAAGCCAGTTCATGCCATGTTGGCAGCGTTACGCTCCAGAGACCCTGAGTTAATCGCCAGATATTCGGATCTGAGCATCCCGGACATAGACAAAAAGATCCTGGTGCTGAGTGCCAAGATTGATGAGGCAAAAGCTTCTCAGGATTCACATCAGAATCGTTATGATGGCAATGATCAGGCCATCCGCTTGCATAACCTGCTTGTGGGGATGGACTGCCATTCAGAACTGATTGTGCCGTTGATTGAACGTGCTTTTAGCTCCTATCCGAATCTGTCCGTCAGAGAGTTGATGCCCATTGTTCTTGAGTGGTACAACCCGGATGAGAAGCCAGAGAAAAAGACTAAGCCCAAACTTGCTGGCATTGGGCAGAAGGAGTGGCACACGCTGCACTCTGATGACCTGCGTTTCAAATTTTCCCAGTGTGGCAAGGGCAATCTCCTCTACCCTGCATTCAAGAAAGCGGGGCTCACCTTCGATGTAGGTGATTGGTTGAGAAGGATGGGTTAGCCATGCTGAACTTTCCGGTTCCTTATCCCGATGAGCTGATTTACAGCTTGGTGGCCAGAGCCGGAATACACCTGGGGTTAACCAGCCCCAAGCAGCTGCTGGATGAGGTTTTTGCAAACCGGCATGTCATTGCAACGGTTGATCTGCCCAATCATCTGGCCCCTCTAGTCCAATTATTACCGGAGAGTATGGGGCTCGATGTCGCTCGTTTGGCTTATCTGCACACCCTATTTCCTCTGTATGCCCCATTTACCACTGAAGAGCGCAGGCGTCACTGTCTTGAGCAGATGGCTGGGGATTCTCAAGGTGCCATTCATCTGATCCTGGGAGTAGCTGCATCCCGAATTAAACAGTCTCGTGCCCTGCGCTACTGTCCGCAATGTTTGCAAAATCAGCGCAGCGGCCATGGCGAATACTACTGGCAACGGCAATGGCAGGTGATGGGGGCTGATAGTTGTCTGGTGCATGGTGGGTTACTTGAGGCCAATATTGAACGCCATGCTTACCATCGCCATCAGTTTGTTGCCGCCTCCCCGTTAGTTTGTCCCCTACTGCCCCAGCCTGTAGTGGATGCTGGTGTCATCCGGATTACTCGTCAAGTCACGACTTTGTTGCAGCGGCAACCCGATACTTCGCCCTCGTTTTCGCAATGGAGTGCTTTTTATCATCAGCTCGCTAATTTGGTGGGGGGAGCCAAGGGGATGTATGTAAAATATGAAACTATCTATGAGCTTGTCATGGCTCGTTGGTCGGCTAATTGGTTGGATCAGCATGGATTGGCGCTTAATAACGATTCGGGTAATTGGTTGCAGGCTATCTTTCGCAAGCATCGAAAATCTTTCAGCTATCTGGAACATATCGTTGTACTGGATAGCTTGTTGCCTGAGTCTTGGGATATGGACACAGTGCTGGGTGAGGTGCTGAGCATTCCAACGGATATTCATGCTTTTCATCCCTGTCCTCCAGATAAAAAGAGCTCCCTATCGGCAGGGTATCGAGCCAGATGGCAGCAGTTGCTGGAAAGCCATGGGGTGAAGCAGGCCCGTTTATCTCATCAGGCGTTATATGCTTGGCTGTACCGTCATGATCGTCGTTGGCTTCTGGAGTTTAACAGGCAGAACCACCAGAGCAGTGTCAGAGAAAATCAGCGGGTCAATTGGCCACAAAAGGACCGTGTAACTTGCCGCCAGTTACTCAAAATCCTCAATGTGCATGAGCCGAGTTTAGATTGCCCCCGGCTATCTAGGCGATGGTTTCTATCAAAGCTTTCATCAAGCGCGATGATTGAGAAGAACCTCAGAAAAATGCCACTTACAAGCTTGTTTTTGCAGCGATATTGTGAAGATATAGCAGATTATCAGATTCGTCGTTTGGCTCTTTCTGCCAGATCGCTGTTGCAGAGTGGGCATTCATTGAGCCGGTGGCGACTTCTTCGTTTAGCTGGATTGAGTGATGAGCGATTAACCTCGTTGGCTGATGACCTATTGCGAGATGTATTGGGGGCTTGATGCAGGATATCCGTTTTGAAAATATGTCTGACGATACCACCATCTTGGCGATAGGTTCGCTTTTTCGACGGATTGATAACTCCCAATGGGGAATCAATCTGGATCTGTCTCCTAAGGCAGCAACTGCTTCATTGAGGCTCTCGAATATCCCGGTTCTGGCCCGTAAGCGAGTATTGAACCCGACTCAGGAGCATAAGCCTGCGGGGTATCATCTCGTTTTTACTATCGATAACACGGGAACTTGGCAAAGAAAGACACTGGGCGATTACCCGGTTGCGTCGGCGGTTCGTGCCATGGACAAGCGCCAACACTGTTTCTGTTTTCTTGCCAATGACATAGAGATTTATCTTCCCCAAATGGAATTGGCGCGAGCGCTGTTGCTGCATGATGGTTATCTTTCCCGTTCAGCATTGGAGCCGGATTGTCTGAGAAGTGAGTTTTCGATTGAACACGTCAGTCCCGATGTTGCCCGGGTGAATGTGTTGCCTTCCTCCAGCTATCCGCTCAAGTCTCTTGATGACTATGAGTCACGGCGCCTATTGAGCTGGATCTTGATCGATCCGGACGCTCGAGCCTCCTACGAGAGCATAGGTCACTATCAGAAGCTGAACGGTTATGAGAAAGGGGGATATCGGCAATGGGAGTTCGAGTTTACTCCCCCGCCTTTGCAGTCAGTCTCTTTTGAGGTCAGGGGCCGGTTTGATAAACAAACCAGAAGCATGCTGGTTTACGAGATTGCCAGTCTGAAAAATATCAAGGCTGCTATCCCAAATGAGGTCCAGTTTTTCCATCCCAAGCTGCGGGAGTATGTACGTGGGGAGGGGGAGGGCTCGGTGCGCTTGGTAGGTGAACGTCCTCATATTCACTCGGTGCATGATGGTGTGGAAGCCAACGCGGATACCTCACCAGTGTTATTACGGGCGCCAGCCGTAGTCTTTGAATTTTCCAAGGCCTTCAATACACGCAAGGTTGCCGAGAAAAAGCAGGAGGGCGCAAAGGGCAAGGCTGATGAAGAGTTAGGATCTCTGGCTTCAGCCGATGTCAGTACAGAGGAGTCAGTTGTTGGCGGTGTGCTGCCCTGCGCCGAGTGGACTGCCGAATCTGATGAAACAGATGATCTTCACCTCTACGCCAACAAGTTTGATTGCTTTGGGACAATGCTGGATCAGTTGGTCACAGCTCATGGTTGCGTGATTAGATCCAAGCAACTGCGCAAGCTACCAAAACTCTATCGATGTAATCGACATCTGCTTCTGGATGGTAATCCGAGATGCCTGGCAGTTGCCGAAGTAGAGTCGCAGAACCGGATTTTTCATATCCTTGAAGTGGATACCTCAGATGGGATCTGCTCCCTATCAACTCAATTATTGAGGCTGACATCGCAGCAGGGGTGGGAGGAGCAGCTTAGATTATTGGAAGAAGAGCTAACCCAGAAATCACTGCACTGGCCAAGCAAGCGGCTGAAGGAGCTGTGTGGTAAGGATGGCTATTCTGGCATCCCTCATCCGCAGACCAAATCGGTGGATAAGGGCAAGTTGCCTGAGGAGTCGATAGAGCACTGGGCGGCAAGATTTTATAGTTGGATGACGTCAATCTAGCCCAGAGCGAGAGCGTGAACCTTTTGTTAAATTTCGCCGAGTGTTTTGAGGCCAGCATTGAGTACCTTCTCCAGGTATTCACTACTCATTCGAGCAATCTTTTGCTTCCGTCTGACGCTCGCTTTGCGTGAAGTCTCAGCCCTGAGCATGTTTAGCCCCATATGCCAAATACACGCCAAGATTTCTGCTGCATCTGCGCGATAAATCGGGCAATCGTCCTCGCCCATTGTGACGTCCAGCAGCTGACGAAAGACCGGGAGGAGCTGCTGGCGTTCTATGATTTTCCGGGGGGGGGGGACTGGGTGCATATCCGGACGACGAACCTGATAGAGTCGACATTTTCGACGGTCAGGCTACGAAGCAAGAGAGCGCGTAATTGCGGGTCTCGGGAGACCACGCTAACGATGGTTTACAAGCTGCTGGAAGTGGCCCAGAAGAAGTGTAAGCGACTGAAGGGATTTGCGCTGCTGACGTTGGTCGTGAACAACGTGAAATTCAAGGTCGGAGTACAGGTGCTGGATGAGTCAGACAGGAATGCCGCCTGACCGACTCCATACACCAGATTTGACAAAAGCTCAGTGAAGATCCGCCGCACATTTCTGTGGCCCCCAATTATATGACGACAGCACCTAAAAATAAAACAACAACGCTAGAACACTGCTATGCATGTCACAAAAAGTTCTTTTATATATTTACGGTCTCAATCGGATCAGATATAAGTTTTTTACCTCGAAATGTTTCGATGGTGTTAATGGGAGTGTTTAAATATGCAACATGTAAAACAATCTAGCAGCAAATCAGTCAAGGTATTCTCAGCGCAAGTAAACACTAAAGGTAAAGCGAACCTGTCGTCACTTACCGCTATAGCAAAAGCACACCTTGGTAAAAATGGTGAAGGTGATATCTGTGGAAGCTCGACTCGCGTGGTTAGTGGTTAATAATTAACGATATAGATGTTTCCATATAGAAATTTCTAAAGATCAAGAGGGGGGGTTGAGTCCCCTCTTTTTATTACTCAGATGATAGGTAAAACACAATGAATGGATTCAAACTAATAACACCGCATGGCGATTATTTACTTGAGTGTAATACTGACTCAATGTTGGTTAAGGATGTTCTATTAACTAATCGTATTCCATACAACTCCGTTTCGGCATACAAGCTAGATGATACTGGTAAGCCAGAGTGTATCCCGTTCCAAACGTCTACTGTAAAGGAGCTAGAAGAACAGCATAAAGGCTTTGATATCGTTTTTCGAGCTGATCGTAACATCGACTATCAAGCAATTATTGGTAAAGATTTGGATGTATACCGTGATGCGGATTCAGTGCCAACGGCTGAATACACCTTTGATAACCATGATGGCTCAAGCAAAAAACATGTTTTTATGAGTCAGGAAGAGTGCCATGAGTTTGTGAATAGAGAGGTGCTTAAGTTCACAGGAAATTTTGTTGAAGACTATACCAATAAAAATATTGTTGTCGGCATTAGTGGTGGTGGCGATTCAAATACACTTCTAACTAGCCTTATTTATTCTGGCATCCCAAAAGAGAATATCATTCCAGTAATGATGATGGGCATTGCTGATTGGGATAAGGGTTTACATCGTGCGCATAAAATTTGTGAAGATGTTGGTCTAAAACTTAAAGTGGTTGAGTCGAATGAGGTTGATGTTATTATTCGTGGTGAGACAAATGGCGGAAGCTGGGCTGAAGACTTCGAGAGATGCTACCCAGAGTCAGACCTAGAAGTTATTGGAACTTTGGGGATCCGTCTTGTTTTGAGTCATGTTGCAAGAGAGAACGACACAAATATAATTGTAACCGGCCTGAACCTTGAGGATATTCTTGCTGAATCGATGTACTCAATTATTCGTGGTGAAAACCTATCCCCATTCCCTGTAAGAACTATTGACAATATTGATATCTGGTATCCGCTATACCGATGCCCTAAACGAATCCTTGATGGATGCCATCCAAAGCTATCATTAGAAAATTACATGGATAGATACCCAAGTAACCAGTACTGGCGTGCTTGCGGATATTACCTTGCTCAATCCATGTCGACGGTATCCGCAGGCATTGAGTTTCTACTTGTAGATGGCCTTCAGAAACAAAGCCAACAAAACCCACTTGAGCTGAGCTATTACAAAGAACTAGGTTTTAGCGCGTTGCCGAACATTCCGTCAGAATTACTGGAGAAATGGAGGCAGTACATCAATAAAGAGGTTGGGCAACAAGGGGGTTTAAATTGAATATCTTTGCAATCATTCTCGTTGGCTGTTTAACTCAGTTTTCTGGTATCGGCGTTATTGCTACAGCTATCTCTAAGCTTGAGTTGGTTGATAGTTCTGGTGCATTTTCATCTTCAGTATCAATAGCCAATACCTTGGGTGTTAGCTTTACAGGGATTCTACTCGGTGGTTTGTTGGCTCGATATCAAGGGTTTCGGATTGGCTTTTTTGCACCACTATTTTCATCGTTAATGATACCACCACTTATCTTTACAAATAACATCTATGTGATTTTGGCTATAGTTTTTTTTCTCTCTATCATTATTGGTTTAGACAACCCGAACAATAACTCATCACTAAATAAGATGATAAAAGACAAGAAAGATAAAGCCCATACATTCACAAAATATACCACAGCCATGCAATCATCTGTAATTGTCTCTCCGTTGTTGTCTGCGGGTATTGTGGTGTATTTCGGGCATGAAATTTCATTTATGTTCTTTATGCTATTTTATCTTTTAACTTGCCTGCCTTGGGTTCTGAGTAAGGAGTTGAGACAACTAGCATCGAACAAGGAGCTGCAAAGTCAAAATTTATGGTGTGGTTATAAAATCATTATGGACAGTCCAGCTCTGCGAGGCCTTACCATATCAAGGATTTTGAACAACCTACTATTTACTGGTCTAATTGTGCTGATACCAATGATGGTGGCAAAAGCATCGTCAACAAATGAGCAGTTCACTTTTATTCAAAATGTAGTTTTGTCACTTATTAGTGCAGGTTTTGTTGTTAATGGCTTGGTGTCAAACAATATACTAAAAATTCATCCAACTTTAGCTTCGACATTCGCCAAAATGTCCACGCTGTTTGCAGCGCTCGCTATCGCAGTATCAGCAAGTTTTGGTTTTGCTGAATATTCCCTGTATGTGATGGCTGTGATGATTGGGTGGGGGCAGTTCTATTTCCGGATATCAGGAATGACACTTGGTCAAGCAGTAACACCTCAAGAACATCTTGGGGAAGTAATCCTAGCTAGCGATACTTTAGTTAGGGGTATTACTGCTGGGTATTCAGTTTGTTTGCTCTTTTTGGTGAATGCATATGACTCCTTTGTGCCTCTTTTCATTTTTTGTATCATTGGATCTGCTGCGCCGGCTTTCTTGAACCGCTGCTCAAAAATTTACAGAGATGGACTTTCAAGTGAGGTGTGAATGAAAATTTTAACTAAATTAAACCAGAGCCTTATTGATAACGGGAGCGAGATTAGTAAGGTAAACCGAATTTTGTCGATATTGCTGAGTGACGGGATTCGCGCATTCGAGACAAAAGCAAAATGTGTCGTGATATCAGGTGAGTCCGGATCAGGAAAGACCAGATTGGCTAACATTATGTCAAATGTTAGCTATAGGACAATGGTTACAATTGATGCCAAAGATTTGTCCGAAGTTGGGTACACAGGTAAAGATCCAACAACGATATTTGAGAAGTTGTATTTATCAACAGAAAACGACAAGAATAAGGCTGAACTAGGCATCGTTCATATTGATGAGTTCGATAAGCTATGTGCGTCTCCATCTGTTGGTAAGGATGTCAATGGGGTTGGAATTCAACAGTCACTACTGAAGCCACTAGATGGGATCGAGGTTGGCATAAACAACCCTAGCGTGTCGAGAGTAAATCCACAACCAACTGTAAATTTGAATACTAAAAACATGATTTTTATATTAACTGGAAGTTTTAACGGAAAACCCATTAGAACCCCAAATGATTTAATTAAATGCGGTTTTATACCTGAACTTGCGAACAGAGTAGATTTTTTCCTTCATCTTGACCGTCCATCAGAGGAAACCCTCCGTCGGTTGGCCGCCAGCGATGAATATTATGGTGCTGCTATTGAGTATGCAAGTAGCAATAAATTAGAGATCTCATTTAAGGAAGATTTTAAAACCAAGTTAGCAAAACTCGCTTACAAGCTCGGAGGAAACTACAGATCTGTTAGTTATCTTTTTAACAATGTGGTTTACGGGAAGATTGCCGAGCTGGTGATAAGCGGAAGTGCAGAGTATGTCTTCAGTGGTGAGGATTTGGAGCTAGATTATGATTAATATCTATGATTTAAGGGAGTTTTACTCATTAACTATTGATGTGATTCTTAATCGAATATACACAAACTCTAGTCAGATCATTCTCTCAGGGAGAATTGATGAAAAGATTCAATTTGGCCTTAACCTTTCGGCTTTATGGGTAACTTCGCATCACCTTGAGAGGCGCTTGAAAGCAATGGCATCACCGCCTATTATTGACAATCTTATTTTAGACAACTCATATAAGGTACATGACTTAGAGTCTGTCTTGCAGTGTTGCAACAAAATATTGAGCTACAAGGAAGATGTATTGCTTGCTCATGAGCTTGAGACTGTCCAATTGATAAAAAGCCAACTGTCAAAATCAATGACCTTTGTAGGAGATGAAAAAATTGCTGAGTTTCCTCCTGCGAGATCAGATGATATGACCTTTAGTGAGAAGAAAGCATTTAGTGTCAATAGCAACGAAGAACTGGTTTCAAACAATGATAGCTACATTGCTTTTCTGTACTATGTTCTTGTTGATGTAGAAATTTCTGCAATGGAGATTTGCTCACATCAAATTTTAAAAAATAAGAACATGCCAAGAGAGTTTACACTAGATTTTGCAAAACAAATCTGGGATGAAGCTCGACACGCTCAATATATTTATCAATTATTTATAGAAAAAGGTGGCGACCTTAAAAGTCAGTCATATACAAACAACGTTATCGCGCGTTACATGCAGTCTAATTCGCTATTGGAGTCCCTAGTTATCCAGCAAATACTTCAAGAGGGAAATGCTGTTGAGATAAATTTATCTCTTATCAAGGAACTTACCATATTGAACCGATTGCCTGAAGCAAATGCATTTTACAATATTAATAACGATGAGGCTTACCATGTCAAAATTGGTAATAAGTGGATTGGTTATTTGATGGAAGCTAATGAGATTCAGGAGGAAGAATTGCTTGAGCTAATGTTAAACGCTGCGGATAAAATTGATATACCTCTGTTTGGTAAGGGCGGGTGGGATTCAGATATAAGGGCGCAAGTGGGTTTTCCTTCTTGGTTTATTGAGGTTAGAGAACAGATATACAATCACTGACATATACCATCTCCATACATAATGTATAAAAGCAACAATGGAGATTATGATCTGGTTCTTTACACGACTTCATAACGAAGGGTTATGTAACAAGTTTGGTTATTAGTAGAGCCTGTAAATAATTCTGTGTAACTGCCCACTCCATTACAGGTGACCGTTCAGACGATCACCGAACTCGATAATAAAGCGATTCAGGGCAGGCTTCCAATTCTGGATTGGCATGGTCCATTTCTTGGCGGCCTGCTGTATCGCGAGAAACGCCACTTTGGGCGCCGACTCATCGGTCGGGAACAGCTTCCTTTGCTTGGTCGCTTTGCGCAGCACGCTGTTCAGTGACTCGATCGCATTGGTGGTGTAGATCACCTTCCGGATTGCGGGGGGATAATCAAACAGCGTGATCAGATTGTCCCAGTTATTCTGCCACGAGCGCGCTATCTGTGGGTACTGGCTATCCCAGCGCTCGCCGAAGGTCGCGAGTGCCTGCTGAGCCTCACGTTCCGTCGCAGACTGGTAGATCTGTTTCAGTTCAGCCGTCACCGCCTTGTAGTCCTTCCAGGAGACATAGCGCAACGAGTTGCGGACCATGTGGACGATACACAGTTGCACCTTGGTCTGGGGATATTCCACGGCAATGGCATCAGGGAAGCCCTTGAGACCATCCACACACGCGATCAGGATGTCTTCCAGGCCGCGGTTTTTCAGCTCGGTCAGGACCGATAGCCAGAACTTTGCCCCTTCGGTCTCGGCCAGCCACAGGCCCAACAGCTCCTTGTGCCCCTCCATATTGATGCCCAGTGCCAGATAGAGCGACTTGTTGATCACCCGCTGGTTCGCGCGGATCTTCAGCACAATGCAGTCCAGATAGTAGTATCCCACTTTATTACTCTATCCTTTCTCGCTATCGGCGCTGGATTTGCAAATTGGTATTCTACTTTATTTTTATGTAGGTGTTTTTTTATGAAGAAGAATGCGCTATGTAGAATGATTGAGTATCCAACTTTATTACACGCATACAAAAGAGCCGCTGTTGCGGCTCTTTTTGTTTGGCTGGCGGGGCTGCCGTTACGACAGCCGCAGGTTGGTGATGGTCACGTCGTCCAGCGAGGGCACTATGATGCCGCTGGAGATGCTCTTGGCGATCGCCTGGTTGCGGTTCTTCGAATCCGTCTTGTTGGTGACCTGATTGAGGTGGAAGTTCACGGTACGCTCGCTGATGCCCAATATGGTGGCTATCTCCCAGGAGGTCTTGCCCTCGCTGGCCCAGAACAGGCACTCCTTCTCCCGGTCCGACAGCTCGGCCAGATGCTTCATCAGGTCCGGCCTGCTCTTTATCAGCTGCAGCGCCGCGTTGAAGATGTAGCTGGCACAAAATGACAGCATGGGAACGTTTTCAAACATCAGGTCAGAGTTGGACCTTTCCTTGCTGATGAAGGAGAGGATGCCGTGTTCCCCCTGAGGGGTGTGCAGCGGGAAGGAGACACCGTTTCTCACGCCAAAGTCGGCGGCGAGGTTCATCACTTCCCGGCTGGCGCTGGGCAGCCAGGGGGAGTCGCAGTCGAGCTTGTTCCAGAAGATGGGCTGGGTCTGCTTCAGGCCCAGGAAGACCACAGGATCCTGGGTCAGGTAGTGCCGCTCCGTGTAGGCATCAAACCAGCTGGTCGGGCAGTTGTTGAACAAGGCCACGTGTGATTTCTGCATGCTGATGGGGAAAATGATCAGCAACCGAAAGTAATCAAAGCCCATCTGATGGCTGAAGCGCTCCAGTTGTTGCTGGATATCGCTGGTTTTCTTGGCCTTGGTGAACCGATCTATGTGTTCCCAGATCGCATCGTTAAACATGTAAGTCTCCTTCTTCGACCACTTATCATCATGATCGAAAAGACATTTTTTAGTTATTTAAAATGGTGTTGTGACTACCAACGCCAGTTGTTCCCGTGCTTGTCTAAAAAGTATCCTGTTTTTTCAGCCACAGGCCAAGAAAATCATCTGATTGCCACTGGCACGACTCTTTGAGACAATGAGAATAGTTATCATTGTTAAGATTGTGTACCATGAAAAAGATCTGGGGTCTGGCCTTGTTGCCATTGGCCGTTCATTTCGTCGCCTCGGCAGACGATCTGGTCGCGCCCGCACTGAAAAACAGCATCGCGGATGGGAAAGCCTCCCAACAGCGCGTAGAAAAGGCGGCCGATGCCGCCGTTGCCGCCCGGCTGGAGCTGCAAAATGCCCAGCTGCAACTGCGGGATCTGGAAGCCTACAACCGCTACATGCAGTCTCTGGTGGCCGATCAGCAGAATGAGCTGGGCAAGCTGACTCAACAGCTGGAAGCGGTGCAGGAAACCCGTCAGGGCCTGATCCCGCTGATGTTGCAGATGCAGGCGGATCTGGAACAGCTGGTGCAGGATGACATTCCCCTGCGCAAGGAGGACCGTCTGGCGCGGGTCGAGCAGCTGAAGGTGACCCTGGCCCGGGCGGACGTGAGCGAGGCGGAGAAGTTCCGCCAGTTGCTGCAGGCCTACCAGATCGAAGCCGAATACGGCAGCCGGATGGATGCCTATCCCGCCCAGCTGGCGCTGGATGGTGCCGAGCGCCGGGTCGATGTGCTGGCGCTCGGTCGCGTCTCCCTGCTGGCCATGACAGCCGATCGCACCCAGGGCTGGCGCTGGTCCGCCGAGAGCAAGACCTGGTTGCCGCTGGATAGCGAGTGGCTCACCCCCCTTGCCGATGCGCTGGACATGGCGGCCGACAAGAAAGTCCCGCAACTGTTGCATCTGCCCCTGTCTGTCGCGCGTAGCCAGGAGGCTCAGTCATGAAATGGTACCCCCTTCTGATCACCTTCTCCCTCTGCTCCCAGCTGGCCCTTGCCAATGAAGAGTGGCAACAGCAGGAACGGGCCCGCGAGCAACAGGCACAGCAGGATCTCGCATCAGTCTCCACCGAATTGCACAGTGCCCGCGCCAGGCTGGCTGAGGCCCAGCGCCTGAGCAAGGAGCTGGCTGGCCAGTTTGCCAGCAATGAAAAGCAACTGGTCGAACTCAACATCCGCTGGGAGCAAGCCTCCGGCGACATGAACGAGATCTTCGCGGTGACCCGTCAGGGCGCCAGCGATGCGGTCAAGCTGCTGGGTGACTCCTCGGTGCAGGGCCAGTATCCGGATCGCCTGACAGCCTTGAAGGCCATGGCCCAGGACAAGCAGGTGCCGGATCGCGCCGCCCTTGCCCTGCTGCCCGCTACCCTGCTGCAGGAGATCCGCGAGTCGGGTCGGGTTGTCCAGTTCGATGGCAAGGTGCTCAATGCCCAGGGCGCGGCCAGTGAGCAGGCGCTGACCCGGGTCGGCAGCTTCGCGCTGTTTGGCAGCGAAGGCTTCCTGCAACCGAGCGGCGAAGGGCTGATCCCTGTACTGGGGCTGCCCGGCGGCTTGCTGTCCGAGCTGACCGCCTATCAGGGCAAGGAAGGCGAGGCGTTGCCGCTGGATCCCTCCCACGGCGTCCTGCTCGAGATGCAGGCCCAGGCGCCGACCTTCTGGCAGCAAGTTCAGCAAGGGGGCCAGGTTGGCGCCATCATAGTGCTGCTGGCCGCCATCGGCCTCGGCATTGCCGCCGTACGGCTCTGGACCCTTTCCCGCGAACTGACCCTGGTGCGTCGCCAGCTCAAGAGTGGCGAATACCACGCCGACAACGCCCTCGGTCGGGTGCTTACGGTGGCGGACAAGCACCCGGAGCTGAGCATGGAGACCCTCGAACTGAGGCTGGACGAGGCCATACTGCAGGAGACGCCCCGGATGGAGCGTGGCATCGGCATGGTCAAGGTGATCGCGGCCATCGCCCCCATGCTGGGGCTGCTCGGCACCGTCACCGGCATGATAGGCACCTTCCAGGCCATCACCCAGTTCGGTACCGGCGATCCCAAGATCATGGCGGGCGGCATCTCCATGGCGCTGATCACCACGGTTCAGGGGCTGGTGGCCGCCATTCCGCTGATCCTGGCCCACAGCCTGCTGCAATCCCGTTTCACCGAGCTCTCCAACGTGCTGGAGCAGCAGGTCGCCGGCATTCTGGCCGAGCGAGCCGAGAATAACGGGGACGGGATGGAGCGGGTGGCATGATGGTCGACATCTGGCAACAGTTGCAGAGCTTCATGGGCCGTGGCGGCCCCGTGCTCTGGGTCATCCTGGCCTTGCTGGTGCTGATGTGGATTTTGATGATCGAGCGGTTGCTCTACCTCAACCTGGGCTTCGGCCCGCTGCAGCGGCAGCTGTTCGGCCGCTGGCAGGGGCGCAGCGAGCGACACAGCTGGCACGCCAAGGCGATCCGCAGCCGCTGGCTGGCCGAGGCCGAACTCGAGCTCAACCGCCATCTCATCTTCATCCGCACCCTGGTGGTGCTCTGCCCCATGCTGGGTCTGCTCGGCACAGTGACCGGCATGATAGGCGTATTCGATGCGTTGGCCGCCGCCAACCGCTTTAACCCGGAGAGCATGGCGGGCGGGATCTCCCGCGCTACCATCCCCACCATGGCAGGCATGGTGGTGGCGCTCTCCGGCGTGTTGTTACTCAGTCGTCTCGAGAGCCAGGCCAAGCGTGCGCTGGCCAAGACCCGGGACGGCCTGCGAGAAGAGAAGGTAATGCAATGAGACGGCAATCCAAACGCCAGCGTGATGAAGTGCAGATCGACATGACCCCCATGCTGGATATCGTGTTCATCATGCTGATCTTCTTCATCGTGACCACCTCCTTCGTACGGGAAGCCGGGCTAGAAGTGCACAGGCCCCAGGCGAGCCAGGCCAAGGCGCAGAAGTCCTCCAGCATCATGCTGGCGATCGGCGCCCAGGGGCAGATCTTCCTCGACCGCAAACAGGTGGATGTGGAGCGGGTGCAGGCCAGTCTGGCCCGTCTGCTGTCGGAGCAGCCCGAGGCCAGCCTGGTGATCCAGGCTGATGAACGGGTGCCCCATGGCAAGGTGGTGCGGGTGATGGATGAGGCCAAGGCGGCAGGCATCGCCAATATCGCCGTGGCGGTGGCGCCGAAATGAAGTTCAAGCTGATGAGCCTGGGGCTGGGGATTGCCCTCAGCCTGGGGATCCTGCTGTTCATGGCCACGTTGGTGGAACCCCCCCGGGGAGAGAAGGCCTCGTCCGAGCAGAAAGCCATCGTCATCAACATGCAGACCGAGGTGAACGAGGTGCAGGTGCGCGAGCGCCCGGTACCCCAGGAGCCGGAACCCTTGCCGGAGCCTCCCGCCGCTCTGGCGTCCACGCCCATGCCCATGCCGGCAGCGGCCCCGCTGCCCTCGGTGCAGCCCAGCCTGGATCTGGTATCCAGCCTGAGCGCAGTGCAGGTATCTGCCCCCGGGGTCGCAACCAGCCCTACCCCGGTGGCGAGCGGCAGCTTCCATGGTCAGTCACAGGGCGCGGGCATAGGGGTCGGCGACATGCTGACCCCCTTGCAGCGGGTCGAACCCGTCTATCCCTATCGGGCCCAGCAGGCCGGCATAGAAGGCTCGGTGACCCTGCGCTTTAGCGTCGATGCCGAGGGGCGGGTACAAGATGTGGAAGTGATCGACGCCAAACCCAAGCGGCAGTTCGAGCGGGCGGCGATTCAGGCCGTCAGCAA
The DNA here is from genome assembly GCF_019218845.1 of Aeromonas sp. sif0611. Taxonomy (NCBI): domain Bacteria; kingdom Pseudomonadati; phylum Pseudomonadota; class Gammaproteobacteria; order Aeromonadales; family Aeromonadaceae; genus Aeromonas; species Aeromonas sp. sif0611. The sequence goes on along the minus strand of NZ_JAHUWU010000010.1, from coordinate 1,406 downwards.
GTGGCGCTACCAGCCAAGACCGGGTGCCACCGACAAGCTGGTGCAAACCATCAATCTCAAATTCAAATTGGAGTCATAACCATGTTGCGGATCTGGATCTGCCTGCTGGCCCTGGTCAGCCAAGCCTGTCTGGCCATGGAAGTGAGCCCTCATTTCTCCCGTCAGCTGGAGCCTGTGATGAAGCTCTATCAGTCGGGTCAGTGGCAACAGGCCCAGAACAAGGCGACCGGGCTCAAGCCTGGCTCCGATGCCGAGCGCGCCTGGCTGGCCCAGTTGCAGGCTTCACTGGCGGCCAACCTGCAGCAGACCGCACAGGCGAGTCGCTACGTGGAACAGGCGCTGGCCTATAAAGAGTGGCCCGAGCAGCAGCAGCTCCAGTTGCTGCGTCTGCGTGGGGATATCCAGGCCCAGCAATCCAACTGGTCAGGCGCCATCGCCAGTTACAAGGCGGCACTGGCACTCAAGTCCGACGATGTCTTGCGCTTGCGTCTGGCCGGCCTCTATTACCACAACAAGCAATACGGCGAGGCGGTCAGCCAGAGCGAGCAGTTGCTGAAGAAAGGTTGGTACAAGCAGACGGCGATCATTCGCCTCTCCGCCCTCACCGCCTTGCAACGTTATGGCGCAGCGGCAGAGCAGGCAGAAGAGCTGATCCGCCACGAACCAAAAGAGAGCAAGTGGTGGCAACAGGCGGTATCGCTCAACCTCTCCGCCAAGCGCGGGGACCAGGCGCTGGCGCTGTTGCAGACCGCCATCGATCGTCAGTTGATGGACGATGCGGCCGCCCGCAACCAGCTGATCCGGCTTTATGCCTGGCAGGGGCTACCCTATCGCGGTGCCCGTCTGCTGGAAGCGGCCATGGCCAAGGGACAGATGAAGGCGAGTGCCGAGAACCAGCAACTGCTGGCCCAGTTGTGGGAAGGTGCCCGCGAGTGGCCCAAGGCGGTAGATAGCTGGCAACTGCTCGCCAAACAGCATGCCCAGCCCAAGGCGGTCATGCGCGTCGCCGAGCTGTTGTTGCAACAAGGCAAGACAGAAGCCGCCATGACCCAGCTGGTGGCCATGAAGTCAGCCAAGGGTGAGCAGGGCAATAGAGCCAAGGCGCTGCTGGTGCAGGCACATCTTAATAAGGAACAGTATGCCCAGGCGCTGGAGCTGGCTCGCGAGCTGCAACAGCAGGACAACTGGCAACAGAAGGCGACCAGCTGGGTCAACTACATCCAGGCCCAGACCGATGGAGTGAACAAAAAAGCGGCATGAAACGGAGCTAAAACTCGCATTTCATGAGGTTCAGCCTGCTTTTTCAGCAAACTAACGCATTTTTACAAAAAGCCCTTGTCATCCCGGCGCGGCTCCCTATAATGCGCCCCTACCAGCACGGCGGAACACGCCGGACTGATGAGTCT